>CAZJEX010000004.1:54253-190097 GCA_964545155.1 uncultured Desulfobulbus sp. | reverse complement strand
AAACCAATTACTACTTGGCCCGCTCTTTATTTACTGTTCAGTTTTCAAAGATCAAAAAACCAGGCAATTGCTTGCGCGGTTTGTAGCTATTTGTTTTTGCTACCTTTTTACTCTAACTTATTTTCGTTTCCCAGTCAAGCATAAAATGTTTGACTGGGAAGTGTTCGTCGCGGCCGACCTTGTTTGTCAGCAGCAACGAGGGATTAATATAGTCTGAATTTGAAGCCAGTGTCAATAGAAAATGAGTTCTTCGTGTTTAAAAATTCGAGCGGTGCTTGTCTGGAGTTCTAAGTGGTGCCCTGTTGAAGCTCACCTCTTATCGCTAACGTTTGTAATAGAAAAGAAACGACAGGGAGATGCCGTTATTTTATGCAGCGTCTGTTGCAGTCCACCGGGTCAAAACTTCGACGATTTTTTGGGCTTGGGCTATACTTGAAATGTTGAATTTCGATTTGGCTTGGTACTGACCGTTACGTTTTTGGTACCTGCGGATAGTGAATTTATCCGGACTATACTCTTGCGTTCCTTTGTCATAGTCCTGATATCGGAAAAGAATCGTTGTCCATGCACCTTTTGAAAGGACCTCTTTGTCGATCTCTTTGACGATCAAAACCCCTTCTTCTTCGTAATTAACTGTGAGTTCTTCTATAGTTTCAGCCATTTGGTTCCTTGGTTGGGCGTTGAGGGGGGATAGTATCGACGGTAAAATGACGAGAAAATACTGCAAAGATCTGGAAAAGGCAATCAACACCAAGTTGTATTTTCAGAATGACCTGGTTTCCCTGCGCATAGGGTGTTTTGAATGATAAGAAATAGAATTATCGTTCAAATTCGTATTTTATGTCACCACCGCTTTGTGAAGATCCGGTCTCGGTCGTGAAAAAAAAGCCCTTGCCCAGGGTGTAGCGCGTATTGAAACTTCCCGATTCTTTCAAGAGGTCTTTGCCATAACTGACATAGAAGTCGTGGGTCAGCCAACTTCCTAAGATCAAGGAAGCAGAGTCGAAATTGGTTCCGGTTTCAAGTTTGATCTCGTCGATCATGGAGAATTTTTTTAAACTTTGCAAATAGGGAACCATTTCGCCCATTCCTGTCTTTTTCATGGTTTTACCAATTAACCCGGTGTCTTGACGAGTTTCACCGCCCAGCGCCGTGTTTTGCAGCAGATGGGAAATAATGGCCGACTGTTCCATTGATGGGTTAGAATAAAACGTAATTTCAGGATGTTGTAGTAATCCTTCGATCCTCACTCCAGAAATAACTTTATCTTTTTTATTTTCACTACGCAGTTCAATGCCAGGATTCGTAAGTGGGCCATTATTAAATAGCAGGCGTCCAAGGTCAATCTTCAGGCGCCTGCCGTATAACGTGAACGAACCGTTTTGAATAGTAAGGGTACCGTTGCCTACCAAGGGACGGTGCGGTTGTCCGATCACTTTTAAAGAGCCAGTGATTTTTCCCTGCAGACCATAGGCATTGATCTGGACATCATCGCCGGCAACGAGGGAAACCGTTGAAAAAAGAGGGATTTCGTCAACGGGGGGGCTGGAATTCTGTGGGTCATCAATCACGATCATATCGTGGGACGGCGCAGTGGCATTGTTGAAATCAATCGAGGTTATTTGTGCCCTGGGGATAGTTACTGTTCCACGAATTTCTGTTTGTTTTTTGCCCAGCAGCAATCGGAGGTCGGGAGATACGTCGAGGTCAAGTCCTGGCAGGTGTGCGGCTTTAAATCCTTCGCCTGTGATAATGATGGTGTTTGTGTCGGTATCCGATGACGTTATTTGCATTGTGCTTTCCGCCCGGAGAAGACCTGCGCCGGAATATGCAGTGGCCTGTAGTCGCAGTTTATTATTATCGCCTTTCATTGTGATATGCAGTGGAGAAAGGGTGATGCCCAGAGAAGGTATTTCAGCCTGGCCGTTTGCCAGTTCCATCTGACCGGTAACCTGAGGAGCCGCAGGTGACCCGCTTAGGGCAATCTGGCCCTGCAAGTTGCCGGTGAGTTGTACCAATTGGTCGGTTAATAGGTTGATCAAGCTCAGATCCTGCAAGTTGACTTGAACTGTCCCTTTTAAGGGGGCCCGCAACGGATCTGTTCCCGGTAATAGTAGGTTGGCAAGGCGCAGATCCATGCGCACCGAACTCTTGTCGGAGAGGGTGCTTTCCAGATTCACCTGTAGTTGGTTGTCGGCAAAATCAGCTCGAAGCGTGTTTTTCAGCCATTGCAGACGCTGTTCGGAGCCCTCTTTGAGGGGAATATGCATAACCATTCCCGCCGTGTCGCCTTGAAGCTTTCCGGTAAGAATATGGGATTGTTTTCCAGCGAGGTCAATGGTGCCGTTCATTTGTCCCTCTGCCGGCCAGGAAAGGTTTGCGAGTTTACCGAGAAAATTCAGCGGCAGTGAAGAGATTGTTCCGTGGGTTTGCCAGTTGCCTGAAGCCGGCAGCCAGAATCCGTTCAAGCAAACGTTGGTGGAAGGAGGGGTGGCGAGACAGATTGGCGCTATAGTTGATTTCTCAGGGTCTATGGAAAGCAGGGTTGCCTGGCGCTGCAACCAGTTGCCAAACTTGCTGGAGGTGATGTGGGTTTGTTGGAGGGAACCCTGCCAGGCGTGGTTGTCGTATTTCCCATTGATTTTAAATCCTGCTGAAACATCGGAAACTTGGCCTTCGGCGGTAATCGTATGATTGTTGGCTGAGCCTAGGAAGTGTACCCGGGCGCGGTTTAGTTCAATACCGCTGCTGTGGAGCTGTTCGACGTTGAGGGAGGTTTCAAGGCGGCCATCAAGGGCAATCGTTCCTTTGGTCTCTAGAGTCAGTTTTTCCAGGCCGTCGCTGCCCATGCCAATTTTATTCCCGGTGAGCTTGATATCGATCTCGGGCTTGGTTGCGGGGCCGGTGAGTTGTAACTGTGCCTGGAGTTTGCCGCGAGCGTTCGGCCACAACTCAGACAGGTTGCCGGAATCAAGTTGGCCGGAGATCTCGATGGTTTCGGCCGCTTTTCCGGATATTCGAAGGGTGGAGCCAGCGCTTTTCAGCGTAAAGTGGGGAATCTGGATTTGCCTGTCCTTGATGTGCAGTTCGCCTTTGCCGGTGAGCGGCAAGTTGCGCAGCGACCCTTGGAGTTCAGCAAGTTGCAGTGAGGCCTTGAGTGTGTTGTCGGTGAATTGGCCGGAAGTGCTCAGGGTGCAGGAAAAACTGCCGGGCCAGTCTTTGAGAAAAAGGGAGGGGTCGATATGCGTCCCGTGTATCTCTGCCCGCCAGGTAAGCATCGGGCTCCAGAGCAGCATTCCAGTTGCTGCAAGCGCGGTTTTCCCGTGGGCGAGGTGGAGTGCCTGCACCTGTAACCCTTTGCTGTCTCCATGCAGTTCCGCAGAAATCTCAGGCGGCGACTTGAGGCCGGGCAGCCCGGCCAAGCTACGTATCCGTAAAGTATAGGCATCAAGGGTTCCCTGGCCTTCGATGGTCACTTTGGTAAAGCGTTGAGCTGGCCAGTCCTGATGGATGTCGGGAAGGGTGACCTCCGGGGCGTCCAGTCGTGCCTGCCAGGTGGTTTTTCCAAGCAGGTTGGTGAATCGACCACTAAGTCGCGCCGGCAATGGGCTCCGGGACTCGGCTTCGAGTTGCAGGGCGTTGAGCGGTCCGGTCATTATGCCCTGCGCTGCGATGGGGGCGTACCCTTTCGGCTCGATCGTTGTCTCCAGGCTGAGTTGGAGCGGATAATCGTTTACAGTCTGCAGCTGTCCTTTGGCTTGTATGCGCATCTCCTCGCTTTCTAAGGATAAGAGGTCCAGTGCCAAGGAGGAACCTTGAAGGTTGAGGCGGTCGATGGTCCCGTGGCGGATGAACCAGAGCTCCTCTTGCCCGGAGAGGACAGTGATCTTTTCGGCGGCGATTTGTGTGATCAGCACTTGGATCGGAAGCGAGAAATCGGCCAGTACGGTTTCCTGGCTGCTTTCGCCGAGAACAACCCGAACGCCGGTGGCGTGGATGTTTTGGATCTGGACGATTTGGTCCAGTAGTGCCGCTGGATTCCAGGTTAGTTCCAGGTCCTCGACCAGCACGGTGTCAATGCCGTCGGAGTAGCGGATTCCCTGGAGTCGGAACGACCCGAACAGGGAGCCGGAAGCAGTTTGGATGCTCAGGTGGCCATTGCTGAGAAACTGGGGGAGTGCGGCGAGACTGCGCAAGCCAAGATTGGTGCAGGAGAGCACCATAAGGGTCGATGAGACTAGCAGCAAACTCAGGATGATCAACCAGCGCCGCCATTTTTTCATTAGAGGTCGGCTCCCATGGTAAAATGGATGCGCCAGGAATTGCTTTCGTCATCAAGGGGTTTGGCCAGATCAAGGCGAATCTGGCCAAAGGCGGCGTTCCAACGAACCCCGATTCCGGCGCCGGATTGCAGATTAAGATTCGAAAAAGTATTCATCGCGGTGCCGGAATCGTAAAATATACCTGCACTCCATTCATCGAAGAGGGTACGTTCCAGTTCCAGGCTGTAGGTGAGCAGGTTTTTGCCGCCAATGATGTTGCCTTCGGCATCTTTCGGGCCGATTTTTTTGTACCCATACCCCCGGACGCTCTGGTCACCGCCGGCGAAATAGCGCAGCGAGGGGGGGAGGGCGTCGATGTCGTCGGTCAAGGTGGCGCCGAGATCGGCACGCCCGATCCAACGCCATGTATCGAAAAAGGAATAAATTCCTTTGGTGCGCACAGCGCTTTGGAGGAAGGAGGTGGTGGCCAGGGCACTTTCCTCGCTGCCTTTGAGAGAGGCGGAAACGCGCAGGCCGCGGGTGGTGACCAGGGGGTTGTCCGCCCAGAAGACGCTGCCCTTGACCCCGGGGATGAGCAGGGCGGCGTGGCCGCTGTCCATGCCGGTATCGTACTGCTCGTCAAGCAATTGGAGATAGGTCGAATACTCCCCTTTTTCGCGAAAGTGATCGTGGCTGACGGTTGAGGTCCATGATTGCGTATCGGTGTTGTCGTATTTCTCAATTTCGTATTTCCCCAGAATGGTCAGGCGGTCTCTTCTCGGGTCGCCGATGGGGATGGTGTAAACGCCTCCTAAATTGCTTTTCCGTTGCGAGGGCTGCAGCGAGACCTCCAGTTGGTGGCCGAGCTGGTTAATATATCGGTTGGTATATTCAAGGGTCCCCCTAAGGCCGGTGTCGGTGCCGTATCCCAGGCCCACGCCGTACTTGTGGGCAAGATTGGGCGTGAGGATGACTTTGACCGGGATATTCGTAGCGTCGGTTTGTTCGACGTCGTATTCGAGATCCACCGTGTTGAAATAATTGGCATTGTACAGGGATTGGCGCAACTGCGCCAAGGATCGGGGCGTCAGGGGATCCCCCTCATGTACCGGCGAAATTTTATGTAACAGGTCGTGGTTGATGAAATCGGCGATAAAGGTAATGGGGCCAAAAGTATACTTGGGGCCGGTTTCGATTTGCAGGGTCATGACGGCACTTTGCGATTTTCTTTTGATCTCCACCCGATTGTTGCGATAGGTGGCTTTGAGGTAGCCGCTATCCAGTGCCACCGTGATCAGCTGTTCCTTGGCGTCTTCGTACAGCTGATGATCAAGAATATCTTTGGGTTGGATCGGGAAACGTTGCAGGGCTTTTTGCAGGCTGGCATCTTCCTTGCCCGGGCCGGTGAGCACGAGGTGCAATTGCTCGAGCAGGACCGGCGGGCCGGGATCGACCACCAGGTTTACCTGCCAACGGTCGTTTAGCCGTTGCTGCGCGACGTTGATGGTGGGGGTGTAGTATCCGAAGGGCTCCAGGGCGGTGGCGGTTTCTTTTTTCACCTTGGTGTACAGACGCTGGAAGGTTGCCGCCGAGAGCGATTCTTTCTCTGGGAGCCGGGCCAGGGAGAGGTGGCTGCGGATATTCTGACGCTGGGTTTCGGTAAGATCCCCGGAGATGTTGATGTCGACCCCCGGTTGAGCGTGGGCAACGTCGACTGTGCCGGTAAACAAAACCAGCAGGTAGAGTAGGGGCAGCCAAGCGAAAAATAGTTGTGGGGAAAATACGAAACGGAAAAGCAACGTGGGTTTATAGGCACTGGTCGAGCGATTGGTCCCCGCAGGTGTCGCCTGGTCAATCAACGGGGCTCTGCACATACCGAAGGTTCCTTTTGGGAACCAGCTGCGGGATTGATACACGGCATCATGGCTCATCGGTCCTGGTGGAAGGAGTGTTGCCAGGATGTTAATGCGATATTGCTCGTTTTGAAAGCGTTGTTTTCTTTCGGGCCGCAGCAGGGGCTGGAGGAACCCCCTCCCGTCTTGACGGAAGGGGGATGCCATTATTGTTTTGAAAAGCTGAGGTGATTCCCCTGTTTCCGGTCGATAAGGATATGGTCGCCTTCGGTGAAGGCTCCTTCGAGGATTTCAAGGGCCAGCGGGTCTTCGATATAACGCTGGATCGCCCGTTTGAGGGGGCGGGCGCCATAGGACGGATCATATCCGGCCTCGACCAGGAATTGCTTGGCCTCTTTGGTCAGGGTGACTTTGTACTTGTGCGCCGCCAACCGCTTGGCCATGCGTTTGATCTGGATATCGACAATCTGGAACAGATCCTCTCGGCTCAAACCGTGGAAGGTGATGATGTCATCGACCCGGTTGAGAAATTCAGGCTTGAACTGGCGGTGGAGCAGCTGGTCGATTTCCTTGCGCATCCCCTCTGGGTTTGATTGAGCCATTTCCATGATGATATGGCTGCCGAGGTTGGAGGTCATAATTAAGATGGTATTCTTGAAATCCACGGTCCTTCCCTTGCCGTCGGTCATCCGACCGTCATCGAGCACCTGCAGCAGCACATTGAACACATCGGGATGCGCCTTCTCGATTTCATCAAGCAGGATGACGGCGTAGGGCCGCCGCCGAACCGCCTCGGTGAGCATGCCGCCCTCGTCGTAACCGACGTAGCCCGGAGGGGCGCCGATCAGGCGGGCAACCGAATGTTTTTCCATGTACTCCGACATGTCGATCCGGATCATGGCCTGCTCGGAGTCGAAGAGGAAATGGGCCAGACTCCGGGCCAGTTCGGTTTTGCCCACCCCGGTGGGGCCAAGGAAGATGAAGCTGCCCAGGGGCCGATCGGGATCCTGCAAGCCGGCCCGCGCCCGGCGGACCGCATTGGAGACGGCCACAATGGCCTCTTTTTGGCCGATCACCCGCGCGCCCAGCGCTTTCTCCGCCTGCACCAGTTTTTCTTTTTCGCCTTCCAGGAGCTTGTCCACCGGGATGCCGGTCCATTTGGCCACCACGGCGGCGATGTCCTCGGGCGAAACCTCTTCCTTGAGCATCTGGTGTTTTTCTTGGATGGAACTCAGGCGGTTGTTGGCGGTTTCAAGTTCTTTTTGCAGCTGCACCATTTTACCGTAGCGAATCTCGGCGACCTTGCTCAATTCGCCGGCCCGTTCGGCCCGTTGCTCTTCCATCTGGGCCTGATCGATCCTGGCCTTGATGTCGCGGATGGACTGAATGGTGTCTTTTTCCAGGGTCCACTGGCCTTTCATGGCGTTGAGGGACTCTTCAAGGTTGGCCTGATCCTCTTTGACCTTGGCCAGCCGTTCGATGGAGGTGGGATCTTTTTCTTTCTTCAAAGCCTCCTGTTCGATTTCCATCTTGATTCTCTTTCGCTCCAACTGATCGATTTCAGTCGGCATGGAGTCGATTTCGATCCGTAACCGGGAGGCGGCTTCGTCTATCAGGTCGATGGCCTTGTCCGGCAGGAAGCGGTCGGTGATGTATCGGCTGGAGAGGATGACGGCGGCCACGGTGGCGGCATCCTGAATACGGACGCCGTGGTGGACCTCATACTTTTCTTTGATACCCCGGAGGATAGCAATGGTATCTTCTTCGCTGGGCTCCTGCACCAGCACCGGTTGGAACCGTCGCTCCAGGGCCGCGTCTTTTTCAATGTATTTGCGGTACTCGTCCAGGGTGGTGGCGCCGACGCAGTGAAGTTCGCCCCGGGCCAGGGCGGGTTTGAGCATGTTGGAGGCGTCCATCGAGCCTTCCGCCGCTCCGGCCCCTACCAGGGTATGGATCTCGTCGATGAAGAGGATGATCTCGCCTGCTTTTTTTTCCACCTCCTTGAGCACCGCTTTGAGCCGGTCCTCGAATTCGCCCCGGTATTTGGCACCGGCCACCAGGGAACCGAGGTCGAGCGATATCACCTGTTTGCCCTCCAGGGTCGAGGGGATGTCGCCGTTGACAATGCGCTGGGCCAACCCTTCGACAATGGCGGTTTTGCCCACCCCAGGTTCGCCGATCAGTACCGGGTTGTTTTTGGTGCGGCGGGAGAGTACCTGGATAATCCGACGGATTTCTTCATCCCGGCCGACCACCGGGTCGAGCTTGCCTCGGCGGGCTACGTCGGAGAGGTTGCGGGCATATTTTTCCAGTGCCTGGTACTTGTCTTCCGGGTAGGGGTCGGTCACCCGCTGGTTGCCGCGCACCATCATCAGCGCCTTGAGGAACGAATCGCCGGAGATCCCGTGGCGACTGAGCATGGCCGCGGCCTTTTGTGAGCGATCGGCCAGGATGGTCATGAACAGGTGTTCCTGGCTGACATAGTCATCCTGCATGTTGGCTGCGGTCTTGAAGGATTGGTCCAGCAAATTTTTGAACACCTGTGAGGCATAGGTCTGGTTCGCTCCTGTGCCGCTCACCTTGGGGAGATTGTTGATCAGTTGATTGGTTTCACTCAGGATAACGCTGGGGGTAATGCCCATTTTCTGGAGCACCGGAACCACCACGCCTTCGGGCTGTTCGAGGATAGCCTTGAGCAGATGTTCGGGTTGCAGTTCCTGGTTACCGTTGTTCTGGGCCAGTTGCTGAGCGGCCTGGATGGCTTCCTGGGATTTCAGGGTGAACTTGTCGAGTTGCATGTCATCTCTCCTTGCCTGTTCGGTTTATTATTAAAACAGGACATTGTTTAGCTTGTTGCCAGGAGATAATAAGAATGAAACGATGGGTGTCAAGATTTTGGCGCGAGAGCCTGGCGGGGGCTGAAATAAAAAAAACCCCCTTGTCTCTCGGAGACAAGGGGGTTGCAAACGGCCTGGGGTAAATCGCTCAACCGCAGGATCCGCCGCAGGAACCGGTGCTGCAACTGCCACCGCTCCCCAGAGGGTTGGCGGAGGTGATGGAGAACCCGGATCGATATCCTGCTTCTGTGAAGTCCACTTTTACAGCACCGCATTTTTCCAGAAGACTTGCTTCTATTAAAAACTGCAGGCCACCTTCGTCGAATACCTTGTCGCTTTCTTTTGACTCATCCAGAGCCAAACCTAAAGAGGGACCGCTTCAGCCACCCTGCATCAGGGCGATGCGAACCGCAGAACTAATCTTGTTCTGCTCAAGATATGCTTTCAGATTATTAACAGCTAAATCTGTTACTTCAAACATTAATGCCTCCTCAAAAGTGAAAATGCTCTGTCCGTTTTTGGGAAAGAGGGTTGGGGTTACGGGTAAAATTAAGATTTAATTGTGTCGGCGTCAACTAAAGATAGGTTAGCGAGCAAACTAAAATAAAAAAATATGCTATTTTACCATGGAAGAGAATAATGTGGAAGTGTTCTGCCGGAAAACCAACAGAAAAAACGCTTGGGTGGTCCGGTCTATGGTTTCCCTGGGCATTTATCGGCGATAAAGAACGTTTTTTTATAAAAAACTGAATCAATTATGGAAAAACATTGTCAAACTAAGCGCCACTTTCTAGAATTTAACAGTGACATTGATTGCAGCAAAAGAAACCTTCACAAACGAGAACCTCATCATGCGAGAAAAATTACTCATATCCACCGGTGGTGGCGATGCGCCGGGTCTGAATGCGGTTATTTTCGCCGTGGTAAATTCGGCGGCCAGAAAAGGGTGGGAGGTCTACGGCAGCCGGGCGGGCTATGGCGGGTTGCTTGATCGCGACGACCTGATCCGGCTGACCCCAGAGGATGTGGAGGGGATTCTGAGCCAGGGTGGCACCATCCTTGGATCCACCAATAAAGGCAATCCCTTTGCCAAACCGGTGGAAAATCTGGCCGGTGAAATCCAAATAGTCGATATCTCTGATAAAATTCTTGCTAATTTTAACAGGATGGGATTTTTCTGCCACATTGCAGTGGGCGGGGACGGTAGCCTGGAGATTGCCCATCGGTTTGCCCAGAAGGGGATGCCGGTTATCGGGGTTCCTAAAACCATTGATAATGATCTTGAGGCCACGGACCGGACCTTCGGCTTTGACACTGCGGTTTCCACCGCAACCGACGCCATTGACAAACTGCATTCCACCGCCAAGTCCCACGATCGGGTGATGGTGGTCGAGGTCATGGGTCGGGATTCCGGCTGGATCGCTCTGTATTCAGGCATCTCCGGCGGCGCCGACGTAATTTTGATCCCGGAGATACCGTTCAAACTCGATTCGGTGTGCGCCAAGATTGCCGACAACGAACTGCACAACAAACATTATTCGATTGTAGTGGTGGCTGAGGGCGCGCGGGCTGAAGATGGCGAGGTTATCAGCAAGGGCCAGGGTGAAGTCGGCAGGTCCGAGGTGGTGCTGGGCGGGGTCGGCGAATGGGTGGCCGAACAGATTCGGCAGCGGCTGGGCAAGGATACCAGGTCCCTGGTGTTGGGGCATCTGCAGCGCGGGGGATCGCCGACTACCTTTGATCGGTTGCTCGCCCTTCGGTTTGGAGCGGCGGCGGTCCGTTTGGCCGAGGCCGGCACTTTTGATCACATGGTGGCCTGGGTGCCGCCGACCATGACCTCGGTGCCGATTGCCGATGCCATCCGCCGTCGAAAAAAGGTGGACTTGGAGAGCGACAAGGTGCAGACGGCCCGGGATATCGGCATTTGCCTGGGCGATTGAGCCTTTCCCGCGCTGCCTCATGCCCGCCATGACCACCACCGAACGTTTGCAGTCCATCTACGCCCGGATGTACGACCGGTTGGGGCCCCAGCACTGGTGGCCGGGGGAGACGCCCTTTGAAGTGATGGTGGGGGCGATTCTCACCCAGAATACCAACTGGAAAAACGTGGAACGGGCGATCGACAATCTCAAAGGGGTCGGCCTGCTGTCGCTGGACGCTTTGTCAGCCCTGCCGGTCGGGCTGCTGGCCGAATATATCCGGCCGGCCGGTTACTATAATATCAAGGCCGGCCGGCTGCATAATCTCCTGACCCACATCAATCAAACCCACCAGGGCGACCTGCAGGCCTTTTTGGACCAACCCCTGGAGCCATTTCGGGAGGCATTGCTCTCCATCAAGGGCATCGGTCCCGAGACCGCCGATTCCATCCTTCTCTATGCGGCCAACCTGCCGATTTTTGTAGTGGATACCTATACCCATCGGATTTTGTCGCGGCACCAGGTGATCGATGAGGAATTCGGCTACCAGGAAATTCAGGAATTGTTCATGGACCATCTAGCGTGCGATCCGCAACTCTATAACGAGTATCACGCCTTGCTGGTGCGGGTGGGCAATGTCTATTGCAAGAAGACCAACCCCGACTGCGCGGCTTGTCCGCTGCAGGGGATTTGAGATTCTGGGGGTTTAGAGGGTTGCTTCTTCGACCGGTTGTCCCTTTTCCGAGGCCCGGTTTTGCTCCTGGCTGCTATGCCAGAGCAGTTTGCGGCAGACACCGCGGATCAGGCTGGCCTCTTTTTTCTTGAGCCGTATCCGGCCCAGAAATTGGCGGATGTGGCGCATCCAGTAGATCCGGTTGGTGTCGTGGAGAAAGGTCACTTTGGTCAGGGCCTGTTCCACATGTTCATACATCCCTTCAAGGTCATGGGAGTTGGCGAACGCCGACCGGGGGACTTCGGCAAAGGGATGGGCGTGGACGGCGGTATAGAGTTCGTAGCAGTGGATGGCCACCGCCTGGGCCAGATTGAGCGAGGAAAAACCGGCGGTGGGGATGGTGGAGGCGAACTGGCAGAGGTCGAGATCCTCGTTGCTGAGTCCGCTGTCCTCCGGTCCGAACATCAGGCCGATGCGGCTGCCGGCCAGCAGCGGCGCGAGTTCGGCCATCACCTCGCGCGGGGTCTGGTCCTGCGGTCGGTGGCGTCCCTGGCGGGCGGTGGTGCCGACCAGAAATTGAAAGGGTTCCGCAGCCTCCGCCGTGGTGGTGCAGATCCGCATCTCCCGGATCAGATGGGCCGCCTTGTGGGTGGCCATCTTCAGCATCCGTTCCTGATCAAACTCCTCGTCTGTCACGATAATCAACTGGGCAATGCCGAAGTTGGAGGCAATCCGCGCCGAGGCGCCGATGTTTTCAGGAAACTTCGGACCCACCAGGATAATGCCGGTATCGCTGAGCTGGCGGCTGGTTTTTTGTCGGGCTATCATGGCGAGGGTGCTGCCGGAATCAGCGGCCGGTGGACTGTTCCAGTTCCAGAGTCTTTTTCGTGGGTTTTTCCGAACCGTTGGAGCCGCTGGTGGTCATCCTCTTAAAAAAGGGGATGATGCCCCGCTCCGCCCGTTTGAGTTCTTCTTCCGCCTCTTTGACCGTGATTTGCCAGGCCGGGGCAAAGCCCGGCGATTTCTCGAACATGATCTCGATGGCTTTCTGATAGACCTGCACCTGGCGCAGTTCCGGGCGTCCGGGTTTCTGGTTGAGCACCTGCACCATATTGCGCAGGTTGTCCCGTTCCTGCTTGGTTTTTTCCAGATCGCTCTTGCGGCGTTCGTTTTCCGCAGAGTCGATCTCCAGCTTGGTATGGAGGTGTTCGCGGAGTTTTTTGAGGTTGCCGTTGAGTTCCCTGGCTTTGAGCAGGCCGCGCACCCAGAGGATCGCGGCGAGCACCAGGCCGATGGTCAGGCCGCGCAGAAAGGGATTGGTCAGGATGTTGGCTATCCAGCTGGAGTTTTCCATGATGCTCTACCTCAGAAGTGAAAAATTATGCGGAAGGAAACGGGTTCCGGGCATTTCAGGATAATTGGCGACAATGAAGCTGACATTTTTATTTGAATTACCGAAATACGTCAAGAAAAACCAAGGTGCTGTCGCCCTCTGTCATTGCGCTTTGCCTGCACTTCTCTCAAGCGGTTCGTTTGGGAGTCCGGTTGCGAGGGAGAAAGTCAGCCGCTTGCTCTGCAGGTCGACATTATCCAATTGCACCGTGATTCGGTCGCCGAGTTGATACATGCGGTTGCTCCGTTCGCCGATCAACCGGTAGCGGCGGCTGTCGTGCAGATAGAAATCGTCGGTCATGGTGGTGAGCGGGACGCTGCCGCTGATGTAGCAGTCGTCCAGAACCACGAACAGGCCAAAGGCAGTGACCCCGGAAATGATCGCCCCAAAGGTCTCGCCGATCCGGTCCATGAGAAAGAGGGCGGCGCAGCGGACATGGACGTTGCGCTCGATGTCGATAGCCTTGCGTTCGCACTGCGACAGGTACACCCCGGCTTCCACCAGGTTTTTGCCTTCTTCGGGAAAAGGCAACCGCTGGGTTTCGGCCGATGCCCCCAGTAACAGGGCATGCAGGACCCGATGGGCAACCAGGTCGGGATAGCGGCGGATCGGCGAGGTGAAGTGCAGGTAGAAATCGGCGGCCAGGCCGAAATGCCCTGAATTTTCAGGGGAGTAGCGGGCCTGCTGCATGGTCCGCAGCAGCAGGTTGTTGACGATATACTCGGTGGGCGTATCCTTGGCCTGGCTGATGACCTGGGCAAACCAGCCCGGGTTGACTTCGGATTGGGGCAGGTGCAGCCCCAGGGCCTTGGCCGCATCGGTAAAGGTGTCGAGCTTGGTCAGGTCCGGGTACTGGTGGATGCGGTAAAGCACTGGTCGTCTGGCTTTGGCGAGTGTTTCGGCCACTGCCTCGTTGGCCGCCAGCATGCAGTCTTCGATCAGCAGATGGGCCTGGTTACGTTCGGCCAGGGTGATGGAGGCGATCTGGTCCTCTTCCAGGGCGATGATCGGTTCGGGGAGGTTGAATTCGAGGCTGCCCCGCTTCCTACGCTGGGCTTTGAGCAGCGCGGTCAGTTCCTTGGCCAGCTCCAGCATCGGGATCAGGTCGGCATGGGCAGCGCAAACCTGTGGTTCCTTGAGATACACCAGCTGGTTGACCGTGGTGTAGGTGAAGCGCTTGCGGCTCCTGATCAGACTCTTGCAGTAACGCTGATCGATGCGCTCCCCCTGGTGGTCGAAGTGGAGGATGGCGGTCATGGCCGGTCGGTCCTGATCCGGGACCAGGCTGCAGAGATCGTTGGATAATCGCTCCGGCAGCATCGGCAGAACCCGGTCCGGCAGGTAGACGCTGGTGCCCCGCTGGTAGGCTTCCTGGTCGATGGGCGAGTCCGGAGTGACGTAATAGCCGACATCGGCGATGGAGACATAGAGGGTAAAGCCGGCTCCGGTCCGCTCAACACAGATGGCATCGTCAAAATCCCGGGCGGTCTCGCCGTCGATGGTCACATGGGCGAGGTGGCGCAGGTCTTTGCGGTCATCGGTGCATTCGGTCACCGGGGTCAACTGGGCGGCGGCGGCAAGCACCGCTGCCGGAAAGGTTTCGCGGAGACCGGACTGGATGATCGCCATGCGGATCTGCACCTTGACGGTGCGCGCATCGCCGAGCAGTTCGAGAATCTCGCCGGTGGGTCCCTGCCGTTCCGAGCCGTAATCAATGATTTCCGCCACCACCGCCATGCCGTCGCGGGCGTCCATCTCGTCGCCGCGGCGGATCAGTACGGTATAGGGCAGGCGGTCGTCGTCCGGGGTTACGTAGCCCCCGGCCCCGCTTGCCGAGAAGATGCCGCAAAAGCGAGTGACCGCCCGACGCAGGACCTCGGTGACCCTGCCCTCGCGCCGTCCGCGGGCTGTGCCGGTGACGCTTACCAGGATGGCGTCGCCATGGCTGGCTCCGCCGAGGTTGTGGGGGGCGATAAACACATCCTTGCCGCCTTTGGCCTCCCCTTCGATCACCGCAAAGCCAAAGCCCTTGGCGGTGAGGTCAAGGGTGGCCCGCAGGGTTTCGGTGGGCGCGGCCAGAGCAAAACGTTTGCCTTTTTTCTCGATCCGGTGCGCGTCGACAAGTTGAAGCAGGGTTTTTTGGAGGAGCGGCAGCTGGTGGGGCATCAGGTGCAGGGCGGCGGTAATCTCCGCCACGGTCAAGGCCCCGGCCCGATTGGTGAGCAGGGCCAGCAGGGTGATGTGCAGGGAGGTGTCCATGGGTTTAACAGCTGTCCGTCCTCCGCCCTGGTGCCGGATTTTTCCGGTTTTTTTGGCGAGCTTTCCTCTGCGGGTAATTTTTCTGACCATCTCGTTTCCGTTGGGGTTGAATGAATAGCGTTGAAATCCGGCGGGCTGTGAATTTTTCTTTGTCAGCGAGGGACTATCTGCTACACTGGAGTTTTCCTTTTTGGGGGTATTGGAATTGTACACTATTTTGCAGCGAAAGGAAGCAAAAGGCAGGAAAATGGGCAAGAGCACTGATGCAGTACGTTAAGTTTGATCTCGACCAGTATCGTCAGGCCATGCAGGTCTTTATCGGCAACGGCCCGGATTCCCAGGTTTTCTGGAAGGCGCTGGATTTCGCGGTCGAGGCCCACGGCGATCAATGGCGTCGTTCCGGGGATCCCTATATCATGCACCCTTGCTCGGTGGCTAAGATCCTGGCCGAAGAGCTCGATATCCGCAACCCGGAAATTCTGGCAGCAGCTCTGCTCCATGACACCGTCGAGGATGTGGCCGAGGTCACCGGTGAGGTTATCCGGAAAAAGTTCGGACCCAACGTCGAGGCGATTGTCGAAGGCTGCACCAAGGTGACCCATTACACCGGCGACCGCCAGACCTTCAAGAAACTGGTGCATCGGAAGATCTTCAGCGGCGCGGCGGCCAAGCTGGAGGTGATGATCGTCAAGCTGGCGGACCGGTTGCACAACCTCCGCACCCTGGCCAGCATGCCCAAGCATAAGCGGCAGAAGATCGCCGACGAAACCCTGGATATCTACGCGCCGCTGGCCACCATCCTCGGATTGTTTGCCATCAAGCGCGAATTGTACAATCTGGCGCTGGCCTATAAATTTCCCCGCCAGGGCAGCCGGTTGCAGGTGCATATCAATAACCTGCGCAGCGATCCCACCGTCCTGGAAATTATCGACAAAGTCCAGGAAGCGCTCAAGCAAGAAGGCGTTGAAGCCAAGGTGAGCCTGCGGACCAAGGGGTTGTGGGGGTATTACGATATCCGCAACCGCATCCTGATCAAGGAAGTCGAGAGCCCGCAGGAGATTTTGATCCTGGCGCAGACCAGAAGCGGCTGCTACCAGGCACTGGGGGTCCTGAACGCGATCTACCCGCCGATTCCTCGGACCCTCCGTGATTTTATCGCCAACCCCAAGCCCTCGGGTTACCAGGGATTGCACGCCCGGCCCAACATTAATGGCCATAAATATCTTTTCAAGATCCGCACCGAGGAGATGGCCCGCCGCGCCCAGCGCGGCATGGTCCGTGACTGGGGGGGCGACAGCAAGGCGAGCAGTCGGTTTTTCAGGGAAATTCAGGAGATGTTTGATATCCTCGGCAGCGACGATTCGGTGTCCTATCGGGACATGATCGCCGCCAGCGGCCGCAAGGAGATCTATACCTATACACCCCAGGGCGACCTCATCTGCCTGCCGGTCAACTCGATCCTGTTGGATTTCGCCTTCCGGGTGCATACCGCCATCGGCCACACCGCCGTCGGCGGCATGATCGGTAAGCAGAAGGTTGGCCTGGATCATCAGCTCCGCGACGGCAATGTCATCAAGGTCATTCGCCAGGGGGAGCAGGTCAATTTCGATCCCGATTTGCAGCTGCTCTGCCAGACCCCCAAGGCCCGGTCCGAACTGGCCAAGGCCTTCCGGCTGCGCCGGGAAGCGGTGTCGCGGCAAATCGGCGCTTCGGTGCTCGCCCAGGAGCTGCGCCGGTACGGCGTGCCCTACGAAGTGATTGAAAAGGAGGGGATGGCCGATATCCTCGCCTATTTCGACATTGAATCCAACGAAGAGCTGTTTCTGCAGCTCGGAGAGGGGCGGGTCCGGTTACGGGAGCTGATTTACGAGATCATGGGCGGTCTGTATGCCGATCGCCCGACCCTGTACCAGCCCACCGGGGTATTCAACCGGGTGGATCTTTCCACCCTGGATCCGGTGGTGATGAAATCGTCGGCCTGCTGCAAGCCCGGGCCGCTCGACAAGGGCGTGATCGGCCTGCTCAGCGAGCGGGGGCTGAGTCTGCACCGCAAGGACTGCACCCAGCTCCAAAAGATCAATTTCCAGCGGGAAGACGCGGTGGAAGTGCGCTGGAAGCTGCAGTCCACCAGGGTGGAGAAGACCCAGAAGATTATCGTCATGCAGGCTTCGAGGAACCGCTTGCTCATGCTGCTTTCGGTGGCACCGGAGGAGATGAAGCTGGTGGATATCGTCTATCTGGGCAAGGGCGTCTTGATGGTGGGCGACTGGGAAATCAATTTCCAGGTAACTAACCTCTACGGCCTCAAAAAGATCCATCGTCATTTTTCCCGCTCCGGACTGCGCTACGAGTTCGAACTGGATCAATAAATAGCGGGGTGGGACGTCCGGGTCAGGCCAGTCTTACCCTAGTTGCCATTTTTCCTGGGGCAGGCAACGGTCGATGTGGGCATCGAGTTGCGCTTGAAACAGCTCCCTGGCAATCTCCCGAGCCCCGAATCGCAGCAGGTGCTCGGTGGTCATCTGGCAATCGATCAGGGCGATGTTGCACTGCCTCGCCTGTTGCACCAGGGCGGCCAGGGCCACCTTGGAGCCATTGCTCACCAGGGTGAACATCGATTCGCCGAAAAAAATCCGATCCAGACAGATACCGTACAGCCCCCCGGCCAATTGGCCGTCCTGCCAACATTCAATCGAGTGGGCGAAGCCGAGTTCGTGCAGTCGGCCATAGGCCTCCGCGATGGCCGGGGTGATCCAGGTGCCTTTTTCCGAGCGGCCGGAGGCGGTGGCGCACGCGTTGACCACCGCGGCAAAGGCGGTGTCGGCGGTGACCGTGAAGGCGCCCGAGGCCATGGTGCGCCGCAGTCGCCCGGGCAGATGGAATTCTTGGGGGATGAGGATCAGGCGGGGGGCCGGCGACCACCAGAGGATCGGGTCGCCCTCGGAGAACCAGGGGAAGATGCCCTGGCTGTAGGCCAGGATCAGCCGAGCCGGGTTGAGATCGCCGCCGATGGCCAGCAGTCCGTCGGGCTCGGCGAACTCGGGGTTGGGAAAGAGCAGGGCTTCGGTCAGGCGGAAAACGGGCATGGTCATTCCGGTCAGAGGAGATAGGGGGCAATCGTGACCGGAAAGGTACTGCAGTCAAAAAAAAAGGCAAGCCCGAAGGCTTGCCTTTTTACACTATGGCGGAAAGATATCAGTTGTGCATCCGGCGACGGCGAACCATGCCGGCCAACCCGGCGATACCGGTGCCGAAGAGCAGCATGGTGGCGGGCTCGGGGATTGGCTCGCCTATGATTTGGCTTTGGGCGAGAGTATTGTCTTTATAGAGGTTCAGTACTTTCACAACACCGTTAATAGTAAAGTCAGTTCTATTACCTATCAATTCCGTGTAAAAGTCGTTGTAGTCGGAAAAATCATTAACTGATTTTTCATTTTCTAGAACCCATATGATTTTTTGAACCTTGTTCGCTAGAATTTCACCTTGTGTTCCAAGTTCCCCTGTGATGTAATTCCAAAAGACCCACTTGGTCCTACTGTCAAGATAATCTCGCCATTCACCATCTTCCTTAATGGCACCTTTCTTATCACTTTTCGTATCACTTCCTCCTCCACTGTTGGCGTACTCCTCAACAGATCCTATGGTGTATGTGGTGGAATTGTTACTAGTTGAAAGGGTGATATATTCAGTAAACTCAAGGCAAAAACTTTTGTAATCTATCCCTTTGCCATTCTCTACTATATCAATGCGGAACTCACCACCGCCGGTATTGCCGGGTCCGTCATACAGCCTTACTGTTTGCCCTGCTGTCGGTAGTGCCATGGCAGAAGCCGAGAAAACCAGCAAAAATGCAGCTGAAAGAAGATTGATTTTGGTTAATGAAGTTTTCATATTTTCTCCTGTGTAAGTCTTTACGCCTTGGAATTATATTGCTAATCGGGAGTTCTTTTTCGAATGGGTATCCATGCCCATTCCTTGTTAATGCTGTAATCTGTCTTTCTTAAAGCAAGATGTGGGCCATTTTTTATTTCGTTTAAAATCAAGCATTTGGAGTTTTAGCGAGGTTGGTTGGGTATTCTTTTCGGGTTAACCGGAATGCATGGTTTGATTTTGTACGGAAATAAGGAAAAAGTTAATTGCGGGAAAATGAGGGAAATCTGAAAATATATAGAGTAATGTCGAAAATTCAGAAAGATGTGAAAACGGTTGGTGGGTCGCCAAGGATCGACCCGGTATTACGGAAATTCGGAAAGATTCAAAGCTTGTTTTCCGTTTAGCCGACAGGTCCGATTTTTTCCAATAAAAAGAACAAGCCGGGCAAAAAGAGGTTTACAGGAAGCCCTAACTAATTGATAATCAATCGACTTGTACCGTTCCAGCCCTTCGCGGGCAACGCCCGGGGAGCGGTGGCCGCCAAGAAAACGGAGGCGCCGGCAGTTGTGGGCCACTGCGTGACAATGCACCGTTTTCATGGCGTTTATTTATATTCAAAGGTCTTGCCGACACCACGAGAGCTATGATGTACCTCGAACATTTTCATCTCACCCAGTCACCTTTCCAGGAAGCGCCAAATCCGGAGGTGCTGTTTCCCGGTGCCAAGCGGGAGGATATCAGCCAGTCGCTGCTCCTTGATGTCCTGGCAGGTAAACCTCTGGTCAAGCTGATCGGTCGGGAAGGGTCGGGGAAAACCCTGATCTGCCGGGTGGTTATTGATCGGCTGCCCGATAACTATGAGGTGGTGTACATCGACAACCCGGTCGGCGCCTTTGACGATCTGCTGCGGCTGGCCTGCCTCGATCTCGGCATGAACCCGATCGGCAATCACGAAACCACTAATTTTCTCCAAGAATTACGGCGCCTGCTCGAATCGCAGAAGGCTGCCAATAAAAAAACCGTGCTGATCATCGATGAGGCGGAAAAATTGTTTCTCGCTACCCTTGAGCGGTTGGTGCGCCATATCAGCGACTATCAGGACGACCTCGGCCTGACCATCATTCTCGCCGGCCGGCCAGGGTTGGATGCCAACCTGGAGCAACTGGCCGTGTTCTGCGCCGAAGTCGATTCGCATTCCGGCTATTACCTGGAACCCCTCAATGAAAACGAAACCCGGCAATATCTCCGATTTCGCCTCAATGCCGCCGGCTTGAGCCGCGAACAGCACGGGGATATCTTTACCGAGGGAGCGGTGTCCAAGATTTTTGAATCGGCCCAGGGCAATCTGCGGATGATCAACATCCTGGCGGAGGAAGCCCTGCAGGTTTCCTGCTCAGAAAAATCGTTCATGGTCCTGCTGGATCATGTCGAACCCGACGATGATGACCACGATGCGATGGGGAGCAAGGTGCTCGAGCTCTACGAATTGCTTCGCCACAACCGGTTGTTGACCGCAGGACTGGTGTTGGCCGTGGTGCTGGTGCTGGTAATCGGCTTCATGCTCAGCGGCAAGGGGGGCAAGGAGTTGCCCGTCCCGATTGCATCCGAAAAAACCCTTAAGGTACTGCCGCAGCAGGCAGGCGAGGCACCCTCTTCCCCGGTTGCCGGCAGTGGTGCGTCAACCAAGGGTGGAGCCGTTGCGGTTCCTGCCGAGCAAGGGAAAACCGCTATTAATACAGCGGCGGAAGGACCGGCGGCGGTTCAAGCGCCCGCGAAGGAAGGCGAGCGGCGGGATGGCGAAAAACTGTTCCGCGAACGGGTAGGTGCCGGCGCCGGCTTGCTGGCCGGGTCCTTGCGGGGCGGGTATACTATCCAACTGATGATGCTGGCCTCGGATCAGGCCCAGGCAAGCATCACCAAAACGCTAATCGAGGATGAATACTTTTCGCTCAAAGATCAGCTCTATATTCTCCGTAAAAAATCTAATCCGCCAAGCTTGTTTGTCTTTTACGGGATGTTCGACAGCATGGATGCGGCCCGGGAGGCTCGCAATTCCATGCCGGTGCTGCTGCGCAAGCATCATCCCTATCCGCTCTCCATCAGCGAAGCATTGAAAAAACTCGAGAATTAAACCGGTACCCGGCCGCTGGCCTCCCTTGCCCGGCCGGGCCTATAGCATTTCTCCCCCTCTCTTCAGGTTTTAACCAGGATACACCCATGGATATCCTCCTTGCCAGGCCTCGCGGTTTTTGCGCCGGGGTCAACCGGGCGATTGCCATTGTTCATCAGGCGCTCGAGCGTTACCAACACCCTGTGTATGTGTTGCATGAAATAGTCCATAACACCCATGTCCTCGAGGCCTTGCGACAAGGCGGCGCGATTTTTGTCGAGGAACTGGAAGAAATCCCGCCGGGTTCGGTCGCGATTTTCAGCGCCCATGGAGTTTCGAAGTCGGTCGAAACGCAGGCCAAAGCACTGCGATTACGGACCATTGATGCAACCTGCCCGCTGGTTTCCAAGGTGCATCGGCGGTTGATTCGGCTGAATTCGCTGGGGTGCGATGTGCTGGTCATCGGCCATAAAGGGCATCCCGAGGTGGAGGGGACCTGCGGCCAGGCAATAGGTCCGTTTCATGTGGTTTCCCAGCCTGCCGAGGTGGCCACGCTCCAAGTGACCGATCCCGCCAAGGTTGGGTATGTGACCCAGACCACCCTGAGCGTCGACGATACCGCCGCCATGCTAGCCGCCATTCGTCAGCGTTTTCCGGCGATTATCGAGCCGGAACGAACCGATATCTGTTACGCCACCACCAACCGTCAGGCAGCGGTCCGCCAGATGGCGGGCCAGGTCGATCTGGTCTTGATTGTCGGATCAAAAAACAGCTCCAACTCCAACCGGCTCCGCGAGGTGGCGGAACAACTGCGCACCCCTGCCTATCTGATCGATCATGCCGGTGAACTGGAACCGAAGTGGTTTGAAGGGGTCAAGCGGGTGGGCGTCAGTGCCGGGGCCTCGGCGCCGGAACATCTGGTGGTGGAGGTCGTGGCCTGGCTGCAGCGGCAAAGCCCCGGAACGGTCGAGGAGATGGCCGGCGAGGAGGAGCATATCAACTTTCTGGTCCCGGACCTGGATGTGTAGCCCCCCGGTCCACTGGTTGTCCCGCTGTGCCCCCAGTCTCCCGGACACACCGTCATCGTAGGTCTTCCTCGTGCCCGCTGGTTATTGCACCAGGCTGGACACCCCCACCATGTCCACGCTCTTGAGTCGTTTGCGATCGCATTGGGTCAGGGCGGCAAGCGTGGCCCGGTACGGGTGGCCAATACCGATGGCCCATCCCTGCTGGTGGGCCATCGTCACCAAGTGGTCGATCTGGCCGCAGATTTTTTGCAATTCCTGAATATTATCCAGAAACACATGACGACGCGCCGAAGGCACGCCCAACTGCTGGGCAATGGCCAGCCCCCGTGAGGCCGGGGATGTGTAGCTGTCGATAAATATCAAATTACGGGATTTGATGATGGCCAGCACCGCCCGTATCGCCTCTCCATCCTCGGTGAAACGCGACCCCATATGATTGCTGGCGCCCACCGCATGGGGCACTGCGGCCAGCATCCGGGTGGTTTTCTGCTTGATCTGACCGGGCGTGTCCCGCACCGCCAAACCCCCTTCGCCACCCTCCCAAATCCCGTTGTTCGGTTCCATGGGCAGATGGACCAGAATGTCCCTGCCCGTCGCAAAGGCAACCTCGGCTAACTCACCGCTGTACGGTGCGTTGGGAAGAAACGAATAGCTCAGATTGAGGTCAATCGCGAGAAATTGGCGGCCCAGTTGCTGATGATGGCCCATGTCGTCAATGATAATGGCGATCAGAGGCCGGTTGGTAGGTGGGGTGGGGACGAACTGCGGCAGTATTGTTGGCGTCGTTGTTGGCGGTGAGGCTCCCTGTTCGTTCGCAACCGTCGGAACGGGGAGGTCGGTGACCGTTGCCGGGAGAGCAAGGGAAGCTGCGGGAGCGGATGCTTCGGTGGTGGCCTGGACTGCGGATTTCTTTTGCGGCGGCGGGTCCGAAGATCGGCAACCAGCCAGGAGCAGAGCTCCCAGCGCCGTGATGCAGAGGTACCGGCAAACAGCGGTGCGGTGCACGGTCGATTATTTGTTTCTGGCGAGGATGTAGCCGGCCAGTTCTTTGAGCAAGGCAACCGTTGCCTGAACCTCCGCCGTATCGGCAAAAAGAGCAAGCGCTTTGATGGCCGAGGCAACCAGTTGTCGGGCCGTGTCGGCGCTTGCGTTGAATCCGTCCTGTTGTTCGATCAGAGCATAGAGCTGATGGTAGGCTTCGGGCCGGGTGCGATCTCCCCGGATCAAGGCCTCGATGGCCTGTCGATCGGTTGTCGTGGCGGAGTTGAGGGCCAGCAGGAGGGGCAGGGTGATTTTGCCTTCGATGAAATCGTTCCCGGTCTTTTTTCCGGTGCTGTGCGGGTCGCCCAGGAAGTCGAGGAGATCGTCAACCACCTGGAAGGCTGCGCCGATGTGGTCGCCGTAGGTCGCCAGGGCCTGACGCTCGACGAGGGTAGCGCCGGCGAAGAGCGCGCCGATGGCGCAGGTGGAGGCAATAAGATTTCCGGTTTTCTGGCGGATGACCGCAAAATAGTGTTGCTGGGTAGCATTAGGGTCGCCGATGGCGCGCATTTGCGCGAATTCTCCGTTGACCATGGAGGCCGTGGCCTGACAGAAAATTTCCAGCCCCTCGGCACCGGCCAGGCGACCGATCAGGTGCATGCTCCTGGCGTGGAGCCAGTCGCCGGCCAGGATGGCGGCCGGGAGGCCATAGCGTGCGGCCACCGTTGCCTGGCCGCGTCGCTGCTCGGCATGGTCGATCACGTCATCATGCACCAGGGTGGCCACATGGAGATATTCAAAGGCGGTGGCCAGCAGATACAGGGGGTCGTCGTCCCGGCCGCAGCATCGCGAGCAAAGCACGGTGAGCAAGGGGCGGATTCGCTTGCCGCCATTGAACAGGGTGTATTGGAGCACCTCCATCAAAAGCGGGTCGCAACCGGCAAGGGCGGTTTCCAGGTCGGAGCGCATTACCGTTTCAATCCGGGCGGCAACGGTGGCGGCGGCGTGGCGCAGATTGCTGGCTTGCTCGGTGTCAGTGGTCTTCATATTTTTTTATTGATTGAGATGGAAAGGCGGAGTTGTTTGGTCTGTGCATGCTGCAATTGTTGCCGAACCCTGTCGTTTTGAGCATATCGGCGATGTTTTTCAGGCCGATTCCGGTCGTTCCGCCCGCACATCCTATGGAGTTTGGCGGTGTTCAAAAAATGTGGCCACCGCATCCAGTTCCCTGGTGACCGGGCTGGGCGGCAGGCTCTTGAGAAATTGGCGTCCGTACCCTTTGGTAAACAGGCGGGTGTCGAGGATGGCGACGACGCCCCGGTCGCTGGCGGTTCGCATCAGCCGTCCCACGCCTTGGCGCAGGGTAAGGATGGCCCTGGGCACCTGGAACGACCCAAAAGGGTTGCCGCCCACGGCTTTGATCCGGTTGATGCGTGCCATAATAACAGGGTCGCTGGGGACTTCAAACGGTAATTTGTCGATAATGACCAGGCTCAGCGATTCGCCCGGGATATCAACCCCCTCCCAGAAACTGGCGACAGCAAAGAGCACCGAGTCGGTCTCTTTGCTGAACTGTTGCAGCAGGGTTCGTCGGGGAGCCTCGCCTTGCAGCAGGAGCGGATAGGGCAGGCGGCCCAGCAGATGGTGATAGGCCAGATCCATGGCAGCCAGCGAGGTGAACAGCGCCAGGGTCCGGCCCCGGGCATGGGTGATGAGCGTTTCCATGCAGCCGTGCAGGGCCTGCTGGTAGCCGGCTCCATTGGGTTCGGGGAACTGGTTGTCGGGAATATACACCACGGTTCGCCGCTGATAATCAAAGGGCGAGGCCAGGCTGAGGGTGGCGGTCTCGGCGGGCAGGCCGAGCCGTTCCAGAAAATAGCTGAATTTGCCGCCGGAGGTCAGGGTGGCTGAGGTAAACACGCAGTGGGCGGTCATGGAAAACAGCGTGGCCTGGAGCTCGGTGGCCACGTCCACCGGGGTGGCGAACACGGTCAGGTTGCGCTCGGTGCGCTCAAACCAGTAGGTGTAGCGGATGGCATCCTCTAGCGAGTCGTCCTCCTGTTCGGCCAGGATCAGGGCCAGGCGGGCGACCAGGTCCAGGGCGCGGTCGGCGTACTGCTGCCAGGGGCCATCTTTGCCGGGGAGCGTGTCCAGGATTTTGACCAGGTGTTCCAGCGCCGAGGCAAGGTCGTCGCGAATGGTCAGGATTTCCGGTTGTCGGGCCAGCAGGGCATTGAGCAGAAACCGACCTTTTTCCATCGGAAAGGCCATGGTTAACCGTTCGATGGCACCGACGATCCGGGTGGCCCCGTTGCGAACCGCCTCCTGGGTTTTTCCAGAAAGCTCGGCAAGCGCGCTGCGTTCGACGTCTCCGGTGAGGTCAATCACCTGATACCTGGAAAAGGTGTAGCCGAAAAAGGTGGTGGCCACCTGCTCGATATGATGGGCCTCGTCGAAAATGACCGTTTCGTAGCGGGGTAGCACCTCGCCGTGGCCGTTTTTGCGGATGGCCAGATCCGAAAAGAGGAGATGGTGGTTGACGATCAGCAGGCGGGTGGCCGCTGCATCCCGGCGCAGCCGGTTGAGGAAGCAACCTGCGGCTTCCGGGCAGGTGGCGCCCAGGCAAAAGTGCGAGAGGCAGCAGATTTTTTGCCAGAGCGGCGAGGAGGCCGTCATCCAGTGCAACTCGGAACGGTCGCCGTGGACCGTTTCTCTGATCCATTGCTCCATGGTGTCGCCGTTACCTTCGTTGTGGTCGAACAGGTCGGTCTGCCGTCCTGTCTGCAGCTGTCGCCAGCGGTAGAGGCAGAGATAATTCTGCCGTCCTTTAATACAGAGGGCTTTGAGGTCGGGATCGATAAACTGTTGGATCAGGGGGATCTCACGCTGCAGGATCTGGTCCTGAAGATTGCGGGTATTGGTGGAAATCACCACCCGTGCGCCGCTGCGCACCGCAGGGATCAGGTAGGCCAGCGTTTTACCCAGCCCGGTCTCGGCCTCAACCACCAGGCAGGAGGCCTGGTCAGGATGATGGTCGCAATGCTCCTGGCCAAGCAGGGCTTCGACCGCCTCCGCCATGGCCAGCTGGCCGGGGCGGGACTCATACCCTTCGAGGTGGCGGGCCAGGGTGCCGTCTGCTCCGAAAATGTCATGCATGTCGAGACATGCCAAGGATATCGCGGACGATCTCCGCTACCTGGGGGGAGGCATCATGAATCAGCGGGTGGAGCAGGGCCAGTCCCTCTTCGGTGCCGATGATGCCGAGTACGCTGGCGGCTTCGCCCCGGACCCAGTCGACGGGATGGTGCAGTTTCGCCGCCAGGGAAGGGATGGCCAAAGAGGTGTGCTCCGGACAAAGCGCGGCAAGATGCTCAAACAATACACTCACTCCCAACCGCACGGCAAACCGTTCGTCGGTCAGCAGCTGGCCGGTCCAGCGATAATAGGCGGGCTCCTGTCGAAACATGGCCACAATATTGTCCACATGCCCCAGGGCGAGAAAGTCGGCGATCACCTGTTGGAGTTCGGTGTCGCTGACGGTCCAGGGTGGGGTTGGGTTGGTTGGCTGCATCATTGGGAATAAGGGAAAATTTTAGCAAAGTGAATGATCCTGGTGCATACCATGGCCGGGCCTTGGAGGCAATCCGGAAGGCTGCACTCCTGTTGCTTGACAGCGAATTTCATCAGAGGTAGAACTGGAAATAAGTGTTAACGGTGTTACAATAAGTTACCCCCACCCAGGTGTGCCGCGTATGATGAACCAACGGTTTACCCCTCCCTCCCCAACGATTGCCGACCATGAGCTGTTGGAAAATGACGAGGTCATCGTCATCGTCGACGATTTTGCCGATATCGTCGGCTTGCTGCAGGAGTTTCTCGAACAGGAGGGCTTTCCGGTGGTCATTGCCGGGTCGGCCGAGGCGCTGCGCCAGCAGTTGACCCGGCATAATGTGGCCCTCGCCCTTCTGGATATCGGCCTGCCCGACGCGGACGGCATTACCTTGCTGCCCGAATTGAAACAACAGTACCCGGATTTGTCGGTAATTATGCTGACCGCGGTCACCGATCTGCAGACCGCGCTGCTCTGTCTCCGCTACGGTGCCGATGATTATCTCGCCAAGCCGGTCCATTTCACTGATCTGTTGGCCACCCTGCGCAGGGTATTGGAAAAAAGACGGTTGACCATCCGGAACCGGCAGTACCAGCGGCAGATCGAACAGGCGACCTTCCGGATTCGCCTGGCCCATGCATTGGCGATGAAAATGAATACCGCCTATTTGAGCATGATCGAACTCGATGGCATGCTCCATGCCATCCTGGTGGGAATCACCGCCGCCGAAGGGCTTCAATTCAACCGGGCTTTCCTGGCTCTGTTCGATGCAACCGGGACGACCCTCCAGGGACGCCTAGCCATCGGGCCGGGACAGCGGGAAGCCGGTGAAGTGGTTGCCGCTGATACGCCGGATCAGGGCTCGGCCTTGCCCGACCAGCAACAGAACCTCGCAGGCAGCGAAACCGAGAGTGATGCCGAGGTCAACCGGATCGTCCGCGCTTTGGAAGTCGATGCTACCGATACCGACCATATCCTCATTCGGGCGGTGCGGAACCGGCAATCGATCAATGTGGTCAATGGCCAGAGCGAGGTTCCGGTTTCGCTCGAACTGCTAGGCCTGCTGCAGGAAGACACCTTTGTAGTGGTGCCGCTCTATTCGCCCAGCCGGGCCTTGGGGGTGATCATCGCCGATCATTTTGTCGACCGGAGCCCGATCGACGCCGAGCGTATCCAGGCCTTGGAGAGTTTTGCCAGTCAGGCCAGTCTGGCCATCGAGCATTGCCATCTCTATATGGCCATGCAGCATAAAATCAAAGAATTGGAAGATGTCACCAGCGAGCTCGAAAAAAATAAAGATCTGCTGGTGGAAACCGAGCGCTATTCCGCCATTGGTCATATGGCGGCCCAACTGGCCCATAACATCAGAAACCCGATCACCGCCATCGGTGGCACGGCTCGGCTGCTCGCCCGGAAAATCGACAACAAGGACTGGCTGCAGTTCCTCAGCATGATGGCCAGCGAGGCGGAAAAAATCGAGAAAATTTTGGAAGATCTGTTTGCCTTTGTCGATCAGGTGAAACCGGTGTGTGTGCAAGCGCCCCTGCTGCCGTTGATCCGCAAGGCCTTGCTGCTCCATTTCGGCTCGCTGCAGGAGAAGGGCATACGGCAGACCATGCAGTTTCCCGAGGTCGATCCCCTCGTCGAGGTGGATCCCCGGTTGCTGCAGCAGGCCTTGGTGCATCTGATCCGTAACAGTGTCGAGGCCATGTCCGGAGGTGGCGAGTTGAGTATTGCGGTGCAGTCGGAGGAAACCCTGGTGCGGATCAGTATCCGGGACACCGGCCAGGGGCTGGGTGTGGTCAATTTGGAACACGCCACCGATCCGTTTTTCACCACCAAAATCATCGGTACCGGCATGGGTTTAACCCTGGTCAAGCGGATCGTCGAGGATCATGGCGGCAGCCTGAACCTGCGCAATCGCAGCGAAGGGCAAGGGGGGATGGAGGCCGTTATCGTGCTGCCGAGGGCAGGGTAGGCGTAGGGGTTAGTTGCGAATCCTGGGGGGGCAAACGAGGGGAAAGCGTGGTCTGGGTGGGCGGTGGTTCCAAAGGTAAACTGGAGTCCTTCTGCTTCTTGGTCCAAAGGGAAAGGTTTTGTCCGCATCTGGTCTGGAAGCTGGCAATGCTGTTTTAATAGCCAGGGGAAAAAGGTTGACGGCTGATATAACAAAAAAGGCAGGTTCTCTGGAGAGAACCTGCCTTTAATTTTACGTGTGGTGTTCGAACAGCGGCTGCTTAGAACGCGAGCTCAAATCTGGCGGCGGTGCCGAAGGAGGCGTCGTCTTCAAGCGATGCCGGGGTGCCGACCTTGTTGACATACTCCAGGCTCGGATCCAGGTAACCTGCGGAAAGATAGACATTCATCCCTTTGCTGATGGTGTACTGGAGAACCGCAGAAAGCTCCCAGGCATTCTCAAGGGCGATAGAGTTGGCGGCGTTAGTCCAGCCTGGTCCGTCACCGGGGCTATCCCAGGCGTTGACGTCGGCGTATACCAGGTTACCAGTCAGTTTCAATTGTTCATTGATTTTGTAATCAGCGATCAGGCCGGCCCACATCCAGTCGCCGGTGGCGCCGATAGCCTGGCGGGTGATGACAGTGCTGTTATCGGACGAGCCGAGCATGACGAAACCAAAGGCGCGGTCAGGCAGGAAACCGCTGTTGGTGAAACCGAGGTTCAGGCTCATGGTCAGTTTATCCATGGTGTAGGAGGGCTGAACAAAGCCACCGAAGCCGGTGTCGTTGGAACCGATCTGGTCGGAGATCGCAGAAACCGTTGTGCCGTAGGTGTTGACGTAGTTGGTATTGGTGTCTTCGATCCAGTTGTTGAAGCCGTTGAGGTCGGCCGCAGTTACCGCCAACTCGCCGACGAAGCCGATTTGGCCACTTTTCCCCTTGGTATAGATGGAGCCGAAGCCGCCAGTGTTCTGGGTGATGCCAGCGGAATAGTTGCCGCCAACCGGCACGGGGTTTTCTGCACGATCATCTTGCTGATAGCCGATGATACCGCCGACAACCCAGTCTTTGTTGATATTGTATTTGAGATGGGCACCATAGCGTATCTCGTCGTCGTCACTATTGGTGTCAACGTTAGCGGCAAAGACAGTTCCTGAACCTGAGGTGGCGTAGAGATTCTGGGATTCGTCCATCCACTCGATAAAAGGGTTGACCTCGAGGTTGCCGGTCTTGATGATGCCGCGGCCACCGGTCAGGCTGACATCGTCATAGAAGAAGTTGTAGGTGGTAGGAAGAGGACCATAGGTGGAGCGATATTTACCGAGCTCGACGGTGACGGCGTCGCTGAAGGGAATACCCATCAGGGCAATATCAGTCCAGATGTTACTCTGGTTGAGATTGGTGTTAGTCATAGTCGAAGCATCTGTGTCCATGTCGCCCATACTTGTGTCCATCATCCGGATCCGGGCTTTGGCGTATGCGCCGCCAGCGGCGGTCCCGACGAAATTGAGCCGTACCCGGCTGTCCATGTCGAAGGTCGAGCTGAGGTCAGTGTTAGTATTAGTGGCTTTCTTGGCATTGCCCCAATTGGTCTTGTACTCTTCGCTTTTGTAAAATACACGAACCCGGGAATCACCGGTGATTTTGACACCAGGCTCAACAGCGGCCGCAGAGGCAGCTGAGGCATAAATACCACCAGCCAGCATCAGGGCAGCGCCTGCAACAAGTACTTTCTTCATCTTTCCTCTCCTTTTATCAAGTGTTGGTTGCGTGTTTCTTCAAACCAAAAAGAAACCTTGGTAAACATTCCTTGGATGATTTCAGCTTATAATGGGCAGGGGGAACCGTCAAGATTTTTTTACTAAAAGTTTAAATTTTTTTACCGGCGTTTACGCAGGACCACCCAAGCCTGGAACCGCTGCACCCAAAAGCAAATCGCCCACAGGGTGGGCTCCTACGATCGGCACCGGAATGCTGTGCCAAGGAGGAGCCTACTCCGTGGGCGATCAGGTGTCGCTGGGTCGTTGGCCGTTGGCTAATTAACTCGGATGGTATAGTTGTTGATAAAAGCGGAGGGCGATCCCCAGAATACAAATGGATAGCTGGTCTCGCCCTCGGCAAAGAGCAGCTGGAATTGCCGGTCGCCTTTCTTCGGCGGCAGGATCTGGTAATTCACCGTGAATCCCTGTTTTTTCTTGGTTTCCCACAGGGTGGTCATCGCCCCTTTCTCCCATTTGAGGGCGGCGATCGAGCTGCCGTCGAAGTAGCGGAGGTTGGGCATGAACTTCACCGTTTCCAACCGGTTTTTTCCCACCAGCACATCGTTGACCCCGTCCAGGTCGAGGTCGCTGATCACGATTCGGGTCCGGCTGTACACGGTGTCATCTTTTTCAAGCCCGGAGTTGCTGGTTAGGGTGCCGAAGAAGTTGTTGGTGGCGCCGAACTGCTCGGCACTGGTCCAGAGGAGCGTCCCGGCCGCATCGAACACCTGCATCTTGTTGTATTTGTTGATGGCGATGGTTTCTTTGACGCCGTCGCCATTAATATCGGCCTGGGCGAAATCAAAAATATTGAACCCCTTGGGCAGGGGGAGGGACTTGCCCATAACCACGCCCCGTTGCGGATCAAGCGTCATCAGGGAGATGGCGTCCGCGCCCAGTTCGCTGGCCAGCGAAGTTTGGCCCAGCAGTACCGGGGCCTCCTTGGGAGCGGTAATAGCGCGGAGGTAATAGGGGACATGCTGGAAGAGGAAAGTGGGTTTTTTGCCGTTCCATTCCAGGGCCGAGGAATCGGGGTTGTTGCCGTTGCTGCCGCTGATATAGATCTCCTGGAACCCGTTCTTGTTCAAATCCGCCATGGTCACCGACATGTAGCGCAGGTATTTGGGCAGGTCGACGGTGGCAATCATTTTGAATTGGCCCTCGTTGTATCCGTAAATAATCAGGGCGGAATTGGTCAGCAGAACAATCTCGTCAACGCCGTCGCCGTTGAGATCGCCGGCGTTGATATCCATCACCTCGGAGGGGATGTTTTTGCTGCGATAACTGCCGGTCAGTTCAAAGCGGCCACCGACTTCAAGCCCTGATGCGGTGCCGGCAAATCGACCCTGCCGATACGCCAGTTCGGGATGCGCGGTCTGGAAGGCGGTAGAACCTTTGGTTGGGGGCGAGGCTTCGGGTTTTTCTTTGCCGAACACCGTGCCGCTGATTTCCCAGGCCATTTCGTCGATCGCGGTCATGGCGTTGTCGATCACTACAAAATCTTTCTGGAATTTCTTGGGCGCCTGCCCAGCGGCATTAGAAAAGACATAGCTGGTGAGCTCGAATTGTTCGCCTTTGGGGGTCAGGGAGCCCATGATCAGATACTCGGCGCCGGATTGGCGGAGCTGCTGGCTGAAGGCGCCATATTCTCCGGATTTGAGCGCCTTGGCCATTTGATCGGTCGAGGCTCCCTGCGGCACCGCGGCGATGTCGGTGCGGGAGGCCAGTCGGCTGGCGAGCATGCTGGCCAGGCCATTGCGGAGATGGGCATAGGAACCTGGAATCTCGACGGTGAACGGCAGGAAAACCACCTGGCGCTTGGCCGGTTCCGCAGTTTTGGCGCAAACCGGGGTCGAGGCGGCGGCCAGGATCAGCACGGTGCAAAGTGCCACGAAAAGAGATCGCAGGGTACTTGTCCTGTTTGGGGGACCCGGTTGAAAAGAAAAATTGTTGGTATGCAGAGGAATTACATTCACAGCAGGTGCTCCTGTCTCTGGTTTTATAAAAGGATATGAATTCGGCATTGGGACGCCTATGAATCTACCAAGCAAATGCATACGCTATCGTAGCTCGATTCGCTTTTGAAAAAAGAAAAAAGTGGACCGCGGTGCTGGAGGCCACACGAGAAAATCGATCCCCGTGGTCACAATCAGTAGGAGAAAGTGACTGAGACGCCGCCATAAAACACCTCTGCAGGTGTTTTCTCCCCGGTACTGCTGGAAGATGCGGCGTTATCGGTGGAATCGAAGCGGGAAACGGGACGAGACCATTGGAGTTCCGGGGTAATGGTCAGGTATTTTTTGTAGGAGATCGGCATGTTGAAGAGCATGGAAAAAATATGGCCCTCCTCCGTGTCGAACGGATTGTTCAGCAGCATGGTTCTGCTGCCCAGGTTGAAACTGAGTTGGTCGTCAATCTGGTAGGATCGGGAAAGGTCAAAGGCCAGATACCAGGAGCGACCGGGATTAAAGTTTTGGTCGGGTTCGGTGTCGAGGCCCATAAAGACAGTGCCTGGTTCCCGATTGTTTTGCTGGTTGGTGAGAATATAGCCGGCGGAGAATTCCAGCAAGCCGGTGGAGCCTTCATAGGAAAAGGTGATAGCCTGGCCGTTGATCCGGTTTTTATCCGGAGTCAGGCTGGGGAACAGGGTGTCGGCGTGCTGGAGCTGCACCTGCAGGCCCGGGGTGGACTGGCTGTTGAAGCCGTACAAGCCGGTGGACAGGAGGCTGTTGACCGCATTGTCCCAACCCGTGCCGGCAATTCGGGGGGAAGGCTCGCCGGCATGAACACCTTGGGCGGACTGGACAGCCAGCAGGAGAATTGCCAGATATATGAGCGTGAAAATCGACTTTGACATAGCGGTGATTGCGCCGGAACCATAGGGTTTTTCTTACCTATAATGTACCGCTTGGGCCGGTGAAAGACAATACAGAAAATTGGACGCCAGCGAGGCTGATGGATAATTGGTTATATTTGTTGTGAAAAAATATAACTGCCCGGGTTGGTTAAACTATAGCTGGAAAATTGGCGGGTTTTTAGGCGGGAAACGGGCAAAGGGGCGGTGTAGCCACCGGCGGATTGGCAATGATCGCTTGCTACCGTAACCGGTTGGCGATGAGGCCGAAAAATGATTGGCTGCCGGTGAACAACCAGCCGAGATGGGTCCGGCAGGCGGCGCACAGCACGATTTGCCAGTGGTATCTGGGGAACCAGGTGAATTCGGCGTTCGGTTCACCGTGGGGCGTTGCACCAGGGGCCAGCCGGAAGCAGCGCACTTCAAAAGCGATGCCCGCTGGATTGAAAAAAGCGTGTTCGTGGCGGTTGTTAACCTGCAGGCGCTGGTCGTGGTGGGTGATGACGGCGTTGCAGGCCGCGCACAGGATGGCCCGGTCGACCCGTTGTTCGGCAGCGTCGTCGCCCTGCGGTGCCGGCGTTCGGGCAGGGTCGGGCAACAGGCGGACCCGGCACCGCTGCGAATCAATCGCCCGGCGGCGTGGCGTGTTCCCGGTAATAGGCAACAATGGTTTGCACCATATCGTTGATGGTATACCGCTGGGGCTGGATGTCTACCCGCAGGCCGTGTTCCCGGATGGTTTCGGCGGTGACCGGACCGATGGCGGCAATCTTGACCTGGTCGAGCAACTGGTGCAGCTCGGCTTTGCTGCTGGCATCGATCATGGTGAGGAAATTGGTGACCGTGGAGGAGCTGGTGAAGGTGACCAGGTCGATGGCGCCGTCGAGCAGTTGGTCGCGCAATTCCTCCTTTCGCCCCTGGGGCGGCACGTTGCGGTAGGCCGGGGCGATGGTGACGCTGGCACCGGCATCGGTCAGCACTTCCGGGAGCATCTCGCTGGCCCGCAGGGCTCGCGGTAGAAGGATGCGGCTGCCGACCACCTGGGTTTCCAGCAGGGCCGTAGCCAATCCTTCGCCGGTGAATTTTTCGGGGATGAGGTCGGCCTTGATGCCGTAGCGGAGCAATTCTTCGGCGGTGGCCTTGCCGACCACTGCGATTTTGGGGCCGATCAACGAGCGGCTGTCGCGACCCATCAGGGAGAGCCGTTGGAAAAAGTAGGTGACCGCGTTGAGGCTGGTGAACAGCAGCCACTGATACTCCTCGATCCGTTCGATCGCCTGATCAAGGATACTGTAATCGTCCAGCGGTTCGATATGGATGGTCGAATATTCAAAACATTCGGCCCCGTATTCTTCTAATTTGGCCACCAGGTCGCTGGCTTGCTCGCGGGTGCGGGTGACGACGATGCGTTTGCCGAACAGCGGCCGTTTTTCGAACCAGTCGATGGTCTGGCGCAGTTTGACCACCTCGCCGACGATCACCAGGGCCGGCGGTTTGATATCGGCTTTTTGGACCACCTCGCAGATGGTGGCCAGCGTCCCGACCACCGAACGCTGCTGCGGGGTCGAGGCCCAGCGGACCACCGCCACCGGGGTGTCGGGGGAGCGGCCGAAGTCGATCAGTTTTTGGGTGATGCTCGGCAGGGTCTTGATGCCCATGTAGATGACAATGGTGCCTGCGCCGGTGGCCAGTTTTTCCCAGGAGATGTTGGAGTGCTTTTTGGTTGGATCTTCGTGGCCGGTGACAAAAGCCACGCTGGCGGTGTAGTCGCGGTGGGTGATGGGAATGCCGGCGTAGGTGGCGGCGGCGGTCGCCGAGGTGACCCCGGGAACCACCTCGAATTCGATGCCTTCGGCTGCCAGTTCCTCGATTTCTTCCGCGCCCCGGCCAAAAATGAACGGGTCGCCGCCTTTGAGGCGCACTACAAATTTTCCCAGCTTGGCATGTTCGACCAGCAGTTTGTTGATGCCTTCCTGGGTAAAGGCGTGCAGGCCGCCGCCTTTCTTGCCGGCATAGATCAGCGTCGCGGTTTTGGGTACATAGCTGAGCAGCTTGGGGTTGGCCAGGTAGTCGTAGACCACGACCTCGGCGCGTTCAAGCAGGTATTTGCCGCGCAGGGTGATCAGACCCGGATCTCCGGGGCCAGCGCCGACGAGATAGACTTTGCCGTTGGTGTGGGGCGAGACTTGCGAAAGTGTTGTCACTGGATTCGTGTGCTGTGAGAAGAGAATGGGTTATTGGGCGCTGGATGCCTCATTGGCATACACCGCGTCGAGCAGGGCTTTGCCGCCCCGGGCCAGCAGGGTCTCCGCCAAGGAAGTACCCAGTTGGTCGGCCTGTTCCACCGGGCCGCTGATGGTGTCTTTGATCAACTGGCGTCCATCGACGCTGGCGATCAAACCGGTCAGGTGAACCGTGGCCCCTTCCAGGATAGCATGGGCGCCGATGGGCACCTGGCAACCGCCTTCAAGGCGGAGCAGGAAGGCCCGTTCCGCCGCCACGGCCAGCGCCGTCTGGGGATGGTGCAGGAATTGCAGCCCGGCGAAGAGCTCGGTGTCGTCGCGGCGCAGCTCAATCCCCAGGGCGCCCTGGCTGATGGCCGGCAGCATCTGGGCGGGATCGAGCAGGACGGTGATCCGCTGCTGCAGGCCAAGGCGATTGAGTCCGGCCCCGGCCAGGATGATGGCGTCATAGATGCCTTCATCGAGCTTGCGCAGGCGGGTGTCGATATTGCCGCGCAGATCGGTGATCGTGAGGTCCGGCCGCAGCGCCGCCAACTGGGATTTGCGCCGCAGGCTGGAGGTGCCGATGGTGGCACCGGTCGGCAGGGCCGCAAGCGTGGCGTATTTGACCGAGACAAGGGCATCTTGCGGGATCTCCCGGACCGGGATGATGCCGATATGCAAGCCGTCCGGCAGTTCGGTGGGCACGTCCTTCATCGAGTGGACCGCCAGGTCGACTTCACCGGCCAGCAGGGCATCCTCGATTTCTTTGACGAACAACCCCTTGCCGCCGACTTTGGCCAAGGGCACATCGAGGATGCGATCACCTTTGGTGGTGATTTTTACCAGCTCGACCCGGACTTGCGGATGGGCGGCTTCGATCTGATTCTTGATCGAGGTGGATTGGGTGACGGCCAGCAGGCTGGCGCGGGTCCCTATGCGTAGCAATGTTCTCATGCACCGGTCCTGATCTGATAACGGCTGAAGGAAAGCGAAACTGTGGTAGCAGCCATATACTGTTTCAAGGGTTATTTGTCAATTTCATCGATGACGGCGGCGGCCAGCAGCGGCAGCATCAGTTCGTGATGGCCGGTGAAATGAAATCCCCTGCCGCCTTCCAGGGTGGGGCGGTGGACCACATTGGTGGCTGGGCGGTAGTGGCGGATGAAATCGAAATTGGCGGTGGTGAATTGTTTGACTTCATGGCCGAGATTGCGAACCACGGTCAGGGCCTTGAGGAATACTTCGGGCAGGAGCACAGCTGAGCCGACATTAAGATAGACCCCGCCTTCCAGTTCACTGACCAGGCGGCAGAATACCCGGAAATCATGGTGGCCGGCCTTGCCGATGGCCGCGCCGTCGACATCGGGGTGGATGTGGATGATGTCCGTGCCCATGGCCACATGAACGGTCACCGGCACCTGCAGCTGTGCGGCCATGGCCAGCAGGCTTTTATCGTTGTGGGGAAAGTTGCCCGCCACCAGCATCTCGCCCACCGCCTGGCCGATACCGATGTTGCGGGCCGCGCCGGCAATGATCGCCCGGTTGAGCACCTCGCCGGTTTCCTGGGCAGCTCCGAAGGCGCCGGCGCCAAGAACTGCGGCGACTTCCTCCGAAGTTCGGCCGACCATGGCAATCTCGCTGTCATGGATGATGCCCGCCCCGTTGAGTGCTAGGCCGGTGATGATTCCGCGCTGCATCAAACCGATCAGCACTGGATTGAGCCCGACCTTGATGACGTGGGCGCCCATGCCGAGGATTACAGGTCGTTTTTGGCGATGGGCCGTGGCGATCCTGACCACCAGTTCGGGGAAGTCGACCCCGGTAAGCTGCTTGGGCAGGGCGGCCAGTAACTGGCGCACGGTCATGCCGGCGTGTACCGGTGCGGCGAAATCGTCGACGCTCACCTTGGAGTGTCGACCATAGACCGAATAGGTGTTCAGTCCGCTGAAATCAAGGGGAACAGGGGGGTAAGACGCCATAGGTCTGCACAGGGAAAATCAGGAGAAAAAGGGGATGCCGGCCTGAGTCGGTCAAGGTGTGCCGAACATCCGGCGTTCAACGATCTCGCAAACCACATGTTCCAGCCAGAGGTGGGTTTCCTGGATGTGGGGGGTCGAGTCCGACGGAACATTGAGCACCAGGTCGCAGATGGCCTTCAGGTCGCCGCCGGGTCGGGCGGTGCCGCCGGTCAGGGCCACGGTTTTCATGCCGATGGTCCGGGCCGCTTCCATGGCCTTGACCACATTGGGCGAAGTGCCCGAGGTCGAAATGCCGAGCGCCAGGTCTTCGGGTTTTCCCAAGGCCTGGATCTGTTTGACAAAGATCAGGTCGTAGGAGAAATCGTTGGCAATCGAGGTGAGCACAGAACTGTCGGTGGTCAGGGCGAGTGCGGGCAGGGGGCGGCGGTTGATCAGGAAACGGTTGACGAATTCGGCTGCCAGATGCTGGGCATCGGCGGCGCTGCCGCCGTTGCCGAAGAGCAGCAGTTTGCCGCCATCCTCGAAGACCTCCTGGATCCATTGGCTCAACAGGAGGATGTCATCGGCCGCCTCTTTGACAAAGGCCTCTTTGGCGATGATCGATTGCACCAGGTTGGTCGAAATAAGTGTTTTCATGTCCACAACCATAAAAGAAAACCGAAGGGTGTCAAATAAAAAAACGTTTCCGCACCCGGAGGCACGGAAACGTTGGCAAGGCAGGTCTGCTGCAGTGTGGTTACGGCAGTTCTTTCAGGATCAGTTGGGAAACTTCCTTGATGCCCTGGGAGCCTTCCACGGAGATAACCGAGGTTCCCGGCAGTTTTTTGAAGTAATTGACCGCGGCCATGGTGCCGGTGGTCTCGTCGTAATAGATGTTGTGGCGTTTGTTGATCGCTTCTTCGTCCTGATCGTCGGCCCGGGCGGACAACGCACCGCCGCAGACCCGGCAGACCAGTTTGCCGTCTTTCTCGACCGGTTTGATGGCCTCGAAGGCAATATGGTTAGGATGATTGTTGTCGTTGGCGCACAGCCGGCGACCCATGATCCGGTCTTTGGCGATCTGGCGATCCAGTTTGATTTCCAGGACATAGTCAAGTTTCATGCCGGCATCTTTCAGTGCCTTGTCCAGAGCTTCCGCCTGGGCGAGCGAACGGGGAAAACCATCGAGCAGCCAGCCTTTTGCCTTGGAATTGCCCAGGGTCTCAAGCACCATCGGGATGGTGATGTCATCGGGAACCAGGTCGCCGCGGTCAATATATGCTTTGGCTTTTTTGCCCAGCTCGGTGCCGCCTTTGATGTGCTCGCGGAAAATGGCGCCGGATTCGATGTGGTCGATGCCATATTTTTCTTTGACAATAGCACCCTGGGTGCCTTTACCGCTGCCATTCGGACCGAAAGTAAGGATATTCATGCCGGCTTTCTCCATGTTTGATTCAAAGAGTGATTAAGGTAATATCTTTATTTGGTTAATAAAAATACAGGTCGAAAAATGAATGACCTCTCATTGAGCAGGGAATATACTGTAACTTTTTCGAATGCGCTACGAAAAATGCAGGATCGGGAAACTGCCGGGGGGAGTCCTGGGCAACGCCCTATTTCAACAGCTTAGCAGGGGTGGCGAGTGCCAGCCGGAAGAGCCGCCGAGGTCCGGAATTAGCCTGTTGCACTGCCATGCGAAACCGTTTTCCCCCTGCATACTTTTTGACAAGCACGGGGAAAGAGGGTAGAAAACGGCACGTATCCACATAATTTTCAATCTTTGCAGGGGACGACGGCATGAAAGAAATCAAGGTAGGGCTCATTGGCTTTGGCACGGTGGGGCAGGGGCTGGCGGAAGTGCTGCTGACCCAGCGCGAGCGGTTGATCAGGCGCACCGGCATGCGCATTACCCTGGCCGGTATCGCCGACCATCATACCTATGAGCTGCCGAAGCGATTTTGTGACATCCCCCTTGTGCAGGACGGCATGCAGTTGATCAACGACCCGGACATCGACATCATCGTCGAGTTGATCGGCGGCATCGAGCCGGCTAAGACCTTTGTCATGCAGGCGATCGCGCGCGGCAAGCATGTGGTCACCGCCAACAAGGCCCTGCTTTCGCAGGAGGGCAGCGACATTTTCGCTGCCGCCGCCAAGCACGGCGTGGAGGTCGGGTTCGAGGCCAGCGTCGGCGGCGGCATCCCGGTGATCAAGGCCCTTAAGGAAGGATTGGTGGCCAACAAGATTCTTTCGATCATGGGTATCATGAACGGCACCGCCAATTACATCCTCACCCGGATGACCGATGAAGGGATCGCCTTTGACGCGGTTCTTAAGGATGCGCAGCAACTCGGGTTTGCCGAGGCCGACCCAACCTACGACATCGAGGGTATCGATACCGCCCACAAGCTCGCCATCCTCATGACCATCGCCTACGGCACTCCGATCACCCACAAGGATATCGCCACCGAGGGCATCTCCCAGATCGAGCCGATGGATATCGAGCTGGCCCGCGAATTCGGCTGCCGGATCAAACTGCTGGCGATCAGCCGCAACCATGGCGATCATGTCGAAGCCCGGGTGCATCCCACCATGGTGCCGCAGGATCATCTGCTGGCCTCGATCAACGGCGCTTTCAACGCCATTCATTTCCATGGCGACATGGTCGGCAATATTCTGCTCTACGGATTGGGCGCCGGCAGTGTGCCTACCGGCAGCGCCGTGGCCGCGGATCTGGTCGACATCGCCCGCAATATCAATTGCGGCTCGGTGGGCAGGGTTCCGGCCCTTTCCTATCAACCCGATCAGATGCAGGCGCGGCGGATCACGCCCATGGATGAATTGTACGGCCCGTATTATTTCCGCTGCACCGTCCTCGATCAGCCCGGAGTGCTGGCCAAGATCTCGGGTATATTGAGTAAATACGATATCAGCATTGAATCGGTCATCCAGAAAGGACGCAAAAAAGTCGGCGCCGTCCCTCTGGTGATCGTCACCCACAGCGCCCGGGAGTCGGCGGTGAGCGCCGCTCTGGCAGAAATCAGCGGGCTTGACACAGTGACCGCGCCGATCGTCAAGATTCGGATTTTGGAAGCGGAATAGTTCTCTCGTATCCCTTAGAAATAGTGACAGCATGAAATATATTCTTCTGATCGGCGACGGCATGGGCGATGTCGCCATCCCCGCTCTGGGCAATCGGACACCGCTGGAAGCCGCGGCCACCCCGGCCATGGACCGGTTGGCCCGGCTATCCGAGATGCTGCTGGTGCGTACCGTGCCCGAGGGGTATCCGCCGGGGAGCGACGTGGCCAACCTCAGCCTGCTCGGCTATGAACCGGAGCGCTATTATACCGGCCGCGCCCCGCTGGAGGCCGCGAGCCTGGGGGTGGAGATCGGCGGGGACGAGATCGCCTTTCGCTGCAATCTGGTCCATGTCGACCGGCGCGCCGACGGCGAAATGATCATGGTGGATTACAGCAGCGGCCATATCACCACCGACGAGAGCCGTCAGCTGATCAATGCTCTCCAGGCCGAGTGCGGCAATGGACAGTTGGCCCTCTACCCCGGCGTCAGTTATCGACATCTCCTGGTGTTTCGCGGCGAGTTGCCCGCGGGGTTCACCACCGTCCCGCCCCATGACCATTCCGATCAGGATGTGGCGGGTTTCTTTCAATCCTACCAGCAAGTGCCCGCCTTTGGCGACCTACTGGCGCGGGCCCCGCGTATTCTAGCCGAGCATCCGGTTAACCGGGAGCGGGAGCGGCTGGGCAAGCGGACGGCCAACGGCATCTGGCTGTGGGGCGAAGGTAAACGTCCGGCCATGGAAACCCTGGAGGCGCGGTTCGGCATCCGTGGCGGCCTGATTTCCGCCGTCGATCTGCTCAAGGGGCTTGGCGTGTTGAGCGGGCTTACGGCCATCGAGGTCGAAGGCGCCACAGGCTATCTGGACACCAACTATGAGGGCAAGGCCCAGGCCGCGCTCAAGGTGCTGGAGACCGAGGATTTTGTCCTGGTCCATGTCGAGGCCCCGGACGAAGCCGGTCACCAGGGGTTGGTGCGGGAGAAGGTGCAGGCCATTGAGGATTTCGATGCCCGCATCGTCGCGCCGATTGTCGAGGAGATGGAGCGGCGGGGGGAACCTTTCAGGCTGGTGGTGACCATGGATCACTACACCCCCGTCCACCGCAAGACCCACGAGGACTGGCCGGTTCCGATGTTTCTCTACGATTCCAGGGGTGTCGCCGCCCCGGCCAATCAGACCTACACCGAGGCGCATGTCCTGGCGGCGGTGCGGGAGAATCAGGAGCTTAGCTTGCCGTCGGGGGCTGCTTTCTTCCGCCGTTTTGTCGAGCAGGAGGACCGGGGTGAGTAAACTGGCAGTGGGGCTGGAAGAACCGGTGTTCAAGGTCACCTACCGGGTGATCTACGGCGATACCGATGCAGCCGGTGTAGTGTATAACGCCAATTATTTACGGTATTTCGAGATCGGCCGGACCGAGATGATGCGTGCCTGGGCCCTGCCCTACAGCGCCATCGAGGAATTGGGCTGCATTCTGCCGGTGACCGAGAGCTATCTTCGCTTCAAGGCCCCGGCTGCTTATGACGATCTGATCACCATCGCTACTTCGCTGGTCGAGGTCTCTAAGGTAACCTGCCGTTTCCATTATGCCATCAGTCGTGATCAAGAGGGCCAGCGACCCATGCTGCTGGTCAAGGGTTTCACCTCCCATGCGTGCATCAACCGCCAGGGGAAACTGACCCCTTTCCCCGCGGTCGTCATGGAAAAGATCACCGCGCTACTCCCAAAAGGGGATGGGCTGCAAATGAGCGATTGACATTCCCGCCTAGCCGAGTATAATGGCTGGATGCAACGCGGGGTGGAGCAGTCTGGTAGCTCGTCGGGCTCATAACCCGAAGGTCACAGGTTCAAATCCTGTCCCCGCTACCACGCAGATTCAAGGGGTTAAGTCATTTTGGCTTAACCCCTTTTTTTGTCCAGTTCGGTTCATGTAAGCACTTTGTAAGCAGGTTTGCTCAACGCCAGTCAGTATATTTTTTTCAATCCCTTCGCTATCCCCCCTATTCCCCAAGAAATCGTTACATCGACCAACTTTCCCATGTTTAAAAAATACCCCTTAACCATAGTAATGTTCTTGGCAGTCCTCTGTTCAATCCTGGTGGCTTTGTCCCTTTCTCATGCCGGTAATCCAAAAGACACCGCTGTTGAAGATCTACAAGGGGGAACTGTGGCAAGCGAAGAGGCTGCACAATGCAAAGGAGATTGCGCCACCGATAAGGTGGTGTGTAATGGGGGTTGCTATGGTGCAAAGGACTGCGCGGTTGACTGCTTGAAGCAGCACCGGGATTGTGTCTCTCTATGCAAATAAACGGGGAGGCGCCCAGTAAGGGATAACGGTGCCGGTTTTAGGCCTCATGAAGAGTGTGTGAGGTGATAGCACTGAACACATATTCCTCCTCTCTTTTTGACATTACAAACACCAAGGGGTATCATTGAACTACTTGGCAACCCGGCAAGATACCGGCTGGAGCAACTTGCAGACATGGTCGGATTCACTTTTCCCTCGAGGTGCTTGACATGAAATCGATGTACATGAAGGTTCTGGTTGCAGCGCTGGTATTGATAAGTAATTTGGCATATGGGGCCGATGTGGATCATGCCGGCATTGTCAAATCACTGGATGGTGAGGTTATCATAGCCAGAAGCGACCAAATGATTAAGGCTGAACCAAATTTCAAACTGCTTGAAGGTGATATTGTCCAGACAGGCCCGGACGGCAAAGCCGGCCTGATTCTGGAAGACGATACGGTCATCTCCATGGGCTTTAACAGCAAGATAGCCATCAAAAGCTTCATGTTTCAGCCAAATGAAAAAAAGCTGTCCTTAATCGCCAAGGTATTTAACGGGACAGTTTCCTTCCTGTCCGGGCAGATTGCCAAACTGGCGCCCAAGCAGGTGCTTATCGAAACGCCCTATGCGACCATAGGCAGTCGAGGTACACATATTTTAGTCCGAGTGGATTGAAGTTCCATTGCCGTACGTAACGATCTGTAATTATCCCAAGACCCTCTGGATAGGAGCGATATCTATGATTCGCATTACACGACTTGCTCTCCTGTTGCTTCTGGTCACGCTCACCAGCGGTTGCGCCCCAAAAGTGTTGGTAGCTTTGGTACCAGATCCTGATGGTAAAATCGGCAGCATCTCGGTCGAGAGCGCTGCCGGCAGCGTCACCATCGACACCTCGTACCAGGCGACCACCATCGGCGATGTCAAGGCACCGCCTTCCGCACCGGAAAATGTCGGCAAGGAAAAACTCGACACCATCTTTAAAGAAGCCTTCTCCATCCAACCCAAGCAACCCATCCATTTTCTGCTCTATTTCAGGCAGGACACCACGCTGACCCCTGATTCCACCAAGCTCATCCCCAATATCATGGCGACAATCAAAGAGCGGAACGCAAATGATATTTCGGTGGTCGGGCACACCGACACCCTGGGAAACAATGAATACAATACGGTCCTGTCAAGAGACCGGGCCAACGCCGTCAAAAAACTACTGGTCAAGCAGGGCGTGGAAGCTGCCGCCATCCGGACCACTTCACATGGTAAAGAAAACCTTTTGATTCCAACCGCAGACAATGTCAGCGAGCATAGAAATCGCCGGGTCGAAGTTGTGGTCAGGTAGCGAATACCTGTGGATGCCCAAGAGTCCTTCCATTACAGTAAAAAAGTAACCAGGATTCTCCTCATTACAGGAGTTATTATCAGTGTAACCCTGAGCTTTGTTTACCTGATCAGCCCCGCTTTTTTTATCACAATAAACCACAGAACAACTGATATCGTCATGGCCCTTGCGGGAGAAAGGCCGACATCGGGCGCAATTGCCATTGTCGACATTGACGATAACAGCCTGACCCGTTACGGCCAATGGCCGTGGCCCCGTTTTCGCCTCGCGCACTTGCTCCGGGCAATCAACGCATCTGGTGCCGCCAGTATCGGCTTGGATCTGATCCTGGCCGAACCAGACCGGACCTCGCCCGTTGATTCGCCACCCATCAGTAATCTCAAACTCGGTCATCCTGCCGACCCCTCTGGAGAGCAGAGCCATCTGGTGGATCACGATCTCAATCTTGCCAACACCTTGGCCCAAGGTCCTTTCGTGCTCGGACACGAGTTTTTGTTCGGCAACAGTTCAAAATCTACGACTTCCTGCAGGCTGCACCCTCCGAGTATTGCCTGGGTCAACACTCCTGATGCGGATCGGTATCAGGCCTATTTTTTTACAGCTCAGGGAGTTGTTTGCAACCGGCAGATCTTTACCGAGGCCGTAACGAACTCTGGTTTTTTAAATGCAGCCCCCGATACCGATGGCGTCTTGCGACGGGTACCGATGCTCATACGTCTCCATGATCAGCTCTATCCATCTCTGACCCTGGCAATGCTGATGCAGTCCGCCAAAAGCAGCCAGATCGGAATCCAGGGCAGGGACATGAGGGGCATTGATCTGAAGGTCGAGAAGAGGTCTATTGCTATCGACCTCCAGGGGAACATGTTGGTGCAGTTCTCCGGCCGGGTTGATGCAATCCCGCGTATTTCTGCTGCAGACCTGCTCAACGGGGAAATGGCATCAAATCAGCTCAAAGACAAATTCGTTCTTGTCGGCTTCTCTGCGGCGGGATTGGGACAAGTGTATCAGACACCAGCTGGTCGGGTCTCCACACATGCAGCTGTCCACGCCCAGGTGCTTGACAACCTTTTAACCGACCGACAGGTGATTCGGACCATGGTTTTCCCGTTAGGGGAAGCGCTGGTTGCGTTGCTGATGGTTATGTGTATCAGTTGGTCCATTGCCAGGTTGAAAATTCTGCCCAGCGCAGCAGTATGCATGCTCATTCTGGTCGGCACCTGGTTTGGTACGGTTCTTATTTTTCAGATGTGGGGCTTTCTTTTTTCACCCTTACTGCCGACAGTGCTGGTGACGCTGAACTTTGGTCTGCTCACCATCATCAAAACCTGGAAGGTCGAGCTTGCTGCCCGGAATAAGGCTGAAAGCACCCTTATCCTCTTGAAGTCCAGCGAAAACAATCTGCATTCAATTATCAAAACGATACCGGACATTATCTTTCGTCTCGATACAACTGGCCGCATAACCTTTCTCAGCCCTGCGATTTCAAAATATACCATTCCTGAAAATACCCTGATCGGGCAACCGATATTCGATTTGGTTGCCCCGGATGACCTGCCTCGGGTTCGATACAATGTAGTCGAGAGAAGAACGGGCAAACGGGCCACCGATGGCCTGGAGCTGCGACTGCTGCTATCTTGTAACAATGACGGCGGTATGGAAAATGTGCGACATTTCAGTTTTTCAGCCGAAGGGATCTATCTCGGCGATACCCCCGGCGCAGGTGAGTTCATCGGCACACAAGGCATCCTCCGTGACATTACCGAGCACAAAAAATTAGAGGAGAAACTGCTGAATGCCCAGAAACTCGAGGCTATCGGAAGCCTGGCCGCGGGAGTCGCTCATGATCTTAATAATATTTTGGCAGGCCTGGTCACCTATCCCGACCTGCTCTTGTTGGAATTGCCTGAAGACAGCCCTCTACATGAAAAAATCTCCATAATCCAACGGTCTGGAAAAAGTGCGGCGGCAATAGTTCAGGATCTCCTGACCCTGGGCAGGCGTGGCATGAAAACCAATGAAGTCATTAATGTGAATGCGGTCATCACGGACTATCTGTCATCACTTGAATTTGCCGCCAGCTGGAAACACCACCCGAATATTCATGTGGTGAACAACCTTGCTCCGGACCTCCTGAAAACGAAAGGATCCAAATTTCATTTGACCAAAGCCATCATGAACCTGCTGATCAATGCCGCCGAGTCAATGCCAGTCGGAGGGAAAATCATCCTCTCTTCGTACAATCGGTGTGTTGATATACCGCTCATGCTGTACGAAGAAATTCCGCCGGGTGAATATGCATGTGTCTGTGTCGCCGATGAAGGCATCGGTATTGTCGATGAGGATTTCCAGAGAATTTTCGAGCCGTTCTACAGCAAAAAAAAGATGAATCGAAGCGGCTCAGGTCTGGGCATGACTGTGATCTGGGCGACCATCAAAGATCATGGCGGCTATATCGACTTGCAAAGTCGGGAGGGAGAGGGGACGCAGATCACGCTTTATTTTCCAATCACCCGCGAACAGGAAGATGTATCCTCCCAGAAGGTTAGTTTTGAGGACTATATTGGCACGGAACAGGTGCTGGTCGTGGATGACATGCCGGAACAATTGCATATCGCCACCAGCATGCTCACTAAACTTGGCTATAGAGTTGCAGCTGTGGCCAGTGGCGAAAAGGCCGTCGAATATTTGCACACGCATGCTGTTGATCTGGTCCTGCTTGACATGATCATGCCGGGCGGCATTGACGGCCTGGAAACATATCGGCGAATGCTCGCATTTCGACCAGAGCAGCGCGCCATCATCACCAGCGGTTTTTCCGAATCTGAGAGGGTTAGAGCACTCATGCAGCTTGGGGCTGGAGCGTACGTCCAAAAGCCGTACACGCTCGAGAAAATTGGGCAGGCCGTCAGACGAGAACTAGACCGTCAGGACAGGTGATTGGGAGGGAAGTCATGTGCCACCGGCAGAGCCGGTGGTACATGACTCAGGGGCTGAGTCTTGATTGATTTTTACTTGTTTCATTTTTGTCTCCTTTCGTTTGTTGCTGCTTGCGGGCCATTTAAGGCAAGCGAAGAGGCTGCACAATGCAAAGGAGATTGCGCCACCGATAAGGTGGTGTGTAATGGAAGGTGCTATGGTGCAAAGGACTGCGCGGTTGACTGCTTGAAGCAGTACCGGGATTGTGTCTCTCGGTGCAAATGATCGAGTGGCCTGCTTGGAGAAAATGGAACAGGCTGGCGCCGGAAAGTTAAGGGGTGTTGGTCTGCGCCACTGAGAAAAAACTTTCTTTGCCGCATTCGAGGCAATAAAAGGCGGTGACTTCAATGCCGAGGTCGCCAAGCACCGGGTCCATCGTATTGCCGATACGCTTCAGATGCGGCCCGCCACAATGATCACAAATATATTCAGATGGGTGCAGTTGGTCTTGAAGTGTCCGGAGCTGCTCTGCAAGTTGGCCATTGGCAATCTGCAATTGTGCCACCTCAAGACGTGCATCATTGGCCTGACGCTCAAGAGCCTCGTATTCAGATTTCAAGAGCTCAAGGTGTTCCCGGATGGGTGCCTCAGGGTCAAGCTCGTCGATTTTTTTTTTAATGATATCGAATGGTCCCATGCTCGAAAACCTGTTTGGGTAATCTAAATGCACTCCTCCCCTTAGATACAATTCGGGCGTCTGCCTGCCCGTTGCGATAATTTTACAGGGGTGAGGAATTCTTGCGCCATTAATATTCATATTAGCCTGTGAAGGCAACCTCTTTCGATAGTTAGCAAAGGGTTTTTACGCTCACGATTGATGGAGAATCTCTGCTGCTCTCCGTTGCTACCTTTTTTAAACAACAGTGCAGGGGGAACTCCTCTGGGAATGTTGTTAAACAGGCTGGCTTTTCAAGTTTCGTCGGTGCAATTCATTGCCGCTCGCCCAACGCTATTTCCATGTCCGGGGCATCAAAGGTCGGATTGAATCCAAGGCTGTCAGCTCTTTTCACCCAAGGCAGACTGCCCGTATTTCTCGACGGCCTGCTCCAGAGTGAAATGCATCCGTTCCCGTCCCAAGGTCTTGCCCAGCGATGAATGCTGAATCACGGCGAGCACCTCCGGAGTGAGGCCCACCAGCCACATCAGCACGCCGTGCTCTCGTTGCCTGCGTTCGGCCTCGATCAGCATTTTGAGGGCCGAGAATTCCAGATCGAAAACACCGCCGAGATCAAACACCACAACTTTGGGGTTCGCCTTTTCCACGATCGGCCTGATTTTTTCCGCAACCCGTTCGGCATTGGCAAAAAAGAGGCGCCCCTCTAACCGCAGAAGCAAGAGGCCTGGAAAGGTTTCATCTTCGGGGTGTTCCGGCGAGGCTGGCCGAAATACGTTCGTTCCCGGTTTTCGTCCCAGCACCCGGACCGGCGGGTCGGCCACCTGCGAGACCAGGGCAAGCAGCGATATCACGATGGCCACCAGAATCCCCTTGAGCGTACCGAGCAATACCACCCCGACAACAGCAGCCAGCGCCCAGAGGAACTCCATACGCCGGATCGCCAGGATAGCACGGAAATCTTCCAGTTGGATCAGTCCGATAGAGTAGACAATAACCACGGCAGCCAAGGTGGCCTGGGGCATCAGGCCGATAAAGGGGGCGAGCACCAGCATGGTGAGTAGCGCGGCCAGCGCCGTGACCAACGCCGCCAATTGGGTGCGGGCTCCGGCAAGCCGGTTCACCGCGGTCTGGGAGGTGCCGCCGCCCGACGGCATGGCTCCTACAACCGAACTGCACGCATTCGCCAGTCCCGTTGCCAGCAACTCCTGGTTCGGGCGCAAATACGGCTCTCTGCTTGCTGCAAAGGCGCGGCCGGCGGCGATGGTTTCAACAAAGCTCATCAGGGCAATGCCCATGGCCCCTGGCCAGAGTTGCTCAACCAGCGATATATCAGGAACGATGAAGGATGGCAGCCCCTGGGGAATGTGCCCGACCGCTTCCACGCCATGGGCCTGGAGTCCCAACAGGCTCATGGCGGCGATACCGGCTGCCACCGCAATCAGCGGCGCCGGCGCTCGCGGCATGAAGTGCTCTAGCCCGAGCAGCAGGAAGATCATGATAATTCCGAGGATACAGGTGGGCAGGGAGGTCTCGGGGAGCGCCTGGAACAGGGCTGCCAAATTATGAAAGAACGCACCTTTGGCGAAGTGAACGCCCAGCAGCTTGGGGATCTGATCGAGGACGATGACCAGTCCGATGCCGGCTTTGAAACCGATCAGCACCGGTTCCGAGATGAAGTTGGCGACAAAGCCCAACCGTAAAACGGAAGCCAACATGAGGATCACTCCCACCAGCAGGGTCAGGGTAACCGAAGCGCTCAGCAAGGCGGCAGGATTGCCATCGGGAACAACCTGGCCGAGCTCGGTGGCCACCAAAATCGCCAGGGTGGTCGTGGTGCTGACGCTGAGCGGTCGGGACGTGCCGAACAGGGCATAGATGACCATCGGCACCAAGGCGGTGTACAGCCCCACCTGCAGCGGCAGCCCGGCAATGGTCGCATAGGCCATCGCCTTGGGAATGACCACTGCGGCGGTGATCAGGCCGGCAATCAGGTCCGGCCGCAGCCAATCCTTTTGATAGTCCCGCAGCCAGCCGAGCACGGCGGTGGCGCTGTTGTCCTTGTTGTTGTTTGTTCCCACTTCCCCCCCCCCTGTTTTCTTGGTCTTCATGTAGCCTGCCCTTACCCGCTGGTCGCCGCTGTCAGGGGGAAGGTGACCAGCACCGCCGACCGGTGCACCACTTCCTCAATGGAAAACTCGGCCAAGGTGATCTCGTTGGTTTCGCGGTCCGAGGCATCGTCAACCAGGACATTCATCCAGTTGAGTCGGAAGGATAGGCTGCGCACCACGAGTAATTTTTCAGAATTGCGCAGGATTTCTTCGAGATGACCAAGGGAATGCTCGGGGAGAGAGATCTGCTGTCGCAGCGCTTCGAGTTCCACATCCACCTCGGTTATTGCTTGTTCCACCTTCTGCAGTTCTTCCCGATTTTTCATCGTGGGAGCGGCGAACATCTCCTGCATGTGCGATTTGCCGCCCAGGATTTTCATCATCCCTTTGAGATATTCCTTCTGCCCCTGCAATTCGGCCTTTCTCGCCCGCAAGGTGGTGATTCGTTCCATGGCGAGGGTGGCCAGTACTTCGAGGCCCCGATTGACGATGCCGGCCTTGGTGGCCTCCAGGTCGGCGGCGACCCCCACAATCCGGTGACCGGAAAAATTGATGGCCTGTTGCCGCACATCCCGCTGGAGCATTTCTCCTACCTGCTTGGCGCCGAAGATGGTGCGTTCGCTTTGGTCCATGGTCATCAAGGCCATAACCTCGCCGGTGTATCCCTGCTTGCGAAATTTGTTGACCTCCGGGCTTAGACGGAGCAATTCCTCTAGATCATCGGGCGAGGCGAACAGTGCTTTGATCAGAGGGTTATCGTGGTATTGGTTGCGATTGAGGGGCACCGGTCCGGGAATGGCCGTGGTCAGCGACCGGAAGAAGCTCATAGCCTCCGTGATCGGCTCGTGTAGCACCTGTCGGTACCGTTTGGCCTGGCGGATAACCGGATCGGCCATCTGCACGACATGTTCCGTGGCCTCTCGGACAGGATCATCATCTGCTCCACCACCCCGAAGGTGCCGCCAGAGCGTTCCCATCCAGCCACAGCTTGGTTCACCGCGGTTTTTATGATTCATGGCATATGCCTCCGGCTAAGCAGTATTTAGGCCGACCCGTGCCCGGACTCCTTGGCAAAACGAAAGGATTGCTCGATGCCCTCCGTGGCGGGCGGATGCCCCTCACCATCGCCTGAGGATGCGCAAGGTTCTGGCGTTGCTGAAGATCCTCAGAATTTCTCCGGTATTATTTTAAACGGGTATTTTTTTTCCTCGTAGGTCTTGCCGATTTTTCGTTTCGGCAGCGCTACTTTTTCTCCCTTCAATTCCTTGTACTCGATGGAGTTGAGTAGGTGGCTGATAATATTCAACCTCGCCCGTTTTTTGTCATCCGAGTGGGTCACATGCCAAGGCGCCCAGGGGGTGTCGGTGGCGGCGAACATCTCATCGCGGGCCCGGGTGTAGTCGTCCCACCGGTCATAGGATTTGATATCCATGGGGGAGAGTTTCCAGATTTTGCGGGGATCGTCGATACGGGCGGCCAGACGTCTGGTCTGTTCCTCCGGGTTGACTTCCAGCCAGTACTTGAGCAGGATGATGCCCGATTCCAGCATCATTTTTTCAAAGGCCGGGACCACCTCCAGGAAACGTTTGGCCTGCTGATCGGTGCAAAAACCCATGACCCGCTCCACGCCCGCCCGGTTGTACCAACTCCGGTCGAAGATGACCACCTCGCCCGCCGCAGGGAAGTGAGGGATATAGCGCTGGGCGTACATCTGTGATTTCTCGCGTTCCGTCGGGGTTGGCAGGGCCACCACCCGAAAAATTCTCGGGCTGACCCGCTCGGTGATGGCTTTGATGGTGCCACCCTTGCCGGCGCCGTCCCGTCCTTCAAAAACGATACAGACCTTGAGTCCCTTATGGACGACCCATTGCTGCAACTTGACCAGTTCCCCGTGCAGTTTTTCCAGTTCGGTGTCGTATGCCTTGCGATCGAATTTTTTGGTTTCCGTGTCTTGCGTCGTTTTCTTTGCCTTGCCCATCACAGACCTCCTGATTTTGAGTTTGTCAAAATATTCGGTGGTATTTTTTAATGAATCTAACCTTAAGTCCTTTTTGGGTCAACAAATGGTGCTGCCAGGTGCTTAATTTTTAAATAATAAAACAATCAATTGGCTCTTTTTGGATGCTGCGATTGTAACCCGCAGGGTTTAGATATGAAATATACAGCTTAGCTGCAGCCTTATTTCAATAGCCTGGATTGTAATCTGATCCGCCCTCTGCTTGCCGGTACTTGGCGTCGATGCGTCGGGAAGGGTTCGGGAAAAGAGCGATCAGGCTGGCCTTCGGTTGCGTGGCTGTCGGCTAGCACCCTGTCGTGTGCACCTCGAAAATGTGAAAGGCCCATGCCGGCATGTCCAGATACAGACCTCGCGAGGTCAGGTTCGCGCCGTTTCGATCAAAGATCGCCGTTGCCATTCGGTCAAGGAGTTGCCACACTCCTTCTGTAGGCGAAGTCGACGGTATCGCCACAGAGCACTGGCTCTGGTAATCCGAATAAGATGCACGTTGTAGCCTTGGATGGCGAACCCGGAGCCGGCAAGGTCCTCGTCTTTGAGCTCCGGCAGGGTTTCGGCTAATTCCCGTCCCCACTGGGGATTGGACCGCGAGTTCGCCTGCGCGAGAGTTCCGTCAACCAGACGTGGGTGTTGATCTGGTAAAGCGATGGAGAAGTGTTGCCCATGTTTCCTCCTTGCTTTGGGGCATGTATTCTCTGAATTATTGTATAGGGGACACAGATCCTTGCATGCCAAGCAAAAGGATTTAAAAAAGGATGCCAAACAGTTTTTTCAGCAGTTCCTCCAACGGCATCATTGTCAACATGAGCGGCAGAAACGGAACGAGAGTTGCGGCGGCGAGTTGAAGAATCGTGTCCCTGGTCACAGGTACGATCCGCATGCCGCGGACGACCTCAAAACTGTTGCCCAGGTCGGCAAGGGATTGGATGTCACCACTGCCCACCAGCGGTTCATCGGCAGGGGCGCCGCCGCGCAGCCATTTGGTGTCGAATTCGCGCACGTACCGTTCGGCAAGCGAGCCATACTCGCGCATTCCTGTCCGTTTTGCCTGGGCCAACTGCGGCGCAAACACCAGCAGCGGACCAAGCACTATGGCCAGGAGCAGGGTGACAAGGAGCAGTATCTCCATCTTGAAATCCGGCAGGGCCGCTCCAAGGTGGAAAATGCGGTTGGCGAGATTTCCGGCGAGCAAGGCGCCATGGGCCATCAGCACCGGCATGAAGGCGTAGGCCGTATTGGAAAGAAAGCCAATGCCGCCTAAACGGTCCGGATGGGTGGGGACCAGGCTCAACTCGATACGCGAGGTCTGCCAGAGAAAACGCATCCAGATAAACAATCGATAATACCATCGCACCAGCAGGAACTGGAAAATCGGGATGCTGGCGTAAGCATACCACATGCCGGCCAACGAAAAATTCATGCCCTCGCCGGACGGATGGGCGTACCAGGTGGCGGTGTCGAGCACCACATAATGGCGCCAAATGAACAGGCTGCCGACCCCATATACAAGGACAATCAGCAGCACCTCGGCGAATATTGAGTTACGCAGCCGCATTGCAGCGGCCAGGGCGGCATCAAACCGCGCCATGGCCGTGGCGGGAATGACGTTTCGTTCGAGGAACTGCTGCACCAGGGGGCGCATGCGCCGGTGCACCACCATCTCGGCTGCGATCAGCAGCGGCACCACCACCAAAAAACGGACATGCACCTCCACATCAAAGAGAAAGGGCATGGCCACATTCTCCCCCAGCATCTTGCTCTCCAAAGCCGAGAGCGCCAGCAGCGGCAGCCAGCAAAAGAGGGAGATGACGAGGATGCGCTGGCGCAACAGCAACAGGGCATCGTCGGCCAGGTGGGTTCGGCGCAGGAGCTGGAAGAGCGGTCCCCCCAGCACGAGCGAGAAATCGTGCGGATCCTGGAGAAGGACTTCTGTAGGTTTTACGGTGGTGGATTTCATGAGCAGCCCCTCCTTATGGTAGGAAAAAATGCCTCACTTAATAGGGAAATCGCGCCGAAAGCGGGAAAGCCGTGCTGTTTCAATCGTGCACCCCGGCTCTTCTCCTTTACTCCCGTTTGCCCTGTTCCCCGCCCACCTGTTCCTGCACCAATCGTTCGAACAGATGCCCTCGTTCGGCCTCCAGCATGGTCTGGGCGTCGAGGCGTCCGAAGATGTCCATCAGGGGCGCGATCAAACCGGTCCAGCCTGTCTGGTGGCTGGCTCCAAGGCCGGCGCCATTGTCGCCGTGGAAATACTCATAGAACAGGATCAGGTCGCGCCAGTGCGGATCGTTCTGGAACTTGGCCGAACCGCCGTAGACCGGGCGTCTGCCGTCGGCATCGCGCAGGAAGGCGGAGGTCAACCGGCGGGAGAGCTCCTGGGCGACCTCAAACAGGTTCATCAAGTGGCCGGAACCGGTCGGACACTCCACCTTGAACGTGTCGCCAAAAAAATTATACAGATTGATCAGTGCCCGGACGATCAGGGCATTGACCGGCATCCATACCGGTCCTCGCCAGTTGGAGTTGCCGCCGAACATGCCGGTATTCGATTCGGCCGGTAGGTACTGCACCTTGTATTCCTCATGGCCGACCCAGAAGGTGAACGGATGATCGAGATGGTGGCGCGAGAGCGAGCGGATGCCATGCGGACCCAGAAATTCTTGTTCGTCGAGCATGTAGCCGAGCACCCGTTCCAGCTTCTTCCTGTTGAGGATCGACAGCAGCTTTCGTCCTTTATAGCCCGTGAATCCCTGGTCGGTGGGAGCCACGTGGGAAACCAACTCCGGGTGACGTTTTTTGAATTGGGCGATCAGTTCCATGAGTTTGGGATAGCGGGTCACGGCGTCCGATTCGAAGACCGTGGAGGCGCAGAGCGGCAATAGCCCCACCAACGACCGGACCTTCAGCCGCATAGCCTGGCCACCGGGCAATCGCAGCAGGTCGTAAAAGAATCCGTCCCCTTCGTCCCACATCTCGTCATGATGCTCGCCGATACGGTCCATGGCATAGGCAATCCACATGAAATGCTGGATGAATTTGAAGGCGACCTCTTCGTAAATCGGGTCGTATTCGGTCAAAATCAGGGCGATTTCGAGCATGTTCTGGCAGTAAAAAGCCATCCAGGCGGTGCCGTCCGCCTGTTCCAGGGTGCCGCCGGTAGGCAATTGGGCGCTGCGGTCAAAGACGCCGATGTTGTCCAGGCCGAGAAAGCCGCCGGCAAAGACATTGCGTCCGGCCGGATCCTTGCGGTTCACCCACCAGTTGAAGTTAAGCAGCAACCCCTGAAAGGAGCGTTCTAGAAAACGTAGATCCGCCCGGCCCAATCCCTGTTCATATTTGTATAGCCAGAGGGTGGCCCAAGCATGCACCGGCGGATTGACGTCGCTGAAATTCCACTCGTAGGCGGGAATCTGGCCGTTGGGGTGGACGTAGAGATTGCGCAGCATCAGCAGCAGCTGTTCCTTGGCGAAATCGAAATCCACCAGCGACAGGGCGATGGTGTGGAAGGCCAGATCCCAGGCCGCATACCATGGATATTCCCACTTGTCGGGCATGGAGATAATGTCGGCGTTGAGCATGTGGAACCACTCGGTGTTGCGCACGTCCTTGCGGGCCGATTCGAGCAGGGGATGGCTTTTGTGGTCCATCAGCCACTGTTCCAGGTCAAAGTGATAGAATTGCTTGCCCCAGAGCATCCCGGCCAAGGCCTGGCGATGCACCCGCCGTTGGTCTTCGCTGAGCGACTGCGGCGTAATCCGCGCAAAAAATTCGTCGGCGTCTCTGATCCTGGCTTTGAAGATCCGTTCAAATCCGTTGAAGGGTTTGGCCAGCGGTGCGGCCGTGAGTCGCAGGCGGACGGTCCGGCTACCGCCGCCGTCCACCTCGAGTATATAGTGGGCCGCGGCCTTGGTCCCTGACTTGGCGGGATTGACCGCCTCGCTTTGCCCTGAGATGAGCGTGGCGTGGAACCCGTCCTTGACGTAGGGCGTCGCGTTGGCCTGGCCCCAGAGACGTTGGCTATTGCTCTCGTTCTCGGTAAAGAGCAGTTCCGGCACGCCATCGCAATACAGCCAATTTGCCCCCAATTCGTGATGGGCGGTTTGGATGACACCCGGTGCCGCTTCATGCAGGGACGGCTTGGGGCTGTCTTCGCCCCACGACCAGGTGTTGCGGAACCAGAGGGTGGGCAGCAGGCGGAGCCGAGCTGTTTCCGGGCCGCGATTGTGGATGGTGATCCGGATGAGCATATCCTCAGGGCCATCTTTAGCGTATTCCACGAACACGTCAAAGTAGCGGTCATCGTCGAAGATGCCGGTGTCGAGCAGTTCATATTCGAACTCTTCCCGCGACCGTTCCCGATTCTTCTCGAGCAATTGCTGGTAGGGAAACTCCCGTTGGGGATACTTGTAGAGGTACTGCATGTAGGAATGGGTGGGGGTGCTGTCGAGGTAGAAGTAGTACTCTTTGACATCCTCACCGTGGTTGCCCTGGCTGTTGGTCAGGCCGAACAACCGTTCTTTGAGGATGGGGTCGCGCTCGTTCCAAAGCGCCAGGGCAAAACACAGCTGCTGTTTGTCGTCACTGATACCCCCCAGCCCGTCTTCGCCCCATCGGTAGGCCCGCGACCGCGAATGGTCATGGGGGAAATAGTCCCAGGCATTGCCGTCCTGGCTGTAGTCCTCGCGAACCGTGCCCCATTGCCGTTCGCTGAGGTAGGGGCCCCATTTTTTCCAGGGGGTGCCCGTCTCGCGGGCCTCGTTCAGCCGTTTTTGTTCAGTGACATCGATGATCTTGGACTTTGCCATAAGTTTGTCCTCCTGGTGGAAGTGATTCACTTATTACGACAAATCTGTATCAAATATAAGCACCTTGGTCATGGGCGGCGAGGAGGTCACAGGTGATTTTTGTAGTTCCTATCGTTCCCCCCCTCTCTCCATGACGGCAGCGGGGGAGTACTGTTTTTTTTAGACGACCGTCCTGCACAGCCTGGCGAATGCGCCAGGGCTTGAGCCCGCCCCCCGGAAAATCCGCCCCTGCCGGTAATCGACCAGCCAGTAGCCGCCGGGATGGCAGCGCGCTGCGGTGAAGATGAAGGGCTGTTCGCCGGAAAAGCAGGGGTGCAAATACAGCCCCTGACCGTTTTTCCCCGGCTGCATCAGCGACATGGCCTCATGCAGGGAGGGCAGCCGCCAATCGTGCCAGCCAGCGAATCCCAGCCTGCACAGCTGTTCCACCGCAAGATTGATGGTTCGCAAGGAGGCAAGTTCCAGGCCGCCCCTTTGCCAGACGAGTCCGGTGTGTTCGTCGGTGACGGTGAGATCATCGCCGTTATCAACGAGAAAATTGGCGAAGACGCCCTGGGGACGGCGCTGGCTTTCAAAGAAATTCCAGGTGTTGATTTCGGCTTCCAGCTGCGCTTCGTCAAAGCGCTGCGCTTCCCAAGGCAGAAGGCATCGCCGGCCCGTATAGGAAAAGGTGCCCAGCAGCGGCAGGCCGATGGGGCAGCTCTCCATTGCCGTGTTCTCGGCCGGCAACTCTAAGCAGCTCATGCCTTCTTGTTCGACCAGATGGGTTTGCAGCCACAGCTTGAGGGGCTGGTCAATGGCATGGGTCCGGCGAAGCATCGAGCTGGACTCCGGGTTGGCGACACAGGCACGCACCATGGCAGCGGGGGCCTTGATTCGGGCCAGCACTCTTGCGAATTTGACCCCTTGCTCCATTAGCAGGAGTTTGGGCTCCGCCTCCCAGGCGTCGATTGAGCAGTAGAGCACCCGTTGTTTGGTGGCGCACTGCTCTTCATGAAAGCCGGAGCAGGTAAACGTCCGGTAGGCCAAGTCCGGGGTCATCTCCAGATCGATGCCCGGAACCGTGGTTTCGCTGATGCCAAGCTGCTTGAAAAAATCCATGCGTTCTCTCACAGAGGATGATGGTTAGCACGCTGTTGCAAAAACATTTGGTGGGCTATCGAGGCCTGCCGTGCTGGCCGGCTTACTTCATTGCCGCCAGCTCGCGCTTTTCGCGGTAGAGGAAGCGAACCATGTTGTACTCGAAGGGGAATCCGCTCTCATAATAGCGGAAGGGCTGCTTATGCCGGGCGTCGATGGCTTTCAGCACGGTGCCTGCGGTCTGGATGTCGTCGTCGAGGTCGACGGCCTTGGCTATTGCAGAATGGACACCGGAATCAACCGCGAATCCGCTGGTGCTGCGGACCGTGCCCGGTCCAAGCACCGGCATGACCAGGTACGGGCCGGTATCGACACCCCAGCAGGCCAGCGTCTGGCCAAAATCCTCATCTTGCCGTTTAATCCCCATGTTGGTGGCCGGGTCAAAGAGTCCCACGATACCGATGGTGCTGTTGGTCAGGAAACGGCCGGCAGTCGTCATGGCCTTCCCTCCCTTGGCCTGGAGCAGGCTATTGTAAAAGGTGCGAATTTCACCGATATTGTTGAAGAAATTGGTGACACCGGTCTGGACGAAAAGCGGGGTGATGAATTCGTACGAATTGACTACGGGCAGGTAAAGGTATTTGTCAAAGTTGTAGTTGAATCGATACATGCTCCGGTTAAAGCCCTCCCAAGGGTCGTCGACGCGGGCCACGTACTCGTCGTCGATTTCGCGTACCGTGTGCATTGCCGGCTCTTCGGGAGGACGGGCGGGTCGGGTCGATGCGCACCCGACAAGATTCAGCACCAGGTAGAGGGCTGTCAGGACCGGGAAGGCCCGGCGAATGGTAACGATCATAGCATTATCCCCCATTATTTGAAAAAGCCGACAAAATCGGTCATGTAGGCCATGTTTTCACGGTATTCCAGATTTCCCAGATGGCCGCCCAGCGGGTAGATCTTCGTCCGTTTGCCGAACAACTGGCGGAGATACTCCCGATCCGCCGAAGACAGGATGAAGTCGTTCTCGTTGGTGATAACGCCGAACTTGGGGTTGGTCATGAGATACCGCTCAATGCTTTTCAAACTCTGGGCCTGGATCAGCTTTTCCCGGGTGAGTCCCGGCCGTTTGCTCCGGAAGTACGGGTAAAAGTACTCGTCAAAATACTGGAGGAAGCTGAGATGGACGCCCACCCGGAAATAATCGTCCAGCGGATCGGAGTTAACCAGGACGCGGTTTTTCGGCACGATATAGCCGCCGTTGGTCATGACATCGGAGGCAAAGATCATTCCCGCCGAGTTGATCCGGAAGGAAAGGCCGATAATGCCCCCGGCCTCCTCTTGGCTCACGAGGTTGGCCTTGTAGACCTCGTAGAGGAACTCATTGTTGACCTCGACGAAATCACCCTCGCGGTAGAACTCGACGAATTTGTTGAGCATTCGATTGAAAAAGACGCCAATTTTTTTGGGTCCACCGGGAATCGTGTTGAGGAGCGCTTCGATCCGCGTTACGGAGTCGTATAGGCTCACCGCCGGATTAACCAGCAGGACCTTGGTGAAATTGAAGATCTTGCGCTCGTCGTCAAGTTTGGCCACAAACGCTGCTTGGGTTGCCCCCAGGCTGTATCCGGCAAGATAAAAATTGGAAACCTCAATGTCTCCTTGCACCTGTTTCCAGGCAACTTCCATGACCCGATACAGATCGGCGGCATCCTCGGTCAAGTCGCCGGGGATATGGCTTCGGGAGGCATTGATGATGAAATTCGGGTGGGTGGGGGACGACAGGGTGATGACGTGGTAGCCGGCCGCGTAGAGAGACTTCATCATCGCAACCAACTTCGGCGCTTGGAAGCTGGAGCCGGTGCCGGCGATCAGGAAGGCCAGCGGCGCCTTCTTTTTCTGGTAGGCCAAGGTGCACCGCAGCCCATGGTCGTAGAAGAAGATATCTGGTTTGTTGAGGTTTGGGATCAGGTTGAGCACAAGTTCCCGGGTGCGAATCTCGGTGGGGAGTTGGGCCTTGAGTTCCTCGGGCGTCCCCATGATCGTGGCCGCGTAGGAACCCTGAATTGGGTAGCCGTAGCTGTCTCCTGTTGTCGCCTGGCAGAGCGCCGGTACCAGGGCGAGGCTTAAAAAGTAGAATAATTTCAAGTAGTTCATTTCGTTATCTCCGTTTCCTGCATGGGTTACAGTCACCAATCGGATACAGCTTAATCGTTTTGGGCATCCGGCGATGCGGCGCTTGGTATTATTTATCCGGTTGAAACTGGGAGATCTTGCTGCCCTGGATGCCCAGGCCGGCCATCAATCCTTTTTGATCGAAGAAAAAAGCGTAAATCCCCGATCGGGCCGTGGTGGTGGTGAACGAGGTGGCCATGCCTTCGTCCACGATCACCACACTCGGACCAACGCCGATTTCCCAGCCATCGCTTTTTCTCAGGTATTGCAGGCTGTCGTTGTCCATGAAAAACAAGGCGTAGCCAAAAGATTGCACCCCGGCCTGCAAGCCGTAGGAGGCGGCCACCGACCGGTAAAAGCCGGTATTCTTGCCGCCAACGCGCAGCACTCCTTCGCCGTATTGGCCGCCGATAAGGAAGCCGCCCTTGATGATTTCAGGAAAGACCAGGATGCCCTTGGCGCTGGCGGCCATTCTTTTGGCGGCCGGTGTGGTCTGGTACAGGTTTTTCAGGGCGAAATCGGCATCGCGGCTGATTTGATAGGCTGTGTCGGCAAGCGACATCCCCGGGGTGCACAACAGTAGGATGGCCAACACCAGTCCCAAAGAGGCGGTCATTGACCGTTGCGCATGCCGAGCGAAGTTGCTTTTCAGAGTTGTTTGCATAAGGATACTCATTTTTTAAAGTGGTTATTATGGGCCCGGTATGAACTGGGCGACAAGAGTAGGGCCGGGCGGATCAACGTTTTTTGCCTTTGACCGAAATCTCAATCACTTCCAGGTAGCTGATGACAATAGTGTCGCCGACCTTGACCTTGTCGAGATTAGCCGGGTTCTGGACTTTAACGGTGGTGACCACACCGTCCGCCATTTTCAGGGTGGCCATCTCTTTGACCTTGTCAATATCCAGAATCGTGGCGGTGATGGTGGTCTCGCTGCCGCCGACCATCCCCGGCTTGGAGCCTGGTTTGGCCCGCCCGATAACCGTTTCGGTTTCGTTCCTGACCTCGCCGGGTTCAGCCATCCTGACCTCCAGGGCCTGGCCATAGGTGACCTCGACCCGGTCGCCCTTGCGCAATTGGGGCAGATTGACCGCTTCCTTGCCCACATGAATGGTGAAATGTCGGCCCTCCAGGCTTCGCAAATTGACCATCCTGGTTTTCAGGTCAACGGCTTCAACGATGGCCACGCCGGTTTTGACCTCGGCGCGTTCGACTTTAAGCTCGGAGCGCGGTTCTTCTTTGGGGCTGCTTGTTTGTTCAGGTTGGGCGCAGGCCATCAAGGTGACGGCGCAAAGCATCATGGTTGCCAGGTTCAAGATTTTTTTCATGTTTTCCTCCGGTTTGTTGTTAGGGAAAGGCGGATGCCTCTGGAATGTTCCTTTGCTTGATGTGTTGGGCGAGTCGTTCGCACCGTATCCGCAAAAGGCCGTTTAGGTGTTGATGGTGTTCAACGGTTGCGGTTGGCAGGCTCGCAAGTCGATGGCGTCAACGCGATAGTCCTTGGCCACCAGTTTCGTGCGAATTGGTTTTCAATCATCTTAGATACAGAAATGTAATCCTGTTTGCCAGTGTTTTCTGTATGTTGCCTTCCTTTTGTCGTTAAGGCTCCTGTCCTTTTGGGGCCGACTGCGCAATGATAGCGGTGACCGCAACTGTATTGACGATATCGGTCAGGGTGCAACCGCGGCTGAGATCATTGACCGGCTTCCGCAACCCTTGAAGAACCGGGCCGATGGCCACCGCTCCGGCCGAGCGCTGCACGGTCTTGTAGAGGTTGTTGCCGGTGTTGAGGTCGGGGAAGATAAAGACCGTGGCCCGACCGGCCACTTCACTGTCGGGCATCTTGGTCTTGGCCACCTCGGGGTCGACCGCCGCATCGTATTGAATCGGGCCTTCGATTTTCAGGTCTGGGCAAGTTTTTCGCACCATTGCGGTGGCCTGGCGCACCTTCTCCACGTCGGCGCCGGCGCCCGAGGCGCCACTGGAATAGGAACACATGGCCACCAGTGGTTCGATCCCAAAACTGCGTGCGGTTTCAGCCGAACTGATGGCGATGTCGGCCAGTTGCGAGGCATCCGGATCGGGATTGACGGCACAGTCGCCGTACACCAGCACCCGGTCCGCCAGGCACATCAGAAAGACGCTGGAAACCGTCGCGCAGCCAGGCTTGGTTTTGATGATCTGGAGGCTGGGGCGGATGGTGTCGGCGGTGGAATGCACCGCGCCGGAGACCATCCCGTCGGCATACCCCTTGAAAACCATCATGGTGGAGAAGTAACTGGGGTCGAGCATCATGTCCCGGGCCATTGCCGCACTGACCCCTTTGCCCTGGCGCAATTCGAAATAGGTTTTGCTGAAGTCCTCAAGCCAATCGGAATGGATCGGGTCGACCAATCGGGCACCGTTGAGATCCAGACCCAGGGTGGCAATCCTCCTTTTAATTTCGGCGGCGTCCCCCAGCAAAGTGAGGTCGCAGACCTTGCGTCGCAGCAGGATTTCAGAGGCCCTCAGGATGCGATCTTCGGTGCCTTCAGCCAGGACGATATGGCGCGGCATGGCCTTGGCGCGCTCGATCAGCTGGTATTGAAACATGATCGGCGTCATCTTTTCGGATTTGGACTGAATAATCTGTTCCTCCAGGGCCTTCACATCGATATGGGACTCGAAAATCCCTAGGGCCAGGGCAATTTTGCGCTCATTGCCCGGAGTTATCAAGGGGCGGACATTATGGATCTTCACGGCCGTTGTATAGGTGTCGTCGGCCACGCTCAAAACCGGCAGGGACGGTTTGGGCAGTTTGGCCAACAGGCCGATGATCTGGGGCGGCGGCGCCACCCCGCCGGTGAGCACGATGCCGGAAACCGAGGGGCAGTTGGGGAAGAATGGGGTTGCCAGGCAGCCGATCTGGATATCGACCCGATCGCCCGGCGTGATTACCAGGGTGCCCTCGTTGATGTGTTCGAGGAAGAGCGGCAATTGCATCGCCGCCACCTTGTAGTCAAGCGCCACCCGTTCCAATCCTTCCAGATCGCCATTTACAAGGTGGGCATCAAGGGCCCTGAGAATATCGCCAACCGTCGGCTTTTCCAGGTTGGCGTCGGCAGGTAAAAGGAATACCGGTTTTCCGGGCTCTTGGCCGTCGGTAAAGGCATTGGCGACGGCATCCATCTGCGCCGCCTCAATCCGATTGATACAGGTTGTCAACACCGTGCAATTGCGTTCCTCGAAGGCGCCACGGGCAACGCGAACGACATTGGGCAGGTTGGTTGGGATTTTTCCTTGACCGTTGATGACCAGCATCACCGGCGCCCCGATATTACTGGCCACATCGGCATTGAAGTCAAATTCCAGGGCGCTCGACACCCCAGAATAGTCTGTCCCTTCGCACAGCACAAATTTGCATTGGCTTTCCAGCCGTTTATATTTGCTGACAATGGTTTCGAGCAGTTCCGGGTACTGCCCGTTGGCGATCATCTCGCGGGCCTGATCATAGGTGCAGCCATAGGTGTCCGCATAGGACAGCTTGGGGTTGTAGCGGCTCAGGATGAGTTGAATGTCGTTGTCGGGCGGATCGATCGCGATGATTACGGGCCGGAAGAATCCGACATTGCGGATGTGGCGGACGAGTGTTTCCATCACACCGAGGACCAAGGTGATCTTGCCGCTCTCCGCTTCCATTGCGGTGATGTAGAGGTTGTTTGCCATGGCCTGCTCCTTTATAAGCGTTTTATTTTCTTGGTCGCTCCACCGCTGCCAATGTTTTGCCAGGGAATCAGGGCAGGGGAACGGTGCCGCTCGACATGGCCAGCATCACCTGCACTACGATAATTTTTAAAATCGTCCCCACGCCGGGAAAGATCATCGCATAGCCGATATCGGGTTTGCCGGTCGGCGCCAGTTGACTGGCATAGGCGAGGATCGCCGGGTTGCCGGTCGCGCCGCTGGCGATGCCAAGCACATCGTCAAAATTCATCCCCAGTACATAATACCCGACCAGCAACACCGTCAGGACAACGGTCAGGAGGACGGCAATACCGGCAAACAGCATGTAGAGACCGGATCCGCCGATATTCTGGACAAAGGGGGCGCCCGATGACAAACCGACTCCGGCGAGAAACAGGGTCAGGCCAAGGTTTCGTAAAATGATATTGGCAACCACCGGCATCCGCCAGTTAAACGGACCGAGGCGGCCGATATAGCCCAGAAGCAGGGAGATGACGAGCGGTCCTCCCGCGGCTCCCAGTTTGACACTGCCAACAACCGGAACGGGGATGGGGATCAGCCCTATCAGGCCGCCGGCGACCAGTCCAAGAGCAAGGGAAACAAAGCTGAATTCTGTTTCCGCCTTGATCGAATCACCAAAAAATCGACTTGCAAGGCCGCGCTGCGCCGATTCGAAAACCACCCCCAGTTGATCGCCGTATTCAATCAGCATGTCCGGCTTGGGGAGCAGATCGACATCACCGCGTCGCACCTGAACAACCTTGATTGATACGCCTTCGGGAAAGGGAATGTCAGCGAGCCGCATGCCGATTAAGGCAGGTTTCGAGACGAAAACCCGCATGTAATCCAAATGGCGGCGATCATCCCGGGCCTCTCCTGTCGCTGCTTCTCCCGCCTTGAGTTCTGCCAGGACTTCGGGAAAACCAACAACCGCAAGAAAATCGTCTGCCTGCAGCACCATGGTCGGTTCCGGGAGCATATTCATCCCGTTGCGCCGCACCATGAGGAGGTCGACGCCTTCGGGTGCCAGAGCGAGCAGCTCGGCGACCGTTTTACCGGTAAGCCCCCGATCGCCGACCCGGGCCTCGGCAGTCACGAGACGACTGGGAGGCGGCACTTCGATCTTCGGCCGGAACAGCAGCTTGGCCAGGTAAAAACATAAAATCGGTCCAAAAACCCCAAACGGATAGGCGATCGCATAGCCGACCGCCGGATTCTTGCTGCCGGAAGCTTCCATCGCCGCCTGAAGGGTGGCGGTGCTGGTCAGCGAGCCGGCGAACATGCCGGCGACAAAATCGGCCCCGAAGCCAAAAAATCGAGCTATGCCCAATGCAACCGCGCAGCCCATCAACACAGCAAAAGCCGCCAGGAGGTTGGCTTTGATCCCCAGCGGGCTCATCAAGCCCTTGAAGAAATCTCTACCGTATTGGATGCCTATGCCATAGAGAAAGAGCACCAGGCCGATTGTACCGAGCAGGCCGGGTGGCGCCGCCTTGGGGGCGATCGCCCCAACACCCAGACCGACGAAAAGGACCGCGCCTATGCCCAGCGATAAGCCGCCAATTTTAATCTGACCGACCGCGTAACCCAGGCCGATGACCAGAAACAAGGCGATAAATGGTTGTGCGTTGAGAAAAAGGCCTATGCTTTCCATGTGGTTGTTTCTCCTCGATGCGTCATTCTTTGTTTCCTCTTCAGGTTGATGGTGCGTTGATGTATGTTATGTTAAATTAGAGCATTAGGCTTAACTTTTCAAATAGTATCGCGCCACGAAATTTTCAAAAAATCAGGCATCTCATACTGGACCTTCACCGGTTTTTTGGGGTGTATTCTCCTGCGTGATCTGGAGCGAAACCAGTCTGGCAATCAAAATGGCCGGGTATAGCGTGCCGATCACGGCCTCGAGTGTGACCAGCGATCTGGCGACCGGATGCACTGCGGCAATATCACCAAAGCCGACGGTGGTCAGGGTGACGAGGCTGAAGTACATGAAGGAACTCGCGATTTCCTGTGCTTGCTGCCCCGTGATGGCATGCGCAGGATGTGAGAACGCGCCCGGAATCAGATCGTCGAGTAAACGATAAGCCGTGGCGAAAAAGAACCCGATCAATAAGTACGCGGCAATGGCACCGCGTACACGATGTCCCGACACCGGGCCGCCTCTGTAGACCATTTTGAGGACAATCACGGTAAAGCAGGCGGCGTAACAGGTTGCGATCAGGTTATCTGCGACCATGAGATGGTCCGATGGTGCGAGTAGCACGAGCCAACGCACGGCCAGAGCCGCCATCACCAGGCCCGAAGCAAACCAACATGTCCACCGATGCTGGGTTATGGTCAGGAGTCCGGTCAAAAAGAAAAGCGAACCCAACACCCCATTGGTCATGCTCAAGAGCAGTGTGTTGTCGGTTTTCAATGGGCCGACAACAAAGATCTGAAGCACCAGCAGCACCAGAAAAACGCTGAGGCTTTTTTCCTCTGTCCAGAAGGATACTATCTGACGTATCATGTGGTGAACGGTCTCCTTGAAAGGTTGGGTTGCGTTGCCACGGATGGAGATGGCCCAGGCCGGTTTGAGAGGGCAAGATCAGCAATTAATACCAGTTAATTGCCAAAAGCAACAAGAGTCAAAAAATGTCGCAGGCCAATCCGTAGAGCGATGGAGGATGACACCGCCGAACTGCCGTCGGGCGCGGGATTGTATCTCCGCAGGGAAGAGGCGCTGCACGAGGTTTTAGCGAAATATTTTGAAATCTGTTCTTGCCGCGCAGGTCTGCTGCGGTTTTACTATGCGGGCAAAGAGCAAGAGCTGCACGCCATCCTTGCTTGATCCGCTCTGGCGGTCTTCTGCCTGCCTGTGTGGTTGTTTCAAATGGGGCATGGCATTGGATGGTCGGTGATGCCCCTGTCATTCCATAACAACACGGTACCCATGATGGAAATTAAAAAACTCGATGTATTCTGCAAGGTTGTCGAGCTGAAAAGTTTCACGAAAGCCGCCGAGGCCGTGCGGCTCTCGCAACCGACGGTGAGTGATCATATTCGCAATCTCGAAGAGGAAATCGGCCAGCAACTCCTGGATCGTCTCGGTCGAGAGGTCGAGCCCACGCCGGTGGGACGCTTGCTGTATGGGTATTCCATTAAAATCCTCCGCCTGCAGCAGGAAACCCTGCAAGCCCTGGAGCAGTTTAACGGCAATCTCGGCGGCAACATCATCATTGGCGCCAGCACCATACCGGGGACCTATATTCTCCCCAGATTGATCAGTACGTTTCGCGATCAATTCCCTGCCATCAAAACGGTGGTGCATATCAGCGGATCGCGGGCGATTGCCAGGAAAGTAATGGATGGGGAATATGATCTCGGTCTGGTCGGGGCGATATGGAACGAGAAAGGGCTGGAGTGGATCCCACTTTTTGAGGATACCCTCACGCTAGTGGTGCATCCGGCCAGTTCCTTGGTCTCGGAGCAGCCTCTCGTGGTCGACGACCTGCTCAAACAGCCGTTTATTCTCCGGGAGCCGGGGTCGGGAACCCGAAAGGTGATTGCTCAACTACTCGAAACCAAAGGGTATAAGGAAACCGATCTGCAGGAGGTGGCGATGCTTGGTTCCAACGAGGCGGTTAAGGAGGCGGTCAAGGCCGGCCTTGGCATCTCCATGCTCTCCTCCCGATCGGTTGCCGAGGAATTGTCTCGAGGCACGCTGATGGCGCTGGCGGTGGAGGGAATTTCCGGCGAACGTCCTTTTTATTTGATTCGGCGCCGGAACAGGGCGATGCCGCCGGCTTCCGCCGCCTTTGCCGAACACCTGATGGCAGCTGCGGCAGAGGAAAACGCTGCCTGAGGGGTGGGGGATGATACCGCGCCCATAGCACTTCGGCTGCTACGAATGCTCGGGCTTGCGTGGGTGGCGCACTGTGCTCCGATGCTGCCCTTGTTGTTTTGAAATGGGCTCAAGACGTTTCAGTCAGGCATCGCACCGCTTGGAACAATTCCGATGATTTGTTTGTAGAGGCAAGTTGGAGACTGGTTTTGGAATCGAACCAAACGGTCTCCTTTTCATAGGGTACCCAACGGGGTTGAAGCCCGTGGCCGGCGCCAGCCAACTCAACCAGTCAATCGTATCGAATTTTTATATACCTATCATCAGGAAAATCAATATAAAGTTGGGGGGGTGCCTTAGAGGTGCTTGGGATGGGATTGCTTTTCAGGTGCGCTCCAGATGACCAGAAAGTCGGATTCCTCTGGTGGCGTGAACTCCGGAACGCTGGATACCGAGAGTTTCGAGTTGAGAACGCCTAAAAAAAATGAAGGCAACTCTATCTTTTCGAAAATTTTGGTATATCATAACTGGTGTAGATTTATTGTGGAGTCACTTCCGTAAATTGTTTTATCCAAAATCTGAAAAACAACATTGCAAAAAGGAGTAAGATCATGGGCGACAAGGGCGGCAAGAAAGACAAGGAGAAGAGCCAGAAGCAGAGCGGTGAAAAACAAAAACAGAAAGAAAAAAGCAAGGTTGACAAACAACCCAAGAAAAAGATCTGATCCGGGCGTTTATTGACGAAAAAACATCTGGGAATCGTGCGGTTGACTGTAGGGCTAGCAACCGACCCATTGCCCGGATGGTTCATAGGAAAGCAGAAGCATCTGCCTTATAACAAGGCAGATGCTTTTTTTTTGGGGGGGGGGAGGAGCGTCTGGTTCTGGGGTTATCGCACCGCAACCGTTAAGCGGGAAATGCAGATTAAATGCCCCTGCTCGTCCCGAATTTTGATGTCCCAGACCTGGGTGGTGCGACCCATGTGCAGCTGGATGGCGCGACCGATCACCCACCCTCGTGGCGCAGGTCGGACGTGGTTGGCATTTATCTCCAGGCCGACACAGGTGGTGCCTTCCTCCACGCAGAGATAGGCCCCCGCGCCGCCCAACGTCTCCGCCAGAGCGGCGGAAGCACCGCCATGCAAGAAGCCCTTGGGTTGCATGGTCCGTTCATCCACCGGCATCCGCGCTTCAATAAAATCATCTCCAATGGCGATGAATTCAATGCCCAGGGTCTGCACCAGGGTTGAGGTGCAGGCTGCTTGTAATGCTGCCAGCGTCAGAGTTTTTTTCCACATGCGGGTTGTCCTGATGGTCGGTTGTTGTAAGAGCCTTGGGGGCGGCTTTTTTGGAGAATGTTAAAGAGTAGGCGTCAACAGGCGGCTTAGGTTGATGCACCGCAATTGGTCCCGTCGCACGTTTCATTCGTGCCAATGCATATATATACCCAACGTGCGCTCTTTTTGCAGAAAAATAGTGCGAATTTTTAGGCGTGACCTGACTGGTCCAGGGCAGGGGCGGGCCAAAGCAAAAAAAATAAGGGAGTTTTGGGCGACAGACCCCTTGTGCCGCAAGGGGATTGGTTTTGTGGTTGATTTATTGTTGGAATTCCGGTTTTTTTTGTCGTGCTGTTTGTTTTTTTGTCTGCTATAGGGAACAGGGGACAGGCAGCACCCAACCGAGGTTTGGTGGTAGTGTTGAGCGCTGCAGGCATCCTCCATTTTTAGCAATGACAGCAGGGCAGGGGGCTTGTGCTCCAGGCTCGCGAGGAGAGTGGCGGCGTGGTCAGGGAAGATCCATTGCAGCAGCATGACGACCAGTTCAGGTCTCTGGTCGAATCCTCGCCGGACCTTTTTTTCCGATTGAGTACAGCAGGGACCGTTGTCTATCGCTCCCCGGCGAGTCAGGCGATGTTTGGCTGTGCGCCTGAATACGGAAATCCCGATCATTACCTCGCCTTCGTCGCCCCTGCGTCGCAGTCCCTGGCGGAGCAGGCTTTCGGTCTCCTGCTGGCCGGTGCGCGCGACCAGGAGGTTGTCTTGGGCATGATTCGGCCGGATGGACGGTTGGTCCGGGGCTCGGTCCATGCAACTCCTTGGATTTCTGGGAACCAGTGTGTGGGCGTGCAGGGACGGATACGCGAACTCTCCGGCCAGGAAATCGATCAGAACCTGCTGGGCGCATATGCGGACCTGAAGCAGGTGTTTGATGTGGCGGCACCGATCTGCCTGCTCTCGCTTGAATGCCGTCTGCTCAAAGTCAATCGGGCCTTCTGCGTTTATTTTGGGTGTCAACCAGAGGATGTGCTCGGCAAGACCGGGCAGGATATTTGGGGGTGTCAAGCCTGCGATACCGACGAATGCCCGCTGCGTCAGATGTCAGGGGGGATCACGCCCGCTTATCTGGAAATTGACACGGTACTTCATGGCCGACTGCTGGTCTGTACGCTGCACGCCGTGGGCGCTGTCGATCCCGCCGGTCGGATGAAGGGCATGGTCGTTACTTTTTTCGATGGGCAAGAACGGAAAAAAATTGCCCAAGAATTGGTTCATGCGCAGCAGCAGCTGATTCATGCGGAAAGATTAAGCGCCATCGGTTCGTTGGCCGCTTCGCTTGCCCACGAGTTCAACAACCCCCTCTGCGGGGTGCGAAGCGTGGTGGCTCGGATAGCCAGACGCTCCGGGTTGGCTACCGCCGACCAGAGTCTTTTGGCACTGGCCCTGGAGGAGTGTGACCGAATGACCCGATTAATCAAAGACCTGCAACAATTCAACCAGCCGTTCACTGATAGCAGAGAGACTTTTGATCTCCACCTTGCCATTGATGCGGTGCTGTTGCTGCTCAATAAATATTTGAAAAGCCGTAAAGTGTTGCTGCACCAGGTGTATGCGAGTGGAACGATGAAGATCGTCGGTGCGGAAAACCAGATTAAACAGGTGCTGCTCAATCTGCTCAAAAACTGCAGTGAAGCCCTGCCGGAAACCGGCGGCACCATTCGGGTTGCAACCAGCAGAGATCACAGCAACGTGCGGGTTGTGTTCTCGGACAACGGGGTTGGGATCAGCGCCGAACATCTGCCGCATCTCTTCGAACCGTTTTTTACCACCAAACCCGCGGTCAAGGAAGTCGGATTGGGGCTTTCGGTTTCCTATGGCATTATTAAGGGGCACGGGGGCGATATTCTGGTTGAGTCGACCCCAGGGCAAGGAACCACTTTTACGGTTGTTCTGCCGGTCGGTGAACACTCTGATCATTAAGGAACACATGACGACATGACGCAGGCATCCATTTTAATTGTTGATGACGAGGAACTTATCCGCGAGAGTCTCAGGCTTGACATGCTCGATTATGGGTATGCAGCGGATTCGGCCGCCAGCGGTGAAGAGGCCTTGACGCTGCTTGAAAGGGCGTATGACCTGGTTGTCACCGACCTGATCATGGAGGGGATGAGCGGCCTGGAGATGCTTCGCCTTGCCAAAGAGAAGCGACCGGAACAGGCGGTGTTTATCCTCACCGGTCACGGGGAGCTCGAGTCGGCCATCGGTGCCCTGCGGTTGGGCGCGGAAGATTATCTGCTCAAACCCTACAAGCATGAGGAGCTTTTTTTTCGTATCGGCAAGTTTTTATCCGGACGGAAGATGCTGGAGGAACTGCGGGTCTATGAATCGCTGCTCTCGATCTGCAGCGAGTGCAAAAAGATTCGGGATGACGAATCCGGCGAGGGAGGCGAACCCCGCTGGATCAGTATCGAACAGTTCGTCTGCAAAGCAACCGGCAGCGATCTCAGTCATGGCTTCTGCCCCGAATGTTACCGTAAAAAGAAGATGGAACTCAACGAGCTGATCCGTGGCGGTCGGTTTTTCACCTGAACCCGGTAGCTGGTGCGTTCCTTTTTTCCCTCAGCGTTCCCACCGTCTGCAGTCCTCTAGACCGCATTGCTTTTTCTCGGTCCCTGCCTGGATTCCGGCCGGGACTGATCCCTCCGGCAATTGTTCTCCGATCTGTCCAAGTTTAAAGGAATTTTCTCCTGCTTCGCTGCCATAACGTGTTGACAACCAAGGGTTATCGCGGCAAGTTGATGCGATTGCATCCGGCTTGGTGCGGGGGCGCGGAGAAAGAAGAGAGGAATCGTGGTGAAGAAAAAAAGACCGCCCGTCATGCTGGTCACTTCCCTGGTGATAGCGGTGCTGTTTTTTTTCCTGCCGTCCCTGCTCTGCCTGCCCCCGGTTATCGATTATGCCCAGCGTTTGATCAGCAGGCAGCTCTCCGTTTCGTTGTCGGTGCAATCCTGCTCCCTGGGGTGGTGGCAGGGTTTGCGTTGCGAAAACCTCCGTTACCAGGATCCGGCAAAAGGCATCCGGTTGACGTCACCGAAGATCACTGGCGATAAAGGTCTCCTGCCGCTGCTAATGGCGCCGCTGTACCTCGGTGAACTGACTACCGAAGAACCCACCCTCACCTTCTTCCCCCTGGCGGCCAACGAGGCCAAAAGCGCGCAGGGTGCGGTCGAATCGTCGGGCCTGGAGCTGGCGGGCGGGCCCGCCTGGTGGGAGCGGTTGACCGTCAGGTTTGCTGTGCACAAGGGGCTGGTTGAGCTCGACCAAGGCCAAGGCGGTCGCCAGGAAATTGCCCGGGATATCGACATCAAAGGTAGCCTGGCGGAGGGGACCGTCGAGTATTCCCTGGCCTTCCGTTCCGGGTTGGAGCAGGAAGGGCATCTGCGCGCCCAGGGGTTTGTCAATCTGCCCACAGCCAGGCAATCGCTGCTTGATTCACTGGTCTCGAGAACCGAGGTGGATATCAAGGACTTGGAACTGGCCGCTTTCCTCGACCTTGCGGCCTCCAGAAGCTATTTTCCGCGGGGTGGTGGCGTGCTTGCCGCTTCCGGCCAGGTGGTTACCGCCGGTATCGAGGCTTTTGAGGTTCGTGGGGAAACCAGTCTTCGGGGCTTGCATCTCGCCGGCGGTTTCCTCGGTTCCGACCGACCGGCTATCGACCAGTTGCTGTTCACCTTCAAGGGCAGCCACAATGCAGCCACAGGCTGGCGTCTGGCCACGCTCAAGCTCATCTCCGACCCCGTCCGGTTTGAGGCCAGCGGTAGTTATGATCAGGATCTTGCCGTCCTTGCCGCTAAGGGCTCCGTGGATTTGCCGGTGCTAGCGGCCCAATTGCCGCACCTGCTGTCGCTGCATGAGCAAACCAGATTCCGAGAAGGCAATGTCGATTTTTCCCTGGACGTCTCCGGTACGCCTGATGCGCTTGCGTTGAAGGGAGCGTGCCGGACGAGTCGTCTTGCGGTGATCCATGGTGGGCAGTCTTTTACCTGGGATGCGCCGCTGTCAATGGCTGTAGAAGCCGAACACCGGCAAGGGAAGACCACGGTCCATACTCTCCAGGCCCACACACCCTTCCTTGAGGCGCAGGGCAGCGGGAGCGTCGATGATTTTAGTTTTCGGGCGACGGCCAACCTCGGCCGGATGTCCGAGGAACTGGAAAAACTCTTTGCGCTCAAGTATCACGGCATCGGCAATCTCACCTTCACCGGTTCTTCCCAGATTACAGCAGATGGCCGTTTTCAGTTCGCCACCCGGCTAGGAATCAAACAGTTGGCCTTGTCCCGGTCAGGAAAGCCGGTGCTGCCACCTCACGATTTGCTCCTGACCGGTACTGCAACCGCTCTGCCGGCCTTTTTTCAGCACGGTGGACTCCATGCGCTTCAGGTCGAAGGCGACTTCTGGCCGGGACAATTCTCTTTTTCCACCCAGGACGGCGAGCCGCAAGCAGGCAAAATTTCGACGGGTTGCAGCCTCAGTGGGGCATTTGATCTTGAACGACTGGGCGTTTTCTATCAGGGACTTGCCGGTGTGGTATCGCCGGTACGATGGGGCGGGAGATTTTCGTTCGATGGTTCAGGGGGGTGGGAAGACCATCGTCTGACGCTGGAGGCGATGGAGGGTCGGGTGGAGCGATTGGCGGTTAACGTCGGACGATACACTCACAAAGAGGCACGGGTCAACATTTCGATGGCCAACGCCATTGCTGTCGGGACCCGACCGGTTGCAGTCGGGGGACTGAAGGTTGCCGATAACTGGGAGGCTTTCGTCGAACAGGAGCGGCCGAAGTTCCTGGTCGATTTCCAGCAACAGCGTCTTGATTTGCGTCATTTGAATTTTTCCGCCGCCGCCATCAGCGGCAGGGGCAGTCTTTTCGTCGGCGATTGGCGGCAACCTCGTAGTGAAGTGGTTGCGGAACTTCAGACCCAGTCTGATGCCGTTTTTCTGGTCGACATCCTCAAGGCCGCGGGTTGGTTTTCCGAAGATTTAGCCATAAAAGGTCGAACCCAGACTATTCTTAAAACCAGGTCGGGCGGCGAGCAGGAGCCGGTTGCTGTTTTGGACGTCCAGATGGAGCCATTTGAATTGTTCCGGGCCAAGAAAAGATGGTTTGTCGAGCCTCGACTCTCCTTTCAAGCCAGTCTGCTGGGCAACGTCCTCGGGGAGGGGGCCTTGAAAATTCAGGACTTCAAGCTGCAAACAGCCCCGCTGCTGATAGCGGGTACCGGCCTGGTGCAGCGTCGGGTTCCCGCATCCCTGGAATTGCAAGGAACCCTGACCCCGGACCTGAAGTATTTTTCCGAGATGCTGGGATCGCTCACCGGGCAAAAAATCACCATGACCGGCCAACGGGACGCGAGTTTCCTGTTCGCCAGCCCGCTCAATCGGACGACTCCCTTGCAACAGATCACCCTGTCCGCCCGATTGCCGGTGGACCTGCTTCGCTATCGGGGTGTCGAACTGCGCCGACTCGAGATCCCTGTTGAGCTTAACCGGGGCAAGTTGCAGGTGGCCCTTGAGGGGGAATTGGGCGGCGGCCGAGTGACGCTGGCGCCGCAATGGGCATTTGACGGGCACAAGACAGTGCTGAGCCTTCCTGCTGCCAGCCAAGTTTTGCAAGAGGTGTTGCTGCAACCACCGTTGGTGGACCGGATTTTGGCCCCTTTGCACCCGCTTTTCGGGTCGCTTGCCCAACCCAAGGGAACGATTGATCTGCGCTTGGATGAATTTTCCTGGCCTGTGAACGGGAAAAAGGTGGAGCAGCCGGTTTTCCGGGTATCTTTGGGATTGGGCAAGGTCCAGCTGAAACCGACCAAGATCTTGCGGGAATTACTCAGTTTAAATGGCATTGAGGATAAACCTCTGCGAATCAAAGAGCAGGAGGTCGTTTGTGAGGGTCGGGACGGACGGGTCATCTGTAAACCAGTGCATCTGATGGGCGGCGATACAGAGATCGCCATTAGCGGCATGGTGGGTAAGGACCGTTCGCTGGCGTATCTGCTGCAAATGCCGGTGCTTGCCCCTCTGGCCGATAAAGTGACTCAAACCTTGCGGGCCGGGGCTTCGGTCTCGGCTGAGATCACCGGGACCCTGGACGATCCGATTTTTGACCAAGCCGCCCTGCTGGCCGAGGTGACCGATCAGTTACTCAAGGCGGCCGTCGAACCAGCCCCGCAACCGGAGGCGGATACATCTTCCGGTAACGCACTCTGACGGAATCCTGAAACAAAATTAAGCGCCGGCATGATGATGGTGGCGCAATTGTGATACGAGAGCTTTTTTATAAACGTTATTGAATGCAAGAAAAGGAGAAAAACCATGAATAAAAAGATTGTCATTATCGGTGCCGTGGCGGCAGGCCCCAAGGCCGCTTGTCGGCTGAAACGATTGCAGCCGGATTGGGAAATAACCATGGTGGATCAGGACAGCCTGATATCTTATGGAGGCTGCGGTATTCCCTACTATGTCAGCGGCGATGTTTCCGATGAGAGCGAGCTGCGGGCCACCAGCTTTCATGCAATTCGCGATGCGGCTTTTTTTGACCATGCCAAAGGGGTCAATGTCCTGACCCGGACCCGTGCCCTGGCCATCGACCGCAAGGGAAAACAGGTGCGGGTCGAGCATCTGGACACCGGCGTGGTCAAGGATTTACCCTACGATCATCTCATGCTGGCGACCGGGGCGAAGCCGTTTGATCTGCCGATTCCCGGTGCTGACCTTGACGGCGTCTTCACCATTGCCGATCTGCACAAGGCCATCGAAATCCGCAAGCGAATCTCCCAGGGTATGGTAAGTCGAGCCGTGGTGATCGGCGGAGGGGCGATCGGCATCGAGATGGCCGAGGCGATGACCGACCTCTGGGGCATTGAAACCACCCTGCTCGAGTTGGCGCCGCAACTTTTGCCCCGGATTGTTGACTGGCCTTTTGCCGCCATGCTCAAACAACATCTTGTCGAGAAAGGGGTAGCGGTTTTCACCGGTGAGTCGGCGACCACCCTGCTTGATAACGGTGCGGGCAAGGTCTGCGGGGTGCAAACCGCGCAGCGTACCTTAGAGGCCGATCTGGTCATCATGGCGGTGGGGGTCAGGCCACGGAGCGAACTGGCCAAGGCTGCAGGGCTTGACGTCACCTCTTGGGGCGGGATCAAAGTCAATCAGCGTTTGCAGACCTCGGACCCTAATATTTACGCCGCCGGCGACTGCATTGCGGTTACCAGCCTGGTTACCGGCCGGGAAACCTATGCTCCGGCCGGTTCGCTGGCCAACCGGGAAGGTCGGATCGTCGGTGATAACATGGCCGGCCGGCCTTCCTTTTTCAAAGGGGTCTGCGGCTCGTTTATTATGAAGGCCTTCGAGCGTTGCATCGCCGCCACCGGGATCAGTTACGATACTGCCCTGGCCGAAGGGTTTGATGCCGATTACGCCCTGACCTCGCCGCCTGACCGGGCCCATTTCTTTCCGGATCAGGCGGTGGTGATCCTTCAGTTGGTCTTTGATCGTCCAAGCCGCCGGGTCCTTGGTCTGCAGGCCTTCGGCATGATGAACGATTCGATTTCCGCCAGGGTGGATGCGGCGGCCGGTCTGATCGCCCAGGGCGGGACCATCGAGGATTTCGGTGTGCTCGAAATGGCCTATGCCCCGCCTTTTTCATCGGCCATCGATTCGATCAACGCCGCTGCCTATGTGGCCGAGAATCTCTGCGACCACCGCCTCCGTCGGGTCGACCTTGGCCGGTATCTTGCCTGGATGGAGCATATGGAGCGTGAGCCGGATTGGGCGGTACTGGATCTTCGCCACCCGCTCGAAGCGGCGCCCTATGTCGAGAAATATGGCAAGGGCCGTTGGATAGCCTTGCAGTATGAACAGGTTCGGGCGCGTCATGGCGAGTTGCCGACTGGAAAAACCTTCATTATTATCTGTAATGCCGGCACACGATCCTATGAGGTGCAAGTCTTCCTTGACCACCTTGGAAAATCGGCTAGCATGGTATTATGCGGTGGATTAAATGTGGTCAGTCGGTTGGGTGTCGATTGGATCGCGAAATAACAACCAGCCGTATCTTTTTAATAACAGGGGTGGCCCATGGCAGAGTTGAATACAGAGCACATGATTGAAGAAATCCAAGCGAACATTCAGACCGGCGACGCTCTCAAGGCCAGGCTGGTATTGGATCATCTCGGCGCTGTCGATAAAAAGACCCAGAACCGGCTGCTCTATGAGCTGTCGCGCGGCGAGATGGAGTTTACCGTCCCCCTGTTGAATTATCTGTTGGTGGCGCATCCCGAATTGGCCGCAGGGCTGCCGATTATTCGGGAGACCCTGTTCTCCAATCTGATTGCCTACCCTGAGATTTTACTGAAATCACTGGCGAATCCTGAGATCACCGACAAAACGGTGATGATCGAATTAGCCGGAGAATTAAAATTTGATGAGGCCACACCGGCGCTGATCGATTTGCTGGGGGGAACGGAAAATAACACGACCATTCGGTTGATCATCGAAACCCTGGGGTTGATCGGCAATCCGGAGTCGATCAATACCCTGACCGATTATCTCTATTCGGCGGACCGCGAGCTGATTATTGCCGCCATCCAAGCGCTGGGACAGGTCGGAACCCATACGGCCATGCATCGGCTGGCAGAGCGGATGGGGACGGATAACGAACTGGACCTGATCATCCTGGGCATTTTTGCCGATGTCCAGGATCAGGTGTCGCTGGACAAACTCAACGACACCCTGCGTTCGCATTACGCCCATATGCGGATCTATGCCAAGGATGAACTGATCCGCATCGGGGTCAAGGCCGTGCCGGTGCTGATTGAAAACCTCAAGGAAGGGGACAGCGATCTGCTGGTGCATACCCTCAATGTGCTTGGGGATATTGGCGATGAGAGCGCGATCATGCCGATCAGGGCCCTGCTCAACACCCTTCCCAGAAACGCCAACGTTCGTTTTGCGGCCTATGAGGCCCTGGCGCTGCTGCCTTTGCGCAAGGGTGCCTATACCCTCGCCTCCGGGCTGGCCGATGGCGAAGACCACGTCTGTACCGCCGCGGCACGGGCCATTGATCGGAATTTCAATGAGATCCTTGCAGCCGGAATCAAAAATATGATCCGGGTTCAAAATGACGAGGCCCGCCATATCGTTAAAATCATCGTTAACGCCCAAGTCGACAACCTTTTCCTCAGTCTGGCCAAGGAGGAGTATTTCCAGGAGATGGCCCTGATCTATCTGCCCCATGCCCACCGTGATATCAAAAACCACTATATCGCGTTGCTCAAGGAACATGGACTGGAACCATTTGCTGTCAAGATTTCGGGTGGGGAAGCAGATGTCAGTGCCCGAATCAAGGTGTGCGCCGTGGACGATTCGCGGATGATCCTTAATATTTACAAGGCGACCTTGCATGAGTTGGGGTTTGAACCGGTGCTTTTTGAATTTCCGGCCGGGGCGCTGGAATGGATCGCCCGTGAAAAACCGGCGTTGGTGTTGACGGATTTAAATATGCCTGAGATTTCGGGCATCGACCTGACCCTGGGGATCAGGAAGTTGTATGCTGCGGACGTTTTGCCGGTGATCATGGTGACCACCCAGAGTGATATTCAGGATCACGAAGCCGCCACCAAGGCCGGGGTCAACGACATCCTGATCAAGCCCTTTAACGCCGATTCGCTACGGATTGCGATGGGGAAATACATCAAGGTGCAATAAGCCTGGCGACTATCGGCCTCGCATGGCCCAACCGGGCGAGGCGTCAGCCGTTGATTTCCTGGAGATACTGCGGAAGTCGGTCAAAGTAACGACCGACTTCTTCTGGCTTATGCGCATCGGATCCGGCGTAGAGCGGAATACCTCGTTGCAAAGCTCCTTTGATGATCCAGGGCGCGGGGAAGGGGGTGCCACGGTAGTCAATGCCCGACGTGTTGATTTCCAGGGCGGCCCCTTTTGCCTGTATTCCATCCAGCAGGGTCTCTATCTGCCTTCTGTGGTCTTCGTTGAACTCTATGCCCGGGTAATGACGTAAAGCTGCATCCAGATGGCAGACCACATCACAATTGATGGTTCCGATCGCCGCGATCAGCGCATCGAAATACGCCGTAACCACCCCGTCGACCCCGATGGCGGCCACTTGCTCCAGGCTTTCCCGGCGACGGCTCAGCAGGTTGAGGTGGTTGTCGCCGTGGCGGTGGAAGTGGCAGGAAAGCCCGACACGGTCCCAGGGGTACATGGCCAGTTTTTCCTGGAGCAGGTTGGCGGCTTCCGGATTATATCCCGTCTCAACGCCCAACCGAATATCGATGAGGCCGCGGTAGCGCTGCTGCAGTCGCCTTCCCTCCTCGAAGTAGTAGGAAAATTCGTCTTCCAGCCAACTGCGTGGATGGTAAAGAATCCCTGCCTCTAAATGTTCCAGAAAGAACATCGTCGTCAAACCCCGTCGTATCCCTTGCTGGACGTATTCTTCCATTTCGCCGCTGGCGTGGTTGCACAGGCGGGTATGGACATGGCCATCAATAGTTATATCAATCAGAGCAGGCATGGTGTGCAAGGAGGCAGCGGATAGAGAGGGGGAGCAAAGTCCGACAGACAATGGTCAGGCATTTCCTTTGGGGAAAAAATGGAGCACACCATCGATTTCGGAGGTGTCGCAGATGTCGCCCATTTCCATGTCGAGATCGAGAAACCCCATGAGTTCGTTCATTTCGACGGAAAAAGTCGGGCCATCCGGAAGGTGGTAAATCAAGGTGTTAACCTTGCTTAGGTCGATGGAGTTGGAGAAAATTCGTTTCATGTAGGTAAAAGTGTCCAGAGTAAAAAAAGATGTGCGTATCTCTTAGCAGGTTTGGCAGGGAAAAAAAATAAAATAAGCAACGTGCCTCACCATTTGCAATGATAAGACTGCGGGAGAGAAAAAGCAGGGTGGCGCAGGCGCATTTATGTATTTTATAGCGGAAAAAAGGTTAGGTGATTTTTTTCTACCCCAATTGAGTTTGACAGCGGGTAATGGCATGGTAGAATGTATCCCTTTATACTCGGCTCATAATGAGCGCTCGATTTGATTTGAATCCGTACTAGTTAAGAGGTACCCCCCCATGATGAACAAGCATAGGACTGCCGGCGTTGAGGATGATGCCGATTTTATACAAGAAACCGATAAAAATCCGTCCAATATTCTTCCGGAAAAGCTTACCTTCGATTCGAAATTACAGTTTGCCTGCCACCCCAAGGTGAGTTGCTTCACCGCGTGCTGCCATAACATTAAGATCATTCTCACTCCCTACGACATCTTGGTGCTGCGCAAACGCCTGAATCTTCCGGCGCATGAGTTCGTTACCCAGTACACCGAACCGACCTATCTGGAAAAGACCGACATGCCAGGGGTGCAGATCAAACTGGTCGGCGAGAAGAACGGTTGCCCGTTCGTCACCCCCGAGGGTTGCACCGTATATACGGACCGTCCTTCGGCTTGTCGCTACTATCCAGTGGGGATGGCTGATTTTCATGAAGGGGGTTCCGATGATCCTGGGGAGGATAAGTTCTTTTTTCTTGTCAAGGAGCCGCACTGCAAAGGGCATGAAGAACCGAAACATTGGACCATCCGTGAGTGGCGTGCCGATCAGGGGGTTGATGTTCGCGACGAGATGAACAAGGAATGGCTCCGGTTGGTAATGCGGCGCAAGTCCTACGGGCTGCAGGCCACATTGAGCGATGCCGCCAAGCGGATGTTTTTCATGGCCTCGACCGATCTGGACCATTTCCGCAAATTCATCTTTGAGAGTTCCTTCCTCGACACCTATGAAATTGATGCGGACACCATCGCCAAGATCAAGGAAGACGATGTCGAGCTTATGCTCTTTTCCTTTAAATACCTGGCGAACACCCTGTTCGGAGCCGCTGGCCTGAGCATCAAGGAAGAAAAAATCAAGATCAAGGTGGCAGAGATTAAGAGTCGGCAGGATACCGCCCTCCAACAGGCTGAAAAGGAATATGAAGAACTCAAAGCCGAACGTGCGTTGCAGGAGAAAGAACGTCAGGCCGCCAAGCAATCCCCGAGCGATTCCTGATCGCTCCATGGCGAGGCGATGGTAACGGTCCTGCCGGATTTTTAGTATTTCTGCACGGAAGAAAAACCCCCAAGGGCGTCGGCTGAATCCAGCGACGCCCTTATTCGTTGGCAACAGCGGTAACTAGTTTCCGCAACCCACCATCGTCCAAGAGCAAAAGAAAAGCCCTGCCGGTTTCCCGGCAGGGCTTTTGTGTTTCACAACACCCGCAAGGGGTGGTGTTTGTTACTCAACGTCAAGCGCTTTAGCCCAACCTTTGAGCATTTTCCAAGCCCTGGTTACGTCTTTCTGCGAAGCAGCCATCAGCTCTTCTGCATGCTCCGGATTAGCCAACTTCAGCATCCGGTAGCGGTTCTCGCTCAAGGCATAGTCGGCAAAGGAGATGGTCGGCTCTTTGGAGTCGATGATCATCGGGTTTTTGCCTTCAGCCTCAAGGGTCGGATTGTAACGGAACAGTGACCAGTGACCGCACTCGACCGCCTTCTTCTGCTGCTCCAGACCCATGGCCATGTTGATGCCGTGGTTGATGCAATGCGCATAGGCGATGATCAAGGACGGTCCGTCATAGGCCTCGGCCTCCTGAATGGCCTTGACTGCCTGCTGCGGATTGGCGCCCAGAGAGATTCGAGCGACATAGACCGTACCGAAGGTGGAGAAGATCAGTCCCATGTCTTTCTTGGGAGCGTTCTTGCCACCGGCTGCAAATTGCGCAACCGCAGCACGTGGGGTGGATTTTGACATCTGACCACCGGTATTGGAGTAGACCTCGGTATCCATGACCAGAATGTTGACGTTCTTGCCGGAAGCAAGCACGTGATCCACACCGCCGTAACCGATATCATACGCCCAGCCGTCGCCACCGATGATCCAGACGGATTTCTTCACCAGATAATCGGCCACATGGTAGAGCCGCTTGGCAATGGCATCTTGCTTGCCTTCGAGAGCTGCCTTGACTTGAGCCACGCGGTCACGCTGGGCCTCGATCTCGGCCTGCTCTTTTTGCGGAGCGGCCAGGATGTCAGCGGCGAGTTTGCTGTCGATCATGCCGGCCTTCACGGCGGCATTCATCAGTTCCGCTGCCTGGGAGGCCATTTTGTCGACTGCCTGACGCATGCCCAGACCGTGCTCGGCATTGTCCTCGAACAGCGAGTTGGCCCACGCCGGGCCACGGCCATCCGCACGCTTGCAGTACGGGGTGGTGGGCAGGTTGCCCGAGTAGATCGAGGAACAACCGGTTGCATTGGAGGCCAGCATCCGGTCGCCGATCAGCTGGGTGACCAGCTTGATGTACTGGGTCTCGCCGCAGCCTGCGCAGGCACCGGAGAACTCGAACAGCGGCCGTTTGAACTGGCTGCCCTTGATGGTACCGATGTTGATCAGTTTCTCGTCGACTTCGGGCAGTGCCATGAAGCTCTTCCAGGTCTGCATGGAGGATTGCTTGACCTCCTCGGTGTTCATGACCATTCGCAGAGCGCGTTCCTCGGTCTTTTTGCCGTCCTTGTCCTTCTTGCGGGCCGGGCAAACGGTGACACAGAGCGTACAACCGTTACAGTCAGGTGTGGAGACCTGAATGGTGAACTTCATGTCCTTGAATTCCTTACCCACTGCATCGGCGGTCAGGAAGGTCGCATTGGCGCCGGCGGCCTTAAGGGCCCCGGTCGTGGCAACCTTCATCCGGATACAGCCGTGCGGGCAGACCAATGAACAGCGGCCGCACTGGATACAGGATTCAGGTTCCCACTGGGCAACCTGGACGGCGATGTTCCGCTTCTCCCACTGGGAGGTAGCGGTGGGCCAGCGGCCGTTATTCGGGAACTCGGAAACTTTGATGTCCTCGCCATGCCCTTCCATCATCTTGGCGGTGACGTTTTTAACGAAGTCGGGAGCATCCACAGGAACGATCGGAGGCATCTCGTGACCGGTGATCTTCTTGGGGATCTTGATCTCGACGATGTTTTCGATGGCGCCGTCAACGGCACCGTAGTTCATGTTGACGACTTTGTCGCCTTTGGTGCCGTAGGACTTTTTAATGGCTTTTTTGATCGCTTTGATCGCATCGTCTTTGCTGATGATGCCGGAGATCGCAAAGAAGGCGGTCTGCATGATCATATTGATGCGTGCGCCCAGGCCCAGTGCCAAGCCCAGTTTGACCGCATCGATGATGTAGAATTTGACTTTTTTATCGATCATCTGCTTCTGCACAAGGGTTGGCAGGCTGTCCCAGATGGTGTTTTTGTCAAAGCTGGTGGTGAGCAGGAAGGTGCCGCCCGCTTCAAGATTGCCCAGCATGTCGTAGGTGTTGAGGAAGGCCGGGTTGTGACAGGCGATGAAGTTGGCCTTGTTGATCAGGTACGGGGCAACGATCTGGTTTTTGCCGAAACGCAGATGCGAAACGGTCATGGAACCGGACTTCTTGGAATCGTAAACAAAGTAGCCCTGAGTGGAGTTGTTGGTTTCCTCACCAATGATCTTGATGGTGTTTTTGTTGGCACCAACCGTACCGTCGGAGCCCAAGCCGTAGAACATGGCGCGATAGACGTCGGCGCCTTCGATGTTGTAGGACTTGTCATACTTCAGGCTGGTGAAGGTGATGTCGTCATTGGGGCCGACGCAGAATTTCTTCTTCGGTGCCATGACAACCATGTTGTCGAACACGGCTTTGACCATAGCCGGGGTAAACTCTGCGGAACCCAGGCCATAGCGCCCGTTGAGGATGACCGGCATATACATGGTCGGATTGACTTCAGCAGCTTCACTGAGTGCGGTGCGGACGTCTTGATACAGGGGCTCGCCGTTTGAACCGGGCTCTTTGACGCGGTCAAGAACAGTGATCCGCTCAACCGAAGACGGCAGGGCGTTGACCATGGCGATCGGATCAAACGGCCGGAACAGACGGACAATGACCAAGCCCACTTTCTCGCCCTGGCTGATAAGGTGCTCGACGGTGGAGGTCACGGTCAGGGCGCCGGAACCCATGATGACGATGACGTCGGTGGCATCCGGAGCGCCGATGTAGTCAAACAGGTTATACTGACGACCGGTCAGGGCGGCGAATTTGTCCATGTTGGACTGGACGATGCCTGGAATGGCGTCGTAGAACTTGTTCACGGTCTCGCGGCCGATGAAGTAGACGTCCGGGTTCTGAGCGGTACCGCCGATCATGGGGCGATCCGGGGTCAGGGCGCGTTTGCGGTGCTCGATGATCAGATCTTCGTCGATCATGGTGCGCATGTCGTCAAAGGTCAGTTCCTCGATCTTCATGACTTCGTGGGAGGTCCGGAAACCGTCGAAGAAATGGAGGAACGGAACGCGGGCGGCCAAGGTGGACTGGGTGGCGATCAGCGCCATGTCCTGGCATTCCTGAACATCCTGGGAACACAGCATGGCCCAGCCGGTCTGGCGACAGGCCATGACGTCGCTGTGGTCGCCGAAGATCGACAGTCCCTGATAGGCCAAGGAGCGGGCGGTCACATGGAAGACGGTGGGCAGCAGCTCGCCGGCAATTTTGTACATGTTGGGGATCAGCAGGAGGAGGCCCTGGGAAGCGGTGAAGGTGGTGCACAGGGCGCCGGCGCCTAAAGAGCCGTGGATGGAACCGGCAACGCCAGCTTCCGACTGCATCTGGGAAATGACTGGGATTGAGCCCCAGATGTTTTCCTGTTTGGCGGTGGCTTTAGCGTCTGACTCAGCTGCCATCGGGGAGGATGGCGTAATGGGATAGATCGTGATGACTTCACTTGTGGCATACGCAACATGCGTACATGCCTGGTTTCCGTCAATAGTGACCATTTTTCGCGACATAAGATCATTCTCCTTACACGGTGGTTGGTGTTTACCGACAGGGTATGTCGGAAACGGTTAAAGATGAACGCTATGAAAAAGGTTCCGAAAGGAACCCCAAAAAAATATATTGAGCCCGACTGAGCCCGACTGAGCCCGTATGGGTCGTTGCGTCTTTGGCAAAAAAAGATGAGGTGACTCCAGGTGGTCATCCGGTTGCAACGAGAGGTGCGAAATGTTCCCATACGGTTTGTAACAATCTCCCGCTTGCCATCGGAGTGGTCAAGCCTCAACTGCACAAAAAAAAATTCAGTCGGCTAAGCCGTGCGGTAGCCATAATGAATAGGGATTCAGCAAATTAATGGGCCACGATAAACCAAAAAATGCTATTATGCAATCTTAAAGCGTTCCCATAAACCTAGACAGTTGCGTTGGGTTAGAAGCCCTGGGGGATGGCGCTCAGAGCCAGTCCTGGCGCCGTTTGGTTGGGGGCCAATGGAAGCGTTGCGGAGCGTTACGGGCGGGGGGTGAAGCGGTGACGGTGCGGGAAAGATTCCGAAGCTTGGGCAAGAGCGCCAATAAACTCGGGCCGGACGGAACGCCGCCTGGAATCGGCCCCAGGCGGCAACTGGATCAGTCGTTGCTTTCCTCCAGATACTCTTTGATTTTTAAAAACAGCGATTCCGGAATCTCGGCTCCGGACATGAATAATGCCGCCTCTTCTCCGGTAATGGTTTCTTTCACTTCGACCGGCAAAGAGCGCAGGAATTGGACTCTGGCAGGGTCGGGCTTTTTCTTGTCTGTCATGGTAAACCGTCCTGTTTGAAATTGGCGCGCGACAAGGGATAAAACGAGAATCCCCTAAGATACAGTTATTATAAGGAACCAGCCATGGGAACACAAGGTTCCTCGCCCCTCTATGATAAATGAATTGGCAGTCTGCTGTTTAGTGAAGGGGCGGCCTTTTTTAGAGCTTTTGCCCGGTCAAAAAGCTATTTTAGCCTTTTTAACCTATCAGTACGTTCTTTTTTTCTTTGGGAGGTTTGAGAGAATGGTATGAGTGTGCGGCGATCGGAACAACATCGGGATTGGCTTTCCGCCATCAGGCAGGACCTTGACGATCTGGAGCCCTCCCGTTTCAGCGTCCTGGCTTGCTGCAGTGGCGCCGCGGTGCGCCGAATCCCCGAATTGCTCCAAGATCACCGGCAAGCCTTTGCCCAGGATGCGGACCGTATCCTTCACTCCAAGGCCTATTCCCGCTATATCGATAAAACCCAGGTGTTCTCCCTGGTGGACAACGATCATATCACCCACCGGGTTCTGCATGTCCAGATTGTTTCGCGGATTGCCCGGACCATCGGTCGATTTCTCGGGCTCAACGAGGATCTGATCGAGGCCATCGCCCTTGGTCACGACATTGGCCATCCGCCGTTCGGCCATGAAGGTGAACGCATTCTGTCGACCCTCTGCCGGCAACACGGGCTAGGTTCTTTTCAGCATAATATTCAGTCAATACAATTTCTTGATCGCTTTGAACGCAAAGGTGCCGGCTGGAATCTCACCCTCCAGGTGCAGGATGGTATTCTTTGCCATGACGGCGAGGTCCACGCCCGGCATCTGCGGCCGGATCGTGCCAAGGATTTTGCCGCTCATGATCGGGAAATCCTAGCCAAGCAGCGGGATCCCGGTCTGCAATTGGTACCGATGACCCTGGAAGGGTGCGTGGTCCGGCTCGCCGATACCATCGCCTACATCGGCCGCGACATCGAGGATGCCATCGAGCTCCGGCTGATTGTCCGTGAGGAAATCCCGGAGCGCTGTGTCGCCCTGCTCGGTGCCAGCAACGGTGCCATCGTTTATGCCCTGGTGACCGACCTGCTGGCCGCTAGTCGGCCGGTTCGCCGGGCCGCAGGCGACGATTCGGCCAGCGATTGCATCGGTTTCAGCAAGGAAGTGGGGCAGGCCCTGCAGCAGCTGAAGGCCTTCAACTATCAGAGGATTTACACCAACCCCGCCTTTAAGCCAGATTTTGCCAAGATCCATCGGTGTTACGAACAGTTGTTCGCCCATTACCTGGAGAAAGTGGCAAGCGTGGGCTCCGTCGAAGGCGCCGGTTTTCCCGGTTCCATGGGGTCCGTCTATCGGGCCGCCCACAGTCCGGCCGCCAAGGTTCGCGATTATCTTGCCGGCATGACCGATGCCTTTTTTCTTCGTCAGGCCGCGGCTATCGGCTGCGAGGTTCCGGAGCGGATATGTTTGCCGGCATGAAGCGCTTCCTGCCGGGGGAACGCTCCTGGATGATCATGATCGCCACCTGTATCGGGGTGTTGTCCGGTCTGGCCATCATTGTCTTCCGCGAGGCCATCGACCTGATTCATGAGATTATTTTTGTTTGGGGGTACGCGGCCCTGGATATCGCCGAGGGCGGATGGCGAAGGCTGTTGCTTCCCTTGTTGCCGATGGTCGGCGTTACCCTGCTCATTCCGCTCTCCCTGGCCTTTCCCGGCCAGGTCAACGGATATGGATTCACCAGTTTCCTGCGCCGGGTCAATCTTGAAAACGGTGTGATCCGGGCGCGGTCTATTTTTATCAAGATCATCGCCACCGCCCTGACCATCGGTTCCGGCAATTCGGCCGGGATGGAGGGTCCGGTCGCCCAGATCGGTGGGGCACTCGGGTCCCAGGTCGGCCAGGGCTTCCAGGTTTCCGGTAAGCGGATGAAAATCTATATCGCCGCCGGTTGCGCCGGCGGGGTCGCCGGCATCTTCAACGCTCCTTTGGCCGGGGTGTTTTTTGCCGCCGAAATCGTGCTGCTCGGCACGTATGAGATCTCCTCCTTCTCTGCTTTGGTGATTGCCTCGGCCCTGTCCACCGTGGTAACCCGCGCCTACTACGGAGCGGTTCCCGCCTTTCCCATCCCGGATTACACCATCGTTAACGCCTTTGTCGAATTGCCGCTCTATGCGGTCCTGGCGGTGATTGTCGGGGTGACCGCCGTGCTCCATATCCGATTTTTTTATGCGGTTCGCGACTGGTTTGCCCGGCTTGAGCTCCATCCCCAGTTGAAACCGATCCTGGGCGCCCTGTTGGTTGGCAGCATCGCGATTTTTTTTCCGCAGGTCATGGGCAACGGCTATGAGTATATGGCCAAAACGCTGGCAGGGGAAACCCTGGTGTGGCGGATGATGGTCCTGGTTTTGCTCAAGTCTGTCGCCACCGCTATCACCCTGGGGTCCGGTGGCGCCGGCGGTGTTTTCGCCCCTTCGCTCTTCATCGGCGCCGTGCTGGGCGGGGCCTATGGCGGGATTGTGCATTATCTCTTTCCCGAATACACCGCCACTGCCGGTGCCTACGCCACGGTCGGCATCGGCGCTTTTCTCGCCGCCTCCACCCATGCGCCGCTCACCGCCATTTTTCTCCTTTTTGAGATGACCGGCAATTATATGATTATTATCCCGGTGATGCTGACCGCGGTCCTCGGCACAGTGACCGCCTCCTGGCTGTACGGCGATTCCATCGATACCGTTGATTTTACCCGCGAGGGTATCGATATTCATGAGGGCCGCGAGGTGGCGATCATGAAATCGATTAAAGTCGGCAAGGCGATTACCGAGGAGGTCGATTTTATCAGCGAGACCGCTAATATCAATCATTTGCTCGAACTGTTCCGTTTTGCCCGGAGCAGTTTTTATTTTCCGGTGGTCAACTATAAGGGACTGATGGTTGGGGTGGTGTCCATGCAGGATGTCAAAACCATCCTGCATAGCGAGGAGGAACGGGTCTGTCACCTGGTTGGCGCCATCTGTACCCGCGAGGTCCTCATGCTCACCCCGGACACCAATCTCTATGAGGCGATGAAACTTTTCGATATCAAAGGCATCGATGAGATTCCGGTGGTCGAATCCCTTGAGGAACCTTGGGTGCTGGGGATGCTCAAACGACAAGATGTGATCGCCGCCTACAACCATGAAATGCTCAAGCGCGGTATCAATGAGCGGGCCGAGACCGTCCGCATGCTCTGTTCGGCGGATTGACGCCGGCGATCCCGCCGCCCTGCAACCAGTGGGTGTCAGGCCATGTGTCCGGAAGGTTGTCGCCGGTCGTGGACAAGGTTGCTCATTTCCGTTATAGTTACATAGGATTGTTACATAATGCGTTGGATAACCTTTTAATCAATGTTGCGGAGGACTTCATGAGACGGATTTTGGTTTTGGCAGTCATGTTCACCACCCTGTTGAGCGGACCATCGGCGTGGGCAGCCGACAAAGCAGGGTGCAAGGATCACCCGCTGTTCAGTCGGATGCCGAACTATGAACTCTATGCGTGTGGAAAAACGGAATTCGACGCCGTTGCCTTTCCCAAACCGGAACTCAAGGAATGGAACACCCCGGAAGACTATACCAATGTTGAAGGCAAGATATTCGTGGTCAGTTATCTGCTCAAGGAAGGCGCCACCCCCGCCAGTTCCCTGCAGATTATCCGTAATTTCCAGAATGCGGTGAAAAAGGGCGGCGGCACCATTCTGGGCGATTATGACGGTAACCTCTTTCCCGGTTTCCAGGAAAACGCCATCAAATATCTGGTCGAATCCCCGGGGGGGACTTCCTACGATCGCTATACCACCATGACCCTGAGCAAAGGGGGCAGTGAGTTCTGGGTTTATCTGTGTGCCAGCGAAAGCTACCATGATTACACGCTGCTGATGGTTGAAAAAGAAGAGATGAAGCAGGAAGTGAGCGTGGGCGAATTGGAAAAGCAATTGAACAAGGAAGGCTTCCTCACCTTCTACATCAAATTCGATACCGGCAAGGCCGATATCAAGCCTGAAAGTCAGGGAAGCATCGACCAGATCGCCTCCCTGCTGAAGCTCATGGCCGGTCTCAAAGTTAACATCGAGGGGCATACCGACAATGTCGGCACCCCGGAAAGCAATAAAAAACTCAGTGAAGAGCGCGCCAAATCGGTTATGGCGGCGGTGGTGGCCAAGGGGATCGCCGCCAACCGGATGACCGCCGTGGGACAAGGGCAGGACAAACCCGTGGCCGATAACCGCAAGGAAGAGGGGCGGGCCCTCAACCGGCGGGTGGAAGTGGTCAAGCAATAAGGTGCGCCGTCTTTTTTTGTCGGTAATGAGGCGATCGTGAATATCACCCTGTATTCCTTTGGTTTTAAGCACGGTCCTCCCTTGGCGGATCTGGTGTGGGATGTTCGTTTTCTTCCCAATCCGCATTGGGTGCCGGAGTTGAAAGCCCATACCGGCCAGGAGGAGCCGGTGGCCCGCTATGTCCTTGACAACGAGAGCGGCGTTCAGTTCCTCGCCCTGCTCGAACCTCTGCTCCTTTTTCTGCTTGAGGCCTACGGCGCCCGTGATCGGGAAGCACTCACCCTGGCCGTGGGCTGCACCGGCGGTCGACATCGCAGTGTCGCCCTGATCGAGCATTTGCGTGTTCTTCTGGAGGGCAAAGGATTGACCCCGCAGGTCTATCACCGGGATATCGACAAAGAATAGAAGCGGCCCCAGCTTTCGCACTGTAGGGTTGCTCCAGGGTTGTTCCGTTTATTTTTACAAGGAGGAAACCATGAAAGAGCTCTTTAAGAACGTTCTCTACGCCGGCATTGGCGCGGCTTTTCTCACCAAGGAAAAAGTCGAGGAGTTGACAGTCGACCTGATTGAAAAGGGCAAGCTGTCCCAGGAGGAAGGCAAGCAATTTGTCGATGACCTGTGGCGCAAGTCGGAAAAGGCTAAGGATCAGCTGGATCTCTGGATCAGCAAACAGGTGGAGGACCGGGTCAATCAGCTCAATCTGGCCACCAAGGATGAAGTGGCGGAACTGCAGCGCAAGATCGAAGAGCTGCAGGTGGCGATCAACCGGGGAAAAGAAGAGTAAGCACCCCGCATGTTCAGCATCAGAAAACTCGGGGCCATCGGCCGGACCTACCGCCACCTCAACCGCTATCACCGGATTCTGCGAGTCCTGTTCAAATACGGCTTCAACGATCTGGTTGATCGTTTGCACATTGATCAGTACCTGGAATCCGGGCTGCAGATGATCAACCGCAAGCCGCGGGAGCAGGTGGTTCGTCTGTCCCGACCCGAACGTTTGCGGATGGTGTTCGAGGAGTTGGGGCCGACCTTCATCAAGCTCGGCCAATTGCTCTCCACCCGCCCCGACCTTATTCCCGCCGATTTCCTCGATGAACTGGCCAAGCTCCAGGACGACATCCCGCCCTTCAGCCTGGACGAGGTTAACCTCATTTTCCAGGAGGAGCTGGGCCGCGCCCCGGAGGAACTTTTTCATTACTTCGACACCGAACCTCTGGCCGCGGCCTCCATCGGTCAGGTCCACCGGGCCCGACTCGACAGCGGGGCCGAGGTGGTGGTCAAGGTCCAGCGGCCCGGGATCGAGAACGTCATCGCCGTTGACCTCGAGATTCTTGCTCATATCGCTGATCTGATGGAGCAGTATCTCGAGGAAGTCCAGGGTCACCGGCCCTCGGCCATTGTTCAGGAGTTTGCCCGCAGCCTCAGCCGCGAAATCGATTTTTCCATTGAGCTGGCCAATATCCAGCGTTTCAGCCGCCAGTTCGAAGGTAACCCGGCCATCCACGTGCCGCTGGTGTATCCGGAATTGAGCACCGACCGGATCCTGGTGATGGAATATGTGCTCGGGATCAAATCCTCCAAGGTCGAGCAGCTGCGCGAACAGGGCTACGACCTGCCGCTGATCGCCGCGCGCGGGGCCAATCTGGTGATGGAGCAGATCTTCGTTCACGGGTTTTTCCATTCCGATCCCCATCCGGGCAATGTTTTCATCCTGCCGAACAATGTGGTTTGTTTTATCGATTTCGGCCAGATGGGACGATTGTCGCTCAAGGACCGGGAGGACTTCACCGATCTGGTGCTTGATCTGGTGGCGGGAGATGAACGTAAAATCGTCAGCGGCGTGCTCAAAGTGACCATTCAGCTGGGTGATGTCGATCGGGAGAGTCTGGCCCGCGATCTGGGCAGCCTGATGGATATGTATCTCTACCGCCCGTTGGGCGAGTTGGAGGCCGGTAAAATCCTCAAGGATCTGCTTGACCTGGTGACCCGGCACAAACTTTCGTTCAAGCCCGGCCTCTACCAGATGATGAAGGCCCTGACCACGGTGGAGGGCGTCGGTCTGGTGCTCGACCCCAAGCTCCAATTGATCCTCCTGGCCAAACCTTTTATGCGCAAAGTCCGGCTCGGGCGGATGCAGCCCGGCCGCATTGCCGAGGAGCTCTCGCTGACCGGCAGCGCCTATATGCATCTGCTCCGCGATCTGCCCGAAGAATTGCGCACGATTTTATATCAACTGCGCAGCGGCCGTTTGCGGCTCGAATTCGAGCACCGGGGGCTGAAATCGCTGGGGTCCGCCCTTGACCGGGTATCCAACCGCATTGCCTTCGCCATTGTCCTGGCGGCTTTGATCGTCGGCAGTTCCCTGATCATCCTCTCCGATATTCCCCCGCACTGGCACAGCATTCCGATCATCGGCCTGATCGGCTTTCTGGTGGCCGGACTCATGGGTTTCTGGCTGCTGCTCTCCATCATCCGCCACGGCCGGATGTAAGTCGTTCGCCGGTTTTAATCGTCCCTGTTCGATAGGTTGGCATGGTATTTATTTGTTTTTGTTAATATGTATTTAATATAAACAGCGCGGCGTCTGTCCTCTTGCTGCGTAGGCCATTCCCGGAGGTAGCCATTTCATGCGAAATCTACTGTCGATTCTGTTGATGCTTCTTGCTTTGGTTTTTCCTGCCCAGGCCCTCAGTACCCCTGCTTCGGCCTTCCTCAGCGAACTTCCGCTGCGGCCTCCGTCTCCCTGCGCTCAGAAACGCGAAGTACGCGAGCAATTCAACAATCAGGTTGCTGATATTGCCGAGAGGCTTGATGAAGAGATCAGGGAGCGGGAGCAGTTGATTAAGGCTGCCAAACGCAAGGATTCAAAGAAAATGCAGGAAACGGTGATGGATCAACCTGGATTTCAGGGCGTCGATGACGATACCATGAAAAGGATGTCCCGTGAGCAGCGAAAAATGAAGGCCGAACAGATGATGGAACAGAAATATGGTGTTTCCATGGATGAGATCAACAATTTGAAACAAATGAAAAAAGAAGGAAAAATTGAAGGGGTGAAAGGCTGGGGCAATGCCTTTACCGCTGAACAGCAGGCAACTGTCGCTATGGATCCTGAAAAGGCGGCAAAGACCCAGCAAAAAAACATGGAAACGGCTAACCTGGCTGGAGAGCATGCGAATCTTTCTATGAAACTGGCTGAACATGTAGGGAAGTATGATAAGAAAAACCTGGAGCTAGCCGACGATCCGCAGGGCAAGCAGTACCTGGAAATGGTGAAATTTAGGGAAAATGCACTTGCAGCCAGACTGAAAGAATATCCGCCCTGCAAGACTGTTGAAAGTATGGAAAAGGAGATTAATGCCGCGAAGAAAACGTACTGCAACTATATGAGCACTCACTATATCGAAATCCTCGATGGTCTGCGCGTCAGCATTGTTGAGGACATGGACAATTATGACAAATTGGATCAGCTGCAGGCACAGATTCAGGAGATTCAATTTGGTATCAAGCCTATATACGAACAAGAGGGGCTGGTAGCCCTGAAGGCGGTGCGTTCATACATCCATCAGCTGAAGAAGGTGTATCAGTACGATCTGGGCATCACCTTGCCTGAAGACGAAAGAGATCGCTGCAGCGGCCAGCTTGGCATGTGAAGCAGATTTGGACGGGACACAGTCTATGCGACGAATAATCATGGTTCTGCTACTGGCCCTGTGGATGCAGCTGCAACCGTTTACACATGGAGCGACTGCTGAACCGAGCACAGATCCGGGGGCAATTCAGGCCGAGATCCGCAAGATCCGCAAAGGAACCAACTGGAGTGATCAGCAGGCGGTAAAAAAATCCAACGACCAGATTCAAAATCTGTTACGACAGCTTGAAAAGGGCCGACTGCAGCAGGAGGCAGCCAAGGCCGGGGCTGCGCCCGGCGATGAGGGCACCACTGATATTGAGATGCTCAACCAAGCGACAGCTCTGGAGAAGATCCGGGAAAGCGCTGCCAAAGGGCGCGGTGCCGGGCTTGACCTGGGAAAGGAGCTGCGTGAGAAGATCGTCAAAGAGTATGAAGAGGAGCGGCAGCCGCTGGCCAAGAGCCCGGTTCTGCACGCTGAGCTGACCACACTGGTGATTGACCTGTCGAAGCCTGGAGCACAATGGACCATCGACCTGCTGGACAAGTTCAAGTCGGTTGATACCCTTATCATTACCGGCGGCGAAAAGGGGGCGCCGGTTGATCTGCCGGCTATTCTGGACAAAGCCGCGAAACTCCCGCTCAAGGAACTGCAGATAATAAATTTCAGGACCCACCTCACTGCCATCCCTGAGACGATCGGCTCGTCCTACGCTTCTCTGACCAGGCTCGCCCTGTTCAATAATGCTTTGCGTAAGCTTCCGGCAGGGGTTTCAACACTCAAGGAGCTGAGCTATCTGGACATTACCTTAAACCCGGTCTCCATGGTTATGCCAACGGTTAAGCCGCTGGCAAATCTCCGCCAGCTTGACATCTCCGCCACCAACATCGGCAGTACCGAACGCCAGGACTTACAAAAGGCACTCCCTCAATGCGAGCTACTCCGATGACCCGCTATTTTCTGCTCATCATCCTGATTCTCCTTCTGGGGAGTAGCGCCTGGGGGTACAGTCGCGGCTCGTTCTTTGTGCAGAGTCAGGTGATAGGCAAAGATGCCGGCAAAGAAGAAGCTAAAGAGGCTGGACAACTTGCAGCAGAACTTGAAGAACAGATCATTTCCAAGATCGAGTATGAGTATCCATGTGCCCGGATTACCTCGAAAAACATCATAATCCGGAAGTCGGTGTTTGAAAAAGAAAAAGAAATGCTCGGCTGGTACAATGACTGTACCGGTCGCAATCCTGAGGATTGCACCCCCGAGCCTGAAATAAAGCGGTTGCAGGAAGAGCTGAAAAAGCGGATGGGCAAGGATGCCAAACTCTATGACAGTTCGGAAGATGCAATAACTGATTTAGGACAGCAGTCCGCTGGGAGTTATCTGATAAATATCAAGATATCTTTTTTCCGGCAGCAGATGATCCTGAATCTGACATGCTATAGCATCAAAGAGGAAAAGGGGGTTTCCAACCAGCAGGAGGTGTTGGCGCTTGGTATAAATGCCAAGGGCGTCAGTGAAAAGATGGCCAAAGCACTGGTTGAAGAGCTGATGTACGAGGAGATCTGCCCTTTCAAGGGTAAGGTGACCGTCTCTGTCAACTCCCAACAGGAGATGAAGGAAAAGACGCAGCACTCGGTTTACTGCAACGAAACCGACCAGCAGTTTATAAGGAACAGGACGTTCACCAAAACCTCGCGGAACAGATGGGACCTCCAGCGGAACGGTAAGCCCGACACTTCCGGCGACATGAATCTTTCAGTTATTGAGCGTGATGAGGAAAACGAGGAGAATGGCTGCTACAGATGTCCGTCAGGGCGTGAAGGGGGCCGAACCAGTAAAAAAATTACATCCATCAAGTCAACACTGGACGGGATATCGAGCGTCAGCATCGACCCCAACGCCCCGAAAAATTATGACAGTCTCAACCGCGATGCCACGGTAAAGTTGATTTTCAATAAAAACGGTACCTACATGGTCAAGGTGGAGGCGGTATCCGAGTTCGGCAAGTATGAAGGGTCCATCAGTGAGATAGCAACCGGCACCTGCGACGAGAAAAACAGCACTAAATCGCTCAGCGATGACGGTGTTGTTGAAGAGAGGCAAAACCGGAAGGAGCCTCACATGCGCTCAGTGCCGCTTAACGGAATATGGGGCCCCTTTCCCGGCAGCCCCAAAGACAAGAAGCTTTCCGGTACAAAAGAAAACAAGCTCGACCGACCGGATATTCACGAAACGGCGAGTCAGACCATCGAGTTCGACCTGAGCAGGAAATAGGAAGGTGTCTTGAGAAGGTTTTCTCTGTTCTTTCCCTCTGGCCCCTTGTCGTATTCTGCAATACATTTGGTGACGTCACAATTTCGAGCACAAGAGAGATTCAGAGCACAAGAGACGGTCAGGTCTTGCAAGCAAGCATTGAAGGAGAATGGGGTAAGTCCGGTCTTGTAACCCATCCCAACCTCATTCAAAATGGATGGCACGAAACGTACTCGATTGCAAGACTTGCCTCTGTTGGTGTTTGATGCCAACGGCAACATGCTGACCGGCAGCGGCCGAAGCATCACCTGGAATTCGTTCAACAAACCGGCGAAGATCAGCGGTCCGCGCGGCAGCAGCCTGTTGAAGTACGGGCCGGAATTGCAACTGGTGCAGTCGATCGAGACCGGTGAGGGCGGGGACAACACCACCACCTATGTCAATCCGGTATTTGAGGTGGTCTCGCGCAGCACGGGCACCGAATTCCGCCACAACCTCATGGCCGGCGGCGAGACGGTGGCGGTGTTGCGCAAGGATGCCAAGGGGGCGCTGCCCACCCACTACCTCCATCGGGATCACCTGGATTCGATCGTGGCGATCACCGACGATCAAGGCAAGATCGTCGACCGGCGGCATTACGACGCCTTCGGCAAGGAGCGCCACGGGGTGGTCACCCCCGGCTCCACCGAGGTGCTCACGCCCCTGTTGAAAAATCACGGCTTCACCGGCCACAAGCAACTGGCTTCGGTGGATCTGGTGCACATGGGCGGCAGGGTGTACAACCCGGCGATCGGCCGCTTCCTCTCGGCCGACCCCTTTGTCCAGTCTCCCTTGTTTTCCCAGAGTTACAACCGCTACAGCTACGTGCTCAATAATCCGCTTTCTTTAAATTATTACCTTCTGCACATTTAGGTGAGTGTTGAGGTGGTCGCCTTGACCAAAAGAACGTGTTTCACGTTATGCATCCCTTTCGCTACAAATCCTATGCCAAGTACTCATCACTCAATGCATCACTAATTATCAGATTGAAATCATGAGATTATTTCTTTTGTCAACATTTGCATGGATGTTTTTACCTGGCAGGCGAAAAGAGGTCACATTTAACCCTTGGCCAAATATGACCTCTCTTTTCATTAGGGGACGAGGATGGCTGATACGACTCGTTTGCAAATATCTTTAAAATTCAAAATGTTAAACGAATAGGTGTCCTGCGCTAAAAATTGGCCCGGAGATTGCCTTTACTAATAGTAGTTATACCGGGAGCCATAAGAGTGAATGAGAAAGAGATTTAAAAACTCAATCCGGCCAAGACACCACAAAGGAAAGCGTGTAGTGAGCTTAATTACTCCCAACCGAAAAAGAGTCTTAATTTTACACCAATTTGATAAGTCGCCCCACAATTGGCTCTATAGCGAAACTCTTTTCCGATCATGAACAGACGACAAAATATCTACCAATTGATAATTCTTCTTTTCGCTTTCCTGCTAAGAGTTGGGCGTCATTTTATATCCAACAATGGTCTCTTACTCGCCGGCGCTGTTGCTTATTATACCCTGCTGTCAATTGTGCCCCTGTCAATCCTGGCCCTGATTGTACTCACACAATTTATTGAAGAACGGCAGTTGATTCTCACCTTGTCAACATACCTGGAGATGGCGGTACCCGGTTATGCGGCAACGTTGACCGAACAAGCGAGTGCATTTCTTGAAAACCGCAAGGTGGTCGGTATCATCGGCTTTCTGGTCATGTTGTTTTTCAGCTCTGCAGCCTTCTCGATGCTTGAGAGCGCCATGTCGGTGATTTTTTATCAGCAGGACAGGATTATACGGCGCAGGTTTTTCATCTCTGCAATTATTCCCTATGCATATATCTTTGTGATGGGGTTCGGTATCGTTCTTGTATCGTTTATTGTGGGTGCTATAGCGACCTTGGAAAGCAGACATCTGACAATTCTTGGATGGAGTTTGAACCTCGGCGGCGCAACCGGAAGTGCACTGACTCTCCTGGGGATAATCGGCGAAGTGCTGATACTCACCTCCATCTATCTGGTGATGCCTGTGGTGCGGGTCAGATTTCGCCACGCACTTATCGGAGGACTGATCGCAACGGTCTTATGGGAGATTACCCGTCGTGTGCTGATCTGGTATTACGCGACCGTATCAATGGTTAATGTCATTTATGGTTCCATTGCCATAACGGTGGTGGCTCTCATAAGCATTGAGGTCGTCGCAGTGATCCTGCTGCTTGGAGCCCAGGTCATTGTGGAACTGGAGCGTAAATCCGATACGTTGACCGGAGTGAAAAACCTGGAAATTGAGACATGAGGCTTCCGATCCAAGAGACCCGAAAGGTATGATCACCTCTTCTCGAAAGGTTATCTACGCTGCCCTGACCGGAAATTGCCTGATAGCAATCTCCAAAGTCATTGCAGCCGTTATGATAGGACGTTCGGCCATGTTGTCGGAAGCGGTCCATTCGGTCGCCGATACGGGCAACGAAATTCTGCTTTTGTATGGATTGCGACGAGCTAAAATGCCTGCCGACGAACAATTTCCTTTTGGGCATAGCAAGGAGATTTATTTCTGGAGCTTTGTTGTGACCATCGTCCTCTTTGCCGGTGGCGCGGGACAATAAAGTGGTCGGGGTTAGTGAGACATCCTGAAGTGTAAAATAAGCAATGTTCCTTTTTTTATGCAGTTACAGGCCTCAGGCAGCCTTGCTCAACAGTTCGAGTCCCTTCGAATAAGCCTCATTTGGAGTCTGCTTGTCAAGTGACGAATGCTTTCTTTTTTTGTTATACCAGTTGAACCAGGAAGTAAGGTCCCCGGAAAGCTCAGTTCCTGTTTCGTAGGACTTCAGGTAGATTCTTTCGTATTTCAGTGTTCGCCAGAGCCGCTCGATAAAAATGTTATCCTTGAATCGGCCTTTGCCATCCATGCTGATCTTGACGTTCCAGGTCTTGAGGACTGAGGTGAAGGCTTCACTGGTGAACTGGCATCCCTGATCGGTGTTGAAGATCTCGGGTGCTCCGTATTTGAACAGCGCCTCTTTCAATGCTTCAACGCAGAATCTGGTGTCCAATGTATTTGACAGTCGCCAGGAGAGGACCTTTCTGGTGGCCCAATCCATAATTGCGATCAGGTACATAAATCCCCGCGCCATTGGAATATAGGTAATGTCGGTTGCCCAAACCTGATCAGGCCTATCAATGGTCATGCCCCGCAACAGATAGGGATAGACTGGATGCTTCGGTTGCCGCTTGCTAGTACCTGGTTTGGGAGCCAGCGACTCGACGCCCATAACCCGCATCAAGCGACGGACACGATCCCTTCCAACCGGGAATTCCGGAGTAGTCAGGTGATCGACAAAGGTGCGACTTCCCATCCAGGGATGCTCAATATAGAGCTCGTCTATACGGCGCATCAGTTTCAAGTCACCCATCCGCAGGCCGAAAGCAAGGCCGCGGTAATAGTTGGAACGAGGCAGTCCAAGAAGCTGACAGCAACGCTGAACAGAAATTTCAGGATGACCCATAGCGATCACCTGCTGTTTCTGCGCCCGGCCAAATTCAGACCGGGCAGATTGGCTAAAAAATCGTTCTCAACCTTGAGCTTGCCGATCTGACGGTGGAGCTCGGCCACTTCGGCCTCATGGTTGATTTCCTTTTTCTTGCCCTTGCCAAAAAGGTCGGAAGCGTTCTTGGTCAAATCCTGCTTCCAGCGGGTGATCTGGGTTGGGTGAACCCGGTACTCAGTTGCAAGCTCAGCCAGAGTCTTTGACTCCGATAGAGCAGCCAGGGCCACCGTGGCCTTAAATTCTGCACTGTGACGGGTGCGATGTTGGGGCATTGACATTGAACTTCTCCTTTCAGAATAGGGTGGTTCATTGCTTATACACCTGTCTCAATAATCGGCACCTACTTCAGTATGTGGAACGGAGGCAACAAGATGCCAATTAAAGGACCCGCTGAATTTCCTCCGAAGGATGATCGACCCCGCGTGATTGGCATCGAGTTCTCTCCCCGCACCCTCATCATTTTGGTACTCCTTCTCTCCGGCCTGTGGGTGCTGAACCGGCTTCTACCCGTGGTTCTGGTACTCGTAGCGGCTCTTCTCCTCGTCGGCACAATAAGTCCCGCGGTCCGGTGGCTCGAAGAGCGGCGCATGCGCCGGGGCCTGGGCATCGCCATCGTTTTCACCGGGCTTCTGGTGGTCACCGTTCTTTTCATCACACTGACGATTCCATCACTCATAATGCAGGTGTCGGACCTTCTGGATCAGGTCCCCGCCCTGCGGGAACGCTTGGTGAACTGGTTGGCGGGTTTCCCCCTGACTAACCCTTTAGCAGACCTGCTTCGTGACTGGCAATTGGGCGATATTGTAAGGATGGTCGTCTCGAATGCCATTGCGTTCTCCACTAGTGCCATCGTGCTCTTCGCGTATATCCTGAGTTCCTTATTCCTTGCGCTGTACATCATGATCGACCGAGATCGGCTGCGCGGAGGCTTCTTCTTGGTGGTTCCCAGGTCCCACCATATCCGGCTTTCCCGGATCTTGCTGAACATGGAATCCATCGTCGGTGCCTATATCCGCGGGCAGGTGATCACCTGTGCTTTCATGGGTGCCTTCGTATTCATTCTCCTGAGCGCCTGCGGGGTTTCTAACGCCTTGGCCATCGCGGTGTTTGCGGGCGTTGCCGACGTCCTTCCCTGCATCGGTGCCCTGCTTTCGGTGGGGGCCGCAGTGGCGGCATCTCTCCCAGGCGGCCCTACCATCATTATCGTCGTGCTTGTGCTGATGCTTACTTACGAGGAATTCGAGAGCCGTGTAATCGTACCCCGAATCTATGGACACGCTTTGCGCCTCCCGTCGTCCGTGGTCCTTTTTTCGCTTTTGGTGGGAACCGTTTTGTTGGGCATTGTCGGAGCGCTTCTTGCCCTTCCGGTGGCGGCAGCGGTGCGAATGCTCATCGAAGAACTGCGTGTCGAGCTGCCAGGCCAGCAGGAACAGGCTGAAGATATAGAGACCAAGGTACGCGACGAACGCGGTGAAGAGGAATATGAGCACCGGACCGAAGGCATGCCCGCCGAGCAGGCCGCCGCCATCGCCGTCGAGATCTCCACCGATCGCCATAAAGAATAAAGCAGTCTGTCAACGAAAACGGATGCACCTGTGGCGGACGATCAGTCCGGTTGATACGTAGTAGCGTATCAACCCCCGGCGAGACGGTCAAAACCAGGGTAATCAATACAAAGGGCCAAAATTGGGCATCAATCAGATGTGCCATGTAACAGAAGAGGGGTCAGGTCTTGCAAGCAAGCATTGAAGGAGAAGGGGGCAAGTCCGGTCTTGTAACCCATCCCGGTATCCGGGGACAGAGTATAGAATTCCAAAATTCATAGCGAACTCTGAACACGGGACAAAAAAGGAGACGGATATATTTTTAACCTTCCGAAGTTTCGATGGCGTGGGGCGCAGCGTCGAGATCGCCACGACCACCCCCTTCGACCACGGCGGCGGGCGAAAGAGCGTGCAGGCCCTTTCGTTTTCATACGACGGCTTCGGTAATCTGACGAGTCGGCGCGACGGCATGACGACCACTTACCCCCGGCCCTCCGATTGGCACCCCAAACTTAAAATAAGGTGTACACCTCCGGGCTTCTTTTTTGTTTATTTTATACCACTGGCGGTATATATTGACTTGTAACCAAAAGGGGAAAAGGTGAACAGTAAAGAACTCATAAAAATGATTGAAGCTGATGGTTGGCAACTGGTACGAGCCAAAGGAAGCCACCATCATTTTAAGCACCCAGAAAAACCGGGCCTTGTCACCGTTCCTCATCCAAAAAGGACAGTGGCAACTGGCACAATTGCAAATATATTAAAACAAGCGGGGTTAAAAAAATGAAGTATCCAGTAGCAATACACAAAGACCCGGATTCTTGTTTTGGCGTTTCGGTGCCTGATGTTCCCGGGTGTTTCTCGGCTGGTGAAACTGTCGATGAAGCGTTGAGAAATGCACAAGAGGCCATCTCTGACCATCTGGAAATTTTAGCCGAAGATGGCGCAATTGCTCCTGCCCCGTCGGACATTGATAAACATTTCGTCAATCCTGATTATGCAGGGGCTACATGGGCGTATGTAGATGTTGACGTTACCGCTTTTCTTGGCGGAACAGAGAAGGCGACTGTCACCCTGCCTAAACTGCTCATCAAAAAAATAGACGCGGCGGTGGCAGCTGGTGGAGCAAAAAGCCGATCCGCTTTTCTCGCGGACTCCGCTTTAAAAGAATTGGGCCGTTAAAAGGTGAGGTGAGAACCTTGCCAATTTCTTGGTGTCAGAAATGTCGCAGGACCTCAACCCGGGATGGCAGAAACGGTATCAAAAATTCGTTGCCTCGCCACCTGACCAGCTGCTTTCCGGCCGGTATTCCGGAGACAGTATATAAAAATTCTCAAACTTCATAGCGAGCTCTGAACACTATCTTCTGAGCTTCCCCCAATTCTGTCACGCCCACTGGGTTGTCCCGTGGCATAGCATACAAAACTATCCGGACTTTATGGCGAGTTCTGAATGCTGTCGTCGGAATTTCCCACCAAGGTGCTCACGCCCCTGTTGAAGAATTACGGTTTGCTGGTAACTTTATTGCCGAAGGCGATCGTTTTGTCTTCGTAAGGGAGTGGACTGTCGATATAGAAAACATATCCATTATTGTCCTGCGGTTGCAAAGCATAGCTTGACTTTAAAGCGCCTCGGAAAATATAATTAAAAGAAATGAAATGTATTATGGTTTCAGTAGTTTTTCGCTGATCTTCGATCTCCGGGACAAGCGATTTTTTTGGAATGTACCTTCCTAGCGGGGTCTCATGGATAAAGCTGGCCAATGGCTGAAAACCAATACCTTCCATCACCGTCAGTTTGCCGATACGGCGGCGCTCGTTCGCCGGAAGAACGAGGGGCAGCTGACCATCTCGCTTTGTATCCCAACCCTCAACGAGGCAAAGACCATCGCACCGTTGGTGGCACGGTTGCGGGCCGAGTTGCAGGAACGGTACGCCCTGCTCGACGAGATCGCGGTGATCGATTCCGGCAGCACGGATCAAACGTTGGCGCTGGCAGCGGCCGCGGGCGCAGAGGTGTATCTGGCATCAGAGATCCTTCCGGAACTGGGGGCCGGGTACGGCAAAGGAGAAAACTTGTGGAAGGCGGTCTATCAGCTCAAGGGAGATATCCTGGTCTTTTTAGACGGGGATATCAGTAATATGCACCCCCGTTTTGTCACCGGGCTCGTTGGCCCGTTGTTGTGCCGTCCTGAGATTGGGTATGTCAAATCCTTCTATGATCGATCGGTACACCGTGCGAGTGCCGACGAGGCTCTGGGTGGCGGTCGGGTGACGGAGATTCTGATCCGTCCACTGTTTTCCCTCTATTTTCCGGAATTAACCACGATTATCCAGCCGCTTGCCGGTGAATACGCGGTGCGTCGATCGATCCTGGAGCAGTTGGCGTTCCCGGTGGGCTACGGTGTGGAGACCGCCCACCTCATTGATGTCCATGCCGCGTATGGGCTCGGTGTCTTTGGGCAGACCGATCTTGAGCAGCGGCTGCACCGCAGTCGGTCCAACCGTGATCTGGGCCGGATGTCCTATGCGATTTTACAGGTGATGGGCAAACGGCTGCAGCAACGCGGGATTGTGCTCGACGCCCCGCAGATCACCCCGGGCCTGCGGCAATTTCGCCTTAATAACGGACAGTACCGTCAGGAGCTGTTTGCGATGGTCGAGCGGGAACGCCCACCGATGCGTGAAGTGGCGGCCTACCGGCAGAAGCGAGGGCTGGCGCCGCAGGTTATTTCGCGACGTCGCCTGGGGATACGGCCCATGATCGTTTCCGGCTCCTGGCAGTAGCCAACGGAACCAGCGCGATGCGTATTGCCATTGTTCATTATCATCTCCAGTTCGGCGGAGTGACCAGGATTGTCTGTCACCAGCTGAACGCCCTCCGTGGCCGGGGGATTGCCACCGTGGTTCTCACCGGCAAACCGCCGGTTTTCGATTTTCCGGGAGCCTTTCGGGTGGTTCCCGGCCTGCAGTACGAAGCGGATCGTCCGGCGATCACTCCGGCGGAACTGGCATTGCAGATGCGGGCTGCGGCGCGGGAGGCGCTGGGCGGCGACCCGGATGTCTGGCATGTGCATAATCACAGCCTGGGTAAGAGTCTCATTCTGCCTGCGGCCCTGCTTGCCTTGGCCGATGCCGGCGAGCGGATGCTTTTTCAGATCCACGATTTTGCCGAAGACGGCCGTCCCGGCAACTATCGGGTGATGTTGGCCCGAATGGCCGGCGGCGAGACCAGGACCTTGTCTCGGTTACTCTATCCGCAGGCCGAGCATCTCCATTACGCGGTGCTGAATCAGCGCGACCATCGATACCTGCTGGACGCGGGACTGGCCTCCCCCTATCTCCACTTGTTGCCGAATCCGGTAGACCTTGGGCAGACGGCTGATCCAAAACCAAGGGTCGAGCCAACCGCCTTCCCGTTATGGCTCTATCCGACCCGGGCCATCCGCCGAAAAAATCTGGGCGAATTTTTACTCTGGTCACTCCTGGCGCCTGCTGGCACCCGCTTTGCGACCACCTCGGGGCCGGAGAATCCGGCGGAAAGGGGGCGCTATGCCCGTTGGAAAGAGGTGGCCGTCGACCTGGGACTACCGGTGGACTTTGAAATGGCTGGATGCCCGGGCTGCAGTTTTGTCGATCTGCTCCGGCAAGCCAGCGGGGTGGTCACCACCAGTGTGGCCGAGGGGTTCGGTATGGCCTTTCTGGAGCCGTGGCTGGTTGGCACCCCGGTCTGCGGCCGCAATCTCCCCGAAATTACCGCCGGACTAGCGCAGGAAGGCATTGTGCTGCCCTGGAGCTATGACCGCCTCGACATTCCCGTTGTCTGGCTGGGGCAAGATCGGCTGATCGCCGCGGCCCGGGATGGACTGGAGCGCAATCTGGCCGCCTATGGCCGACGGCCAGGATGGGATGATCTGGAACGGCTGCTGAACGCCTGGATTGACGAAGGTAGGGTGGATTTCGGTCGTCTCGACGAACCGTTACAGGAAACGATTCTCAGCCGTTTGGCTCGGAATCCTGCGCTGGGAGTTGAAATTGCTCCCGCGACTTTGCCGTATCCTGACGATCTTTGCGCCGTGGTTGCCGATAATCAAAGCCGATTGCGATCCCATCATAACCTTGTTCAGTACGGGGCGGCGGTCGAGGCGGTGTATCGGCAGGTGGCGGATTCTGCGGTCACTTCGCTGGCCAGTCTCGACGGCGAGGTGCTGCTCGACCGTTTTCTAGCTCCGGAACGGTTATCTCTGCTGCGGGTCGATTGAGGGAATGATCGGGGCTGCGCGGCTTCAGATCCGCCGCAGGCACAGGGCGGTCAGGACCCCGTAGGCCAGGAGCCAGAGCAGGATGGCCAGTATAGCGTAGCCCCGGGCGGGTTTGGTTTTCGGCAGCCAGAATAGCAGGCCGAGCGGCAGCAGCGGTGCCGCCACCCCGGCGATAAAGGGAGATAAAAAGCGGAGCAGTTCCTGCAGTCCAAGGAAGAACCAAGGTCCGGCGATGAACAGTAGGCCGAAGCGGTTGGGTTCGATCGGCGCGGTCAGTGCCGCCGATATGCCGATGGTGAGCAGGACCAGGACTAGGTGGTCGCGCCAGCGGACAGTATATCGCCTGAGATGCGGCCAGGCAGCCATCCCCCCCAGCACCACCAGGCCGATCACATGGTGAACGTACACCTTGTTGACCCCGCTGTCGGCCAGATCGAACAGGAGATCGTTGAGCTGGGGCCCAATCAGCGGAATCGACAGACAGATGTGTTCGGCGATGGCGCCGGCGGCCTCACCGGTGGCATCCCCCCTGAGGACATAACCGGTGAACAGCAGCAGCAGCCCGCTGGGCAGAGTGGCGCATAATCGTATCCAGGCACCCCGCGGGTACTGCATCTCGTTTTTCCACAACACCATCCCCAGATGCACCACCATCAGCAGGAAAAAAATCTGGCTGGAATAATAGTGCAGGGCCCGCCAGAAGGAGCCGTAGGGGACCACCAGTTCGATGGTGGTGGTCGAATAGAAGGGCTCCGCCCCGTTGAACTGCAGGGCCACCACAATCCCCGAGACGATCGACAGATAGAGGCTGACCAGGGTGCCTCCGCCCCAGGAATAGGCCCACAGCCAGCGCATCGGTGCCAGCAGGCGATTTTTCCAGGCGCTGAGAGACATCAGAGCTGAACCACGTAGGAGGTAATCCGGCCGTCGCCATCCTTTTTGACGGTGACCTCATAGGTGGGCAGGTTTTTCTGGGCAGGCCCGGCGATGCGCACGCCGGCCGGGGTGAACCGACTTTGGTGGCAGGGGCATTCGATATACTGTTTGTCCTGTTGATAGTTGATCCGGCAGCCGAGGTGGGTACAGATCCTGGAAACAGCGGTGGCGCCTTCTTTAGTCCCGAAGAGAATGAAGTCGTGGCCGGTATGCACGCCGCTCAAAGGCAGCGGCCCAGGCACTTCGATCAAACGTGGCTTGGGAGGTACTCGGAAGGCGGTGAAGCGGAACAGGGGATAGAGGAAGAGCACCCCGGTAGCGGCGGCGAGCCATTGCACCCACCGCAGCAACAGGTTGCGACGGCTGGGGTTGGCAGCCAGGGGGGCTTTTGTACCGACTGTGGGTGCATCCATCAGGCAAACTTGTTTTGCAGCGCCAACTCGACATGCGCCGGTACCAGGCCGGTGATGTTGCCCCGGCAACGGGCGGCGTTTTTGATCCCGGTGGAGCTGATGTAAATCCAGCGAAACCCGGTCATCAAAAAGACCGTGTCCACCGAACGTTCCAGTCTGCGGTTCATCAGGGCCAGTTGAAATTCGTAGTCGAAATCCGAGATGGCCCGTAGGCCCCGGATGATGGCATGGGCATTGTTCTTTAGGGCGTAATCGACGATCAATCCGTCGGTGCAACCGACTTCGACCCGACCGTTCAGTTCCTTGAAACATTCGCGGATCAGGTCGCAGCGTTCTTCCAGGGAAAAGAGCGGGGTTTTCTGGACGTTGATGGCCACGGTGACGATGATCTTGTCAAACAGATGGAGTCCCCGTTTGATGATGTCGATATGACCGTTGGTGATCGGGTCAAAGGTGCCGGGGTAGAGGGCGACGGCGGGGGTGTTTCGGGTGCCGACAGGGGCGGCAGGTGCGGATATTTCGTGCATGGTTTTAAATCGTAACGGTTTCTCGCCCATAGAACCATAACCCGGTTTCTCCGTAACGGCGCTGATCGAAGACGGTCAGGCTGCCGACTGCGGCGGGCAGGTTGACGCGTCGGTGCTCCTCGATAATCACCAAAGCGTCAGCGGTAAGGATATCGGACTTCTCTACCACTGCCAGCACTTGTTCCGCCAGGTTTTTCTGGTACGGAGGATCCATGAAGACCAGGTCGAACCGGCCGGCTTGGGGCAAGCCGGCGCGCAGGGTGTGCAGGTGGTGGGTGGTGGCCAGGTCGAGTCGGACAAAGGCTGCGGTAGGCTGGGGGCAACAGGCGCGGAGGTTGGTTTCGATCAGGCGGCCTGCTTCCATGGATTGATCGACAAAGAGGGTAAAGGCGGCCCCACGACTGAGGGCTTCAATGCCGATCGCTCCGGTCCCGGCAAACAGATCGAGGACAAACCGGTCGGTAATCCGGTCGCCCAGGATATTAAACAGGGCTTCGCGGACCCGGTCGCAGGTCGGCCGGATCAAGGTGTTGCCCGATTTAGGCGCCGTCAGTGTGCGACCGCGCGCGTTGCCACCGGTGATGCGCACGGGAGCGGAATCCGAAGAACCGGGTTGCGGCTCAGAGCGGCGGATTTTCTTGGCTGACGGCCACCACTTTTTTTCTGAAAAACCGTTCTTTGATGGCCATGACCGGGCCGGAAAGAACATACAGGAACATGGCGGGGAATAGAGTTTTTTCGGGATCGCTGGCCAGCAGGATCAGCAGCAGGATCAGACCGACAATCAACTGGAACCGTTTTTCCTTGGGGGTGTCGACATGTTTGAAACTTGAGTACCGATGGGTGGAGATCATCAGGTAGGAGAGGAGATACACCAAGATAACCAGGGAGATATGGGTGACGGCTTCGGTGGTGTGAAAAACGTCGCTGCTGAACATGACTGCAGTGGCTATCAGCCCGGCGGCTGCAGGGCAGGGTAGGCCAGTGAAGTCATGGCTCGGGCTGGCCACACTTTGGGAATTGAAACGGGCGAGACGAAGGGCGGTTGCCGCGACGTAAAGAAAGGCGGCCAGCCAGCCGTACCGGCCGTACGGGGTGAGTGCCCAGAGGTAGGCGAGCAGGCCGGGAGCCAACCCAAAGGCGACCATGTCGCAGAGCGAATCGAGCTCCATGCCGAAGGTCGAGGTCGACCCGGTCATTCGGGCCACCCGGCCATCGAGGCCGTCAAACACCGCGGCCACGAGTATGGCGACCGCTGCGGCAAAAAAATGGCTATTGATCGACGAGACGATCGAATAGAAGCCGCAGAACAAGCTGCAGATGGTCAGCATGCAGGGGACGATATAAAAACGGTTAGTTGGGGCGGTTTCCATGATCAGCTCTTGGTGAAATGTGCCGCAGTAAGGCGGTTTAAATAAACAATGGGTGACCAGGGGCGACCGAAGGCTTGTCGGCTTGCACCCGGTTCCCGATCGCCAGATATTACATTTGCAATATTATACGATACCATAGGGGGTTAGGCAAATGATTCTTCGGCGGTGTCGGTCAGTCTTGCCCCAGGATGCCAAGCACGGTCTCGCCGGCAGTGACCTTCTGTCCTTCGCTAACCATCACCTGGGTCGACAGCGGCAGGTACAGATCAACCCGGGACCCGAAACGGATCAAGCCGAACCGTTGCCCGGCAACCACTTGATCGCCTTTTTCCGCCCGGCAGACAATGCGGCGGGCGATCAGGCCGGCAATTTGCACCATGGTATAGCGCTGCTGGTCCGGGGTGGTGACGGTCACTGCGCAGGACTCGTTGTGGAGGACTGCCTTGTCCTTATCCGCGGCATAAAATTTGCCTGGTGACAACACCACCCTTTCCACCGTCCCGGCCAGTGGGACACGATTGACATGGACATTGAAGACATTCATGAAGATGGAAATCTTCAGTGCCCGCTGCTGCAGATACCGGTCGTCATCGACCTCACGCACCACGATAACCTTGCCGTCGGCCGGACAGACGATTGCCCCGGCTGCTTCCGGCAGTACCCGTGCGGGGTCGCGGAAAAAATAGGTGACAAAACCGGTGAGCAGCAGGCAGAACAGCGTCGGGATGGGAAATCCGAGCAGGGCTAAAATCAGGGTGGTGAAACCGCTGAATAGAATAAACGGGTAGCCTTCGCAGGCCATGGGCACTTCAGTTTTCTGCATGGGGAGTCCGAGGAAGAGGATACCGGCGGCGTTAAATGCACAGCGCGCCCGGATGGCGCGCATGCCGGTGTGTGGGCGATTTATTTTTTTGGGGCCCTGGCCATGGCGATCTTGCCGGTTCGGACGATTTCCTTGATGCCCATCGGCCGGAGGATATCGATGACCGCCTTGATTTTGGATTCCGAACCGGTGACCTCCAGTGCGTACGAGGTGGGGCTGACGTCCACCACCTTGCCGCGGAAGATGTCGATGATGCGCAGCACCTCGGCGCGGGTGGAAGCCTCGGCCTTGACCCGGATCAGGGCCATCTCGCGTTCGACGAATTCGCCTTCGCTGACGTCGTTGACCTTGATCACATCAATCAGTTTGTGCAGTTGTTTGGTGACCTGCTCGATGATTGATGGTTCGCCGTGAGTGACCACGGTCAGGCAGGAAACCTGCGGGTCAAAGGTTTCAGCGACGCAGAGGCTCTCGATATTGAAGCATCGGCCGCTGAAAAGTCCGGTGACGCGGGAGAGGGCGCCGGGTCGGTTGCGCAGTAAGACGGAAAGGGTATGTTTCATAGTCGTGGGGTCCTGTTCGACAATGGATGTCGGTTCATGTCTGCCGGCACCATCGGCCGGTCAACGGTTGGGCGTCCGGAGATCCTTACACCAGAAGCATCTCGGTGGTGGCCTTGCCTGCCGGCACCATCGGAAAAACACCTTCTTCCCGGTGGATAGAGAAGTCCATGATCACCACGTTCTTTGTGGCCAGGGCTTCCTTGATGATGGGCACCACCTCGGCCTTGGTCTTGGCGCGCAGACCGACCGCGCCGTAGGCCTGGGCCAGGGCGACGAAATCCGGGGTGACCTCCATCACGGTGGAGGCGTAATGGCGGTTGTAGAAGAGCTCCTGCCACTGCCGAACCATGCCGAGATAGTTGTTGTTGAGGATGGCGATCTTGACCGGCGCACCGCATTCTCTGGCCGTGGCCAGTTCCTGGATGTTCATCTGGATTGAGCCGTCGCCGGCCACGTCGATCACTGTGGCCTCGGGGAAGGCCATCTGCGCACCGATGGCTGCAGGCAGGCCGTAGCCCATGGTGCCGAGTCCGCCGGAGGTGAGCAGTCGGCGGGGGTGATTGAATTTGTAGAATTGGGCGGCCCACATCTGATTCTGGCCGACCTCGGTGGTGATGATCGCATTGCCGCCGGTGAGCTCGTGCAGTTGCTCGATGACGTACTGAGGTTTGATGATCTCGCCGGATTCCATGTAGGCCAGGGGGTGCTTGGCGTTCCATTCCTTGACCTGTTCAACCCAGGGGCGATGCAGTTCGGTGACCTCCTCGGCTTTGTACTCGCTAGCTTTGTCAAACCAGCTGTTCATGCCCTGGAGAGCCAGCTTGCAGTCGGCGACGATCGGAATGTCGACCCCGACGTTCTTGCTGATCGAGGTGGGGTCGATGTCGATATGGATGATCTTGGCTAGCGGCGCAAAGGCGTCGAGGCGACCGGTGACCCGGTCGTCGAACCGGGAGCCTACAGCGATCAACAGATCGCTCTTGGCCACTGACATATTGGCGGCGTAGCTGCCGTGCATTCCGAGCATACCCAGCGACAGATAATCGGTACCAGGAAAACCGCCCAATCCCATCAGGGTCATGGTCACCGGGATGTTGAGCCGCCGGGCCAGTTGGGTCAGTTCTTCATTGCTGTTGGAGGAGATGACCCCGCCGCCGACGTAGAGTACCGGCCGTTTGGCTTTGATGATGGCCCGGCAGGCCTTTTCCACCTGATTGGGATGCGGATCGGTATTGGGCTGGTAGGTCTGCATCCTGATCGGCTCTTTGTTTTTGGGCGGATAGGCGATCAAGGAGGCGATGATATCCTTGGGCAGATCGACCAGGACCGGGCCGGGGCGTCCGGAGGCGGCCAGATAGAAGGCCTCGCGGAGTATCGGCACCAGATCTTCGGGGTTGTTGACCAGGTAGTTGTGCTTGGTGCAGGGGCGGGTGATGCCGACGATGTCGACCTCCTGGAAGGCGTCGTTGCCAATCAGTGCCCGCGGCACCTGGCCGGTCAACACTACTATCGGAATCGAGTCGCAGTAGGCGGTGGCAATCCCGGTGACGCCGTTGGTGGCGCCGGGGCCGGAGGTCAGCAGGGCCACGCCGACCTTGCCGGTGGCCCGCGCGAACCCGTCGGCCGCATGCACCGCGCCCTGTTCGTGGCGGACCAGAATATGGCGGATGCCGCTTTTGCACAGTTCGTCGTAGAGTTCGATGACCGCACCGCCGGGATATCCGAACAGGAGTTCCACGCCCTCTTCCTGTAGACACTTGATAATGGCTTGTGAACCTGTGATTTTACTCATAAAGTATTCCTTTCTCTGGTTTGAGGTCCCACTCAGGAGTGCTGATGCGATCAAAAAAGGTTTTGTTTTTAAGAATCAATAAAAGAATCAAAAATATATAAGCGATGAAAATGACTGTCAAGCGGGAAACCGGGCCTGCGCCGCCAATTGCGACGAAGCCTTCCCACAGCGTCATCGATTTTCGATCCGGCCCTATTTTTTGGCTTGATCCTCTTTCTCCAACTGATCGATCAGGTCGCCCACCATCTTCCCGGAAGGGGCGGCCGCCATGGGATGATACCCGACCAGCGTCCTCCATTCGGCAACGGCCCGTTTGCGGTCATTGAATCCGACCAGCAGCACCACGCCTTTGTTGAATCGGGCCTGTTCGTGCTTGGGGTCGAGTTTCAGCACCTGGTCAAACAGATCGATGCCCTGTTGGTGCTGGTTGTCCTGATGGTACATAACCCCGAGATCGGTCATCACATTGAGGTTTCCGGGTTCAAGCTCCAAGGCTTTGAGATAGGCGGCAATGGCCAGTTTGGCCTGGCCGGTATCAAAATAGGCATGTCCCAATTCCACCCAGGTCTGGCCATTGGTGGGGTTGTCGCGGGTGGCTTTTTCCAGGGATGCGATGGTGGCGGCCGCCTCTTGCGACTGGTTGGCAGTATGTTCATGGACATCTCCGGCCGGAGCGCGGTAGACCGAATAGATCACACCGCCGAGGAAGCCGAGGATCAGAGCTGCGACTACCGCCAGATAGAGGGTCTGTTTTTTTACATAACCGGTGGTGTCCATCGGTTTTTCTCCAGGTAAGAGGTTGGGGAAGGTCTGTTGCAGACAGACTTTATGGATTGCCGAAGATAGCACAGGCAGCAAAGAGATGCAAATAAAGCGACGGTGCGCGGATTGGTTCGGTTTTCATGGAGTGGCATTGATCACCGCGTCCAGGCAGAGCCGGTACACGGCCGGGCCGCAGTGGCCGCAGCGTGTGATTCCGAGGGGTAGCATTTGTCGGCCCTGTTGCCGGCAGGCGGTTGCCACTTTGGTCCGGGTGGCGGTGCTGCATCCCTTGGCCTGGATGTCGTAATAATGGAGGGTGCCGCCGGGTCGTAAGGCCGCAAGGGCCCAAGGGAGCAGGGCTTCGCCTCCATGGGGCAAGGCAACCAGGATCCGGTCGAAATTTTTATCAAGCATGGGCAGCACCTGGGTCACATCGCCCTCAAAGAAGCGAACGCCGGTAATTTTCGGGTTGGCCTGGAGGTTTTGCAGGGCGTAGGCATGGGCAAGCGGGTTTTTTTCAATGCCGATCACCTCGCGAGCGCCGCTGTGGCGGGCAATGACCAGGGGGAAGGGGCCGATGCCCGAGCAAAGCACGGCCACCGTCTCGCCCGGTTGAACCAGGGCCGCTATCCGAGCTCGCTCATGGGCGGATCGCACCGAAAAATAGACCCTGGCCAGATCGAGGCGGAGGTTCACGCCATTTTCCCGGTGTACCGTGGTCAAACGCTGCTCGCCGGCGATGATCGCCAGCGGCAGGGTGCGGTACTCGCCGTGGTACTGGCCGTCACGTTTGGCCACCACTCGAACGTTGTGATGCAGTTCCAGGATAATCTCGCCGATTTCCCGATCTAAGGTTGCCAGTTCCGGAGCCACCATGACCACTGCGATATCACCGACCCGATCGAAGCCACCCGGCAACCGGGCCGGGTCAGCAGTCGGGAAACGGGCCTGCAGGGTTTGTCTGAGGTTCATGGGTGATGTTCTTTTGAAGCAAAAAGGGTGTGCAATTCCGGTTTAGTATTTTTTAACGAGTGTACATCGGCGTACTTGCTACCGCACGTAAAATGGATTTCCATGCCGGGTAGGTTGGGGATGCCTTAGCCGGCTGGATCTAGATTGGTGCAAGACATAAACAAGGCAAGGCTCATTCGTTCCTTGCCTTGTTTGGCGGGAATTGTAATGCGGAGAAACGTTTTAGAAACGGTAGCCGATACCGACACCAACGAGCCATGGGTCAACATCGACGGTTGTCTTGACATAAGTCCCCAGTGCGCCGACGGTGACGTCAACATCGACCCAGACTTTTTTGACATCGAAGTTCAGGCACCAGTTTTTATTAAGAAAGTAGTCGAAACCAGCCTGAAGTGCAAAGCCAACATTGCCATTGCTATAGTCGATGGAGTTGGCCACCCCAGAATCTTCATTGGGGATGAGGACATAGCTCAGACCGGCGCCAACGTAGGGTCGAAAGGTATTCTTGGGAAGAAAATGATACTGCAGGGTCAGGGTCGGCGGGAGTATATCCACTGAGCCGAGATCAAGGTAACCCACACTTGTGTTCGCGGAGACATCCATCCGTGCATAGGCAAGGGTCAACTCGACAGCGATATTTGGGGTGAAGAAATAAGAAATATCCAGGTCCAGGGTGTACGCATTGTCAACACTCGCTTCACCGCCAATAGTTGTTATTTGACTGCTGCTGTCATCGGGGAAAATCCCCAAGGCCCGCAAACGAATCATCCATGGGCTTTCTTCAGCTGCAAAGCAGGGGCTTAAGGCAGCACTCAGCAGAAGGCAACAACCAGCAATGAATCCGATCTTGTTCAGTCCCATGAAACGCCGCATAATTCGCTCCTCTTGCAGTGATTGATTGTATAAGAAAATTTTCCCGACGAATCTGGATCGTTTTCTCGGCAAACGCAAATATGAACAAGTGAAAAGGATTTCTGGCGTAACTGTCTGTTATTAAATTATAAAGTCTATATGGGGCTCAAGTGGGATTTTGCAGCGAAATGAAAACTCTTTTTCTACTATCCCTTGTTGCTTTTCAAGTCAACTCTATTCTTTTTATTGTTTCGATATTTTTGGTAAAGGAAAAGAACGAGTTTTTAATTTATGAAATAACTATCTGGAATGTTATTGTTTAATTTGTTCCATCGATGATGGATGCTTGCCTGCCTCCAGGCCATTTGCTCCACTGTATTGAAACTCTTGGTTTAGAATGACAAGAGGCTTCGAACGGGGGTGTGCGCATAAAAAAAGCCCCGGCAAGCATTGCCGGGGCTCAATGTAGCATGGGGCGAGCGAGCGCTTACCGCTTTAGGCTGACCTCCTTGGTAATCTTGTGAATGGGGAACTCGGCCTCCGGCACACCCGGCAGTTGCCGGAAGGTGAGGACTGCTTCCACCACCGCATCCTGAACGCCTTCGGGGAGTTTTACCTCGATGGTTTCCTTTTTCGGCACAAAGGGCTGCAGGCTGGTGTCGCGGATCAGGGTCAGTTTGCGGTTAGCCGCGTATACCATCGTGTTGTCGTCATAGCCCAGGCGGTGCTGGGGCATGTAGGTCTTGGTTTCCTGGTACAGTTCCTTGCCGTCTTTGGCGGTCACCTTGATGTCCAGGGTGACCCGGTTGGGCGAAGGGCAGCCATCGGGGAAACGGTGGCCTATCCTGCTGACAATCTCACTATTGATGACCACCATTGGGATGAATTCCTTGGCGTTTGGTTTCATCCGATAGCCGATAACATTCACGTTGAGATCGATCCACTCGCTCAACCGTTTCGACGTCTGGGCTTTATCCTGATAGTTGGGCGGGAACCGGTGACCGCCTTCCTTGCTCATGTGGCAGTCCTGGCAGGATTGGGTGCCGCCCATGGGGACGTAAAACTGCTGGTGGCTGTCGAAGGTGGAGGTGCACCACATCGGCTCGTCGTAATGCTGGACATTGGGACCCTGGTGGCATTGGGCGCAAAAGATGGTGTCGCGCAGCATCTCGCTTTTAGCCGCGGTGGTGAATCGCTTGTCATCGTGCTTGCCGGCATATTTAGGCCCGTAGATAACGCCTGGTTGGGGGTTGCCGTCGCGGAACTTGCGCAGAATGGCGTTGCGGTTATGGCAGACGATACAGGTGATCTGCAGTTTGTTAAGCACCTTCTCGTCGCCATCGACGATGGCCTTGGCAATTTCCTGGGCCACCGCTTCGGAGGCGTCCATCATCTGGGGCAGGTGACATTCAATGCACGGCTTGAGAAATTCCCGCGTGCCGGGCGCTACTTCCCGCGATTTTTTCAGTTCCGTGTCCCGGGAGTTGACATACCCCTGAAAGGTGGCAAGCGTCCTGCCGATGGGACCGATCAGCGGTTTGGCATGGAGCGACTGCTCCCACTGGGCATGAACGTCCTTGTGGCACTCCTTGCAGCTCGAGGCATCGTAGAGTTGCACCAGTTCGTCAAGGGTCTGCACTTCTTTTCCCGGCGAAACGCCGGGGATGGCCGCCAACAGCAATGCCGTGACTGCTACCCGAATTAGCTTCATGATACCCTCCTCTTCCTTGCGTGGTTGACCTGCTGGCGATCCCGCCGAGAGATCGTCTCTCTGGGATCGTTAAAACTGCGGGGGAAACCTGGATGAAAGGATGGCCTGGACCCGTGTGGCCGCCGATCCTCCTGGGGGCGGCGGTTTGGGGTCAATCATCCCCTGTCTCTGTAATTATTGGTCGATTTGCGGTTTTTTTTCACCTTGTTTTTCTTGGAGGGACAGCTTTCAGAACGTTTATATCGATTTTGACATCTCCTTTATTTTTCTTGCGGTTGCAATATGGTAAACATGGTGGAAAGGAGCCCGGATCGTAGGGGTAACCCATTTTTTCATCCCGCCAAGGATCGGAGAACGGCTGATGCAGGTGTCTCCATTGGTTCGGTTCGGGGTGTTTCCAAACCCGGACATCAATCGTAAATAAGAGCTGTTATGCACGCTTACGACTCTATTGAAGCATCCGCGACTGTTGAGCGTGTGGTTCGCTACCACCAGCGCACCAAACACCGGCTGGATCGATATGCGGCGGGGCCCGGCCAGCTGGACTGGGCGTCGCAACCCAATCCGTTCCGGAGGTTTGCCGGCACCGTCACCTTGCCCCTGCCGCTTGCCGCCGATCATCAACCGGCGCTTTTTTCCGATCTGTTCCGTCCCGGTACGATTGTTCCGGTACCGATGACGGTCGAGGCGATAGGGGCGCTGCTGGAATTGTCGTTCGGCCTTTCGGCCTGGAAGGCATACGATGGCGAGCAATGGGCGCTGCGCTGTAATCCTTCGAGCGGCAACCTCCATCCCACTGAAAGTTACCTGGTGGCCGCTGGTATGGATGGCCTTGCCGACGGCATCTATCATTATGCCTGCCGCGATCATCTCCTCGAACAACGGTGTGCGATCCGTCTGCCGTTTACCGGGCTGCTGGTCGGCCTCAGTTCCATCCATTGGCGCGAGGCCTGGAAATACGGTGAGCGGGCTTTTCGCTATTGTCAGCTCGATATCGGCCATGCGCTCGCCGCTTTGCGGTATGCCGCTGGAGTGCTGGGGTGGCAGGTGCGCCTGCTGGATGCATGGGGCGATGATGACCTTGCCGCCTTGATGGGCCTGGATAGGGGGGGGGTCGGTGTTGCCGAGCGGGAGATGCCTGATCTGCTCTGCGTGGTGGAGTCGACGCCGATGCCGGGAGAGCCCTTGGCCATCGAGGCGATGGTGGCCGCTGCGGTCGGAGGATGTTGGCTGGGTAAGGCCAATGTTCTTAGCCGCCACCATGCCCATCGTTGGCCGGCAATCGATCAGGTCTGCCAAGCTACCCGCAAGCCGCGAAAGGAGGGGTCGATAAATCCAGCAATCGAGCCGGTCGATCTTCTCCCGACTACATGTCCAGCCAAAGCCGCCAACCTTATTCGGCAGCGCCGCAGCGCGCAGTCTTTTGATGACCGTGGCTCCGTGCGGGCGCCGGTGCTCTGGCGCCTGCTCGACGCCACCTTGCCGCGCCATCGGTTGCCGCCCTTCGACGTCTGTCTGGAAACGCCCAGAGTTCATCTGCTGCTGTTTATCCACCGGGTGGAGGGGCTTTCGCCGGGGGTATACCTTTTTCTGCGGCGCGAAGGCGTGGCCGCGGAGCTCATGGCGTTGTTGCGAGCGGATTTCCAATGGGCGCCGGTGGCGCAATGCCCCGGTCATTTTCTTCTGTTTCGGCTGTTTGCGGGGGAATGCCGCCAAACCGCCAAGGTGCTGAGCTGTCATCAGGATATCGCCGGGGACAGCGTCTTGAGCCTGGGCATGCTCGCGGAATTCGATACGGCGATGGCAGCGGGAAACTGGCAGTACCGCCGGCTGTTTCAGCAAGCCGGAATGATCGGCCAGGCGCTCTATTTGGAAGCCGAGGCCGCCGGTTTGCGCGGCACCGGCATCGGTTGTTTTTTCGACGACGCGGTCCATGAGCTCTGCGGATTGACCGCCACCCGCTTTCAAAGCCTCTATCACTTCACCCTCGGTTTGTCGCAGGAGGATCGGCGGTTGCAGACCATGCCGCCGTACGGGCATCTCCAGCGTTCTTGATGGCGGTCGACAGCATTGCCTTGCCCTGATCGGTCGTTTGCAGGCATAGCCGCCAGCGCGGCCAGACTTTATTACTTTGAGGAGAATATACCATGAAGCCAGCTCTGATTCTGATCGATATCCAGAACGATTATTTCCCCGGCGGCGCGATGGAACTGGTCGGCAGCCCGGAAGCCTCTATTCGCGCCGGGCTCCTACTGCAGCACTTCCGGACGCAGTCCCTGCCCGTTGTCCATATCCAGCATATTGCTGCCAGGGAAGGCGCCACCTTCTTTCTGCCCGACACCTCTGGGGCGGATATCCATCAAAGCGTTGCCCCCTTGGGTGGCGAGATCGTATTGATCAAGCATTTTCCCAATAGTTTCCGGGAAACGTCTCTCCTGGAACACCTGCGTGGGCAGCAGATCACCCGGCTGATTCTGGCGGGGATGATGACCCATATGTGTATCGATACCACCACCCGGGCCGCGGCGGACCTTGGTTTTGAATGTGTCCTGGCCCATGATGCCTGCGCCACCAGGGCGCTAACCTTCGGCGGCGTGAACGTTGCAGCCGAACAGGTGCAGGCCGCCTATCTCGCCGCCCTCGATGGCCCTTTTGCCAGAGTGCTTTCGGTCGGTGATATTTGTGCTGGATTGTGATTCGTCACTTGAAAGGAATGCTTGCCATGCAGAGGGCTATGCCCGGCGTGCTCTTGCCTTCTGTCAAACCGGTCCTGTAAGCAAGAGCCCGGTCAATCTTTGAGGTCACCGCTGTCTATGAAAAAGCGCCCGCACGAAATATTTATCGAAACTATCAAGAGCGAGCAGATGTCAGGCATTGTTTTGATGCTGGCCACGCTCACCTCGATGTATATCGCCAATTCCTCATACGGTACGGGGTATGCGGCCTTCTGGCATAGTACCGTTGGGTTTACAGGGGCCGGTGTTGCCCTGAAATTGAGTGTCCAGCATTGGATCAACGACGGATTGATGGCCGTGTTTTTTCTGCTGGTCGGGCTGGAGATTGAACGGGAACTGTATGTCGGCGAACTGGCCGACCTCAAAGACGCGACCCTTCCCGGTTTTGCCGCCATCGGCGGGATGGTCGTGCCCGCGTTGCTCCATTTTATGTGCAATCAGGGTTCGCCGACCCAGGCGGGGTTGGGGATACCCATGGCCACCGATATAGCGTTTGCCCTTGGGGTGTTGGCGCTCTTGGGGGATAGGGTGCCGACCTCGCTGAAGATTTTTCTCGCCAGCTGTGCCATCATTGACGATCTGGGCGCGATTGTCCTAATCGCTCTTTTTTATGTGCGCGATTTTTCCATGCCCTATTTTTCCTCGGCGTTGGCCATCTTTTTGGGACTATTGCTGCTCAATCGCCTGGGGGTGCGCCGTTTGCCGTATTATCTCATTCCAGGCGCGATCATGTGGTACTGCATCCTCAAGTCCGGCGTGCATGCCACCCTTGCCGGGGTACTGCTCGCTTTTGCCATCCCCTTCGGCGATGGTGCGGATGAGTCGCCCTCCTCCCGGTTGCTGCATCTGCTCCATAAACCGGTGTCTTTCCTGGTCATGCCGCTCTTTGCCCTGGCCAACACCGGCATCGTGCTCGACAACAACTGGATCGGCGGCCTGGCCTCTTTCAACGCCCTGGGGATTTTTGCCGGGCTGGTCATTGGTAAACCACTGGGGATTGTGCTGTTTTGTTCTGCGGCGGTCAAGTCGGGCCTGTCGCAGTTGCCGAAGGGCGTGACCTGGACGCATATTGTCGGCGCCGGCTTGCTCGGCGGGATCGGTTTTACCATGTCGATTTTCATCACCCTGCTGGCCTTCAGCGACCCCGCGACCATCCAGAGTTCGAAAATCACCGTGCTATTCAGTTCCCTGGTCGCCGGCATTGCGGGTTTTCTTGTGTTGAGGCGGCGGCGACCCGCTATGTGATTGCGGGTCGTGGAGGAGAGGTTTGCAATTGATTTCGTTGTGTAGCCAATGAGGCTGTAGAAAAAAACAGTGCTTGTCGGCAGCGGGCGAATTCGCGACGTGCGTCGCTAGAGCGGGCTGAGCACCTTCCTGATCAGGATGGCCAGGTCCTGCTTGGTCAGCGGTTTTAAGGCAAAGCCCCGTATACCGTGGCTTTCGCCTTTTCCTCCGAGAGGATCGAGCTGTAGCCCGTGCAGAGGATGATCGGCCGGATCTGCAGCATTCTGCGGGCCAGATCCATGCCGGTCATGTCTGGAATGGTCTGGTCGGTGATCACCAGGTCGAACTGTTCGGGGTCATCCTGGAAGGTGTTCAGGGCTTCCAGGCTGCTGACGCGGACCGTTACCCGGTAAGCCCCATCCGTGCCAACATGCTTTTAGCCAGGGTAGTCAGGATTTCCTCGTCATCGATAAAGAGAATACGCTCGCTGCCGACCGGCAACGGTTCGGCTTTGGCCTGGTCGATCAACGAAGATGGCGAGGCCGCCGGCAGGTAAATGTAAAAAACGGTCCTTGTTCGGTCCCGCTGTCAAAGGTTACAAATTCTTGGTAGCCGGTCACGATGCCATGGATGATCGACAGCCCCATGCCGGTTTCTTTGCCTGATGCGCCTGGAGGGCTTCGTTTGGTGCTTAGCCAGTGCAGCTTTCGGCCAGCAGTGCTTCCAACGCTTTTACTCGATGTTTAAGCCGCTCGATTTCCGCTGCCTGGAAAGAAACCTGATCGTTCATGGAAACTCCTGCATGCATGCCGGGGCGATCCAAGGGCCGCATTCGTTTGCGGGGTATCCCTGATGTTTTTCATTCGTGGCGAAAGGCGCTGGTGGGGTCTGGGTCGGCTGCGTCTCTTGCCGGGATGAAGGGGCGCCCGGAGGAGGGCGCGTTTCAGGTTGTTGCTCGGCAGCCCCTGTCGGTGGCGAGGGGGGCTACGGAACAGGTTTTGGCCTAGGGAACACAGGCCTCCTGGTCCGAATGTTGCCACCGGAAAAACCGGCCAGAGGGGCGAGCAGCATGCCTCAAGAGCGATGCGATTTGGTGGTGAAGATCGGCAGGGGCAAGAGGGCCAAGGCGATGAGGACGCCACAGGCGCCGACCAGGAGCCCGGCAAGGACATCGGTGGGGTAGTGGACCTGTAGGTACACTCGGGAGTAGCCGATCGTCAGGGCTGCAAGCGTGCAGGCGGCAATGCTACCCTGGGCGGCTGGCTTGGGGAGGAGACGGGCGGCTATCCAGGCCAAGGCCAGAAAGAAAGCGGCAGCCTGGGCCGTATGGCCGCTGGGAAACGACCAACTGGTCGGCATGGAGACGAGGAGGGGGTCGATTTCGGGTCGTGGTCTTTTGACGAGCAGTTTCAGGGTGTGGACGATCATAATAGCAAGTCCCAGGCTGATGCTGAGCAGCAGGGCCTCTCTTTTTTTGTGGTAGCGGTGGAGCAGGGAAATCAGGACGGCGGTGGCGGGGAGGAGGAATGCAAGGGAGCCCAGCCAGGTGACGGTGCTGAAAAAATAATCGGCAAACATAAGGGAATGCATGGCCTCGGCGCAGTTCGGTCTTCGATCCGAAAGGGGGATACATTTTGCAGGTGCTTTTTAGTTTCCGAAACTGATGCCAGGAAAACGGATTGGCCGCAAGGGGAATCTGTGCGCCATCAAAATGCCCCCCGCCCACTGGGCTATGCGGCCTGCAGGGGAGGGGGGCGAATTGGATCAGAAGGTGTAGGTCAAGCTTATGCCGCCAAAGACGGTGGTGTCGACGTTGGCGCTGGGCAGGACGTTGTTGTCCATGGAGTCGGTGTAGTTGATGCTGGCGGTGATGCCACAGGCTTCGGTAGCCATATATTTCACCGAGGCGGTCAGGGCGTAGTTAAAGAATCCGCCGTCAACAGTGTCGTTAAGGGTATAGAATTGGGCGAAATCCTGACCGGCATAACTGATCAGGCCGCTCAGCCCTAGGGTGGTCTTGTCGTTGAGGCTATAGCTGTAGCCAAGGCCGAGGGTCGCATAGAAATCATTAACCTCGTCGATATCATAATAGAGCTTGGTGGAAACGACAAAGCCACGGCCGAGGTCATAGGCCAGACCGGCAAAAATTTCAGCAGTGTTGCTGACATTCTTCGGGTCGCCGTTTACATTCGGTTCCCCATTAAGTACCTTCGGGTGGGTCGTCGGGAAGGCGTATTCAATAATACCGACACTGGCATCAACGGCTCCGAGCTTGAAGGTGTACGAGGCGGTCAGGTCGACCTCGGAAAATTGGTTTTGCTCAACGGTACCGTTGTAATCGTTCAGGTCGTAGTTGGCCCAGACGTTGATTGCAAAACCGTTGGCCGAGACGTCAATGCTGGGCTGCAGCACAAAGCCGTCGTTAAAGGTCATGCCGCGCCATACATAGGCGCTGTTGGTGTCGTTGGCGATGGTTGCTGTTGCTGCCGTTGCCTGGGAGGCAGCGCCGCCTGCGGTTAGTGCGACCAGTGCGGCCATGGAAAAAAATCGTTTCATCCTCTCTCTCCTTTTGAAATGTTTAGTACTGAATCTGTGACGACGTCAACATTATCGAGGCTGTAGTTTTTGGTGCCGGGAGCCCCCTTGGTTGTCGGTGTCATGCATTTGTGTCGATGTCATCTTTAATGCATTTTTGGTGCCACCTGGAGCAATTTGGTGACAATCTTGTAATTTCAAAAAGATAAGCGTTGGGTCACAGGATCTTTCGGCGAGAGAGGTATCGGCGCAAGGAGATTTGTTACATTTGTATCATCTTTTTGTTATAAAATATTCAAAAATGTAATTTTTTTCGGCAAGCCTCACGGCCGGGGCAGGTGGCATTGCAACGATGGATGGGCGAGGGGTTATTTCTTGAGTTCGATGGATACCTCGACATCGGGCCATCGCTTGGCAACCGGTTGGATGGACGGTCGGGCGATAATTTTGCAAAAGAGCGTGCTGTCGGTGGATATGGATTCCAGGTAAATCGGTGTGGTCAGGACATCCGCCGGAGTTTTGTCATCTTTGTTGACTGGTATGGTAACCAGTACGGTTTGCGGGGTGACGGTAATTTTTTGAATTTTTAAACCACCGGGCAATTTGCCGACAATCTGTGGGGTGATCGGGATATTTTTTTCCACCACTTCTGCCAGGGTCAGCTTCATTTGCTGCGGCGAGGTGTCCAGCAGGGTGACCCCTTTGGGGAGGCGCAGGTTCTCGCTGGTGATGATTATGGTCTGGCTGCCTTTGGCCATCCGGGATAAATCTATTTTAACGTTGGGGGGGTTGAGGGTGAGGTTGTCGATGTCGGACTTGGGGCCGGTGAGGTGCAGTTTGATTTCGTCCGCCTTTTCCCCTACCAGAACCAGGTCACCCGCCGGTGAAGTGTAGTCGATGTTGACCGCCAGCACCCTTTCCACCACTTCGCGTTGCGAGACAATCAGGGTCGACCAGAAAACCACGGCAACCAGCAAGCTGGCGGCTAATTGGAAAATAGTTCGTTTACGGATGATGGGCCCGGTGTCCCGGCGGAAAAATCCCATGGCCTGCTGATGCCCGACAATCGCCTTGGTGATATCTTCGCCATTGCGCACCGGTCGCATCTCGCCGTTGGTGAAGATCGAAACCTTGCCGCGTTCTTCGGAAACCACCAGTGCCAGGGCGTCGGTTTGCTCGGCAAGGCCCATGGCCGCATGGTGGCGGGTGCCGAAATCTTCCGAGAGTCGGGTGGACTGGGACATGGGCAGTCGAACCCCGAATTGGGTCAGTTTGTTGCCCTCGATGATCACCGCCCCGTCATGTCCCGGAGAGTTCGGGTCGAAGATGCTGAGGATTAAGGGAATGCTCGGGAGCGCGTTGATCTGGTAGCCGCCCGATATCTTGTCGCCGATGGGTTCCTTGCCGGGAAAGACCAGGATGGCGCCGCAGCGCTCGTTGGCCAATTTGATCAGGCTTTCGGCGATCAGCGATTGGAGCAGGGTGTCTTGGTCTTTGAAGCGATTAGGGGAGACCGAGACCGTTTTTTCGAGAATCTTGCGCAGTTCCGGTTGAAAGATGACGATGAGTCCCAGGACGGCAACATGGCTGACGTTTTGATACACCCATTCGATGCCCCGCAGATTGAGGGCGCTGGCCAGGATAAAGATCAAGAAGGCCAGGAGGATGCCAGCCATAATCTTCCAGGTGCCGGAACGTAGCAGGGTTCGGTAGAGAAAAAAGAGGCCGGCAGTGATCAGGAGGATATCGAGCAGGGCCCGCCATGAAAAGAATCCTATGGCCAGGTCCAGGGAATGCTTCATGGGGGGGGCTTCCTTTTGAGGGTTGATCGTTTCCGTCCGGACCGCGATGGTGCCGGAATGGTGCAGAATTTCTGCGGTGCGGATTTGTTGCGTGGGCGATTATAACAAAATCCGACCGGAGTTCGAGCATTATTTCCATGGTCCGGGCCGTCCTGGCGCCGGGACGGGATGTTGAAATCGCATTTTTCTGGGACGAGCGTTATGGTGGTCAGCAAGGGGTAACTAGTGAGTACCGTTGATGTGGCTGGCTGTTTACCGTTTCGGGCTCGTTGTTTGTCCGCGCCGCTATCGTGAAAAGAGCTTGATTTTTTCGGGCGTGAAGGTATTATTAAAGGTTATTGAAAATTGAATTTCTTTAGGAGATACTATTATGGCCCGAAATTGTGAAATTTGTGGCAAAGGCCCCTCTACCGGAAATAATGTCAGCCACGCCCATAACAAGACCCGTCGTCGCTGGCTGCCTAACCTGCAGCGAGTCCGGACGGTTACCGGTAATGGCGGTACGGCGCATGTGAAAGTCTGCACCCGTTGCATTCGTTCCGGGGCTATCGTTAAGCCCGCCTGAGCCTGTCTGTTCCATCCAAAAGGCGAGTTGATTGATTCATCTCGCCTTTTTTTTCAGGTTTTATAAGGTTGTCTTGATATCGATCGTTTTGCGGAGTTGCAGATGAGCGAAGAACAAATCCGTTTTTTATCGTATGAAGAGGCGGCCCGTCTGGTGGCCGCCATTCAGGAAGAAGAAGATCTCGACAATCCGGATCATCGGATTCTCACGGTGTACAATCATCAGGAAAACGAAATCTGTTGGTTTGATTTTGAGGAAGTCATGCGTGATGCCGGGATCAAGGACAAGGATCCCGATGCCAAGGAAAAAGTGACTGCCTACGTCATGCGCCATATCCCCGATTGGGCCTTGGAAATCTGAGGCTTCCTGCCCCCCGTTTCCCCTACAGTACTCCTTCCGGCATATCCGCAAGCCTTTCCCCGCCCAGAACATAGCCGCCATCCATTCGCAGGACCGATCCGGTCAGGAAATCAGCATCCCGCACCAGGAAAAGTACCGCCTGGGCGACCTCCTCCGGGGTTCCGGTCCGCTGCAGGAGGGTGTGGTCCAGGAGCGTCTGTTGCTCTTGTGCGGAGAGCAGTTGCCACCCCCTGGTGCCCGGTCCGTGTCTGGAATCAATCAGGCCGAGCATGATTTCGTTGACTCGGATGGCGGGTGCGCCCCTCTTTGCCCAGGTTTCGGTCAGTGAGTTTACCCCCCGGTTGGCCGCGGCATAGCCGTCGTTAAACAGCAACCCTGCCGGGCCCGACCGCCCGATCACGCCGGCAATCGAGGAGATGTTCACCACGGCGGCAGTCGGGCTTTGGCGGAGCAGGGGCAGCGACTGCTCAAACACCAGCCATTTGGCGTGCAGGGTTGTTTCCATTTCCACTTGCCATTGATCCCGGTTCACTGGCCGGTGATATCCGCCGTGGACCACCGGCATGCCGCCCCGTTCGATATTGTTGATGAGGATATTGAGGCTGCCCCACCTGTTCCTGATTTCGCTGATAAGCTTTGCCACCTCTTCCGGTTCGCGCAGATCGACCTGCAGCAGCAGATGCTGGCTCTCCTTGCCACCGAACTCTTCGGCCATGGCGGCCGCCGATTCCGGCCAGTCGAACCAGGGCAGGGCCAGGCGGACACCATGGCGGGCAAGTGTTCTGGCGATGGCTAAACCGATGCCGCGTGAGGCCCCGAGCACCAACCCTGTTGTTCCGGCAATATTCATCTTGTCTCCCCTCTGTGCACACACTATAGTTTGCGAACTATTCTTATTTTCATACACCAAACCTAAAGGTTCGACAATGAAGCATATCTTTGCCCGGTCATCATTGGTTTTCTTTGCTTTCCTGCTGCCGCTTTATTTATTGCTGACCCCGGTGGACGACGCCCTCGGCGACGACACGCCAGTTACAGCCCCGTCGGCTTGTCTTACTTCGGGCTGGCCTCAGGACCAGAGCGATCTGCGGCCCGATCCTGCCCTGGTGTTCGGCCGATTGGCCAATGGGCTGCGCTATGTGCTCATGGCCAACCCTGAACCCAAAAACCGGGTCGCCCTCCACCTCAACGTCCAGTCCGGATCGTTGCACGAAACCGAAGAACAGCGAGGCGTGGCTCATTTTCTTGAACACATGTTGTTTAACGGCACCACCCATTACCCCCCAGGGACCCTGGTCGAATATTTCCAGCGGATCGGCATGGGGTTTGGCGGCGATACCAACGCCCATACCGGTTTCGATGAAACGGTGTACAATCTGTTGCTGCCGTCGGGAGAGCCGAAGGTGTTGGATGAGGGTTTCAAGGTTTTGGCCGATTACGCCAGGGGGGCCTTGCTGCTCGAAAAGGAAGTTGATCGCGAACGGGGCGTCATCCTGTCGGAGAAAATGAGCCGCGATTCTGCAGCCAGCCGGGTGTCGAAAAAGCAAATGCAGTTTGATTTTTCCGGGACCCTGGTGGCCGAGCGCGATCCCATCGGCACGGTCGAGGTGCTCAAGGCTGCCGACAGCCGGCTGCTCCGTTCCTATTATGATCGCTGGTACCGGCCGGAGAACATGATCGTGGTGGTGGTCGGCGACATACAGCCTGAAGCAGCGGAAAAAATTCTCGGACAGCACTTTGCGGGCTTGAGCGGTGTGGGCTCGGTGGGCGGTTGTCCTGACTGGGGTACGGTCAAGGAATCGGGGACCGAGATTCTTTTTCTTCCGGAACCTGAGCTTGGTTACACCGGTTTGGCCTTGACCACGGTGTACAATGCGCTCCCCGGTGCCGACACCCTGGCCAGAGAGGTGGAGCAGCTCCGGCGGTATGTCGCGGTCGCCCTGCTTGCCAACCGTCTGGAAAAATTGGAACAAAAGCCGGGTAGTCCGTTGGCACAGTCCAAGGCCCATGGCGGTATGCTCTTCCAGCGTTTTGGCTATGCTTCCCTCAACGCCCGAGTCGAAACCAATAAGTGGCAGGAGGGGCTGGCGCTGTTGCAGGGCACTCTGGAGCAGGCCCTGCAAAACGGTTTTAGCCAGGCCGAGTTGGCGCGGGGCAAGCAAGAGGTGACCGCCATCCTGGAGAAGGAGGCGCAAACCGCAGCCTCGCGCGACAGTCGAAAGGTTGCCGAAGATATCATCCGCAAACTGGGCGATAATGAAGTGGTGCTTTCTCCGGTCCAGGAAAAGGTTTTGTATACGCCGATTCTTGAAAAAATGTCAGTGGCAGAAGTCAACCAGGCCCTCCGGCAATTGTGGAGTCGGCCCCGAAGACTGGTGGAGCTTGTGGGGGTTGTCGATCCGGTGCTGGCTCAAGGGCAGGCCGAAGAGCAGATCCGACAGGCGTACCTTGCTAACAACGTCAAGCCTGTCACCCCCTGGGTGGAAGAACAGCGGGTAGCGTTTCCCTACCTGGAGCCGCCGTCGGTATCAGGTGCAATCATCGAACAGGTCAGCCATAAGGACATCGGGGTGGAAAGCACGCGGTTTAACGGCGGCGTGCAGCTTAATTGCAAGCAGACCGATTTCCAGGCGAATCAGGTGCTGCTTTCCGTGCAGTTCGGCAGGGGACGGCAGGTTGAGTCGGCCGATGGCCTGGCGCTGCTCTCCGAGGCGGTGGTCAAGGACAGCGGACTGGGGAAACTGACCCGCGAGCAGTTGGAGGAGGCCTTGGCCGGGACCAATGTGGCCTTGGATTTCCGGGTGGGTCCGGAGAGCTTTTCCTTGAACGGTACCGGCCTGGGCAACGAACTCGAACTGCTGCTGCAGCTGGCGTACAGTCGACTCCATGATCCGGCCTTTCGTCCCGAGGCGTTGCGTCGCAGCCGGGAAAATCTGCACAGGATGTATGAGCAGCTGGCCGGCACGGTGGAGGGCATCCAACAACTGCAGGGGGAACGGTTTCTGGCCGGTTCCAGCCGGGAATACGGCATGGCCTCCTGGGAGCAGGTTGAGCGGATCGGTCTGGAGCAGATCAGTGGCTGGCTGACGCCGGTTTTTGCCCAGGAGCCCTTGGAGATAAATATTGTCGGCGATGTCAATCCGCAGGAGGCGTTGCGGCTGGTGACTAAATATTTCGGCAGCGAGCAGCGGCATGAAACCCCAGCTCCTCCCATGGTGCCGATTGTTTTTCCCGCCGGTGTTGAACGGCGGCTGCCGGTGGCCAGTTCCATTGATAAAGCACTTCTGACCGTGGCCTGGCAGACCAGCGATTTTTGGGATATTGCCCGGACCCGACGGCTCAATCTCCTGGCCGCCGTCCTCGATGACCGGTTGCGGCTAAAAATCCGGGAAGAGCTGGGGGCCACCTATTCTCCGCATGTCGCGAGTCAGCCCAGTCGCGCCTACCTGGGATTCGGCCTGTTTAAAAGTAGTCTGACCGTCGCTCCCGATCAGGCCCAAGTTCTTGCCAAAGTTATAAAGGGCGTGGCCGCCGACCTCGGCCGCAAGGGCGTCACCCAGGACGAACTGCTCAGAGCATTGGAGCCGACCCTGACCTCGATCAAGGATACCAAGCGAAACAATCGATACTGGATGGAAGCGGTGCTGAACCTTTCCGGTCGTCATCCGCAGCAGCTCAAGTGGCCGCTGACTATCAGCGAGGGGTTTGCCGAGATCAAGGCGGAGGAATTGACCGCTTTGGCGGCGAGGTATCTACAGGAATCACAGGGGGCGACGGTGATCGTCGCTCCCGGTGCGGGGCAGTGAAGGCGATGGTTTGGTCCGCTCACACCTGCTGAGCGGACCTCGGAGCAATGTGGGGTCGTAGCCTTTCATCCGGCCAGCCAGACGGCGATATTCTCCGCTTGATTCAGGGTTTTGTCGGAAACCCCTTTGATCAGTCCCTTGCTCCCATCCCGGCGGCGACGACCAATGACAATGGTGCCGCAGTTATGTTGCTTGGCCTGTCGCAGCAGATCAGCACTGACGTCCAGATGCATCTGGGTGGGTAACTGGGTAATCCGGTGGCGGGCAATGCCGCTGTCGACCAGCAACTGGGCGTGGGCGAAGAACAGAAAGTTGTCGATGTCGAGATACTGGTCGCACCACGCTTTGCCCCATTGTTCATGGAAGGCCTCGGCTTTGGCCGGCTGCTGTTTGCCAAAGACGCTGTTGGAGTGGTAGAGGCAGATTTGGATATCCTGGTGGTCCTTGAGGATAAACGCCAGATGATCCGCCGCCATCAGCGAGGCGGGATGGCTATGGACCGCGAGCAGGTAGCGGTTGGAGGTCACCGCCCCGTCAACGATCCACAACGGTGTTTTGTGGCATTTTTCGACCAGTTCCGCCGAGGTGCTGCCTAAAAACATATTGCCCATGGCCCCCAGGCCGCGTCTGCCGATCAGCACGCTGTCGTACTTGCCTCGCTGCGCTTCGTCGCGGATGGCGGCGCCGACGCCGGAAGCGGTTTTCACATGGGTGGTGATTCGCTCTTTGGCAAAGCCATGACGGATCAACCGTTCTTCCGCCTCTTTTAAATGCCGGTTGGCCAGGTGCGCCTGTTTCTCGGAGGCAGGTGACTGGGTGCGATGCGGATCGACATCGAACATCCAATCTTTTCCAGCACTTCCAGCCGTCGCCACGCTGAGCAGGTGGATGTTGAGATTGCGATCCGAATTGAAGAGCTTTGCGAGATAATCAAGGCTGTTGCTACTGTACACAGAACCGTCAATAGCAACCAGTACGGATTTATCCATTTGTTTCTCCTCGGCTGATGCGGGGGCGCCCCGTTTGGGCTGCAAGGGGTTGGCGTAACAGCTCAAACCGATGGTCTTGCATCGGTCATTCCCTGTCGGCTTTTTTTTTCTGATCAATCAAGCCTGATGAAGGCCAGCACAACCAGTGATTACATGGTGGCAATATAATACAGTATTGTGACGAATACTATACTCAAGGCCCGAAAACTCTGGCTGAAAAAAATAAGTTCGGCCGCCAGAACCGGTTTAAAGATTCCGGCATAATAGGGATACTGATGGCGGATGGCGCGGATCGGGGAAGAAAGAATATTGCCGATCAGCAGGACGACCACGATCTCCCGAACGCTCATCGAGCCGTTGGCCAGGAGCGCGCCGGCGGCCGCCAATCCGGCGGTGAATTCGGCGGCTACCTGAAAGGTGAGGATCGATATCGCCTGGGGCGAGAGCCAGGCCAGCCAGGAGAGATGCTGGGCCATGAATCCTTCGGCGGCGGTGAAGAAACCCGCCTCGCTCAGATAGTAAAAAAAGATGTAGATTGGCACGGTATAGCTGACGATCTTACGAATTCGTCGTTTGAACCGTTTGACGGTGTTGGTCAGGGCGCTCCGGAAAGGATGGGCCGGATCGGTGGGCATTTCGGTCTGCATCGCTTCCGTGTTGGTGGCCGGTAGCAGCAGTCGGCCCAGCAGGGCTATGAGCAGGGTGCGCAGGATGGCCGCGCTGACCGTCAAGCCGATGTAAATAAATGCGGCCCCCTTGATGATCGGAACCGCGATGAAAAAGGTGGTTGGCAGATGCATGAAATTGGCGGGCAGGCTGTTGAACAGATTGGCAAGGATCAGTTCCTTGCGGCTCATCTGCCCTTTATCATACCCTTCCGCCAGCATGGTGTTGGCCGCCATCCCCGAGAAAAAGCAGAGGGAAAAGGCCGCCCCGGTCAGCGGCGAGAGATGGCCGAAACGGGTCAGCGGCCGGGCGACCATCGCCATCTTTCTCGTCCAGTTGAGCGATTCGATGAACAGCGCCGCCAGCAGGCCGATGGCAAGAAAGATGAGCAGGCGTAACAGCGGCCAACCGAGGTGGATCCAGAGGTGGGTGAGGGTTTCGTGTGGTATCATGGGGTGCGAAAATAAGGGATGGTCTGGTGGTGCACGGGCATCCCGCCCGTCGGTGCCGGGGAAGCACGCGCCGTGTGCCGGATGCCGTTGCATGAGGCTGCACTATATACCGGAAATACAAGAGAGCAAGGGGACACTATGCAACGGGTGATCACAACCGAAAAAATTCCGCTGATGCTCTGGCTGGATCAGCTGGAGGCCGATGCGCTGACCCAGGCCAGAAACCTGGCCAATCTGCCCTGTGCCTTTCACCATGTGGCCCTCATGGCCGATGCCCACGTCGGCTACGGTATGCCGATCGGCGGGGTGTTGGCCACCAGCGGGGCGATCATCCCCAATGGGGTTGGGGTCGATATCGGCTGCGGCATGCAGGCGGTGCGCACCGGTTTGACCGAGATCGATCCGGCTCGGCTGCGAAAGATCCTGGGCGACCTGCGCACCACCATTCCCTTGGGATTTAAACATCACGAAAAACCGAGGCCCGCCGAAATCCTGCCCGATCCCGGGTTGCTGGATCGTGATCTGCCGGTGGTTGCCGGCGAGTTTGACAGCGCCCGCCGACAGGTGGGGACGCTGGGAGGCGGCAATCATTTTATCGAAATCCAGCAGGGCAGCGATCACCGAATCTGGCTGATGGTGCATTCCGGGAGCAGAAATCTGGGCTACAAAGTGGCTGGATTTTATAACAATCTCGCCATCAAGCTGGCTAAGGCCGGCGGGAAAAACGTGGTTCCCAAAGAGTGGCAACTGGCCGCTTTGCAGTTGGCCTCCGAGGAGGGGCAGCAATATCTGCGGGAAATGGAGTATTGCGTCGCCTTTGCCCGCGCCAATCGCAGCGAGATGATGGCCAGGGTCCGGGACGTGGTGGCCGAGCTCACTGGATGCAGCGAATTCGAGGTCGCCCTAGATGTCGCCCATAACTATGTCGCCCAGGAGACCCATTTTTTTCATCAGGTGTGGGTGCACCGCAAAGGAGCCACCCGCGCCTTTGCCGGCGAACTGGGGATTGTTCCAGGCTCCCAGGGCAGTCAGAGCTATATTGTCCGGGGCCTGGGCGAGGCGCAGTCGTTCATGAGCTGCTCCCATGGTGCCGGGCGGGTGTTGGGCAGAAAAGAGGCGCAGCGGGTTCTGAATCTTCAGGAGGAGATCGGCAAACTCAATGCCCGCCACGTGCTCCACAGCCTCCGCAACCGCAGCGATTTGGAAGAGGCGCCGGGAGCCTATAAGGATATAGGCGTGGTTATTGCCAATCAGCGTGACCTGATTGAAGTGGTGGTGGAGCTGCAACCCTTGGCGGTGCTCAAGGGGTAGCGGAACTACCCGCTATCCCGCTTCAGAATCCTGCTGTTTGCCTGGCGGGTTTCGTCTTCCTCAAAGGCGCCGGGGTTATCGGAGGGCTGCAGCCGGCATCGGCAGCAGGCAATGGGCGTACATGCCGCCTGGGTCGGTGCCACGGAGCAGGAAGTCGTACTGCTGCACCAGCGGGCGACGCAGCAGGGCGGGGAGCAGCGAAGGGCTAACCAGTCGGGCCGCAAGGGCGTCGATCGGCGGTTCGACCCGCTTAAAGCGTTCCAGGTAGTTGTCCGGGGTCGACTCGATAAAATATCCGTTAGCCATCGGTACTTTGGTTCGTTTCGACGCCTCGGCGATCGCCTCATCCAGATTGCCCAGTTGATCCACCAGTCCCAGACGGAGGGCGGTGGCCCCATCCCAGACCCGTCCCTCCGCGATTTTTTCCACCTCCGCCACCGTCATTTTTCGTCCCTCGGCCACCACCGCCAGAAACTGCCGGTATCCCTGCTCGACTTCCAATTGGAAGGCGGTCTTTTCCTCGTCGCCCATAGCTGTGGCAAGATTGCCGAAATGGGCGATGTCGGTGGTACCGACGCCATCGCCATGGATGCCGAGATTGGCCAGCGTTTTTTCCACCGTGGGGACAGCCCCGAAAATACCGATTGATCCGGTGAGGGTCACCGGCGAGGCAATGATCGCATCGGCATCGGCCGCCAACCAGTAGCCGCCGGAGGCGGCCATGGCACCCATCGAGACGATCACGGTTTTTCCTTCTTTTTTGGCGAGGAGAAGTTCCTGGCGAATCAATTCAGAGGCAAAGGCGCTGCCTCCGCCGGTGGTGATCCGCAGGACAATCGCCTTGATCCGTTTATCGTGGCGGGCTTTGCGAATTCGTTTGATCAAATCGTCGGAGCCGATCTGGCCGACGGTATCTTTACCGTAGATGATGGTGCCGGAGGCCGCGATAATGCCGATCAGCTCTTGCTTGCCTTTGGTATCGGTATAGGAGGGAGTGACGGTCTGGAGATATTCTTGGAAGCCGATGTGATTGAATCCGGTGTTATCCCTGGAGGGCCCGACGATATCTTTAAGCAGCAGCTCCATTTCCTGGTGCGTTTTGAGTCCGTCCACCAGACCGGTGGACAGGGCCAGTTGGCTGCGCTCGCCACCCACCGAGGCCAGTTGGGAGACGAATTCGTTAATATTTCGAGTGAGGATGTCCACCTCGATCTTCCGGTGTTTGGCGACATCGGCACAGTAGGTATCCCAGAGATTGCCGAGCCACAAACGGTTGGCTTCTTTGTCCTCGGGTGACATGTCGTTGCGGATAAAGGGCTCCACCGCCGACTTGAAGGTGCCGACCCGGAATACATGGAAATTAATCGCCAACTTATCGAGCATCTCCTGTAAATACAGCCGGAAAATTTTAAAGCCTTTGACCTCCACCGCCCCCATAGGGTGGAGATAAATTTTGTCGGCCCAGGAGGCGAGGTAATACTGGGCCTGGTTGAAGGTGTCGCCGATGGCGATTACTTTTTTGCCGGTCTGCTTGAAGCGGTCGAGAGCCCCGCCGATGGACTTGATCTGGTCAAGGCTGACCTCGCCCATGCGGTTTGAATTGAGGACCAGCACCTTGATCCGCGGGTCGTCGGCGGCGGTGTCGATGGTGTCGAGGATGTCCTGGAGGAAAATTTCGCCGTGTAAGGGGACCTTGGCAAGATTGTTGAACAATTTTGACATGGGGTCCATGGGTGAATGTTCTTCGACGATGTCTCCGTCGAGGGCCAGCACCAGGGCGCTTCCAGCCGGGACCTGGACCGTGGGCGTGTAAAAAACGGCAACAAGCACGACTGCGAAGAATGCGAGGAATAACAGATTGGCGAACACGGTGATGCCCGAGCTCAACAGTTTCCATAGCCAGACGAACGGCAGCAAGGTGATCCGGAAAAAAGTTCTCATCGGGTGGTCTCCCGGAGGCTGTGAATGGGCTGCGTGGATACAAAGCAAAATAATTTCATGCTGATGTCTCGATATTGTTGAGCAGGGGTGTTTTTTTGGACCTGGTGGATCCGGGTTGGTTCGGAGGCGATCCGTCGCCAGATTTCCAGGCAATGCCTCATCATACCACGATTAAACCGCAAGAGAAACACCCCGGTTGCAAAGGGCTTCGCTTGCTGATTCGAATAAATCGATCGAAAAAAGGAGGGAATAGTACCTTGGTACAATAGACGGGGCTTGCGCTTGCCTCTATTATGGAAGCATAACCATTTCTTCCTACCCCTTTTTTTTAGGAATCCCCCATGGCCACTCATACTGCGCAACCCATCGGCAAGGCATTCATCATCTACGGTACCGTCAAGGCGGTCAGTCCCTCCGGTGTCGAACGGATACTGGGGCCCAATAGTCCCATTTATGCCAACGACCGGATTGTCACCGGGCCGGATGGCAGTATTTCCATCGTGTTTGCCGACAACCAGGCCCATCTCGACCTGGGGCGGATGTCCGATGTCCTGGTGGATGAAGATGTTTTTGGCGGCAGCGGAGCCGCTGGGGCATCCGACGCCTTTGCCCAGGTAACGGATATTCAAGCGGCCTTACAAAACGAGAATTTCGACCCCACCACCGATTTGCCGGCTCCCGCCGCTGGTGCCGGTGTGGCTGGCGCCGCTGGGGCAGGAGCCAGGGGGGGCGGTCGGCAGATCGTGGTCTTTGAAGCAGATCAGGCCGAAGTCTTGCCCGATTCCGGTGCGGAAACCAGAGGCATTGGGCTGAATTTTCTGGATCCCTTCCCTGGCGGTCTTCCGGAGGCCGAGGTCAATGATTTCAATGTCGGGGTCAACTTGGATATTGACACCAACGAGGCGCCGGTTGCGGTGGATGACCAACTCGTCGGCAGTGAAGATACGCCGCTGACGATTACCAGTGCCAACCTGTTTGGCAGCGACGGCACCGGTGTGACTAACGACTCCGATATTGACTCTGCCAGTTTTACCAGCATTACCATTACCCAGCTGGCGACCAACGGCACACTTATGTTTGGTGGTGCTGCTGTCGCGGCGGGGCAGGTTGTCACCGCCGCCGACCTCGCCGCTGGTAACCTTACCTTTACGCCAACCGCCAATTTCAATGGCGACGCCACATTCGCTTACACGGTGAGCGATGGGGTGTTGAGCAGCAATGAGGGGGTAGTCACCATCACGGTTGATCCGGTTGATGACGCCTTTACTGATGCCGACGAAACGCGGACGATCGCCGAAGACAGCGGTCCTGCGACAGGCAACGTGCTGACTGGTACGACGAGCCCGGACGGTGCGGTGACGGTGACCACCTTCCAGGTTGCAGGCGACGGCACTGTCTACACGGCTGGTCAGACGGCGAACATCGTTGGCGTTGGCACGCTGTTGATCAACGCCAACGGCGACTACACCTTCACCCCGAACGCCAACTACAACGGCACGGTACCGGTAGCGACCTACAGCATGACCGACGGATCGAGTGGTGACACCTCGACGCTGTCGATCACGGTTGATCCGGTTGATGACGCCTTTACTGATGCCGACGAAACGCGGACGA
>CAZJEX010000004.1:0-54153 GCA_964545155.1 uncultured Desulfobulbus sp. | reverse complement strand
CGAACGCCAACTACAACGGCACGGTACCGGTAGCGACCTACAGCATGACCGACGGCACTGGCACCGATATCTCCACCCTGAGCATCGTGGTTATGCCGGTGAACGATCCGCCTGTAATCTCTCCAGCTACAGCCACAGTCTCAGAGGAAGGCCTGGCTTGGGCAAATCCAGATAATAGCGGTACGCCGGATACAACTAATTCTGTGCATGCTTCCGGTGCTATTTTGATTTCTGATCCCGATAATTCGATGTTCTCTGTCTCATTAGTCGCCCCAGTCGGTGTTACCTCCAATGGTAGCGCATTGACATGGGGCAGCGACGGTTCTGGTGGCTTGATAGGTTCAGTAGGATCTACAACTATTATGGCGGTAACGGTCGACAATACCGGACATTATGAAGTTAACTTATTCGGTCCAATCGATCATCCTCTTGGCAATGGTGAAAATACGGCAACTATTCAGTTTGGTGTCAATGTCTCTGATGGAATTGCCGTTCCGGCAACTACAACTTTGACGGTAGTGGTTGAGGACGATAGTCCAATTCTGGGCGCATTCGATCCTGGGACCCTTCCAAACCAAGTGGGGACTGTGACCGGCGAATTCGTTCTGGCAGCTGGCGCTGATGGTCTTGACCACTTCAATATCACTGGTCCGAGCATTACTGGTGTGAGCTACACGACAACTACGCTCGCTGATGGCACAACAACGCTGCACGGTGCACCGGCAGGGGGAGGGGCGGATATTTTTACGCTCACGGCCCGTCCTGATGGGACCTATACTTATGCACTTGTCAATCCTGATTCCGGCATTTCAGAGACTTTTGATATGACCAATATTTCTGCCGGTGGCCCACGCTGGTTAGAAACAGAGGGGGGGCGACTGGAATTATCTTCACCCCAGGAAATTAATTCCAATAACGACGGCTTTGGCACTGCAAATCTTTTCGTGGGAAGTGGGGAATCGTTCACGATGGAATTTCATGATCCCGGCACGATAGGTAACGATGCTCCAAGCACCAATGCGCAATTCGTGGATAGTGCCCAGCTGAAGGTTGAAAAATTAGTTGGATCTGGCGGCACCTATACCTGGATTGCAGCCAACACTGTCACCGGGGCCGTGCAGACAGGAACTATCATCATTAATGGAACGGGGCTGTATCTTGTTGACCCCAATATCAGTTTCAACTCGTTGACAATCGTCGGCACGGATGTTGACGGGAAAAATGGGAAAGGCGCACAGTTCTCCGCGATTACAACCACGCAAAATATAGTGCCGCATGATCTGCTCCTCAACTTCCAAGTCCAAGCGGTGGATAATGATGGTGACTTGTCGGCTGCTCAGCAGTTGTCTATACATCAGGTGGGATATCATCCGCCCGGACAGGGGCAGGCGGAAGGGGGGTATACCCTGACAGGTTTTGCCGGGGATGCTCATGATTGGATTGCTGCAAGCACTATGGTCGACACCATTTCCGGTGGGGCTGGTTTCGATGTTGTCGACTACTCGCATAGTGTTGACGCGGTGTCTCTCAATCTCGATGATGCTGGCCATGTCTCCGGAATTCCTGGGAACCTTAGCGATCCAGGGGAAGGGAAGATTGGCGGAGGTAATGCGACCGGAGATTCTCTCAGCGGCATCGAGGGGATTGTTGGCGGTCATGGTCATGACACTCTTTACGGGAATGCCAGCGCTAACTATATCGATGGAGGAGCAGAGAACGATACAATCAAGGGCGAGGACGGCAATGACGTCCTCATCGGCGGCACGGGTGCGGATACCATTGATGGCGGGGCAGGTAATGACCATATCACCTATGATGGCGCAGACGTTTCAATTGCTGGCGGCGCCGATGCAGACACACTGGTAGTTAATGGCGCGGCAACAATCGATCTGTCGGCAACCGCTGACCAGAGTTTAGGTGACACGGCGATTGTCACAGGATTCGAGCATGTGGATGCAAGCGGGGCAGGCGTGGCGGTTAATTTGACTGGTGACGGAAATGCCAATGTTCTGACTGGCGGAGCCGGGAATGACACCTTGCACGGGGGGGCCGGAAATGACACGCTAACCGGTGGTGCCGGAAATGATATCCTGAGCGGCGGTTTGGGTAACGACATCCTCACTGGCGGGACGGGTGCGGATACTTTCAAAGCCAGTGGCGGGAATGAGCATATCACCGACTATAACAAAGCTGAAGGCGATGTGGTTGATCTCAGTGAGTTGCTTTCCGGTGCGACCAGAAGCAACTTGAGCGTGGAGGCTTCCGATGATGGTTTAAATCATGCCAAGCTGACCATCCAAGACTCTGGCGGCGCAGAACTGGGCAGCGTAACGTTCGACACTGTTGATCATACCGCAGGGATGAGTGTGGATTCTCTGCTCGGCCATATCGATGTAGAAGATGGCTCTGGGCATGTATAAGAGTTGTGTTCGTTAGTTTGTCGATTAATAAAAACTGTCGCGGGGAATCCTCTCGCGACAGTTTTTTTATTTGGATACGGCAACGATCAGCACGCGCTGTGGCGGGAACAATAAAAAAGGCAGAGCCGTCACGCTCTGCCTTGGGATTCCGGGTTGTCGGAAAATAATCAGATTCTTTTTCTTCGGCCAATTGCCGCCAAACCAACGAGACCGGTCCCGAAAAGAAGCATGGTCGCGGGTTCGGGGATGGGGGTAAGGGTCGAGGTTTCAATTTCATTCACCCAATTATCAGGATCAACCACAATTCGGACAGTGTTGGTGCCTTTGTTGGCAAACACAGTGAATAAAGATTCCGTTAGGTTTGTTGTGCCTGATAGGGCACCGGCACCAGGGTTCAGCTTGAATGAAGGTGAGTAAAGATTTTGCTGAGTCAAGAGGCCTATTTCTTGAGACATATTATTGAAATATACTAAATCAACTTCTCCAAGATCAATACCTTCAGCTATGATTGACAGTGTTGTCCATCCCGAAGTTGGAATATCATCAAAAGTCCATTCAATAACGGATTTCCCCACGAGAGAATTATAAACAGCGTCGTACGCTAATCCTGCAGCATAAGTAGACCCAACTATGTAGACTTCCTTGTAAATTGAATCAGCATTAACCGTGCTTACCATTCCAGTAAACAAAAATCCCAGTGCCAAAGTTGCCAGTATTTTCTTCTTCATGTGTCCCTCCCCTTTGAATGTGGTTCTTTCAACGGGAATAATTTATTTAAATTCTTTACTATACTGTATGCAAGAAGGCAACCATGCTTCCAGTGAAAAGCAACATGTCTAACATCTTGAAATTAAAGTTCATTTTTTCTGCGAAACCAGTAAGCCGAAAAGGGTATAAATTTTTTCCGTTTTATTGGAAAAAACGGTCGAGAATCCGGAATTTCCTTGTCTGTTTCAAGTTTTTGCGGCTTTTTGAGGCCATCAATCAGGTGCATTTATCCGTTTGCGATGATAATCTTTTATTATTGATTGCAAATGGTTATGGGGGTATTTTTTTTCCAAAAGAACGCGTCGTCGAATTCCAAGCAGCCAGCGGAAGCAAAAGCGTATTGCTGCTCTTGGCTTAGTCCTTTGCTGGTAAGGGGACCTGGTTAACCAACAAGGCCAGGCCAAGCCGTCCACGGGTTGATGTTTTCGCGTAGATGGCGCCCAGATGGGCCTTGACCGTGCGGTCGGTGATCCCCAGTTGTGCAGCGATTTCCAGATTCGACAAACCCTGGGCTACCAGGTCGGCAATCTGATATTCCCGGTCGGAAAGATTGTGCAGCACCTGCCGTTTTGCTTCTGCCTGCGCGGCCGGGCTCCGTGGTTGGGCCGGCATCGATTCAGCAATCAGCCGCTGCATCAGCTGCTGATTGATCCAGACCGAGCCGGACGTCACCACCCGGGCCGCCTCCTGCAACCGTTCCCCGCTGATATAGCTGTTGGCGTAGCCGATCACTCCCAGCCGAAGAAAGGTCAAGCCTTCGGCCTCGTCCGGCCGGTCGGAGAGAATGAAGAGTTTGCAGGCGGGCAGGGTCTGGCGGATGTAGGTGACGGTTTCTCCGTCCACCAGGCTGCGGTGAACAAACAGCAGGTCAAAAGAAATTTTTTGTCGCACCAAGATGGCCAGGTCCTGCAAGGCTGACGTCTGATACACGGTATAGTCGGCGTCGAGCGCGGCAACCCACCGCTCGCGGAGGCTCGTGGTGCCGCAGCAAAGGATCAGGTTCATGTCATCGCTCCCGCAGCGCCGTATGCTTGGCGCGGAGCACTGGCTTGAGCAGGTAGGAGAGGATGGTTTTCTTGCCGGTGAGGATGTCGACCGAAACCACCATGCCGGGAATGATCGGCAGGGGGGCCTCCTTGGTCCCCAGATAGTTCTGTTTGGTTCGCAGACGGACGAGGTAATAGTCCTCTCCCTGCTTGTCTCCCTGGGCATCTCCTTGTTTGTTGGTGATGGAGTCGGCACTAATATGTTCAAGTGAGGCGTCCAGCCCGCCATACACGGTAAAGTCGTAGGCGGTGAATTTCACCATGGCCTGCTGGCCGGGACGGAGGAAGGCGATGTCGGCTGGTTTGATGCGGGCTTCGACCAAAAGGGTGTCTTCGAGGGGGACAATCTCGACGAGGTTCATGCCCGGTTGAATGATGCCGCCGACGGTGTTGACCAGCACCTGGTTGATGGTGCCATGCACCGGTGAACGCACGGCGGTGCGCTGCAGGCGGTCCATGAGGGCCTCGGTGTTGGCCGAGAGGCCCTCGATCTTCGCATAGGCCTCGTTGAGCTCAATGCTGGCGACGTTATGAAAGGTCAGCTGCGCCTCTTCCATGGCTTTTTTGGCTTCAGCGATCTTGGACTCCACCTTGGGGATCGAGATTTTGGTCGTCTCGATATTGCCGTTCATCTCACTTGCCTGCCGCTGGAGCCGCAGCACCTCAACCTCCGAAACCGCCCCTTGGGCAATCAGCGGTCTGGTCATGGCCAGCTCTCTTTGCAACAGGGCCGAGGTGCGGGTCAGCTCGTCGAGCTTCGAGCGGAGTTCGGCCAGCTCCTGGCGGCGCTGGGTATGCTGTTCCTGCAAAATTTGCAGTTTGGCGGCCAGTTGCTCCTTGCGGGAGTTGTACAGCTGGAGTTCGCGGTTGCCCAACTCGGGTTTTTCCTTGGCCACCTCGTCCGGGACGAGGAATTTGGTGCTTCGGGTTTCCGCCTCGAGCCTGGCGATCTGGGCCTTGAGGGCCAGAAAACTAACGCGGCTTTCCATGTAGGGCGCCGAAAACCTCGTTTTGTCGATTTCAAGCAGGAGCTGGTCCTTTTCGACGATATCGCCGACATGCACCAGCAATTTGGAGAGAATGCCGCCTTCCAGGTTTTGCACCACCTGGATCTGCTGCGACGGGATGACCTTGCCGTTGCCCCGGGTGACCTCATCGATTTCGGAGAAGGTGGCCCAGATGAGAAACGCGGCAAAGAACAGCCCGGTCAACCAGACAATCAACCGGCCGCCGCGGGGGCTTTGAATGAGCAAGGTGGTCCTGATGTCGGAGGCCAGATCCAGGTCGGCCTCGGGCAGGCGTTGGAAAAGTCCGGTGGCTTTCGGCGGGGTGTTGCTTTCGGGGGTGTGGTTTTCCATGGTCGTCAGTCATTAAATGTGGATCTGGCCGCTTTTAATGGCGGCCATCACCTGGTCGCGCGGCCCATCCGCCGCCACCACCGCATTGTCGATGAGTACAATCCGGTCAACCAGATCAAGCAGCGATCCGCGATGGGTGATAAGGATCAGGGTTTTTCCGGGAAGCAGGTTCAGAAGATTGGTTTTCAACCGGGTTTCGGTGCGATTGTCCATGGAACTGCTGGGCTCGTCGAAGACCAGGATCGGCGGGTCGTGGAGCAACGCCCTGGCGATGGCGACGCTTTGTCGTTGTCCTCCCGAGAGTCCCCGGCCCTGTTCACCGATCTCAAGGTCGAATCCTTTGGGATGTTTGCCGACAAAGGTGCTGACCCCTGAGAGTTCGGCGGCCCGAAGGATGAGCGCATCTTCCACGTCGGGGGAACCGAAGATGATATTTTCCCTGATCGTACCGCGGAACAGGGTGATGTCCTGGGGGACATAGCCGATAAACCGGCGCAGTTCGGATGGGTCGATCTGCCGGATATCGGTTCCGTCGAGGGCTACCATGCCGCTGGTCGGTTTGTAGAGCCCCAGTAGCAGTTTGCCCAGGGTGGTCTTGCCGGACCCGATGGGGCCGATGATCGCCACGCGTTCCCCCGGTTCAACGGTTAGAGTGATGTTTTTCAGGGCCGCGCCGCTCTGCTCGGGGTAGGAAAAATCGACATGTTCGAAGGCGAGCTGGCCGCGGCATTCGCTGCGGTGCAGGAAAAAGGTATCGACAGGTCGTTCCACCGGCAGCTGCATGATTGAGTCGAGCTCCGCCAGGGCCGCCTTGGCACGGTGAAAGCGGGTGGCAAGATTCACTACCTGGGACATGGGCGCTATGGCCTGGCGGGAGAGGATCATCAGGGCGATGATGCCGCCCTGGGTCAAGGCGCCGTCGGCCATCAGGTAGACCCCGGCGATCAGGGTCGCCACTCCGGTCACATTCATGATGAAATCGGACAGGTGGCTGACCGAAGAAGAAAAAAGCCGGGCACGGCTGCTCCAGGTGGCAATATAGCTGACCGCCTCTTCCCAGGCCCGTTGAATCTGGCTTTCCGCCCCCAGCATCTTGATGGTTTCGATTCCCGACAACCCCTCCACTAGGATGGCGTTTTTCTGGGCCGAAGCCTGGAAGCTTTTTTCCACCGCATGTTTGAGAGGGGCCTGCACCAGGAAGGCGTAGAGTCCCATCAGGACCACCGCAATCAGGTGGATGGCGACGATCGGGCCTCCCAGATACCATATGGCGGCCAATCCCAGCACCATGAACGGCAGGTCGATGAGCGCGGTGATCGAAAAGGAGGTGATGAAATCGCGGACATCTTCAAACTGCTGCAGCTTTTTAGAGAAGGCTCCCACCGATTTCGGGCGGACCTCCAGACGCAGGCCGAGCACCTTTTCCAGCAGGGAGGCGGAAATCCGCAGATTGGCCTTTTTGCCGGCTTCATCGACAAAATAACCGCGCAATCCCCGCAGCAGCAAGGCGAAGATATAGACGACCCCGATGCCGATGCCGAGCACCCAGAGGGTCTCAAAGGCCAGGTTGGGGATAACCCGGTCATAGACATTCATGGTGAAAAAAGGACTGGTGAGGCCGAAGATATTAATGAGCAGGGATGCCAGCAGAACGTCCCGGTAAATGCGCCAGGAAGAGAAGAGGGTGCCCCAGAACCAGTTTTTTCGGTCGGCGCGCTGATGATACTCGAGTTGCTTGTCTTTGCGGAACTCGGGGCGGGCGAAAAGCGCATGTCCGGTATATCGCGCCGTGATTTCGTCGAAGTTGAGGAGGGTTTCGCCGAGCCCGGTTTCAGGCAGCAGCACCGTTGCCCGTTGCGCCGCAGGCTCGATGGCGACCAGCAGGCAGGCTTGTCCCCCTTCGAGCAGCAGAATGGCCGGCAGTTCCAGGCCGGTCATTTTCTCGAGCGGCCGTTTCACCAATCGCGATACCAGGCCCATCCGTTCGGCCGCTCGGGAAAAGAGCTCGACCGTGAGCCGATTGCGGTCCAGCGGCAGTCCGGCGCGCAGGGCGGTGCGGGAGACCGGCAGATGGTAGAGTTTGCCTAAAAGGATCAAACATTCGGTCAGCGGATCGTTGACGGTTTCAGCATCGCGGGGCCGTTGCCAGGCATCGGGGTGGTTCTGGTGGTTCGGTTCGGTCATGGTCATTGATAAAGTGGGGTTGTGGAACGGTATATTCGTATGCTACACTGAGTGTATCACAAAGAAATCAATCGTACCAAGGTCTTCAGTGGGGTGGCGCAAATGTTATGCATCGAACGGGACAAGAACGGCAGCATTGCCGCTATTCGTCGGGGTGAAGCACAATCCGGGCAGGAACCCCTCTCGCTGCTGGATGCGGAGGTTATGGATTTTTTCAGGTCTTCGGGAGAACTGGAAACCCTCACGCAACTGCTGGCGCTCTCGGACATGTCCATGGTTCGGGTGCTGGAGGATCTGGTCGATCTGCTGATCGAAAAGAAACTCATCCTCTTCACCGAACTGCCGCCGCAGGCGCAGGAAAAGATCCAGATCCGTAGAAAGCTCCGCACCAAAATGGCTGGAGAAGATTTGATGGTCGAGGATATTCTGTGACTCCCCTAAGAGCTTAACTCTGCAATGGGCTCAGGGCGCTGTATGTAATACCCCTGGACCGCGTCAATGTGCATTTTGGATAAAGCCTGCCATTGCCGCTCGTTTTCCACCGCTTCGACAATTACCTTGATGTCGAGACTATGGGCGACATTGCAGAGGGTGTTGATAAAGAAATATCGGTCGCTCTGTTCGTCCAGCAGCTCATTGGTAATGGCGCGATCAATCTTGACGTAATCGGGCAGGAGCGATTTAAGATAGCCGAAATGCATTAATCCCTGGCCGAAATGATCGATGCCCAGGCCATGGCCCTGTCTTTTGATGACCTCCGAGAACTCCTTGATCAGGTTGCTGTGGCGAATGACCCGGAACTCGGGGAACTCGAAATTCAGTTGGAGTCCTGCTTGAGCGCATTGGGTCAGTTGCCGATGGAGCCAGGTGACAAACTCGCCGTCAGCGAGCGAAAGCGGCGACAAGTTGATCGCGATCCGATGCGGGGCGAATTGCTGCAGTGGTTGCTGCAGGATTTGTTCGATGATTATTTTGTCCAGGGCGGGCATCAGGCCAAGGCGCTCGGCCATGGGAAGGAATAGGCCCATCGACAGGTGGTTGCCGGAGGCATCGATCACCCTGGTGAATATTTCATGATGCAAGGTCTTGCTGAAATCCTGGTGGCTGACCGTGGGTTGGGAGTAGAGGATGAAGGATCGGTTGGCGATGATATCCTCCAGCAACTCCTTACACTGGGTTTTACCGGCGCAGATTGCCGGTTCCCCGTCGATCAGGGGCAGCAGGGCGACTTTTTGGTTCTGATGATACCGGGCGGCGTTCAACGCCGTGTCGGCCCTGGTTAACAGCTGCTCGAAACTGGCCGGCTGCTCATAAAAAACACCACCGCTGCAGACTCTGACTTCGGTGGGCCCCGATGGTTCCGCCAGGAGTTGCTGGTGCAGGTCCTCCAAAATGGTATCGGCAATCCGCTTGGATGTCTGCTCGTCGGTATTGGGCAGGAACAACGCGAAATCCCCACCGCCCATCCTGCCGAGCATGGCCTCGGGAAGTTCAAGGCAAACCTGCAGGATACTGGCGGCGGTATCTTTAATAATCCGGTCGCCTTGCTGGTAGCCATATTCTTGATTGATAGCCAGGAGGTCCTGGATCTGAAAGAGCAGAAAGGCGCCCTGGACTGCCGTGTCCCTGCCCTCGAGTTTTGCTTTAATCTGGGCTTCAAGATAGCGCCGGTTGCCGGTGGCGGTCAGCGGGTCCTGATAGGTGTGTTGCCGCAAGGTGTCGGCGATGGCGGCCTGCTCATTGAACATCTCCCGGATTCTGAGGGTCATTCGATTCATGGCGGTGACCACCCGGCGAAGTTCCCTGGTTCGGGGCAACTGCTCCTGGACAGGGAACTGGCGGTCGCATAAGGCCATGGCCTGCTCTTCGACCCTGCGCAGGGGTTTGAGCAGCGTTCGTAGTCCCAGTCCCCCAAGCACGGCGATGATCGCGCCGGTGAGCGAAAACCAAAGGGCCGTGGTTCGGGCGGCCTGCCAGAGTGTCTGGTAGGCATATCCTGGATGACTTTCTACGGAGATCGCCCCGGCCTGCTGCCAGCCGTGCATGACCAGTGACGTGGCCTGAGGCGCGGAGAGCGGCACCAGGCGGATGAACCAGGCTGGCACCTGCTCCAGGGTGAGGTCGGCGCGGCGTTCGATCAGCAGTTTGCCGGCAACGTCACGCAACTCGATGGTCCGGTAATACCCCCGATCAAACAAGGCATTGATCATGGTCTCCATGGCCGGGATATCGATACCTTTAGCCAGGGTGGTGAGGGAGAGGCCCAGGGAGGTGGCGGTATCCTGGGCATGGGTTTCCATCTGGTTGACCAGGAAATCGCGGGTACGTTTGAGTTCCCCCATCCAAAGTCCGGTGCAGAGGCAGAGCAGGATGAGCAAGGTGCTGAACAGGAGTTGTCGGTATAAAGTCATGGCTTATTCTCATTTTGGTGAAGCTCTTCGGTCATTCTGGTCAATAGATTCTGCCAGCGTGTAAGTCGGCTGCCATCGCCGACCCTCTCTCCCCGTCCCCGCTGCTTCGCCACCCACAGGCCTGAGCCGTTGATGCTGTAGACTGGTAGCAGATCGGTTCTTTTGGAAGAAGGTTCGATGGCGTCGACGAGGTTGTCAAGAACCAGCGGTTCCATGCCGGGGGCTGGATAATAGGTGAGCACCATGTGGGCCACGTTAAGGCGCAGGGCTTTGACATAGGTTAGGGCCAACTGGTTTTCGGCAATGCCGAGGCTGATCAGGGTGAAGTATTTGGCGATGGCGAAATCTTCGCAATCGCCACCGTCACTGGCGAGGAATTCAGTAGGCGTTGCCCAGTAATCTTCGACCCCCCAATGGGTGATATCGCTTGTGAAAGGAATTTTGTTGAAAAAACGGTTCACTTTTTCGAGCTTGGCCAAATCGTCGTTGTACTGTGAGCGCATGATATCTTGCCAGGCAAGCAGGCGCTTGCGGGCCGATGAGCCGTATTGCTCTTCAGCTTGGCGGAGGGTGCGTTCGGTGATGACAAACGGTTCTCCCGTGTAGACCGGAATGACCGTCGCCAGTACCAGGAGGAGCGCGATCCAGCGGGTTGGAAAAAGGAGTCTGCTCATGAGGAAGCTGCCGGGGACTTGGTGCTACCGGTGGATCGGAGGGGGTGAGGGGAAATGGTCGTGAGGCATTCTCTGCCTAAAATACCATTGCAGCCCATATTCCGAAGGGTATAGGGGGGAGCCCCCCGTTCCTTGCATCGCCGCAGGGACGGGGGGCCGGATGTTGTGACGATTGTTTCGAGAGCGTCGGCGAGTTTAGGATTTTTTATTAGGTTCCGCCTTGGTTGTCGGTGCAATACCGCCTTCGTCAACAATACCTTCCTTGGGCATTTTGATTTGCAGGGCGGTCAATAATTTGCCGGTGCTGTTGAGTATCCTGTATTGGGAGTAAAGGTTTTCATATTCGGCGGTTACCAGTTGCCGGGCCGCATCGATTCGTTCGGCTTCGGCATCCAGGACATCCAGCAGGGTGCGTTGCCCGATATTCCATTGTTTGGTGTAGGCACTCGCGGTTGCCGTCGCAAATTGGGCACGCTGTTGCAAATATCTGATTTTCTTTTTGGCGGCTTCATGGGCTTGCCAGGAGAGTCGGATGGATTCAACCACCTGACGGTGGGTGTGATTTTTGATCTCGCGGGCTTCGCTGACTAATTGGACGGTCTCGGCTTTTCTGGCCTCGTCGCGCCAACCGTTGAACAGGTTGTACCGCAGGCGAAGAAAGACGCGCAGGTCCTCCCTTTTCTCGTTGTCGTAGTAGTCGCTAAAGGCTACTTCCTCCTCGTAGACCTTGTCGATTTCAAGATCGAGAATCGGCATGAACGGACTCTTGGCGACCTCTTCCTGCTTGCGGCGGGCCTCCAGATCGGCACCCGCTGATTTGAGCTGCGGATGGTCGGCAAGGGCAATCTGTTCGGCTTTTTCAAGTGATGCAGGAATCAACTCCGCAGAAACCGCCGGACGGTTGAGGGCTGCAGGCGGATGGCCGACCAGCGCGGTATAATTGGTTTGGGCGTCGGTCAGATTCTGTTCGGTGACGATGACGTTGGACTGGGCCAGGTTAACCCGGCTCTGGATCTGGTCCATATCGGCGCCGCGATCGATACCCGATTCGCTTCGCAGTTTGATCTGGTCCGCGATTCGCTGGTGCAGCGTCAGATTTTCCTGGGCGAGTTTGACGATGGCCTCGTTCTTCAGCACTTCCAGATAGACATTGACGGTTTTCAAAGAGGTGTTTTCAGCGGTGCTTTGCACGACATACGCTTCCGATTGCACCCGCGCTTTCTGGCGGCCCACCTCATTGGTGGTCGAAAGGCCGGCAAAGAGGTTCTGGCGCGCTCCGATCACGATCTGCTGCGGGTTTAAATCGCCGTCAAATGGTTGCTGGACATAGTCCTTGCCCTTGCCGGCCTCAATATTCAGGGTGGGATAGTAACCGGCCTGGGCCTGTCTGACTTCCTCGTCCCGCGCCCGACGGTTATGGCCGACCGCCAGGATGTCCGGGTTGGTTTCGGTCATTTTCTTGACGGCGTCCTGGAGGGTTTCGGCAAAGGCGGCCGGAGTGAGTGCAATACTGCTCAGGAAGGTCAGTGCGAGGATGGCGTACAGTTTTTTTGCTATCATGGAGTTCACTTGCTTGAATAGGGGATGGATAAGGCGCGCGGGCGTATTTTCTCAAATCCACTATTGTATTAGAAGGTAACAAAAGAATAAAGAGATTGTTTGGTGGAGATTCACCGGGTTTTAAACCGAGGAATGTGCAGATTTTATTTCCATGTTGAGGGCTTGGGCGAGCTCGTGGATGGAGTAGGGTTTTTTTACGAATTGATTGATGCCGAGATCCATGGCCCGGTCGATGTCTTTACAGTTGGAGTACCCGCTGGTGATGATGGCCTTTTGGCCCGGGACATGTTTGATGATCTGTTCGTAGGTTTCACAGCCGTTGATTCCCGGGTCCATAAGCATATCCAGCATGACGAGATCCACCCGGGTTGTTTTGATGAACTCGATCGCTTCTTCGCCCGATTTCACCGTCAGGGCCTGATAGCCGAGCCGTGAGAGCAGACGACGGGCTATTTCCCGCTGGCTTTGCTGATCGTCGACTACCAGGATTTTCTGGCCGTTCCCGTGGTAGTGGCTGATGGTCGGTGCGGGTTGTGCTGCCTGGCTGACCTCCGAACGGTCCACGGGAAAATACAGGGCAAACAACGAGCCTTTGCCGGTGCTGACCACATCGATATAACCGCCGTGGTCATGGACGGTGTTCCAGACCACCGCCAATCCGAGGCCGGTGCCGCTGCGGCCCATCACCTTCTTGCTGTAGAAGGGGCTGAAAATCTGCTTGATATCCTGGCTTGAAATGCCGGGGCCGTCATCTTCGACCGAGACCACCACATACTCGCCCGCTTCTATGGGTTCGTATCCATGCAAGGGGGTGAGGAGTTGGACGTTTTTGGTGGATAGAATGATTTCTCCTTTGGTCTGGATGGCCTCGGCCGCGTTGTTGACCAGGTTGATAATCGATTTGGAGAGGTGCATCGTCGAGCAGCTGATATTATGCAGTTTGCCTTCCAGGTAGGGGGTGAGCTTTACCGCTGGGTAACGATGGCTGAGTTCCTTGAATTCAACCGATTTGAGATAGCTGCCCACCAGTGCGTTGACATTATGGATTTCTTTTTTACAGGTTGCCCCCCGCGCCACGGTCAGCAGGTCGTTGACCACCGCAGCCGCTCTTTTGCCGGCTTCACGGATCATCAGGAGCTCTTCCTTGTATTTGAAATCGTCGCCGAGATCCATGAGCAGCAGTTCGGGATAGGTGATGATCCCGGCCATGATGTTATTGAGATCATGGGCGACCGAGCTTGCCATCAGGCCGAGCGACTCCATGCGCTGGGCGTCGGCCAGCTTTTTGGTCAGGGCGATCTTTTGGTGCAGGGCGGTCTCGTTGGCGGTGACGTCCCGGATGGCGGCGACCTGTACCTGGCGTCCCTGGTAATCGATGTGTTTGACTCTGATTTCGACCGGGAAGGTGGCGCCGTTTTTTCGGACACCGCGCGCCTCAAATGGTCCTATGGTGTCGGAGTCTTCCGGCAGGGACATGGAACGGATGGAATTGCGGTCGAGCAGGACATCAAAGATCTGCTTGCCCAGCAGTTCGTTTTCCTGGTAGCCGAACATCTGGCACAGTTGACTGTTGGTCTGCAGGAGTTCGCCGCGTTCATAGATAATGATTCCTTCCCAGGTAGCCTGAGCCAACTGGCGGAAACGTTTTTCGCTGTTATGCAGATCCTGCTTGAGTTGTTTGTGCTGGATGCTCTTGGCAACGGTCCTGATCAGTTGCTCAGGGCTGCAGGGTTTGCGGATATAGTCGTAGACGCCATGGCGGAGCGATTCCACGGCATTGTCGATCGTGGCATTGCCTGTCAGGATGATGACCGCTGTCCCGGGGTGTTCCTCGCCAATCCGGGCGGCAATGTGGTTGCCGTTGATGTCGGGCAGATTGATGTCCACCATGGCGACTGAATAGGCCCGCTGTTGGAGAAGCTGGAAAGCCTGGGCGCCGGTGTTTGAGGTGTCTGCTTGATATCCTTCTGCTTTTAGTAAGACTTCGAGGCTGTTGCAGAAGCGGATTTCATCATCGATGATGAGCACGGAGTGCATCATGGGGTTCAGTATATTCCGTCAGGAGATTCGCGTCGCCGGTTGAGTTGCAACTCCTGCCAGAGACATAGAATTTGATAATCGAACAGTGCCGAACTATGCATGAAAACTATTGAATCGTGTTTGCTGGTAAATGTCCAATAAAAAAACAGTACTTCAATCAGTGCAAGGTCTTCAGGTCGGAAAAGTGAGGGAGAACACCGTGGAACCCCGGTTTGATTCGCAGGCAACCGATCCGCCCATCCGTTGCATCAGTCGTTGTACAATCGCCAGCCCCAAGCCGCCATGCTGCCCTTTTTTGGTCGATGAGCCTTCTTTGAAGAGGTCGGCTTGCATGGATGGGGCAATGCCGGGGCCGGTATCGGTCACCGAGATGACCGCGGAATTCAAATGCATGGAGGTTCCGACGGCTATACTGCCTTGACCAGCCACGGCGTCCAGGGCGTTACCCAGGAGATTCTGCATGACTTGTCGAAGAAACTGGGGGTCGACACGGATCACCAGCGGTTTTTTCCAGGGGGTAAAGGTCAAGGCGACCTGGTTGTCAGCGGGGAGGGAGGCCCGGAACAGGCTGAGGATTTCCTCAAGATGCCGGTGCAGGTCTACCTGTTCCAGGTTGAGGTCGTCCGGCTCCTTGGCCAGATCCTTCAGGTGGGCGGTGATTTGAGCGATCCGTTCGAGTTCGTTGTCAATGATGGCCAGTTCTTCGGCAATCGCCTCGCCTCTGCCGTTCTTCTTGTCGAGAATGTAGAGGTAGTTGCGGAGGATAGCCAAAGGATTGTTGATTTCATGGGCGATTTTTCCGGCAACCATATTGGCTGCCTGCAGCCGTTCGGCAGCGATCTGTTCCGCCTGCCGGGCCTTCAGCCGTTCCAGGTAAAAGGAGATGGCGGCGTGGTTGGCAAGAAGCCGCAGCGGTGTCCATTGACTGACCAGGGAGCGGTGTGATTTTTCCTTGAGGCCGATGAGAATCAGGCCCTGGATTTCATCTCGATGGATCATGGGAATCACCGCCATGCCATCGGTGCCCAGAAGGCTGAGTATCTGGGCATCAAGCAGGTTGACAGGGCCTTTTACCGCTGCTTTCTTTTGGAAGGAATGGAGCGGACGGCGTTGCTGGAGAGCTTTTCCTGGCAAACTTTCGCTATGGCGTTCCGGAACCAGCACGAAACCTCCGGTTTCTCTGGTTAGCTTGTTGTCCGGCGATGCGTGGCAGCGAAATTCGTCGGTGTTGGCGTCGAGCAGCATGATCAGGCAGGTGTCTTCGTTGAAAAGAATTTTAAGCCCTTGTTCCACCGCGCTGATGATCTGCTCGTTGTCCTCGGCTCGCAGCAGGTTTTCAAGCGCGCCGCTGAGCTGGGTGATATCCCGGATGCGATTGATCAAACCGAGCGAGGTCTCTTTGTGGGTTTCCTGACTTTCCGGTTCCTGATCGTGGGAGGTTCGGGCCGTCCGGGGGATATGGATGCCGAGTTGTTCCGCGATTTGGGTGATCTGTTCTTCCAAACCCTCGTAGAGGGCGCTGACCTGGGGCTGTTGCAGGTTAAAAAAGCGCATCCCGGCCTCCAGGCAATCCTGGCTGGCGGTATCACTGTGGCTGAGCATATCGGCCAGGCTGGCGATTCTGGTCAGCGGCAGGGCTTGGGCGACTTCGTCAATGGGATGATGATGATAGCGGATGGCGTCGGCAAGCAAAGCGGGCAGGCGCCACTGTTCGCAGAGCCAGGCGCCGGCCTCGCAGTGGTTGACGTGGAGCTTTTCCTCTTCAAGAAAGGCCAGCCGCCCGTTATGGCAGCGGACCCCTTTGAGTAGCAGGGGGGCGTATTTTCCGGGAAAAGCCATCCATAGCAGCAATTTGCCGATGTCGTGGAGGAGCCCGGTCAGGTAGGCCTCCGAGGTTTCGGGATATCCGGTGGCGACTGCGATTTTCTGGGCGAGCAGGGCGCTTTGGTAGGAATGATGCCAGAACCGGTCAATGGAGAGCAGGCCGTTGGTTTCCACCCGGCGGAAGACCTGTTGCACCGAGATGCTGATGGCCAGATTTCTGACCGTGTCCGCCCCCAGGTAGACCACCGCCTGTTCCAGGTTGGTGAAGGCTTTGCGGGCGCCGATAAAGGCCGAATTGACCAGTTGGAGCAATTTGGCGCTGATGGCGGCATCCTTGTCCACAATCCGGGCGATGGCCTGGAGTTTGATGTCCACATCGTGGCAGCTGTCAATCAACTGCACAAGTACTTGCGGCATGCTCGGCAGGTTGCCGGAAACCTTGAGGTTGTTAAGAATGTTGTGGGCGTTGGTCATCGCTGGTCTAAAGAAAAAAAGCAATTAGTAAAAAAAAGATAGACTCTAAACTTTATAGCAGAGCAAAATAGAAAAATCCAGCAACCATAGAGAAAAAAGTAGGATTTACGCTGGGTTCGCCTGATGGCTGGTCATTTAACTCGCTAACCGGTTGTTTTGGAAAAATTACCTTGACCCTCTCAGCCCTGGTTAGGTAGTGTCGCCAACAAGGGGTATGGGGTGCATGTATAGGCCATTGCCGGCCGTTTTTTTTGCAAGGGGGACGGATTTTTGAAGGTGAACGGGCAGGGGTACCGGTCAATCTGGCTGGCAGCGGATGGGGTTGGCGTTGAAATCATTGATCAAACGCAGTTGCCTTTTGGTTTGGTGGTGACGCGTCTGGAAACTTTGGAGGCGGCGATGGATGCGATCCGTCGGATGCTGGTCCGGGGAGCGCCGCTGATTGGGGCCACGGCGGCCTATGGAATTTGCTTGGGGCTGCGTCGGGGAGTTTCGTCTGCCGTCCTTGAGGATATGGCCGGTCGGCTGATCGCCTGTCGCCCGACCGCGATCAATCTGCGCTGGGCCGTGGATCGGATGCTGCGGGTGCTGCTGCCCCTACCGGAGGAAACGCGTTTGGCCGCCGCCTACCGCGAGGCCGGGATGATCTGCGAGGAGGATGTGCAGACCAACGAGGCCATCGGCCGTCACGGCGCCGGCCTGATCGAGGCTATCTGGCGGGAAAAAGGCGCAAGGGAGCCGGTGCACGTTCTTACCCACTGCAATGCCGGCTGGCTGGCCACGGTGGATTGGGGCACGGCCTTGGCCCCGATCTTCAAGGCGACGGCCGCGGGCATACCGGTTCATGTCTGGGTGGATGAGACCCGGCCGCGCAATCAGGGCGCCAGCCTGACAGCCTGGGAACTGGTGGCTGCCGGGGTGGACCACGATCTGATCGTCGACAATGCCGGCGGCCATCTCATGCAGCATGGCCGGGTGGATCTCTGTATCGTCGGCACCGACCGCACCAGTGCCAGCGGCGATGTCTGCAATAAGATCGGGACCTATCTCAAGGCCCTGGCCGCCTTTGACAATAAGGTGCCTTTTTATGTGGCCCTGCCAGGGTCTACGGTGGACTGGACGGTGAGCGACGGGGTAGCGGAGATTCCCATTGAGGAGCGGGGCGAGGAAGAGGTGCTGCAAATTCAGGGGCTGGATGCCGAGGGCACGGTGCGTTCGGTCTCGATAGCACCTCCGGGCACCCGGGCGGCCAACCCGGCTTTTGACGTTACCCCCGCCCGACTGGTGACCGGCCTGATTACCGAACGCGGTATCTGTGCCGCGAGTCGGGCAGGGTTGATTAGTCTCTATCCGGAGCGGGGCTGATGGGCGCAAGCGAACTGCGACAACAGCTGCTGGCCACCGCCCGGGCCATGAACAGCCAGGGCCTGAACCAGGGGACCTCAGGCAATGTCAGTGTTCGGGATGGGGAAGGTTTTTTGATTACTCCTTCAGCCCTGCCCTATGACCGGTGCACACCTGCGGATCTGGTTTGGGTGGATTGGGCCGGCCAGCCCCGGGGAAGCTGTAAGCCTTCCTCAGAATGGCGGATACACCGCGACATCTATTGTCAATATTCCGGGGCAGGCGCCGTCCTTCATGCCCATTCGCCGTACTGCACCACTCTGGCCTGCCTGGAGCGATCAATTCCGGCGTTTCATTATATGGTTGCCATGGCGGGCGGTGCTACTATTCGCTGCGCCCCGTATGCCACGTTTGGCACCCAGGAGTTGTCGGATGGGGTGATTCAGGCGCTGGCCGACCGCTCCGCCGCGCTGCTGGCCCATCACGGCATGATTTGTTTTGCCGCGGACTTGGATCACGTGCTGGCGCTCGCCGTGGAGGTTGAGACCCTGGCGCGCATCTATCTCCAGGCCCTGCAGGTGGCCGAGCCGCCGGTGTTGCCGGAAGCCGAGATGGTCGAGGTCCTGCGTCGGTTTAAGGAGTACAAGGCCTGACCGGTTCCGTTGCCCTTGTTGTTTTATTTCAGCGGAGATACAGCAGGGCGCCTATCTGATAGACCGCCACTGCCAGGCTGAAGGCAAACACGGTGTTGAAGACCATGGAGAAGGCGGCCCATTTCCATGATCCCGCCTCCTTGGCGATGCAGACTACGGTGACAAAGCAGGGGGCGTAGAACATGATGAACACCAGCACAGCCAGGGCCACCACCGGATTCCAGCCAGGGTCCTTAGCCAGTCGTTCACTAAGCGAGGTCGCGTTTTCAGAAGTGACATCGCCCAGCGAATAAGCGGTGCCGAGCGTTGAGATGATCACCTCTTTCGCCGCAATCCCGCCGATCAGGGCGATGTTGGTACGCCAGTCGATCCCTGCATAGCGACTGATCGTTTCGCAGGCTATCCCGATGCGTCCCCCTACGGAATGTCTTAGTCCCTCCATGGCTTCCGCCGCCTTGATTTCCTGCAGCGCTTTGTTCAGCGCCCCTTCCTCCGTATGATTTCCAGCTGTTCCAGGTTTCAGGGTCGCCTGGGCCTGCTGGCGCTGCTGTTCAAAATGCGCGACGCGTTCGTCCGGCAGGCCGGGGTACGTCATCAAGGCCCAGAGCAGGATAGAGATGCCCAGGATCACGGTGCCGGCTTTTTTCATATACTGCCAGGTCCGCTCCCAGGTATGGATAGCCAAGCCCCGGAGGGTGGGGAAGCGATAGGGTGGTAGTTCCATGACAAAGGGGGTCGAGGCTCCGCGGAGTACCGTCATGCGCAGGAATTTGGCGGCGCATAGGGCCACCAGCCAGGCGGCCATGGTGGCGAGGAACATGTATCGAGCCTGATGGTCCGAAAAAAAAGTGCCGATCAGCAGGGTCAGCACCGGCAGCTTGGCTCCGCAGTTCATGAAGGGTACGGTCAGCAAGGTGGCCAGCCGTTCTTTGGGGGAACGCAGGGTGCGGGTGGCCATGACGCCGGGCACGGCGCAGCCGCCGGCTATGCCGCCCGAAACGATAAAGGGCATGACCGAGGAGCCGTGCAGGCCGAAAAAATGGAAGATCCGGTCCATCATGAAGGCGACCCGGGCCAGGTAGCCCGAGTCCTCGAGTACGGCGATGCCGAAAAACATGAACATGATGATCGGCACAAAACCCAGCACCCCGCCAACCCCATCAATCACCCCGGAGGTGATCATCGACTTCAGCGGGCCGTCGGGCAGCAGGGTGTCGACACCGCGGTTGAGGAGGGCGAAAAAGGAGGCCAGCCAATCGACCAGCACGGTGCTGTAGCTGAAGGTGAAGGTGTAGAGGGCGAACAGGATCCCGGCCATGATCAACGGTCCGAGGAATCGGTGGGTGACGATCTTGTCGATTTTATCCGAGGCATAGAGGCGATCAGCGACAAATTTCCTGGTGACGATCCCTTGGTGGAGGATGGATTTGATGTAGCCGTAGCGATGATCGGCGATCACCGCCTCCGGATAGACCCCCAGGGTGTTTTGGAGATGATTGACCACTGCTTCGCAGCGTTCATTGAGTTTAGCGCTCGCGGCCGGATGGGTGGCCATTGCTTTCTGGCCGATCTGGGTGTCGTTTTCCAGCAGTTTTACCCCGATCCAGCGTTCGGGATAGGTGGCGGTCAGTTCGGTGCATTGGCGGATAAACGGCAGCATGTCGCTGAGGGCCTCGTCGATGTCCGAGCCGTAACGGAGAAAGGCGGGCTGCGGACGAGACTCGCCGGCGGCAACCGTGAGAACGGCGTCCAGGAGTTGGTCGATGCCTCGGCCGCTTCGGGCGACGATCGGGACCACCGGTATCCCGAGCCGCTCGCTCAGGACGGCGGCATCGATGGTGATTCCGCGTTTCTCGGCAACATCGACCATGTTGAGGGCGATGACCAGCGGTACCCCGAGTTCAAGAAACTGGCAACCGAGGTAGAGGTTGCGTTCCAGATTGGAGGCATCGACCACGTCCACGACCACATCGGGTTTTTCATTGACCAGGAAATCGCGGGCCACCAGTTCTTCCACCGAATACGCAGTCAGGGAGTAGGTCCCCGGCAGGTCGACCACGCGCAGGCCTTGGCTGTGATGCAGGCAGCAGCCTTCTTTCTGCTCGACCGTGATTCCGGGATAGTTGCCCACATGCTGACGGGCCCCGGTGAGAAGATTGAACAGTGTGGTTTTGCCGGCGTTGGGATTGCCGGCCAGGGCGACGGTGATAGCGTTATCCATGGATTGTATGAGCTGCGTTGATGTTGGTGGAAAGGGCGCGGGCGGTATTTGTTTTTGGCGTTTTATGGTGAATCAGCTAATGCAGGTCTCAGGGGCAGCATACGGTCTGCCTGCTGGAGCTTGCCGGCTGCAAGGAGTGTAGTTTCAGGCGTTAAGCAACCCGGAAGGACAGGCAGCGCTGTCAGCCTCAGAGCTTATATTGCGAGAGCGTCTTTTGGACGGGCGAGCAGTGGGGGTCGTCGGTGCAACCCGAACAACCGCATCCGCAGTTGATATTTTTTGGGTTCCGAAAGGTTTGCCACAGGCGCCTCCCGATAAAAAAAACGGACCCGGCAACAGCAAGAACAACGATAAGATTTTGCATAACAGATCTCCCGTCAGTGAATAAGCTTGGCTTGGCCTTGAGGTCTCCGCCGAGGGCGCAACGGTTCCAAGCTCGGTTTTTACGCCGGTGCCACCAGGATGTTGGCGGCGGTGGGCGCGTCAAGGCTGATGGTGCCGCCGTTGATTTTGATCATGCACTGCTGCCCGCCCCCTTTGCAGAGCAGTTCAAGCTCGGAGCCCGGCCTTACGCCCAGATTTGCCATCTTGGCGCAGGTCTGCCGGTCGCCGTTGATGGCGCAAACCCGCATCCGTCCCTTGCAGCAGGCTTCCGGCAAGGGGGTTCCTGCCGGAAACGACCCTTGGCCGCATCGTTTGCGGCGCAGGCATTGATCAGCGATATCACTGAGTAGGAGGCAGGAGGGTTCGGGCTGGTCTTTGGTCATGAACAATACCTGTACCTGCAAGATGTAGTCGCGCCTGAAAAACCAAAGTGGTTGACGCAGTCGTTCAATAAACCGTTCGCCTGGGAAGTTACAGTTGCAACATTAATTCTTAGGTACACCAAACAATGACCACTGTCAACAGCTTTGCCAAGGTGGCAAAACGGATTTGCCGCAATGTTTCGTCGGAAAGTAACAAGCTGTCAGGCGTGATGTCAGGAGGAGGGCGAGGGTGCCGGAGCGGAGCTGGGCAGAGAGCAGGAATCTGCTCTCTGCCGGAAACTTCAGGGGGCGATTTCCACTTCGATGAAATCGGCTTCGTTGTTGCGTAGGGTCAGCGTACCCCCCATGACTCGGAGAGCGACCGGATCGTTTAAGGGAGCCCGTTGCTTCACCGTGATTTCGGTGCCGGGGACCAGCCCCATTTCGCGGATACGGCGGCCGAGTTCGCCGCTGACCTTGACCGCAACGATGGTGCCGCTCTGGTTGATCGCCATGTGGCGCAGGTTAATAAGAGGCATGATTTTTCCTTTTACCCTGGTTCGTTGAGTTTTGCCCAGCTGTCGCGCAGGGTGACGATTCGGTTGAACACCGGTCTGCCCTGCGTGCTTTCGACGGTGTCGAGGCAAAAATACCCTTGCCGCTCGAATTGGAATCGGTCTTCATGGGTAGCGTTGAGTAATCCTGGCTCCAGCATGCAGTTTTGAAGAACCGTCAATGATGCCGGGTTAAGGAATTCCATGAAACTTCGCTCTTTGTCCATGTCCGGAAATTCGGCGGTAAACAGGCGGTCGTAGAGGCGCACCTCGGTTCGCAGGGCATGGGGAGCGGAAACCCAATGGATGGTCCCTTTGACCTTGCGGCCGTCCGGAGCGGTGCCGCCTTTGCTCTCGGGATCATAGGTGCAGCGTAATTCCACCACCTTGCCCTGAGCGTCCTTGATCACTTCCTGGCAGGTGATGAGGTAGGCATAGCGCAGGCGCACCTCTCGGCCGACACTTAAGCGGAAGAATTTTTTCGGGGCATCTTCCATGAAATCGGACTGTTCGATATAGATTTCTCGGGAAAAGGGTAAAGCTCTTTCGCCCAGTTCCGGGATTTGGGGATGGTTTTGGGCAGTCATCTCCTCGGTCTGGTCTTCCGGATAATTAATGAGCACAACTTTCAGCGGATCGAGCACGCCGAAGACCCGGGGGGCGTTTTGATTGAGATCGTCGCGGATAGCGTTTTCCAGGACCCCCATGTCGATCCAGGATTCCCGTTTGCCGATGCCGATGGTGGCGCAGAAGCTGCGGATCGAGGCCGGGGTGTAGCCGCGACGGCGGAGGCCGGAGATGGTCAGCATCCGTGGATCGTCCCAGCCAGAAACGTAGCCTTCGTTGACCAGTTGCAGCAGTTTGCGTTTGCTGGTCACCGTATAATTGATGTTAAGGCGGGCAAATTCAATCTGTCTCGGATGGTTGGGGGTGGCGAGCACATCGAGCACCCAGTCATAGAGGGCGCGGTTGTTTTCAAATTCGAGGGTACAGAGGCTGTGGGTGATTTTTTCGAGCATGTCGGAGAGGCAATGGGTGAAATCGTACATCGGGTAGATGCACCACTTGTCGCCGGTCCGGTGATGGCTGGTCTTCATGATGCGATAGAGTACCGGGTCGCGCAGGATGATATTGGGGGAAGCCATATCGATCTTGGCCCGGAGCACGCAGGTGCCTTCTGCAAGTTCGCCGTTTTTCATCTGGGCGAAGAGGGTCAAGTTCTCCTCGATCGAGCGGTTGCGGAAGGGGCTTTCTTTACCGGGTTCGGTCAGGGTGCCGCGGTGTTCCCTGATCTCCTCGCCATTGAGGTGGCAGACATACGCCATGCCCTTGTTAATCAGCGCAATTGCAAAATCGTGCAGTTGATCGAAGTAGTCCGAGGCATAGTACAGATGCTCCCCCCAGTCAAAGCCGAGCCAGCGCACGTCTCGCTTGATGGACTCGGCATATTCGGTGGATTCCTTGCCGGGGTTGGTATCGTCGAAGCGTAGGTGGCAGGTGGCGTGGTTTTCTACCGCAATCCCGAAATTGAGGCAGATGGATTTGGCGTGGCCGATATGGAGAAATCCGTTGGGTTCGGGTGGAAAACGGGTGACGATGGTTTTATGCTTTCCGGAGGCCAGGTCGTCGGCGATAATCTGGCGAATGAAATCCTGCGGCTTGGTCGGGGAGTGGTTTTCTGCAGTCATAGGGCTGATGTTCCGATAAAAAAAAATTATGCCGAGGCAAATAGGTGGTCGATATGGTTGAGTCGGGCGATGACCTTGTCCCGGCCCAGGGTGGTGACAATCTCGAACATCGAGGGGCCGGCTAGTTGGCCGGTGAGAACGGTCCGCATGCCATTGATCAGGACGCCGGGTTTGACCGCCAGTTCGTCGGCCAGTTCACGGGAAACCCGCTCGGTTTCTTCGGCGCTGAACTCAGCAAGAGCCGCAAACCGCTCTGCCAGTTTTGGCAACCAAGTGCTGAGTTCTGGGAATTTGGTGACGTTTTTTGCCAAAGGCTTTGGATCGAGGTCGTACTCGTCGGAGAAATACGCCCGGCCTGCACCGGTGAAATCCTTGAGTGTGTGGAACCGGTCACGGATCAGGTTGAGCGTGGCGAGATACCAGTCGCGCCTGGCGCCTGCATAGGCCGGATCCCAGAGATTGGCCTGCTCCAGTTCCTGGCGCACCAGGTGGCCGAGTTCATCGAGGTCCATGGTGCGGAGGTAGTGCTCGTTGATGGCGATCAGTTTCGGATCCGTGAAAAATTTGGGGTCGCCCGGTTTGAAGTTGAACACCGAATTGACCCGACTGATCCGATCCAGACTGAAGGCCTCTATCAACTCCTCGCGGGAAAAATATTCCTGGTCGGTGCCGGGATTCCAACCGAGCAGGCAGAGGAAGTTGCACAGGGCCCAGGGGATGAATCCCTTTTCCCGGTAAAACTGGACGGCAACCACCTCGCCATGGCTGCGTTTGGAAATTTTTCGTTTCTGCAGATCCATGGTGAGCGGCATGTGAGCAAAAACAGGAAGTTCTGCCGCTAGCGCCTCGTAGAGCAAGACCTGCCGGGTGGTGTTGCTCATATGATCCTGGCCGCGGAGGACATGGGTGATACGATCGCGGATATCGTCAACCACATTGCATAAGAGGTAGAGCGGCTTGCCGTTGGAACGGACAATGACAAAATCCTCGATGTCGGTATAGGCGCGTTCGATGCACCCTAGTACCTGATCGTCATAGCTCAGCGCACCCGGGCGGACCGGCACCTTGAAGCGGATGACCGAGGGGATGCCCTGCTGTTCTTTCTGCAGGACTGCTTCGGGGCTAAGGTGTCGGCAGGTGCCGTCGTAGCCGAATTCCCGTTTTTCGGCGAGGGCTGCTTCTCGCTTTTGTTCCAGCATCTCTTTGGTGCAGAAACATTTGTAGGCATGGCCGGAAGCGAGCAAGCGATGGGCTGCGGCAACATGATCTGCGGCAAATTCAGTCTGGAAATAAGGGCCTTCGTCCCAGTCGAGTCCAAGCCATTGGAGCCCGTCGATGATCCCATCGATTGAAGACTGGGTGGATCGCTCCTCGTCGGTGTCTTCAATCCGTAAGATGAGTTTACCATTATATTTTTTTGCAAACAGCCAATTGAACAACGCCGTCCGGGCACCGCCGATATGCAAATAACCGGTGGGGCTGGGGGGGAAGCGAACGCGTACTTCTGTCATGCCTAACTCCTGTTGGTAACAACACGCTTTGTTTTTCGCCGGTTGGGCGCAGAAAAATCTGAATATATAGCGCCTGCGCGGTTTCTCTTCAAGGGGAAGCTGAACCGATACGCCTGATAACGGCCCGAAAGGTCGTGTGCCGCTTTGGGGCATGCAGTATATACTTTAATATTGTGGGTATCCAGGAATATCGTTATATTTCAAATCCTCTGTAGTCTTTTATGAGGACAAGGCGGGTGTCGGGGCGATCGGTGTCTTTTTTTAAGCGAGATTACTCTGGCGCACCTGAAATCCATGGATCATTGCCCTGATCGTTTCAGCAAAGGAACGGTCGCCATGCTTAGAGGGGCGCAAGAGAATCGATAGAAAATGGACAATTATGAGCGATAATCTTTCAAGCTGCGGCGAATGCCCTGACGGTCGAGTAAAGGATCTTTCCGGTCGATGTGTGATGCCGGAAATAACCTTTGCCTCTTTTGTGCTTTCGCTCAACACCTCCGCGCTCTATCATATGGGCGAACTGCCGCATCCGGAAACCGGACAACGGCTGGTGGATCGCGAACTGGCCAAGCATACCATCGACACGCTGACCCTGCTTGCGGGAAAAACCAAAGGCAACCTCGATCCCGATGAAAATGAATTGCTTACCCGCATCCTGTACGAGCTCAAGATGCGGTTCGTTAAGCTTTCCTGACGCTGTCGCCACTGTTTCGAACGATGCAACCGGATAGGCTTACGCTCAAAGCGCCGGCGAAAATCAATTTGTATCTCAGGGTTACCGGCCGTAGGGCAGATGGGTACCATACCCTTGCAACCCTGATGCAGAAAGTCGACTTGTGCGACGAGCTTGAACTTAAACTTTGCGAGCAGCCAGGGGTCCGGCTCCACTGTTTTGACAGTCTGCTCCCCGAAGATAAAAATAATCTCGTGTATCGGGCGGCAACGCTTTTTTTGCAGACCTTTGCATGTCGGCGAGCGGGTTCGGTGCCAGGGGTCGAGCTGACTCTCAGGAAAAATATTCCGGTGGCTGCCGGCTTGGGAGGGGGGAGCAGTGATGCTGCAGCAACCTTGCAGGGGTTGGACGCATTGTTGGGTTGTGGTTGTTCCGCCGCGGAGCTTGCCGATTTGGGTTTGCAGTTGGGCGCGGATGTGCCTTTTTTTCTTGCCGAAACCTCGGCTGCGCTTGCGACCGGTATCGGAGAAATTTTAACCCCGGTCACGCCCCTGCACGGTTATTACGTTCTCCTGGTTAATCCGGGTTTTCCGGTCTCCACCCAGTGGGTTTATCAGACTTTTGCGTTGACAAATAACAAAAACGCAAGTAACCTAAAAAATTCTTGGGAAGAGGTCGATTGTGCTGGCGTTTCCAGAGCGAGTGCCAACGATGCGGTCCGGTCGGCGGCGATGCATAACGCTCTCGAAGCTGTGACCATTTCCAGGCACCCGGAGATCGAAAGGTTGAAGGGCGAATTGATTGCCAATGGCGCTGCCGTGAGCCTGATGTCGGGATCCGGGCCTACTGTCTTCGGCCTTTTTGCCGATCGGCAGTGTGCAGAGACCTGTCACGCCATTTGTAAGCGTCGGTTTGAATGCACCTATCTAGTTGCTCCGTTACCGGAAAAACGATAAGAATATTGTCCAATCAGTGTGTCAGAAAATGGGCTGGGGCGTCGTCAAGCGGTAAGACACAAGGTTTTGATCCTTGCATTCGGGGGTTCGAATCCTCCCGCCCCAGCCATTCTCATGAGAATAATGCGCCATGCCCAACAAAATGAAGATTTTTACCGGAAATGCCAATCCGGCAATCGCTCGGGAAATATGCGATTATCTGAACGTGCCTTTGGGGGCGGCTGAGGTTAAGCAGTTTTCAGATGGCGAAATAGCCGTGGAAATTGGCGAGAATGTGCGTGGTGCCGATGTGTTTATCATTCAGCCGACTTGCACCCCGGTAAATGACCATCTCATGGAATTATTAATCATGATCGATGCGGTGCGTCGGGCATCCGCAAGAAGAATTACTGCGGTCATGCCGTATTACGGTTATGCGCGTCAGGATCGGAAAGTGCGACCTAGGGTTCCGATTACCGCCAAGGCGGTTGCGGAAATGCTCATGGTGGTCGGTACCCGACGGGTACTGTGCATGGATCTGCATGCCGGTCAGATCCAGGGGTTTTTCAATATACCCGTTGATCATTTGTATGCCGCTCCCATTATTTTAAAATATATCCGTGACAGTTTCACCGACGTAGTCATGGTGTCTCCAGATGCGGGTGGGGTAGAGCGCACCCGGGCTTTTGCAAAACGATTGAATGCGGGCTTGGCGATTATCGATAAACGACGCGAGCGTGCCAATGAATGCGAGGCCGTGCATGTGATCGGTGATGTCAAGGGTAAGACCGCCATATTGCTTGACGATATGGTCGATACCGCTGGGACGCTGTGCGGTGGCGCGGATATCCTCAAGGAGGTCGGAGCAAAGGAGGTTCACGCCTGTTGCTCCCATGGGGTACTGAGCGGGCCGGCGATTGAGCGCATAAATAAATCTTGTCTGAAATCGCTTTTGGTGACCAATTCCATCCCGTTAAAGGATGAGGCCAGGCAGTGCGAGAAAATTAAGGTGCTGTCGGTTGGAGAGTTGCTTGGAGAAGCGATCAGCAGGATTCACAATGAAGATTCCGTCAGTTATCTTTTTGTCTGAATTTAAAGAGTTACAACGATTGTTATAGATCCCGGAGTAAGGGGGGAGGGCTTTTATGCTACAAGTGAATATTGAGTCGACGGTGCGTACGGTTTTTGGTAAAGGACCGATGCGGCAGTTACGGATGCGGGACATTACCCCGGCTGTTCTTTACAGTGGTGGTGCTGAACCCGTGGCGCTGCAATTTGATACAGCGAAGCTTTTTAAAAATTTGCTTTTCATTCAAAGGCGAAATGCTATTTTGACCCTGCAGATTGATGGAGACAGCAAAGGGAAAAGGAATGTGCTGGTTCAGGAAATTCAGAAAGAACCGATTTCTGGAAATTTGGTCCATGTCGATTTTCTTGAGATAGATTTGCAGAAAGCTTTGAAATTTTCGGTGCCGGTTGAATATGTCGGCACAGCCAAGGGTGTTGATCTTGGCGGAGAATTGCAAGTGTTCAAAGATAAGATAACGCTTCGTGGTTGCCCATTGGATATCCCCGACGTGATCAAAGTTGATATCACCGGGTTGGAGCAAGGTGGAGCCGGCTTGACTTATGGCGATCTGCTGATTCCTGAGAATGTCGAAATGCTCGACAAGCCAGATGTTCTTTGTGTTATTGTTCATTAATTACCCCTGCCGTTGATTGAAAGCTGTCATGCGGCGTTTTTGAAAGGTATTGGTTCCGAGCCGAAAATTATTTTCGGCTCGTTCTGTTTATCGCATCTGTTTCCTTCATGGCAGATTCCAGATTTTTGTTCATAGGCCTTGGTAATCCAGGGCGTGACTATCATCTAACCCGGCATAATATCGGTTTTTTCTTTGTCGATTATTTTGCCGGTGTCAATGGATGGCGGGTTGATACGCTTAAAATGCAGGGTTTGTTCTGTCAAGGACGGGCCTATGGCGTTCAGGTTTTTTTTCTCAAGCCGCAGACCTTCATGAACCGTTCCGGTGCATGTGTCAGGAGTTATGTCGACTATTTCAAGGTGCCGTTGGAGCACATTCTTGTACTCCATGACGATATCGATCTTGATGCCGGCCGGATCAAGATTGTCAGCAAAGGCGGTGCTGGTGGCCATAACGGTATTCGTTCGATTGCCCAACATCTTGGCACGCAGGACTTCGCGCGATTGAAAATCGGCATTGGTCGTCCTGGCGGTGGCGCAGAGGGACAAGGCCAACCAGTGGATCAGTTTGTGTTGTCAAAGATGACCGATGCCGAATTGTTGTTATTTCATCAAAGGGAAGCTTTGGTCGAAGAGGCGATAGCCTTGTTTGTGCAGAAAGGAATCGATGGCTGTATGAATAAAATAAATGGCCGCTGAAGCCGCCTGTATATAACGTGGAAGGAATCTATTCACTCTATCGTGTCGAATTGATTGTTTATTAGATAATAGATATTAATCGTACTTTCCATTACGTTCATTTTTCACCTGTCAGTTCCCTCATCCAGTCTTTGCTAATATTCAAAAAATATGCTAGTATAGTATTTTAAGATTATGTGCGAGCACCCTCGCTGTATCCGGTCAGCGTAAGTCTACTTTTGTTTTTGGAGGTCCCTGTGTTTTTACAAGGTGATATGGCGGTATACCCGGCCCATGGCGTAGGGCTCATTGAAGCCATCGAAAAGCAAACAATTGGCGGTGTTGATCAGAGTTTTTACGTCATGAAAATTCTCGACAACGACATGACCATAATGATTCCGACTGCAACCAGTGCCAATGTCGGTTTGCGGGCGATTATTTCGAGTGATGAGGTTGTAAAAGTAATTGATATTCTGAAGAAAAGGGATATTAAAATCACCGCGCAGACTTGGAACCGTAGATACCGTGAATACATGGAGAAGATAAAAACAGGTTCTGTTTTTGAGGTGGCAGTGGTTCTCAGAGATTTGTTTTTGTTGAAAGAAGATAAAGATCTTTCCTACGGTGAGCGGAAGATGTTGGACACCGCCAAGAACCTTTTGGTCAAAGAATTGTCGCTTGCAGAACAGACCGAAGAAGCAAATATCGAAAAACAAATCGAAAAGCTCTTCTGTTAACGACTCATATCTCCTTAGATCCTATGTCAGGATTGTTTGAAAACGGTCACTTGGAGTCCGTATCGCCATCGCCGATTGATCGGCAGTCAGCATATGTGGTCCCCTCGGATGAGGCCGGGCAAAGACTTGATCATTTTCTTGCTCGGCGAATTCCCGACCAGTCCCGTTCTTCTTTGCTTAAACTGATCGATGCTGGCCAAATTCTTGTTGATAATCAACAAGTAAAGGCTGGATATCGATTGCGGGATAATAACTCTATTTCTGTAATTTTTCCGCCGCCGCAGTCCTCTTCGCTGTTGCCGGAGTATATTGATTTTCCAGTTCTTTTTGAAGATGACCACCTGCTGGTGATTAGCAAGCCACCGGGCTTGGTTGTCCATCCGGCCAGCGGGCATCACTATGGGACTTTGGTGCATGGGTTGCTGTTCCGGTGTGAAAACCTTCCCATGGGCGATGAAGGCCGCCCTGGCATCGTGCATCGCCTGGATAAGGAAACTTCCGGCGTCATGCTGGTGGCTAAAACCGAATTGGCCCTGCGCACCTTGATGGCCGATTTCAAGAACCGCAAGATTCAAAAAACCTACCATGCCCTCTTGTTGCGCTGCCCACGTGAGCGCGACGGCAGGATCGTCATGCCAGTCGGCAGACATCCGGTGGACCGTAAGAAAATGGCGATCAGGCCTGCGCACGGGAGATACGCGGCGACCAGCTGGCATGTTACGGAAAGTTTTTCCAACGGTTGGTGCCTGGCTGAGATCGGCATCGAAACCGGCAGGACCCACCAAATCCGGGTGCATATGGCTTCGGTGAAGAGCCCAGTGGTCGGTGACCAGCTTTATGGCGGTTCCGTAGGCAAGGGGGGCAGGGTGCAGCCATCGCGTCAGATGCTCCATGCCAGTACGCTTTGCTTCAATCACCCTTGCACCGGCCAGGAGTGCTGTTTTACCGCTCCTCTTTGGGGGGATATGCTGGAAACGCTCGATATTCTGAGGGAAAAAAATTCTTGAAGCCCTTTCTTCTGGGCATTACCGGTGGGATAGGATCCGGGAAGAGTAGCGTCTCCCGTTTGCTGGCCAGTTATTGCCAGGCACCTTTGATCGATATTGATCAATGCTGCAGGCATTTGTTGGCTTCCAATCAACCGGGCTGGTCGGCGTTGAAAGTCGGTTGGGGTGACACCTTTTTTTTACCTGACGGCGAGGTCGATCGTGTTGGCCTCCGGGAGCGAATCTTTCTGGATGATGATGTCCGTCGACAGGTGGATGCACTGTTGCACCCATTGGCCCTTGAAGCGATGCGATTAGAAATCTCCCGCTGGCACGGACCTCTGCTGCTTATCGAAATCCCGTTGCTGTACGAGGCGGGATGGCAGGAAGAGGTCGATGCGGTCCTTGTGGTCCATGCCCGACGGGGCGCGCAATGCTGCCGAATAATGCGGCGGGATGGCGTGTCCCGGCGAAAGGCGACCCAGGCAATAGCTGCTCAGATAGATCTTGGAGAAAAGGCGCGCCAAGCCGATTTTGTCATCGACAACAGCGGAACGTGGACGGTTACCCGAGATCGTGTCATTGCTTTGGGAAAGAACCTTTCCGAACGGTTTTCGGATTGATTTTGTCAAGAAAGTGCTTGACAGGCGAACGTTAAACAAATAATTAGCTCAGTACCATCTCAACAGATCGATTGGTACTTATCGGTTTCTTGTTCTGATATTTCACACTACAATATATAATTCAACCGGACCGCTTGCCGCGCACCGCCTGAACCGATTGAATCAACTGGATACCTGTATATCAATAGGCTTTTCCCGCCTTTTCATCCAGTCAGCTCATTACACATAATAATAAAAATCTCTAGACTTAATTTTTTTTTTATTGCAGCGTGATGAGCGCAGAAATGCTGGTGAACCCTGTTTATCAGCCAGCATGATTATTTCCATCAGAAATTCCCTTTGCAAAGCCGATATCCTGTCGGTGGTATTATCGTACTGACCTCATGGAGGAATGACCGGTCAATGAATCCAACTGAGTTGAAAAATAAAAAAATTAAAGATCTCGTCAGTCTGGCCGCATCCCTTGATATTGAAGGGTACAGCAATATGACCAAGCAGGAACTCATCTTTGCCATTCTTAAGGAACAGGCGGATGAGGATGGCAAGTTACGAGGTGGCGGAGTTCTTGAGGTTTTGCAGGATGGATTCGGTTTTCTTCGGGCCCCGGATTACAACTACCTGCCCGGTCCCGATGATATCTATGTGTCGCCCTCGCAAATACGCCGTCTTAATTTGCGGACCGGTGACAGCGTGGAAGGCGAAGTCCGGGCGCCAAAGGATAATGAGCGTTATTTTGCCTTGCTCAAAGTCGACACCATTAACTATGAATTACCTGAGGCCGCCAAAAACAAGACAGCCTTTATCAACCTGACACCGCTGCATCCCGATCAGATGATCAATCTTGAGACCGAAGCTGGCAATATGTCCATGCGGGTGCTCAATATCGCCGCGCCACTGGGCAAGGGGCAGCGCGGCTTGATTGTCGCTCCGCCTCGTACCGGCAAGACAGTGTTGATGCAGAAGATTGCCAACTCTATCGTCGCGAATCATAAGGAGATAATCCTGATCGTTCTGCTTATCGATGAGCGTCCTGAAGAGGTCACCGACATGCGGCGTAATGTCGATGCCGAAGTCGTCTGCTCCACCTTCGATGAACCGCCTCAACGGCATATTCAGGTGGCTGAAATGGTTATTCAGAAGGCGCAGCGATTGGTGGAACACAAAAAAGATGTGGTGATTCTGCTTGACTCGATCACCCGATTGGCCAGGGCCTATAACACGGTTACCCCGGCTTCCGGTAAAATCTTATCCGGCGGTGTTGAGGCGAATGCCCTGCATCGGCCGAAACGGTTTTTCGGTGCGGCCCGGAACGTTGAAGAAGGCGGTAGTCTCACCATTCTGGCCACGGCGTTGATTGATACCGGTAGCCGGATGGATGAGGTCATCTTTGAGGAATTCAAGGGTACCGGCAATATGGAAATCGTTCTGGATCGGAAAATGGCCAATCGGCGCATTTATCCAGCCATAGATATTCAGAAATCCGGAACTAGAAAGGAAGATCTGCTCTTGGCTCCCGAAGACCTCAACCGAATATGGATTCTGCGGAAGCTGTTGTCTTCCATGAATCCCGCCGATGCCATGGAATTCCTGCTTGATAAAATGGGGCACACCAAAAACAATCAGGAGTTTTTTGCATCAATGAACCGGTAGCCGTTATTTTTCCTTTCAACAAATGACGAAAAAAGATATATTACCATCCTTTTTTTAAAAAATAATTTTTGTGGACATCTCTATACAAGGAGTGAGATCATGAAACCAGATACCCATCCCAATTATCACCAAATCAAGGCGACGTGTGCCTGTGGCAATGTTATTGAGCTCGGTTCGGTGAACGCCGAGATGAAGGTCGAAATTTGTTCCGCCTGCCACCCGTTTTTCACCGGCAAGCAAAAATTGATCGATACCGCCGGCCGGATTGAGAAATTCAAGAAAAAATACGCCGGTTTTCAAGGCAACGCCAAGAAATAAGCAGCTTTTTGCTGTTTTTCCTTACAACCCTCCTGCCTCCAGGCGTTGCCAAATGCCGAAACCTCCTGTCCGCACCCCTTGCTTGGGGGTGGACAAGGTATCGTCATCGCAATGGTTGGCAGCATGAGGGCTTTTTTTTTCTAAAGAAATCCGGACATGTTTGAGAATCTTCGAGATATTGACGAAAAGCTGAGCGCTCTTGAGCGACAGCTTTCCGACCCCGCGTTGGTCAATGATCAGCGTCGTTATCGGGATATTGTCCGTGAGCATTCTTTGGTCTCCAAGATAGCCGAATTGTATGCGGCCTATACTACCGCCTGTAAGGATATCGTCGAAAACCAGGAGTTCCTCCGCGCTGAACAGCACGATCCGGAGTTAGTGGAGCTCGCCAAGGCGGAGCTCGAAGAGTTGGCCCAGAAACAAGGCGAACTGGAGAAGGCGATCCGTCTTCTGCTCCTGCCCAAGGATCCCAAGGATGAGAAAAACATTTTCCTTGAGATCAGGGCTGGAACCGGTGGCGATGAGGCAGCGCTCTTTGTTGCAGATCTTTTCCGCATGTATAGTCGCTATGCCGAAACCCTGGGCTGGAAAGTCGAAGTCATGAGTTCCAGTCCTATCGGGATCGGTGGGTTTAAGGACATCATCGCCCTGGTGAGCGGCCATCAGGTGTATTCCCGCTTGAAATATGAGTCCGGGGTGCATCGCGTGCAGCGGGTACCTGATACCGAAACGCAGGGGCGCATCCACACGTCCGCGGTAACCGTGGCTATCATTCCTGAAGTCGAAGAAGTCGATCTGCAGATTGAACCCCATGAACTCAAGTTTGATATCTTCCGTTCTTCCGGTCCCGGCGGCCAATCGGTAAACACCACCGATTCCGCTGTCCGCGTCACTCATTTGCCGACCGGTCTGGTGGTCATCTGTCAAGATGAGCGCTCCCAGCATAAAAACAAGGCCAAGGCCCTGCAGGTTTTGCGGGCCCGGTTGCTCGACAAGATGGAGCAGGATCGGCATGACAAAATTTCTGAGGACAGGAAAAGTCAGGTCGGTAGTGGGGATCGAAGCGAGCGAATCCGCACGTATAACTACCCGCAGGGAAGAGTGACTGATCACCGGATCAATCTCACCATCTATCGCCTGGACCAGGTGATTGCCGGCATGCTTGATGATGTGGTGCTGCCGATCATTACCCATTACCAGACCGAAGCACTAAAATCGGCCCATTAGTCGCCTTGCCTTATTCCCTGTCCTATGCATATCGATGAACTGCTCAGAGCTGCCGCCCGGCGGCTTGCCCAGGCCGGGATAGCCGAGGCCGTGCTGGACGCACGGCTGTTGTTCCAGCACCTGAGTGGCATGAGCCGAAGTCAGCTGGTGCTGCACCATCAGCAATCCGTTGATGCCGGGATGGTGGCCCGGTATCAGCAACTAATTGAGCAGCGGAGTCAGCGGATTCCCCTGCAGCACCTCACCGGTTCTCGAGAATTTTGGTCCATGGATTTCATCGTTTCTCCCGCGGTGTTGATCCCGCGACCCGAAACGGAATTTTTGCTGGAGCAGGCTTTGGCCGTTTTTCCCTCAGGCGGTCACTGCTCGCAGGCCCTTGACATGTGCACCGGGAGTGGGGTGATTGCCGTGGTGCTGGCTAAGGAGCTCAACTGCCCGGTGATTGCGGTCGATATTTCAACGCCCGCCTTGGCGGTGGCCCTGGAAAACTTACGGCGGCATCAGGTGACCGACAGGGTAGGCTTGGTCTGCAGCGATCTGTTCGCAGGGCTCAATCCCAAGAATAAATTTGATCTTATCGTCAGTAATCCGCCGTATATTGCCGAAGCGGAGATCAAACAGCTTGAGCCGGAAGTGGCTCGAGCTGAACCGTTGCTGGCCTTGTCGGGTGGGCCTTCCGGCATGGAGGTGATCGAGCGGATTGCCGTGGAAGCCCAAAAATACCTCCAACCCGGTGGCTGGATCCTGCTTGAAATTGGGGCGGATCAGGAAAAGGCTGTAGCTGCGTTGTTTGGATCTCCAAAGTACCAGTATGAAGAGGTACGGGTTGTCGACGACTGGTCGGGGCGGCCTAGGGTTCTGCAGGCGCGGTATACACCGAAAAACAGTCAGACACCGTTCACCGTTGGCACCTCTGCCAATAGGATTTAATCAATATTACTTTTTATTTGCCGGTTCGTTATGGATAAACTTATCATTGAAGGTGGCCAGCCGCTCCATGGAACAGTTCGCATCAGCGGTGCCAAGAATGCGGCTCTGCCCCTGCTGGCCGCAACCCTCCTGGCTCCGGGATGGCATACCCTGCATAATGTTCCTGATCTGCGCGACACCCGGACTATGCTGCAATTGCTTGAAATTTTGGGGGCAAAGTGGGAGCGCACCGGCAAGACGATCCGGATTAATACCGATGAGATGACCGGGGTGGAAGCTCCCTACGAAATGGTCAAAACCATGCGAGCCTCTGTACTGGTGCTGGGACCGCTCCTTTCTAGATCTGGTTTTGCCAGGGTTTCGCTGCCTGGTGGCTGCGCCATCGGGGCCCGACCGATCAATTATCATCTCAAAGGTTTCGAAAAGCTTGGCGTCACCACCCGGCTCGAACAAGGCTATGTTGAGGCGAGTGTTTCTGGACGAATGCAGGGTGGCACCATCTATTTCGACACCCCATCGGTCACGGGCACGGAAAACGTCTTAATGGCCGCGGTTGTTTCTTCTGGCGAGACGATTATCAAAAATGCCGCTAAAGAACCAGAAGTTGGCAACCTCATCGATATGCTCAATGCCATGGGGGCGGAGATCGAGGGGAAAGACACTGATCGCTTGACTGTGCATGGAGTGGCGCGACTGCAGGCGACGGAATCGACCATCATCCCCGACAGGATCGAAACCGGGACCTATCTGATTGCGGTAGCGGCCACCGGCGGGACAGTTACCATCGCCGATTGTAATCCGGCACATCTGCCCGCACTCACCGAAAAATTACTGTTGTGCGGAGCCGACATTTCTGTGGCTGATCAGAGTATGTCGGTGTGTTGTCCTGAGGTGGGCGGCAAGAGTCAGTGCCGTTTGCGGAGTATCGACATCACCACCCTGCCATTTCCAGGTTTTCCCACCGATCTCCAGGCCCAGTTTATGGCTTTGATGGTGCAAGGAGACGGGGTATCGATTATCCACGAAACCATTTTTGAAAACCGATTCATGCATGTGGCGGAACTCAAGCGCATGGGGGCCGATATCACCATCGAAGGGACCCGGGCAGTGGTCCGCGGCATTGGCCGGGATAAGCTGTGCGGCGCGCCGGTCATGGCCACCGATCTGCGGGCTTCCGCTTCTCTGGTGATCGCCGGGCTGGCCGCCAGCGGGACCACGGAAATCTCCAGGATTTACCATCTTGAACGGGGGTATGAGAATATGGTGGAGAAACTCCAGGGCTTGGGCGCGAGGATCCGCAAGGTCAGGGAGTAGTCCGCATAATGGTATCTGAAAAGTAGACTCCCGATTTAAATCCAGAGACATGAAGCACTTAGCCAGCAATGGTTAGGTGCTTTTTTTTTGGGTACTGATACTGCTGGTACTAGTGTGCCAAGCCGGGGTGGTCAGGGGGAATGATACTTTTTATAACTGGTTCGGTGGGCGGATCAGAGGTAGAGGCTTTGCGGCGAGGTGAAAATAATAAGGAAGAGCCGTTAGACCCTGCCTCGCGATTTCGATTATGTGGAAAAATATTAGTTCCTATTTCTTTCGCCCAATGCAGCCAATCCGGATACGCCTAAACAAACGAGGAACGCTGTCGTTGTTTACTTACCCCGCTTGAAACTCTCGAGCTCCCATGTTTCCAAACCTGGGTTTCGCGGTCATTGAAATTCCTCTTGACCCAACGTCCCACTTCTGGCGAATACCAGTACGTCTCAACTACAAGGTTCGAGACATTACCGCCGATTTGCCTACCCCTTCCACTATAGGGTATTTCAACCTCGACCTTAAGCGTATTAAAAGTTCCTGCTTTCACCACAACCCTATCCTGGGTAATCGACTTGATTTTGGCCTGGGACGTGATGTTAATCGTAGGATCTCTTTTGCTTTTCATTGAATACTCAATACCTGAATACAACTTTCCGATTATAAGGGGAAACTGTAATACTTCCCGACTCGGAGAATATATTAATGCTCGATCTTCTACTAGATTTCCGTTCGGGTCATATTTTTCCATCAACATTTCGATCGATGAACTTTGAACTTCAACTTGATATCCCCCACCTGGTTGTATGTTGACGACCTTATAAGTGTAACTGCTTGTACTCGTTCCGACTGATTTGATGTATGTCCATGTATCACCGACATTGATTACCGGACGGTCTACTTTCATCGGCAGGTCAGCCGCATAGGAAGTCGGAATCAATGTCATGAAGAAGAGTGCAAGCAACGGCAGCATGTTCCATGTTTTCATAAAAGCCTCCTTAAGGTGAAATGATTTGAATATAGACATGATCAATTAACCGAATTTTACAAAAAACAAGTACATGACTACTTCTACATTGGTGGTATATTTCCAACTGGCTGAATATTCATATTTTATACAGCTCCCCGCAGGTGACAATGTTTTAATGGAGGATGGCAGGGGATGTTTATTGGATTGCAGTAACCGTACAATTTTCTATAATTAAAACTTAGCCTTTTAGTTGAGAAATACAATAGAATAATTTTGCATAAATAGCGGATATTTTTTATATCTATTTAAACCATTCACATGGTGGAGAAACTCCAGGGCTTGGGCGCGAGGACCCGCAAGATCAGGGAGTAATCCGCATAATGGTATCTGAAAAGTAGACTCCCGATTCAAATCCAGAGACATGAAACAGTTGGCCAGTAATGGTTAGGTGCTTTTTTTGGGTTCCTCAGCAGAATCTGTGGGTAGCCTTGGGGGGTGGGCAGGTCGCCAAGCCCATGATACAAGAATATTTTCAGCGCATCATAGGTGCGGAATCCATAGGATCGTTTCGTGTCCACCTTGGCCTTATTGTTAAAATCTTCCACACAGCCGAGAGCGATCGCTCCTTTTGCGCGAAACCAGTTGAGCAGGCGGGGGCGATGAGCCCGCAACATTTTAGCGACCTTCTTCATCGGTTTGAGCTTGGATCGCATGGTTCTTGTACACCACGCATCCAGGAACTTACCGGCCCAAGTCGGGGAACTGTAGGTCCAAAATTGCTGAAAATCTTCCTTGAGCAGGTAGGCTCGGATAGTTCTGAGGTTATACGCCAACAGATCCTTCAGTTTATCCACCTGGTTGTCGGTAAGGTTTTCGGGTCGTTTCAGCAGGCACCAGCGGCTCCTTGTTAAGAGCGGCTCTTTTCCCTTGCTTTTCAAATCTTTGACTTCGTTTGCCCTGTCTTCATCGATAGCTTTGCCCATGTGACTCATGATATGAAACCGGTCGAGAACATTGACAGCACCCGCAGCCTTTTCGGCAATGACGACAGGTAGGGTTTCCACATGTCGCTGCAAATAAACCGCAAGTGCTGGCACCTCTCCTGGCCGAGCCAGTCGAAGAATCCCCGGAAGGTCTTGGCGGTACGGTCGGGGCCGATCCAAAGCAGGCGCCTTTTTCCCTGGTCAAGTTGGTACACCAGGGTGACGAACTTATCCTTGCGTTTCCGCCAGCAGATTTCATCGGTGCCGATTGCGGTGATCCCATTGAGATCGCGATGTTCGTGCCCCCAGGCGACGGCCATTTTCACCGAGCGGAAGACGCTGTCCCAACTGGTTTTGAAGACTTCAGCCACCTCCTTCCAGCTCAACCGTTTGCACCAGACTGCCAGAAACCAGGCATACGTCACCGTGAGATGACTCTTCCCCGCCGCCCAAGGCAACTTTTCGACCTTGACGCCACAGGTTGGACACTGCACCCGCCTTGGAGCATAGAGAAAGAAAACCTGTATGCCCCACAGGGGGACAAATGTAAAACTCCTTACACGCAGGGTGTCATAGCCAGGTCGTCGTTGGCTGCACTTGGAACAGATGGGCTTGCTGCCGACTTGGGGGCGTAACGTTATCACCAAAGCTGGCGGTCCGGGGTCACGCCATGTGCAGCTGTCATAGATAAAACCCGGTTGTTTTTCGATACGGTTCAAGATAGTCTTTATCTGCATCCTGTCTGGCCAACCCTGAGAAGTTTTTTGGAAGGAACTTTCCCGGGCAAGGTAAGGCAGGATGTACTTTATGAAAACCCCGTGGCCGGGTAATACCATGCAATAGCATGGAGCCCCGACTCTATCAAGGTCAAGCCCTGCGGGTGTGCGCTTGCAGCGCCCAGCCTTGACAGAGTCGAACCTCCATGCTTGACCTGAAGGTGGCAAGGGTGACGCGGGGCGGCAGGCGCCCCACTCCTTTCACCTCCGGAGGGGCTCAGGTTCTGGGGCTAATTATCAAAGATTTACCCACAGATTCTGCGGACGAGGCGGAAACTTTACTGGCAGGAGTCGATGCAGCAGCTGATGCCACGGGAGTAAACTGGAGTCAATCATCGCAGATGGAAAAAGCCACTTTATAAAATTGTTATGTGTTGAATGTTGGGTGGTAAATGTTAAAAATATCAAATAGCAATTACAGCTGCCGGTAAGATAAGGATTAAATAACAAATGGGAGGAATTCAATTATGAAAAAGCTTTTCAAAACAAGCGTAAGACCTGCCGCGTTTATCGTTGTACTGGTAATGATGTTTTTTGTTGCTGGTGTCGGCGTCAATACCTGTCAGGCGCAGACAGTTGTGGACGAGTGGAGCGGAGTGAAAATCCCCCCTCCACCAGAGTTGAAGCAGGTCAATATCAAACCCGAGACAACCGCTCTGCTTTTGCTGGATTTCAATTCACAGACATGCAATATGAAAAACCGACCGCGCTGTATCGAATCAATTCCGGCGGTAAAAAAACTTCTTGTAGAGGCACGTTTAAAGGGTGTCGCAATTGTTTATAGCCTCTCCCCTGGAGCCGAGGTTAAAGACATTGCGGCGGAACTTGCTCCGATGAGTGGAGAGCCCGTAGTTACTTCCGGCCCCGACAAGTTTCTTGGCACTGACCTTGAAAAGATATTGAAGGAAAAGAAAATAGAGACGGTAATTGTGACCGGTACAGCGGCGCATGGTGCCGTCCTTTATACAGCAAGTGGTGCTGCTTTTAGGGGGATGAATGTGATAGTTCCGGTTGACGGGTTATCAGCAGAATCTTTTTTCCCAGAGCTTTATACCGTCTGGAATCTTGCCAATGCACCCAGAGTGTCGGCCAAGACTGTTATTACAAAGATGGGACTGATAACGTACTGAATTAGGCTAAACTTTGGGCAACAGCATTCAGGAAATCACCCGTAGCCACCACCCAGCAGTAGTCATAGGTTGGGTTGGCTGGACTGTGGGAAAAATCCGAGGGGCCGATTTAGGCAAAGAGCTTATCTTCGATAAAACGGGCAAATACATACCTAAAACAGTTGGGTGGTGTTTGGGTGAGAGGGCCGAACGAGCTTTTAATTTACCGCAACTGCTCGAAAATACTCAATTTTAAAATTTACGTGCAAGATTTGATGGTGCAAGGAGACGGTGTGTCTATCATTCACGAGACCATTTTTGAAAACCGATTCATGCATGTGGCGGAACTCAAGCGCATGGGGGCCGATATCACCATCGAAGGGACCCGGGCAGTGGTCCGCGGCATTGGCCGGGATAAGCTGTGCGGCGCGCCAGTTATGGCCACCGATCTGCGGGCTTCGGCCTCCCTGGTCATCGCCGGGCTTGCCGCCAGCGGGACCACGGAGATTTCCAGGATTTATCATCTCGAGCAGGGCTATGAAAACATGGTGGAGAAACTCCAGGGCTTGGGCGCGAGGTTAATGAGTCGTCCTGGGTAAGGGCAGGACTATCCGCATGATGGTGCTATATTCGGCACCGCGGTCGATCTCAAGCCTGCCCTTATGGTTTTCTGCAATCTGGCGTGCAATGGACAAGCCCAGGCCGGTGCCGTCGGTCCGGTTGGAGAAAAAAGGCGTAAAGACCTTTTCGTGGAGTTCGGGGGGAATCCCCGGACCTTGGTCGCAAATTTCTATACAGATTTCGCCGGGATTGTTGCCGCTCAGTTCCCTCCCCGCCACCATCACCTTCCCCGGTTGTCCGCCCATGGCCACGCAGGCATTATCCAGCAGGTGGGTTAGAATGGTCTGCAGTTGCTGGCGATCGGCCCAGCAAGCAAGGTTGCCGACAATTTCCTTGCAAATGCCAGTGGCAGCCACCGTATTACTCCCTGACTGCAATTGGACGATCACCTCATCGACCAGACGGTTCAGGTCAAACCATTCCGGCTGAATCGGAGCTGGCCGGGCAAACTGAAGGAAATCAGTGATGGTTTTTGCCATCCGGTCGGACTCTCTCAGGATGATATTCAAGAGGGTCTTGAAGGTGGCGGGGTCGAGGGCCGCGATGTTTTCCTGATCCATGGCCAGGATTTGGGCGGAGCCGGAAATAGCCGCCAGGGGATTTCTAAAATCGTGGGCAATCGAGGCGCTCAGTTCGCCGATAGCCGCCATTTTTTCCGCCTCCCGTATTTGCTGTTCCATTCGCTCTATCTGGCTGATATCCTGGATCGTTATCACTTTCCATCGAGCCTGTCGCTCTCCCCCTCCTCCCGCCATCGGCATGTTGAGATAGGAAAAGGAATATCCTAACCTGATCACCGATCCATCAAATTTTCGAAAATCGCAAACACATCGGCCCTGCCGTTCCTGGAGAACGATTGCGGAAAAACAGCGGTTAAACGGCTGGCCAAGGATCGTTACCAGCGGGTGCCCGGTTATCCGTTCCGCTGCCTGATTATAGGAAGTAATAAAATCACTCTGGTCGGTGGTGATAATCCCTGTGGATATGTCATCGAAAATCTGTTTGTAAAGGATCGACAGCCGGTCGTATTCCAGAGCGGTCTTGCTCAGTTTTTCCTCGGTAAATCGAAGGCGTTTTGCCAGTTGTCCGCTTAACAGGGCGGCCAGGAAAAAGATCAGTCCGTAGATGGCAAAAACATTGCTGCTGGTGAAAAAGTTGTGGGGCGCGCTGTAAGAGGTCGCCGAGAAATATCTCGGCACCCAGCCAAAATATTCGCAGGTCAGCAAGGTCCCGTAGAGCAGGGTGGTGGCAGCGGCGAGGATCAGACCGCCGGTTTTGTAAAGAATGAGCCCGCCGGCAACCACCGGCAGAATAAGCAATGGGGCAAAAACCGATTGGCTGCAACCGGTGGCGTAGACTAAAAGGGTGGTGAATGCGGTGTCGGCAAGCAGTTGCATCACCCCGAATCTACGTCCAGACCAGGACGTCTTCCGTAATAGTACGGCCGAGCCGATGGAGAACGCATACAGCAGGGCGAGGAAGGTCACGGTTACCGATAGCGGCGGAAGAATAGCCGGGTAGCCCTTTTCCCGAAAAAATAAAGTAATGCCGGCGAGAAGCGTGAACAGGGAAACCCGAACCAGAAGCCACCAGGCTACATGTCGTCGGGTTTCCTTTTCACTGTCAGTAACCGGGGTGAGCGCCCTGGTGAGTAATTGGAACATAGCGTTGCCGGCAATCTTGGCTGAGGTGGACCATGTGATGCCTCACATGGGGCGGTGGCATTAATCGATGTGGTGTTTTTTGGTTTTGTAGCGCAGGCTGCGGAAACTGAGTTTGAGCAGGTCCGCGGCTCGCATCTTGGAATGGTCGGCCTTGGCCAGGGCATGAAGGAGCATCTCCTTCTCCACCCGCAGCAAGATATCCTCCAGTCCCAGATCGAAGAGTTCCTGTTCATCTTGGGCGGCCACAAAGAGCGGGGCAGTGGTTTGGACCGGTTCCGGTTTGTTTTTTTCCTGACGATGCAGGGAGAGAATGAGGCTTTCCGGTAGAATAATATTGGAGGATTCCAGAGCCACGCCGCGCTCGATGATGTTTTCGAGTTCACGAACATTGCCAGGGAAATCATATTGCATCAGTACTTCCATGCCATAGGAAGAGATGGTCTGTACCTCTTTGCCCAGTAAGGCTGAATACTTCTTGAGAAAAAAATCGACCAGCAGCGGGATGTCGCCGATGCGCTCACGCAGCGGCGGCACCCGGATGGGAACCACGGCCAGCCGGTAGTAAAGATCTTCCCGGAACTTCCCCGAAATGATTTCCTGCTCAAGCACCCGGTTGGTGGCGGCGATAATCCGCACGTTCACCTGCCGGGTCTTGGTGGCGCCCACCGGCATGAATTCCCGTTCCTGGAGCACTCGCAGCAGTTTGGTCTGGATGATGGGCGTGAGTTCGCCGATTTCATCGAGAAAGGCGGTGCCCTGGTCGGCCAGCTGAAAAAGGCCGGCCTTGTCGGCGATCGCCCCAGTGAATGAGCCTTTGACATGGCCGAAGAGTTCGCTCTCCAGCAGGCTCTCGGGAATGGCGCTGCAGGTGATCGGGACAAAGGGATGGGCCGCTACCCGGGAACGGTTATGGATGGCCTTGGCCACCAGTTCCTTCCCGGTTCCGGACTCGCCGTAGATCAGGACATTGGCCGGAGTCGGGGCGATCTTGTTGATCAGATCGAAGATCTTCATCATCTCAGGGCTTTGGCCAATGATCTCCGCAAAACCGCTGGCCGCAACCGGGTCGCCCTGCTGTTTCTTTTTAAGTACCGCCCGGACCACGGCCTTGATTTCTTCGACATTGAAGGGCTTGGTGATGTAATCAAAGGCGCCGTGCTTCATCGCCGCCACCGCATCGTCGGGTGAGGCAAAGGCGGTGATCATGATCACGCCGATATCGGCCTGCAGCTGTTTGAGCTGGGCCAAGAGTTCCAGGCCGCTCATGCCGGGCATGCGGATATCTGAGATCATCAGGTCAAAGTGCTGCTGTTGCGCAAGCTCGAGCGCTGTTTTCCCTTCGGCGGCGGTGATTACTTGATAGCCGTCTTTTTCAAGAAGAATCTTGAGGAACTCGCGCATACTCAGTTCATCATCGACCACGAGAATGGAAGCCATGTTTATCCTTGTAAAAATCCTTCTAAATCAGTCCATTGGGTATATCGGCCAGTGTATCCCCAAGTGGAAGGCGAAGTCAAACAATATCCATAACCAGTTTACAATAGGGCTGGGATGGGGTAGAAAGAAAAATAATTTTTCCCTAATCAAGGCATGGGTATACAGCGCGTGGATACACAGGAACAATTCGATCAACAGACCCTGACCGAGCATCTGGCGGAACTGCGTTCTTGCCTGCTGATCACCCTGGCCGCAGTGGCCGTCGGCTTCGTGGCTGCCTACAGTTTCATCCAGCCGCTGGCCGACTGGTTCCTGCGGCCACTGATCAAGGTGCTGCCTGCGGGAAAATCCCTTATATTCACCTCGTACCAGGAAGGGTTTTTTTTTATCTAAAGCTCGCCTTGGTCTGTGGTGCCGTTTTGGCCAGTCCGGTCATCTTTCTCCAAATTTGGCGATTTATCTCACCTGGGTTGTACCGGCATGAACGACAGGTGCTGATCCCTTTCACGATTATTTCCACTCTGTGTTTCATCGGCGGCGCGGCCTTTGGCTATTTTGTGGTTTTTCCGCCGGCCTTTCGTTTTTTACTCGGCTATACCAGCGACTTCCTGGAAGCAATGCCGGGAGTCGACGAATATTTTTCCCTGGCCCTGCGGATGTTTTTCGCCTTTGGGTTGATCTTCGAACTTCCTGTCTTTATGGTCTTTTTGGGAAAAGTCGGGGTGGTGAATAAGCCGTTTTTGGTGCAGAATAGAAAATATGCCGTGCTGATCGCTTTTGTGGTGGCGGCTATCCTTACCCCTACCCCCGATATAGTCAACCAGTTGCTGATGGCGGTACCGCTGATCCTGCTCTATGAGGTCAGCATTGTGGCGGTGGCGATTTTTGCCAGAAAGCCCCTGTCCGGTTTTCCGGCCAAGAACGATGTCGATATCGAGACCGAGTCGACCGGCCAACCCGGATAAAGCAAGGAATCCGCCAGGATGGGGGAGAAGCAACCGTCAGGAGCCGCTAGCGGACGGTGGAATACTTTATACTTGCTGAGATCGCCGGAATCTGGTTACCCTGAAACGTTGGTCAGCGGCACCCCTTCGGTCCTACAGAATTGAGGTTGCCCAGGCTGCCAGTCAACCGAATGCATCATTAACAGGAGGAAATCTATGACCTATATTGCTGACTTTGAGAAAGCCCTGGAAATAGGCCGGCCACCGAATATCAAAACCCTGTTCCCCAATTCGCGGGCTCTGCTGGTCAGCGGTAAGGTGATCGATCGGGCTCTGCTGGCCAAGGGCGGGGCCATGACCATCGCGGCCAATGGTCGCAATCATCTGATTATTCGTGGCGCGCTCCAGGCGGCTCAGCGGGCGCATGCGGCTATCATTATTGAAATTGCCCGGTCCGAAGGCGGTGCTAGTGCCTATTGCCCGACCAACTACTGGAATATGGCTCGGCAGGTCGATGCCCTTTGCAATGAGTTGGCCATCACCGTGCCAGTTGCGGTGCATGCCGATCATTACGGCATCAAAAAAACCAGCGATATCCCGGTGGCTTCGGTGGAGATCCCCACAATCTTCGAGGCCGGGATCACTTCCATCGCCATTGACGCCTCGCATATGCCCGATGCCGACAACCTCTTGGCCAGCATCCATCTGGCCCGGCAGGTTCCGGCCTGGGCCGGATTGGAGACCGAGGTGGGTGAGATCAAAGGAAAACATGGGCTTTCCACCAAGGAAGAAGCCTTGTTTATTATCCAGGGACTCAATGCCCACGATATCTTTCCCGACTGGATCGCCCTCAATAACGGCACCACCCATGGTCTTGAGGCCTCTGCGCAGGGCATTCAGGTGGAACTAACCGCCGAGATCCACAAGGCACTGGCCGGCTACGCCATCTCTGGTGCCCAGCATGGCACCTCCGGCAACAATTCCGATCGACTGCGGGCAATAGCCGCCCAGACCTATTCCACCAAAGCCAATGTCGCCACCGCCTTGCAGATGGTTTCATGGGGGCTGATGGTTAACGATTATGGCAACGCCGCCCTGGATGCCAACGGTGATTTTATCAAAATCCCCGGCGAGGGAGTCACCGAGGAACTCTGGGGAGAGATGCGGGCCTACGCCGAGGGCAAGGGCTGGAAAAAGGGTGATTATAAAAGTCTGAATCTTCCCTTTGAAAACAAGATCATGGGGCAGCCCAAAGCGGTCCGTGAACGAATGGCCCGGCGGGTGGAAAATTTTGTCTACACCCTGCTGGTCGAGGTCTTCAATGCCGCTGACACCGCCCGTTTCGGGGTTGATGCCATCCTGGAAGCCGGATCGTATGACATCGGCCCCAAAACAGGCCGGATCGAATCGCCCGAGGACTGGACCGAGGCGAAAATTCGAGAAAAGGCCGCCGCCCTGAACTCGGACAAGGGGCCGCAGGGGAATTTCGACGACTAAGCCGAAGGCGCCGTACGCCTTCAGGGGCGGGAAAAGGTCTGGACAAGAGGAGTCGGGGAGCAGAACCGAACAAAGCGGTTTTGCTCCCCTTTTTTATTGGCGTACCAGTTCGAGAACGCTGCTGACAATGCCATCGGTATCGATGCCGGCATTGTTCCAGAGGGTCGCCTGGGGGCCGTGTTCGATGAAGGTGTCGCTATAGCCGAGGATTTTTATCGGCAGGTGCAGGCCGTGCTCATTGAGCAGTTGGAGCACACCGCTGCCGAAGCCGCTCAAGGCGCTGTTGTCCTCAATGGTCACCACTCGACCGGTTTGTGCGGCCCAGGTGGTGATGAGTTCGGTGTCCAGGGGTTTGAGGAAACGAGGGTTGATCACGGCGGCCGTAATTCCCTGTTGCTCAAGACGGGCTGCGGCGGCAAGAGCCGGCGCCACCCGGTTGCCGATCGGCAGTAACAGGACATCGCTGCCTGTTCGCAGCAATTCCCCTTTGCCGATGGCCAAGCGTTGGAATGTAGAATCCATGGCCACCCCTTCGCCACAACCCCTTGGGTAGCGGAGCACCACCGGCCCGTGGTGGCGGAGGGCGGTGTACAGCATCTGCTGCAGTTCATTTTCATCCTTAGGGGCCATCACCGTCAGGTTGGGGATGAAACGGAGAAAAGCGAGGTCAAAAACTCCGTGGTGGGTCGGGCCATCGGCGCCGACCACGCCGCTGCGGTCCAGGGCAATGGTCACCGGCAGGTTGGGCAGGCAGACATCGTGGATCAATTGATCGAGCGCCCGCTGCATGAACGAGGAATACACCGCGAAAAAAGGGCGCATGCCTTCCAGGGCAAGCCCGGCGGCAAAGGTGACTGCATGCTGTTCGGCAATGCCGACATCGAAAAAGCGTTCGGGGAATTCAGCGCTAAAAGGCTGCAGCCCTGTTCCTTCGGGCATGGCAGCGGTGATCGCCACTAAGCGGGAGTCCTGGCGGGCTAGTCGGCAGAGGGTGTCGCCAAAGACTTTGGTGTAGGAAACGGTCCCATTGCCGCTCTTCTTCGGTGCGCCGGTGGCAATGTCAAAGGGGCCAATCCCGTGGTAATCGCCGGGGTGGGTCTCCGCCGGTTTGTACCCCTTGCCCTTGGTGGTGATCACATGCACTAGCACCGGGCCATGGTTGTGGTCCCGGACATTTTCCAGGGTGGCGATCAGGTCTTCCAGCTCATGGCCGGGGATCGGACCGATGTATTTAAATTTGAGCGCCTCGAACAGCATGCCCGGGGTGAAAAATCCTTTGATACTTTCTTCACTCTTCCGAAGGACCGTGAGGATGTTTTCGCCCACCGAGGATAAGGCCAGCAGCCGTTCCTCGATATGATCCCGCAGTCGCCGGATGGTCCGACCGGTCAGTTTTCGGCTGAGAAAACTGGACAGCGCTCCGACGTTTTTGGAGATCGACATCTCGTTGTCGTTGAGGATGACCACCAGGTCCCGGCCCAGATCGCCGGCATGATTCAGGCCTTCGAAGGCCATGCCTGCGGTCATCGAGCCGTCGCCGATAATGGCGATAACCTTGCCGTTATCGGCCTGGATGGCCTTGGCCGCCGCCATGCCCAGTCCATGGGAGATCGAGGTGGAGCTGTGACCGGCCTCCACCGGATCGTATTCGCTTTCCGCCCGTTTAGGGAAACCGCTCATGCCTTTGTACTGGCGCAGGGTGGCAAACTGGTCGCGGCGGCCGGTGAGTAGTTTATGCGCATAAGCCTGATGGCCGACGTCCCAGACCAGGCGATCGTGGGGCGTGTCAAAAACATAGTGTAAGGCAATGGTCAATTCGACCACGCCGAGGCTGGGAGCGAGGTGGCCGCCGGTTTCGGCCACGGTGGCGATAATGGTTTCCCGGATTTCCCGGGCGAGGATTTCCATTTCGGGAAGGTTGAGCCCGCGCAGATCACTGGGGGAGTCGATGGTATCCAGCAGGTTGGCCCGCTGGTCGGTCTGTGGGTCCAAAATGAGCATGATTATTTCTTGCGTTCCACAATATAGTTGGCAAGGGCTCTGAGCGGGTCGGCCTTCCGGTCAAAAAGATCGAGGGCGGCAATGGCCTCCTGCACCGCTTCCCTGGCCATGGTCCGCGAAGTTTCCCTGCCGAACAGCGAGGGATAGGTAACCTTGTCGGACTTGATGTCGCTGCCCGCCGGTTTGCCAAGTTGTTCGGTGGTGGCCTCGACATCCAGGAGGTCGTCAACGATCTGGAACGCCAGGCCGATGTGGTCGCCATAGGCGGCCAAAGCCTCGGTCTGTGCCTCATCCGCACCGGCGACCTGAGCGCCGCTGACCACCGAAGCGGTGATCAACGCACCGGTCTTGCTGCGGTGAATGGTGCGCAGTTCCTCGTAGCCGACCTGTTCTCCTTCAAAGAGCATGTCCAAGGACTGGCCGCCGACCATGCCCAGAGAGCCCGCGGCCCGGGCGATCGTCTGGATGACACGAATTCGGACCGAATCGTTGATGCCTGCGGAAATTTGGCCGCTGAGGAGGTCAAAGGCAAAGGTGAGCAGGCCGTCGCCGGCAAGAATGGCGGCCGCCTCGCCAAAGACCGTATGGTTGGTCGGCTTGCCCCGGCGGAGGTCGTCGTCGTCCATGGCGGGTAGGTCGTCATGGATGAGCGAATAGGTGTGGATGCACTCCAGGGCGCAGGCGACCGGCATAGCCCGTTTCAGGGTCTTTTCGTCGTCGTTCACGGCCGCAGCTGCGGCCAAGCAAAGAATAGGGCGGATGCGCTTACCGCCGACAAAAAGGCTGTAGCGCATGGATTCTATGTGTCGGCTGAAATCGCCGACCGGTTCCATTATAAGGTCGGCCAGGTGTTTTTCGACGTGTTGCCGTTGTTCGTCCAGATAGGTCTTAATCTCCACCGTCTTCCTCTGCAAAGGGCACGGCAACCAGTTGGCCATCCTTTTTCAACAGCAGTTCGACCCGGCTTTTGGCCTCTTCGAGACTGCTGTTGCAGAATTGCACCAGTGCAATGCCTTCGTTAAATTTATCGAGACTTTTCTCCAGGCTGAGGTCTCCGGCTTCGAGTTCGTCGGTGATCTGTTCCAGCCTGGCCAAGGCATTTTCGAAGGTTTTTTTTGCCATAAACCGATTCCGCTATCCTTTTGCTGTGAACGATTTTGTTTGCCGAAAAAAGAGCGCAAGGGTAATTGTCTATAGTAAACATTCTCCCTGTTGGTTTCAACATCTCTTTGGCCATGACTGCCCATATTGAACGATTCGTTGCCTGGCTCCTCGCGGAGAAGGGATATTCGCCGCATACCGCTGATGCTTATCAACGGGATATCCTTGAATTTCATCGTTTTTGCGGCGACACTGCCCAGCCGGGATCGATTACTCCAGCGATGGTGCAGTCCTTTGTCGGTTCCCTCTATGGCAGCAATGCCGGGGCCTCGGTGGCCAGAAAGCTCTCGGCGCTGCGTACTTTCTTTCGCTACCTACAACGGGAAAAGGTGGTCGGGTCCGATCCGCTGCTCGGGGTTTCAGGCCCTAAACTCGGCCAGTACATTCCTGCCTTTCTCACCGTAGACGAAGTTTTCAGCCTCCTGGAGGCGCCGATTGCCAATGACCGGTATTTTCGTCGGGACCGTGCCGTCATGGAGATGCTCTATTCCACCGGCATGCGGGTTGCCGAATTGGTGGCCTCCAATCTTGAGGATTTTGATTTGGTGGGCGAAATGGTCCGCGTTCGCGGCAAGGGCAACAAGGAGCGGCTGATTCCCTTCGGGACTGCGGCCAAAGAGGCCTTGCTCAAGTATTTGCCCGAGCGCGAATCCCTGTCCATTGCCCGAATCAGCCGGGGGCTTGCGATTGAACCCAAGGCGCTCTTTCTTAATGGCCAGGGTACGCGGTTGACCGCCCGGAGCGTGGAGCGTTTTGTTCAGATGTACGGCCTGCGGGCCGGGATCGGGGTGACGGTCACGCCCCATGGACTGCGGCACTCCTTCGCCACCCACCTGCTGGAGATGGGTGCGGATCTACGGATGGTGCAGGAATTATTGGGGCATGTCAGCCTGTCGACCACCCAGAAGTATACCCATATCAATATCGACCATCTTGCCAAAGTCTACGATCTGGCCCATCCCCAGGCCAAGCGGCCACAAGGTTGAAAAACCGGAAGCCGGCTGTCGAAAACCGGGGAGGGGATTGACTCCTGGGCATATATTGTTTACAAATTGATACTCTTTCCCCCCTTCCCTTCTGCCAAGCCGATGAGCAACAGATTATGAAAACTCAGAAAATTCGCTCCACCACCATTATCGCCGTACGCCACAAGGGTGAGGTCGTGGTTGCCGGCGACGGGCAGGTTTCCCTTGGCGCGACCATCATCAAGCATCAGGCCAAAAAAGTCCGCCGGCTGTATCACGATCAGGTGATCACCGGATTCGCCGGATCAACCGCCGATGCCTTTACCCTCTATGATCGGTTGGAGCAGAAACTGGAGCAGTACAACGGCAACCTGATGCGGGCCGCGGTCGAGTTGGCCAAAGACTGGCGGATGGATAAGATGCTGCGCCGGCTCGAGGCCATGCTGATCGCCGTGGATACCAAATATTCCCTGCTGCTCTCAGGAACCGGTGATGTCATTGAGGGCGATGACGGTATCCTGGCCATCGGCAGCGGCGGCCCGTATGCCCAGGCTGCCGCCCGGGCGCTTATCACCCATTCCGAGCTCGATGCCGCCGCTATTGCCAGGGCTTCCCTGGAAATTGCCGGCTCTATCTGCGTCTATACCAACACCAACATCGTCGTTGAGAAAATATGAAAGGACAGTCAGCGCTCAACTCCCTTACTCCCAGGGAAACCGTCGCCGAACTCGATCGGTACATCATCGGCCAGGCGGACGCCAAACGTTCGGTGGCTATTGCTCTGCGCAACCGCTGGCGGCGGCAGCAGGTCGAACCGCCACTGCGCGAGGAAATCGCTCCCAAAAACATCATTATGATCGGTCCAACCGGGGTGGGAAAAACCGAGATAGCCCGTCGGCTTGCTCATCTGGCCCAGAGCCCGTTTCTCAAGATCGAGGCTTCCAAGTTCACCGAGGTCGGCTATGTCGGTCGCGATGTCGAATCGATGATCCGCGATCTGACCCAATTGGCGGTCAACATGGTGACCAAAGAAGAGGAAGAAGGGGTCCAGGGCAAGGCGGAGGCGATGGCCGAAGAGCGTCTGCTTGATCTGCTCTTGCCGCGCACCCCCGGACAACAAACCGGCATGGACATTTCGGTCCAGCCCAACGTCATTCCGCTTGGCTACGACAGCGGCGGCGCTAAATCGGAAGAACACCGCAACCAGAGCACCCGGGAACGGTTCCGCGAGATGCTGCGTCGAGGCGAGCTCGATGACCGGATGGTTGAACTGGCGGTGGCTTCGAGCGGCGGGGCACCGATGGTGGAGGTCTTTTCAGCCTCCGGCATGGAGGATATGCAGAGTTCGCTTCAGGAGGCTTTTTCCAAGTTTTTCCCCAAGAAACGGCAGCCGAAAAAGATGAAGGTGCCCGAAGCGTTGGAATTTCTCAGAAAGGAGGAGGCCGAGCGGCTGGTCGATACCGAGAGCGTCACTGAAAAAGCAATCCGTCGCACCGAGCAGTCGGGGATCATCTTTCTCGATGAGATCGACAAAATTGCTTCGCGGGGCGGCGCCGGTTCCGGTTCCCCCGAGGTCTCACGAGAAGGGGTGCAGCGCGACCTGCTGCCGATTGTCGAGGGAACAACGGTCACCACCAAGTACGGGCCGGTGAAAACCGATCATATCCTCTTCATCGCCAGCGGTGCCTTCCATGTCTGCAAACCTTCGGATCTGGTGCCCGAGCTCCAGGGGCGCTTTCCCATCCGGGTCAACCTCCACGCCCTTGGCGAAGAGGAGTTTTTCCGCATCCTGACCGAACCGAAAAATGCCTTGATTAAGCAGTACACCGCCCTCTTGGCCACCGAGGACATCCGCATGGTTTTTGAGGAAGAAGCTATTCGCGAGATGGCGAGGATTGCGGTCCATGTCAATCAAAAGACCGAGGATATCGGCGCCCGGAGACTGCATACGGTCATTGAACGAGTCCTGGATGAAGTCTCCTTTGACGCTTCGGACCGGGAGGAACTGGAATTCACAGTTACCGCCGATTATGTGCGGCGGCAGTTGACCGATATTTCCGAAAATGAGGATCTGAGCCGCTATATTCTCTAAGCCCTACTGAGGGGTACCTGATTCATTAACTCCTGCCTGAGTCGACGATGCACTTGAACATTGAACCCGATTTGAAATATTGTCCCCAATGCAACGATGAATACCGCGCCGAAATCGGTGCCTGCGCCTCCTGCGGAGTGGCACTGCTCACCGGCATTGAGATGCAGGCGCAGATGGCGGCCCATCGGGAAAAAAAGTCGCCCCGCTCCCTGGAGATTTTTCCCGACGAGCCGATGACCACCATCCGCAAGGGGCAGGTGCTGGCGATGAAGCAGCTGCAGGCCTATCTGCTTCAGCAGGGCATCCCCTCGCTTGCCACGAAAGAGAGCCCGGAGAACTGCTCCAAGGGGTGCCGCGGCAGCGAACTGCTCCTGCAGGTGCGCACCAGCGACCTGCGTGAAGTGGCGGCGGTTCTGGAGCAGGAATTCCGGCAGACCACCGGGTTGTCGGACCATGACACCAGCCTTGCCGATGCGGTGTACAATGTCGAGGTTCAAGAGGCTGTCTGCCCGGCCTGCGGCTTTCGGTTTGCCACCAGTTTAACCAGTTGTCCAGACTGCGGCCTCTGCTTTGCCTGAGACGAACAATGCTTTTGCGGTCAAAGGGGGCAGTGCTTCAGGCCGTGCCTTTTTGCAATAGTGGGTATGCAGTTTGCTCAACTACACACCATCTGTTGTATGTATCCCCCCA
>CAZJEX010000003.1:0-347431 GCA_964545155.1 uncultured Desulfobulbus sp. | reverse complement strand
TTTCCCAGCGGAACGGTGGCTGTTTTCCCGCCGGAATGCTGGCCGTTTTCGCCCGAAATACGCATAATATCATGCCCACCCATAAAAATGTGCTTTAACACTAGAATCATTATTATTGTTTACAATATAGTATATTGGCCATTTAACATGACTTCTATTTCTGAATAAACGTCACAAGCGAACACATAAGTGATATTCACCAATAAATAGTATTCTATTTTAAATGAATGCAGTCATTATATAAAATGGTAATGCGAATGCCGTTATTATTAAAATAACAAATGTTGCAATTGCTATCTAGATGCAAAGGTTAACTATGCATATATCGTAATGGTAATCTTTATTTGGCATGATATTTTCTTATATGTTTTGTGGTTTAGTTTAGTAAATTAATAATGAGTTGGTGGATAATAATATATTTATATTCTCATTTTATAGCCCCGCAACCATTTCTCCTAACCGAACCGGATTCGGATAAGTTATCGAATAGCGGCATAAAGTGTCTGCCGACTAACTCCATATTCCTCAGCTAGCGTTTTCTTCTGTTCACCGCTGGCTATCCTTTCTTTAATGTTGGCTATCTGGTCATTCGTTAAAGATTTAGTTCTACCGAATCGAGTTCCCTTCTTTTGGGCAATACGTATACCTTCCATTTGACGTTCTTTGATGATGTTTCTCTCGAATTCCGCAAAGGCACCCATTAGCTGAAGGGCCAACTTAGACATAGGGTTATCATCACCGGTAAAGATAAGATTCTCTTTATGGAATCTTACACTGACTCCCTTGTTGCTTAATTTGGTGACTATGGCTTGTAGGTCCATAAGATTACGTGCTAGGCGGTCAATCGAATGAATATGCAGTGTATCACCTTCACGCAGATATTCCATGCACTCTAGCAAAACGGGTCTTTTTGCATCTTTGGCCGAAGCCTTCTCGGTGAATACCTTGTCAAGATCAATGCCGTCTAACTGGCGGTCCAAGTTCTGACCGACCGAAGAAGCTCTTACATATCCGACGTTATGCCCATTCCCATTTGTCATTTCAACCTCCTAGTTGATGTTAATAAATATAATAGATTATTATTGACATCATGTCAAGAAATTTAAATTGACTTAGCTGGACACGTAAAATGGGGGTTTTTTAAGCGGTGGACTTGTGTAAAGAAAACTACACGATGATGGACGGGTTTGATTGGGGCTGGATACAAAAAACGGTTCCGCTAAACAATAATTAGACATCCGCTATCTGATTATCATATAATGACGTTATAATGAGTACCGCTGGTCTAAACCTTCAAGGTGTACTGGTTTGGTGGTTGGTCATTCTAAATAATATGTCATGTTTTTTTGAATAATTAGTCGTAATTGACAAAATGTAAACAAGGAGTTGTATTATGGCAATGGTTACTTGGAATGACAATCTTAGTGTGAAAGTTACAGAGATCGATTTGCAACATAAAAAGCTTGTTGCTATGATTAATGAGCTTTATGACGCAATGAAAATTGGCAAAGGGAAGGAAGTAACTGGGAAAATACTGAATGGTTTGATTTCATATACTGCAACACACTTTCAACAAGAAGAAAGGTATTTTGATAAATTTGGTTATCCAGACAAGGTGAACCATAAAAAGGAACATGCTGATTTTGTTAAAAAAGTTAGTGATTTCAAGAATGATTTTGAAAGTGGCAAGGTGTCTTTAACAATCGAAGTTATGAATTTCTTGAGCGATTGGCTGTTTAAACATATTAAAGTAACCGACAAAGGTTACAGTAAATTTTTCAATGAAAAGGGACTGAAGTGATTCCTCTATCTCGCTACATTTCTTCTTGCTAGCTTCGGTTAAAATCCCAAACTTAAAGCTTGCCAAATACGAAGCACTCTCAAGAATTCTCTGAGAGTGCTTTTTTTATTTCGACCATCTGTTGTTATTGGAATTGTTAGAGCGTTTGCTTAATCGAAGTGACCGTAACCTCAAGAACACGTGTTAGAAAGGAAAACTTTGCTTTCATCATATCCCACTCTGGCCCCGATGGTATATACCTTGCCGTTCCTTCGATAAGGAAACCGCAACCAAGACCATTGCGTCCAACCACTTCCTTACTCCCAACAGTGAGCAAAACTTTGTTATTTTTAAGTATTTTTTTCTCGGTTTTTCTCATTGCCCACGCAGGAACCAAGAGCCTTCCGTCGTTTGGGTTTACAAGGTAGGTGTTCCAAGTGTTTACAACATGGGCTTCGTTATCAGCACATGATACAATAGAAACGACTCCTTCTTTACTAATTACTTCCAGAAATTTATCGGTGAACATGCTTACACTCCTTGGTTAAAATTCAATTGTGGATTTAACGTATCCATGATATCTTTTAAATTAAGCTGAAAGAAAAGTCAAACCGATTTATTAAAAAAAGGTTACTTTGCTAGATTACAATTAACGGGGGAGGGTATTAAGAATGCAATTCAGTATAGGCGTTGAGTATGCGTTTCATTCGCTTTTTTATATGGTCGATCTACCTGAACATAAAACCGTAGGAATAAGGGAAATAGCTAAATTAAATGGCATCACAGAAACTTATCTTTCGAAAATTTTTGCAAAATTGCGGAAAGTTGGGATAGTTCGCTCAATAGCTGGTGTTAACGGTGGGTATGAACTAGCGAGAAAAGCGGAAGGGATATCCTTTTGGGATATTATTGAAGCCATTGAGGGGCCATCATATTTATTTCAATGTGCTGAAATCCGAAAGAAAAATATTTTTGTAGATGATCCGAGTATCTTCACGGATAAGTGTCCTTGTCTTATAAAGGTTGTTATACAGGAAGCAGAAGAGCTAATGAGAAACCAGTTAAAAGCAAGGTCGCTCCGCTGGTTACACCAACAGGTACATAAAGATTTTCCAGCGGACAAAAAAGTAACGATAGCTGAATGGGCAAAAAAATTATAATCCTTTACACAATGATAACCAGCCGCTCCCATCGTAATGAATAACAAACCAAACAAGCCTGTAGGTTTGGCTTCATTTGTCCTTGGTATCATTAGCATTTTCTACATGTCACCCGTGTTCGTTCCGTTGGCCATAATCACCGCAATTGTTGCTCTTTTCAAACGGCAATTCTCGTGGGGTATACTTGGGTTAATCTGTGCTTTTATTGGATTTATAACCTCGCCCATATTACTGGCCGCATTAGGATTAACCGCTCTCGCTCTTCAACCAAATTCATTTAATTTTTATTACAGCTACCCAAAACCGCAAATACAAAAACAAGCACCAGAACCTAAGCGTAATCTAATAGAAATAAGATACATCCAAGTACCACGGCTCGAAGTAAATACTTGGGTCTAATCAGAAATGGTCTTGATTATGCACTTACTGCGATACGTTGTTTCCTCCCTCATTAACCGCGATAGTCGAAATCGAATTTTTTGGAGAGCCTTCAATAATTCTGTCACTATACGATAAGTAGATAAGCACCTTTCGTTTCTGGTCATAAAACCTGACAACTTGAAGCGATTTAAACAATAAAGAAGTGGATTTTTTAAAGACTATATCACCGTTTAACTTACCGGAACGAACATCAGCAGGAAGTGACAGCTTACCTGTTTGTCGGCATGAGATTGATGCATCAGATGTATCTTCCGCCACCCCTAGAGAACCTTTGACTCCACCGGTTTTTGCACGACTTACATAACAGGTGGCACCAGCAACATCGGGGTCATCGAAGGCTTCGATAACAATTTTATTATTCGCACCAATCATCCTAAATGTCGTACTGACGTTCCCTATTTCCTCGGCGTGGACGGTAGTCGAAACGAACAATGCAAAAGATGCGACTGCGAGAGTAGGTAGTGCAAATAATGTGTTCAATTTCATGAGCTACTGTCCTTCTTGTTTTAAATTTAATTATTAACTTGAAAAGGTCGCAATCACAAGTGCCTCTCAAGTAAATCGATTTCAGTTGCATTTATAACTTAAACATCAAAGCCTCGAAACCAAGTGGCAGCGAGAAAAAACTAAATTCATTGAAGGCCCACACTTCGAAGAAAATATCGGGCTGAAATGGTCGTTTTCACTCCGAAGCCCAATAGAGTTGGGGGAGGGGATTGAGAAAGCTAGATTAGAATGCTTGTTGAATTTAATCGTCTAAAGGAAGGAAGAACGGTTTTATCTCAAAATTGAGCCGTTGACGCTGGTACATTTGGGTGGTACATTTGTCCCGAAGCTCAAAAACGTTTTATCGTAAAATCAACAATATCAGTGGATTGGGATTAGTGGGACTATTTTCCCTGTCCCCCAGCCATGTAAAATCAAGCACTTGTCGAGAAATCGGCGAGTGCTTTTTTCGTTCCTAGGGGGGCAAACCCTGTACAACTTTTTGTTTTTTTGAACATAAAAAATAGCCAGCAACTGCCACCTAGAGGAGACCATCACCTCTCTGCAGGCAAAGAAAAGACCCCTCTTCCCGACCTGCTCCACAAAATTATGGAGCATCTCCATCTGTGACCATGAAATAAAAGAAAGACCTCCCGTTTTTGGGGAGTCCTCTGTGTGGCCTGGCAAAAAAAGGGGAGATGGCTACGTGGTTTAGTTCAACTAACATGATTACCCTTTCATCGTTAGCCTCCACGCCTCGGTAAAGTCTTTACACTGGTACAGTTACTAGCTAGGTGCACCTCCCAGAAGGTGGGTGGATCGTGAATTGTGCTAGTTCTTTCCCTTTCGCCAATCAGTCTTAAGCTCCTTGGTGGGATTCGGTCTGTCTTGAGGATGCGCAGAAAAGGAACTGAATATTTAGCAACAGTATCGGGCAACAATTCAAAAACAAATGCGCTTGTTCTCCCCCTGCGTCTGGGTAGCGCCTTTTGTTCCCTCTATATTTTATAAATGTGGTTCTGAATGAAACTTAGCCTGATACGCTGCCCACTCGCCTTGTTTCAGCAATTACGCCAGGGTGGGAAGATTGCATTAACTTTCTATCGCAATGCCAACTCGGGCGCGGCTTCACCTCAAATAGTGCTGAGTTTTATATAGAGCCATTTTTATAAGTGATTATGCTTTAAACTCAAGTTTCGGACTTGCCTTTAAGGACATCATTGAAGCAGATAATTAATTGAAATGGTTAGATTTTAAAGTGAAAAGCCTTTCACTTTCTGATACATTGGATTTGCGAAATACCTAATGATATCAGGAGGGAAAGGCTTAAATGAATCGTACCCAATATTACCAGGAGCAACAAGAGGCAAAACGACTGCATGACCGGATTTCTTCCTTCATGGAAGATTTCAAGGTCGGAACGCTGCTGGGTGGTAGCGGAATTCGCAAGCTGCGTGGGGCAAAACCGCTTGCGGTGTTCACTGCCATCTTTACGTTGCCATTCGGCGGAGTCAATTTCTTTCGAGGCATCGTCAACAACCGTGAACAGGGATTCAAGAAGGATTCCGCCTACGAATTCTTGAAGAACCCTCGGTATAACTGGCGGAAGTTCCTGCTGGGTCTGGTGACTGTGGTGGTCCGGTTCATGGACGTGCTGACCAGTGAACAGCGCGAGAAGGTGTTGATCATCGACGATAGCACCTATGATCGCTCCCGCTCTAAGGTGGTCGAACTGCTGGCCTGGGTTCATGACCACAACAGGAACCGGAGTCTGAAGGGATTTAAACTCCTGACTCTGGGCTGGTCCGATGGGGTGAGCTTTCTGCCGTTGGATTTCACCCTGTGTTCCTCGACCAAGGCGTCAAAAAGGAGTTGGACAAACGCTGCTGCGGGTACAAGCGCAGGATGGAGGCCATGGTCAAGTCCACGAACCATCTGGAAGCCATGGTGAAGCGGGTGCTGGCCCGTGGAATACAGGCCGACTACCTCCTGATGGACAGTTGGTTTGCGTTTCCTTCGATCCTGGCCACCCTTGGCAAGCACCTGCCGGTGATCTGCATGGGCAAGGAAATGCCCAAGGTGTTTTACCGTCACCATGAGCAATGGCTGACCCTGGGCCGCTTGTTCAGCAAACTGAAGAAACGGCCAGGCAAAGCGCGGATCCTCGCCAGCGTGATTGTCGAGACCAAGAAAGAGCAGAAGATAAAGATCGTTTTTGTCCGTCACCGCCACAAACGCCAGTGGCTGGCAATCCTGTCGACCAAGATTGATCTTGCCGATGAGGAGATCGTTCGAATCTACGGCAAACGATGGGACATCGAGATGTTCTTCAAGATGATGAAACATTATCTCAACCTTGAGCGGGAAACCCAATTGCGGGATTTTGACGGCATCATCGGGCATATCACCATTGTCATGAGCCGCTATATCTTCCTGGCATTTGAGCAGCGCTGTCATGACGATCCCCGAACGCTCGGCACCCTCTTTTTTGCCTGCAGCGAGGAAAGGCGGGATCTGAGCTTGATTGAAGCTATGCAAAGACTCCTCAGCCTCGCTTTGAACAAAGTTCGGGCTGCTGGAATAATCGCAGAAGATACAGTCCTTGCCCTTGTTGATGCAGTCATTAGCGTTGCTGTTGATATGCTGCAAAAAGGGAAGAGATTGTCGCAAATTAACAACCTAATCACAGCTCGTTAGGTCAAGCCAGAAACTTGAGTTTAAAGTGTCAAAGGGGAAAGGCGACGGTCACGGATCAATCTGGCGGTCGATTATCGCTCTTTTAATCGTTCCGTATCAAGGAGATAGATGGTCTTGCCTTCCACCCGGATCAATCCTTCCTCGGTCATTTTGGCAAAAATACGCGAAAGCGTCTCCGAGGTTGTGCCCAGCAAATTGGCCAACTGGCCCTTGGGAACATCCAGTACCACCTTGTCCTGTCCCGGCTGTTCTTCCATCAGGTAGAGCAGGTACGAGGCCAGTCGCCCCGGCACCTCTTTCAGGGTCAGATTTTCGATCTGACTGGCGAAGCGTCGCAGGCGCAATGCCAGGACCGCCAGCATGTTGAGCGCCAGCGAAGGGTTTTTCGAAACCAGATGGACAAACTCGGTCCGGGGAAAAAATAGCACCTCAGACTCGGTCAGGGTTTCGGCGTTGGCCGGGAAGGGGTTGCCATGAAAAACCGGAACCTCGCCGAAGGGTTCGCCCGGACCCAGGATGTGGAGAATCTGCTCTTTGCCGTCAAACGACATTTTGAAGATCTTCACTTTGCCGCTGGCGACCATGTAAAAGCCGATCCCCGGATCACCTTCGAAAAATATGGAGACCCCTTTGCCGTATTTTTTGGCCACACTGATAGCCGCAATTTCCTGGAGCTGTTCTATGGGCAGACCATTGAAGAGGAGACTGGTGGCCAGCAGTTCGTTTTTGTCGTGCATTATTTTTCCGGGAAAATTAATTTTTTTGACCTATGTCAAAGAAGCCGTCTGCTGATGTTGTATAGTGCAAACATACTACTGAGGAACCATGTCGAGTGCGACACAAAAAAATTAGCCAAGGAGCAATGCCATGTTTTGTAACCAATGTGAACAGACGGCCAAGGGAATCGGGTGCAATATCGCCGGGGTTTGCGGCAAAAACGAAGGAGTCGCCGACCTCCAGGACCTGCTGATCCATGTTTTGCAGGGACTTTCCCTGTACGCCCAAGAAGGCCGGAAATACGGCATCGTCGATGCAGCCACCGATCTCTTCACCTATGAGGCCATCTTTTCCACCCTGACCAATGTTGATTTTGATCCGGATCGGTTTGTGGTGCTGATCAACAAGACGGTCGAGCTGCGCGAGGCGATGAAGGCCAAAGTGGCTGCGGCCGGCGGCAAGACTGATTTTTCCGAGGCTGCGGCTACCGTTATCCCCACCGGTTCGGTGGTCGAACTCACCGCCCAGGGTGCGGCCCTCCACCTGATCGAAAATCTCGACAGCGACGTCAATATCCGTTCGCTCAAGCAGACCCTGCTCTATGGCCTCAAAGGCATTGCCGCCTATGCCGACCATGCCGCCATCCTCGGCCAGACCGATCCGGTCATCGCCGCCTTCTGCTATGAGGCCCTGGCGGTTATGCTGGTCCCTGGGCTGACCGTAGAACAATGCGTGCCTGTGGCCATGAAGGCCGGTGAAATCAACCTGCGGGCCATGGAGCTGCTTGATGCCGGCAACACCGGCAACTATGGCCATCCAGTGCCGACCTCAGTGCCGCTGGGCCATCGCCAAGGCAAATGCGTGCTTATCACCGGTCATGACCTCCACGACCTCGAACTGCTGCTCAAGCAGACCGAAGGCAAGGGGATCGATATCTATACCCACGGCGAGATGCTGCCCTGTCACGGCTATCCGGAGCTGAAAAAATATCCGCATTTCTTCGGCCATTTCGGCACGGCCTGGCAGAATCAGCATAAAGAGTTCCCCAATTTTCCCGGCCCGATTCTCTTTACCACCAACTGCATCCAGAAACCGAAGGATGAATACCAGGACCGAATTTTTACCAACGGTCTGGTCGGTTGGCCCGGCGTCAAGCACATCGCCGATAAGGATTACTCGGCGGTGGTGGCCATGGCCCTAGCGATGGACGGGTTCACCGACGAGGTCGACAACGGGTCAGTGCTGGTCGGCTTTGCCCGCAACACCGTACTCGGTGTGGCCGACAAGGTGATCGAGGCGGTTAAGTCGAAGGCAATCCGGCATTTCTTCCTGGTGGGTGGTTGCGACGGCGCCAAACCCGGCCGCGATTACTTCACCAAGTTTGTTGAGCAGGTACCCAAAGACTGCATGGTGCTGACGCTCGCCTGCGGCAAGTTCCGTTTCTTTGACAAGGATCTGGGCAATATCGGCGGCATTCCGCGCCTGCTCGATGTCGGCCAGTGCAACGATGCTTACTCCGCCATCCAGATCGCAGTGGCCCTGTCCAAGGCTTTTGGCTGCGGGGTCAACGACCTGCCGCTGTCCATGGTGCTCTCCTGGTACGAGCAGAAGGCTGTGGCCATCCTCCTGACCCTGCTTTCTCTGGGGATCAAGGACATCCGCCTCGGACCGTCGCTGCCGGCCTTCATCACCCCCGCGGTGCTGCAGTTCCTGGTGGATACTTTCGATATCAAACCAGTGGCCGCCACTCCGGAAGAAGATCTGAAAGCGATTCTCGGCTGATCTTTCCTCCTTTTCCTTTTCTCTTATAACCTCAACAGACCTCGGTCGGACCCTCCGGTCCGACCGAGGTCTGCCCGGATAGATACCATGAGCGACCATCACAAGACCTATCTCGTCCTGCCCCATTTAAACGCCGGGCTGCTCCGTCCTGAAGAGCTCGAACAATTGGCGGCGTTGGCCCGAAAATATCGGATTCCGAAAACCAAAATCACCGGCGCCCAGCGGGTGGCCTTCCTCGGCATGGACCCCGAAGCCCTGGAGGCGATGAAGGTCGAGTTGAATATTCCGGCAACCCCGCCGCATGTGCGCAACCGGGTGCATTACGTCCAAGCCTGTCCGGGGAACACCTGGTGTCAATTCGGCCAGGGGGATGCCTTGGATCTGGGCGAGCGGATCAAACAGGTCGAACTCGACGGCCCCTTGCCGTATAAGGTCAAGGTGGGGATTTCCGGTTGCCGGTTCTGCTGCTGCAAATCCTGGATGCGCGATGTGGGCTTGACCGCGGAGAAAAAAGGGTGGCGATTCTCGTTTGGCGGCAATGCCGCCGGCCGTCCGCGGATTGGTGATCTGGTGGCCGAAGGGTTAAGCGATGACGAGGCCGTGGCCCTGGTGACCAAAACCCTCAACTATTACCTCCATGCAGCCAAGTTTAAAACCCGTTCCGCCCGCTTCATGGAACGTTTTGGGATCGAGGCGCTGAAAACGGCCGTCCTGGGTTGATCCGTATATTATTTAAGCCGAAGAGAATATTATGAAAATTAAACGAAAAATTATCAAGATAGATGAAGAGCTCTGCAACGGCTGCGGTCAATGTGTTCCGGATTGCGCCGAAGGCTCACTGCAGATCATCGACGGTAAGGCCCGCCTGGTGGCGGACAAGCTCTGTGACGGTCTCGGCGCTTGCTTGGGTTCCTGTCCGACCGGGGCGTTGCAGATCATCGAGCGGGAGGCCGACGAATTCGACGAAGAGGCGGTGGAGCATTTCCTGGCGGCCCAGGCAAAGGCGCCTCAACCGACTCCGCCATCGCTCGGTGGCGGGTGCCCTTCGGCCCGGTTGCAGACGCTGCAGCCGATGAGTCCTTGTCAGGCGGCCAATGTTCCCGGCTTGCAGACCGGCTCGGCCCTGTCCCACTGGCCGGTACAGATCCGGCTGATCCCGGCGGCCGCCCCCTTTCTGGAAAATTGCGACCTGCTGGTGGCCGCTGACTGTACCGCGGTTGCTTATGCCGGCCTCCAAAAAGATTTTCTCGCCGGTCGGGTGGTGATGATGGGTTGTCCCAAGTTCGACGACCAGCAGCTCTACGTTGACCGGTTCACCGAGATCTTCCGCACCCGCACGCTCAAGTCGCTGACCATCCTGATCATGGAGGTGCCCTGTTGCCACTCCATGCTGCAAATCATCCGCCAGGCCTATGACGCCGTCAAGCCTACCCTTCCGGTGCGCCAAGTGGTGATCTCCACCCGGGGCGAGATCAAAGGGGAGTCCGCCTGGTAATCATACCTCTTGCACTCCGGATCCGCTGACCTTCTTGCAGCCGGGTTCGGGGTGCGTTTTTTTAGTCTGGTTCCTGCCAGCGTAATCGATCCTTGCCAGATGCTTCGTTTTTCAGCTAAACTTCGTTTGAAAATTTAAAAAGTCATTCTCGTCTGTCGCTGATCGCAACCCTGTTGCCTGGAGCTTCCCGCCATGAAATCGAATCTGACCTTGATCGGCATGCCGGGTGCGGGAAAAAGCACCATCGGTATCATCCTCGCCAAAAACCTGTCGCTCGGCTTCATCGACACCGATATTCTCATCCAGATCAATCAGCAGAAATCGTTGCAGCAGATCCTCGACGAGAGCGATCATCTCCATCTTCGCGCCATCGAAGCAAGCGAGATTCTCAAGCTCAACATCAGCGGGCATGTCATTGCCACCGGGGGCAGCGCCGCCTACAGTGAACCGGCCATGACCCATCTCCAGGGGCTGTCCACCATCGTCTTTCTTGAAGTCTCTTTTGCCGAAATCAACCGGCGAATCCGCAATTTCGCAACTCGGGGCATTGCCAAGGCCGCTCATCAGACCTTCCATGAACTGTTTGACGAGCGGCAGGTTCTGTATAAAAAGTATGCCGAGCTCACCATCCCCTGCGATGGGCTTGACCAGGAAGAAGTCGCCCTGGAGATCGCCCGCCTGCTTGGCACATCCTGCACAGGCGAGCGTGTGGCCTGCGAGTAGCCACTCTTTTCTATGGGTATTTTTACCTATTCTTTTGACTTCCTTGTTCGAAACCACATACAATCATAACAAATTGAGATGGAACTCTCACCAGGAGTCGTTGCCAGGGCCTGGCTGTTTGTGCCAGGGGGGAGGCGGCTACTCTTAAGTGAGGATGGCCCTGTTACTTCGGAGCGTGCGGACTCCGGAAAAATTTGTTTGTTAAGAAGAGAAAAGAGGCGTGTATGAATTTTTCATCGATTCGTTTTAAACTCATTGTGGGCGGTATCTTGGTCGTCCTGCTACCCTTGCTGGTGAGCGGCTATTTTGCCACCGCCAATTCAAGCAAGGCTGTTACCAAATACAGTATGGCCAATGCCCAGTCCATTGCGGAAGGCCTGGCCATGCAGGTCTCGGCCACCCTGGAGGGTGAGATTAAATTTGCTGCAGCCTTTGCCGGACGCACCCAGGTAAAGATTGCCGCCGAAGCCGTCAATGCCAAGGGGATCGCTGGTGCGACCGAGGCTGCGGATGTGATCCGTATGGATATGAAAAAGCGTTTTGAAGCGCTGAAAACCAATTATGTCGGCATCTTTCTTACCGATGCCGCTGGCACCATCTACTCCGAAGCCACCGCTACCGGTGAAGAGTTGAAAGGATTGGACATCGCCCAGAACCCCCTGTACCTGGAAGCCAAAAATACCAAAAAAACGGTCAGCGGCGACATCGTTCGTTTGAAATCATCCAATGAACCGGTGCTGCTCCTCTGTGGCCCGGTCTATTCCGACAGCGGCACCTTTTTAGGTGTCTTCGGTGGACTCTTGAAAGCATCGGTTCTCACCGACCTGGTGACGGCCAAGAAGATCGGCACCACCGGATACTGTTTCATGGCCAATAGCGCCGGGATCATTATTGCCCATCCGGATGCGAAACATATCCTGACCCTTGATCTGAAAGCCCTTAAGGGCATGGAGGATATCAACAAGGCGATGATGGCCGGGCAGACCGGTGCCGAAGATTATACCTTCAAAGGGATCGATAAGGTTGCCGGTTTTGCGCCGATCAAGCTCAAAGGCTGGAGCCTTGCCGCCACCCAGGACTCCAGCGAATTCCTGGCCAGCGTCATCACCTTGCGTAATACCATCGCCCTGATCACCCTCATCTCGATCACCGTGACCGGAGTGGTGGTATACCTGGCGGCGTCCTCGATCACCCGACCGATCAACAAGGCGGTTGCCAGTCTCAAAGATATCGCCCAGGGCGAAGGGGACCTGACCATGCGGTTGGCGGTCACCTCGAAAGACGAGGTCGGCGAACTGGCCAAATGGTTCAATGTCTTTGTGGAAAAATTACAGAAAATCATCGGCAATATCAGTGATAATACCCAACAAGTCAACCGGTCCATCGGTGAACTCGCCACCATCGCCGTTGACCTGTCGAAAAGTGCGGAGGATACCTCCGGCCGGGCCAACAGTGTGGCCACCGCCGCCGAGGAAATGAGCGCCAATCTCAACGGTGTGGCGGCTGCGATGGAGCAGTCGACCACCAACACCTCAATGGTGGCCAGTGCCGCCGAGGAAATGACCTCCACTATCTCCCAGATCGCCCAGAACGCCGAGCAAGCCCGGATGATTTCCGAAAAGGCGGTGATTCAGGCCGCCAATACCTCGGAAAAAATGGCGGAGCTCGGCAAGGCTGCCCAGGCGATCAGCAAGGTTACCGAAACCATCACCGAGATTTCGGAGCAGACCAACCTCCTGGCTTTGAACGCGACCATTGAGGCCGCCAGGGCTGGAGAGGCGGGCAAAGGTTTTGCCGTTGTTGCCAACGAGATCAAGGAACTGGCCAAACAGACGGCGGCGGCCACCATGAACATCAAGAGTCAGATCGAGGGGGTTCAGGGGACCACCAAGTCGACGGTGGACGAGATCAACCAGATTTCGAAAATTATCAACAGCGTCAACGAAATCGTGGCGACCATCTCTATCTCCGTTGGTGAACAGTCCGCCGCCACCGAGGAAATCGCCAGCAATATCGCCCAGGCTTCGTTGGGGCTAGGCGAGGTCAATGAAAACGTCAGCCAAAGTTCCGCGGTGGCCGGCAGCATCACCCAGGATATTGCCGGGGTCAATGTCGCCTCCAACGAGATTTTCAACAGCAGCAATCAGGTCAAGTCGAGTGCCGACAGGCTTCAGGAGCTGGCCAATGAATTGGGGGGTATCGTCAACACCTTCAAAATTTAAGCGGCGGGATACCACAGAGAAAGACTGCGCAGATAAAGCGATTTTGTAGAGCTCGGGGAGGCAGGCGGTACGCGCCTTGGCCTCCCTGTTTTTTATGCTCTTGGCAAGATTAATTGTTGTTTTGCCGAAAAAGCTTCCCTATTCAAGAGACGCCGTTTACAATTTCGTTGTTGCGGCCGTGCACTGCGGCTTATGAAGAGAATACCCCGCCTGATACGCATGCGGGCATCATTTTTGAGATAGTCAACCACCTTGGCAAACCCAAATACCATTTCACAACTCTTGCGTAATTCCTTGTCGATAATCGAGGATGTCGATAGTTGCGGTCGTCTGAGTGCGACCCTGACCGATTTGATCGATGTCATGGACATTGCCATGTGGGAACTCGATTGTGAGTATAAAGTGATCGGGTTCAACCGCAAGGCGAAAGAGATCTACGGAGCCTCGGCTCTGGGGAAATTTTGTTATCAAGCCGCGGCCCAGCTCGAGGCCATCTGTGACGACTGCCCGGCCCAGAAGGTGTTTGCAGGCCATTTCAGTGGTCGGTCGGAACGACAGCGCACCCGGATTAGCGGGGAAACCATCTATATCGATCACATCGCCACCCCCATCAGAAAAAACAAGGATGGGCCCGTCACCGGCGTACTGGTGCTCATCATCGATATCACCCATCAGAAGAAGCTCGAACAGGAATTGGTCGCGCATCGCAACGGATTTGAACAGACGGTGATCGAACGAACCAAGGATTTGGAGAAGAGCCAGGAACTGTATCGGCAACTCTACGAAGAGTCTAAAAAAGGGCAGGCCTTATATCGTTCACTCCTCAATGCGGCTGCCGATGCCATCGCCATCTACGATCTGCAAGGGTGTGTGCGGTATCTCAATCCCAGTTTTTCCCAGATCTTCGGCTGGCAGGTTGAAGAGTTCCAGGACAAGCCGTTGCTCTGGCATGCCGATGGCCAATCCGACTTCGCTACCGGAGAATTCCGTCGTCTTCTCGAAACCGGACAGGCGATCCGTAATTTCTTGACCAAACGTCCAACCAAGGAGGGCAGGCTCCTTGATGTTTCGATCAGCGCTGCCCGATATTCTGATCATCAGGGCGACCCCGCCGGTATTATCTGCAGTTACCGTGATCTCACCGAGGCCAAGGCGATGGAACTGCAATTCTATCATGCCCAAAAATTCGAGGCACTGGGAGCGATGGCCGGTGGCCTGGCCCATGATTTCAATAATGTGCTCATGGGGATCCAGGGCAGTGCCTCCCTGATGGAGCTTGACTCGCAACTGAGCGATAAAAATTTCGATAAATTGAAAAATATCGAAAAATTTGTCAAGCAGGGGCAGAATTTGACCCGGCAGCTGCTTGGATTGGCCCGCGGGGATCAACGTGAAATCAAACCTGTTGATCTCAATGCCTTGCTGGCCAGTTGCGCCTTAATGTTCGGCCAGACACGAAGGGAGATCTTCATCCATCGTCATCTCCAGCCACAAGTCTGGTCGGTGGAAGCGGATGCCGGGCAACTTGAACAGGTGCTGCTCAATCTTTTTGTTAACGCCGCCCATGCCATGCCCGAAGGCGGCGAGCTCTTTCTGCAGACGGAAAACGTGCAGATTGACCAGCCTCATGCAGATTCCCCCGTGCCTTTGCCCCGCCGGTACGTTAAAATTTCGGTGATTGACAGTGGGTGCGGTATCGATCCGCAAATCCTCGATAAAATTTTCGATCCTTTTTTCACGACCAAGGGCAAGGATCGTGGAACCGGTTTGGGGTTGGCGTCAGCCTACGGTATCATTAAAAATCACGATGGATTTATTAGGGCCGGCAACAGCCCGCAGGGCGGAGCGCAGTTTTCCGTTTACCTGCCCGCCTCGGAGAAAACGGTTTTGCAGGAAAGAACGCTGCCCGATGCGTTCCTGCAGGGATCGGAGACCATCCTGCTGGTCGATGATGAAGAGATGGTACTCCACTTGACGGGTGAAATGCTGCAACGGCTGGGGTACACGATTTTAAGGGCATCCTCCGGCATTGAGGCGCTTGAATTGTTCCATGAACACCGGAGTCGGATCGGCCTGGCGATTCTCGATATGGTTATGCCCGGCATGGGGGGCGTCGAGCTGTTTCATCGGCTCAAAGAGGTGGACAAAACCATCAAGGTGCTGCTCTCAACCGGCTACCACCTCTCCGACCAGGCCGCTGCAATCCTCGATGAGGGCAGTCACGGTTTTATCCAGAAGCCCTTCACCCTGCTGGCGATATCCCATAAGATTCGTGAAATTCTGGATTGAAGGCGCGCGCTCATCGTTGTAACTTTTGCTGTACTTCGACATCGGCCGTCGATGTTCAATTGCCAACAGGCAGGGTTCTGCAGCTTCAGGAAGATAACTCCCTGAAGCTGGTGCCGGGCAACCTCCACGTTTTAAATAATCCCCGAAACCTCATTCAATATAAAATTTCCAGGCGCAAAACCAGTTGTCCGGATGCGCATCGGGCGGGCAGCCGATGCATTCGGTCTTGATGCGGGGGTCGATGGTCTGGGCAAAGGTGGGATATTCGACCATGCCCGCTGATTTGCATGGATAATCAGGCAAACCCTTGCGTTTTCTGGCCGATTGGACCCGGCAGTTGTTCATGTAGAAAATGAGGCAGTTCTCATCAATTGCTTCCACCGATTGTTCATTGATGAAGGCGTACATGCGCAGGGACAACGCTTTTTTCAGGGCCGGAATGCCGCCGTTATCGGGCAGGTCGAGTAATTTCTTGATACGCTCCGCTTCAAAGGGCGAGTAGCGGGTCCAGCAGGTGTCATTGCACCGTTTGGCGTCCCCCATGCCGAATCGTTTCTCCACCGCCTGAAACCAGATGCCGTCATTGGCCAGCCAGTTAATGCTCATTTTTTCGATCAGATCGAGCAAGGTTTCCCTGGGGAGGGTTTTGAGCACACTGGGAACGCCGTTTTCGGTGGGAAAATCGAGGGTCTTGCCGATGCGGTCGACCTGATTGGCCATGCTCACTTTCCAGACATCGTCCTCAACGGCCATGGCCTTTTCCATCCCGACCTGATGTGCCACCTCGGCAAACCAGGCGCCGTAATGGACAATCGTCCGACGAAAAGCATCCATCACGATCTCCACCAGCATTGCATTGTCCGCCTGATCGATTTCTTCTGGCACCTGCTTCATGTTTTCCTCCTTGCTGTTTGTCGATGACCACGGTTAACCAGCCGCCGGGTAACGTGGGCGGCATGTATTGATTATTCATACGCAACCCGGTGGGGAATGGCAAGCCCGGAGCGCTTCGGGCCGCCAGGATTGCATCATTGGGGCAAATTCGGCATGGTGTCCCAACGAACTGGCGGTCAACAAGCAAGGCTGAGGTGAGGAATAGCCGCGGAAAAAACAAGGAGCCGGCGAGCCGCCGATGCGGTATACAGCCCGGAGCAGATAACCTGACAAGGCAAGGTTGCCATAAACTGATCGTAAGAGGACTACGTGCATATCTGGGTTGATGCCGATGCCTGCCCCAAGGTGATCAAAGAGATCCTTTTCCGGGCCGCCGAACGAACCGGGGTGGCCATGACCCTGGTGGCCAACCAGCCGTTGGCGACCCCGCCGGTTGCCAACATCCGCTCGTTGCGGGTGGCTGCCGGCTTTGACGTGGCCGACCATGAAATTGTCCGGCGCTTGTGCGCAGGCGACTTGGTGATCACCGCCGATATTCCCCTGGCCGCTCTGGTGATCGCCAAAGGGGGCTACGGGCTTAATCCCCGCGGCGAACTCTACACCATCGACAATGTCCGGGCCCGGCTGAGCATGCGCGATTTCATGGACAGCCTGCGGGCCAGCGGCATCGAAACCGGCGGTCCGGCAGCCTTCAGCCCGGGTGATCGGCAGCGGTTCGCCAACCAGCTGGACCGGTTTTTGTCGGTTCATTTTCGAGCCAAGTGATATCCGAGTGTCGCCAGCTTTTTGCCTGGTCGCGTTCCGCGCCGTTGCGCCATCTTTCCTGTCGATAATTTCCCTTCCGGCTTGCTTGACAACTTGGCTGGCTGGTTTATGTTTTTCGCCGGAATTATAAGCAGGGGTTTGTTCGCTTGTAGTGGCATGCTGCATGGGTTCGCACCATTGAGGCCGATCCTGTCGGTCACTGTCGTCAACCGGATTGCTCGCCCTTGCCTGCCTGTTTCTTTGCTCCCACCCAAGGCCCCCTCAGCGGCGGCGTTTAGTTATTTTTGGAGATCCGTATGATCCAGGTACACAATCTGACCCGAACGTATGGACCGTTGAAGGCGGTCGATAACGTCTCCTTTGCGATTAAATCCGGAGAGGTCGTTGGTCTGCTCGGCCATAACGGTGCTGGTAAGACCACGATCATGAAAATGATCACCGGTTTCCTGGAACCCACCGGGGGGACCATCAAGGTCGATCAACTGGAGATGGCCACCGATCGCCGGGCGATTCAGGCCCTGATCGGCTATCTTCCGGAAAACTGCCCGCTCTATCCGGAGATGACCGTGGTCGGCTACCTGGAATATCAGGCCACCCTGCACGGGATCCGCGATACGCGGATGGGCAGACTGGTGCGCGACACCCTGGAGCGGACCGCGCTCACCGACAAGGCCGGCCAAGCCATTGGGACCCTGTCGCGTGGCTACCGTCAGCGGGTCGGCGTGGCCCAGGCCATCCTCCACCGGCCGCGAATCGTCATTCTCGACGAACCCACCAACGGACTCGATCCCACCCAAATCCAGCATATGCGCAGTCTGATCAAGGAACTCGCCCAAGAGGCGACCCTGATCATTTCCACCCATATCCTCCAGGAGGTTCAGGCGGTCTGTGACCGGGCGATCATCATCCAGCACGGCCGCAAGGTCCTGGATGCGAGCCTGGCTGAACTCGGAGCTGGCCAGCGGTTGTTGGTGACCCTCGATGCCCAGGAAGAGGCGGCCACCTGGCTCCGCCGCCTGGAGGGGATTACCCGGGTCGATTGTCTGCCCGCCGCGCATGGCTACGCCTGCTTCGCCCTGTCCGGGACGCGTTCGGCCAGGGAATTGGCCCCCATGGTGGCTGCGGCCATCACCCGGCGCGGCTGGAGCCTCTTCGGCCTGGAGCCGGAGTCGCGCAATCTTGAAAAAATATTCAGTGAAATCAATGTTTCTGCCGGGAGGGAACAATGAATACCCTGCGCAGAGTCGCCCGCAAGGAATTGGCGGCCTTTTTCGCCACGCCGGCGGCTTTTATCTTTTTCGGCGCTTTTTTAACGGCCACGCTGTTTATCTTTTTCTGGGTGGCGACTTTTTTCAGCCGCAACATCGCCGATGTCCGGCCGATGTTTGAGTGGATGCCGATTTTACTGATTTTTCTGTCGGCGGCCAGCACCATGCGGGTCTGGTCCGAGGAACATCGCTCCGGCACCCTGGAGCCGCTGCTGACCGCGCCGGTCGGCCTGCCACTGCTGGTGGGCGGCAAATTCCTCGCCTGCCTGCTGCTGGTCGCCATCGGCCTGCTGTTGACCCTGCCACTGCCGGTGACGGTTTCCCTGCTCGGCCAACTCGATTGGGGTCCGGTGTTCGGCGGTTATCTGGCCAGTCTGCTGCTCGCCGGGGCCTACATCGCCATCGGTCTGATGGTCAGCGCCCAGTTCAACAGCCAGATCGTCAGTCTGATCGTCACCACCCTGGTGTGCAGCGGTTTGTATCTGCTCGGCTCCGACACCCTGACCAGCTTCTTCGGCAACCGGGGTGGGGAACTGCTTAAACTGCTGGGAGCCGGGTCCCGATTTGCCGCCATTACCCGGGGTGTGGTCGATTTGCGTGACCTGCTCTATGCGGTCAGCCTGATCGGCATCTTTCTCACCCTCAATGTCTACACTCTGGAGCGCCAGCGCTGGGCCGGCAATCCGACCAATCCGGCCCATCGACGTTGGGGTCTGGCGACCCTGCTGCTGGTGCTGAATTTTGTCCTGGTCAATGTGTGGCTGGCACCCATCGGCCTGCTGCGTGCCGACCTGACCGGAGGCCGGATTTACTCGATCTCGCCGGCCACCCGTTCGTATCTGGCCCGATTGCAGGAACCGCTCCTGATCCGCGGCTATTTCTCGGCGCAGACCCATCCGCTGCTGGCCCCCCTGCAGCCGCAACTCCGCGACTTGCTCCGCGAATATGAGGTGGCTGGTAACGGCCGGGTCAAGGTTGAGGTCGTCGATCCCCAGGAAAAACCCGAGCTGGAGCAGGAGGCCGGCCAGAAATACGGCATCCGGCCGGTGCCGTTCCAAACCGCCTCCCGGCATCAGGCCGCGGTCACCAATTCGTATTTCGATATCCTGGTCAAATACGGCGACCAGTTCCTCACCCTGGGGTTTCAGGACCTGATCGAGGTCAAGAGCGAGGGCGACACCAAGATGGATGTGGCGCTGCGCAACCCCGAACATGATATCACCCGAGCAATCAAGAAGGTCTTGTACAGCTATCAGGGCGGCGGCAATCTCTTTGCCGGGATCGGCGCACCGGTGGTCTTTCACGGTTATTTCTCCGCTGAGAGCAAATTGCCGCAACCCTTGGTTGCATTGAAACAGAGCCTGGATTTGATCCTGGCCGATCTCAAAAAACAGGGTGGCGACAAGTTTTCCTTCGACCTGATCGATCCCGAGGCCGATGGCGGGGCCGTTGCCGCGCAACTGACCAAAGAGTATGGCATGCAGCCCATGGTGGCCGGGCTCATGGCGACCACCCCCTTCTGGTTTTACATGACCCTGGAAAGCGGCGGTCAGCAGGTGCAGGTGGCCTTGCCCGCTGAACTTGATCAGGCCGCCTTGAAGACAACCATCGAGGCCGCGCTCAAACGTTTTTCCAAAGGAATGCTCAAGACGGTGGCGCTCTTTACGCCACCACCCGAGCCCCCAATGGATCAGTTCGGCATGGGCGGGCAGGGACCGGCCAACTCCTTCCAGCTGCTCACCCGTTTTGCCGAGCAGGAGCATCGGGTCAAGCCGGTGGATCTCAGCGGCGGCCAGGTGGATACCGAAGCGGATATCCTGGTGGTGATCGCGCCGGAAAAACTAGCGGACAACCAGCGATTCGCCATCGATCAGTTCCTGATGCAGGGTGGCACCGTGGTGCTGGCCACTTCGCCCTTTGACGTGCAGCTCCAGGGTCGGCTCAATGTCAGCAAAAAGGAAAGCGGTCTGGCGGACTGGCTGGCCGGTTACGGGATAACCTTGACCCCCTCCATGGTTCTGGATCCCCAGAATGCCGCCTTCCCGGTGCCGGTCGAGCGTCAGGCCGGCGGCCTCAGCGTCCAGGAAACCCATCTGCTCAACTACCCTTATTTCGTCGATATCCGCAGCGACGGCATGAACCGCGACAGCGGCCTGCTCACCGGCATCGATCAGCTGTCGATGACCTGGGCCTCACCGGTCAACGTCGATGGCGAGAAAAATAAGGAACGCCGGGTGGTTCGGCTGCTGGAGAGCTCAAAGGGTTCCTGGTTGTCGGAGGCCCTCAAGATTCAACCGGATTTCAAACGGTACGGCCAGGCAGGCTTTCCCCAGGGTGAGATAAGCGGCAGGCAGTTGCTGGCGGTGCTGGTGGAGGGCAAATTCGATTCCTGGTTCAAGGGCAAGTCCTCGCCTCTAGTGGAGGAAGCCCGTACACAACAGGTGAAAAAGGAGAAACCGAAGCAGGCGAAGAAGGAGGCCGCGCCGGCGGATGCCAACGAGAACCTTCAGGAAGAGCCCGTCGACCAGCCGCCGGAGGTGGTGGGTCGGGTGCTGGATCGATCGCCGGACTCGGCGCGGATCATTTTGCTGGCCTCCAACACCTTCCTGGCCGATGCCAGCCTGGAGTTGGCTTCCGGTGCCGGCGGCACCCGGTATCTCAACCCGCTCCAGTTGTTGGCCAACTGCATCGACTGGTCGCTGGAAGATCGTGATCTGCTTTCCATCCGTGGCCGCGGCCATTTTGCCCGCACCCTCCTGCCGATGGACAAGGAGACCAGGATGTGGTGGGAATACCTCAATTACGGGCTGGCAGCCCTCGGACTGCTGATCGTCTGGTCCATCCGGCGTCTGGTCCGGGCCAGGGCGCGACGGCGTGAACGTTTGCTGATTGCCGGGAGGGCTTGAACATGAAACGACTGATTCTTATCTGCGCGGTCCTGGTCCTGGTGCAGAGTGGGCTGGCGGTTTTGACCCATGTGCAAAAAAAATCCGAGGTGTCGCCCTCGGTCAAGGGGCCGTTGCTCAAGCTGGCCGCGTTAGCGGTGGACGAACTGCGGCTGGAGGATGGCGAAGGACACAAGCTGTTGCTGAAAAAGGACAAAGAGCACTGGCAGTTGCCCGATTTAGCCTCGTTCCCGGCGGATTCGATACGGGTGCAGGGGCTGGTCGACCGGCTGGCAAGCCTGCAGCGGGGCTGGCCGGAGGCGACCACCGTGGAGGCCGCCACCCGCTTCAAGGTGGGTGCCGACAGGTTCGAACGGAAATTGATCCTGCGCAGCAACGGCGCTGATCTCGGCGTGCTGTATTTCGGCAGTTCCCCGGGGCTTCGGAAAATCTATCTCCGGGTCGACGGCAGCCAGGAGATAGAGACCCTGGCCATGGATCTGCACGATCTGGAGGTGAAACCTGACAGCTGGATCGATACCAGGGCGCTGGGGTTCAAGCCCGAACAGGTGGTGCGGGTTGAGCTTCCCGACCTGACCCTTGAACGGGTGGAGCAGGGGTTGCTGCCGGTCGATATGACCGCGGAGGAGGAAATCGTCAAAGACCAACGGGATGCCTTGATTAAACAGCTCGCCGGGCTGACCATCCATTCGGTGCTCGGCACCCTGGACAAGCCGGAATACGGCCTGGATTCCCCGGTTTTGCAGTATACTGTCGAGCTTGAGGGCGGCGAGCGGATCGAGTACCTCTTTGGTCGACCCTCGGCGGCTGAGGCCAAGGAGGCCCAGGGACAGTTGCCTGAAGCCTCGATGCCGGTGCTCAAGGTTTCAGGTCGCGAGCAGCTGTTTCGGGTGGAAGGCTGGCAGGTGGAGGAACTCGTCCGGGCCGATCGGGCCGCATTGGTGCGGTCAAAGGTGCAGCCGCAGGCCGAAGCCGGCCAGGCCGCACCGTCCGCTGTTCCGGTCGGAGCGCCGCAATAGACAGCCGTACCCGGCCATCCCCGATGTCCGGAACCGGTCTTCAGCCCGCCGCGTATAATCTTTTTTTTTATACGGCCCCGCTGCTCAGCGGTTGTCATCGTTACCGCTATTTTTTGGGTGCCTGAGAATCTTCGAATTTCAGGCCCACCAACCGAAGGTCGCGGCCATCAGCACCAGATACCGCAGGATTTTGGCGCTTCCGGCGATCAGCAGAAACATCCAGAACGATTCCCGCATCACTCCGGCAACCACGGTCAGCGGATCGCCGATCACCGGTACCCAGGAGAGGAGCAGGGACCACTTGCCGTAGCGCTGATACCATTGCTGCGCTAGTGCCAATCGCGGTTCGCTGACCGGAAACCAGGATCGATGGCGAAAACGTTCGATGAAGCAGCCCAACCACCAGTTGAGCACCGCACCCAGGATGTTGCCGACGCTGGCCACCGTCAATAACCCGGTCGGCGAATAGGCACCGGTCAGCAGCAGGCCGACCAGCACCGCTTCCGATTGCATCGGCACGATGGTGGCCGCCAGCAGCGCGGCCATGAACAACCCCATGTAAACGGAAAAATCAACCATGGTTCCCCTTGCCTTGGATGTGTGCAACAACTCCCGGTATGGTCGGTGACCGAGCCTTGCAGACGTTATGGCATAGAGAACGGATGGTGTCGATGGCTATTTCAATTATTTCTGTAATGCACAGCTAAGCCATCGGTTAAAGACTATAAGGAACATTGGTAACAAGATGGAGGATCAGGAAAAACCAGAAGAAACAGACAATTTCCTGGAGCGATTTTCGCACGTGGCGGGGGCGTACCGGGTAGGGGTCCGGTTCGACCAACTGGAAATGGTGGGGCAGAAATCTGGGAACCTTACTGGCGTATTCCAGGTAGGCTTGGCCAAATTTTTGCTGCAGGTTCCGTTCCTCTGCAAGTACCACCAGAGGGTAATACAGGATAAATGCGCCGACGATAATGGCCACGATCCAGAAATGTCTGGTGACCAGGCCCAATCCGAGGGCGCCAAGGAAACTAAAGACATACAGGGGATTGCGGACCATGGCATACGGCCCCTCGGAGACCACCCGGTCTTCTTTGTAGCCGCTGATGTAAAGGGCGCTCCAGATGCGGCCGAATGCGGCGATCACGACCAGGACAAAACTGAGCGTGGCAACGAGTCCGCCGCCTAGGCTGTTCCCTTCCCAGGAAGGGCTGGTCAAGAATTGCAGGAGCGTGCAGGCGAGGATAACGGCAATGGAAATTGGCTGGCGATATCTGATCGTCAATTCATACTGAGCAAACCTACAGGTGTGTTCCTCTTGGGATACGATCATGAATGTTCTCGGTCAAAAGTTGATTGGGCAATACATTGCCTCTGGCAATGAAGTTGATCAGTTAACTTTGAAGGGCTTGTTACGTCAGATTTCCTTCCAGGGCAGGCCACCTTCAAGATGGTAATTACCACAGCCTTGATGAAGAAATGATGAACAACATCTCGACCGTCGGTTTTGGGACCGTTATAATTTCCCCATCGTGGAGAGGGATGTATAAACTACAGGCTGGAATTTTTAGGCGTTGCGTTGGCAATGCCAACTCGATCAACCAGGGAGACTGGCATGCGGGTATTGATCGTTGATGATGAACCGGAGTTGTGCGAACAAATTGCGCAGACCCTCAGGCAGCAGCAATACACCGTGGATACGGCCGGCGATGGGGATCTCGCATTGGAAATGATATTTTCGGACCCCTATGACCTGATCGTGCTCGACATCATGCTGCCGGGCAAGGATGGTTTTGCGGTACTCGACGAATTGCGCCAGGAAGGGGTAGCTACGCCGGTGCTGATGCTGACCGCCAAGGGCGAGGTGGCTAACCGGGTCAAGGGGCTTGATTTGGGGGCTGACGACTATCTCCATAAACCTTTTTCCATGGCCGAACTTCTGGCCCGGATCCGGGCGTTGCTGCGTCGCAGCCATGAGCAGGTCAGCCCTTTGCTGGTCATCGGCCCGATCAGTCTGGATACCAACACCCGGATCGTTACTCTGGGGAACGAACCGGTTAATCTCACCCCTAAGGAATTTTCCCTGCTGGAGTTTTTGTTCTATAACCGCAACCGGGCCATCTCCCGCTTCAATATGGCCGAGCATGTCTGGGGCGATGCCTTTGATCCCTTTACCATGTCCAACAATATTGATGTCCACATAAAAAATTTACGGCGAAAGCTCGACGATCAGGCCGGCCGGATCATCGCCACCGTCCGCGGTATCGGCTATATGGCCAGGGATGACCAGGCATGAAAATACGTAATCGGATCACCCTGTGGGTTAGTCTGGCCGGGTTGATTTCCACGACGGTTCTCTCGCTCATCGTTTTTTTATGGGGATTGGAGACGCCCTACGAATTTCTTGATCAGGAACTGGAAATCCGGGCCCACACCCTGGTTGAGGAATTGGCGCGGGCACCGAAGCAAGGTCTTGGGATCAAAAAAGAAAACCTTGAGCATTTTTCCCATCTCTATTGGGTTCGCATCTATGATACCGGGCAAAAATTGCTCTTTTCCTCAGAGATGGCCGACGAGATTCCTATGCCTATGCAAGCAGGCGACCAGGGGTATCTGGTGAGTACCGACATCCCCCTGAAACGTTTTTATGCCGAGGAAACCGACGAGGCCGCCGGCTTTTGGAACAGGGTCTTTACCCTCACCGAGCAAGGGACAACCTATAAGGTGCATGTCGCCCGACCGGTCGAGAGTATCGTCGGCGAATCGATTGAGTCGGCGGTGATGATCGGTTCCGCCCTGCTGGCCTCGGCGCTGATCCTGATCCTGGTCAGCTATCAGGTGGCCGGCAAGGTCCTGCGTCCGGTGCAGGAGATCAACCGAATGGCCGCTGCCATCAATGCCAATACCCTGGAAAAAAGAATCCCGATGGCCGGCAATGGCGACGAGATCGATGCCTTGGCGGTCACCCTCAATCAGATGTTCAACCGACTGCAGTATTCCTTCCTCCGTCAGAAGGAATTCGTGGCCAATGCCTCTCACGAGTTAAAGACCCCTATCACCCTGCTGCGGCTTTCCATGGAAGAAACTTTGCAGGATGACAGTCTGCCGAGGCCTCTGCAGGAAAAATTGCTCGCTCAGGAACGGTCTCTGGCAAGGATCAGCCAGTTGGTCAAGAGCCTGCTGGATCTGAGCCGGCTGGAATTGATCGATCTCCCGGAAAAAGAAACCTTTTGTTTCCATACACTGATTGCCCGTGTGGTCGAGGATTTTCAGGTGCTGATGCAGGAGCAGCGCTTGACCTTTCAGGGGGACCTGCAGGGCGATGTATTCCTGCATGCGGATCAAGAAATGATCCGGCGGGTGGTGATCAACCTGCTCGATAATGCCATCCGCTACAACATCCCTGGCGGCCAGGTGTCCTGCCGGACCTCGGCAGAGGCCGGAACCGTCACGCTTACGGTCGCCAATACCGGACCTGGTATCGATCCGCAGGACCAACCCCGCATCTTCGATCAGTTCTACCGATGCGAGCAGTCCCGGTCCACTGTGCATGGCGGTTCGGGACTCGGCCTGACCATTGTCAAGCGGATCGTCGAATTGCATGGGGGTACCATTGGTGTGGCAAGCGAGCCCCAGGCTTGGACGGAATTCACCGTGGTTTTGCCTACCTGATCATTCGTCGGCCAACAGCAGCAAGGCCCTGATCGGATCGCTGCCCGGAAACCGCAGGATGGCGGGCCAGCGCCTTGACCACCCGCAGCAAATGGTGATGCGATTATAAATATTTGTGCTGCATGAATAGATCGAAAGCCGTCTGGTAGTAGGCGATCGCGAGGTTGGTTAAGTCGCGGTCGTAGGGGGCATCGTCAAATCGGTCGCCGCCGAGACGGTATCCATAGGTATGCGCACTTTTACCTAGCCCGAGAACAGTCAGGGTTTCATGCTGATAGAGGGCGACATCATGGTTGTGGTTAAAGAGCAAAATTTTGGCGGCATCGTTTTCGGCAAAAACATTCTGGCCGAAAAACGGTGCGTTGTAGGGCAGTCCCAGGAGGCCGAGAACGGTCGGGGCGATATCCATCTGGCTGATCGGACTATTTAACTGTCGGGGTTCCAGATGTCCTGGCGCCATGATGAGCAGCGGGATTTCATAACTCTGCAGCGGAAACTGCTGGCTTCCGTACACCCGTGCGCCGTGATCCGCGACCACCACAAAGAGCGTGTTAGTATACCAGGGAGCGCTTTTACTCTTCTCTAAAAACTCACCCAAGGCGTGATCGGCATACCGTATGCCATCCCGACGTGACCCTCCGCGGGAACGCACTCCTTCAATCCCTTCAGGAAAGGTATACGGTGAGTGATTTGAGGTGGTCATGATGATGGAGAAGAAGGGCGCGCCACCGGCGGCCTGATGGTCAAAATATTTCCGGGCGTGGTCGAACAAATCCTGGTCCGACACCCCCCAGATATTGCTGAATTTGGGGTTCTCGATATCCAACCGGTCACTGATCGCAAAGCCGTTTTCGCTATAGAACGATTTCATGTTGTCGAAGGGACTGAATCCGCCGTAGAGAAAACTGGTGTGGTAGCCATGTTCGGTCATGACTTTTCCCCAGGTCGCGATATGGCCGTTGCCCGGCCGTTTGATGATCGATTCGCTGGGAATCGGCGGCAGTGAAGCGGTGATCGCTTCAAGTCCACGTACCGTCCTGGTGCCGGTCGCATAGGCCCGGTTGAAGAAGATGCCTTGCGTGGCGAGAAGGTCAAGCTTGGGCGTCAAGGCAATGTTATGAGAGGCCACCGCCGCTTCGATGGTGTTGCCGTTGCCGCAGGCATCGACCTGTTCACAGCCGAAAGATTCCTCCACGATAACCACCACATTTAATTTCCCCAATCCGCTACTGGAGCCGGTGGCAATGCGATTGATGTCGGCGTCGCCTGGCTTTGATCGGCTGGTGTCGGTGGCCAACTGTGCTTGCAGGAGGCCCGACAGGAGGTGGGGATCTTCGGTTTTGTAATGGGCATGGTAGTCGAGGTGGTTGGTTCGTAAGGCCTCAAAGAAACTGCTGATGCCGTCGACGGCAATTTCGTTGACAATCCTATTGGTGGTTAGATCAAAACTATGTGTCGAAAAGAGGGTAGCCAAGAGCAGGATGATGGTCGCGTGGCCTAAGAGAAATTTGGCCCTTCTGGAAAAAAAGACTTGGGCCGCGGCGGATTTCGCAAGATATTTCCAGCTAAATTTCAGCAGGAGGCTGGCGTAGATGGCGATCATGAAGGAAATGGAAACCACATGATAGGATTCATAGATATTGACAAAGACTTCATGGGGATAAATCAAATAATCAACCGCCACCAAATTGAAACGAGCGTTGAATTCTTTGAAGAAGAAATATTGGGCCACCGCTTGGTAGAAAATGCCGAAATAGGCGATCCACATAATTGCCGCCAACAAGCAACGACCTGGCAACGATCGGTGCATTTTATATGGAACTAAAATAAGATATAGCGATAGGGGTGCGAGGATATACGCCAAGGTAATGGTGTCGTTTGCCATGCCGATGCCAAGGGTCGACAACAGGGTGAGTAACGGTAGGCCAGCTTCCCAGCCGAAAGCAACAAACAAGACGATCCTGAGGAGCAAGGATACCAAAAGATACAGCACCCCGATGAAAAGCAGCGGCGTGAATCGAGGATTGCCGACAATGGACTGTAACTTGGCAGCCCATGCAGGACTGAAAGGTGAAGAACTTGCGACCATGCTTTGCGTATCAGAGATATTTTGTGGTGGTGGGAGCATTGTTTCTCCAGGCATTCTGAGGTGATTGATTATTTGGATGCATACACTACCTCCCATGAAGATATAATGAAGACCGTTGGTAAGTTTTGCTGCGGTTGAGGTGGAACCGGGCTTGGGTTATATTTGCCATGGCCTAAAGACTGCCTAAACGATTACCTCTGCCTAGGTCCTAGTTGGTCGCTCATGCCCGCATCACTTGATAATTTTCAAATTCGACTTTCCGCGAGGTTTCGCAAGCAGCAGGAGTTTACGGTTGGCTATTCCCCGCTTTATTCTCGTTTATTTGGCCTTCTGGCCGATTGGTTGGCTGTTGAGCCGGGGCACGATCCGTTGGTGGATTGGCTGTTGCAGACTGGCGCCGGTCGATTGTCTTTCGATGTACCGTTGCTGCTGCTGGCCGGACTGCACCGGGACATCCTGAACGGAGAGCTTGAAGTCGCCGGTTTGGCTAAATATTACCCGACCGCAGGCGGGATGGGTGCTGCCGATGACCACCGGCTGGGAACGGAACTCCGGGCCGCGATACTGGCTCGGCAAGCGCCCCTTGCCGAGTTTATCGAGACCGCGGCCGTGCAGACCAACGAGACCGGTCGCGGGCTTTGCTGGCTGCTGCCGGTGCTGTATCCTGGCTGGCCGAGTATCCATTTGGTGGATTTTGGCGCCAGCGCCGGCTTGAACCTGGTGGCGGAACAGCGCCGGTATCAGTTGGGAGCAGAGGGAATGGGGAGGGGAGTGCTGGCCTTAGGTGCGGGGGAATCACCGCAGTTTTCGGTCGCCTATAAGGGGAAATTGCCTTTGCCGCCTGTCAGGCATAAACTTCCGCACATTGTTACCCGCATCGGGTGCGATCTCTCCCCTTTTGCGCTGACCACAGACCGGGACGAACTCACCCTGGCCGCCTTTGTCTGGGGGGATCAGGTTGAGCGGATGGCCCGGCTTCGCCAGGGGATTGCCGCCCTGCACCGGGTCAATGCCACCGGGGCGCCGGTGCGACTCCATCCCGTCGACCTGCCCGAGGAGTTGCCCCGGTTTCTTGAAGAGCAACTCGCGGTCTGTCATGGGGCACCCTTGGTGCTCTACAACACCTACCTCACCACCTACCTCCAGGATAAAGGGGCATCCCTGCGGCCGCTGCTGGCGGCCTGGGCAGACAGGCAAACCCAACCCGTGCTTTGGCTGCAGTGGGAAACGTTCTGGCAAGGGCCAAAACCATCGAACTTCGGCTGGGTGGCCTGGAGCGCCGACCTCTGGCAGGAGGGGGGGCATTGGCAGTGGCACCTGGCCTGGGTGCAACCCCACGGCACTCACATCCAATGGCTGCCGGGAATGGCTGATTGGGCTAAATTTTGGCGGGAGCGATCTGCGCATGACCGGACATAGGCCTGGGGGCCAAACCGACCAGGATTTCCAGGATTTTTTTGAAAGGGTGCCAAGCAGGCAGGGTCGGGCGGGGCAGTGTGATTTTGGGCAAAAAAAATCCCCGGCCAATTGCGGCCGGGGATTACACAACTCAACTAAATTTTAAATAATACTTAGAATTTGAAACGAACAGAAGCGACAACGTTGCTGCCACCGATGTCTTTCAAACCATCAACATCGGCAATGCCCAGGTACTCATAACCCAAGTCACCGGCGATCTCCTGGGTGAAGTTGTAGGTGACACCAAAACCTGCTTTGTAGGCGAAGGCATTGGAGCCATCTGCATCGATATCAATCCAACCTGATCCATTAGAATATTGACCGTCTAAGGTGGCGTGGGCAAGACCAACGCCAGCCATAGCGTATACGGAGAAGGCATCGGCAACCGGCAGCTCATAGAAACCATTGACCATGAAGGTGTAGACGTCAACAGACAGGTCCCGGGTATTGTTCACAACCAATACGCTGAGGTTATCGTCGCCGGTATCATGGGTTTGATAGCTGAACGCAAGCTCGGCACGGAACCGGCCAGGTGCATTGTACATGGCGAAGTCACGACCAAAAGCCACTTGGCCGAGAAAACCGACATCAAGATCCGAGTCACGAGTTACACGATTGTTAAAAGCACCCACTTCGGCATCTGCGGACAACCAAGAAGCGCCAGCGCCGAGACGAACATACCAGTAATCCATGAAAGCTTTCTCAAGAGCGGTGATCCGACCCTCATGGTTGGCCAGTTGTTTGCCATGGGCGCCCAGAACCTCGTTCTGCTGTGCCTGAGAGGAGTTCAGATCGTCGATCTGCCCCTGACATGCTTCCGGGCAACCAGGAGCTTTCTTGCCAGGTCCACCTGCCAATGCTACGCTTGCGGTCAGTACTAAAGCTGAAACAGCTAATGCACTCAATACTTTTTTCATATTCGTTCTCCTACGCTATAAGTTGTTATGACTACCTGGGCGTTATTGCCCTAAAAATACTTATTGTCATAAAATGACAAGTTACTACTTGGGAAGGTGTGGATAATGTCGCAATCTGTTTACTTTTTTAAGCCTGCGCCATGAACCTTTCCTTATTTTGAATTTACTATAACAAAACAAAATGAGGATGGCAATACGCTTTCTAAAAAAAATACAAAATTTTGAACAGTACAAAGGTTATTTTTTGTTAATATTTCGTTTTTATTCTAAAATACACAAAAAAAAATTTTTGCACTTGGTGTAATTTTTTGCCATTTAAGCCTGTGCGCACCCTGAAATGGTTTTTGGATGCTTCCCTGTTGCCCGGGAGGATCGGTTGCCTTGGGATTATTTTTTAAGCGCGCCTTGATAGCAATTGACGGGGCCGCACCGTTTGGCTAGAAACGAAAATGGTTAGGCTCCCGCACGGTCCATCCATGGTTGCTTGGCTTTCAAGCCCAGTGATGGTTGATGGCCTGCGCCGGATTGGTATGATGAGGCTCATAGGTAACTGTGATTGAGGATGTTGTGATTCGATTAGGTATAGAACAATTAATTCTGGCGGCAAGGGATACAGTCGTTGGCACACGGTTGGGGCTTCTCTCCAACCAGGCCTCCACCGACAGCCAATTCACCCATAGCCGCGATCTGCTGCGCCACCACTTTCCCGGCCAGTTGACCTGCCTGTTTTCGCCCCAGCATGGGTTCTTCAGCGAAAAACAGGATAACATGATCGAGTCCGATCACGGCCTGGACCTGGAAAGCAGTCTGCCGGTCTATTCGCTCTATGGCGAGACCCGGAAACCCTACCCCTCCATGTTCGCCGATATCGATATCCTCCTGGTTGATCTCATCGATGTCGGCACCCGGGTCTACACCTTTATCTGGACCGTGGTCCATTGCCTGGAAGTGGCCAAAGAAACCGGCATTAAAGTGGTGATTCTCGACCGGCCCAATCCCATCGGCGGCCATCTTGTCGAAGGCAATCTGCTGCGTCCCGATTGCGCCTCCTTTGTCGGCCGATGCGCCATCCCCATGCGGCATGGTCTGACCATCGGTGAACTGGCGCTTTTCTGCAACCGTGAACTCGATATCCATGCCGACCTTGAAGTGGTCCGCATGGATGGCTGGCAACGGCACATGTTTTTTCCGGCCACCGGCTACCCCTGGGTTTTCCCCTCGCCCAACATGCCGTCGTTCACCACCGCCCTTGTCTATCCCGGTCAGGTCATCTGGGAGGGCACCAACATCTCCGAGGCCAGGGGTACGACCTTGCCCTTTGAACTTTTTGGGGCGCCGTTTCTCCAGCATGGCGAACTTCTCGCCTCGCTCCAATCGGTTGCCCTGCCAGGTTGTCGGTTGCGGCCGCTTCGGTTCGAGCCGACCTCGGGGAAATGGATGGGGCAGGGCTGCAACGGGTTTCAGATCCATGTCACCGACCCTGAGCGATTCCGGCCGTATCGGACGAGCCTGGCGTTGCTCCAGGCCATCCGCCGCCTTTATCCCGACCAATTCGCCTATAAGCAGCCGCCCTATGAATATGAATTCGAGCGCCTGCCCATGGACCTGATCATCGGCGATCAACAGGTCCGGGAGGGGTTGGAAAACGGGGTACCTATTGAAGAACTCGAGCGCAGCTGGCAAGCGGAACTGGCAGACTATCAAGAGCGTTGCCGCGCTGTTTTTCTTTACGATTGAAAAAAACTGCAGTATGTTCGACCCTTCCGTTCAGCGGTACAAATCAGCAATTATCAAGCAAAAACAAGGCGCAACCCGCACCCTTGACAATGACTGTATGGTCCAGGAGTTTGAACAACGTGACCCGCGAATGCACCCTGCAGCAACTGGCTGATCTGGTGGGCGGCAGTGTGGTAGGCGATCCCCACTTGCCGATTCGAGGCCTCAATGGCATCGAGCATGCCGGGCCCGGCGAGATCACCTTCATCCTCGACGCCAGGCAGCTGCCGCTTCCCGCCCATTGTCGGGCGGCGGCCTGTATCGTCCCCCGTGATGCCCACCCCCTGGCCATCCCGACGATCGTTACCCCCCAACCCTCGGTCGCCGCCGCTCAAATCCACACCTTTCTGCTGGCTACGCCCTTTGCGGCCCAGGGTGTCCATCCATCGGCAATCATCGGCAACGACTGCACCGTTCCAGCGGCGGTCAGCATCGGCCCGTTGGTCAGTTTGGGCGATGGCGTGGTGCTGGGGGAACGGGTGACTATTCATCCCGGGGCAGTGATCGGCAGCGGCACCGTGATCGGTGACGACAGCATCATCCATGCCCGGGTGGTGGTGGCGGAGTGCTGCACCATCGGCAAACGCGTCATTCTCCACCATGGGGCGGTGATCGGCAGCGATGGTTTCGGCTTTGCCACCGATAGCCGTGGCCAACATTATAAAAAACCGCAGGTCGGGACGGTGCGGATCGACGACGATGTCGAGATCGGCGCCAACACCTGCGTTGACCGCGCCGCCTTCGGGGTTACCTGGATCAAGTCCGGGGCCAGAATCGACAACCTGGTGATGGTGGGCCATAACGTGGTGATCGGCGAAAATTCGATCCTAGTGGCCCAGACCGGAATCGCCGGCAGCACCACCTTGGGCCGCAATGTTGTTTTGGGCGCCAAGGCCGGGGTCGCCGGGCACTTGCACCTCGGCGATCAGGTCATGGCCGCGGCCATGAGCGGTATCCACAACAACCAGCCCGCCGGTGCCAAAATCGGCGGTGCTCCGGCCTTTGAGGTCAGAAGTTGGGGACGGGCCACCGCCGCCTTCAGTCGGTTGCCGGAAATGGCCAAGGAATTGCGACGCTTACGAAAAGAGGTGGATCGGCTTACCGGTTTGCTCGGATCTACGGAACATGAAAAGGGGACAGAAGTATGACTGCAGATATTGAAATAACACTACCCATCGATACCAAAGGCATCATGGCCCTGCTCCCGCACCGATATCCGTTTTTGATGGTGGACCGGATTGTAGCTATGGAAAAAGCAAAGAGTATCAGTGGTTTGAAAAATGTTACCATGAACGAGCCTTTTTTTCAGGGTCATTTTCCCGGTGAACCGGTGATGCCGGGTGTGTTGATTTTGGAAGGATTGGCCCAGACCGGCGGCATCCTCGCCATCCTGTCCGACCCTGCAATGATGGGCCGACTGGTCTATTTCGCCGGGGTCGACAAGGCCCGTTTCCGCAGGGTGGTCCGGCCGGGCGATCAGCTGGTCTATCAGCTGGAGATGATCAAACAGAAAGGGAAAATCACCAAGATGTCCGGGAAAGCTTATGTTGACGGCCAACTGGTCACGGAAGCCGAATTGATGGCGAGTTTTGCCTGAGCATTCATTTTTTATTGCAAAGCGGTGTGGGGTTGCCTCATCGTTCGTTGTTTTTATATAGGATACTCGTATGAATATACATCCCGCCGCAGTTATTGATCCCCGGGCGCAACTCGACAGTTCGGTGATTGTCGAAGCCTATGCCGTGATCGACGGTCCGGTGAACATCGGTCCGGAAACCCGGATTGGCGCCCACGCCGTGGTTTCGGGCCACACCACCCTCGGTGCTCGCAACACGGTCAGTTCGTTTGCTTCCATCGGCGCACCGCCCCAGGACAGCCATTACCAAGGCGAGCCGACCGAGTTGATCATCGGCGACGATAATTTCTTCCGCGAATATGTCTCCATCCACCGGGCCACGGTCAAGGCCACCGGCAAGACCCTGATCGGCAACGGTAACATGATCATGGCCTATTGCCATATCGCCCACGATTGCATCATTGCCGATCATGTGATCATGGCCAATCTGGCCACTCTGGCCGGGCATGTGGAGATTGGCAGCCATGCTAATCTCGGCGGCATGGTCGGGGTGCATCAGTACTGCCGAATCGGTGACTATGCCTACGTCGGCGGCATGTCCGGAATCGGTCTGGATGTGCCGCCCTATGTGATCATGGAAGGCACCCGCAACCAGATGCGCATTGCCGGGATCAACAAGATCGGCCTGCGCCGCTCGGGCATGGACCGCGACACCATCAAAAATCTTGAAGAAGCCTTTAAAATTCTGTTCCGCTCGCCGGAGCTGCTGCTCAAGGATTCGCTGGCCAAACTGGAAGACGAAATGAAGGATTGCCTGGAAGTTCAACTGATGGTTGATTTTTTCCGCACCAGCAAGCGTGGCGTGGTCAAGCGGACCCTTGATGACTGAAGGCATGGAACAACCTGCCATTGGTCTGATTGCAGGCGGCGGCCAGTTTCCGCTGCTGTTTGCCGATGCGGCTCGGGCGCGGGGGCGCAAGGTCGTGGCGATTGCCCATGTCAACGAAACCTCGCCTGATATCGAGGACCGGGCCGATCTCACCTACTGGGTCAAACTGGGGCAACTGGGTAAGATTATCAGCCATTTCCGCCGGGAAGGGATCAGTGAAACCGTCTTTGCCGGCACGATTACCAAGACCCGCATCTTCAAGGATGTCATGCCGGACTTCAAAGGGCTGACCCTGTGGAACAAAATCGACACCCGGCTCGATGATTCCATCCTGCGCGCCGTGGCCGCCACCCTTGAAGAAGAGGGGATTCGCGTCCTGGCCTCAACCTGTTACCTGGATCACCTGTTTTTTCCCCAAGGCGTGCTGACCCGCAAAAAACCCTCCGCTGCCCAGATGGAAGACATCCGTTTCGGCTGGGCCCTGGCCCGCGAAGTCGGTCGGCTCGACATCGGGCAGTGCGTAGTGGTCCGCGACCGTTCCGTGCTGGCGGTTGAGGCCATTGAGGGCACCGATGCCGCCATCCGCCGCGGCGGTGAATTGGCCGGATCCGGTGCGGTGGTGGTCAAGCTGAAAAAGCCGGGCCAGGATTTTCGCTTCGATCTGCCGGCCACCGGCCCCAAAACCATCGAAACCCTGGCCGCGGTCAAAGGTGCCGTGCTGGCGGTTGAGGCCGGGCAGTCGTTGATTTTCGATTTGCAGGCCATGCTCCAGGCAGCCGAACGCGCCGGGATCGTGGTGGTCGGTTTGCGTGAAGACGATCAAGGGGTCTTGCTAAGTTGAGGTCGATCCGGTCGGTGAGGCCGGAACGCGGCGAGATGACAATCAACGGAAAACCGATGGAAGGGGAGTGGCACCATGCAGCAAACGACTCGGATCGGCGATATCCTGCGGCGACAACCGGTGGGGGATATCATTGAGGTCAGTGGCTGGGTACGGACCCGGCGCGATTCCGGAAGTTTTTCTTTTGTGGAAATCAATGACGGTTCCTGCCTGGCCAATCTGCAGGTGGTCGCCGATGATCGACTGACCAATTACGAGACCGAGGTCAAACGGCTTGTCACCGGCTGCTCGGTGCAGATCCGAGGGACACTGGTGGCCTCGCCGGCCCAGGGACAGGCGGTCGAACTGCAGGCCGAGGAACTGCAGGTGCTCGGATGGGCCGACCCCGAAACCTATCCGCTCCAGAAAAAACGGCACAGCTTCGAATTTCTTCGCTCCATTGCCCATCTCCGTTCCCGCACCAACGCTTTGGGGGCGGTTGCCAGGGTCCGCAGTACGCTCAGTTTTGCCATCCATCGGTTTTTCCACGAACAGGGATTTCTTCAGGTGCACACCCCGGTGATTACTACCTCCGACTGCGAAGGCGCGGGTGAAATGTTCACGGTAACAGCGTTGGAGCCTGGCCAGTTACAGGGTGCGGAACCCTTTGTCGGTGATTTTTTTGGTCGTCGTGCCGGTCTGACGGTCAGCGGCCAGTTGCAGGCCGAGATCTTTGCCTTGTCGCATGGTCGGGTCTACACCTTCGGGCCGACCTTCCGGGCGGAGCACTCCAACACCAGCCGGCATCTGGCAGAATTCTGGATGGTGGAGCCGGAAATGGCCTTCTGCGATCTTGCCGGCAACATGCAGGTGGCCGAGGCGATGATCAAATCGCTGGTGGAAACCGTCCTGTTAGAGTGCCCCGAAGACCTCGAGCTGTTCGAACAATTTGTCGCCAAGGGATTGCTGGAAAAACTGGCGAAGGTCCGCGATCGCGCTTTTGTGCACCTGACCTATACCGAGGCCGTGGCCCTGTTGGAGCAGTCGTCGCGGCAATTCGCCTTTCCGGTGCAATGGGGAATTGATCTGCAGGCCGAGCATGAGCGCTATCTCTGCGAGGAGGTGGCCAAGGCGCCGGTGATCGTCACCAACTATCCGCAGACGATTAAACCCTTTTATATGCGGCTTGATGACGACGGTCGGACGGTGGCGGCCATGGACATCCTGGTGCCCGGCATCGGTGAACTGGTCGGCGGCAGTCAGCGCGAGGAGCGTTACGAGCTCTTGGCTGGCCGGATGACGGCCGCAGGACTTGATCTTGCCCAGTATGGCTGGTATCTCGATCTGCGCCGCTTCGGCTCGGTGCCCCATGCAGGTTTCGGGCTGGGATTTGAGCGCATGGTGCAGTTCGTTACCGGGATGCAGAACATTCGCGACGTCATCGGATTTCCCCGGACGCCGGGCAGCGCCCCCTGCTGATGCCTTTCCTATTCGTCAACCTCAAGGAGTGCGACCATCGCTGCGGTTACCGGTAATACCAACGGGCTCAAGCCCAAGCAGTTACGTGACCTCGAACGGTTGATCCAGAAGAAGGTTCCGCCCGAAGAGATCATCGGCAGGGAAACCGCCCGCAGTCTGGCGACGATTTCAGCGGAACTCAACCGCCGGGTCGGCCTGCTCATCCACCGTTCCGGCCAGATTGAAAGCGTGGTGGTCGGCGATTACGACCGGATCACTATCCCGGCGCTGGCCAATGTCGGCACTGCTGGCGGTCGTTTGCGCGGCCTGCGCTGTGTGCATACCGTGTTAGGTGGCGGTACGGCGATCAGTGAAGAAGACATCATGGATCTGGCCTGTTTGCGGCTCGACCTGATGGCCTCCCTGACGATCCGGGAAGGGCTGCCGGAACTGCTGCATGCCGTGTATCTCATCCCGCGGCAGGTTGATGGCCGCGACTGGGCGACCCTGGCGCCGGTACACCCCGCAGCGCAACTGCTGTCCTGTATCGAATTGATCGAGGCTTTGGAAGCGGAATTCATCCGCGAGCGACCGATCCGCGAAGTCGATAAAGGCAAGGACCGGGCCATTCTCGTCTCGGTAACCACCGGCACCCGGGTCGAGGCCGAGGACTCCATGGCCGAACTGGTCGAGCTGGCGCGTTCCGCCGGGGTCGATGTCCTGGATCAGGTGATCCAGCGTCGCAAGCATCTCCATTCCCGTTTCATCCTTGGCCGGGGCAAGCTGGTGGAGATCGTGCTGATGAGCCTGCGGCTCGGAGCCAACCTCCTGGTGTTCGATCAGGAACTCAGCCCTTCGCAGATTCGCTCGGTCACCGATCATACCGATCTGCGGGTGATTGACCGCACCCAGTTGATCCTCGATATCTTTGCCAGCCGCGCCCGATCGCGGGAGGGCAAGTTGCAGATCGAGATGGCCCAGCTGAAATATATGCTGCCCAAACTGACCACGCGCGACGACGCCCTCTCCCGTCTGACCGGCGGCATCGGCGCCCGTGGGCCGGGTGAGACCCGCCTGGAGATCGATAAGCGGCGGATCAATGACCGTATCACCCGCCTGGGCAAGGAACTCAAGGCCGTGGGCAAGCAGCGTTTCCACCGCCGCAGCCGGCGGCGCAAACGCGATGTGCCGGTAATTTCCCTGGTCGGCTACACCAATGCCGGCAAGTCTACCCTCCTCAACACCCTGACTAAAAGTGACATCCAGGCCGAGGATCTGCTGTTCGCCACCCTGGACCCGACCAGTCGGCGCCTGCGTTTCCCCGAGGACATGGAGGTGATCATCACCGATACCGTCGGCTTTATCCGCAATTTGCCCGCCGACCTGCTCAAAGCCTTTGAATCGACCCTGGAAGAATTATTTGAAGCGGACTTGTTGCTTCATGTGATCGACATCTCCAACCCTGCCTGGCGTCAGCAGGTGGAGGTGGTGGAGTCGCTGCTGGCCGAATTGGAACTCGACGCCATCCCTTGCCTTCAAGTCTACAATAAGATTGATCGGGTCGGCCCCGAGGAAGCGCTGCAGGTGCTGCTTTCCGGTGAAGGGGTCGGGATCAGCGCCTTGGACACCACCACGCTGGAGCCCTTGCTGGCCAAGGCCCAGGAAATCCTGCGGTCTGCCGCCGAACAGGCGGGGTGAAATTGCGGGGCTGGAAAGCAAGGACGAGGGAGGGAGAGGTACAGCAGGGGGCGTCAGGATTTCAGGAAGAACCCTAAATCTTTTTCCATTTCGACGTCGGCCTCGAACTGGCAACCGACGAGGTTCTGCTGTACCGATTTAACGAGGGCTTTTTTCTTGATGGTGGTTTTCTTTTTGTCGTTCAACTGGAATTCGATCTGCAATGTTTGCTTTGGCTCGATCCGGTGCAGGCCCGAAACCGTAAAGCCGACCCCGCCTCTTGAAAGGTTGTTGAGATGAATAATGCCGCCGCCGACCCCGCCCGCGCTGATGATTTCATAGGTTCCGGGCAGGCTGACCGGCTTGCGGTAATGACGGCGGAAGTCAAATTGCACATTGAAGGTTTGCTGGCAACGACATTGCACTTTGATGGTGTGCCTGCCGTGCTTGAATTTGTCAGCCGAAATATGCTTGATAGCACCGCAGCCGGGGCAGATCAGCGTTGCCGAGTTGTTTTCGTGGACATAGATTTTGAGGTTGGTCATAATCAGTCGTAGATGATGCAGGTAAAGCGCTCAAGTTCCATTTCGGTCTCCCGGTCGAGTTCGGAGGCTACTTCGTGGATCTGATACTCTTTTTGGCAACCGGAACACTTGAGCCGGACCTGACGGCATCGCCGATGCACCTTCAGCACTTTCCCGCATTCTTGACATTTCACGGTGGCTATACCTTACCGATAAGTTGTTCTCGGGTAAAGATCGCCTTTAAGGGATAGCCTTTTGCCGCAAGTGCTTCGGCGCCGCCTTCCTGACGATCAACGATGGTGGCTACCAGGCCGACCTTAAAACCTTCGTTCTCAACCCGTTCGATAACCTTGAGCAGGGTGCCGCCGGTGGTGACCACATCCTCGATCAGGGCCACGAGCCCACCCTTGACCAAGTTGCTTTTACCCTCGAGGAAGTTGCCGGTGCCGTGCCCCTTGGCTTCCTTGCGGACAATGAACGCCGGAATGGGCGCTTTCTCGAGATAGCTGACCAGGGATGCCGCGGTCACCAGAGGATCGGCCCCCAGGGTCATGCCGCCGACCCCGGTGATGGTTTCGGAATGGTTGCGGATCAGCTCAAAAAGCAGGCGACCGCAAAGATAGCTGCCTTCTGCGTCGAGGGTGGTCTGTTTGCAATCGATGTAAAAATCCGAAGTCTTGCCCGAAGTGAGGGTGAAGGTCCCCTGGCGGTAGGATTTTTGCAGCAGCAGTTCTTGCAGGCGTTGTCGTTCGTTCATGCGGTCGTCCTTTAACTCTCTATTTATAGGGAGGATACCCTCTTTTACGGTTAACTCAAAACGATTTTTCAAGCTTAGTGGGGGCATTGTCCATTTAACCCTGAGCGCAGTTTCTTAGCATATTATTTGGCATTATTAAACAATGGTCGTCATTATCTTTGCATCTTCAGCATGTGAAAAGGCCTCCGGGCTTTCCCGATGTTATGGCTTGCATTTTTCGATGGCCTCGTAGATACTGTTACCTGTGTTGGTTTACTGCTTTGAAGATCACCTGAGAGGATACATATATGTGTGGAATAGTAGGTTATGTCGGCACCAGAAGAGTTGTGCCCATTCTGCTTGAGGGCTTGCGGCGGCTTGAATATCGTGGCTATGATTCGGCTGGACTGGTCTATCACTTTGAAAACCAATTGGTGCGGTATCGTGCCAAAGGCAAACTGGTCAATCTCGAAAAGGTGGTTGATGAGCATATCGGTGTGGCCAGCAGTACCGGCATCGGTCACACCCGCTGGGCAACCCATGGCGCCCCCACCGAGAACAACGCCCATCCGCATACCGATTGCACCGGTGAACTGGTGGTGGTGCATAACGGTATCATCGAGAACTACGGTGCGCTGAAAAAAGAACTGACGGCCAAAGGGCACACCTTCACCTCGGAAACCGATACCGAGGTTCTGGCCCATTTAATCGAAGACTGTTTGCAAGGCGATCTGGTCACGGCCGTGCGCGAGGCCCTGGCCAGGGTGGAGGGATCCTATGCCATCGGGGTGCTGTGGGCCAAGGAGCCCGAGCTGCTGGTGGCGGCCAGGAACCACAGCCCTCTGGTCATGGGGGTGTCCAGCGACGCCTGTTTCATTGCCTCGGATATCCCGGCACTGTTGCCCTACACCCGTGAAGTGATCTTTCTTGATGACCGGGAAATGGCAGTGTTGCGCAAGGGTACCTACACCATCCTCCAGGTCGATGACGGATCCGAACTGGAAAAATCGATCACCGTTATCGACTGGAACGCCTCGATGGCCGAGAAAGCCGGATACCGGCATTTTATGCTCAAAGAAATTTTTGAGCAACCCCAGGCCATTCTCAACACCATTAGCGGCCGTATTGTTCCGGATACCGGCATCGTTGATCTGCCGGAGATCGGGCTTGATGGTGCGGCCATCAACCGGATCGAGCGGATTGCCCTGGTTGCCTGCGGCACCTCTTGGCACGCCGCCCTGGTGGCCAAATACTGGATTGAGAAATGGGTGGGGATTCCGGTCGAAGTCGATATTGCCTCTGAATTTCGGTACCGTCGGCTGCTGGTCAACGACCGGGTGCTGACCATCGCCATCTCCCAATCCGGTGAAACCGCCGACACCCTGGCCGGCATCCGCAGAGCGGCGCAACTTGGTTCCAAGGTGCTGATCATCTGCAACGTGGTCGGCTCCACCATGACCCGGGAAGCCGATGGGGTGATCTACACCCATGCCGGACCGGAGATCGGGGTGGCCTCGACCAAGGCCTTTACCTGTCAATTGGCGGCGCTTTTCCTCCTGACCTTGTACCTCGGACAGGTGCGCAAAACGATTGAGCCTGACATCCAAAAGGCGTTAGGCGCTGCCCTGATCGACATTGCCGGGGTGATCGAAACCGAGCTGCCGCGTTTGCAGGAAGAAATCAAGGCGTTGATCGAGCGGTACTATGAAGCCAAGGATTTTCTCTTTGTCGGCCGAGGGCTGAATTTTCCCATCGCGCTGGAAGGCGCATTGAAGCTGAAGGAGATTTCCTATATCCATGCCGAAGGCTATGCCGCCGGTGAGTTGAAGCATGGCCCGATCGCCCTGATTGACCGGGACATGCCGGTGGTGGCCTTGGTTCCCAAGGACGCAGTCTATCTGAAAACGGTCTCCAATATTGAGGAGATCAAGGCCCGGCAAGGTCGGTTGGTACTGATCGGGACCAGCGGCGATCAGCATCTGAGCTCGCTCACCGACGATGTGCTGTATTTGCCGGAGGTGCATGAGGACCTGAATCCGCTGCTCTACACTATTCCAGCCCAGTTGCTTGCTTATGAGATCGCCCATCGCCGCGGCTGTGATGTCGATCAGCCACGCAACCTGGCCAAGAGTGTGACTGTGGAATAGGGTGTCTTGGGTTAGTTTTTTTTGGGGGGGGGTGCGCTCTTTGTTAAGTGAGAGCGCACCTTTTTTTTTGCGCGGGTGGAGGAGTAGCTGGCTTGTAACTTGCTGGTATAATAACGCTATGGTGGTTTTCGCATGCGAAATTACCGGTTCGGCATCTCCTCACAACCCCGGAATGCCGATATGCTGGATGCGGACCGCATTGAGTCCTTCCTCGTAGGCCAACAGCTTACCTTCTTTACGGTACAACCGGAAGGCCAGGGCATGGGAAAGAACCCGGATGGGGTAATCGCGGGGCAGCTGCTGGAGATAGGGTTGGATGGTGATGAAATCAATGGCGCCGTATTGCTGCATGATAAAACGCAGGCCGCCGTTTTTAGGGCCGATGTTGTAAGCGAGCAGGCCGAGAAACAGATCGTTTTTCATCTGCTCGAGATAAAAATTAAGGGTGGCGGCGGCGATGAACCCGTTATGTCGATGATCCGCTATTGATGGCTTGCTAACCCCGAGTGCCCTGCCGGCCTTGGCCAGCACCGATTCAGGCACCTGGGTTATCTGAAAGAGTCCCTGGCCGCCATCCTTGCTTTCCCTGGGCAGATAGGAGGATTCGGTGGCCGCGATGCCGTGGAGCAGGTCTGGGTCGATGCCGAAGGCCTCGGCGGCGATATCGATGTCTTTGCTGTAGGGGCGGGCGCGGTCGATGAGTTGCTGCAGTTGTCGAGGTTCGAGGCGGCGGTAGGCGGCGAAGACCTGATGGGTCAGGGTCACCCGGCCGGCCTCGGCCTTGCCGCCGATCAGGGTGCGGAAGTGGCCGAAGGATTGGAGGAACTGGCCTTGCAAAGCCAGGCTGCCGACCGCCAGGGCTAGGCCCAGGGCGATGCCGGCTGACAGCAGCCTTGATTTGGATTGCAGCCATCGTCGCAACCGCAGCCAACCGATCAGCAGCAGGGACGCGGTACCAATCAACCCCAGCACGCCCAGGGTGAACGGTAGCAGGTGGGAGAAAAAACGGGTGCCGGAAAACCTGTTGGCCGAGTAGCCCAGCAGGGCGACGATGGCGGTGACGGTGCAGATCGCCAGACTAACGGTTTCTAACGCGTTCAGCAGCAGGGTTTGTCGGGTGGATGCCTGTTTTTTCTTCTTGCGAGGCTTGCGAGCCAATTTTTTCGGGGCAGAAGGTTGCGGTTGTGCCGGTTTGGCGGGTGGCGGCGTTTTTTTGCTCTTTGATGTTTTTTGCGATGTGGGTGGTTTATTCATTGAACAAGCGGAGTTGTTGCTCTATGCATGAGAGCTGGCGGCTGTTTCTGCTGGAGAGGGCGACAACTCTGTCAAGGGTGGAGCCCGTGGATAGTATGATCTGAGCCATGCCTTGACGAGGGTTTCTTTCCCGGTCGCCAGGCATGCCTTTGAAAAGACCACTTTTTGCTGTTTCTTGTCAATCAATACCCTCACAGGAGAGCAATAATGAAACTGTTCGAGGTGCATCCGCAAACCTGCAACCAGGATGGTCTCTGCGCCGCTGTCTGTCCCGTTGGCATTATTTCTTTTGCAAAGGGTGCCGTGCCGTTTCTGGTTGCGGGGGCCGAAGAAATTTGTGTTCGTTGCGGCCATTGCGTGGCGGTTTGCCCGACCGGTAGCTTGAACCATCGTGACGTGCCGCTGGAACAATGTCCGCCGGTGCATCCGGAATGGCGCCTCTCCGCCGAACAGGGTGAACATTTTCTCCGGTCGCGGCGTTCCATCCGGGTCTATAAAGATACACCGATACCAAGGAGCGAATTGACTCGCTTGATCGAGATCGCCCGCTATGCCCCGTCCGGCCTCAACTCCCAGGGCACCCAGTGGTTGGTCCTCGGCGACCGCGCCGAACTTGGCCGTTTGGCCACTCTGGTGGTCGACTGGATGGGCTGGATGCAGGTGCATATGGAGGAGGTGGCGGCTGCGCTCCACCTTGATCGGACCATTGCCCGTTGGCAGGCTGGCGAGGACGTCATTTTGCGGGGAGCGCCGGCGGTGATTGTCGCCCATGCGCCCAAAGACGACCGTATGGCCCCCTCGACCTGCACCATTGCGCTCACCTATCTGGAACTGGCGGCCATCTCGTTGGGACTCGGTACCTGCTGGGCCGGCTATTTTAATGCGGCCGCTAACAGTTTCCCGCCGATGCTGGCGGCCCTGGCTCTGCCCGCCGGTCATCAGTGCTTTGGGGCTATGATGGTGGGCTATCCGCAACACCGCTACCACCGTTTGCCGACCCGAAACACCCCGCACATCACCTGGCGGATGGGCTGACTCCCAGCCCTTTGGTTCGGGGGGTACATTGAGGGTACTGCTGGATGCTGCTCGACGCCTGGATCATTTTCGTCCTCGCCCCCAGAGGTTATCTGGCCGCGTTTTTGGCCCTCCGTGGGCATGGGGGGCGCGCGCCATTTTCCGGTTTGCAGAACAGTTGCGGATGCTTATACAATTAGGGAACCTTGTTACTTTTCCAGGACGCTATCATGAGCAAGCCATTGAACAACCAATCGATGCATCGGGACCCCACCACGACGACCGACGCTTGGCATACCCAAAGCCAGGATGCGGTTATGATCAGGCTGGAGAGCGGCGAGGCCGGACTGTCGCTTGATCAGGCCAGACTGCGGCTGGAACGCTATGGCCCCAACCAGATTAAAAGGCAGCAGGGGGACGGTGTCCTCCAGCTTCTCTGGCGGCAGATCAATAATCCCCTGATCTGGGTGCTGCTCGGTTCCGGGACCCTGGCCATGGTCCTGGGGAAGATGACCGACGGTCTGGTGGTCCTTTCGGTGGTGGTCATCAACGCCATCATCGGCTTTGTCCAGGAATTCAAAGCCGGCCGAGCCATTGAGGCCCTCTCCGACATGGTGCCGCAGAATGCCACCGTCATCCGCGAGGGCAAAAGCTTCACCGTGCCGGCGACCGAGCTCGTGCCCGGCGACCTGGTGGTACTGGCAGCCGGCGACAGTGTGCCGGCGGATATGCGGCTTGTCTCGCTAAAAAATCTGCAGATTGAAGAAGCCGCCCTGACCGGCGAATCGATGCCGGCTGAGAAAGCGGTTACTCCAGTCAACTTTGAAGCCGTGCTCGGCGACCGGACCTGCATGGCTTACAGCGGCACCCTAGTCACTTCAGGCTCGGCTTTGGCCGTGGTTATCGGCACCGGCATGGAGACCGAGCTGGGCCGGATCTCCGACATGCTTGACCGGACCATCGATCTCGACACCCCGCTCACCAAGAAACTGGCCGAAGTCAGCCAGTACATCACCATCGGGATTGTCCTGATCTCTGCGGTCATTCTTACTGTCGGCGTCAAGCGGGCCCTGGATCAGGCCATTCCGCTGGCCTTGGCGCTGAAGGAAACCCTGGTCTTTGCCATTGCCCTGGCGGTCGGAGCCATCCCCGAAGGCCTACCAGCGGTGGTGACCATCGCCCTGGCCATCGGGGTGCAGCGGATGGCGCGCCGCAACGCCATTATCCGCCGGTTGCCGGCGGTCGAGACCTTGGGCAGCACCACAGTGATTTGTTCCGACAAGACCGGCACCCTGACCTGCAACGAAATGACCGTCACTGAGCTCATGACCGTGCAGGCAAACTGCCGGATCAGCGGCACCGGCTATGAACCGGTCGGCCGTTTCACGGTGGACGGACAAGCCGTAGCGCATCTGCCTGGGGATATGCACGAACTGCTGATCAAGGCGGTACTCTGCAACGATGCCACCCTGCAATCCGATGCTACCGGATGGATTATTACCGGCGATCCAACCGAAGCAGCCCTGCTGGTGGCCGCGGCCAAGGCGGATATCCAGGCTGAGGACTGCAGCCGTCGCTTTCCCCGGCTCGACGCCATCCCCTTTGCTTCTGAAAATCAATATATGGCCACCCTACACGGTGGTACCGGACGAGCTGTTATCCTCAAAGGTGCGCCCGAGGTAATTCTCCAGCGCTGTCAAAACGTGGGCGAGGAGTCGGCCGCCTGGCGGCAGGGGATTATGGCGGAAGTCAACCGTATGGGCAGTCAGGGGATGCGGGTCTTGGCCATTGCCGATAAACAATTAGCCGCCGCAAGCCCTGACGAATTGCTGCCGGAGACCGTGGCTGAGGGATTTGCCTTTGTCGGCCTGGTGGGCATGATTGATCCGCCCCGGCCCGAAGCGCTGGCGGCGATTCAGGCCTGCCACCGGGCCGGGATTGTGGTCAAGATGATCACCGGCGATCATCAAGCAACCGCTCTGGCCATCGGCACCGATCTCCATCTGGTGGGCAACGGCGCGGCCGTCTCCGGGGTGGAACTGGCCGATATGGATGACGACATCCTGCAGCAAACGGTGCGGACCACGAATATCTTCGCGCGGGTGGCCCCGGAACATAAGCTGCGCCTGGTCAGAGCCCTGCAGCTGGATAACCATATCGTGGCCATGACCGGCGACGGCGTCAACGACGCCCCTTCGCTCAAACAGGCCAATATCGGCGTGGCCATGGGCATCACCGGCACGGCGGTATCCAAGGAGTCGGCGGATATCGTCCTGGCAGACGACAATTTTGCCAGCATTAGCGCTGCGGTGGAAGAGGGGCGGCGCGTCTACGACAATCTGGTCAAGTCGCTGGCCTTTCTCCTGCCCACCAACCTCGGTCTGGCCCTGATCCTCATCTACGGCATCATGTTTTTCCCCTTTGATCCGGTAACCAAGGTCCTCCTCCTGCCTATGCTGCCGACCCAGTTGTTGTGGATCAATCTGGTGGCGGCGGTTGCCCTGGCACTGCCTCTGGCCTTTGAGGTCAAGGAACCGGATATCATGCATCGACCGCCGCGCCGCCCTGAAGCCCCCTTGTTCAGTGGATTTGTGGTCTTCCGGGTGGTGCTGGTTTCCGTGCTGATGACCGCCGGCACCATTTTTCTTTTTAATATGGAATACCAAAACGGTATTGCCGGCGGCTTGTCCGAAACCCTGGCCCTGGCCAAGGCGCAGACCATGGCGGTGACCTTTGTGATCCTCTTTCAGATTTTTTACATGATCCATTGCCGGTCGTTGCAGGATAATCTTCTTAAAATCGGTTTTTTCAGCAATCCGACGGTGTTCTGGGGGATCGGCGTCGTCCTTGCCTTGCAGGCTTTGTTTATCTATTCACCGTTGATGCAGCGGGTGTTCCGGACAGCTCCGTTGTCGCCTCTGGATATGGGTTTAGCCGTCGCCGCCGGATTTATAATTTTCCCTGTGATTTCCTTGGAAAAAAAGGTTCGTTCCTTAACCTTGCGAAAGCGGGCAACCGGTAGCTGATTGTACCCTCGGTGCCCCTGGATCCGACTTCGCCGGGCCACCGCAAATGAAAACTATCGGAATTGCCTTGGCCGTCATAAAAAGGTCGGCTTGGTGCGGGTTTATGGTGTATGGTCAATCCAATGGCTGAGCTTTCAGCCGTCGGGCAGGTGCCGGGTCGTTTCAATCTGCCTTTCCCCTTAAGCACATGCACAACCAGGCTTACGGAGGTTCTTATGCTGGCTGCATTCACCGGAGTAAAAGTGTTGGATTTGTCGCGTCTTTTGCCGGGGCCGTTCTGCTCCATGCTGCTGGCGGATTTTGGGGCCGATGTCATTAAGGTGGAAGATCCCAATGGCGGCGACTACATCCGTGGATGGCCACCGTTTCTGGGCAAGAACAGCGGTTTCCACATCGTGCTGAATCGCAATAAACGGTCCTTGACCTTGAACCTGAAGAAGCCGGAGGGCAAGGAAATCTTTAAGCAGTTGGTGGCCGAAGCCGATGTGGTGCTGGAAGGATTTCGGCCGGGAGTCATGGATCGCTTAGGCTTGGGATATAAGGAACTGCGAACCATCAATCCGTGTCTGATTTATTGCGCCATCACCGGCTACGGCTCGGATGGCCCGCGTGCCCAACGGGCCGGGCACGATATTAACTATCTAGCCCTCAACGGGGTGCTTTCCTACAGCGGGCAGGACGGACAACCGACGCTTCCCGGGGTGCAGGTTGCCGATCTGGGGGGCGGTGCCCTGTATGCCGCTTTCAGCATAACCGCCGCCTTGTTTGCCCGGGAACGGTTGGGCAAGGGGCAGTTCATCGACATCGCCATGGCCGACGGCGCCCTCACCTGGCATTGCCTTCGCTGGGGCAAGTATCTGGCGGACGGTATCGTGCCCAGTCCGGGCGACGATATGCTTAATCATGGTTTTGCCTGTTACAATGTCTATGCAACCAGCGACGGTCGTTTCATGTCCCTCGGGGCACTGGAGCCGCAATTCTGGAAACTTTTCTGCGAAAGTGTCGGTCGACCCGACTGGAACCAGCCGAATTATTTTGAACCCGGTCTGCATCAGCAGGCACTGCAGCAACAGGTGGCCGAGTTGTTCCGAACCAAGACCCAGGCTGAGTGGACCCGATTGTTTGCCGATAAGGATTGCTGTTGCGAGCCGGTGTTGAATTTGGATGAGGTGATGCAGGATAAAGAGACGTACCAACGCCAGATGGTGGTGGATCTGATGCACGAGCGCTGGGGATCGTATCGGCAAATGGGCATTGCCCCAAAGATGTCGTTGACCCCAGGGACGATCCGTAACCATGCGCCGGAACTCGGCGAACACACCGTTGAAATCCTGATGGAGATCGGGGTGGATGAGGTTACCCAGGATCGTCTCAAAACCGACGGAGTTATCTAAGCGTAAACACGACGGCGGCAAAGGGCGCGCCGTAGCGATGCGCGTCCCGGAAATCCGGGTCGCCTGCCGCGGACCGATTCTGCGGGAGTGCGGAACGGTTACATGCCAAGGGCGAACATGGCTTCGAGGTCATGCCGGGAAAAGGCCTGAAAGGCCAGCATGGTCTCGGTCTTGGCAATGCCCGCAATCGCCAGCATTTTCTTGGTCACCAGATCCGCTAGATCCTCGTTGGTCTTGACCCGGACGATGGCGACGAGATCAATAGTGCCGCTCACCGAATAGACCTCGCTGATGCCTTCCAAATCCTGAAGCTTTTCAGCAATCTCGTTGATCCTGTTTCGTTCCGCATTGATCAGAATGATCGATGTAACCATGATCTCACCTTGCGACTGCGCCCCGGCACCTAGGACCGAATCTGGCCGGCTGTCGGCTCCGGTACGCATAGATTTTTTCATCAATACACAATAAATCAGGCAGATACCAGTGCGTCTGCCTGGCTTTTGAGCTGCTACCGGAGCCAATCACTCGTAGGTGATGCATCCCGCCGGGCACGAGCCCATGGCCTCTTCAATGCAATCCTCATCGCCGCCCTCGGCCATGATGACATAGGCCTTGGTTTCATCGATATCGAATCCGAAAATTTCCGGGCATAACTCCACGCAAGCCTCGCAGCCCAAGCATTCTTCCTGGTCAATGGCTACCTGTTCTGACATCTGGTTGTCCTTTCCTGAGATTTAAAAAGATATCGGCCCCGAAACGTTCGGCGGCCGGTGGTTTTCCGGTAATTCGGGCCGCCCATGTCTTAAGAGCAGCCCGAAGGCATTGCTGTCGGTATTTACAACTTGGCGGTTTTCAGATCAATGGTCAGTTTGTATTCGGAGGCGTCGTCCCCCTGTTTGACCACGAAGCCGAGTTTTTTCCCCAAGGCGACCATGTAGCTGTTTTCCGCAAGCACGGTCCCCCAGACGGTTTCCATGCCGCGTTCCTGGGCGATCTCCAGACATTGCAGCAGCAGTTTGGCGCCGATCCCCTTGCCTTGCCAGAGATCGCCGATCAATACCGAAAATTCGCCTTTTTTGCCATCCGGATCGCCGACGATGTTGGCCACTCCGAGCATGCGCTCTTCACCTGCTCTATCGTCGAGACCGACAAAGGAAATCTCGCGGTCATAGTCGATCTGGGTAAAGCGGGCGAGGACTTCCGGCGAGAGCGATTTCACCACGCTGAAAAATCGGTAATAAATACTGGTGGGGGTGAGGGTGTTGAATAGATCGACAAAAAGCGGCGCATCCTCGGGCTTGATCGGCCGGATGAAGAGCGGCATCTGCATGTCGGTGAGGTCGTGCCGTTCGAGATGCTGGGGATAGGGGCTGATCACCAGATGGAGGTTGGCCGGCCCCTCGGAGCGGGCCAGCTTGATCCGGGCATCAACCACACAGGGTTGGCCGTTTTTAATGACCACCGGGTTCATGTCCAGTTCGACGATCTCGGGGAAATCGATGACCAACTGCGACAGCCGGATGAGCAGTTCCTCCAGTTTTTCAAGGTCGGCCGGAGTATGGTTGCGGTATCCCTTGAGCAGCGGCAAAATCCGGGTTTCTTCCATCATTCTCCGCGCCAGCAGCCGGTTGAGCGGCGGCAGGCCCAGTGCCCGGTCGTTGAGCACCTCGGCAAAAACACCGCCGGCGCCGAACAGGAGCACCGGGCCGAAGTTTGCATCGGTTTTGCTGCCGATCAACAGTTCGAAATCGGGAAGGGCGATGAAGGGCTGCAGGGTGACTCCGCTGATCCTGGCTTTGGGGTCAAATACTCTGGCCCCGGTCATGATCCGTTCAAAGGCCCGGCGCAGGTCGGCTTCGTTACGCAGGTCGAGCTGGACGCCGCCGGCCTCGGATTTATGGGTGATATCGGGCGAGGCCAGTTTCATCGCCAGAGGAAATTCAAGGTCCTGGGCCATGGCCAAAACCTCGTCGATCGAGGTGGCCAGCACGGTTTCGTTGACCGGAATACCGTAGGCGGCCAGGACTTTTTTGCTCTCGATCTCGCCGAGCACCTCGGTTTCCTGCTCGAAACTTTCGTAAATGGCGCGGAACACGTAATCCCGGTCAAAAAAGAGATCGGTGGAGAGTTTGGGCGGCACCTGGCTCAGCAATTCAAGATTCTTCCCATATTCGACCATATAGAGGAAGGCGCGCACCGCCCGTTCCGGGGTCTCGTAGGAGGGGATGTTGGCCTGGTTGAGGATGGTAAGCGACTGGGCCATCTGTTTGCCGCCCATCCAGCAGGCAAACACCGGGAACCGCTTGCGCTTAACCAATTTGGCCAGGGCCGTGGCTACATCCTCGGGCCGGGTCAGTGCCTGGGGCACCATGATCACCAACACCCCGTCAAAGCCCTTGCTCGCCAGGCAGATCTCCAGGGTCTGGGTGAATCGTTCGATGGTGGCATCGCCAAGGATGTCGATGGGGTTGGCCTGGCTCCAGTGCGACGGCAAAATCTGGTTCAGTTGGAACACAGTCTCATCGGGAACCTGGGCCGGCTCCAGGCCGTATTCGGCCAGGGTGTCGGCGGCCATGATCCCCGGTCCGCCGCCATTAGTTATGATCGCCAGCCGCGAGCCCGAGGGCCGGGGCTGCTTGGCCATTAATTCGGCGCAATCGAACAACCGGGCCAGCGACGGCACCCGGACAATGCCGGCGCGTTTGAAAGCGGCGTCATAGACCGCATCCTCGCCGGCCATGGCGCCGGTATGGGTGGTGGCCGCCCGGCTGCCGGCGCTGCTTTTGCCGGCCTTGAGGACAATGATCGGTTTGATGCGGGAAACCGCCCGGGCGGCACTCATGAATTTGCGGGTGTTGGTCAGGTTTTCCATGTAGAGGAGGATCGATTTGACCGAACCGTCGTTGCCCAGGTAATCGATCATGTCGCCGAAATCGACATCGAGCATGGAGCCGATACTGACGAAATGACTGAAACCGGTGTTTTCCTGGTCGGCCCGGTCGAGGATGGCGGTGCAGATGGCCCCGCTCTGGGCGACCACCGCCAGGTTGCCCTTGGCGGGCATGCCGGAGGCAAAACTGGCGTTGAGCTGTTGACCGGGTCGGATGATGCCCAGGCAGTTGGGGCCGATGATCCGCAGGTCCGACCCTTCGGCCGCACCCTTGATCTGCTCTTCGATCAGATTGCCAGCTTCCCCCTGCTCCCGGCCGCCGGTGGCGATAATGATCACCCCCTTGGTCCCGGCTCGCACGCATTGCCGGACAATTTCCGGGGCGGTGGCGATGGGAGTGGCGATGATGGCCAGGTCGGGGGGCGGGTCGATCTCGGTGATCGAGCCGTAGGCCTTAAGCCCATGGACGGTGGCATGGTTGGGGTTCACCGGGATCACCGACCCTGCGAAGCCGCCCAGAACCAGGTTGTCGACCAGATTGGATCCAAAGGAGCCCTGTCGGTCGTTGGCCCCGATCACCGCGATGCTTTTCGGATTAAAGAATTGTTCCATGGCTGAGGTCGTCCGTATCGATTTGATGAGTTGTTGCCTTCAAGGTCGGGTGCACAGGTGCGGGCTGTCGCCCCGCGTCATCCGGTTCCTCACGTTCACCTACCCTCTCTTTCGCTGATTTACAAGATATTTGCGGAGATAATCAATGCCAAAAATAATCACGATCCCCAGGCAGGCGAGCCCATAGACCGCAGGCTTCACCGGCCCGGTGCTCAAGGCCCGCTGCAGGGGCGGCCAGTAAAGCAGCGCCCAGGAAAGGACGATCTGGATGAGAATGCCGGCCAGCAGCAGGCGATTGCGGAACAGGCCACTGTCCAGGCCTGAGCGGTGCTCGTACCGGCGTCCCACCAGATTGCCGATCTGCATGAGGAGGATGGTGGCCAGCGTGATGCCGGCGGCGGACCGGTGGAGCGGCGACGAATCAGCCAAGGGTTGACCGTAATGCCAGCCGCCGTCGATCAGCACGTAGAAAAAGAGAAACAGCGACCACAACCCCTCGATCATGCCGAGGAAGCAGTAGCTGCGGACCATCAGTTGAGGGGTGAGCAGGCCCCGGCTAAGGTCGCGCGGCGGTTTGTCCATGATTTCCGGATCGGCCGGCTCCTGGCCCAGCCCCATGGAGGGGACCAGGTCGGTGCCCAGATCGATGGAGAGGATGTGGATGATGTTCAGCGCCAGCGGCACCGGCAGGACGATATAGAGGAGATAGGGCAGGATTTCCGGGCCGTTGCTCACCAGGACATAGCTGGTGAATTTTTTCATGTTTTCGAACACGGTCCGACCTTCTTCGATGCCGTCGACAATGGAGGCGAAATTATCATCAAGCAGGATGATCTGTGCCGATTCCCGGGCGACATCGGTCCCCTGTTTGCCCATGGCGATGCCGACATCCGCCGCTCGCAGCGCCGGGGCATCGTTGACCCCGTCGCCGGTCATGGCCACCACCTTATCCATGCCTTTGAGGGCGGTGACGATCTTCATCTTCTGTTCCGGGGTGGTCCGGGCAAAGATGCGCACCCCCTGCTGCAGCTGTTCGGTCAGGGCGGCGACTGTCAATGTTTTCAGTTGTTCGCCGGTGAGATGAGCGGTTTCGCCGGAGTGCACGATCCCAGCCTTGGCGGCAACCGCCAGCGCCGTTGCCGGGTGATCGCCGGTGATCATCAGTACATCAATCCCGGCGCGATGGCATTTGATCACTGCTGCCGGCACCTCGGGCCGGACCGGGTCTTCAATTCCGATGAAGCCGGCGAGGATGAGGTCATGTTCAAGGATGGCCGCCGAATCGTCATCTGCTGGGAGATGGGTGGCCTCTTCCGGCGTCAGCGGGCGATAGGCCACCGCAATCACCCGCAATCCCCGGGCCGCCAGCTGCTGCATGATTGTTTCGCTGTCGGCCAGCTGCCTGGCCAGCTCCGTGTCCCGATTCTGCGGTTGCTCTTGAGGTTGGCTTGTTTTGCCCATCCCGACGGTGGTCACCATGGCCCGGATGGCCTCAAAGGCCCCCTTGACCACAAAGAGGAGTTTGCCTTGGTAATGGACGATGCCGCCGGAGCGACGTTTTTCGACATCAAAGGCAAAGGAGCGGGCCACCTCCTGCTGCGCCTGACCCAGATCGCCCGGACCCAGGCCGATCCAATGACGGGCCACGGCCACGTCGAGGGGATCGCCGAGCATCTGTTCCGCCGATTGGCGGACATCGGAGGCTGCCAGGGCCAGGGTGGTCAGCATCTGCTCCTCTTCCCGCAGCAAGGTCGCTCCGGAGCAAGGGTCGATCATTCCGGTGATGGTCAGCCGATTCAGGGTCAGGGTTCCGGTCTTGTCGGTGCAGATCACATGCACGGCCCCCAGCGCCTCCACTGCATTGAGACTGGTGACCAGCACCTTCTTTTCGGCCATGCGCAGGCTGCCCATGGCCAGGGCAAGCGTCAGGGTCGGTAGCAGGCCTTCCGGGACATTGGCAACGATGATGCCCATCATGAACACCAGGTTCATCCACAACGGTTTGCCGCTGGCAAGGCCATAAAGGAAAAAGCTGAACCCCATGGAGCAGGCGATGATGGTCAGGGTCCGGATCATCCGGGAAATCTCCCGTTCCAAAGGGGAACTGGTGCGGCGGATGGTCTGGGAAAGGTGGGCGATCCGGCCGAAGCGGGTGCGCAGGCCGGTGGCGAACACCACCCCCCTGCCGGTACCCTTGACCACGGTGCAACCGGCAAAACCGATGTTGTCGCACTCCTCCAAGCTCTTTTCCTGGGCCCTGGCCGAGAGCCGGATGGCCGCCGACTCCCCGGTGAGCGGTCCATTGTCGAGCATCAGCCCTTCGGAGGCGACAATCCGCACATCCGCGGCAATCTTATCACCCTCGGAGAGGATTACCACATCGCCGGGGACGATTTCCGTGGCCGTCACCCGGCTGATTTGGTTGCCTCGGCAGACTTCAACCAGATGGGGCAAAAACTGTTTCAGGGTTTCCATGGCCTTTTCTGCCCGATATTCCTGGATAAAGCTGAACAGGGCGTTGAGCAGCGCTACGGCGATCAAGGCCCATCCGAGCACGCCCATCCCTTCACCGGGATTGATCCGGTGGGCGATGAAACAGATAGCCGCCGAGATGACAAGGAGGATAGCAAAAAAATTGGTAAACTGGCGCGCCAAGGCCCGCGGCAGCTTCCAGTGGTCGACCACCTCATAACGGTTTGGGCCGACATGGGCCAGACGCTCGGCCACCTCGTCAAGGCTTAATCCCTCGGGACCGGTATGCAGGTACCCGTACACTTGGTCCAGAGGGATCTGGCCGATATGGGCAGGGCGGTTGTTCATAGGCTTCGATAAATGCCGACGTCGCAAGTGGTGGCGCGGAGGATTTGCTCAATCCGGTTGCCGTAGAAAAACCGGTGGGGCAGGCTGCGTTCGGTGGCCCCCAGCAGAATCATGGCCGCATTGAGCTTGCCCGCCTGGATGAGGATTTCCTTGGCCCAATCGTCGGAGAGCACCGCATGGCGATCAAAGTGGCAGTGAGGGCCGCCGGCCTGTTCCCGGATGTCCGCCGCGATCCGGCTCAGATATGCGTAGCCCTCGGCGATCTTTTCCTTCGCGGTGGTTGCCGAAATATAGCGGAAATGGAGCGAGCTGACCGTCATCACCCGGAGGAGATGCACCCGCTTCACCGAGGCGGCGAGCATCAGCAGGAACGGCATGGCGGTTTTGAACCCCCTGGGGTGGCCGGCCAGGGGGAACAGCAGGGTGCGGGGGCAGCCAAGCAGGCCGGGGCTGACCACCCGAATGGCCATGACATTGCAGACGCCAGCGCGGAGCAGTCGTTCCGAGACGGTGCCGGCAAGAAAACCCCGACCCCTAGGAGCTATCCGTGCCCCGCAGAGACAATAGTTCTGCTCGCCCGGCGGGATGACCCGGAGTAGGCTGGAGCAGACATCGTCGCGCAGGTCATGGATGGCAGTGCTTCCCTCGATACCATGGAGGTGGCACTCGTGGATGATGGCGGCGCATTTGGTTTCGATCTGCTCGGGGGAAAGTGAGCCGTCGAGGATGTGAATCAGCAAGAGCTGTCGGCTTGGAAAGGTTGCCGCCATCTGGATGGCGTAACGGGACACCCAATCCGCATTGATCGAACCATCGTAGGCCAGCACAATCCGTCGGTCCATCGTCCCTCCGAAAGGTGGAATTCTGATCACCGCAATAAAGATATCCTCTTGATATTGAACGCGATACCCCAGGAGAAAGCAAGAGGGGAATTGCAAGGTTTAGCGGGAAAAAGAACAGCGGTTTACATGGTAATATGCTATTTTATCGAAGAATCAGCGCCTGTTGAGCCCGGTTCGTTTCCACTCAGGCTGAGCGGGGTTAAGAAGCGCATCCATGCAATTGATTTGCAAGAGGTGATTATGGCGGCAAAAACCATTAAACTCTATAGTCTTACCACCTGCAGTTACTGTCAGGCCATCAAGAAAATGCTCAAGGATCTGGAGGTGGCGCATAACTTCGTCGATGCCGACCTGCTGGTGGACCAGGAGCAGGAAACCTTGCTTGCCGAATTGGGTGCGATCAATCCCTCCCGTTCCTTTCCCACCATTGTCATCGATGACCAGGTCATTACCGGTTTTAAGGTGCAGGAGATCAAAGAGGCCATCGGGGTGCGCACCAAGGTGGACGATCTCTACGACCGGTTATGCAAGGTGCAGGAACCCAAAGGATATTTTTTTAACGGCAACCGGGAGCGCACCTTCGATCTTCTCCGAGGTCTGCTGACCAACAAGGATCGTTACGGTTATATGGCCTGTCCCTGCCGGCTGGCCTCGGGAAAGCGGCCGTTGGATCAGGATATTATCTGCCCCTGTATCTACCGACAGCCGGATGTTGAAGAATTCGGGGCCTGCTATTGTCAGTTGTATGTCTCGCGGGCATGGAATGAGGGGGGGGGGCCCCATGGTTTGGTTCCGGAACGCAGACCATTGCAACGCAACTGAGCTCGGTAAACCACAACGGCTTGTCCGCAGGGTCGAACAGGCCGATGTTGAAGATGTGCTGTCGTTAAGCCACCAGCGTTCCTTGCCGACAAGCTGACCGACGTCCAGACCTTTGGCCATTGCTTCTTTGGTCAGGTCTTCCTTTGTTTTGACATAGCCATGTCTTTCGGTAGCAGGCATGTTCCTTGCCGTCTTGGGTCCGAATCCAAACCGCTGTTTGGAACACGATAGATGTGGAATTTAATGGCACTGCCAGCTATTGGGCTTGTTTTTTTACCCGGAGGCTTTAGAGTAAAAATCGATTGGTTTCCATTGGTTTTCTTGGCCGCGCCACAAGGAAACCGCATGCAGGAACTTTTAATCTGCCGCACAGGAGAGATACTAATGAACAGCTCTTTCTGGTTAAAGCTCTATCTGTTAACTGTTCCGGTATTTTTTGTCATCGACATGGTCTGGCTCGGACTGGTGGCCAGGAATTTCTATAAACAGCAGCTGCACAGCCTGCTCAGCCCCCAGGTCAACTGGACGGCCGCTTTTCTTTTTTATTTTCTCTATATCGCCGGCATCCTTTTCTTTGCCGTCCGCCCTGGGCTGGAAGCCGGATCGTTTGGCAAAGCCTGCCTCTATGGAGCGCTCTTCGGGTTTTTCACCTACATGACCTATGACCTGACCAATCTGGCCACGCTCCGCGACTGGCCGCTGTTGGTGACCGTGGTCGACATCACCTGGGGGACGGTGCTTTGCACCCTGGTCAGCAGCGGCGCCTACCTCATCGGCGGATGGCTGCAGCGTGGTTGAGGCCGCTGTCTGCTGATGATTCCGGGAGACGATTTGTTATGACCGCCATTTTTTTTACTGCTGTGTTGCTGATCCTGGCCTGCATGGGCTGTATGTTTGTGATCGGCCTGCTCGCCAAGGACAACAGCCTGGTGGATATCGCCTATGGTCCGGTGTTTATGGTTGCCTGCTGGGGTGCCTGGATTTTCAATGCGGTGGCGATGGATCATTTCCGGCCGTTGCTGCTGCTGACGCTGATCACCCTGTGGGGGACGCGGCTCGGGCTGCATATCGGCCTGCGTCATCGCGGGCGGGGTGAGGACTTCCGCTACCGTACCTTCCGTGAACAATGGGGTGCAACCCTGGTCTGGCGGAGTTTCCTGCAGATCTATATGCTTCAAGGCGCGGTGGTGCTGGTGATCGCGCTTCCGGTGCTGCTGACCATCGGTGCTCCCGGTCCCGGCTTGGGAATGACCGATCTCCTCGGGTTTTTGTTGTTTTTCGGAGGATTTTTTTTTGAAGCCATCGGCGATTGGCAGATGATGCGGTTCAAACAAGAGGGCGCCAATCGGGGCCAAATTATCCAGGAGGGGTTGTGGCGTTACACCCGTCATCCCAACTATTTCGGCGAGGCCCTCCTCTGGTGGGGGATTTTTTTTATAGGCCTGGGGTCACCGGCAGGCCTCTGGGGCCTGATCAGCCCGCTGACCATCTGTTTTCTCCTTCTTAAAGTTTCAGGCATCCCCATGCTTGAGGCCAAATACATTGGCCACCCGCAGTTCGAGGCCTACAAGGCCAGGACCAACGCCTTTTTCCCCTGGTTTCCCAAGAAGGGACCGGACAATTCCTCATCGACCAGCAATCCGGAACATTCATGAACCCATCAGACAATAGGACACCCCGAAAACAAGTGGCGGTGATCGGCGGTGGTGTGGCCGGCATAGTGGCAGCCCATCTCCTTCAGAAAACCCATGAGGTCACCCTGCTGGAACAAGGAGACTACCTCGGCGGTCATACCCATACCATTCCTATCCCCGATGGCCCGGATGCCGGAACTCCGGTCGATACCGGTTTTATCGTTTTCAATGAGGCCACCTATCCCCACTTTATTGGATTTTTAGAGGAATTGCAGGTCCCCTGGCGAGAGACCGAGATGTCGTTCGGGTTCCATTGCGAACAAACCGGTCTGATTTATGCCGGCAATGACCTCAACGGCGTGTTTGCCCAGCGCGCCAACCTGCTGCGACCGCAATTCTATCGGTTTCTGCTGGAAATCGGCCGATTCTGTCGCCTGGCCGGCCCGGATCTGGATACCGGTGAGGACCTTGGCACCCTGGGGGAGTATGTCCAACGTCACCGGTTCATGCCCTTTATGGTGGAGAACTATCTGCACCCCATGGCGGCTGCCATCTGGTCCACCCCCGCCGGGCAGGTCGCCGCCTTTCCCGCCCGTCCTTTTTTACTTTTTTTTAGAAATCATGGGTTGCTGCTCCTGCGCAACCGGCCGCGCTGGCGAACCGTGGTCGGCGGCAGCCACAGCTATGTCCAGGCCTTTCGCCACCGTTTCACGGGTACGATCCGCCTGGGAGCGCCCATCCAGCGACTGTTTCGCACCGAAGACGGCGTTCGGCTCGAGTTCGCCGACCAGCACCAGGAACAGTTTGATCAGGTCGTGATCGCCACCCATGCCGATCAGGCCCTGCGGCTGCTTGGCGACCCGACGCCCGAGGAAACCCGATTGCTCGGACCCTGGCAATATGAAGCCAACACCACCGTGCTCCATACCGATGTGTCGGTATTGCCGCCAACTCCCCGTGCCTGGTCCTGCTGGAACTTTACCAGGGCTGCGGGCGGGGCGGGGGAGTCGCCGGTGTATGTGAGCTATGCCATGAATCTGCTCCAGGGGCTCAACACCCGCCGGCAGTATCTGGTGACCCTCAATCGGCCGGGCGAATACGACGAAAACCAGGTCATCGCCCGGATGGTCTACCATCACCCCACCTATACCACCGCTTCCATGGCCACCCAGGCCAGTCTGCCGTCGCTCAACGGCAGCGGCAACACCTGGTTCTGCGGCAGTTACTTTGGTTATGGATTCCACGAGGATGCGGTCCGATCCAGTTATCAGGCGGTGGCGCACCTGCAGGCGATGTCATGAATTCGCTGCTCTTTACCGGGCAACTGCGTCACGCCCGCACCCATGAAGTCGAGCATGGCTTTGTCTACGGCCTGCACCTCTATGGGCTCGACCTCAGCGAGCTTGCACAGCTGGAAGGCGGCGGCCGGTGGTTCGGTCACAACCGACTGCGGCCCATCGCCCTTTATGATCGCGATTATCTCTTTCCCGGCGACACCCCGCTATCTGAGAAAGTCCAAAGGGTTTTGAGTGAGAATGGGATTGAGCAGACCGCTGCCCGGATCGTGCTGGTCACGGCCCTGCGGCAGTTCCATTATGTGTTCAACCCGGTCAGCTTCTTTTACTGCTACAATGCTGCCGGTCAACTTTTTGCGGTGCTGGCCCAGGTGAACAATACCTTTGGCGAAACCCATTGCTATGTGCTCCGGCCCGACGGTGACGGACACTCCTTCCAAACCGACAAGGTGTTTCACGTCTCTCCCTTTTTCCCGCGCACCGGCCGTTACGAATTTCGGCTCACCGCTCCAGGTGAGACCTTGTCGCTGGAAATCACCTATTTTCTGGAAGACCGGCAGGTCCTCCAGGCTTCGTTCACCGGTACCGCGAGGCCCCTGACGCCACAGGTGCTTGCCCGTACCGTGCTGCTTCACCCGCTGCGGGCCGCCATGACCTTTCCCCGAATCCTCTGGCAGGCTGCCCGACTGTACCTGGAGAAAGGCCTTAAAGTGTTCACCAAGCCCGATCCCTGCTCGTCGCTGACCCTTCGCGGGGTGCCGCCTGGCCTGGTCGAACGGCTGGGCATGCGGGTAATGGGACGATTTTTCGGGCAGCTTGATCACGGCGAAATGACCATGCACTTGCCGCAAGGGGAAACGTTGGCCTTCGGTACCGCCGGCAGTCAACCCCAAGTGACGATGGACGTGCATCGGTACCGGTTTTTCAGCCGGGCCATGCTGGCCGCAGATATTGGATTTGGCGAGTCCTATGTCGATGGCGACTGGACCAGCCCGAATCTGGTGGAACTGCTTTCGCTGCTCTCGCTCCGGGAAGAGGCGGTCAATGACCGGCAGCTTTGGTCGGCGCTGGCCGGCAGGGTGGGCAATCGCCTGTCCCACCTCCGGCGGGACAACACCCCGGCCGGCAGCCGCCGCAATATCAGCGAGCATTACGATCTCAGCAACAGGCTGTACAGCCTTTTTCTCGATCCGACCATGAACTATTCGAGCGGCATTTTTCAGCAGCCGGACGACAGCCTCGAACAGGCGCAACACCAGAAAATACAGGTGATTATCGATAAGGCTGGCCTCGGTCCCGATGATTACGTGCTTGAAATCGGGTGCGGTTGGGGCGGGTTTGCCTTGGAGGCGGTGCGGCGGACCGGCTGCCGTCTCCTGGGAATCACGGTCTCCCGCGAGCAGTTCGACTGGGTGACCCGAAGGGTGCGGGAAGAAGGGTTGGAAGACCGGATTGAAATTCAACTCACCGATTATCGTCACGTGACCGGCCAGTTCAGCAAAATCGTCTCCATCGAAATGCTCGAGGCAGTCGGACATCGGCACCTGCCGACCTATTTCACCACCCTTGACCGATTGCTTGCTCCCGGCGGCAGGGTCGTCTTGCAGGTCATTTCCATGCCGGACCAGAAATACCTCCAATACCGGCTGGGGTCGGACTGGATCCGCAAGCATATCTTTCCCGGGGGGCACCTGCCTTCGCTGGGAGCTCTGGTGGCCGCCATGACCGGTCGGACCCGCCTTAATGTCACTGGATTGGAGGATATTGGCCTCCATTATGTCCGGACATTGGCCTTGTGGCGGCAGAATTTTCTGGCCCAGCGCCGGAAGGTGCTCGATCTTGGCTTTGACGACGCTTTCCTGCGCAAATGGGACTATTATTTTTGCTATTGCGAGGCGGGTTTCCGCAATCGACTGGTCCGTAATTATCATCTGGTGCTGACCAGGATGGGCGAGACCGCGGATGGGGCAAAGGGATGATCAGCGGCCGTGTCAAAACCACCCTGTTGAATTACTGCTTGTTTCAGGCCGGCTGGTTTATCTGCGTGCTGGGGGCGGCCTCAGGCTGGCCGCAGCTGGCCGCGTTGATCGGGTTGGCGCTGGTACTGATGCATCTGGTGCTGGTCGGCAATCCACTCAGAGAGGGGATGCTGCTTGTTCTGAGCCTGGCGCTCGGTTTGTTGGTTGATGCTATTCATATTCGCACCGGCGTGTTGTCGTTTCCCCTCGGCAGCCTGCATCCGGGTTTGCCACCTCCATGGATACTGGTGCTCTGGCTTCAGTTTGCCATGACCCTCCATTACAGCCTGGCCTGGCTTAACGGCCGCTATCTCATCGGTGCTCTGCTGGGTGCCGTTTCCGGTCCATTGGCCTATTGGGCTGGGGTTCGGTTCGGTGCCGCCGGTTTTGGCGAGGATCTTTTTCGCTGTCTGCTGCAGATTGGAGTGCTGTGGGGTTTGGTCATGATTATTCTTTTATGGGCAGCCGAAAAAACCGCGGCTTCGGCTGCTGCAGGTCGGTACCCTCTCTTTGCCGATAAGAATCCGTCTCCCCATTAACCTCATCCGGGGGCACCCGGCTGTTGCAGAACCTGGTGCACCATCTGGCTGAGATTGACGAGTGTATAAGGTTTGCGGATAAAACCGTGCAGCCCTTCGTGCTGTAGTCCTTCCATGTCGGCATCACGGGTGAAGCCGGAGGCCATGACCACTCGAACCATGGGGTTGAGTTGCTTGAGTTTTCTGAAGCATTCCGTACCTTCCATAACCGGCATCAACATGTCCAGCAGCACCAGGTCGATACTGTCGGTCTGGTGCTGGTAAAGCTCGATGCCCACCTGACCGTTTTCAGCCTCAAAAACGGTATACCCCAAATCTTCGAGCATGAAGCGGACCGCTATTCTGATAACCGGTTCGTCGTCAATGATGAGAATACCACCGGTTCCGGTAATCGGTTTTTCAGGGGCCGCCGGTTCGATCGGTTGGGTGCCCTCGTACAGCGGGAATTTGAACGTGAAAACCGAACCGAGGTTTTCTTCGCTGACAACAGTTATCTCACCGCTGTGCTGCTGGACCGTCCCGTATACCGCTGCCAGGCCGAGGCCGGTCCCTTTGTTCTGTTCCCTGGTGGTGAAAAATGGTTCGAAGATTCGTTTGAGATGTTCCTGGGGAATCCCCACCCCGGTGTCCTTGATATCGATGCAGACATAGGGCCCTGGATGCAAGGAGAAGGAACTCTGGTGACAATAGTCCTGGCCGAGGGTGACCTCGCGGGTGGCGAAGGTGAGCGTGCCCCCTTCCGGCATGGCATGACCGGCATTGATGGCGGTGTTCAGCAGGCTGCTCTGCAGCTGGCTCCGGTCGCCCATCACTAGGAATTGTCGTGCTGCCAGTTCTTGCGTGATGGTGATTCGCTTGTCGAGGGTTCGAAGCAGGATTTCGGCGGTATCTTCAATCACCTTATGGATGTCGATCGGCGTGAGGGTAAAGCTTTCCTTGCGGGCAAAGGCGAGCAGTTTGCGGATGAGTTCACCGGCCCGCTCGGCGGCGGAGGTGATGTTATCCACCAATTTGAAAGCGGCAGGGTCGACTTTGAGGCGGAGTACGTCGGCGGCGCCCACGATGCCGCCCAGCATATTGTTGAAATCGTGGGCCATGCCGCCAGCCAGTTGACCGATGGCATCCATTTTCTGGCTTTGCCTGAGCCGTTCTTCCATGGCAACCCGGTCCGTGACCTCGTCGATACGGAGGACCGCCCCTTGTAGCCCCCGGCTCACCAAGGGATAGACCGTCATCTCCGAATAATGCCGTCGGCCCTCGGCGTCGTCTTGCCAGTAAGGAATACCTGTGATCCGATTGGTTGTCAGGCTTGCGGTGATAACGGCAAGATGGGGGGCAAGCGCCGGGAACACTTCGACCAAAGATCCACCTTGGGCAGCCTCCTGGGTTAGACGGGTCAGACTCTGCGCCTTGGTATTCCATTGGGTCACGCGGAGTTCCGGGTCAACCCCGATGATTACGGACGGCATGGAGTTGATAATGCTGTCGAGCAGCACTTTGCTTTCCTTCGCCTTCTTTTCGGATTCGGCCAGTTGGAGGTTCCTGGTCTGTAGATCATCGATGGATCGGTTGAGTTGACCGGTCATGCGGGCAAATGCGGTGCCTAGCACGTCGATTTCGTGAACGGAATGATGCTGCCAGGAGAACGGGGTCTCTTGATCGTAAAAATTTTGAATGCCCTGTTCGAGGGCGAGCAGCGGTCTGGTGATCTCCCGGCTGAGGCGAGCGATGAGCAGCAACAGTATGCCTCCGGCCAGGACCACCATCACTAGGGTAAGATCACGCAGCGGGATGATGGGCTCGTAGACTTCGCTGAGATAGCCGGTGGCCACAAGATACCAGTTGAATCCCTCCAGCTTTTCAATAACGGCATATTTGAGCCGTTCTTCTTTTTCTGAGGGATTTCTCCATTGATAGGTGAGGTAGCCGTCCTTGCTTGCTTTAAAGCGTTTGAAGATATCCTCAGCCTGGCTGTGGGGAAAATTTTGATCCTGCTGCTTGGCCAATTCGGGATGAATAAGAATTCGGCCGTTTTCGTTAAAAACTACAAAATAGCCGCTGCGGTTGATGCGAATGGGGGCGATCAGGTTTTGCAAATCCTCGATTTTGACCAGGTCGACAAATTCGTCCCGGTAGGAAGAGGCTCCGACGATCCAGTTCCAAGGGGGAAACTCGACCACATAGGCCGCTTTTTTGCGAAAACTGTTATCCAGGGGGTTTTTCCAGTCGTATTCGGTATAGCCGTTGCGGGTACGGTCCCATTGCCTGCAGCCTTCGGTATCGGTGCATTCCCCCCCCAGTTGAAACGGGTGCCTGTCCAGGTACAGCAGGCCGTTTTTATGTTCCACTGCAACCAGGTAGCCGCTTTTGCCGACGGCCTGTTCGTCAAAATGATGCTGGATTACATCCTTGGCTTCCTGCTCGGTGAGTTTGCCCTGGAGGTAATCGCTATGGCGCTCTTTGATGAACGCCAGGTTTGATTCGGTGATCCCGCGGAGATAGTTGTTGATTGCCGTGCTCAGCAACGCCTGGGCAGCGCGGTGCATGTCCTTTTCGGTCTTGATGAGTTCGCGTTGGGCGTTTTCGGTGAGGGTCTGGCGAACGAGGAAGTAGTTGAGAATGAAAATGGCGGCGACGACGATCAGGATAAAGGGGCCGAGGTAGAAGGCTATTTTGGTGCGTATTTTCATAGTGGAACGGTCCCTTGTTGACAAGCGCACAGATAATTGCAGCTGCTCTTATGAAAATTAGTATAGGGGCAATGAGAGAACGTATCAAAGAAAATAACGATAACTCCCGCAATGGCAAGATTTGGCAACGATTTTAAAGAGGCCCCCAATGTATCGTTTATTTTTAGGAGGACACAGCAGGTTTCTATAACTGGTTGCAGCGGCTATTTTGCTCGCCGTCGTTGCCGCTCCCGCTTTTGTGGCCGTGCTTTCGTTCGCGGTTATGTCGCTTGACGATACAATCCACAGGCGATACCCTGCTTATATACACTCGTTGAAATGGGGAACAACCGAGTGCTGTTTATGAACTGTTTGTAACCGCGAACGTGCCGTCATTATGCTGTTAAATAAAATATTTAAATATTTCGGCAGCCTCAGTATCAGGTCGAAGTTGCTGCTCGGGTATCTGGCCCCGTTCATGGTGTTTATGATCACCGGCGCCCTGCTCCTCTATCCGCTCGTCCGCCGGACCATTGAAACCAACATCGAAAGCGAACTTAACAACACCACCAAAACCATCCTCAGCATGGTCAAAACCACCGCCGATGTCTCGATCAAGAACTACCTGCGGGCGGTGGCCGAGAAAAATCGGGATATTGTTGAGAGTTGCTATCGGCTGTATGAACAGGGAAAGCTGGCTGAGTTGGAGGCCAAGGAACTTGCCCGGTCGATTCTCTTAAGCCAGCGAATCGGCGATACCGGCTATATCTATTGCCTCGACACCCGGGGGATTATCCGGGTGCATCCGGTGGGGCCGCTGTACGGAGCCGACCTGACCCAGTATCCATTCATTCAGGAGCAATTGAAAAACCGGGAGGGCTACCTCGAGTATGACTGGAAAAATCCCGGAGAAACCATGGCGCGGCCCAAAGCACTGTACATGACCTACTTCGAGCCCTGGGACTGGATTATTTCAGTATCTTCCTATCGGGAAGAATTCAATAAACTGGTTAAGATCGACAATTTTCGTGATTCGATTCTGTCGATCCGCTTTGGTGACACCGGCTACCCCTACATCATTGATTCCAAGGGCAAGGTGATTGTGCATCCGGTACTCTCCGGCAACCTGTACGACGCCAAGGATTCCCAGGGGCGTGAGTTCGTTAAGGAGATGATCGAAAAGAAAAACGGCAAGATCGTTTATACCTGGCGTAACCCCGACGATCTGGACTATCGGGAAAAACTGGTACTTTTCAATTATATCCCCGAATTCGACTGGCTGGTGGTCTCCTCCAGCTATGTTGAGGAGTTTTATGGACCGTTGAAGTATATTCGTCGTGTCTTTGGCGCCATGCTGATCGGTTCGCTGGTTTTTCTGTTTGTGCTCACCTATTTGTATTCCTCTTATATTGCCGGTTTCTTAGGTCGAATGATCCAGGGGTTTCAGGCCGGGAGTGGTGGCGATTATTCGGCCAGGCTGGTCAATACCTTTCAGGATGAATTTGGCCGGTTAGCCGATTACTTCAATGATTTCATGGAAAAACTGGCTTCCTACCACCTTTCTTTGCAGCAGGAAATCGAGGTGCGCAAACAGTCGGAGGAGGCACTGCAGCTGGCGCAGGCCTCGTTGGAACACAAAGTGGAGGAGCGCACCACCGAACTGCGGGCCGCCAAAGAAATTGCAGAAAGCGCCAACACGGCCAAAAGCGTCTTTCTGGCTAATATGAGCCATGAACTGCGGACCCCGATGAACGCTATTTTGGGGTATTCGCAATTGCTGCAGCGCGATTCGTCGCTGCAGCCCGAACAACGAACCTTCCTGCAGACGATCAATCGCAGCGGCGAGCATCTGTTGGCTCTGATCAACGAGGTGCTGGATCTCTCCAAGATCGAGGCCCGCCGGATCACGGTCGAGCCGACTACGTTTGATCTCCACCGACTGCTTGGCGATCTGGAGCTCATGTTTCGGGTCAGAACCAATGCGAAAGGGTTGCAATTCCAACTGTCCGGTCTCGAAGCGCTGCCGCGCTATGTGGTGACCGATGCGCATAAATTGCGGCAAGTGCTGATCAACTTGCTGGGAAACGCGGTTAAATTTACCGAAAAAGGTGGCATCGTTCTCCGTGTTGCAGTCGGTCAGGGCGATGCCGACACCTTGCGGCTTATTCTTGAGGTGGAGGATACCGGTCCGGGTATCGCGGTAGAGGAGCAGGAGAAAGCCTTCGGCTATTTCGAACAGACCACCAGCGGCCGACAGGCCCAGAGCGGCAGCGGCCTGGGGTTGACCATCAGTAGAGAGTATGCCCGCCTGCTGGGAGGGGATATTACCGTTGTTAGCCGGGTGGGTGTTGGGAGTGCTTTTAGGATTGAGATTATTATAGAAATGGGCCAAAAGGAGGACTGCGAGCAAGAGGGTTCGGAACGGCGGGTCGTCGGCCTGATGGCGGGACAGCGTATTCCCCGGGTTTTGGTGGTCGATGACAAACAGGAAAACCGGGCGCCTTTGATGCGATTGCTTGAAATGGCCGGGTTTACTGTCCGTGAAGCTGTCGATGGCCGGGAGGCGGTGGCGATCTGTGAACAGTGGCATCCTGCGTTCATCTGGATGGACGTGCGTATGCCGGGCATGGATGTCCTGGAGGCAACCCGGCGTATTAAAGCCACCGAGTTCGGCAAAACCGTCACTATCGCCGCGATGACCGCCAGCGTCTGGACCGAGGAGAGGGAGTCGATTCTGGCGGCCGGTTGCGATGCCTTGGTGCGGAAACCCTACCGCGAGCACGAGATTTTTGAGATCATGGCGCAATACCTTGGTCTGCAGTTTGAGTTTGAGCAGATGCGGGAGGCTGCGGTGGAGCGCGCCGAGGCAGAGGTGAGCGCCGAGCATCTGCAGATTTTGCCGGTCACTTTGCGCCGGGAATTGTATCAGGCGGTTCTCAGGCTGGATAGGGCGCGGATTACAGAGCTAGTCGAGACGATTTCCGGGTTGCAGGCCGATGTCGGCGCGGTTTTGAACAAACTTGCGCATAATTTTGCATACGAACGTTTGCTGAGCCTGTTGGAGGCTGTCGATTCCATTCCGGAGAAGTAAAGATGAATCACTCTGTGCGAGCAGGTAGAATTCTGGTGGTTGACGATGTGCTGCCGAATTTGCAGTTATTGGTGGAGATTCTTTCCGAGGCCGGCTACCAGGTGCGTCCGGCCGCCTCTGGGAGCATGGCGCTGCGGTCTGTGGCGGTGGAAACGCCGGATCTTATCCTGCTGGATGTGCGGATGCCGGACATGGACGGCTACGAAGTCTGTCGCCGGCTGAAGGCTGATGCCGCAACTCGCTCGATCCCGGTGATCTTTCTCAGCGCCCTTGACGAGACTGCGGACAGGGTCAAGGGCTTTGAGGCCGGCGGCATTGATTTTGTCACCAAGCCCTTTCAACAGGTGGAGATGGTGCAGCGGATCGAAACGCACCTCACCCTGGGGCGTCTGCAAAAGCAATCGGAGGAGCAAAACCGGCAGTTGCTGCAGGAAATCGCGGAACGCGAGCGGGTGGAACATGCGTTGCGACAACAGAAAGCCCGCCTGGAAGAGCTCGTTGCCATCCGCACCGCTGATCTGCAGCGGGAAATTCAAGGGCATAAGCAGACAGAGAAAACCCTCAAAGATTCCGAGCGGCGGATGGCGTACATCATCGATCTGCTCCCCGACGCCACCTTTGCCATCGATCTTGACGGCAAGGTCATCATCTGGAACCGGGCCGCCGAAGAATTCACCGGCATCAAGTCCGAGGATATGCTGGGCAGGGGGAATTATGAATACGCCCTGCCTTTTTATGGCAAAAGACGCCCGATTCTGGTGGATCTGATTTTGGACCCCTCTGAGGAGGTCAGTGCGTCGTATTCAAGGATCAGGAAGGAGAAAGGGATGCTCCTCGCCGAAGCCTTTGTTCATTCCTCCAGGGGCGATGAAGCCTATCTTTTAGGCACTGCGGCCCCGCTCTTTGATTCCAAGGGCAGTGTCATCGGCGCCATCGAGACGCTGCGCGACATCAGCGATCGCAATCGGCAGGAAGAGGCCCTGCGGGAATCTGAAAAGCGATTATTGCAAATTATCGATTTTTTACCGGACGCCACCTTTGCCATCGATCTTGACGGCAGGGTCATTGCCTGGAACCGTGCGATTGAGGAGATGACCGGAGTCAAGGCGGAAGCGATCTTGGGCCAGGGTGAGTATGCCTACAGCCTCCCGTTTTATGGTGTCCGCCGGCCGATTTTGATTGATCTGGTGTTCAAGTCGGATGAAGAAATCAAACAGAAATATTTATTTGTCAGGCAGGAAGGGGCTTGCCTCCTAGCCGAGGCCGATGTGCCGGTGCAAGGCGAAGATCGGGTGCTTTGGGGCATCGCCAGGCCCTTGTTCGACAGCAAGGGTAAGATCGTTGGGGCGATTGAATCCATCCGCGATATCACCGAACGCAAAAGGGCGGAACTGGCCATTCGTGAGGCGAATGAGCGCTTTCGATCCGTGCTGCGCGCCGCCACTGCCTATTCGATTACCGGCACCGACCCGGATGGGGTCATCAAGATTTTTAACGAAGGCGCGGAACTGATGCTCGGCTATCACGCCGACGAAGTAATTGACAAGGCCACGCCGGAAATGATCCACGATCCCGGAGAGATCGCCGCCCGCGCGGCGGAAATGGGTATCGACCCAGGCTTCGAGGTGCTGGTTGCCGCTGCCCGTCGGGGGGAAACCGAAACGCGTGAATGGACTAACATCCGTAAGGATGGCTCTCGCCTTATGGTCTCTCTGACTGTCACCGCCATGCGCAGCGAAACCGGCCTGTTGACCGGGTTTATTGGCATCGCCCGTGACATTACCGCTGAGAAAAAATTGGAGCAGCAATTCATCCAGTCCCAGAAAATGGAGAGCGTCGGTCTGTTGGCCGGAGGTGTCGCCCATGATTTTAATAATCTCCTGACCCCGATTCTCGGGTACACCGAGTTGCTGCTTAGATCTTTTTCCGAGGAGGACCCACGGCGCAGACGACTCATCCAGGTCAAGGAGGCCGCCGACCGGGCCAAGGATCTGACCCACCGCCTGCTCGCCTTCAGCCGGAAGCAGGTCATCGAACTCAAGATTTCGGACCTGGGTGACATCATTCGCCAATTTGGAAAAATATTGCGACGGACGATCCGGGAAAATATTAAGATCAATATTGCGATTGCTCCTTCCCTGGGCAAAGTGCGGGTTGATGCGGGGCAGATCGAGCTGGTATTGCTCAATTTATCGGTCAACGCCCAGGACGCCATGCCCGAGGGAGGCGTGCTGACTATCGAGGCCAGGGAGGTCGAGCTTGATAGCGCCTATGCGGCCAGCCATGCCGAGATTGCGCCTGGGCCGTATACCATGCTGGCGATCAGCGATACCGGTATAGGGATGGATGAACAGCTGCAGGCCCATATTTTTGAGCCGTTCTTCACCACTAAGGAAACGGGGAAAGGCACAGGCCTTGGACTGTCGACCGTGTACGGCATCGTCAAACAGCATGGCGGTTCCATCTTCGTGTATTCCGAGAGGAATCATGGCAGTGTGTTTAAGGTCTTTCTTCCTCGGGCGGAAGAGGAGGGGTCTTCGGCGGTATCGTCTCGATCCGGGGATAGTGAGGTTCAGCAAGGTCTGGAAACAATCCTGGTGGCAGAGGATAGTGAAGTTGTCCGTTTGCTGGCGTGCGACCTGCTCGAAAGTTTTGGCTATCAGGTGCTGGCGGCGGAGACTCCCGAGCGCTGCATCGAGATGGCCAGGGACTTCGCGGGAACCATTGACCTGCTCCTCACCGATGTGATCATGCCGGGTATGAACGGCAAGGAATTGCACCATGCGCTCCGCGAGGTTCGGCCAGCGCTGAAGGTCCTGTTCATGTCCGGATATACCAGCAATGTAATCGGCCAACATGGGGTGCTCGATCAGGAAGAGGCCTTCGTGCAAAAGCCGTTCACCATCCAGAGTTTGTCCGAAAAGGTCCGGCAGGTGCTGGACGGCTGATAGGTCTTGCTAGGCAAAGATCAGTGCTGCGGGTATAATTCCTGTCATCCTGTCCGCTTCTTCTCTCTACACGTCCTTGAAATACTGTGAAAAAAAAATATTTATTTATTCTTCCGTTCGTTGCCTTCGGCCTTTTTGTCGGCTACCGCTCTCTGACCCGGGAAAAGCCGATCAAGGTGACCGTGCAAGCGGCTGAAATCGGCATGGTGGAAGCCACGGTGGCCAACACCCGTGCCGGTTCGGTCAAGGCCCGGCACCGGGCCAATCTCACCCCGGCCATCGGCGGCCAAATCGCCACCCTCAAGGTCCGTAAGGCTGACAAGGTCAAGGCGGGCCAGGTGTTGCTGACCCTGTGGAACAAGGATTTGCAAGCGGAGCTGCAACTGGCGAAAAGTGAGGCGATGGCTGCCGAGGCCTCGGTCCGGGAGGCTTGCCTGATGGCGGATCTCGCCTTGCGACAGGCCGGACGTCAGAGCGAACTCCGCCAGAATCGATCGACCTCGGAATCGAAGTATGACGAGGCCGTGGCCGGAGCCCAGGGAAAGAAGGCGGTTTGCGAAGCAGCCAGGGCCCGGCTTGCGGTCAGCGGCGCCAAGGTGGAGTCGGTAAGTGCCATGATCGAGCGGACCATCCTTGTCGCTCCGTTCGACGGCATCGTCGCCGAGGTCAACGGTGAGGTCGGCGAATACCTCACGCCCTCGCCGCCGGGGATCGCCACCCTGCCGGCGGTGGACTTGATCAATATGGAAACCCTGTACGTCGCCGCTCCCATCGATGAGATCGACGCCGCCCAGATCCGGTCGGGCATGACCACCCGCATCAGCCTCGACGCCTTTCCCAAGCAAAGCTTTCAGGGCCGGGTGCGCTCGATTTCCCCCTATGTCCTTGAGGTTGCCAAGCAGGCCCGCACCGTCGAGATCGAAGCCGATTTTATGGATCATTCCGCCCCGGACAATCTCTTGGCCGGTTACAGCGCCGATGTCGAAATCATCCTAGCCGCCCGGCCCGAGGTGCTGCGGCTGCCCACCGAGGCTTTGCTTAAAGACGGTTTTGTCTATCGACTGCGCTCGGACAGCAACCGGCTGGAACGGGTCCAGGTCAAGACCGGGATTGCCAACTGGAAGTTTACCGAGGTCATTTCGGGATTGAACCAAGGCGACCGGGTGGTTACCTCTATCGATCGGCAGGGATTGAAGGAAGGGGTGTTGGTGGAGGTGGAGAGCGGCCCGGACATGGCGGCGAAACCATGATCGAGCTGCGCGAGGTCTGCCGCCATTTCACCGTCGGTGGTCAGGAGGTCCGGGCCATGGATCGGGTTTCGCTGGTGATCGAACCCGGCGAATACCTCTCGATCATGGGGCCGTCGGGCTCGGGCAAGTCGACCCTGCTCAACACTTTAGGCCTGCTCGATACCCCCAACAGCGGTACCTATCTCCTCGACGGCCAGGATGTCACCAGTCTCAGCGACATCCAACTGGCCGCCACCCGTAGCCGCAAGATCGGCTTCATCTTCCAGTTCTTTCATCTCATTCCCCGGCTGACCGCCCAGCAGAACATCGAGTTGCCCTTGTTGCTGGCTGGAACCCCGCGTCGGGAACGGGCCGAGCGCAGTAGCCGATTGATCGAGGCCTTCGGGCTCGGCGACCGGCGGCATCATAAACCCGACGAGCTCTCCGGCGGCCAGCGTCAGCGGGTGGCCATTGCCCGGGCGGTGATCAATGAACCGGCCATGCTGCTCGCCGACGAACCCACCGGCAACCTGGATCGCACCGCCGGGGCCGAGATCATCGAACTGATCGAGGAGCTGAATCGGGGTGGCCTGACCCTGGTGGTGGTTACCCATGACCCGGAGATCGGCGAACGGGCTCGGCGGCGTGTCCGGGTGGTGGACGGCCGGATCGCCGGCGACAGCTGTAGGATCTGACCCTGTGAGGCCCTTTGATGTCATCGGCTTTGCACTGGCCAGCCTGGGCAGCAATCGGGTGCGTACGGCGTTGATGCTGCTGGCCATGAGCATCGGGGTGGCGGCGGTGGTGCTGCTCACCGGCATCGGCAACGGGGCGCGGCTCTATATCGTCGATCAATTTTCCTCGCTGGGCACCAACCTGGTGATCGTCATCCCCGGGCGCACCGAGACCGCCTCCAATACCCCGGCCACCTTGGTGGGCGAGACCCCCCGCGACCTGACCCTGGGCGATGCCCGGGCGCTGGCCCGTGGCGATGCGGTTCGGCGCTTGACCCCAATCAATATCGGCGAGCTCAGCATCAGCTGGCGTGGCAAAGAACGGCGGGTCCCCCTGGTGGGCTCGACCGCACCCATCATGGAAATCCATCACCTTCGCCTGGATCGCGGCGTTTTTCTCCCCGAAGACGACCTGGAAATCGCCCGCCCGGTCTGCGTGATCGGGTCCAAGGTCTATCGTGAACTGTTCGGCCAGCAAAATGCGCTGGGGGAAATGGTGAAGCTCGGCGGCTTCCGCTGCCGGGTGATCGGCATCTTCGGTTCCGAGGGGCGTTCGCTTGGGCTTGACACCGAGGAACTGGTGATCGTGCCGGTGGCCTTTGCCCAGATGCTGCTCAACACCGAAGGGTTGTTTCGTATCCTGGTCGAGGCCAAAGATCTGGGCGGCCTGGCCCGGGTGAAAAAACATATCGTCGACACCATCGCCAAGCGGCATTACGGCGAGGAGGACGTCACCATCATCACCCAGGACTCGGTGCTGGCCACCTTTGACAAGATCCTCAAGGTCCTGACCCTGACCGTGGCCGGGATCGCCGGTATCAGTCTGGTGGTGGCCGGGATTCTGATAATGAACGTCATGCTGATGGCCGTGGCCCAGCGGACTGCGGAAATCGGCCTGTGCAAGGCCTTAGGAGCTGGCGAACTGCAGATCATGGCGCTGCTGGTGACCGAGGCCTTGCTGCTTTCCTCCATCGGCGGGCTGCTTGGGCTGCTGCTTGGATTCGCCGGTTCCTGGATGGCGGTCCAGGTGTACCCGACCCTGCAGACCACGCCGCCGCTCTGGGCCATTGTGGCTGCCATGTCCACGGCCCTGTCCACCGGATTTGTCTTTTCCCTGCTGCCCGCCCGACGGGCCGCCCGGCTTGACCCAATTCAGGCTCTGGCCCGGCACTGATCGCCATGGACCTCCTCGATCAGTTCCAGTTCATCACCACCTCCATCCGGGCCAAGCGCCTCCATTCGTTTCTCACCGGGCTGGGGATCGCGGTGGGCATTGCCGCGGTCATTTTGCTCACCTCCATGGGCGAGGGGTTGCAGCGTTTTGTCCTGGCCGAGTTCACCCAGTTCGGCACCAACCTGATCGCCATCAATCCGGGCAAGGTCAACACCATGGGGGCTTCGCTTGGGGTCATCGGCTCCGAACGGCTGCTCACCCTGGAGGATGCCGATGCCCTGCGCCAGATTCCGCGGGTTTCGGCGGCGGTGCCCATGGTCCAGGGCAATGCCGAGGTCAAGGCGGGCGGTCGCACCCGGCGCATCACCGTCTATGGGGTGGGGCCGGAGATGGATCGCGCCTTTCGCATGCAGGTGCAGAGCGGTCGATTCTTGCCGCCCGATGATGCCCGCTCCGCTCGGCCCTTTGTGGTTCTTGGCCATAAGACCCGGCAGGAACTCTTTCCCGACCGGAATCCGCTGGGCGAGCGCATCCAGATCGGCAATATTCCCGGTCGGGTGATCGGGGTGATGGAGTCCAAAGGCCAGATCCTCGGCTTTGACATGGACGATACTGTCTATTTGCCGGCGGTGCGGGTCTTGGATCTGTTCAACCGTGAGGGGTTGATGGAGATCGATATCCTCTATGAGGAAGGGGCCGATGCCGGCGAGATGGTGGCGGCCATCAAACGGGTGCTTTTGCAGCGCCACGGCCAGGAGGATTTTACCATTACCACCCAGCAGCAGATGCTCGATGTGCTGGGCTCGGTGCTCGGGATGCTCACCGTGGCGGTGGGGGCTTTGGGCGGGATTTCGTTGCTGGTGGGCAGTGTCGGTATCTTCACGGTCATGACCATCGCCGTGCGCGAGCGCACCGCTGAAATCGGTCTGCTGCGTGCCCTGGGGGCGACCCGCACCCAGATTCTGGTGTTTTTCCTGCTCGAAGGGACGCTGCTTGCCGCCCTGGGCGGTGCGGCCGGACTGGTGGTGGGACTCTGCTGCGCCCAGCTCATCCAAACCTTTGTGCCGCTGCTGCCGGTGCATACCCCCTGGAGTTTTGTGTTCCTGGCCGAACTGCTGGCCATGGTCATCGGCATCGTCGCCGGCATCCTCCCCGCCCGTCAGGCCGCCCGGCTCGATCCGCTCGAAGCTTTACGTTCGGAATAAAAGGCGCTGTCCCCAGGGACTGATCCTGGGGACAGCTTCCGGTTGGTTGAGTGGGCCGGGGTTACCAGATTTCCCGATGGATCAGCTCCGGTTTGAATCGTTCCGCCGGCTGAAAATCTCCCGTTGGCCAACCCACCGGCACCAAGGCAAAAGGATAAATATGCTCCGGGATGGCAAAGGTTTTTCGGAATCCTTCCATACGCTCGGCAACCGGATAGATGCCGGCCCAGACCGTTCCCAAGCCCAGGTCTCTGGCGGCCAGCAGTAGGTTTTGGGTGGCGGCGCTGCAGTCCTGCGGCCAAAAGTCCGGCCAAGGCTTGCCGGTGGGGTCGCCACAGATCAGGATGGCCCTCGGCGCTTGCAGCACCATCTTGCTGTAGGGATGGAAGGCGGGAATCGCATCCAGTTTCGTCCGGTCCGAGATGACGATGAAATGCCAGGGCTGCTGGTTTCCGGCTGAAGGCGCCATCATGGCGGCTTCGATGAGGGTTGTGATTTGATCTTCAGGAACCTCCAACTCCTGAAACTGGCGGATGCTGCGGCGGGTTTTGATTGCCTCGAAGAGTTCCATAATGGTTCCGCCTCAGCGAATGAAGTTCATGTAAGTTTTTTTCTCCGGTGCCGGCGGGGCTATGGTTCCTTTGCCGTGCTCGACCAGTTTCATCAGCCAGGCCATGTTTTTACCCAGCATCCGCATGATCTGCTTGCCTTCTTCGTCCTGGGTCGCTTCCCCCGGTCGGGTGCCGTGGATGACGTTCCAGTAATTGGCCGATGGCAGCAGCATTTCGGAATAGCTGAGAAAATTATTGAGCTGATTGAAGGTCGGCAGGCCGCCGGAACGCCGCACCGCCACCACCGAAGCCCCGACCTTGTGGCGCAGCATGGCGTTGTTGACCCCGGTCACGTAAAAGGCCCGATCAAGAAACGATTTCATGGTGCCGCCGATGGCCGAAAAATGGACCGGTGAGCCGATCAGGATGCCATCGGCTTCTTTCATCAGTTGAATCCATTCGTTGACCGGGTCGTCGGCCTGGATGCACTGTTCGTTTTTCTTTTTGACGCATTGGCCGCAGGCCAGGCAGCCGCGAACCGCCTTGTTGCCGACATGGATGATCTCGGTTGCTATCCCTTCTTTCTCCAACTCCTCAGCCACCATCTGCAGCGCATGGAAGGTGTTGCCTTTCGCGTTGGGACTGCCGTTAAATGCCACTGTTTTCACTGATTGTTCCTCCGGGTTATGGGTAGGGTCGTTTGGGTTTCATTTGTTTCCCAGGGATCTTGCCCTTTGTTGAGCAATTCTGCCAGCGGGGTTTGCAAGGTGTCCAGCAGGGTTGCATAGGGCAGCTCGCTGCCTGTTCTGATTCCGTGGTCAATCTTTTCGGCTATGGCCGCCAAGTGGTCCAGGCCCAGTTGCAGCAGCGTCCCTTTAAGGGTGTGGGCGACTTTGGCCAGGGCGGGGCGATCTTCCTGCTGAAGGGCCAGCATCGCTTTGGCCAGGTTATCGGCCAAGCTTATTTGCGCTGCACACAGGAGCCGGTCGATCTGTTCGGGTCGCAAACCGGTGGCAACCTGGAGATGGATGGCCATCTCTTGCCAGGAAATATGCGTGCAGGCCGGTTGTGCCTGGGGGCCGGGCCGGGTTGCCGGGTTTGCTTGGTCGCCGAGTTTCCGGGCCGGATTCCGCTCCGCCAGCGTCAGGAACACTTCGGTCAGCTGTGCCGGGTGAAAGGGTTTGGTGATATAGCCGTCCATGCCCGCTTCCAGGCACCGTTCCCGGTCGCCCACCATGGCGTGGGCGGTCATGGCCACAATCGTCACATGCGTGTTCGCCAGTCTTCCGCCAAGTGCGGGGATGAGATCATCCGGCACACCCTGGGGAAACGGCGTGTCGTTTTCCAGGGCCCGAATGATGGCGGTGGTGGTCAGGCCGTCCAGCAGGGGCATCTGCACATCCATCAAAATGACGTCAAAACTTTCCTGGGTGAGCAGCCGCAGGGCTTCGAAACCGTTATCGGCGGTACGCACGTGGTGCTCTTTTTCCAGCAGCATCCTGGCCACATCGCGATTCAACGCATTGTCATCCACGACCAGGATGTGCAGACCCTGAACGGTCTGGGCGGGAGTCCCTGTCCTGCTTGGCGACAGGTCGGACAGGGGGCCGTCCCAGGGCGGAAGTTCGACAATGCAGTGGAACGTGCTGCCCCGGTTGATCAAGCTTTCGACCCAGATGGCGCCACCCATCAGTGAGGTCAGCTGCCGGCTGATCGCCAATCCCAATCCGGAGCCTCCGTATTTTCGAGCGTAGGTGTTGTCGACCTGCTCAAAACTGTTAAAAATTTCTTCAAGTTTATCTTGCGGAATCCCGATGCCGGTATCGGTAACCTGGAAATGCAGTGAGGCCTTGCCCGCAACGTGTCGTTCTGCAGCCAATTCGACCCCAATGGTGACGGAGCCGCTGACCGTGAATTTGATGGCATTGCCCACCAGGTTGAGCAGAATCTGTTTGAGGCGTGATTCGTCGCCGACACACGCCGCCGGAAGCTCCGGCGCCATGACGACCTCAAGCCCCAGTCCCTTTTCAGCGGCTTGGGCCTGCATGGTTTCGGTGATAGAGTCCAGGAGGTGGGTCAGCTGGAAAGGTCGGCTGTCGAGCTGCAGCTGGCCGGCTTCGATTTTGGAAAAATCGAGAATATCATTGAGAATGCCCAGCAGGCTTTCCGCCGATTGCCCGATGGCCTGGAGGAATCGTTGCTGTTGTTCTCCCGCACGCGATTCCATGGCCAGGTGGGTCATGCCGAGGATCGCATTCATCGGCGTGCGGATTTCGTGGCTCATGTTGGCCAGGAACTGGCTCTTGGCCCGGTTGGCCGCCAGCGCCTCTTCCGCCCGTTTTTGATCGGTAAGATCGCTGCCTAGGCTGGCGGCGCCGATGATGCGGCCCCGGTCGTCATGCAAAACGGTGTTGCTCCAGGCAATCAGCCGTGGTTCACCCGTTCTGGTGATAATCGTATTCTCATAAGTAACCGGGACGATCCCCTCCTCGACGGCGGCATGAAAGACCGCCTTGATCTGGCCACGATCACCCTCGGTCAGGAAATAATCGAACCAGTTTTTCCCCAGCACTTCGGTTCGCTGCCAGCCGGTTATTTCAAGGAGATAGTCATTGCAGAAAGTGATATTGCCTTGCAGGTCAAGCATGACCGCAATCTGTCTGACGTTGGACAACATGTCGCGGAAACGTCGTTCCGATTCCAGGAGCGTGGTTTCGGTCCGTTTACGTTCGGTGATGTCTCGGCAAATTGACAGGATTGCGGGTTGCGCCTCCCAGATGATCCGGCGCGCATTCACCTCGACAGCGATAGGGGTGCCGTCTTGACATTGATGCACGGTTTCAAACGAGAGCGTCCCTTGTTCCATCAACCGCTGCATTCTCTCAGGCACCAGCTGCGCCTCTGCCGGTGAATCCAGCTGGCCGACGGACAGGGCGGTCAGCTCTGCGGCGGTATACCCCAGTCTTTTACAGGCCGTGAGATTGACCTCCTTGATCCAACCCTGCAAATCGTGGATAAATATTGCATCGTTGACGCTGTCAAAGAGCAGACGGTATTTTTCCTCGCTCCGCCGCAAGGCCTCTTCCGCTTGCTTGTTAGTAGTGATGTCGCTGATGATCACGCGGTCTCCGGAGGAGCCGCCGGTCCATGGAGCAGAGGCTATGACCAGCTTGGCCCAGAAGTTTGTCTGGTCCGGTTGCACCATCCGCAGGTCGCAGGTAGAGGGACCCGCCGTGTCGCCGTATTGGATGCGATGCCGGTAGTAGGTATCCTGGTCTTCCTGCAGGATGAAGCGATGGAGCGGCTGCTTGATCAATGCTTGCCGGTCCACGCCCAGCAGCGTGGCTGCCGTGAGGTTAACCTCCTGGATGATGCCTTCCTTTGAAAGGGTGACGTAACCCACTGGAGCCATGTCGTAGAGGTCGAGATAGCGGGCCTTAGTTTCGTCGAGTTCTTGGTGAGCGCTGCGCAGTTCTTCGTTCTGCATCTCCAGTTCAATCTGGTGGGTGCAGAGTTCATGGATGACATGCCGGATTTCTTTGGGCGAGATATCCTTGTAGTTTTCTTTTTCCAGCAGTTCTACCCGAGCCATCTTCTCGGCCCGTTGACGCAGTGCAGTAGGTTGGTCCTTTCGATTTTCCGAGTTCGACATGTGATCCTTATTTGGGTCAGTCAGCCATGTTCTATCCTGGCGATCGGTGCTGTCAGGCGATGATTCTTGGGGAAACCGTAACAAAGGCCTTTCAGAATAGTATCCGTTTCTATTTAGGTTGTGAACTTATTCTTGGGGTTGCCAGCTAGATTGTCGTGAAAAAACATCGGAATGAGCGAGTTGGTCGTTAGTGTTTCGTCTTCTGGAGGAGAAATAGGTCTTGGTGCTACCTGTGTTACCATGCCGAAGAAAAGGGAAAAGTGATGCGCTGCACCTTTTCTGGTTGAAACATGGTAGAGTAGCTTCTGGACAGAGAGGGCCTTGCATGTGCTGCTCTGGTGGCGAGCCTTCAGGGCCCGCTCGGAGCCTGTTCATTTGCGGTGAGCTGCCTGCGCAAGGAGGCGGTGAATGGATTACCTGATTTTATGATGAGCAGAGGAAACCATAATCTATGATTATTTCGGAGCTACCAAAAGAATGCCAGGCATTTAACCGGCTGAACCCTGATTGTATCCTGGAACAAGTCGAATCGGCCTTGGGCATAGCCTGCACCAACCTGTGCCGGCCCTATAACAGTTATATCAATCGCGTATATGAACTGGAAGATAAAGCCGGCAATGGCATGGTCGTCAAATTTTATCGACCCGGACGCTGGTCACCCCAAGCCCTGCAGGATGAACATGATTTTCTGTTGGAATTGGCCGCGGAGGAAATCCCGGTCATTGCCCCGCTGCTCTTGCAAAACGGTGGAACCCTCGGCCAGTACGGAAACATGTATTTTGCGGTATACCCGCGCAAAGGGGGGCGGTGCGTCGATGAATTCAGTGACGACCAATGGTTGGCCATCGGCCGTCTGCTTGGGCGTACCCACATGGTCGGGGCGAAAAAGACGGCGCGGGACAGAGCCCGGATGCACCCGGCGGTGACCACCACGGCCCAGGTCGATTTTATCAGGAAAAGCGGCCTGGTCCCGGAGGATCTGATCGGGGCCTATGGTCAGATTACCGGGAAAATCATTGCCGAAATCGAGCCGATGTTTGCAGGCGGCGAATCGATCCGGATTCATGGCGACTGTCATACCGGCAATCTCATTTATCGTCCGGGCGAGTCGTTTTTTCTCATTGATTTTGATGATATGGTGATGGGGCCTCCGGTTCAGGATTTGTGGATGCTCCTGCCTGGTCCCCTTGAGGATGCCTTTGTCGAGGTGGATCTGTTGCTTGAGGGCTACGAGACCTTCAAGTCGTTTGATCGTTCCAGCCTGTGTTTGATCGAGCCTCTGCGGGCCATGCGTTTCATTCACTACTCCGCCTGGTGCGCGCATCAGGTGGTTGAGGATGGGTCGACCAGCGTGATCCCTGATTTCGGCTCCCGCTTGTACTGGGAGTCGGAGATCGATGATCTGGTCGACCAGTTGGCGCGCATCAAAGAGGGCGGGCGGCCGGTCGGCAATACGTTTTAGGCGCAACCCCCTGCCGGGGAATGGGTTGCCGCGATCTTGCCCCGATCGGTGCCTTCATGACCGCAAGGGGCGCGTTTAAAAAAAAACTTTCGCAACCCTGCGGCATAATGTAGAGTTTTTGAGCATTTCAGGTTGTGGGGAAGCGGGCTCGGCAAGCGCAGGCAAGCAGAATGTCCGGTTGCTTGGTGCCGACCCTTTGGGCCCGAACGACTTCGGCCCGCCGGTCTGAAGAAAAAAATCATATAAGAGCAGGAGAATGTACCATGCGCAAGATTTGCACGTATGTCGTTTACGCAGCCCTCGCGGTCGTCTTGACCGGTTGCGGCACGGCCACGATCAGTCCCAGCTATACCTCTACCAATCCCGAGTTGATGCGGATCGGTGGCGAAACGCCGGGCAATAAAGAACCGGAACAACTCCACTTGGGGTCCTATTGCCTCCAGGTGCTGGATAAATGGAAAGCCGACGGTAAAACGCCGGATGGTCAGATGATCTGGACCAAGGACAGTTTCCGTAAGGTAACTCCTTGCCGGTAATGATCGAGCTTTGATTCGTTCATGAAGCAACCGCTTGCAGCAGTTACCCCATAGGCGCAGAGCGTCCTGCCGGTAACTGCTGCGAGGACGCCTGTCGCCACGTCCCAATATTCACCGTAATTGTCTGTCCCGCCCCAACGCTTCCTTCCCGCCCCTGTCTTCCCTTAAGAAAAGAGTGCCAGTCGACAGCGCATCGTCTGGCGACGCCTAATCAGCACCACTTGGCCGAGAGTCCGGCGGTGATCATTAATCTTGCGGCTCGATACCGCTGTTCGGATGGGGAAGGGCGATCTATCAGCTCTTCCTGCACCGGCAATGTGATTTCCGGGTGCGCCGTTTGGACTGGGGTGGAAAACACCACCAGGTAATGACGATGATAAGCCCAAAGAGAGAGTAGCCGACGGTGAAAACCCAGGGCGGCGCCTCATAGTAGAGGATGCGCTGCAGCCAGTATTCGATGAAGCTAACCGTATAGGTGGGGGTGTGGGCCTTGGCGCGCAGCCACATTTCCAGAGAGGTCAGCGGGCAGGTAACCCCGAGCCAGGCCTCGGCCGCGACCGTGGCAATGGCGCCCAGGTGCACTATTCGAAACCAGCGCGTATTGACCCATCGCCAGGCGCGCAGGTTGCCGACGATGATCAGGATGAGGCCGCCAACAACCAGGGCAACGATGGCGACATGGAGCGTAAGTACCGCATCGGCGAGCTGTTGATAGGGCAGGGGATCGCGCATGGATTATCTGAGAATTTCGATTTTTTCTTATACAATAGCTCAATGTTATTAACTTAAGAACCATTTCGCTATCCCTGCCGTCACCCCGGCGAAGGCCGGGGCCCAGAACTATTTGAACACGCTGGATTCCGGCCTTCGCCGGAATGACGCCCCGGCGTTACTCCATCGTAGAAAAAAGCTTAAGTTGTCGACATTATAGAATGGCTTGTTAGTTGTTGAGTGTTTCAGTCGGTCGCAACTTTTCCTGTGAGCCGTGCAAACATGCGTTGCGCCGCGGTTTGCACTTCGGGTTCAAGTTCCGCCAGCATGTCGGGACGATTGGTCAGTGCCGCCTCAAAGGCCAGCAACAGCGGCCGGGTATAGCGTTCGTAGCCCTGGGCGCGCAGGGCGGCGAGCAGTGTCGTCCCCTGTTGGGCATCCATCACAATCTGGGTAAGTTTTATGGTGCAAAATTTTTATAGTGCAAAGAATTTTTTGTGCTTTTTCGCGCCAGGATTGGCACCTTCTCGTCAGCTTGAAAAATACTCGCATGGTCCAGTCGAGCGGGAAGGAGAACCGCGATCCCCTGTACCCTTGCTCTCCAAGGCATGGAAGCGTGTTCTCTAGCGCAATATTTCCGGTTGGAAGGCCATCATCCCGCCCAGGCCAATCAGCACCAGGCTGCCGATGATCCGGCAATGGCCGGCGTAACGCTGACCGAGGCTGGTATCCAGCGCCAGGACCGCCAGGCTGAAGATGATCAGGTCGTCGAGCATGAAAAAGAAATCGTAGAGCAGCAGGTAGCCGTAATATTCGAATCGCGGCAGATTCTGCAAGCTCAGGGTGTGGGTGAAGATCGCCGGTAGGGCGGCCGAGCAGGCGAATTCGATGGAATTGACGATGAAGGCCAGCGCAATGATACCGAAGACCGAAAAAAAAGTGAGCGGGGTCTGGACGATCTGTTCGATTCGGCCCCTGGTTTTTTGCCGGGAGACCGGGTCCCCGACGGTGCATGCCGGTTGCTCCTTGGTCTGTATATATTCTCGGGTATTAAGAATGCCGGCCCCCATCGCTCCAAGGCCGATGATCAGGGTGAGGGGACGGAGATAGCCGAGGAAAAGAAAAACATTAAGCCAGGCGGTCATGAAGAGAAAATACAAAATACCCGAACTGGCGACAAAGGTGCCGACCAGCAGCCAGATTTTGCGGCGGTCGTTGAGGCTGACGATCAGGGAGATCAGGTAGACAAGCACCCACATGGCGCAGGGGTTGAATCCATCCACCAGGCCAAGGAGTATCGCCAGGGCCGTCAGAGAGTAGTCGGTCAGATGGAGCGTGCCCAGCAGGGGCACGGTCAGCTGCGGCTGGCCCCTGATGGTGCGCTTGCCTTCCGGCAACAGGGCGGGGGCGTTGGTCAGCAGGGCGCGGATGGCTTGCTCGATTTCAAGGCCGGTGGTCTCAGCCGATTCGAAACCGTCGATCACCGCGTCGCCGATGAAGGTCATGGGCACGCCGATATTCGTAGACGGGAGGCCTCTTGCGGTTAAAGAGGCGGTGAGTAGCCCGATGTTTTCAGGGATTGAGGTGTCGTGGAACGTCCAGGAGACTTCCGGGTATTTGGCTTGGAGAGAAGGGATAAATGCTTTCTGCTCGCGGCAGTGGGAGCATTGTGGGTGGAAGAAAAAAGCGATTCCTGCTTTCGATGGGACGATTTGCCGGGGATGGCGGTGTTCGTTGATGGAAAGGGTAACGCCGAGCAGGAAAAGGCCGAAGACCAGGGTGATGCGGAATGGATCGGTCGCAATATCCTTGAGCCATCGCGGAGATTTGAGAAAGGCTGGAAGGTTCATGTCGCCTCTCCTCCGTTGGTTCGCCGCCTAAACCCGGTGCCGACCTTGCCGGCTGGCAATGGTTTTCTGGGCAAATATCATGATTTGACCGCGCTTCTTTTTTTTTAGGGTTTGGGGGCTAAGGTTTTTTTATACCCCCGGTAGGGTGCCGAGGCATATCCCATGCTGTGATAGAAAGCCGGCGCCTGTTCCCGGCTGAGTGCGGAAACCAGCATGATATATCGGCAGCCTCGGGTTTGCGCAATTTTTTCAACCGCGGTCATCAGCATCCTGCCCACCCCCTGATGGCGAAACGCCGCAGTGACAATCACGTTTTCAATAACCATGAAAGGGATGCAGCTGCCGATCAGGTCGTGGCAGACGATCCCTGCCAGCGAGCCCACCAGGCAGCCATCCTTTTTGGCGCCTAACAGGGTGTAGTTGGGATCCAGGCGGATAACGGCCAGGAGGGCCCGCATCCGGTCGAGGTCACCGGTTTCGTCAAGCAGTTCCGCTTGCAGGGCGAGCAGTTGTGGCAGGTCATCTTCCGTCAGTGGTCCAACGTCCATGATACTTTCCTTGTAGAGTCTGCTTGAAGCAAGCCCAAATTTTTTATGCTCTCTCCTGAAACCTGAGAGGTTGCCTTGCTGCGGCAGGGGATCGTCGTAGGTCAGCGCCTGATCTGCTCGACGAGGACACCGTCCGGCCCGAAGAGCTCCACCAGCAGGGGCATGGTACCGACCGCATGGGTGGAGCAGGCCAGGCAGGGGTCGAAGGCGCGGATGACCGCCTCGATCCGGTTGAGGGTTCCTTCACGCATGGTGCCGTCGACAATATAGTGTTGCGCCGCCTGGAGAATGCCGCGATGCATCGCCAGGTTGTTGTGCCCGGTGGCGATGATCAGATTGGCCCACTCGATCAGGCCGTCGCCGTCGACCTTGTAATGGTGAATAAGGGTGCCGCGTGGCGCCTCGGTCATGCCGATTCCTTCGAGTTGGTTGACCCCGGCCACGGCCCTGACATTTTTGTCGAGGATCGTCGGGTCATGCAGCAAGATTTCGATCATCTCCACCGCATGGAGCATCTCAATCAGTCGGGCATAATGGTAATGGAAGGAACTGGACACCGGTCCCGGCTCGAGGGCGCGGAAGTGTTGCAGCTCTTGGTCGGCCAACTCGGTGCCGCAACGGGTGGCGATGTTGAGGCGGGCCAATGGGCCGACCCGGTACATCCCGCCGGGGTACCCTTGGGGCATGTAATAAGGGAATTTAAGATAGGTCCAGGGTTCGATGGCCTCCCCGATGAAGGTCGGGTAGTCGTTGGGATCGTGATGTACGGCAACCGTGTTGCCGCTTGCGTCGATGATTTTGACAGGACCGTCGTAATATTCAAGGCTGCCGTCCTGGCCGGTGAGTCCCAGGAACAGGCTGGGGAAGCAGGCAAAGACCCGGATGTGTTCCTCATGTTGCGCGAGGGTTTGCTTGAATCGCTCGAGATGGTTGCAGGCCAGTGCTTTGATTTCGGGGAGTTCGGCGAGAATGGCCGTCCTTGCGGATTCCGCCAAGGGGGTGTTGACCCCGCCGGGGACCACCCAGGATGGGTGGATTCGCCGGCCCGCCAGCCGTTCGATCACTTGCTGGCCGAATTGGCGCAGCCTGATGCCGTCCCGTGCGAATTGGGGATCGCTGGCGGCAATCCCGAAAAAGTTGCGGGTTTCCGGAGGGTGATCCATGCCCAGAAGGAGATCTGGGGCGGAAAGATAAAAATAACTGAGCGCATGGGACTGGAGCAGTTGGCCAAGATTGAGGATGCGCCGCAGGTTGGCAGCGGTTCGGGGAATAGTGACTGCCAGCAGTTGGTCGCAGGCCTTGGAGGAAGCAAGTTCGTGGCTCACCGGGCAGATGCCGCAGGTGCGGGCCGTCAGGGAGGGCATTTCGTAAAAGGGCCGCCCTTCGACGAATTTCTCGAAACCCCGGATCTGGGTCACTTGAAAATGGGCCTGATCGACCCGCCCTGTGGGGCCGAGCAGCAGGCTGATTTTGGCGTGGCCTTCAATCCGGGTGACCGGCTCGATGGTAAGGCGTTGCACCATGGCAGATTCTAAGCTCCGAAACGGGTGTTGAGCCGCAGGTCGGCGGCCCGGCCTTCAGCCAGGGCGCTGAGCGCTGAAAATATCGTGTCGGCGGTGGGCGGGCAGCCGGGGATAAAAAGATCCACTGTGACAAAATGGTGCAGCGGCAAGGCGTGGTTATTCAAGGTGGGCAACCCGGTGGCAGGGATCTGCGAATTGATCGCCTCACGTTGAAGATAGACGGAAGTCATCATCTGATCGACGCCGCAGCTGTTGCGCATGGCCGGGACGTTGCCGGTGACCGCGCAATCTCCAAGGGCGATCAATAAACCGGTCCGTCCGCGTACGGTTTGCAGTTTGCGCTCGTCCTCCGTGGAGCTGACCGCGCCTTCGATGCAGGTGATGTCCACCGCCTCGGGAAAGGTTTTAACGTCCACCAGCGGACTGTAAACAAAATCGATCGAGGCGGCCAGGTCGAGCAGTCGCTCGTCCATGTCCAGCAGCGACATGTGGCAGCCGGAACAGCCGTCCAGCCAGAGGGTGGCGAGTCGTAGCTTTTTCATGGGCGCTCCAGGGCGCGATTGGCAAGCAGGTAGGGCAGGGAGGGCCTTTTTTTGAGCATCTCGGCCACGGATTTACCTTTTTCAGACAGGGCCCCGGTCGGGCAGACATGGACGCATTTGCCGCAACCGGTGCAGGTGGTTGAGGCCCCCCAGGGGGTGTCGAAGTCTGAGACGATCAGGCTATTGATGCCACGGTTTTTGACATCCCAGGTGTGGGCGCCCTCAATCTCGCCGCAGACCCGGACACAGCGGGTACAGAGGATGCAGCGGTTGTGGTCAAGGACAAAGCGGTTGTGGGAAGCGTCGACCGTCATCGTCGGGTAGCGGTAGGGAAAATCGATATGATCCACTCCTAACTCGTGTGCCAAGTCCTGCAGCTCGCAGTGGCCGTTGGAGACGCAGACCGCGCAGACGTGGTTGCGTTCGGAAAAAAGCAGTGCAATGATTTTGCGCCGGTAAAAGAGCAACGGCTCGGTGTGGGTGCTGATCTCCATGCCTTCCTGGATGCGGGTGACGCAGGCGGGCTGGGGCTTGGCAGTGCCGGCGATCTCGACCAGGCACAGTCTGCAGGAGCCGTGGGCGGAAAGCCCTTCCAGGTAGCAGAGCGTCGGAATGGGGAAATTGTTTTCCCGCGCTACCTGGAGGATGGTTTCGTGGGCAAGCCCGCTGACCTGATAGCCGTTGATGGTCAGGGTGAGAATTTGGCCGGTCATGGTTGGTTCTCCAGGGGCGACGGTGCGAGGGCCGCTATTTGGTCGAGGTATTCCTGGCGGAAATAGCGCAGGGTGCTAAGCACCGGGTTGGGGGCTGACTGGCCGAGGCCGCAGAGGCTGGTGGTCTTTACCAGGTCGCAGAGCATTTCCAGGGTGGCAAGATCTGTCTCGGTGGCTGTCCGGTTGCAGAATTTGTCCAGCAAACCGTGGATCTGGGCTGTCCCTACCCGGCAGGGTATGCATTTCCCGCAGGACTCGTCCATGCAGAACTGCATGAAATATCGGACGATATCTACCATGCTGGTCGTCTCGTCGATGACGATCATGCCGCCCGAACCCATAATCGATCCCAACTCGCTCAGGCTTTCGTAACTCACCGGGGTGTCCAGGTGCTCGGCCGGGATGCACCCACCCGATGGGCCGCCGGTCTGGACGGCCTTGAAGGCGTGGCCGCCGGGGATGCCGCCGCCGACTTCAAAGACAATCTCCCGCAGGCTCATACCCATGGGCACCTCGATCAGGCCGGTGTGTTTAATCTTGCCGGTGAGGGCAAAGACCTTGGTTCCATTGCTCTTGTCGGTGCCTATACCGGCAAACCAGGCTGCGCCTCGCTCGATGATCAGGGGGATGTTGGCATAGGTTTCGACATTGTTGATCAGGGTGGGTTTGCCCCAGAGCCCATGCTCGGCCGGGTAGGGCGGTCGAGGGCGAGGCATGCCGCGCTTGCCCTCGATGGATTGGAGCAGTGCGGTTTCCTCGCCGCAGACAAAGGCACCCGCGCCCAGGCGAATTTCGAGGTTGAAGTCAAAGGCGGTGCCGCAGATCGCATGACCCAGCAGGTTTTTCGCTTTGGCCTCGCGGATGGCTAGCTTAAGCCGTTGCACCGCCAGCGGGTATTCGGCCCGTACATAAATGTAGCCTTGGGAGGCGCCGACCGTATAGGCGGCGATGATCATGCCCTCCAGCACCGCATGCGGGGTGCTCTCCAGGATCGACCGGTCCATGAAGGCGCCGGGGTCACCCTCGTCGGCGTTACAGACCACATATTTTTGCGGACCTGTCGCCTTGGCGACGGTGGACCATTTCAGTCCGGTGGGATATCCGGCCCCGCCCCGACCACGCAGGCCGCTTTCCTGGATCCGGCGGATAATATCAACGGGACGCATTTCTGTAACCGCTGTGACCACCGCGTTGTACCCGCCTGCCGCAAGGTAATCGTCGATTTGCTCCGGGTCTATCTGACCGGAGAGGGCCAGGACGTTTTTCTGTTGCCGGGTGAAAAAGGGGAGGTCGGCTGGGAGCAGCAGCCGTTGTACCGGAACCTTGCCAAGGGCGGCGATGATCTCGACCGCATCTCCGGGCTGCACCCCATGGTAGCAGATATCTTCAGGCAGGACTCGGAGCAGCGGGCCTAGGGCGCAGAGTCCCATGCACCCCACCTTTTTAACCAAAATACGTTGTTCCTGACCCTGTTCCGCGATCACCCGCCCCAAGGTTTTAATGATCTCCTCGTTGTGTTGGCAGCCGAGTCCGGAGCAGACCAGGATCTGGTGGGCAAAACCGCCGAGAAATTGCCGGTGTTTTTCCGCGGATTGATGCAGGGTTTCACGGTCCATTGGCCAGCCACTCCTCAATGATTGCGGTTGTTTCTGTAAAACTGGTTTTGCCGGTGAGGGTGTTGTCGGTGAGAATCACAGGTGCCAGGGCGCAGGCGCCCACGCAGCGGACTTCGACCAGCGAGAGTCGATTGTTCGGGGTCGTTTCACCGGGTTTCAGTCCGTACCGTGCTTGCGCCCAGGCAAGAATTTGGTCGTTACCTTTAACGTGGCAGGCGGTGCCGGTGCAGACCACCAGGGTATGGTCGCCTTTGGGTTGGGTATCGAAATGATTGTAAAAAGTAGTGACCCCATAGACCCTGCTGGGCGGGAGGTTGAGCCGAGCGGCAATGTAGCTCAGGGTTTCCGCTTCAAGAAAACCAAAGGCGTCTTGCGCGGCATGCAGGGTTTCGATGAGGGCGTCCGGGCGGTGATCATGGCGCTGCATAACCAGATCGATGAGCTTCCATCGTTTGTCCGTGGTCGGGGGGGAGGGTTGCGGGAGGGACATGGTGGGGCTCCTTCAGGGAAAAGGACGCTTGCTCACGATGAGGGTTTGGCTACCCGTGTCGTATCTTTTACAATTTTTGCAACTGTTGCAATGATTCTTTTGAACCTTTGGGGGCCTGATAGCCGCATTCTCTTCATTTTTGCACCTCGATGAACATATTTGTATTTTTTTCTGAAAAAAAAATACAAATATGAAATTAAAAATTTAACATTGCGGTGCCTTGGGGAGATCGGTTGACGTAAAATCATGATATTATTTGATTTAATAAATAGCGTATCATCTGGCATCGCCATTGCTATATCAGGGTATGCTTGCTTAGTGACTTTTTAATAACGGAACGTGAAACGATTACCAGACAAAATGAAAAAAGGGGGAACACCAAATGAGAAGAGGGAGAGGCTATTTACAGATGACCGCCGGACGGGGACAACTGGAAGCGGATTTCCACCGGTTGGACCGTTAACGAGTGAAGAAAAGAATATATGGCACGATGCATTCTCAGACGACGCCCCACCCGGATCTGGAAGGCGCCGCGAATGTCAGGAAAAAATAATTGATATATCGGTGCGTAACCGAGAGCAGTTCCAATCATTATGGCAGCGAAAGACACGCCAATCGTCTGCCGAAAAAAGGAGTGAATTATGAAATTTGTCAGTGCGATAATCAAACCGTTCAAGTTGAACGAGGTGCGGGAAAGTTTGACTGCACTCGGCGTCAAAGGTGTTACCGTGACCGAGGTTAAGGGGTTCGGTCGTCAGAAAGGGCACACCGAAATGTACCGTGGTGCTGAGTATGTCATCGAATTCCTGCCTAAATTGAAATTAGAGTTAGCCATTGACGACAGCCAGCTCGATCAGGTTATCGAAGGCATCAAAAAGGCGGCGTCCACCGGCAAGATCGGCGACGGCAAGATTTTTGTGTTCGACCTCGAACATGTAATGCGCATCCGAACCGGCGAAACCGGTCCCGAAGCACTTTGATCCATAGGGAGCCCAATCATGAAAAAATCACACTCTGTCTTTTTTGCCCTCGTTGCGGTTTTGATCGTTGTTGCCGCTGGTTCTGCCTTTGCCGAGGAAGCCGCCGCAGTGGCTGCTGCAATTGTTCCCCCCAATAAAGGCGACACCGCTTGGATGATCGTTGCAACTTTGCTCGTCACTTTGATGACCATTCCCGGTCTGGCCCTATTCTACGGCGGCCTGGTACGCAGTAAAAACATGCTTTCCGTGCTGATGCAGGTGTTTACTGTCTTTTCTCTCTGTACGGTCCTCTGGGTTCTTTACGGTTACAGCCTTGCCTTTACCGAGGGAAATGGTTTCTTCGGTGGATTTAGTAAAATCCTGCTCAAGGGCATCACCGTGGATTCGGTGGCTGCCACGTTCAGTAAAGGGGTTAATATCCCTGAGCTTATCTATGTATTTTTTCAGGCCACCTTTGCTGCTATCACCCCAGCATTGATTTTGGGTGCTTTTGCCGAACGGATGAAATTTTCCGCCGTACTCGCTTTCATAGTTTTGTGGTTCACCTTTGCCTACTTGCCGATCGCCCATATGGTCTGGTATTGGGCCGGTCCTGATGCCTATACCGATGCCGCTGCCGGTGCACTGGCTGGTGATACTGCTGGTTTTCTGTTCCAGAAAGGGGCGATTGACTTCGCCGGTGGGACGGTTGTTCATATTAATGCCGCCATTGCCGGCCTGATAGGTGCCTTCATGGTGGGCAAACGTGTCGGCTTCGGCAAGGAGTCCATGGCTCCGCACAGTCTGACCATGACCATGATCGGTGCCTGTCTGCTGTGGGTAGGCTGGTTCGGTTTCAACGCTGGTTCCAATCTTGAAGCCACCGGCGCCGCGGCGCTTGCTTTCGGTAATACCATGACTGCCACCGCTGCCGCTGCTCTCGCCTGGACTTTTACCGAATGGATGATCAAAGGTAAACCATCCATGCTCGGTGGTGCTTCCGGCGCGGTAGCCGGTCTGGTTGCGATCACTCCGGCCTGTGGTTTCGTCGGCATTGGCGGGGCGCTGATTATTGGTTTGCTTGCCGGTGTCATCTGTCTCTGGGGTGTCAATGGTCTCAAACGGATGCTTGGCGCAGACGATGCTCTGGATGTCTTTGGTGTCCATGGCGTTGGTGGTATTCTGGGCGCTATCCTTACCGGTATCTTCGCTGACCCAGCGCTCGGCGGTATAGGTGTGTATGACTATGTTGCCAACAAAGTCGGGGATTATTCCATCGCCACCCAGCTCACCAGCCAGCTCTGGGCCATCGGTACAACGATCGTTTGGTCTGGTGTCGTTTCCTTTGTTGCCTACAAGCTCGTAGATATGACCATCGGTCTGCGGGTCACCGAGGAAGAGGAACGGGAAGGGCTGGATACGGTCAGCCACGGTGAGTCGGCCTATCGTCATTGATAATTGACCATTGTCTAAATGCTGTACAAAGATCGGGTGCCCGTGGGGTGCCCGATCTTTTTTTTGCAGGTTTCCGGAAAAATTGGCGAATGCGTGGCCTGGCAGGGGGAATCGAGCTGCAACAATTTTTGCAATAACCGTCCAAGTAGTTTATGATTGCCACCGAAAAAACTTCCCCAAGCCCTTCTTGCAGTCCCTGGGCAACAATTTTATCTGCAGGTGAGAAATGATCAATAAAGTTATGTTAATCGGTAATCTTGGTGCAGACCCGGAAATGCGATTCACCCAGAACGGTGCGCCGGTGGCCACCTTCACCGTTGCGACCACGGAGAAATGGAAAGGCCAGGATGGCCAGGTGCAGGAGTCGACCGAATGGCATCGGGTAGTTGCCTGGCAGCGGCTGGCCGAGATCTGCGGGGAATACCTCTCCAAAGGTTCACGGGTATATATCGAGGGTAGATTGCAGACCAGAAAATGGAAAGATCAAAGCGGCAACGACCGCTACACCACTGAAATCGTCGCCCGTGAAATGAAAATGCTGTCGCCGCGCACCTCCGGCGGCGGGGGCGAACATGGCGGTTCTGGGGCCGGATACGGCGGAGATTCATTCCAGGAGCCACCGCCCATGGGTGAGGATGTGCCTTTCTGAGCAGTAGGCTTTAATAGCAATGTGGGCATGGCCCGAACAGGTTGCCGATCCGTTCGGGCTTTTTTATGCCCCTCGTTCTGCCGGGTTTTTGCGCTTCCTCCCCGCGGGCGTGGGAAGCTGACGGTTTTGATGACAGTCGGGTCAGGGTGAAAAGGTTAATAGATTGGTTTCAAGGAGAGTATTGTGTCAGAGTTTAATAATGTAACGGTTGTTAAAGAGGCCAATGTTTATTTTGCAGGCAAGGTGACCAGTCGGACGCTGGTCTTTGCCGATGGCTCCAAAAAGACTTTGGGTGTTATGCTGCCCGGTGAGTACACCTTCAACACCGGCGCGCCTGAAATTATGGAGATTCTGGCTGGTGATCTTGATGTCCAGTTGCCGGGGGACACCGCCTGGCGAGCAATCAAGGGTGGGGAATCTTTTGAAGTGCCGGGGCAGTCGAAATTTAGCCTCAGGGTAAAAAACATCGCCGATTATTGCTGCTCATTTATCGAAAGCTGATGCACCGTAAAGCGGCACGTTTGATGCCCAAGGCAAGCCCAAAAGTTTTTTCAGGTTGAGTTTACGAGCATCGGATGCCTGGTACCGTATTTTTTTTTTGCAATGCTTTGCGCCTTTTTTTGAGGGCCGCGGTCAAACGTTGCAGGGCGAGCTTTTTCATCCGAAAACTATTTTTCTTGACAGAAAGTATCGGTGCCGGTAATGAATAGCGATTCAGGTAATGAATTGCCGTTCATTTTATTTGTCTTTACTTAACCTGTTGTTCACAGTCGGTTTAGGTTTATTCTATCTATGTTTAAGGGAGAGGTCTGATTCATGGTAACGGAACTGGTTCTTTCGGCAATGGCCCTGATCGGAATTGCTGTCATTGTCCCGCTTTTTATGCTGGCGACAACGGTTTTCGGTCCCCGTGCCGGCGGAAGGGCGAAGAATGATCCTTACGAAAGCGGCGTCAAGCAGATGATCGGACTGGCGGAGCAGAAATTCAGTGTCAAATTCTATCTGCTCGCCATTTTGTTTCTGCTGTTTGATATAGAGGCGGTGTTCATGTATCCATGGGCTGTCTGTGTTCGTGAGCTCGGCTGGTTCGGGTTTACGGAGATGGTGGCATTCATGTTGCTGCTTTTAACTGGACTTATTTATATTCTTAAGAAAGGGGTGCTCAATTGGCGTTAGGATTAGAAGCAAGTCTCGGTGATTCGGTACTTACCACCAAGCTGGATGCGATCATCAATTGGGGGCGTGAGTACTCTCTGTGGCCATTTGTATTCGGAACAGCCTGCTGTGCAATCGAATTCATGAGTGCTGCTGCAAGTCAGCTTGATATTTCCCGATGGGGAGCTGAGGTCGTCCGTTTTTCACCTCGGCAAGCGGACCTGTTGCTGGTCTGTGGTACGGTCAGCTACAAACAGGCACCGATTCTCAAGCAGATTTATGAGCAGATGCCCGAACCCAAATGGGTCGTCGCGATGGGCGCTTGCGCCAGTTCCGGTGGCATTTACGATAATTACTGCACAGTTCAGGGCATTGATACGATCATTCCGGTCGATGTCTATATCTCGGGATGCCCTCCTCGGCCTGAGGCGGTTTTGGATGCTTTGATAAAGATTCAGGACCAGATCAAGGGTGAAAGCGTGCTGAACGATCGCCACAAAGACTTTAAAGGGATTCTTGATTGATATGAATACGACGGCGCTAGAATTAATCCAGGCCGCGTTTCCGGATGTGACCTGCACAGCGAACCTGGATGCAGTGGTTATCACCGTGCAGCCTGAACATCTTGAACAAACGCTTGCTCGCCTGAAGAATGATCCGATATTGAATTTCGGCATGCTGCTCGATGTCACCGCAGTCGATTATCTCGACTATCCGGTAGCTCAGGCAGCGCGTTTCTCAGTGGTCTATAATCTTCGCAACTGGGAAAAGAATATGGTGGTCCAAGTCAAGGCCCCTGTTGCCGACCCAGCAGTCGGAGTACCCACCGCCTCCCATCTCTGGAGTTCAGCCAATTGGGCGGAACGGGAGACTTTTGATCAATATGGCATCAATTTTATCGGCCATCCTGATCTGCGGCGTATTTTGAACCATTGGCAATTTCAAGGACATCCGCTTCGCAAGGACTATCCTATCGAGCAGGGGCAGATTTGTTTCGAAACCGACAGTCTTGAAAAAGAAATTAAAGCCAGGCTCGAACAAAATGGCGTCGGTCAGACCACCATGGAGGATATCCACACCGAGATCATGTATCTCAATCTCGGGCCGTCCCACCCTGCTACCCATGGCGCTATCCGTATTCTGACGGCTCTTGATGGTGAAACCATCCTGGCCAATGTCAATGAGATCGGATACCTGCATCGTGGATTTGAAAAAACGGCGGAAAATAGAACCTACAATCAGGTGATCCCGTTAACCGACCGGCTAAATTATTGTTCGGCTCTGATGAATAACGTTGCCTACGCCAAGGCCGTAGAATCGTGGTTGGGCATTGAGATTACCGATCGCGCCAAGTTTATGCGGGTCATCCTTTCCGAGTTCTTCCGCGTTCAGGATCATTTGGTTTGTATCGCCGCTAACCTCGTTGATATGGGCGGCTTGACCAACTATTGGTATCTGTACAACGAAAAAGAAGCCTCATACGACCTTATCAGCCGGCTTACCGGCGCTCGACTGACCAGTTCTTTCACCAGAATCGGCGGGATGTACCGCGATTTTTATGAAGGCTGGGAAACTGATATGGAAAAACATCTGGTCGATATTGAGAAAGGCGTCAGTGATTCGCTTAAATTAGTCTTGAAAAACCGGATTGTCCATGATCGTACCCAGAATGTCTGCGTCATGCCTGCAGAGTTGGCGCTTTCCTACGGATATACCGGCCCCTGTTTGCGGGCCAGTGGCATTCCTTTTGACCTTCGCAAGGACAATCCGTACTACAATTACGAAGCCTTTGATTTCACCATACCGGTCGGCACTAAAGGTGACCTCTACGATCGTTTCATGATCCGCTATGAGGAAATATTCCAGAGCATCAGCATCATTCGGCAGGCAATGAAGATGATTCCCAAAGGACCGGTGAACATCAGCAACAACCATGTCATGTTGCCGCCCAAACAGGAAGTTTATACCAATATTGAAGGATTGGCCAGCCACTTCAAACTCATTTTTGAAGGGGTGAAGACACCCGCCGGCGAATGGTACGATTCCTTTGAAGCTGCCAATGGTGAGTTGGGCTTTTATTTCGTCTCCGATGGTTCAGGAAATCCATACAAATGTAAAGTACGGCCGCCATGTTTCTACATGATGTCGGGTTTTCATGAAATGGTTGAGGGCCAAATGATTGCTGATGCAGTTATCAACCTTGGCAGCATCAATATTATTGGCGGAGAGTTGGACAGATGAGTGATCGATCACAGCTGATAGAAACGGGAGTACCGTTCACTTTTGATGCACAGCGAGATGCGGAATTTGAACGGCTGGTTAAGCGTTACCCCACCAGAGAATCTATGATTTTGCCTGCTTTGTGGCTCGCACAAGAACAGGAAGGATGGATCAGCGCAGAGGCCATAGGATATATTGCCGATCGTATTGGCACCTTTGCAAGTCAGGTGTTTGAGGTCGCGACTTTCTACACCATGTACAATCTGCACCCGATGGGCAAATTTCACATCTGTGTCTGTCGAACGCTTTCCTGCTATCTTTTAGGAAAGCAGGAAATAGTCGATTATCTCAAACGAGAGTTAGGAATCAAGCCCGGAGAGGTCAGTAAAGACGGCCAATATAGTCTTGAAGAGGTGGAATGCTTAGGACACTGCGGTACAGCTCCAGTTGTTCAGGTCAATGGCGAGTTCTACGAGGACATGAATGTAGACAAGCTCAAAGAACTGTTGGCCACACTGAAATAAGGAGGGCGAACGATAATGCAAGTTAAAGTACTGAGTACCAGATTCGACATACCGGACGCCCATACAATTGAAGTGGCTAAGGAACATGGGGCCTATTCCACCCTGGAAAAAGTTTTCAGTATGGAACCCTCTGAAGTAACCGAGGTGGTCAAGCAAAGTGGCCTACGCGGTCGAGGTGGTGCGGGGTTTCCTACTGGTTTGAAATGGAGCTTTCTGCCTAAAAATAATACAAAACCGGTTTATCTGGCCGTTAACTCGGATGAATCCGAACCGGCAACATTTAAGGATCGCTATATTCTGGTCCGTGATCCGCACATGATGATCGAAGGTATCATCATCTGTTGTTATGCGATCAACAGTCACGATGCCTATATCTATATCCGGGGTGAATATACTACCCAGGTTAAGGTGTTACAGGCTGCCATCGACGAAGCATATGCTGCCGGTTATTTAGGACAATCGGTTTGCGGCAAAGATTTCCGATTGGATGTAACCGTCCATCGTGGAGCGGGCGCCTATATCTGCGGTGAAGAAACCGCCTTGCTTGAATCCATTGAAGGCCGGAAAGGGCAACCGCGGAGCAAACCACCGTTTCCTGCGGTTGAGGGTTTGTATGGTTGTCCTACTATCATCAATAATGTGCAAAGTATCGCATCGCTGCCTTTTATCCTCACCAATGGTGCCGACGCCTATAAATCCTTTGGCACCGAAAAGAGCCCTGGAACCCACCTCTTCGGCATCTCCGGATTGGTTAACAAGCCAGGAATGTACGAGTTGCCATTGGGACTCCCACTTTTGGAAGTTATAGAAAAGGTTGCCGGCGGGCTCCGTGAAGGGAGAAAACTCAAAGGGATCATTCCTGGGGGGAGTTCAACTCCAGTATTGACCCCTGAAGAGGCCCAGACCGTAACGCTCGATTACGAATCAATGGCTGCCCATAAGACCATGTTCGGATCCGGGGGTATTGTTGTTCTTGACGATACTGTGGACATAGTAAAGTTGGTTGAAAACCTCATCTATTTCTATCATCACGAATCTTGCGGACAATGCACTCCTTGTCGAGAAGGTCTTGGCTGGATGCTGAAGATCGTTAAGAAAATAATTCGTGGCGAAGGAACAACGGCGGATATCAATCTACTGGTTGAATTGTGCGATAATATCGAAATGAAGACAGTATGTGTACTTTCGGCAGCTTGTACCATGCCGGTGCGCAGCTACTTGAACAAGTTCCGGCATGAGTTTGAGGCGTATGTCAAAAATGACGTCTCTTGCCAAACCGCGATGTAACGGGGATAAGGGTTACCATGGCTGATAAGGTAAAACTGTTTGTTAATGGACAGGAAGTAGAAGTTGAATCGGGTAAGAATCTGATCGACGCTATTAGTGCTGTCGGCATCGAGATTCCTCATCTTTGCTATCATCCGGCGCTTGGGGCAGATGGTAATTGCCGTATGTGTCTGGTTGGGATCGAAGATGGCCGACCTCCTTTAGTTCCGGCATGTAAAACTAATGTCGCCGAAGGGATGAAAGTCCAATTGGATACGGAAAAGATCAAAAAAATCCAGCGCGACATTATGGAACTGGAATTGATCAATCATCCGATCGATTGCCCTATTTGTGATCAAGCAGGGGAGTGCAAACTGCAGGATTACTACATGGAATATGACGGGCAAAAGAGTCGAATGACCGTCCCCCCGGTGCTCAAAGGAAAGCATATGGACTTCGGCGCCGGCGTGGTCCACGACCAAGAGCGTTGCATCCTGTGCGCCCGTTGCGTCCGTTTCACCCGCTTGATCACCAAGACCGGTGAGCTTGGCATCGTCAACCGAACCGATTACGCTCGGGTCACCACTTTTCCTGGTCGTCCGTTGGCTAACCGCTATTCCTTGAACGTGGTCGATCTCTGTCCGGTTGGAGCGATGACCAGCCAAGATTTTCGCTTTAAACAAAGGGCGTGGTTCCTGACGAAGAGCGAAAGTATCTGCCAAGGTTGCAGTAAGGGCTGTAATATCTATATCGATCATAATAAAGAAAAATATCAAGATGATATTATCTATAGATTGAGGCCAAGGTTTAATCAGCAGGTTAATGGCTACTTCATGTGCGATGCTGGCCGTATGACCTATAAAGCTGAAAACGACAATCGTATTAGCACCGCTCAAATTGCTGGAAAAACCTCAGGCGATAATGAGGCGGTCGAAAACATCCGGCGCGCCCTCAGTCAGGCGAGCAAAGTCGTCATGCTGGTCTCCCCGAATTGTTCATTGGAACAACTTCAGGCCGTTATAAAATTGGCGGCCGCCAACAATGCGGTGGTTTCCGGATACAGTGAGGGCTACATATTTGCCGGCAATGGTGATGACTTCCTCATCCAAGACGACAAGTCTGCCAATCGAGCCGCATTTACGCTGCTAGGCATAGAAAGTTCGAAAACCGCTTTTGAAGCAGCATTGGCAGGGGCAGATCTGCTGATTAGTTTCCAGAACGATCTGCATCGCTCACTGGGCGACACCGAAATCTCCAAAATTCAGGAAAAAACCAAGGTCGTTTACATCGGCAGCTATCAAGACGGACTTGTTGAGAACGCTGATATTGTCCTTCCGGTTGCTGCGTTCAGCGAAGATACCGGCATTGTCATCAATGTCGATAATATCCTGCAGCAATACAGGGCAGCGGTCATGAAGAATGAACCGGCTATCAATCTCCTGCAGGTTATTTCTTTGCTTGGCGGGGAATTCAAGAATCGTGAAGAGGTTTTGACCGATTTATCGGCAACCATAGCTGCATTGAACAACATTGACTTAAAGCATATTCCCTCCGAAGGAATAGCATTAACCGATAAAGAGGTCTCCAATGTCGCAGCTTGATATCTTACTGCTCGTTTTCAGGGTTGCCTTTGCAGCGTTTGTACCGCTCTGCTTCATTGCCGTCTGCGTCTGGATAGAACGACGTGGGTGCGCTTTCATTCAAGATCGGTCGGGGCCTAACCGAGCCAATATCTTTGGATTTAGGGCCGGTGGTCTGGTTCAGAATCTCGCCGATGCGATTAAGCTCATAACTAAGGAAGATGTCATCCCCGGACACATCAAACAAAAATTTTATTTTGTCCTTGCTCCGGTAATCGTATTTGTCATTGCTTTGGTTTCCTTTGCCGCCGTCCCTTTTGCTGATGCACTCGTTATCAACGGCAAACAGTATCTCATGCAGGGCATCCCGACCGATCTGGGAATCCTATGGTTTTTGGCTCTTGCTGGATTCGGGGTGTACGGCATTATCCTCGCTGGTTGGTCCTCCCATAATAAATATGGAGTGTTAGGTGGCTTGCGCGCCGCGGCTCAGGTCATCAGTTACGAGATCCCCATGGGGTTGGCAATCATCAGCGCTTTGGTTGTCTACGGGACCGTTAACTTAACTGAAATTGCTCAATTCCAGGGGCAACTGCTGTTCGGCATCATCCCCATGTGGGGTGTGGTTTTGCAGCCCTTGGGAGCGATCATCTTTATTATCGCCGCCTTCGCCGAAACCAACCGTACGCCTTTTGATCTTGCCGAAGGTGAGAGCGAATTGGTTGCAGGCTTCCATGTCGAATACAGTTCCATGAAATTCGGTATGTTTTTTATGGGTGAATATGTGGCCATGTTCACTTCCAGTGCCCTGATCGTCACCCTCTATTTCGGTGGGTTTCAGATTCCCTGGTTTGCCACTGAAACCCTGGTAGATTTTGCCCGTCCTGTGGCAGTACTGCTCATGCTGCTCATACCGGTTTTCGCTAAATTGTTCACCATGTGGATAGCGAAGAATAACAAAAGCCATTATGAGCGGATCGATGACCCCAGAGTCAAAGAGGCTCAGGTTTATATCAAAGGTATATGGGGACTTGTTGCCGCCTTGGAGATCGTCCTCTTTATTTATCTGATCACCGTTTCCGGAGGCGTTGCTGACCGGGTTCTGGTCACCATCTTACAGATTATTACCTTTCTGGTGAAAACAACCCTGATGTGTTTTGTCTATGTCTGGGTTCGTTGGACCTTACCTCGGTTTCGTTATGATCAGCTGCAAAAATTGGGATGGCAGATCCTGCTGCCCCTTTCGCTGCTGAACATTTTTGTCACGAGTGCAATCGTTGTCGCATTGGGTTAATAGGAGCTGGCATGAGTGTAAAAATAAAAATTATGGAACGTCAGGGGAAAGAGTTATTTCAACGACTTTACCTGATCGAAGTTTTCAAGGGGATGGCGGTGACTTTAGGTCATTTTATCACCAATCTTCTCGATAACTCAAAATTGTTAGTCAGGCACTACCCTGAAGTACTACCGGAAATTCCGGTGCGTTGGCGAGGACGGCATCGTTTGACCACACATGAGGACGGCAGCATGAAATGTGTCGCCTGCTTCATGTGTCAGACCAACTGCCCGGCCAAATGCATTTCCATCGTAGCCGACGAACGGACCGACGGTCGAACGGAAAAGAGACCGATTAAGTTCGAAATCGACCTGCTAGAGTGTATTTATTGCGGCTACTGCGTTGAGGCCTGCCCGATGGAAGCCATCCGCATGGATACGGGGATATTTTCAGTCACCGGGACCGAGCGGAAGCCTTTTGTCCTAACGATGCGCGATCTGCTGGCTACCAAAGGTGCATTTACCGAAGAAGAGTATAATAAAGGGGGCGCTTGATATCATGTTTGCCGACGGGCTATTTTTAGGATTTGCAGTACTAGCTGTGCTTGGAGCAGCCGGACTGATACTGTTTCGACATCCAATGAACGGAGCCATGAGCTTTGTTGTCACGTTGATTTCTTTGGCGGGACTCTATGCGCTGCTCTCCGCCAAATTAATTTTCGCCCTGCAGTTGATCGTGTACGCCGGGGCTATCATGTCGCTCATTGTCTTCATTATCATGTTTTTAAACATTCAGCCGAGCGATCTTCCTAAAGAGGAAACCAAATTATTATACATTATTGGAAGTATAATAGTTGTTGCCCCGATAGGGATGTTTTTGGTCAAGATTGTCAAAAGTTTACCTTTGACTTCCACCGAGATCATCGGCAACAACTTCGGTGGGGTCAAACAAGTTGGCCTGATACTTTTCAAAGACTGGCTGGTTCCCTTTGAAATCGTTTCAATTCTGCTACTGGTTTCCTTGATCGGTGCGGTCATCCTTGCTGGAAAACGGGGGGCAGTTAAATGATTCATAATTATCTCTTCCTCAGTATTATTCTTTTTTGCCTTGGGATCGTTGGTGTTATCGCCCGACGGAATGTTTTTACAGTCTTTATGTCCATTGAGTTGATGCTTAATGCTGCCAACTTGGCCTTTATTGCATTTTCCCGCATCCATCAAAGTATGGATGGACATGTGCTCGCGATGATGGTTATGGCAGTAGCCGCCGCAGAAGCTGCATTGGCTCTTGCCGTTGTGATTTTACTGCACAAACATAAAAGCAAGCTTGATACTAACGTATTCAGCCTGCTGAAAGGGTGATTCCATGGGACAAAGTGTAAATTATCTGGGTCTGATCCCGCTTTTTCCATTATTGGGAGCGGTATTGATTGGACTTCTTCATGTTTTTACCGGTAAGAGAGTTAAGATCTCTGAGAAATTTTACGGAATCTTGGCCTGTGTCGGGCCAGTGCTCTCATTCGTCCTAGCACTTAAAACCTTTGTTGCCCTTAAGGCCCTGCCCGCAGAATCGCGGTTTCTAAGCCATAAGGTTTTCACCTGGTTCAGTGTTGGAGATCTGCACATCGACATGGGGTTTTTAGCTGATCCGCTCAGTTGTCTCATGTTACTGTTTGTTACCTTTATTGGTTCCCTGATCCATATCTATTCCATCGGATACATGGGGGGCGATAAAAACTACGGAAAATTTTTCTCTTACATGAATCTTTTCCTCGGTAGCATGCTGGTCCTGGTCCTCGGAGACAGTCCGGTTGTCATGTTTGTCGGTTGGGAGGGCGTCGGGCTTTGCTCTTACCTGCTGATCAGCTTTTACAGCGAAGACCGTTCCAATGTTCTCGCCGGTAACAAAGCATTTATCGTAAATCGAATAGGTGACCTTGGGTTTGTTCTTGGCATGGCTTTTCTTTTCTGGGGCATTGGCGCCAGCGGATTTGATTTTCTCTCCCTGAAAGCAAATGCCGGTGCACTTACACCTGCCGTTACGCTGACCGTCTGCCTCCTCCTTTTTGTTGGCGCAACCGGTAAATCCGCACAGATCCCGCTTTATGTTTGGCTACCGGATGCCATGGCTGGCCCCACGCCGGTTTCCGCGCTCATCCATGCTGCTACCATGGTCACCGCAGGTGTATACATGGTCGCTCGATTCAGCTTTATCTATGCCAATGTCCCTCTGGCTGGCGATATCATAGCCTGGGTAGGTATCCTCACTGCACTGCTAGCCGCGATCTTCGGCATGTTCCAAGATGATATCAAAAAAGTGCTGGCTTACTCAACGGTCAGTCAGTTGGGCTATATGTTCGCCGGGGTCGGCGTAGCCGCTTATTCCGCCGGAATCTTCCATGTTTTCACCCACGCTTTCTTTAAAGCTCTGCTCTTTCTTGGTGCCGGTTCAGTTATTTATGCCCTGCATCACCAGCAGAATATTTGGAAGATGGGCGGGCTGAAATCCAAGATGCCGAAAACCTATCTCACTATGGTAATCGGTGCCTTGGCGTTGTCTGGTTGCCCGCCGTTTTCCGGGTTTTTCAGCAAGGACGAAATTCTTTATAGTGCCCTGGCCACCGGTCATTGGGGAATATGGATGGTAGGGGTTCTGGTAGCGGGTATGACCGCCTATTATACCTTTAGGATGATCTTCGTGGTTTTTCACGGCACCCCCCGTGATCAGAAGGCCTTTGATCATGCCCACGAACCACCAGCTGTGATGACCGTACCCCTGATTATCCTCGCCGTTGGAGCCCTGTTTGCCGGTTTCCTCAATCTCCCCTCTGTTTTTGGCGGCAGTCAGATTGTTTCCCATTGGCTGGCCCCCAGCCTGACCGAGCAACATCCGCATGCTAGCCTTTTTATCGAATTTATAGCCATCGGCGCTAGTGTTGTGGCCTTTGTTGTCGGTATCAAGATTGCTTACAGCAAATTTGGTAAAGGGGCGCCTGAACCCGAATTCAAAGGCTTTGCTGAATTTGCATATCACAAATTCTATGTCGATGAATTGTATCACGCCATTATTGTTCAACCCTATAAAGCTATCGGCTCGATCATCTGGAAAACGCTTGAACCAAATGTTACCGATAGTCCGATCAAAGCCGCATCAAAATGCTACATGGCCCTTGGAACTGCCTTTAAAATCTTCCAGGTGGGCTATGTCAGGATTTATGCAATATATATGATCGTGGGGCTGAGTCTGATGAGCCTGTTCCTCTCTCAATCGTTGAACTAGATAAGGTGAAAGAATGTTCGAACATGTCCTTTCTGTTATAATTTTTTTACCCATCCTTGCCGGGTTGCTTCTTTTGGTAACTCCTGCAAGCAAAACTATCGCTAGAGTGTCGGGGCTTATCATTTCTCTGGCGACTCTCATCCTCAGTATTGATTTATATGGTAATTTCTCGGCAACCGGTCATCTGGAATTTGTCGAATATATCCCTTGGATCAAATCGCTGGGCGTATCCTACCATTTGGGTATCGATGGGATTAGTTTGTTTATCCTTATGGCAGGCTCGGTCCTCTTGCCAATGGTCTACCTTATTTTTACGACGAAAGAAAAAGGCTACTATGCTAATTTACTGATCGTCCAGGGTGCCATGGCCGGTGCCGTATGTGCCGCTGACATGATCCTTTTCTATATTTTCTGGGAAGTCATGCTGTTACCGGTATTCTTCATGCTTGGCCTTTACGGAGGTCCCAAGAGATTGCCGGCAACACTTAAAATCACCCTGTATACCATCGCCGGCTCACTCCTGATGCTAGCTGCCATTGTTTACCTTGGGGTAAGTTATCATGCCCAATTTAACGAATGGAATTTTGCCATCAATAAAATGGCACAGCTCAACCTGACTGGTCGAGTCGCAGCGGTTGCTTTTTTTGGGTTTATGATTGCCTTTGCTATCAAAATTCCTCTTTTTCCGTTCCACACCTGGTTGCCCGATGCTTATACTGAAGCGCCGAATGCGACGACTTTTGTCTTGTCTGCCATTATGGCAAAGATCGGCGTTTATGGTGTTATCCGATTTGTCGTCCCGGTCTTCGATGAACAATTTGCTCGATTTGCGATTTTGCTCGCCTATTCAGGCGTCATTGGCATGATGTATTGCGGGTTAGCTGCAATTGCCCAAAAGGATTTCAAGAGAATGTTGGCGTTCTCCTCAGCTTCTCATATGGGGATTATTGCTCTGGGTGTTTTCTGCATGAACATGCAGGCCTTGACCGGGACGATCTACCAGATAGTCGCCCATGCCACGAGTACAGGCGTGCTTTTTCTCTTTGCAGGGATTCTCGAAGACCGAACCAACACTCGCACCATTGATGATCTTGGTGGTATCGCTGCTAAAGCACCCGTGTTTGCCCTCTTTTTCGCGATTGCAATGCTCGCCTCGGTCGGATTGCCTGGTACCAGTGGGTTCATTGGCGAATTTATGATTATTCTTGGTGCTATTAAATTTAATACGGCTGTCGGTGTGTTGGCAGGAACTTCCTTGATCATCGGGGTTTGTTATATGCTCTGGATGTTTCAAAGAGTCTTTTTTGAAAAACCCAATGCCGCTTCGGAAAACTTCAAAGATTTGAGTTTGGTGGAAGGGTTGACCTTCTTGCCGGTAATTATTTTAATCATCGTTATGGGGATTTATCCTCAACCATTCCTCAGCAAAATCACTCCTTCGGTGGCGCTTCAGTTTGCTCAGAATCCACCGATTGTAGCCCAAACTGTCACAACCAACGCTCTTCTTCCTGAGCTCACCATTGAACAGAAATAAGGCCGGATTTCCATCATGACGAACGATTTAATGTTACTAATGCCACTGATTATCGTTGGTGCAGGGGCAATCCTGTTGATGCTCACCTCTGCGTATGAAAAATTGAACAATGAAATTACCGCTTACGGCAGTGCAATCGTTTTTGCCTTAGCGTTTCTTGTTCAACTCAGCACGTGTATATCCGGAAAAGCCATAATTTTTTCCGAAGCCTTTAGCGGCATACTTGTGGTGAGCAACTTTTCAAAAGCTGCAGGACTGATCATCTTGGCCTGTGGTTTTATCACAACCTTAAGTTCACAGACCTATTTTAAACAAAATAGCTTTTGTACGCCGGAATACTACAGCCTTACAGTTTTTGCCGCTTCGGGCATGCTTTTGTTGACCATGGCCCAAGAGTTGATATCTGTTTTTATTGCTTTAGAGATCATGTCACTGGCCATTTATATATTGGTTGGTTACGATCGCAAGAATGTCATTAGTACGGAGGCAGTACTGAAATATCTCTTGCTCGGTGCCTTTGCCGGTGCTTTTTTTACCATGGGGAGTGCCTTTATCTATGGTGCGACCGCAAGCACCAAGTTTGTGAAAATCAGTCAGTTCATCGCTATTCATGGTTTTTCGCAATCCCCCGCCATCATTGGTGGCTCCTTTTTCATACTGGTCGCCTTCCTCTTCAAAGCCGCAGCATTCCCTTTCCATGCATGGGTGGTTGACGTCTACGACGGGGCTTCTGCCCCTATCACCGGATATATGGCTACAGCTCTTAAGACGGCTATTTTTACCGTATTTGCCAACTTTCTCGTCCTCGACGGTACCCTGCAGGCTGGCTGGATTAAGTATCTGTTTTACATTGCGGTCTTTACCATGTTTGTCGGCAATCTCATTGCCATTGGCCAACAGTCGCTGAAAAGAATGCTGGCCGCCTCCGGTATTGTTCATACCGGATATCTGCTGATCGCTCTGGTGGCGGTTAATACCAATGCATTCACTGGGAGTGTGATCGCTTACTATCTCGCCGCCTATGCCGCTGGTACCTTAGGGATTTTCGCGGCCCTTTCCTATTTGGGAGGTGAGGGCGAAAAACGCAAGAATTTCGATGATTTCAAAGGATTGGCTAAGGTAAGGCCGTATTCCGCCGCAGCAATCAGCATCTTCTTGTTGTCCATGGCAGGAATACCACCGACCGCCGGTTTCATGGGTAAATTTTACATCATTACCTCGGCTATTGACGCCGGACATATTACCTTGGCTGTCCTGGGAATAATTAGCTCCATTATCTCCATGTGGTATTACCTCCGGCTTATTATTAATATGTATTTCTATGAAGCCGGTGAACAGTTCAACGAGCTGGCTCCTTCGCAGTTAGCCCCAATTTGTACCTTTGTACTGGTTATCTGTGTGTTTGCCATCAGTCTATATCCTATCGCCATTTAAGTATTTTTTATACGCTCCGCATAGACTCTTCGTCGTAATGTGATCTTTTCTCTCATCCCGGAAAATTATCTTTCCGGGATGAGAGATATTCGAAACTCCTCGTCCATCCCTGCATCCGCGAAGGAAACTCATTAATTTTTCAGCCCTCTTTTTGTCTGACTCTATTCCGGTTGTGCGATTCTGCTCCCCTGGTTCCCAGGGAGCATAGTTTCCTAGTTGGTTTTTTTTGCAATCCGCCGTTTGTGAATTTTGACTTTCACTATTCATAAGGTGTGCAGACTGAATTTTCGGTCCACTCTTCTCCACAAGGAACGTCCAGCAAAAAAAAACACCGGGTCAAATGACCCGGTGTTTTTTTGGGGGGGGGAAACGCAAATGTTCTCAGAGTTTGCTGAGAATATTTTGGGTTTCGGCGATTTCCTCGGCGGTGACACTTTGGCGTAATCTTTCCATCCGTTTCATGGTTTCGGCAAAACGGATACCCTCGGCAGCACTGATCCATTCCAGTTGCAAACGTTCCGGTCTGATACCAATCTTCTCCATTTTTTTATGAATACGGGCTACCCGTTTTTCGGTCCAATGGTTGGCGTCGATGTAATGGCAGTCGCCGATATGGCAACCACTCACCAGCACCACCGGCGCCCCCTGACGGAATCCCTCCCAAATGAATTTCTCGTCGACCCGGCCCGAGCACATCACCCGAATAAGATGAACATTGGGCGGATACTGCAGCCTTGAAACACCGGCATAATCGGCGCCGGCATAGGAGCACCAGTTACAGGCAAAGGTGAGGATTTTAGCTTCCGGAGCAATATGCATCATGGAGTCGACTTGGCCGAGGATCTGGGCGTCGGTAAAGTGATTCATGCTAATCGCATCGAAACGACACTCGGCCGAACACGTCCCGCAGCCAGAGCAGGCCGCCGAATTGACAATCGCCGGTTTCTTGTTCTTTACATCCACCGTGATTGCATTGTAGGGACAAACCTCGGCGCACTTACCGCAGGATTTGCATTTCTCGGTGATGATCATTGAGGTGATCGGTTCGGTGGCTATAACCCCTTTGTGCATCAAGCGGATTGCCCGCATGGCAGCTGCCGAGGCCTGGGTGACGCTCTCCTTGATATCCTTGGGCCCCTCGGCACAGCCGGCGTAAAAAATGCCTCGGGTGGCGGCATCAACGGGTTGTAACTTAGGGTGTGCTTCCAGATAAAAACCATCCGAGGTCAACTGCAATCCCATAATCTCTTGGAGTCGCTGGGTGCTCGGGGCAGGCTTCATGCCCTGGGCCAGAACCAGCATGTCGAGTTCATGAAACTCCAGTTTGCCGGTTGTCGAATTTTCGACCGCGACCCGCAGCGATTTTTGATCAAGTTCTTCCACTGATCCAGGCAGACCGCGGATGTACTGGGCACCCATGCGGCGACTGCGGGTGTAGAGGTCTTCGAAACCCTTACCAAAGGCGCGGATGTCGATATAAAAGACTTTAACCTCAACATCGGGATAGTGCTCCTTGATGATGAAAGTCGATTTGACCGTGTTCATGCAACAGACATTGGAGCAATGGTGGCTGCCCTCTTTGGCTGATCGCGAGCCGACACACTGGATGAACCCAACCGATTTTGGGTGTTTGCGGTCCGAAGGTCGGATGAGCGAGCCCTTGGTGGGACCGCTGGCATTGACCAACCGTTCAAACTCAAGGCTGGTGAGCACATTATCGAAACGAGTGTAACCGTACTCGTCCATCTCGGTCGGATCATAGGGCGAAAGCCCGGTGGCGACGATGATGGTCCCGACTTCTTCAATGATCTCCTCATCGGACATGTGGAAATTGATGCAGCCTTTAGCGCAGACATCGACGCATTTTGAGCAGACCGCAGGATTATGGCCCAGGCACTCCTTGGCATTGATCAGGTAGGAGGAAGGCACTGCCTGGGGAAAGGGACTGTAGATCGCCTTGCGTGAACCAAGCCCCATATTAAATTCATCAGGGCGAACCACCGGACAGACCGTGGTGCAATCGCCGCAGGCGGTGCAGCTGGTTTCGTCGACATAACGCGCCTTCTTGATAATCTTGACTTTAAAATTACCGACATAGCCTTTGACATCGACAACTTCACTCAAACTCAACAACTTTATCCGTGGATGTCGACCGACATCCGTCATCTTAGGACCTAAGATTCAAATCGAACAGTCCATGGTGGGGAAGGTTTTGTCCAATTGGGCCATGACCCCGCCGATGGAGGGGTTTCGTTCCACCAGAGTGACATCGTAGCCGCTGTCGGCCAGATCAAGCGCCGCCTGGATGCCGGCGATGCCGCCACCGATCACCAGGGTTTTTTTGGTCAACGGCAAGATGTCCTCGATCAGCGGTTCCAGGTTTCGTACCCGGGCGATCGACATGTTGACCAAGGTTTCCGCCTTGAGGGTGGCATTTTCGCGGTCATTCATGTGCACCCAGCTGCATTGCTCGCGCAGGTTGGCCATATCCAGCATGTACGGGTTGAGGCCGACCGAATCGATCATTTTTTTGAAGGTCGCCTCATGCAGGCGGGGCGAACACGAGGCTATCACCACCCGGTCCAGCCCGTTATCAATGATGTCCTGCTTGATTTGCTGCTGTCCCGGTTCGGAACAGGCGTAGATGATATCTTTTGAGATGACGACGCCTGCGGCTTCGGCAGCGCCCTCGGCGACCCGATGGCAATCCACGGACTGTTCGATGTTGAGCCCACAGTGGCAGACATACACACCGATGCGAGGATCCTGATCGCCAGGTGCACCTGGTTTTATAGGGGTAGGTTTTGACATGTTCGTTCTCCAGAAAAGTAACTGCGTAGGCACATAGCTTATAGGGTGTTTGGTTGCAGGTCTTGCGTTAATTGTAGTTGCTCGTTTTAGCGGGTTGTCGCACGATGCTCGAACGCAACAGATGCTGCTTAGTATTTATTCTTCCCAGCAGATCGTTTGGGCGATCACACTGGTAAGGTCCATCATTTCAATGCTGAGCTGTTCGCGTCGGAAGGGGTCCTCCATAGCGCATTTCAGGTGGATTTGGCATTTGGGACAGGCGGTGATCAACAGATCGCTGCCGGTGGCCTGGACCTGCTCAAGACGTTTGACCTGCATGGCCTTGCTGTAGCTATCGCAGCCGGTCCAAGCGCAGTTGCCGCAGCATATGGCGGATTTGCCCGACTCCTTCATCTCTTCGAATTTTAAAGGTTTGAGCCGTTTGAGGAGTTTTCTCGGCAGATCGGAACGGTTTTCCAGGCGGCCGAGTCGGCAGGAGTCCTGGAAAGTGATGTTGCGATCAAACGGCTTGAAACCGACCGCCCCCTTATCGATCTGCTCTTCGAGAAAATCGTAGAGGTGCACTACCTTGAAGGGGGTTTCGATTCCCTGGGCTGCGTAGGTGGTGTGCAGGGTCATGAAGCATTCGGGGCAGGAAGTGATCACGGTCTCGATACCGAGCGCTTGAAACTGGTCGACGTTGAGGCGGGCGATACGCTTGAAATTCTGTTTGTCCCCGGACCAGAGGAGGTCGTGCCCGCAGCAGCGTTCATCGCTGAGCAGGCGGGGAGCGACATCGAAGAAGTTGAGGAGGCGCAGGCTATCGATCAGGATTCTTCCCGTTGCCACGTCGCTGTGCTTGCCAAAAAAGATATCATAATAAGGGGCGCAACCCCCGAAGAACAGCGTGGTGCTTTCCGGGTCGATGCGGATATCGTCGGGCAGATCGTTCCAGCGTTTGGGGGTAATTGCCGGCGAGGTCATCGAGCGCATCAGCGAGTGAAAAAAACCGCCGTGGGTTTCTTGGCCCGGTAGTTCGGTCTCACGATAGAAATTGCGCAGATCTTTGATGAACTCAGGGAAATTGACCGCTGAGGGGCAACGGTCGTAGCAGAGGCCGCAGGTCAGGCAGGACCAGACATTCTCATGGACCCCGGGCGAATGGAGACCGCCGGCGATAACCGAGGCGGCAATGGCGCGCGGCGAAAAGGATTTGCCGATCAGGGCCAGGGGGCAGGCGGAGGAGCACTTGCCGCAATCTTGGCAGGCATGAATGTCATGGGTGGCAATCAGTTGCTGCAGTTCCTGTTTGCGGGTACTGGCGATCGAAGGCGGAGCAACCGGGGCGACCTCGATCCCGGTAGGGCCAAGTTCACGGATAGCCGCACTGAAACTCTGGAGAAAGCTGAGCATCTCCTCGGCTTGTTCGGGGAGAAAGCCGGCAAAACGCAACCGTTCGCTCCCCAGCCCCATGATATCGAGAATGCGCCCCAGATCCTGGGTGTTGCGCTGGGAGGTGGCGGTACCGCTGCCGTAGCGGCAGGTTCCGGGCTCGCAGCCGACCAGGGCGACCCCGTCGGCACCTTTGGCAAAGGCCTTGAGCAGCAGGGCCCGGTCAATGCGGCCGGCACAAGGGGTGCGTACCATGTGAATCTCGTCGGGAATGGGCCGCCGTTGGTCCTGAAGGGTCTGGAAGGCGGCGTGTGCACCCCAGTTGCAGAGGAAGAGAAGTATTTTCTGGTTGCTGGGGCTCTGGATGTGCTTATTCATGGATAGTTTCTCTGGTGAGTAGTTCCTCGAGCGCCTGCTCGAGATAGACCCGGCTCCGGAAGGGGCTGTCGGCGGCGCTGGTCGGGCAGACCGAGATACAATTGCCGCAGCCTTTGCACAGGCCCTCGTCGACATGGGCGTGCCAGCCATTGACTGCGTTGGGTTGCAGGGTCACTGCTTGATACAGGCAGACGTTGGCGCAACGGCCGCAACCGCGGCAGAGTTTTTCGTCGATGACCGCGGTGAAGCCCTTGGACTGTCGGGGTCCGCGCGGCATGGCCGCTGCGACCATCATCGCCGCCGCTGTCCCTTTTTTGAGCTTGGAGACATTGATAGCGGGAGGTTCGGCAAGAAAAAGACCGGGCACCGACGTGGCGCAGGGATAGGCAAACGGAATGCCGGAAACGCCCCGCTGCTGTACCAAGGATTCGACGGTGCAACTCGGCAATCCTTCCTGATGGGTATAGGCGATTCGCCGTCGGGCTTTTTCTCCGAGAATGACCGTGCCGGCCCGCATGACCTGCTGGCGATTCTCGGATTCGATCAGAATCTGAAAATCACCGATGGTGCCGCTGATGCCTTTGACGTTCCATTCGGGAAAGTTATGGATGTTGACATGGTCGAGCTGGTCTTTCAGCGGCTGCTCGGCAGTGCCGAAACGGAAGACCTCGTGGTCTGAATCGGCCAGGGTCAGGGCGCTGCTGATGGTTGCCTGGGAGTTGCCGATGACGGCAGCAGCAAAATTGTAATTGCGGTCGACCGCATGCATGGGTTGGAGGTTCAGCGTTCGTTTGATCGAGCGTTGCAGCAATCCCTTGAATCGTTGCAGGGCCAACTCAGGGTTGTCAGCGACCAGGCGCAGGATCTCGCCGCGCAGGTTGCAGGTCTCGACCATGGAGCGGCTGATACCTGTGCCGTGGAAGAGGGCGCTCTTCAGGCGGCTGCGTTGATCGGTGCAGGAACTGCAGACAAAGTTGAGCGGACAGCAGACGCAGGACGCGAGCACAATCCGGGTGATCGCTTTCTCTCGCACCGCCCGGACGATGGCTGAGGAGCCTTCCTTGACGCAGGCCGAGTCCATGGTCTCGACGTGGACGATGTTCGAGTCGGCGTCGGCCAATTGCGTCAGGGTGTCGGTCATGCCATCGAGCCAGCCCAGACTGTCGTTGCAGCGGCATACAAAGACGCCGATACGAATGTCCGGTGACAGGCCGGCGTCGGGGATGGAGAAGGCCAGGCCGTGTCCTTTGGTTTTCCGGGAAGCTCCGCCCAGCAGCAACATGGCCCGGGCGGCGGCGTCAAAACCGCGGACAATCATGTCGTTGACATCCGGGCGTGCCGCTTTGGGCCCATAGGCCCGGATGATGTCGTCGCCTTTGATATTGGGGGCAATGGCCGGGTCAGCAACGATCACCACCCCGCATTGCTCGACGATTTCCTCTTTTTCCTGGCAATGATTGATGGCCTTGAGTGCGCCACAGGCAGCCACGCATTGCAGACACTCGGAGCAGACCCCGCACTGCAGGCAGCGGTTGGCCTCGGCGGCCATCTGCAGCGGGTTGAGGCCGAGGGCCACCTCCTGGAAATCGATTCTGCGCTGGTCCGCAGGACGTTCGGGCATCGCGGCCCGCTGCTGTTTGGGCAGATCCTCGGGGATACAGCGGAAATCTTTGGCCAACGGGCGGGAGATAGTGTTTTCCGCCTCGATGCAACTCAGGTCGTTATGGAGAGTCTGCGCAACCGCCCGTCCCGAGGCCATGGCCTTGACCACGGAAGACGGTCCGGAGACCGCATCGCCGGCCGCGTACACCCGTGGGTGCGAGGATCGCATCCGGTCATCGGTTTCGAGAAAGCCGCGCTCGTTGACCAACAGCCGGCCGCCGAAGCTCTCCGGGGTGAAACCGCCGACCTGACCAATAGCGACAAAGGCCCGGTCAAAGCTGAGGAAAAAGGGCTGCTGCCCTTCGGCGATCACCGGCCAGGCGATCCCGCGCTGATCCGGTGTACCGGGTCGGGTACGTAAGCATTCCAGCTGCTTGAATTTGTTGCTTTTTTCACCGTCTCGAAAGGCGATCACCTGGGTGGCGTCAATGATGGTGACCCCTTCCTCCAGGGCTTCGCGCACCTCGTCCGGATCGGCCGGAATCTGATTGGCGGCGAACCAGGAGACGATACTCACCTTGGCGCCCATGCGGACCAGGGTTCGGGCCAGGTCAAAGGCGGCATTGCCGTCGCCGATCACGGCCACCTGCTCGGGCAGATGGGTGAGGTTTTCCCAGTGGCGACGGGCCAAAAAGGCCAGGCAGCCCTCAACCCCGTCCAACGCTTCGCCGTCCACGCCCATCCGGCGGTCGTGCCAGGTGCCGGTGCCCAGGATCACCCCCTGGTATTCCGCAGTCAAACGATCGAGATCCGCAACCAGATCCACCTTGTGGTTGGTCACAAAGGTGACGCCCAGCTGTTCGATCAGGCCGATCTCCCGGTCCAGAATGGCTGGCGGCAACCGATGCTCGCCGATACCGTAACGGAGCAGACCGCCAACGGCCAGTTCCTTTTCAAAGACCGTGACCCCGTATCCTTGCTTCGCCAGATCGGCAGCGGCCGCAATCCCGGCCGGGCCGGAGCCGATAATCGCGATCTTTTCCGGTCGGGTCGATTCAGACTTCGCCGCCATGGCCACGCCGGCGGCTTCTCGACGCGCGACATCAGCCCCTTCGTAATCGGCCAGGAATCGTTTGATCGCCCGAATAGAAACCGGATCGTCGACACTGCCACGCCGACAAGCGTCTTCACAGGGATGGGTGCAGACCCGGCCACAGATCCCAGGCAAGACGTTGTCGCGCCTGATTAGGGAAAGGGCCTCGTCAAATTTGCCTTGCGCCGCCAGGGCGATGTAGCCCTGGGCATTGACGCCCAGAGGGCAGCTTTCCTGGCAAAGCGGTTGTTTGCGTTTGTCGATATAGGGGCGGCCGGGCAGGCTGGTGCGGGCGTAGAATCGCAAGGCTTTGCCGGTCTCCGATGTTTCCACCGGGCAGGCGGCCACGCATTTGCCGCACAGGGCGCAACGGTCGGGATCGATGAAGGTCTGTTCCTGATCGATGCGCACGCTGAATCCCTGGGCAGTGTGCTTGATTGAGGTGATTCGGGCCGGCAGCAGGGTGCGGATAGCCGAATTACGCATGATCCGGATCAATCCGGGCCGGTGGGCGTGGTTGAAACTCAAGCCCGAAGACAGTCGGTACTCGTCGCTGGCCAGCTTGCAATCGAGATCGGGATCGCCATCAATCAGGGTGACCGGGATGCCCAGTTCGCCGAGTTTATTGGCGGCGGCGATGCCTACCGGGGTGGCACCGGCAACAATCACCCGGTACAAACGTTCTTTCTGTCGTGTCATTGCACCAACGCTCCTGTCTGGCCCGCAGCCCGTTTTTCCCGACCTTTGAGGGTGGAAAGACCGTAATCAAACCCTTTGTTGTATGCCTCGATATTTCGTTCCTCGGTCCCTTTGGGTACCGATTTGGCGATGGTCGCCTGGGCGGCCTCGGTGGAAACAGCCTGGGTGATGGCCGTACAAAACCCGAGCATGATAATGTTGGCCATCATCTTGTTGCCGAGGTTCTCGGCCATGCGGGTGGCGGAAATGGCGAAGTGGTCGCAGGGAGCGTCCTCAGGATGCACCAGGTCCTGATCGACCAGCAAGATGGACTCCGGGGTCAGGGTCGGGGCGAATTTGTCATAACCGGCCTGGGACATGGCCACCAGGATCTGCGGCGTGTTGACGTAGGGGTAGTGGATCGGGCGGTCCGAGATGATCACCTGGGCATTGCAGGCACCACCGCGGGATTCGGGCCCGTAGGCCTGCACCAGGGTGCTTTCTTTATGATCGCCAATCGAAGCCGACATGCCGAGAATGCGACCGGCCAGGATAATGCCCTGCCCGCCGAAGCCGGTGACGATGATCTCGACTTGATGATTTTTCTCTTGTTTAGGCATAATAGTAACCCGTTACCGGAACGTTAAGAGGTGTATAATACGATTCAATCGTCACTGCAGGGACGGTGCATCTCGGTGTAGCGGTCATCGCAGGTGGAACGGTCGATATCAATGAACTTGCCGATGACCACGCCTTTCTCGAAATCAATATCCGCCCGGGCTGGATCCGCACCGTTCTTGATGATGGTCCGGTCCTGGTAGAGCTTGAGGGTGTCGAGGGGTTTTTCCTTGTTGCGGCGGCCGTAATTGATCGGGCAAGGCGACAGCACTTCGATGAACGAGAACCCTTTGCGGACAATGGCCTCGTTGATGGCGGTGGTCAGATCCCTGGTATGGAGAATGGTCCAGCGGGCCACATAAGAGGCACCCGAGGCATAGGCCAATAGGGGGAGATTGAACGGCGCATCCGGGTTGCCGACCGGGGTGGTGGTCGATTTGGCCATGCTCGGGGTGGTGGCCGCACATTGCCCGCCGGTCATGCCGTAGGTCAGATTGTTCACGCAGATCACGGTCAGATCCATGTTGCGTCGGGCCGCGTGGATGAAATGGTTGCCGCCGATGGCAAAAAGGTCGCCATCGCCACTGAAGACGATCACCTTCAGGTCCGGTTTGGCCATCTTGATGCCGCTGGCAAAGGGAATGGCCCGACCGTGGGTGGTGTGAAAGGAATCGAGCTTGATATAGCCGGCGCCCCGCGCTGAGCAACCGATGCCCGAGACCATGGTAAACTTGTTATACGGGATGCCGGTCGCTTTGATGGCGCTGAGGCAGGAGGAAAAGGCCGTGCCGATGCCGCAACCCGGACACCAGATATGGGGAATGCGGTCGGTGCGGATCAGGTCGTCCAGCGGATGTTCCGGCGCCTTGGCTAATTTTTTCGGGTTCGTGGTCATGGCGTTAAAATACCTCCTGAATGCGTTCGATAACCTTATCCGGGTGGATAACTTTGCCGCCTGCGCTGCCGACCAGATGGGCCGAAGCCATGCCGCCGGCGCAACGCTCGACCTCGTAGTGGATCTGGCCGAGATTGATTTCCACGGTAATAAAGCCTTTGACCCGCTTGGCGATGTCACGGATCATCTGCTCCGGGAAGGGCCAGACCGTCACCAGCCGGAGCAATCCGGCCTTGTAGCCCATCTCCCTGGCCCGATCGACTGCGGTCAGGCCGGTACGCACCGAAATCCCGTAACTGACGATGACGATATCGGCATCCTCCATGCGGTAGCTCTCGGTTTCGATGATATCGTCGAGGTTGTTGCGGATCTTGCCTTTGATTCGGCTCATCATCTGCTCCTGCGCCTCGACGGTCATGGCCGGGTAGCCGCGTTCGTCGTGGGTCAGGCCGGTGACGTGGATATTGTAACCGTCACCGATGGCGGGCATGGGGGCCACACCGTTGGGGCCAGGCTCGTAGAGTTTGAAGCGATCCTTGCGCCCGGTGGGTTTGGGGCGATCGACCAAATGTATCTTGTTCGCCTCGGGGATGATCACCTTCTCGCTCATGTGGCCGACGATCTCATCGGCCATGATCAGCACGGGCACTCGATATTTCTCGCTGAGGTTGAACGCGCGGATGGTCTGATAAAAACAGTCTTGCGGCGAAGACGGGGCCAGGGCGATCAATTCATAATCGCCGTGCGATCCCCAGCGGGCCTGCATCATATCGCCCTGCCCGGTTTGGGTGGGCAGGCCGGTGGAAGGGCCGGTGCGCTGGACATTGACAATCACGCAAGGGGTTTCGGTGCAGACGCCCAGGCCGAGATTTTCCATCATCAGGCTGAATCCCGGACCTGAAGTGGCGGTCATGGATTTAACCCCGGTCCAGGCGGCGCCGAGGATCGAGGCAATGGCGGCGATCTCGTCTTCCATCTGGATAAAGGTGCCGCCGACCTCGGGCAACCGTTCGGCCATGTGTTCGGCGATCTCGGTGGCCGGGGTGATGGGATAAGCACCAAAAAAGAGGCAGCCTGCGGCAATCGCGCCTTCAGCGCAGGCTTCATCGCCGGTTATAAAATGTTCACCGGTCAATACGGTTGGTTTCATAAAAAGGCCTTAATCTCAGGGAGGATTTATTTCTGAACAGCCGCCGGCGGGATCTCCACCGAATAGATAGCGAATTCGGGACAGATAATCTCGCAGTAATGACAGTTGACGCACTCGTCGGGTTTGGTCACTACCGGTGGGTGATAGCCTTTGCGGTTGAATTTGTCGGAGAAATGGAGGATGTCCTTGGGACAGAATTCGATGCAGTAACCGCATCCTTTGCACCGGTCGTCGATGATGCAGACCATCCCCCGGATAACCTGTATCTCCTGCGCATCCAGAGGTACTCGCCAAAATGCCATATTGTTTACCTGTGACGGGTAAGGGTTTTGGGATCAAGTCAATGATAAGCTGTGAAAAAAGCAAGAGCAGCAGGGGTACCCCTGGCTCCGTATTGTTAAAACTCAAATAAACTTAATAATCAAGCAAGTGTCAAGCTGCAATGTGGGTGTTGCGGTGAAAAGCAGAGACACTGGCGAGTTTTCCTTGACGGTGTCTCTGCTTTTTGGCCGAAGGGTCGATTTTGGCTTGCCTGGGTGGTCTTAGGTTCGTCAGTGGTAACTTGCCCAGGGAGTCAAAACCACCTTGCTGCGAATGCCTTACAAGAAGAGGTGGTGTTTAAAGAACACCGGAAAGTTGCGCCTGCTAGGTAAAAATACCTAGACATGCATGGGTATTTTTACCGTAAGCCGCCTGGACAAGGCCACCCCCAAGCACTTATAATAAAAAATATAGGAAAAAGAAAAGGGCTGGCGCATAGGGGGGCAGAGTGCTTCCCGGCAGGGAAAAGAAGTACAGTGAAGCCGCCATGGGCGAGGAGGAGATCCATGCTGCAACAGGTGCGTATCAGGACACGAATACTGCTCATTATTTTAGGTATTATCCTCCTTTTTGCGGTCATGGCTTTGTTTACCTACAACATAGCCGGTCAAATCCGTGATTTGGGCACTGCAGAAACCGCCAAGGTCATGCGGACGGATCAAAAGGCCAAAATCCAGGTTGCCAGCCACGCCATGGCCATTGCCCTTGGCGAAGCAGTGAAAAAAACCGGTGTGACCAAACCGGACGAAGTGGCCGCACTTATCCGGTCGATGGTCAATCCGACTCGTTTCGAAGACGATCAATCCGGATATTTCTTTGTGTATCAAGGAACGGTGAATGTGGCCTTTCCGGTAAAGCAGGAAAGTCAAGGTAAGGATCTTGGCGACCTCAAGGACAAAAACGGAGTGGCCGTGATCCGTGACCTGTCGCAGAAAGCAAGTGGCGGTGGCGGCTATGTCGAATACATCTGGCCGAAGCCTGGTGCTGGCGATGTCCCTAAATTGAGTTATGCAGAGATGATCCCCGGTCTCGATATGTGGGTGGGTACCGGCATCTATATTGACAATATCGAGAAAACCAATCAGGCCATCCGCGAGGAAATGGATCGGCTCTCCGGGAAGAAAATCCGCCAAATGTTGGCGGTTGCAGGAGGCGTTTTTGCAGGTATTGTCGCCTTGAGTTTCGTTATCGCCCTGGGGATCAGTTCAGGGTTGAAAAACCTTATTCGCAGTTTTCGAGACGTAGCGGAAGGGGATGGCGATCTGACCAAGCGCATTGCAGTGCGTTCCAAGGATGAGCTCGGCGAATTGGGTACTCTTTTCAATATGTTTTTAAGCAACCTGCAGGAGATGATAACTCAAATCGCCGGCAACTCCATAGCTGTCAACGAATCGGCCGTACAACTCACCACCCTTTCCGGCCAAATGAGCGAGAGGGCCCAGGACACCTCGATGGTGGCCAACAATGTTGCTGCCGGGGCGGAAGAAATGACCACCAATCTCAATGCAGTGGCGGCCGCCATGGAAGAGTCCTCGACCAACACCGCCATGGTCGCCTCCGCCGCCGAGGAAATGACCGCGACTATCAATGAAATTGCCACCAATACCGAACGTGCCAGCGCCATCACCAATGAGGCTGTTCAGCAGTCGGTTAGGGCGTCGCAGCGCATGACCGAATTGGGCGTTGCTGCTTCGGCCATCGGCAAGGTCACCGAGACCATTAACGACATCTCCGATCAGACCAATCTCCTGGCCTTGAACGCCACCATTGAGGCGGCTCGGGCTGGAGAAGCGGGTAAAGGGTTTGCGGTTGTTGCCAATGAAATCAAGGAGTTGGCCAAGCAGACTGCCGAGGCAACCCGCCATATCAAGGTGCAAATTGAAGGTATGCAGACAACCACCACCGTCACGGTGGAGGAAATCAAGCAAATTTCTCTGGTGATCAATCAGGTAAACGAATTGGTCGCCACCATCGCTGCGGCCGTCGTCGAACAAAGCGCTGCCACCGGCGAAATTGCCGCCAATATTGCCCAGGCCTCCCAGGGGTTGCAGGAGGTTAATGAGAATGTCGGCCAAGGTTCCGTGGTGGCTGGAGGCATCACCGCCGATATCACCAAAGTGAGCGTTGCCGCCGGAGAAATTACCAGCTCGAGCGATCAGGTCAGGGAACGGGCCCAACAGTTACAAACAACGGCCGGAGAGCTCAAGGCCATCGTCAGTCGCTTTCGGATTTGAGTCTCCCTGTTCCAGCCGCAGGGTAGTTTCCTGCGGCTGGATGGTTTCTTTATCCGTTCAGTTTTAATGAAAAATATTGCCGCCGGAAGGCTTGGTGACCATCAGGTGGAACTGTAGTCTAAAAAAAACTCCTTGAACAAAGGAGCCGTTGTTGCCCTCGGAGTGCACCTTTTCCCCTCGACAACATCTGTGCCTACCAGGTATTTGCTGTCATTCTTACCGTATATCCTGCCGGCCAGGCCGTTTATGCAGCGCCTCAGTTTCTTGCTGTCAGAAATTTTTATACATTTTGTTGGGGGAGAACAACGCGGACCGGTTTTGTTTACGCAGTTTTTTTTTGGGTGTATTGTGGCCAATTGACAACGATCTTTCCGAATCTTTTCTTTGCAATTATCCCAGGAAGACTCGACATGCAGGACCTTCAGATCACCCAGACTATTACCATCGCCGCAGCGGAGGTTGAGATAACGCCTATCCGCGCTCAGGGGGCTGGAGGCCAGAACGTTAACAAGGTTTCCAATGCAGTCCATCTGCGGTTTGATGTGGGGAAGTCCTCGCTTCCCGATGCTTACAAACTCAGGCTCCTTGCCCTGCATGATCAACGTCTGACAGCCGATGGCGTAATTGTCATCAAGGCTCAGGAATTCAGAAGCCTTGAGAAGAATCGGGCGATGGCTTGTGAACGTTTGGCGGAGATAATCCGGGCGGCCGGGATCTTCAGGAAAAAGCGCAAAGCCACCCGGCCGACCTTGGCAGCCAAAAAACGGCGGCTGGAGAGCAAGATTAAACATGGGCAGACTAAATCATTGCGAAAAAAGCTCAGCTGAAAACTCGTTCGCCACGGTTAGGCAAGTCGACTTTTGGTCGCACGTTCCAACGCCTTTTGACCAAATGAGTTCTTGTCACAATCACTTTTTTGAGTCAAGATGCCGAGGCGTAATTATATAGTTTTTTTTAGCACCTGGAGAGTGTGGATGAAAGATAAGATGATTCATCAGTGGAGAGATTGGGTCCTGGAATATGTTGAGGACGGCAAGTATGAATTGATTCATAAAGAAACCCTGTCGGTTCGCACGATATTGGCCAAAACCGATATGGATGCGGAAACGCAATCGCAACAGATTATTAAAAAAGCGAAAGGCAGTCAACCTGCCGAGCCGACCGATGGAGTTGAATTGTAAGCTCGGTTGGCGATAACCCCCTTGGGTCGTTCCATTTTTTGAAAAATAAAGTGACCAAAGTCCTGTCAAGGGCCGCTGATACAAAGTAGAGAAGAACGCTTAAGGCCTCCTGAACTCTCTTCCCTCGATGGAAGAGGTTCAGGGAGGCCCCCCCCCCCCCCGCAGCCATTCTCATTGTGTGACCCATTGTTTCGTAATGGGATGCACGATTCCTTCCTTGTTTTCTATCTAGAGCAGATTTACGGTTCTGGCGGTCTTCTGGTTCTTGGCGTCGATGCGGCTGACAAGGTTGCCGGCGCTGTCGTAGGTGGAGCCGGTCAGGCCGGTATCAGGTGCAAGTGTGATGGGGCGGAAGCTGGGGCGAGGGCAGGGGTATCGGGTGGCATATCCGGGGGGCGTTGGACAGGGCCTGCCGGTAACGCCAATCGAAGGAGGATGGATGGCGAGCCAGAGTTTTAGGCCGGTTCCCCGCCTCCGAACCCCGGCAGCTCCGGCGGCATGATCACCGGTTTTTTGGGTGTACCGGTGATGTCGGTGACCCGGCGGACCGTGCGGTTGGCGATCCGTTTGCCCTTGGCGCTGGCGCCTTTGATCAGGTAGTCGTCGAGCTCGATTTCCACCGCGTTGTGCTTGGCCCGGGCCGAAGGCGCCAGACTGGCCCGCACCCGTAAGCCTTCCTTGCCCAGAAGCAGGAGGAGGATGGTGGAGCGTTTGTCCTCTTCGAACAACCGGTATTCCCGGTTGAGGATGAACTTAGGAGTGGTGAAGCGTTTGGCATAGGCCAGGTTTTCCGGGCCGTGGCGATAGATCAGATTGAACACCTGTTCACTCCGCACCACCCCCATCCAATAGAGTTCCGGACCGACAAAGAGCTTGTCGGGCACCGGCACCACCTTGTAAAGCCCATCTTTGAATATCAGCAGCACACGGTCGTATTCGGAACAGCAGACTTCAAGGTCATGGGTCTGTTCCTCGGTCTTGATCCGATGACCGATGAAACCGCTTTCCCGATGGTAGGCCACATGGAGATTGGCCAGGGCCGCCGAGCGGGCGTCGATCTCGTCAAAGGCGCGCAGTTCGCTTTGGCGGGGAAACATCGGCCCGTATTTGGCCAGCATGGCCGCGATCGAATCAATGGTGAACCCGACCATGTCGGTGAGGTGCGCCTTGATCTGGGCAATGGCCTTTTCAATCTCGCGCAGTTCCTTTTCCTGGCGGTTGATGTCGAAGCGGGTGATGCGGCGGATCTTGATCTCCAGCAGCCGCTCGATATCTTCGGTGGTGAGCTTGCGTTGCAGTTCCTCGGCAAAGGGGGCCAGAGCGAGGCGGATGGTGCTGATCACCGCCTTGTAATTGATTTTTTCCTCGATTTCCTTGTACAAGCGCTCTTCGATGAAGATCTGCTCGAGCTTGCGGGCATGCCATTTTTCTTCAAGTCGCCCCAATTCGATGGTCAGTTCGCGTTCCAGGTTTTTGAGCAGCCGGTCGGTATTGCGTTTGAGAACCTCTTCCACCTCCATCTGCCGCGGCATGTTCTCGACAATGGTCACCAGGCTCGGCGAGACGCTCAGTTCGCAGTCGGTGAAGGCATAGAGTGCGTCGATAGTCTCCTCGGCGAGCACGCCGCGGGCCAGCTTGATCTCGACTTCGACCTTCTCGGCGGTATAATCGTTGATCGAGGCGATTTTCAGTTTGCCGGCCTTGGCCGCCTTTTCGATGGATTCGATCAGCGACTGGGTGGTGATGTTGTAGGGCAGCTCGGTGATGACAATGGTCTTGGCGTCCGGCTGCTCCATTTTTACCCGGCAATTGAGGCGACCATTACCGTGATTGTAGTCGGCGGCATCGATGATTCCGCCCCTGGGGAAGTCGGGATAGAGGATGATCTCCTTGCCCTGGAGGTAATCGATTTGAGCCTGGAGCAATTCGCCGAAATTGTGCGGCATGATTTTGGTGGCCATGCCCACGGCAATGCCCTCGGCGCCGAGCAGCAGGAGCAGCGGGATCTTGGCCGGCAAACTGACCGGTTCCTGCATGCGGCCGTCGTAGGAATCGACGAATTCGGTCAGGTCCTTGTTGAACAGGGCCTCGCGGGCGAGCGGCGACAACCGGCATTCGATATAGCGGGCCGCCGAGGCCTGGTCGCCGGTGAAGATGTTGCCGAAATTGCCCTGGCGGTCGATGAGCAGCCCCTTGTTGGCCAGGTTGACCAGGGCGGCGAAGATTGACTGGTCGCCATGGGGGTGAAGCTTCATGGTTTCGCCGACCACGTTGGCCACCTTGTGAAAGCGGCCGTCGTCCATGTTGTGCAGGGTTTGGAGCAATCGTCGCTGCACCGGCTTGAGGCCGTCGTCAGCATCCGGGATGGCCCGTTCGCGGATCACATACGAAGTGTAATCGAGGAAGTTGGTGTCAAACAACTGATGCAGCTTGCCGCGCTGCCGCTCTCCAGTCTCGCTCATACCGGCCTCAAAATCAAATGCTCCATGATGTATTGCTTGCGCTCCGGGGTGTTCTTGCCCATGTAGAATTTGAGCACCCGGCTCACCTCGCTGAGACTGTCGATCCGCACCTGTTTGAGCCGCATGTCGGCACCGATGAACTGCTTGAACTCGGGTGGCGAGATCTCGCCCAGCCCCTTAAAGCGGGTCATCTCGATGCTGCGGTCGGCTTTGCTCTTGCCCTTGAGGGCGACGATTGCTTCTTCCATGTCCTGATCGGAATAACAGTAGAAGGTTTTTTCTTTGTTGCGCACCCGGAAGATTGGGGTTTCGAGGATGTAGACCCTTTCGTGCTTGATCAGGGGTTCGAAGTAGTGGAGGAAGAAGGTGAGCAGCAGGTTGCGGATATGGAGACCGTCGACGTCGGCGTCGGTGGCGAGGATGACTTTGTCGAAACGAAGGCTGGCAATTGAATCCTCGATGTCGAGGGCCTGCATCAACGAGTACATCTCCTCGTTTTTGTAGAGCACGTCGAGCCGCTGGCCCAGGACGTTCATCGGTTTACCCTTGAGGGAAAAGACCGCCTGGGTCATGGGGTCGCGGCTGCTGACGATGGAGCCGGCGGCGGACTGGCCCTCGGTGATGAACAGCATGTTCTCGCGCCCCTCCTTGGAGGCGTTGCCGCGGGTGGGATGGTACTTGCAATCCTTGAGCTGGGGGATTTTGAAAGCGATCTTCTTGGCCTTGGCCTTGGCGTCGCGGCGCACCGACTGCAGCTCGCGTCGCACCCGCTCGTTGCGCTGGACCTTGTCGACAAAGACCTCGGCGGTCTCGGGGAATTTATAGAGATGGGTGGCCACCGCATCCTTGACCGTACCCACGATGCCGGCGCGGATATCGGTGTTGCCGAGCTTGTTCTTGGTCTGCGACTCGAACACCGGGTCCTGGACCTTGACCGCCAGAATACCGACAATGCCATCGCGAACATCGAGGCCGTTGAATTTTTTGCCGGTGAATTCGTTGATGCCTTTAAGGATGCCTTCGCGGAAGGCGGAAAGATGGGTGCCGCCCTCGCTGGTATAGGTGCCGTTGACAAACGAGAAATAAGATTCGCCGTAGTCGTCGGTGTGGGTGAAGGCAAACTCGAGTCCCTTGTCGGCAAAATGGACGGGCGGGTAGATTCGTTCGCTGCTGACCTCGCGGTCCAGCAGATCCAGCAGCCCATTTTTGGAGAAATAGAGGTCGTTGTCGAGGTAGAGGCTCAAACCCGCGTTGAGGTAGGCATAGCGCCAGAGCCGTTGATCCACGTATTGCGGATCGAACCGGTAGCCGGGGAAGAGGTGCTCGTCGGGGAGAAACTCCACCAGGGTGCCGTTTTTTTCTTTGGTCTCGCCTTCTTCCTCGTGCTCCAGCACGCCCCGGATGAATACTGCTTTCTTGTAGCAGCCGTCGCGGAAGGCAAAAACGGTGAAGCTGCTGGACAGGGCGTTGACCGCCTTGGTGCCCACCCCGTTGAGGCCCACGGAGAATTGGAAGACTTCGGTGTTGTATTTGGCGCCGGTGTTGATCACCGAGACGCACTCCACTACTTTGCCCAGCGGGATGCCGCGACCGAAATCGCGGACCCGGCAAAGGCCGGTGTCATCGATGGCGATATCGATTCGCTTGCCGCAGCCCATGATGAATTCATCGACCGCGTTGTCAAGGATCTCTTTGAGCAGGATGTAGATACCGTCGTCCGGATGCGAACCGTCGCCAAGGCGACCGATATACATGCCAGGCCGTTTGCGGATATGCTCGAGCGAACTTAAGGTTTTTATCTTGGATTCGTCGTACTGATGGGCTGTCATGGACGGTTTTGGTTGCAGTTAAATGAGTGATGGGAGCGTTTATCCGGGATAAAAGGATCGGCGGGCGCACTGTACTTGCATGGCTCCGGCAAGTCAAAGGATAAGCGCAGAACCGTTCCGGGGCGACTAGGGGAACTTACTCCATCATGTGAACCCGTTCACAGTCCGGACAGATCCAGGTCGGTCCGTTGCTGATCCCCCATTTGTTCTCCTCGAAGCAGTCGGGGCAGATCTGGAAACCGCAGCCGCAGTTCCAGCAGAAGGGTTTTTCCTGTTTGCAGCAGTGGCAGCGGAATTCTTTTTTAGCCCGGCGCTTGCGTCCCGGTTTGTTAGGGTCGGCGGTCATCGTTTCACTCGTTGTCGCGTGGTTGCAGTTCCTGTTCCATCCAGGCCAGATAGCTTTCCGCGCCGGCGATCACCGGCATGGCAAGAATCTCCGGGATCTGGTAGGGATGCATGGCCCGAATGGCCCGGCAAACTTCTGGGAAAAGGTCATGGCGGGTTTTAATGGTACAGACCAGTTCTTCGCTCTGTTCGATTTTCCCCTGCCAGTGGTACCACGAACTGCAGGGTCCGATCTGGACGCAGGCCGCTAGTCGCTGCTCCAGCAGGCTGGTGGCCAATTGTTCCGCATTTGCTCGGTCGGTCACGGTGGTGACCACCTGTATGTAGGATGCCATTGGTTGCTCCAGTGAAAAAAGGCCGCAGCACAGCACGGCTCAGGGTGGAATATTTTTGCAAATTGGAATATCTTACCAGCGCTTTAAAAAAAATCAAACCTCTGCTTGCTCCTCTAACTGTTCAATCTGGTGATCCTATGCTTTTGGCCGTTGATGTCGGAAATTCCCATACTGTGAGCGGTATTTATAAAGATGGCCAACTGGTGGGCAACTGGCGGCTTCAGTCCCGCCAGGACCGGACCGCCGACGAACTGGCGATCCGCTACCACGGACTATTCCAGATGGTCGGCATCAATCCCGAGCTGATCACCGGTTTTATCCTCGCCTCGGTGGTGCCGACCCTGGAGACCAGCTGGCTCCATTTTGCCCGCAGCTATCTGACCAGACTCAAACAGCCGCCGCTGGCGGTCAACCACACCCTCAAGTTCGGCATGAAGATTGCCACCGAGAACCCGGCCGAGGTCGGCGCCGACCGGATCGTCAATGCGGTGGCGGCCTGGGAGCGTTTCCATAGCCCCTTGATCGTCATTGATTTCGGCACCGCCATCACCTTTGATTGCGTCAACAATGAGCCGGCCTACGTCGGCGGCACCATCCATCCGGGCATCGGCATTTCGCTCGATGCCCTGGCCACCCGCACCGCCAAGTTGCCGCGGCTTGATATCGACGTCACCCCCGACCATCCCATCGGCACCACCACGGTCAAGGCCATCCATTCCGGCATGCTGTATGGCTTCGGCGGCCTGGTGGACCGGATGGTCCAGGTGTTGAGCCGGCAGCTGACCCCGGACCAGGAACGGGCCCGGACCATCGCCACCGGCGGTATGGCCGAACTGATCAAACCCTACAGCCAGACGATCGACGAGATCGATACCGAACTGACCCTCACCGGTCTGCAAATTATCTATGGCATGAACAGCAAAGCCCATGAGTAAACGACCGATCCTGCCACCTCGATTGCAGCGCGGCGACACCATCGGCCTGCTCTGCCCGGCCGGGCCGGTGCGAGAGATGGAGCATCTCTATGCGGGCGTCCGCCTGATCAAGGCCATGGGGTTCAAGGTGAAGATTCAGGGGCCTGCCGAACCAAGGAGCGGGTACCTCGCCGACAGCGATGCCCAGCGGGCGGGGAACCTGCACGCGCTCTGGGCCGACGAGGAGGTCAGGGCGGTGCTGGCGATCCGGGGTGGATTCGGCTGTCTGCGTCTGCTGCCTCTCTTGGATATGGATTTGTTCCGGGATCACCCCAAATTTCTTATCGGCTTCAGTGATGTCACCGTGCTGCTTAATGGATTACTGCAGCAGGCTGGACTGGTGTCGCTCCACGGGCCGGTGGCGACTTCGTTGGCTCGGAGCGACGAAGCGAGTGTGGCCTCCCTCTTCACCCTCTTGACCGGTGAATTTCCCGAGCGCATCCGCCCCAAGGGGCTAGAGATTTTGCGCGCCGGCACGGGCAGGGGGCGGCTGATCGGCGGTAATCTGACTTCCTTGGTGCATCTGCTGGCTACGCCCTGGGACCGGGATTGGGATGGCTGCCTCCTTTTGCTTGAAGACACCAACGAGCCCATGTACCGCCTGGACCGGATGTTGACTCAACTGGCCCTGGCCGGACGACTGGAACGATTGGCCGGGTTGTTGCTCGGCACCTTTGATGCGGGCAACAACGACCAGGTGGCCGCCCTGCGTCTTCAGGAAGAAGTCTGGGGAAGGGTTATGGAACTGGCGGGGCCAGGGTATCCGATCTGGGCTGCTTTCCCCTCCGGTCACCAGGATGCCAATCTGACCTTGCCCATCGGCATGGAGGCGGTCATGGAATCTGCCAGCGGCACCCTTGGGCTGTTGCCCCATTCCGTGGAAATGAGCTGAGTCGCTGCTAAGCGTGCAGGCGCAAATGTTTATTCTGATCCCGCGCCTCCAAAGTCTCAAGCCTTGATCCTGAGGGGTGCCCCTCTTGTCACCCCCAAAAGAGTATCCTGAAGGTGGGGTATCAGGTTTTCGGAACTTCACGAAGGCCAAGGTCTTCTCTTTGTGCACCTGTGCCAGTGCCCGTGTTAGCTGTCGGCGATGCAGCACCTCCCGCCAGCGGGGAAAAAAGAAAACTGCGGTTGACGGTGGCGTCTGTTTGTCTTTTGACTTTGTCATTACCGTATTCTCAACCTGCTTGACCTGTGGGCTCAAGGGGTTCGCTGCGGTCGAGAGCGTGCCGGAACTAGGCGGAACTGTGCAGGTAAACAGCTGGATACATTAAAAATACAAGGAGTTTCTTGTGTTGGCAGCGGTGAAGGGTAACGGGTAAAATTTTTTTATTTTTCAAACCTGTTACTCGCAAGATTAACAGGCCTAATTATTCTGTTATGCGCAAATATGAATTACGTCGACGAATCCAAAAGTATAGCCATTTGGCTTCAGCAGAAACTTGATGGTTTAGAGATAGCGGGTGACGAGCGTACTCGAACTGCAGCTGGATGCTTCGATACAGTCTTGGAGCATCAAGTTGCGATCTCTATCCTCTTGGAGAATCGACTTTATGGTTCGGCATTCGCTCTCGCGAGATCGGTCTTTGAAGGCTACATACGCGGAATCTGGCTCTATAAATGTGCAACGGACTCTCAAGTTACTCGATTTCTGAAAGGCAAACTTGACCAAACGTTTCAGGAGCTAATTGATGATATTGAAAAGTTGGACGGTTATATAGTTGGTGTAATGTCCAAGGCAAAGAAAGCTGGGTGGACCACCCTCAATGGATTTACCCATACGGGATCAGTTCAAGTGCTCAGCAGAAATTCGGACGAGTTTATAGAGTCGAACTACCCAGAGAGCGACATTGTGGCTATCTCCGGATTCGTAAACGCTACAGCTCTTCTAGCAGGTGTCGAAGTGGCGTGCCTCTCCAAGACTGAACCAGAGAAACTTGCGGAGGAATTCTTAGAAAAAATGAAAGAATATGCAAGACACGCATAACAAGCGGGTCAACCTGACCGCCGGGAGCAGCGTTGCGCTAGTCACGGCAAGTTCAGTGGCGGCGGCAGGTTACCCTTGGCGTTGGGAACGGCAAAAGGGGACATCCATGATAAGTATTGTCAAGGGGAAAACGGAGGTTTCCCGTCTCGCCCATGAATGAGTCTGCGCCCGCCTTGCCGCTTCCCCGATCTTGGCTACACATCTGTGGGAGCGGAAGCGGGAGGGCCGTTCCGAGAATGGCCCTCCCGCTGGAGCGGGTCGCGGGCTCGATTCAATGCCTTGCGATTTTCAACCACCCTGCCGCAACTCGATCTTTTTCTTCTTGTCCAATGAGTCAGCGTGATCACGCGACCAGACATCCATTTGCTGCATTCGAGGCCGGAGACGCTTCACGTTACCCCGTCTCTTCATTGACCTCGGCAGAAGATTGAGTGTGGGTCAACCCACCGGCCTCGAAACAGAGTTATAGCTGCATCGCATCGTTTGCATGCAGAGACCCCTATTCGGCGAGGACCGGCGGGAAGATCGTGGTTTTAGGGAGAGCGTATGCTGCTTTTTTCCTAAGCCGCCTTTTGTTCCTCGCGGAAAGCGAAGTTGGTTTCGTTTTTATCAACCGCCATCATGTAGGCGACCAGTCGTCTGGCCACCGCAAGTGTGGCGCGGTTCCGGTTGCCTCTGTTCAATTCCCGCTGATGGATTTCAGCCAGTTGCGGATTCCAGCGCGGCGCTAATTTTGCCGCCTCGACCAAGATGGTCTGGAGATGTTTGTTGCGCTTTTTGGAGATTGGTCCCCGCTGTTGCTTGCCGGCGGATTCCCGTTGCGCACTGCACAGCCCGCAGTAACTGATGGCCTGGCGAATTGAGCCAAATCGCGAGACTGGCCCGATTTCCAAAACCCAGGTCAACGCCGTAACCTCGCCGACCCCGGCAATGGTCATCAACCTGGTAACCCTTTCCTGGATCAGCGGATTGCTCCGCAAGGCTTGGAGCAGCCGTTTCTGGAATGTCTGGAACATTTCAAACCCGGCACGACTCAACATCAGGAGTTCCTTGACCGAGGACGGTATCTCATCAAGGCGGACCAGCAGTTCATGGAAATATTTCTTGCCGCGCAGGCGGTTCTTGCTGTAGCCGGCCCCCACTTCCATCAGCAGGCCGGACATCTTGTTGTGCATGTTGACCGCGGTCCGCACCAGATGATTGCGATACCGTAGAATCCGCCGCAACTCCCTGATATCTTGCGGGAGCATGGTACATTCCGGCAACAAGTTGACTCGCAGGAGATCGGTGATCTTCTCCGCATCGGCCTGGTCATTTTTCTTCTTGGCCGCAGAGATGGCTTTGAGCATCTCGGGGTGGGCCACCTTCAACGCCAGGGCATGGGGCGCGAGAAAATCATACACCCAGCCAGTGAAGATGGTGGCCTCCATCGCTCCGATCCATGGACCGGGCAGGTTCTGCACCCATGCACTCAAAGATGCCCTGTCTGCGGAAACCGTCCCATGATTGACCAGTCGACCGTCAATGGTTTTGATGCAGTATGCAATCATCTTCTTGTGGATATCCAACCCAATAAAGTAACATGCGCCCATAGAAACCTCCTTGTGGTGTATTTTGGGCGAGCTGGTTCTCGACCCTACAGTTGTTCATATTATACCCACATGGAGGTTTCTTCCGCTTTTGGGACTTATGCATTCAAACAGACTTATTTTTGATGTCGAGTGAAAAGGGGACGGATCTATATTCAACACGGATCAGAGATTTCAAAGGAGAGCCCCCCACTTTGATTCCTTTGAATTGGGGGCAGGCGCCGCATAAACCCTCCTTGGTTCACGACCTCTCCGCCAAAGCCAGGGAGGTGCGGGATGAACAGGGGGGAAAAAGGGCAGCCGCTTGTTAGTGCTGCCCAACTGTAAGCAAGGTGGGCGTCTTGCTCACAGTTCGTATTGCATTCGGCGGTATTGGACCGCTTCGGCGACATGGGCCACGGTCGGGGATTCGGCCTCGGCGAGGTCGGCGATGGTGAGGGCAATTTTGAGGATGCGGTGGTAGGCCCGGGCCGAGAGCCCCAGGCGGGTGATCGACTGGTTGAGCAATTCGGCTGAGGCGGTGTCGAGGCGGCAATATTTTTTGACGTCCTTGGCACTCATCTGGGCATTGCAGTAGATGCGGCTTGCACCGGCAAACCGCTGTCGTTGTTTGATTCTGGCCCGGTTGACCCGGACGCGGATGGCAGCGGACGTCTCACCGGCGGGCCGGCCGATCAATTCTTTGACCTGGACCGCCGGCACATCGATATGCATGTCGATCCGGTCCAGGAGCGGCCCGGAGAGACGGCTGCGATAGCGTTGCACCTGGAGGGGACTGCAGGTGCAGGGGCGGACCCGATCACCCAGGAACCCGCACGGACAGGGGTTCATGGCAGCCACCAGCATGAAGCGGGCCGGGAAGTTGAGGCTGGTCGCTGCCCGGGCAATGGTCACCGTGCCGTCCTCGAGGGGCTGGCGCAGCACCTCAAGCACATGCTTCTTGAACTCCGGCAGTTCGTCGAGGAAAAGGACGCCGTTGTGGGCCAGGGAAACTTCGCCCGGTCGAGGCACCTGTCCTCCGCCGATCAGGCCGGCATCGGAAACCGTATGATGGGGGGAGCGAAAAGGCCTGGTGGTGAGCAACGGTGTTTTTTCCGGCAGGAGGCCGGAGGTGGAGAAAATTTTGGTGGTCTCGATAGCCTCTTCCAGGATTAGGTCCGGGAGGATGGTCGGCAGTCGCCGGGCCATCATGGTCTTGCCGGTACCAGGGACGCCGCAGAGCAGTATGTTAGCGTCTCCCGAGGGCAAAGAAAAAGGCAGGGCCAAATGAATGACCCTGCCTTAGTTTGCAACTAATGCTGGAATAAATGTCAGGCCTTTTTCTTCCTTCGTGCTACTCCGGCGAGACCTGCGATGCCTGTGCCAAAAAGAAGCATTGTGGCTGGCTCGGGAACTGGAGATGTTGATGGCGGGTTCCAGTCAATTCTCTTTTGGATATATGGCGCAACATCGTTATTAATGCCCCAAGAATCGACTTCCAAGACAATTCCTTTTCCGGAGGCTACGAAATATTTATCAGATCCACCTGTTTGAATACCGTTGGTGTCTACTAAGTAATTCTCTACAGTGTAAGTATTGAAGGTGCTATCGTATCCTGTAACAGTTTTTTTATTTCCGACAGTAAAGGACGTTCCTATCAATTCGATGTTAAAAAAAGTGTCCCAAGTATTTCCGTCAGATGAGACGGATATAATCTTATCATCGGAAAATATATAAAAATCTTCCGTTTTGTTATTATTTTCATAATCAAATTGGCTAACTTTATAATAAGTTTTTTCAGCGCTTGTTTGGGAAGCAATAACAGTCACGGTCTGTTGCCAGGTTGTTGGTACCGCGGCAGAATCCTTTCCGTCGAACTTAAAGACGTCGCCAACATTCATGTTCCATAATGCAGCCTGTGCATTGGCACTTATGAGGCAAATGGTGATAACGACGAGAAAGTGAGTAATCAGTTTGTTGCGCATTGTTCCTCCTTGGAAAGGTTCCTTTTACGTTTGAGTATTTTTTTGGCTACCCTTTGTAATTAATATAATTAAATTAATAAAAGTATTAACCCGGTCGTTAATTACCGGACATGCTATGTCATTAATGGTAAATATTTGATATTCCAAAATGAATGTTTTATCTTCTCGAAAATAATGTGTTCAATGTCCTGTGGTAAACGTATTCCTGGATATGTAAAATTTGTTTAACGAGACATCTTATGCAAAATGCTGGCCAGGCTATCATTGGACTGTTGCTTACCCTCAGGGCGTTGCAATGAAAGGCTTTTTTGATTGCCCCTCCCGACCGCCTTTGCATATTTTTCCGCACATCCGGATTTTTTTCCGGAATTAATAATATTTGTCCAATAATTGTGACGCATTAGCCTTGTGCGAATTTTGAAGCATTATGTCAAACAAAATGCTGGGATGAGGATAATATGTTATGAAGACTGGTTGTTGCAGTATGGCAAGTGTTGTGGATGATAATGAACAATCGGGGGTATCGCGTAACGCTGAGCGTTTAATCGCAATAAGCATAACCTGCCACCCTTACAGTTTGGAAATTTATATTTAGATCCATCGTGAAAACGAATCTTGCCAAACATCATTGTGAAGGATTTTACCAGGGAAATACCAAATGCGCGCAAGGGTAGGGGTTTTGTCTGTAACGGGTTAAATAGAAATAACGTTAGGAGATTGTGACCGCCGGCAGCGGCGATTTCCATGGCTCGTTTGGCGTATTCCTGGCCTTTGACATCTGCGAAATCGACCGGGTAGTGGGCATGGGCGGCAAAGAGGCTGACGGGATCGATGACCGTTGGTGCAAGCCGGGTCGCTCCGGCCAGGAATTCCACCGCCTGGTCGAGGCGTTCGATCCCGTAGATTTCCAGGTCCTGGACAATGGCGGCTTCGTCCGCATTGGCCGCGGGCACCAGAAACCGGCGCATACCCTCCTGCCTGGCGGCCAGGGCCATGGACAGTATCCCCGGCACCGGTCGGACCGTGCCGTCCAGCGAAAGCTCGCCCGCGATGGCGGCCTGCCCGAGCAGATCGCTCTGGAGGATGCCGGCCGCAGCCAGTATCCCGAGGGCAATGGGCAGATCGTAGCCGGTTCCTTCCTTTTTCACCGCTGCTGGAGCGAGGTTGACCGTTATCCGGCGGGGCGGGAAATCATAACCCGAGTTCTTGATCGCCGCCCGTACCCGATCCTTGGCCTCCCGCACCGCCCCCTCCGGCAACCCTACCGTTGAAAAAGAAGGCAGTCCCTGGGCCAGATCGACCTCCACCTGGATGAGGAGTCCATCGACCCCGTTCATCGCACAACTGATTACCTTGGCTAGCATAGGGCATTATCGGTAAAATTGGTGCATTGCCGGAGTATACTCCCCGTTTTTGCGTTCATAAATGTAGAACGGCGCCAGGATCTCGCACTGTTCGCCGCCGTTTTTCACCGCCTCGACCAATACCAGGCGGGCGCTGGCTGTTCCGGGATAGGAATAGACCGGTTGTAACCGTTTAAGCGTCAACCGGTTCCGCTGCAGGGCGGCCAGCAGCGGATTGCAGCGTGTCGCCGGATAGACGAAGACCACCCGTCCCCGGTTTTTGACACAGAAGGCACCGGCGTGGACAAAATCGTCTATGGTCGCGGTCAGCTCATGCCGGGCACAGGCCGCCTGATCTTCAAGGTTGATGCGGCCACTGTCTTTCTTGCGGTACGGGGGGTTGCAGATCACAAGGTCAAAGGATTCGGGCGGCAGCAACTCCGAGAGGTCGCAGACATCGCCGCGGACTATGCCAAATCGGTTGGCAAAACCGTTATGGATGCTGTTTTCCTGTGCCAGGGCGGCTAACGGCTCCTGCAGTTCCAGGCCACAGACACTGAGTTGGGGGTGGCGGTGGGCTAGGATCAGCCCGATGACGCCGCAACCGCAGCCTAGATCCAGCACCTGGGCGCCGGGTTTTGGGGTGCAAAAATGGGCGACCAGCACCGCATCCACCGAAAAACGGTAGCCGTTCCGACTTTGACGGCAGCGCAGGCTACCCTGGAAGAGGGTGTCGTCGGTCATGGTGTCGAGGGACTGCAGGGATTCCGACAATTGTACGCTCCGCCACGGGGAGGAAGATGGAGGGGGGCGCCGATGGGCTGGCAAAGCGAGGAGTTTTCTGCTACAAGTACAGGCTGTGAGCAAACCTCTGGACAGTTCGTCCAATCTGTTTACCATTTTACCCTGACGGTGCGCAAGCCGCTTTTCATCGGTTTATCCAGGCCGGGCAACGCGCCCTTTTCGTTTCATCCACCGGGAGCCTTTTATGGATATTTTTATCAAAACCCATTTTTCCGGGGGGCACCACCTGCGTGCCTATCCGGGTAACTGCGAAAACCCGCACGGTCACAACTGGAAGGTCAAAGTGACTGTGCGGGCCAAGCAACTCGACTCCCTGGGCATGGGGATTGATTTCAAACAGCTCAAACAGACGGTCAATGCGGTGGTCGATGAACTCGATCACCACGACCTTAACGAGCACCCGGCTTTCCGGGACATCAATCCCTCGTCCGAGCATATCTCCATGTTCCTGTTTCGCAGCCTGCGGGAACCCCTGCAGACCGAACGATACAGCCTGTACAGCGTCGAGGTTCGGGAGACCGATTCCACCGGGGTGATTTATTACGGTGACTGATCCCTTATTGGTTTCCGAGCTGTTTTATTCCATCCAGGGGGAATCCACCTGGGCGGGCTTGCCCTGCCTGTTCATCCGACTGGCGGGCTGCAATCTGCGCTGCTGTTATTGCGACGCCCGCTACGCTTGGGAGGAAGCAGCCGAACCCATGGCCCTGGCGGATATGCTTGCCTGGACGGCGCAGTATCCACGGACGATGGTGGAAATCACCGGCGGTGAACCGCTCTTGCAAGACGGGGTCTATCCGTTGATGCTGTCGCTGGTTGCCTCCGTCCGTCAGGTCTTGCTGGAGACCAACGGCAGTTTGCCGTTGGACGCGGTGCCGGATGCAGTCCGGATCATCATGGACGTCAAATGCCCGGATTCGGGCATGGCGGACCGTAACCTGCCTGAAAACCTCAACCTGCTCAGGGCACGGAGCCGACGGCAGTGTCGGGATGAGGTCAAATTTGTGTTGAGTTCGATCGAAGATTTCCATTGGGCGCGTCAGTTGGTGGAACGGGAGCGGCTCGATCAATTCCTGCCGGTATTGTTTTCGCCTATCCGGCCGCAGTTCGAGCCGCAGACCCTGGCCCATTTGCTCCTTACCCACCGACTTAATGTCCGGCTGCAGCTCCAACTCCACACCCTGCTCTGGCCGGAGCAGACCAGAGGCGTTTGAATTGATAAAAATTGCTTCTCACCAGCTCCGGGTTGCCATATACTTATCGGAATACAGTAAAGATATTTTCCATTCCCTATCATATACCCTTGCAAGGAACCCTTTATGCCTGCTTTGGAAACGACCCGGATAGCCATCATCGGACTCGGTTATGTCGGCCTGCCCCTGGCCGTGGAGTTCAGTAAAAAGAAACCGACCATCGGTTTTGATTTAAAACCCAAGCGGATCGAAGAACTGCGCCAACACATCGATACCACCCTTGAGGTCAGCAGCGAGGAACTGCAACAGGCGGTCAATTTGCAGTTCACCAACGTGATCACGGAACTGCGCCCCTGCAACGTCTTTATTGTGGCGGTGCCCACGCCGATCGACACCAATAAGCGTCCAGATTTTATCCCGCTGATCAAAGCTTCGGAGACCGTGGCTAAAGTGCTCAAAATAGGCGATGTGGTGATTTACGAATCAACCGTCTATCCCGGGGCCACCGAGGAGGTCTGCGTGCCGATCTTGGAACGCGATTCGGGCTTGGTCTTTAATCGTGATTTCTTCGCCGGTTACAGCCCGGAGCGGATCAATCCCGGCGACCATGAACACCGACTGCCCACCATTGTCAAGGTCACCTCCGGTTCCACCCCGGCTATTGCCGATTTTGTCGATGCGCTCTACGGGCTGGTGATCACCGCCGGTACCTACAAGGCCAGTTCCATCCGGGTGGCCGAGGCGGCCAAGGTCATCGAAAATACCCAGCGCGATGTCAATATCGCCCTGATCAATGAATTGGCCCTGATTTTCAACCGCCTCGGCATCAACACCCTGGAGGTGCTCAAGGCGGCCGGGACCAAATGGAATTTTCTTCCCTTCCGCCCCGGCCTGGTCGGCGGCCACTGCATCGGCGTCGATCCCTATTACCTGACCCACAAGGCCCAGGAGGTCGGTTATCATCCGGAGATGATCCTGGCCGGCCGCCGACTCAACGACGACATGGGCCGGTATATCGCCTCGGAGACGATCAAGCTGATGCTCAAAAAGCGCATCCACGTGGCCGATGCCCATATTCTCATCCTCGGCCTGACCTTCAAGGAAAACTGTCCGGATCTGCGCAACACCCGGGTGATTGATATCATCGCGGAGTTGAACACCTTCGGTGCTAAAGTTGAGGTGTACGATCCCTGGATCGATCAGCAGGAGGCGGCTCGTTACTACGGGGTCACCATGGTCGGCGAACTGCCGGACCACCGGTATGACGCGGTGGTTCTGGCCGTGGCCCATCGGGAGTTTACCGGGTTTACCGCCGAGGATCTGCACCGGATCTGCAAGCCCGCGGCTGTAATTTACGACGTCAAGAATATCCTGCCGCCGGAGGTGGTCGACGGCTGCCTGTAATCCGTAAAGGCGATCAGTCAGCGTTCATGGACGTATAGATCGCAGGCAGGGCGGCGGCGCTTGATTCCTGGATGAAAAATCCTCTGGTGCTGTTTTCCGCCAGTTGGGCAAAGGGGTTGGTCGCAATGTTGACATCGATGATCACCCCGCCATGCTGGTACACCTCACGGGCCACCTGATTGGGCAGATTGGTGGCCCCGGCGGTGCCGACCACAAGCAGCAGCCCGGTCTCCTGCGCTGCCTTGAGTGAACTGTGGAAATGGTAATGGTGTTCGTTGTAGCTTTCGTCAAAGAGGAGAATGTGGGGCCGGGAGCGTTGACCGCAGAGCGGGCAGCGCAGATGGCGCCGGTCCTCCTCGGTGAGATGCTCCTCTTTTGATTTGGGCAGAACCGTTGCCGGGATCGGATAGACCGCCGGGGTGCATTCCCGGGAGCAGCGCATATAAAACACATTGCCGTGGATCTGGTGGGTGCGGGCCGGGGTGTTACCGGCCCGCAGGTGCAGGCCGTCGACATTCTGGGTGATCAGGGTGAAGCGGTCGCCGAACCGCTGCTCCATGGCCACCAGGGCCAGGTGGCCGGGATTGGGTTCGGCCCGGCCGCAGATTCCCATGCGGTACAGGTACCATTTCCAGACCTCGTCCGGCTGTTGGGAAAACATCTGGAAGGTGGCCATCTCCTGGGGCTGATAGACTTTTGAACCCACCGTCCAATATCCTTCCGGGCCGCGGAAGGTGGGGATTCCGCTTTCCGCCGATATTCCCGCCCCGGTCAGCGCGGTGATCCTGCCGGTTCCTCCGGCGAACTCTCGAAGCACCGTTCGTATTGCCTCTTGCATGCTGTTGCTCCTTGAAAAGAGTAATTTCACCTGGGTCGTTGCGGTTTCCGGGGAAGTCGATCCCGGTCCGCCTTGGTTGTGAAGAGCAGAATATCAGCTTTTTATGGGGATTTCTCTTGCTAACTGGGGTGCCCTGCCTATTTTTCCAGGCCTGTGTCCGGTGCCGGAAAAATCAGCACCATTCCTGGCGGCCTGTGGTATATTGCAGGTCAGTCGCCGACCGTAGGGCGACAAGGAGGGTGAACATGAAAAAACGGTTATGGCTTATTGTGGCAACCTTGGCGCTGGTCGCCGGTGGGTGCGCCCCGTACTATTACGGCAATCCATATTATGGCCCGTCGTATTACAGTCCGTATCCTTATGGCCCGTACTACCAGCCCTACCGGCACTATCGACCGCCGGTGGTCGTGGTCGATCCGGGCCTGTTGCTGTATTATCCGAACCTCTATCGCGGTTACGGATACCGCGGTTATGGGTACCGAGGTTATGGCTATCGAGGTTATTATCCCCGCGGCGGCGGTCGTTGGTATTGATCTGCTTTGGTTGTCGAACCGGCAACCGGAAAGCGTTCCTGTGACATCTTGATTCTTTCAACCAAACCGATATGCCGAGAAAAACTTCTGTGACTAACCAGTGCCACTGGAACGATGGATTTTTTTCAATGGCTGTCGGTTTGATCGCTTTGTCAATGCTTGCCAAGCACCGCTCCTCTCCCCCGTGTATTCTGATTCCCCCTGGTCAACATGATAGATAAGCAATCGTCGCTGCGGCTCAATCTTCTCCGCTTTCCCGCAATCATTGGTGTGGTGTATGTCCATGCCTATGGCACCACCGTTTCCTACGCCGGCGGCACCCTGGGCCAGGCCGAAACCAACGGGTTGACCGAATTTATCCGGAATCTGCTCTCCCAGGGGCTTGCCCGGATCGCGGTCCCGCTCTTTTTTCTGATGTCGGGCTATCTCTTTTTTGCCAATTTTCGTTGGTCGAAAAAGACCTATGTCGAGAAACTGCGGACCAGGATGCACACGCTGCTTGTTCCGATGGTCTTCTGGAACATTTTTGGGCTTGCCCTGGTGGCGCTGGTCCAGCTTTTTCCGTCCATCCAGACCGTTCCCTATTTTATCGGGAGCGATAATCTCGTCGCCCAGTATACCCCCATGCAGTACCTCAATGCCATCCTGGGGCTCAAGTGGTATCCGTTTGCCTATCACTTCTGGTTTATCCGCGATCTGTTCATCCTGGCACTGCTGGCCCCGGTGATTGCCGTGATTCTGCGCTTCGCGGCGCTGCCGTTTTTTGTCGTGGTTTTTTTCTGCTGGGTCTGCGGGATCTGGCCCTTGCCTGAACCGGTGGTCATGGGCTGGGTGTTCGGGGGGTGGCCGATCGTGCTGCCGGCCGCCATGGGACTCTTCTTTTTCTCTGCCGGGGCCTTGTGCGGCATCAACGGCCAGAGTTTGTTTGCCTTTGATAAATTTGGGAAAACGGCCTTGCTGCTGTATCTGCCGATTCTGCTTGCCGATGCCATCTGGTACAAGGCCTGGTTCAATATGTACCTACATCGAGCCGGACTGGTTGTCGGGGTGGCGGCGGCATTGTATGCCACCAAACTGGTTTTGCGGTATCCAAGGCTTCAACAGGCTCTTGTCACCCTCGGCGGCACGAGTTTTTTTGTCTATGCGGCCCACGAGCCGATCCTGGGGGTGGTGCGGACGCTGGCCTTCAAATATATTCCGCTGGACTGGCCTTATACCATGCTGCTGCTCTATCTCGTTATTCCGGTGCTGGTCATGGCGCCCCTGGTCCTGTTGCATCGGGTGCTGGCGGCGCGTTGCCCGCGGGCACTGGGGATTGTTACCGGCGGGCGGTGAGGCGGGGTTGTGTCAGTCCCCCCTGGGCAGGGTTCGTAGGGGGATTGTGGTTGTTTATTTCGAATGGATCATGAATGTACGCTGTACCAATCAACGGCCTGGGATCGCAGGCCGATTGCCCTCATCTTTTTCTCCGTTGCAACCACTGCTGCACCTCTTCCATATATAAATAAAATACCGGTGTGACATACAGCGTCAGCGTCTGGGAAAAGAGCAGGCCGCCGACCACCGCCAGGCCCAGTGGACGACGCGACTCGGCTCCGGCTCCTAAGCCTAGGGCGATTGGCAGTCCGGCCATGAGGGCCGCCATGGTGGTCATCATGATCGGGCGGAAACGGATGACGCAGGCATCAACGATGGCGTCGTGGGCGTTCTTTCCCTCCTGTTGCGCGGCGATGGCAAAATCGATCATCATGATGCCGTTTTTCTTCACCAGACCGATCAGCATGATGATGCCCACAAAGGCATAGAGCGATAGTTCGACCTTGAACAACAGCAGGGTGATCAGGGCCCCGAAGCCAGCAAAGGGCAGGGCGGTGAGGATGGTGAGCGGGTGGATGTAGCTTTCATACAAAATGCCGAGCACAATATAGATGACGATGATCGCCAGTCCCAGCAGCCAGCCCATGCTGGCCTGCGCGGCCTGAAATTGCTGGGCATTGCCCTGGAACGAGGCCGTGATCCCCGTCGTCAGCAGCGGGTCGGTCAGTTGTTGCAGATCCGCCAGGGCCTGTCCCAGGGCGACACCCGCCTTGACGTTGAACGACAGGGTAACCGAGGGCAGCTGACCGGAGTGGTTGATCGAGAGCGGACCCAGGCCTTCATGCAATCTGGCCACGGTGGACAGCGGCACCAATTGCCCTTGGCTGGAGCGGATATGGAGCAGGTCAAGGGCTGCGGCATTGGTCTGGAAACGCGGCAGGTATTCGACGATCACGCTGTATTGGTCGTTGGCGCCGAAGATGGTGGAGACGTCGCGTTCCCCATAGGCGCTGTACAGCGTGTCCTCGATCTGTTCGGGCGAGACCCCCAGCAGCAGGGCCCGGTTGCGGTCGATGTCGACATTGAGTTCCGGATTGTCCATCTGCAGGTCGCTGCTCACGTCGAGCAGGTTCGGGGCATCGAGCATGGCCCGTTCAAGTTTCCTGGCCACTTCATATAATTGCGGGGTGTCGATCCCCTGTAGGGTCAACTGATAGAGGCTGCGGGAGCGGCGGCCGCCGATATTGATTGGTAGCGGGTTAACCAGCATGGCGCGGATGCCTGGGATTTTGTTGAGTTTGGGCCGCAGGTCCTGGACCAATTGGTCGGCGCTCAAGTCGCGTTCGGCCCTGGGTTTGAGCACCAGCATCATCATGGCGCTGGTGTTGACGTTGACCAGGAACCGGTCGATGTTGGGGTTCTGCTGGGCGATGGCGCCAAGCTGCATCATGTGTTCCTTTAGAGAACTCCAGGAAATACCCTGGTCGGTCTGGGTGGAGACCATGATGAAGCCCCGGTCTTCCGCCGGGATAAAACCCTTGGGGACCGCGACGAAGAGATAGGCCGTGGCGGCCAGCATCACCAGGGACAAGGCCATGGTGGCCAGTTTGTGACGGAGTACGGCGCGCAGGCTTTGATCGTAGATCCGCACCATCCATTGGTAACCGGCTTCGGTTGTCAGGTACATCCGGCCATGGTGCACCCGGTGCTGTTCGCGCAGGTAACGGCTGCAGAGCATGGGCACCAGGGTCAGGCTGATCACGCCGCTGACCAGGACCGCCACCCCGATGGTCACGGAAAACTCGCGGAATAGCCGTCCCATGAGCCCGCCGAGGAAGAGCAGGGGGATGAATATGGCCACCAGGGACAGGGTCATGGAGATGATGGTGAAGGCGACCTCGCGTGATCCATCCAAGGCGGCTTGCATTCGGTTTTTGCCCATCTCCAGGTGGCGGACGATGTTTTCGAGCACCACGATGGAGTCGTCGACCACGAAACCCACCGAGAGCGTCAGGGCCATCAGCGACATGTTGTTGAGGCTGTAGCCGAGCAGGTACATGACCGCGAAGGTGCCGACCACCGACATCGGCAGCGACAGGCTGGGGATGAGCGTGGCGCTGAAATTACGGATGAAAAGAAAAATCACCAGCACCACCAGGACCAGGGTCAGCAGCATGGTCCATTGAATGTCTTCGACCGAATCCTTGATGGCCAGGCTGCCGTCGCGCAGGGTGGTCAGCTTGATCGAGGCTGGCAGGCTCTCGGCAAGTTTCGGCAGGAGGTCCTTGACGGCGTCGGCCACCTCGATGGTATTCATGCCCGGCTGCTTTTCTATGGCCAGGAAGATGGACTGGGCCTTGGAGTCGGCGGTGAAAAACCAGGCGCCGGACTGGTCGTTTTCAACGCTATCGATCACCGTCGCCACTTCCGCCAGTCGGACCGGCCGGTTGTCGCGGACCGCAACCACCACCTCCTTATACTGCTCCGCCGCTTTGAGCTGGCCGTCGGCCTGCAGGGTCAGGGCATGATGCGGACCGATCAGCTGGCCCATGGGCCGGTTGGCATTCTGGGCGCTCACCGCCTTGGCGATTTGGTCGGCATCCAAGTTGAACCCTTTCAGCGCCTGGGGATCGAGTTGCACCCGCACCGCATATTTCTGGGTGCCGCGCAGGGTCACCTGGGCCACACCGTTGATCATCGACAGGCGTTGGCTCATGGTCTGACCGTATTGGTCGAGCACCGGGAGCGGCAGGGTCGGGCTGCTGAGCGAGAGATACAGGATCGGATCGACCGCGGGATTGGTTTTGCGAAACGAGGGCGGCGAGGGCATGGTGCTGGGCAGGTTGCGGGCGGCGAGCGAGATGGCGGTCTGCACGTCCTGGGCTGCGGCATCGATATCGCGTTCCAGGGAAAACTGGAGGGTGATCTGGGTGGAACCGGTGGTACTCACCGAACTCATCGAATCGATCCCGGCGATGGTGGCAAACTGCTTTTCCAGGACCGTGGCCACGGTCGAGGCCATGGTTTCCGGGCTGGCGCCGGGCAGGCTTGCATTGACCAGGATGGTGGGGAAATCGACGTTAGGCAGGTCGCTGATCGCCAATTGCCGGTAACTGATCAGGCCGAAGAGCAGGATGCTGATCATCACCAGCACGGTCATCACTGGCCGGCGGATAAAGAGGTCGGACATCCCGGTCATCGGCTGCCCCGCGCGCTGTTGTCACCGGATTCGCCACCTTTGGCGGGGGGGAGGCCTTTGCGTTCTTCAACCTTGATGCCGTCGGTCAACTGCATCTGGCCATCGGTCACCACCCGTTCGCCGGCCTGGAGTCCCGTCTTGATCACCGTCTCGCCCAGGTACAACATGCCCGGAATCACCGGTCGGTATTCGACGGTCTGATCGGCTTTGACCACGTAGACATACGGTCCCTGTTGTCCGATCTGGACCGCCTGGGAAGGGACGACCACGCAGTCGGGCAGCGCGGTGAGCTGGATGCGGACATCAACCAGCCGGCCCGGCCAGAGGGCTCGGTCGGTGTTGGCAAAGCTCGCTTTGAGGCGGATGACCCCGGTGGCTGGGTCCACGGTATTGTCGATGAACGAGAGGGCGCCGGTAAGCGTTTCGGTACCGGCATCCTTGATTGTAGCCAGCACTTTCAGGGTCCCGGCCGCCTGGAATTTGTTGATATCCAGCAGGTGCTGGCCTGGCACGGTGAAGGTGGTCAGGATCGGCTGCATCTGATTGATGGTGACCATGGGGCTGTCGCCATTGGCCTTGATCAGATTGCCCTGGTCGGTGCGAATCTCCCCGGTGCGGCCGGCCAGGGGCGCGCGGATGGTGCAGTAGTCGAGCTCCAGCCGGGCGGCATCCACCGCGGCCTGATCCCCTTTTACCGTGGCGCTGAGGGTGGCCACCTTGGTGGCGGCCTGGTCGGCCTGTTCGGCGGAGACGTAGCCTTTTTGGGCCGCCAGGGCGTAGCGTTCGCCTGCCCGGTGCGCGTTCTCCAGCTCAGCCTTATCCTTGGTCAATTCTGCCTCCATTCGGGCCAGGTTGGCGGCAAAGGGACGGGGATCGATGGTGAACAGCAGTTGACCGGCTTTGACCTCGTCGCCTTCCTTGAAATGAATCGACTTGAGGTTGCCGGTGACCTGGGAGCGGATTTCGACCGAGGCGAAGGCTTCGACATAACCGGTGGCGCCGATCTCGACCGGCAGGGTTTTGGTCTGGCTGGCCTCGATGGTCACCGGAACAGAACCCCTTTTTTTCTGCCCGCTTTTCCCCTCGGTTTTTTTCTCCGGGGAGCATCCCGGCACCATCAGCAAGAGGCAGCCGATCAAAACCAGGAAAAGGGAAAACAGGGGAGCCTGACGAAAGGCGGCGTTTCGGGAAGTGGAGGGGGCTCTCATGGGGTGTTCCTTGCGGCGGGGGTGTTGTGCGGATCAATATCCGGGGAGGCGTCGGTCTCGGTCTGCCAGCCGCCGCCCAGAGATTTATACAGGGCGATCATGTCAATTGCCAGCCGCTGGTCGCTCAGGGCGAGTTTGTCCTGGGACTGATACAGGGCGTTTTCGCTTTGTAGGACATTGAGGAAGGTGGTTAGGCCGGCTTTGTATTGCCCCCTGGCAATGACCACCGCCCGTTGGCTGGTGACCACGGCCTCGCCCAGCATGCTGCGGGTGGCCTGTTCGCGATTCAGGGCGACCAGGGAATTTTCGACCTCGGTCAGGGCGGCGAGCACGGTTTTTTCATAGGTGATCCGGGCACGGTCTCGGCGGGCCTCGGTGATCTCGATGCCAGCCCTGGCGCGACCGCCATCGAACAGCGGCCAGCGCACCGATGGACCGGCGGCCCAGAAGCGGCTGCTGGTGGCAACCAGGTCAGGAAGTGAAACGCTTTGCAGGCCGCCTAGCGCGGAGAGTGAGAAGCGGGGGAAGAGTTCGGCGGTGGCTGCGCCTACGGTGGCGGTGGCGGCGGCAAGTTGCTGTTCGGCGCTGCGAATATCAGGTCGTTGGCGGAGCAGGTTCGAAGGCAGGGTGGCGGGCAGTTGCGGAGGCACCGGTGGCAGATTGGAGGGCGTGGTCAGTTCGGCCTTCAGGGACTGCGGCTGCTGTCCAAGCAGGAGCGCCAATTGATGCATCGCTTGGGTGGCGCTGCTTTCCAGGGCAGGGACTTGGGACTTGATCAATGAAAGCTGGGTCTCGGCCTGGACGACTTCCAGCTCGCCCCCCAGGCCGATTTTGAATTTATTGCGAACCAGCTCTACGGTCTGTTCCTGGGTGCGGATATTATCCAGGGCTATGGCCAGTCGCAACTGGCTGGCGCGGAGCTCGAGATAGTTCTTGGCCACTTCGGCCTCCAGGGAGACCAGGACATCCCTCCGGTCTTCCACCGTGGCCGCGAGGTAGGCATCGGCGGCTTCAACCTGGCGGCGAATACCTCCGAAAAGGTCGAGTTCCCAACCGGCGTCGAAGGTGGCCTGGAAAAGATCCTGGGTACCGCCATTGCCGCCGGACGCGGTGTTTTCGCTGCGGCGGCTGGTGCTGACGCTACCGCCGACGTCAAGGGAAGGGGAACCAGAAGCCGCGGTCAGGCCGCGTTGGGCCCTGGCTTCACGGATGCGGGTCTGGGTGATGCGCAGATCGGGGTTGGCGGCAGCGGCTCTGGCGATCAGCGAGTCCAGTACCGGATCTTGGAATAGAGACCACCACCGGGAGATCGCCGCTTCGGAGACGTTCCGGATAGTTCCCGAGGCTCCGCTCCATTGAGCGGGCAGATCCGGTTGCGGCGCTTGGAAATCCGGGCCGACCGGGGTGCAGGCTCCGAGGCCTGCAATGACTGCCCAGAGACCAAGTTGCCGGGCCAGGGCCTTTCTGCTTATATGTATGACGCGCACAGACATCTCCCTGGACCACGGACGAGACCTTCGCCATAAAATGCGATATCGATAGTTACGGCAAAGAAAAAAAATACCTTAAACTTTTTGTTTTCACAATAAAATTGACACAGACCCCATGGCGGACACGCCACCGGGCAAGCCGGGCAACAGCTCGCGGGTTGGCTGTTTATTGAGGTGGTGCTGCACTATCCGGGGGGAAGTCCGGCTTTGAAATGTTTCAGGCGATCCAGATCCCTGTAAACGCCTCTGTTTTTGTCGAATAATTACCTGTAATTTAAAGAGTAATTATATTCACCGTTTTTTGCGAGGATTGTTAGAAAAGTGTTAGGGCGCTGTTTTTTTAATGTTATAATTATATGGGAAAGGTAAAGTCGTTGCGGTTTCAGGGGCTGCACGCCCTGTTCGTCGGTTTGGTGGGCTTTGTGCGCTGCCCATGGACGATAATGTTATGTATTTATTGAGTTCTGTCGGCTTTGAAGAGCCGGAGACAGAGCACCTGAATTTTGCAAGGAGAAGGGAACGATTATGAACCTTGGTTTTCTCGCCAAAATACTGCCACCGCCCGAAAATAAATTTTATCAACATTTTGAAAATGGGGCTGAGGTCTGCGAACTGTCTTCCCAGCTGTTTTACCAAATTGTCCATTCCGATCTGAAGGAGCGGGAAGAGTACCTGATCCATGCCAAGACCTATAAACGAAGGGCGGTGGAATCTTTGGAAGGCAGCCTGTCGCTGCTCAATGCTTCCTTTATCACCCCGATCGACCGGGAAGATATTCAGCTGATTTCGACCTATCTCTATAAGAGTACCAAGGTCATCCTCAAGGCCTGCGTCAACCTGCGGATTTACAAGATCGATTCCTACAACGATATCGTCAAGAAACAGGCGGAGATCTTGCTCAAGGCGGCGGAAGAACTGCGCGCCATTATCTCTATGTTGAAGCATAATGCGCCGTTGAAAGATATCACCGCTTGCAATTACCGGATCAAGGATATTGAAAACCGCGGCGACGAGATCCTGTTTACCGCCACGGAAGAGCTTTTTTCCGGCAAATACGATGCCTTATATGTGCTTAAATTACGGGATATCTATAAGGGGATTGAAAATGCCCTCGATATGTGTTCGGTCATTTCCGATCTGGTTGTCAATATCGCCCTCAAGCACAGTTGAGCTGTCCCCATTGCTTTCCGCCAACCGGAGGCGGCCTTGCCGCACCTGACGGCGCCACGGAATAATAGGAAGAGAATACATGGTTCTGACCCTGCTTATCTTTGTTATCGTTGCCGCCCTGATCTTTGAATATATCAACGGGTTTCACGATTCTGCCAATGCCATCGCCACGGTGGTTTCCACTAAAGTCCTGACCGCCCGGACTGCTATTCTCTATGCCGGGGTGCTCAATATTTTCGGGGCCTTTTTAGGCACTCATGTGGCCAGCACCGTCGGCAAGGGCATTGTCGCCACCGATTGCGTCACCCAGGGGGTAATTCTCTGTGCTCTGATGTCGGCTATTATCTGGAATCTGATCACCTGGTACTACGGCATCCCTTCCAGTTCCTCCCATGCCTTGATCGGCGGACTGATCGGCGCGGCGGTTTCCAAGGCCGGTTTCAGTGTGGTTCAGATCGAAGGGGTAACCAAAAAGGTGCTGCTGCCGATGATCGCCTCGCCACTTATCGGCTTTGTTATCGGTTTTTTGTGCATGGTGACCATTTTGTGGCTCTGTGCCCGGGCCAATCCCAACACCGTCAATAAATATTTCAAAAAGATGCAGCTAGTTTCCTCCGGGATCATGGCTTTGAGCCATGGCAGCAACGATGCCCAAAAAACCATGGGAATCATCACCCTGGCCTTGGTCAGTTACCACGCCCTGCCCACTTTTGAGGTGCCCTACTGGGTCATCCTCGCCTGCGCCCTGACCATGGGGATGGGCACCATGGCCGGCGGTTGGCGGATCATCCGCACCATGGGCAGCAAGATGATCAAGCTCAAGCCGGTGCATGGCTTTGCCGCTGAAACGTCGGCTGCTGCCGTGATCCTCAGCGCCTCGTATTTCGGCATCCCGGTCAGTACCACCCATGTCATTTCCACCTCGATCATGGGTGTTGGCAGCACCAGGGGGATCCATGCCCTCAAGTGGGGCATTGTCGGCAACATTGTCGTCGCCTGGGTCCTCACTATCCCCGTTTGCATGGCCCTCGCCGCCGTATTTTATCGCATTCTGCCGGTGTAACCGCAGAACATCGTGCTGAGGCTTTTTTTATACGGTGCAATGTAAGGACCGGCATGGTAGCGCCGGTCCCGGTGTTCGGCCCTTACTGCCTTTTTGGCCCGTTGCAGGGGCGTTCTTGCTGGTAGCGATTTTCCTCGTTTTGCCCCTTAGGTCTGTTCTCGGTACCCTCTTGTCTAGTATCATCGCACCACTCTCCTCTTTGTCTGCCTCCGGTTCGGGCTGTTTTTTCAATGGATTGTGGGCAGATTAGCGAGTACTATTTTCAAAATGCCATGATGCTAAGCAGGCTGTTGCAGTTCGCCTCCCTTGGAACTGAGCTTCTCGACTTTCTCAGGGATGCCCTGTCATTTTTTTATTAAACCCATCTGAGTCGACTGGACCTTTGCAAAAAGGGCCGGTTTCATTGCAGCACTTACGAGGTATTAAAAAGGCCGCGCCATGAGGTCGAAAGGCGGTCCGGTTGGGTAAACGATCAAAAAACATGGTCCTCCTCCAGATGATGCGAAGAGACTGCTGAGATGAACGTGCCGCAGGAACGTCCCAGGGAACTTTCACGTGAAAGTAACGCGTCACCATCGCTGAAAATCAGGTTGTGCGTTATCGCCGCCCTGACCTTGCTGCTGGTGGCCTTCATTGCCCTGGTGGGTGATCAGGTCAACTTGCTGCTGCATCGAAAGCATCAACGCCCGGTCACCGACAATCTGGCAGTGGAAATCAACACCTTTATTGCCAGGTATTACGCCCATTCCGTTCAGGATCTGGCGACGATTAAGGAAGTCGTCGAGGTCTGCACCGGTCGGGATCGCAGTGATAACCCAGCCTTGCTCAGGGTGTTGAACACCGCCCGAGGGGCGCTGGACGTCAGTTTCGTGTATGTCATTAACCCTGCCGGCACCGTCATCGGCAGTTCAACTTCCTTCGAAGAAGCGAGTCTCACCGGCAAGCAATATCCTTTCCGCCCTTATTTTCTCCAAGCGATTGCAGGGACCTCCGCGATCTATCCCGCTGTCGGGATAACCACCATGCGCAAAGGCTTCTATTTCAGTGCGCCGGTGTATGCCGCCGACCAAAGGCTACCGGTTGGGGTGGTGGTCGTCAAGACTCGGAGCGAGTCGATCGACGCTCTTTTCTCGGCGCTGCGCGGTAAATTTGACACCCTCCTTCTCTCGCCGGACGGGGTGGTCTTTGCCTCCACCCATGAGGATTGGAATTTTCGGACCGCCTGGCCGCTTTCGCAAAACCGGTTGACCGAAATCAAGGCCAGTCGGCAATTCGGTGATCATGCGTTGCAACCCTTACCTTTTTCGCTGCATGAGACCACCGCCTACCCTGATGGCGTTCGTAATACTGTCGTTTCGCAACCGTTGGAAATTGAAGGTTGGCGGATCGTCACCCTCAAATCCGTCCCGTTTCCCTGGGCCGAGGTGTTGTTGCTCGGCGGCATTTTTATTTCACTGGGCATCCTTTCCGGTGTGGTCATCCGTCATCGGGAGAAAGAAGAACAGCTCACCGGACAGGTGCTGGCCGGTCAGGAGGTCAGTAGTCGGGTCAGGGCTGCACATCGGGCCTCGGTTCGCGAATTGGAAACCATTTTCAAGGCCAGTCTGGTCGGTATCATCCTGGTGCGGGATGGCAGGGTCGTCAATGCCAACCGGCGAATGACCGAAATGTTCGGGTACAGCCTTGATGAATTTCAGGCAGGGGACGTTCGTCAGTTGTTTACCGGCAAACGTGCTTTTCGGCGCTTTGTCCAGCGGCATCTGCATCAATTGATCGAAAGTGATGTCGAACAGGTGGAGTATCAGCTCAAACGAAAGGACGGCACCGTCATCCCGTGCACCCTCAGCGGCAAGGCAATTAATTCTGCCGAACTGGCCAAGGGTACGGTTTGGGTCGTCGAGGATATTTCCCGGCGGAAAGTGGCGGAAAAAGAGTTGGAGCTGGCGCGCGAGGCAGCGGAGGCGGCCAGTGTCGCCAAGGGCGAATTCCTTGCCAACATGAGCCATGAGATTCGTACCCCCATGAACGGCATCATCGGCTTGGCTGACATTCTCCTGCAGGAAACCATGCCGGAGGTCCAGCGGGAACGGCTTGCGTTAATCCAGCGCTCTGCCATCCGTTTGATGACCATTATTAACGATATTCTTGATTTTTCCAAACTTGAGGCCGGGCGGTATGAATTGCACCCGCAGCCTTTTGCCCTGCGTGATATGCTGCAAGAAATCATCCGGCCCATGGAGCCGACACTGCAAAGAAAGCATCTGCAGTTTCGTCTGACGGTGGACGCGGCGGTTCCCGATGTGATCGTGGCGGATCAGACCAAGCTCATGCAGGTGCTCACTAACCTGATTGACAATAGTCTTAAATTCACCCGCAAAGGGCAGATTAGCGTTCGGGTCGATTTTGCGCAAAATGATCATTCAGCGGGTCAAACCCTGCTGTTTGAAGTTGCCGATACCGGCATCGGCATTGCCCCGTTCTACCAGGCCAAGGTGTTTGAATCGTTTTCCCAGGCCGATTCTTCGCACTCGCGTCAGTTCGGCGGTACCGGTCTGGGGCTGTCGATCTCCAAAGGGCTGGTGGAACTCATGGGCGGCAATATCAGCTTTACCAGCATGCCCGACCGAGGTTCTTGTTTTTCGTTCACCCTCCCATTTTTGTCCTCGGATTCCGACCTGGAGGCGCCCCCCGATGGACAGGCTTCGCCTGGACAGGAAAAGATTTCCGCAACTCAGGGGCACGGCCTGCGGATTCTGGTGGCTGAGGATGAATATATCAACAGCCTGCTGATCCGTACCCTGCTCCAGCAGGCCGGATACCATGTCACCATGGTGCAAAATGGTCGCGAGGCACTGGATGCCTGGCGAGGCGGGGTGTTCGATTGCATCTTGCTGGATATCCAGATGCCGGAAATGGATGGGTATGAGGTGGTGGACCGTATCCGCGAAGCTGAAAAACCAGGCGAGCATATACTGGTGATTGCCATGACGGCCCACGCCATGCACAGTGACCGTCGCAAATGTCTGGCTGCCGGCATGGATGACTATATTGCCAAGCCTATTGACGGAGCCACGGTGCTGCATCTTTTGCACCAGCACCTCGCCGGTCGTCGGGCCGAAAAGTTCGAGACCGTGGAGAGGGAAATCCTATGAAACGGTTGGGCCGGTTGTTGTTTTTTTTGATCATGATCGGCCTGCTTGGTTTCCTGTTGACCATCAATGACAAACCGGAACCAGAGGCCGTTGATTTTTTGCCGACTGAAACCCTTGCCCTGGTGCAATGGGAACATCTGGCCCGTTCCTGGGAGGCATGGCAGGGTAGTGCTATCGGCAAAAAATTGAATGAACGTAATCTGCCTAAAATTCTCAAGCAGTTGGGGGTGGCAGAGCCTAAGATCTTCGGGTTTAAAGCATTGAGTGACCTGCTCGATCGTTTTTCGAAGGCGTCTTTTTTCAGTAAGATTTTCTCAACCAAAGCCGTGATGGCCCTACTGCCCACGCTCGACAATCAACCCTTTAACGGTGCGTCCTTGTTCAAACATCTGGTGCTGCTTGTGCCCCAGGGAGTGGGCTTGCCGTCTACAGAGCAACTGGAAGAATTTTTTGGGCCGGTCGAATCCAACCGCACCACACCGTATCAGGGCGTCGAACTGGTGACCCTGACCTTCCGGTCGGGACAGGCCCTGACTTTCTGCCGACATCGCGGCCAGCTGATTATCGCCCTGGATGCCTCGCCGGTGCAGCGCTGTATCAACCAATCGCTCAACATGATGGTGCTGGCCCGTACCGGTCTGCAGGCCAACCAGGCCTTTCAGAGCCTGAATAATCGGGCCGGCGAGCAAGTCTCCTTTTTTCTTTACACCGATCTGGCAGCTCTGTTGCGGCAACTACCGGCGCTGCCCCTGGAATCAATCTCGGAGAACCGGTTGGTTCCCCATCATTTGGCCTTCTTTCACCAAACAGATGCAGGCCATGATCGTTTGACGGCCATTGCCCAGCTCTCCTCAGAATCGCTGGCCGCCTTCACCGCCAGTAACCAACTGGCTCCGCCCGCCAAGGACCAGGTCGGCCAGCGCCTCCCCCCTGACACCCAGTTCCACCTCTGGACCAACTGGTTCAAGCTGAAAGAGTTGTGGGATTTTGGCTTGCAGATGAAAGACCAGGAAGCGGGCGCCTTACTGTATCTCCTTCTCCAGCGGGTTATCGAGGGATCCGGAAAGACCAGTGAAGAATTTTTTGATGTCTTCGGTTCCCAATTCGGAGTATTCATAACCGAACAACAGATGGCGCAGCAACCGAACCGTACCCTGTCCTGCCTCTACCTCGAGGTCCGCGATCAGCAGGAAGCCGCCGCCATGCTGAAGCGGTTGCTCAGGGGGCTCCAGGTGATCACTGTCCTGACCGGTGGTTTGGAGATAGGCTCGGTGAATATGGCCGGCGGTCTGCTGCAACCAGCCTTCGCCTTGAAAGAAAACCATCTGATTCTCGCCGACAGTGTGGCTTTAATTGAGCAGATACAAAATCAAGGGGAGGGCGACCCGGCCGTTGACCCCAATCATTTTGGGGCTGCAAAGGATCGGGCCGGCAACTTGTTTCTCTTTGCCCGCAGCAAGAATGTGGCGGATCGCTTGATGGCGATGCTGACCCTTTTGCTCAAAGAGAACACAGATCAGGAAAAAGTCCTGTCGCCCAAGACCAGGCTGTTGATCGAACAGGCTTTGTTGCCGGTACTCAAGACCTTGCAGGCGGTGGCAACCATAACGCTGCGCGGGACGGTTGCCGGGGAGGAAATGATTTTGGAAATGGATGTTGCCAAGAGCCGGGAAGGTTCGCCGACCTTCCCGACGAACTTTCAATAAGGGTGGGGCTGCTCCTGCCTATGGAAATGAAACCTATGGAACAACTGGTCGCGGAACTCAAAAAGAATCTACCTTTTAAAGATTCCACCGTAGCAGGCGATATTGTAATCATCGCCGCCAAACAACCGCAGATGCTGGTGTATGCCAAGGTGGCCGATATTGTACGGGATGAGAGCAGAAATGAGGAATGGTGGCAGGTAACCCTGCACCTGCTCGCCATTCCCCTGCAAACGGTGGTCTGGACCCTACGCACCCCGCAGTTCACCGGTCAGGAAATTTTTACCATGGGGGGGGAAGGGCGGTTTATCAAGGCGATCCGTTTTGATCCATCGGCTCCTCTGCCGCAATCTCCCATACGTGAATTCCCTGGCAAAGGGCCAGCGCGAAAGTCAAACCTGCGTGTTGTTAAATGAATTGGCAGCACTGCAGCCTGTCTGTAGGCAATCAACGGGGGGTCCACGGGCGGGTTGCGACCCGTTTGGCCGAAATCGCCGCTGAATACGGGGTGGTGCTGCAGATCATCAGGGGGGAGGAAACCGTTGAGTGTTCCTCCATTCTCGACGTCCTGGCCTTGGCCCTGGTGCAGGGGACCGAAATCAGTCTGCGCGCCAGCGGCGAAAAGGCAAGGGAGGCTCTTCAGGCGGCGCAGGCCGTAATAACAAGCCAGGATGAACCCTGAGATGCCGATGGAAACAATGCGCGGCCCCCACCAGGCCGAAACCTCTCGAACGTTGCAAGGCATCGGTGTTTCTCCCGGCATCGTGGTGGCCAAGGTCATGGTGCTCAAGCGCACTACCTGGAGAGCGGGCCGGTACCATCTGCCGGCCGAGCATATCGATCAGGAAGTGGGGCGGTTCACCCTGGCCATTGCCGCCGCCAGCCAGGAACTGATTCGGCTGCGGGAAAAGGTGGCCGACGACCTCGCCGATGCCCTGTCGATCATCGACTCCCATCTGCTCATGCTCAAGGATCGGATGATCATCGACCGCACCACCGCCATCATCCGCCAGAACAATGTCAATGCGGAGTGGGCCCTGGCGCAGGCCCTGTGCGATATCAAGGAGCGGTTTGACCGGATAGACGACCCGTATATCAAGGAGCGGTACGCCGATATCAAGCATGTGGCGGACCGGGTTTTCGGTCTGCTCGCCGGTCGTGAAAGCGACTCGATGGATTTGGCCGCTGGCCCCACCATTGTGGTGGCCAACGATTTTTCCCCGGAAGATACCATGCGGATGCAGGCCGGCCATGTCCTGGGGTTTCTCACTGAAAAAGGGGGGATGAACTCGCACACCGCTATTGTCGCCCGATCGCTTGCTCTCCCCGCGGTGGTCGGGCTGGAACATGTGACCGGCATCCTGGCTACCGGTGACCTGATCATCATGGATGGCGGTTCAGGGCGGGTCGTGCTCCGTCCCGATCCCGAGGCAATCAGCCGGTATCGGGAGAATGAGCGGCACAACCGGGCCACGGCCGATGAACTGGACCGCTATATTCATCTGGCATCGGAAACCATCGATGGCTATACCCTCAGGTTAAGCGCCAATATCGAAATGCTCGAGGAGTTGCCGACCGTGCTCCGTTTCGGTTCCGAAGGGATCGGCTTGTTCCGCAGCGAGTTCGATTATTTCCGGAGGCGCCGGCCGCCGACCGAGGAGCAGCTGCTGGCCACCTATCGGCAACTGCTGGAGACCATGGCGCCGCACCCGGTGACCGTGCGCACCCTGGATGTTGGCGGCGACAAATTTCTCAACAGTTTTCCCGGCAACAAAGCCTGGTTCGATCAGGAACGCAATCCGGCCCTCGGGCTGCGCTCCATCCGGTTTTCCCTGTATGAAAAGGAACTGTTCCGGATGCAGCTGCGGGCGTTGCTCAGAGCCTCGATTTATGGCTGTCTGCGGATTCTGTTGCCGCTGGTCTCGGCCCTGGGCGAGGTGCGGCAGGCCAAATCGGTCATCAGTGAAATCATGGGGGAGCTGGAAGCGGCGGGCCAACCCTATGCAGCGGATGTGGCCATCGGCATGATGGTCGAGGTGCCGAGCGCGGTGGTCATGGCCGATGTCTTTGCTGCGGAGGTCGATTTTTTTGCCATCGGCACCAACGACCTGATTCAATACTCCCTGGCCATCGACCGCGGCAACCAGTATGTGGCGCATCTGTATGAGCCTTTTCACCCGGCAGTGCTGCGGATGATCAAGCAGACCGTGGATGCCGGGCATGCCCAAGATATTCCGGTATCGCTCTGCGGTGAGATGGCCGGTGATGTGATGTGCGTTCCGGTGCTGATGGGACTGGGACTTGATGAACTGTCGATGCGGCCAGCGGTCATTTCCAAGGTCAAGCGACTGCTTCGCCATTCCAGCACCAAGCAGCTGCGGGACCTGGGCGAGCAGGTGCTGGACTGCGCCGACAGTAACGAAGTTCGGGCCTGTTTGGCAGCCACTCTCCCTCAATATTATCCCAAAGATTTTTATCAGCCGTGAACGAACGTCAAATTATTGAATATATCGCAGCATTGGCCGATCCGTCCGATGGGCAACTGCTCAAGGGCATCGGCGACGATTGTGCCGTGATCAGAAAGGATGGCTGTCGGGTCTGGCTGCTGACCATGGATACCTTGGTCGAATCGGTGCATTTCAATTGCGCTTTTCATCCCCCGGAGCTGTTGGGACGCAAGGCGGTTTCGGTCAATGTCAGCGACATTGGAGCCATGGGCGGCAAACCGGTCTTTGTGCTATTTTCGGCGGGTATGCCGCAGGGCTTTGACGAGACCTGGTTCCTGGCGTTTGTCAGGGGGCTGACCGAGGCTTGTCGGGAATACGGCTGCTTTATTATCGGTGGTGATACCGTGGCCAGTCCGGGCGGCCTCACCTTCACCTTGACGGTGATCGGCGAGGCCCAGGCCGATCAGGTCGTCTATCGCAGCGGCGCCCGCCCCGGTGATGCCATCTGGGTCAGCGGACCCCTGGGGTTGGCCGCCGCCGGCCTGGAACTGCTGAGCAGAAATATCGAGCCCGAGAACCGGGCCTTTGATCCTCTGCGGGAAAAGCATCTCAATCCGCAGGCCAGGGTGGCGTTGGGACAAGCACTTGCCGCCAGCGGCCGGGTCCACGCCATGATGGATCTGTCCGACGGTTTGGCCACCGACCTGGCGCATCTTTGCAAACAATCCGGAACCGGCGCGCGGCTGTTCGCCCAAGACCTGCCGGGGGGTGCCATGCTTGCCGAAGCCGCGCGCCTCACCGGTTGCGATCCGCAACACTGGGCCCTCAGCGGCGGCGAGGATTTTGAGCTCCTGTTCACCGCCGGCCCCGACGATAGCTTGTTGCTCGCCGGGATTGCCGCAGCCTGCGGGCAGTCGATTGCTCCGGTCGGCACCATCGTGGCCGGTTCCGGGGTCACTCTGGTCAGGACTTCGGCTGATGGCGGCACCAAAGAAATCGCGGTCGCCTATCAAGGTTTTGATCATTTCCGCAGCGCGTCAGGTGGTTAAGAGGTCGGCCTTGATGGGCAAGCGTGGGGTGCACCGATGGCCTGGTGTATTGTTTTTGGTCGCTGAGCCTGTCGATATGCTATCAATCCAGCCATCAACGCGGGCGGCAAAGCTTTAATGACGCTGCAGCCGAGAAACAGCCTATGTACAAACTCAACTGGATAACCGAACACCTGGCCACGGGCCATGCGCCCATGTCCTACGACGAGCTCGATAGTCTCCGGGAACAGGGCATTACCGCCATTGTCAATCTCTGCGGCGAATTTTGCGATCTGCACCGGATTGAGGAAGGGTCGGGGTTTGAAGTCTATTATCTGCCGGTGGTCGACGAATGCGCCCCAGATCTTGCAGCCATGGAAATCGCCCTGGACTGGCTGGATGAGGCCGTCTATCTGAATAAAAAAGTGCTGGTCCATTGCCGCCTGGGCCATGGCCGTACCGGGACGTTCATTGCCGCCTATCTACTCCGCCGAGGCTTTGATTTCAAGTCAACCGAAAAAACCATGCAGGGGAGAAATGCCAACCCCGCCACCTATCAGCAACGGAGCTTTCTTAAGAAATACGGTAAGCAGGTGGGGTCGCTCCAGGCTGCACCGCCAAAAATCAATAACCGTCCGGCCATGGCTATTACCTCGCTGCTCCTGGCCTATGCAACTTTACTAGGTCGCTGCGATCAACTTGCAGCAGTAGAAGAGGCGCAGGCGTTGCACTGCGGTCATGGCGACAGTCCGTGCTGTCACCAGCCCTTTGAACTCCAGTTGATTGAAAGCATGCATCTGAGCCAGGCCATCAATAAAACCCTACGACAGGAACAGCGCCAGGCGGTGATCGAGCGGGCCTTTGCCTTGGCGAAACGGTTGAAGGATTTGCACCATCTGCATCCGGGCCTGGCGACCGGTGTTTTGGCATCGGCCTTTCCCGAAGAGCGGCTGACCTGTCCGCTGCTGGAGTCTGGGGAATGCCTGGTCTTTGCCGATCGTCCGCCGCGTTGCCGGGATTGGGGAGGCCAGACCGACGAAACGCAATATCTGGAAATGGTGCAGGCCGTTGCCGAACTCTCCCAACGCGCGTATCAGTCGCTGACCGGCAGAATGGCTCCTGTGGAGCACTTTCGATTTTCTTCGGCGGACACCATCTCAGGAAAATTCGTGCAGTTGTATTTCCAGGCAATGGTTACCGAAAAAGGATAGCAACAGACATGGGCGAAACAAGGCAACAACGGGTACTGATTGTCGACGATGAGCACGATATGCTCAATCTGCTCACTAAGGTGCTGGTCAAAAAAAGCGGTTGCGCTGTGCTGATCGCCGCGTCTGCTGAGGAAGCCCTGGATAAAATTCAAACGGAGTTACCCGATGTGGTGCTCACCGACATCAAAATGCCGGGCATGGATGGGCTGCAATTTCTTCAGCGGATGAACGCCATCGACCCGACCATCACCACTATTCTAATGACCGGCTACGGCACTATTGAAATGGCGGTCCAGGCACTGAAAGACGGGGCCTACGATTTCATCGAAAAGCCCTTTGACAACGAGCGCCTCATTCGTACCATCGGCCGGGCAATCGAACGCACCCGATTATTGCGCGAGAATGCACGGTTGCATAACCGGCTAAGCCATCAGGATTACCTGCATGGTTTCATCGGACGCTCGCGACGTTTGCTGCAAATGCTGGAACTGTTGGAGCGGGTCGCCCGCAGCAACGTCACCGTGCTCATTCGGGGCGAGTCTGGAACCGGTAAGGAATTAGCGGCCAAGGCGCTGCATGCCATGTCGAGCCGGGCAGAACGGCCCATGATCACCGTGAACTGTCCCGCGCTGCCGGAGCACATCCTGGAGAGCGAATTATTTGGTTATCACCGAGGGGCGTTTACCGGTGCTGAACGGGATAAAGCGGGTTTGTTCGTTGAGGCGGAAGGTTCGACCATTCTCCTTGATGAGATCGCCGATATTCCGGTGGGAGTGCAGACCAAGTTGCTGCGGGTGCTCCAGGAAAAAGAGGTGCAGCCGTTAGGGCAGAACAAGACCTTGAAAATCGATGTCCGGTTGGTGGCCTCCACCAACCAGGATCTTGAGGCTAAAATCAAGCGGGGTGAGTTCCGCGAAGATCTGTTGTACCGGCTCAATGTGATGACTGTCACCATGCCGAATCTGGCCTCGATGGCAGCTGATATTCCCCTGCTGGCCCAACATTTTCTCGAACGCTACAGCCAGGAGCATGGACGTGACAATCTGGAATTTACCACCGAGGCCATCCAGGCACTGGTGCGGCGTCCCTGGCCGGGCAATGTTCGTGAGTTGCAGAATGTGGTCAATCGCGCTGTCCTGCTCGTCCAGGGCGATTTGATCGGGATTGGCGATTTGTGGGACAGGCAGGGCGACTTCGAGGCGTTTTGCATGAAGGATCAGCATGGACACGGGCAGCAACCCGCCTTTGAGGGCTTGTCGTATCGCGAGGCGAAAAACGGTGTGCTTAACCGTTTCAATGCCGCCTACCTCGCCAGGGCTCTGGCTGATGCGGGTGGCAACGTGACCCTGGCGGCCCGTGCCTGCGACATGGAACGGCAGGCCTTCCAGCGCCTGCTGCGGCGTTATCACATCGAATCGAGGAGTTTTCGCTGATGCACAATCCAAAAACACCGGCAGACTATTCCTTGGCCCGCAACAAGTCGTATTGCAACTATTGCCCCGGCTACTGCTGCTATCGACTTCCCGGCGCCAGCCTGTTGCTCGTGGCCGACGACATCAATCGTATCGCCCGGCATTTCGGTATCAGTGACGGCGAGGTCAGGCAAAGATTCCTGGAAAACAAGAACACCTTCAAGACCAGAGAAGACGGCAGCTGCATCCTCCTAGCCAACGACCGGCTGTGCAAGCGTTGCTCCATTCATGGAGCCAGGCCCAGGCAGTGCCGCGACTTTCCCTATGATAACCCTTGTCCGTATCTTGAGAATCCGGGGCTTCTGGCCATCATTCATCCCCGGATCGAACAGAGCCTCTCACTGATTCCCGACAGCAGTTCATAATTTTTCTCACCCTTGACGGTGCGGTTTCCCGCCGTTGCCACGTCCGCTTTCTGGATTGTTGCTCTTGCCAACCTGGGCTTGGTGCAGCAGTTTTGTTTCTGCTGCATCTTTTCTGTTGCACTTCGGCCTGGTGGTCATCAGGGCTGAGAACCTTGTGTTCTTTGCAGGTCCTGGCTTAGATAGCTGATATTGTAATGAAAAAAATCATGAGATGTTGAGGGTGCTCAGCGCTGGTTGTTTGGCATCATCTGTGCAATATGTTGCGTGTCAACAGAAATGGAACAGGAATAACTCTTTGGAGCCAGTTGATGACGCCCGGCAAGGGACGGGCACTGCCGATGTATGGCGGGCCCGAAAGGTTGTCCGTGGACCAGGTGGACCATCTGTATCGTTTTTTGCATGGTCTTCCCGTTGACCGTGGAAATTGCCGCCGTTGATTGATCTTTTTTGTAACGCTTTTTAGGGGTAAAGTATGGCTGAAATACTCATCTTAGATGATGTCCTTGACGCCACCGCACTGGTTGGCAAGATTTTGGGTAAAAAGAGGCATGTCGTTCATCTGTTCACCGAAGAGGACGAAGCGGTGGCCTTTGCCCGCCAGCATCCTGTCGATCTGGCCATCCTCGATATTAAATTGAAAAAGATGAGTGGCATCGAAGTGCTGGCCATCTTGAAAAAGAACGACCCGAATATGCGGGCCATTATGCTCACCGGTTATCCTACGGTGGAAACAGCCCGTGAGGCTATCAGTCTGGGCGCTGACGAGTACTGCGTCAAGCCTATCGACCGCACCGAACTCGAGCAAAAGGTAGAGAAGGTGCTGGCGAAAAAAAACAGATAAGGTCCTGTTAAAATGTGTTTATTGAATTTCAGGCGATGTCGTTTGTCTTGATGCAAGACAAACCCATGATCGGCAGCGGTCTTTTATAGGTGCAGCCATTTGCCGGATCTCTGGCAGGGTGGTGCGGAATTAACGATAGAAAGGAGATAGGGGTATGAAAAAGAGAGTGGGGATCTTACCATGGCTTTTCTCGGCAATGGTGGTGCTTTTCGGCGTGCATGCAGGGATCGCGGCCGAACCGGCGGCGACGGCAACAGCAGGGCAGGCCGCGGCAGCAGCAATGACGGCGCCGACCATCAGTATTGATAAAACCGAGCTCAATAATGGTGGTGCTATCAAGGTCAGCGGCCAGGCGCCGGCGGGCAAACCGGTTTTCCTTGAAGTATGGGCGGCCGATCACACCGTTCGCGCCAACCGTTTTGACAGTGAAAAAGACAAGAAAACCGGTATCCGGCCTTATGTTTTCTACATTACCAGCGATATGCCAGCCTACTATAAGACCTTTGTGCCCAAAGATCTCCAGCCGAAGATCGATGCGGCGAAGAAAGAAGGGAAGGCATGGAGTTATTCCGCATTGCTCAAGGATCTTGGCGCTGATATAGCGTATTCCGTGCCGGCCAAGGCCAAGATTGACCGGTATCAGTCAACCCTGGTGGCCAGCGTCATCGGCAGTCGGGGAGATTTGCTCCCGGCCATGGACGAGAAAGAAAACAAAAGTCGTTCCATGCAGTTGGTCAAAGCACGTTTCCAGAGTGCCGACAAGGTGGTTGCCGCCGCCGTTGAAGTTAAGCCTGACGGTTCCTATACCGCCGATATCAAAATCCGTGAAGGCCTGGCGCCCGGCAAATACAAGATTGTGGCCGTGGTCGACAAAAACGTGAAAAGCGAACCCGCTACTTTTGAAAATAAGATCGCTTTCCCAACGGTCTATTTGGAGAATGCCGGGACCAGCATGAATCTGATCTATCCCTTTGTGCTGACCCTGGCGGTTGCCATCTTCGGAGTGCTCATGGGCGCCGGCGGAGGTTTTATCATGAATCCATTGCTGCTGGCCCTCTTTCCAGCCCTGCCGCATACCATCGTTGCCGGCACGGTCACCCCTACGGTGTTGTTCTCCCAAGGGAGTGGTATCTTTAATTATTCCAAGATTAAGTTCATCAGTTGGAAACTGGGGTGTGGCATCGGTTGCGCCATGCTGCTGGGTGCGTTCATCGGCCCCAAATTGACCGAAATGATTACCCTCGATCAGTTTAAATTCGCTTTCGGCTGGATTCTGATAATACTGGCAGCACTGATGCTCTGGCAGACAACGCCGGGATATCTGGCCAAGAACAAAAAGGAGCAATCCATTTTGAAAGAATTCAAAAAGCGTGCTGAAGAAACGGCCAAAAGCAAATAATACGCGAAATTTGAGGAGGAATCCGTTATGAAAGTAGATTTTTGGGGTCAAGAATTTGAAGTGAACATGGTGGTCGGCTGTATCGGCGGTTTTCTGATCGCCGTCATGTCGTCGATGTTTGGTTTTGGCGGCGGCCCCTTCATGGTGCCGCTGATGACAGTGGCCTTGCGACTGCCGATGTATCTGGTGGTCGGTAGTTCCTTGCTGGCGATATTTTTCAGCACCTCGGTCAGTTCGATTCGCCATTATCAGTTCGGCAATTTCGACCTGATATTTTTCCTGGCTATGTTTCCGGCGGCCTTGTTGGGCGGGTATATCGGACCGCAGATCGCCAAACGGGTCAGCCCGCTGGTGGTGAAACGGGTCGCCTGCGTCGGATTGGTGCTGCTGGCGCTCAACCTGCTTGGGGTGTATTGATATCCCAACACCGGTTGTCAGGCGTTAGCAAGGCCTGATCGGTTGTTGGTATTTGTTGATTTCTTTACAAGAACAAGGGCTTCGGGACGGGTAATATCCATCCCGACGCCCTTTTTTTGTGGGGTATTAGCCTGTTAGCCATCAATCATGCGTCATTCGCACATTTTTCGCTGCAATTCCCGGCATCGATGTTCTCCTCTTTTTTTTCGCGGTATCCATGGTATAGTGCCGGGTCAAAAGGCCAACAGATTGAATGATTTCCGTAATAAAGAACCATAATGCACGCTGGGTTTGGTATCATCTCCAATGAATAAATGCATCGTATCCTTACTGCTCCTGGTCACGACCATTTGCCTCGGAGCTACCGGCTATCATTTCATCGAGCGTTATCCGATGATCGATGCATTTTATATGGCGGTGATCACCATCACTACCGTCGGTTTTGGCGAGATATATCCTCTTTCCGAGATAGGGCGATTGTTCACCATCGGGCTGATCCTGGTTGGCTTTGTGGTGCTTGGCTTTTTTGGCAGTTCCTTGGTCGAGCTTTTGCTCGAGAGAGTCTGGAGCGGTGATTTAAAAGGGAAGAAAATGAAAAAACAAGTCGCGCGGTTAAAGCATCATCACATTATCTGCGGCTATGGCAGGGTCGGTAAGGTCGCAGCCCAGCATCTTTTTGAAGCCGGGGCCAGCTTTGTGGTCATCGACGCTTCTCCTGCCACCTGCGAACAGCTGCAGGAACGCGGTTATCCGTACGTCGAGGGCGATGCCACCCGAGAGTCTATCCTGATGGAAGCCCGGATCAAGGAGGCGAGCGGTCTGCTGGCCTTAGTGCAGTCGGATCCGCATAATCTTTTCATTGTTCTGAGTGCCAGAGAACTTAATCCAACCTTGCACATCATTGCGCGATCCGAAGATAAATATACTGAGAAAAAAATATTGAAGGCTGGCGCCGACGCCATTATCTCGCCCTTTGATTCCGCTGGTCGGCAGATAGCTGGCAATCTGCTGGCAGCCACAGGTGGGCATCTCCAGATGGCACCGGTGGATCAGATCCAACTGCAGCCCGAATGGATTGTCGTGCAGGAAGGTTCCGGGATGATCAATGAATCGATCGCCACCATTGCCCATTCGATGCGCCACGATATCATCGGTCTGCGACGGTCGGCTGTTGATATGCTGCAGCCCGCTGGGGAGACTCTTATCCTTGCGGGGGATCAGTTGCTGGTAATCGTTGAACGCAGCGAGACGGCTCTACCGGACACCTTGCAGGTAACCCCCAAGAAAATTGTTATTGTTGATGATAACCCGGTAATTGTCAGGCTTTTTGCCAGGTTATTTCAGAAAGCCGGTTTTCATCCTCTTACCGCAGACAGTGGCGAGGCTGGGCTAGCCCTTATTTTACGGGAAAAACCGGCGGCCGCTGTGGTCGATTTCATGCTGCCCGGATTAAATGGGCTGGAGATTTGTCGACGGGTCCGGCAGGAGCACCATGGCGAGCCCATGAAACTCATTGTGTTCACCGGTGATGACGATCAACAGCTGCGGCTGCGATGCCTGGAGGCCGGCGCTGACGACGTTATTGTTAAAAGTGCTGATACTGCTGAAATCATAGGGGTCGTCACCAGGCTCGTGCATCATTGAGTGGTTTTCGCACCAGAGGTTTGGGTGAGCTGTTTTCGGGCCTTTCTCCAACCTCTTGGTCGTGGGCAGGGAGAGCCGGTTATGGTTGCATAAAAAACAGATACCTCTTGCCATTGTTGATTCAGGATGAGATACTAAGCTAACTTTATCAAATTTTCTACTTAGGTGTAATGAATGAGTACTACAGGGCCGATTGCACTCAGTCCTGAGAAACGAAGAGATACTCGGGTCATCTTCACTCGCAGCGTCAAACTCTTCGCCAAGGGAAAATTGCAAGGTCGATATCCTGCGAGGAATCTCAGCCTGAGTGGCTTGTTTGTTGAGGGTGCTATCGATCTGCCCGATGGTGAAGACTGTCGTCTCGAGTTGCATGAAACCGGCCGTCACTCCAGCCTTATTTTAACGTTCTCTGGGGAAATTACCCGGCAGGAAAAAGAGGGGATCGGGGTGAAATTCACCAGCATGGGCGAAGACAGTTTCATGTTTTTACAGACCATGGTCCTCTATTCCTCCGACGAACCTGTTGGTGTGGCCGAACAATTTCTCGAGACCTTCGATCCGGATAAGTTGTCAAACGGTTAATGTTATGATTAAAAACGAAGAGGTTCTTGCCGGGTTGCGTGGCAGGAATTTTTTTTTGCGTGTAATGTGCTCGCCTCGTTACTTTCAGGAACGCTGATGGTCTTCTTTAGCGATTTTATCAATGAATCAATCTGATCAACAACCATTGTTATTGTTCCGTTGGCTCGGCGTGCTGGGGGAGCAGAGCTTGTATGTCCTGACGGACCTCGGCAGGATGGGGGTTTTTTTATTTTTTGCCTTGATTGGGCTGTTCAAACGTCCTTTTCGCTTCAGGGAATTGATCAAACAACTCGCCTTTATCGGTGCCGGGTCCTTTTCGGTGATTTTTTTCACCGCCCTTTCCTCGGGAATGGTACTTGGCCTGCAGGGGTATTATTCGCTGAATAAATTCGGGGCCGTTGGGATGCTTGGCTCTGCAGTGTCGCTCACGTTGATAAGGGAACTGGGGCCGATCCTGACGGCTTTGATGGTCACTGGCCGGGCCGGGTCGTCGATGTGCGCTGAAATCGGGATCATGCGGATTTCAGAACAGATCGACGCCTTGGAATGCATGGCTATCGATCCCTTTCGTTATCTCATTTCGCCCAAATTTCTTGCGGTATTGATCTCTGTTCCCTTGTTGACCGCGGTGTTTGATGTCGTTGGCCTGTTGGGGGGATATGTAACCGGGGTCATGTTGATGGGGGTGAACAGCGGCTCTTTTTTTAACGGGATGGTGCAAAGCGTAACCAATCTCGATATCCGCATGGGGGTTATTAAATCCGTGGTTTTTGCCCTGTTGCTGGTCTGGATCTGCACCGGGCGCGGGTATTTTGTCCAAAAGATCCGTGGCGCCGGTTTCGGAGCGGAAAGCGTTAGCAAGGTAACGACCCAAGCCGTGGTACTGTCTTCGATTTCAGTGTTGATTTTTGATTATCTGCTGACTGCGGTGCTGTTGTGATACCTGTTGCGTGTTCACCGTCCGATCCGGCGATTCGTTTTGTCGAAGTCTGCAAATCCTTCGGCGAAGGCACCAGAAAGCATCTCGTCTTGGATCGGGTCAGTTTTTCGGTCCCGCAGGGACTCACCACGGTGATTGCAGGTGGCAGCGGTCAGGGAAAAAGTGTCATCCTCAAGTTGATTCTCGGCCTGCTGCGGCCTGACTCGGGACAGGTGCTGGTGGGCGAACAGGATGTGGCGACCATGGGATATCGGGCACTGCAGGAATTGCGGATGCTGTTTGGCGTGCTTTTCCAGGGATCGGCACTGTTTGACAGTTTGACCGTATTCGAAAATATTGCGCTTCCGCTTCGGGAACGAACGGGATTGTGCGCTGCGGACATCCGAGAAAAAGTAGCGGCCACCCTTGAACAGCTTGAGTTGACCGGTCATGAGGAAAAGTTTCCTGCCCAGCTCAGCGGCGGCATGAAAAAGCGGGTTGGCCTGGCGCGGGCCCTGCAGTTGTCGCCGAAAATCGTCCTTTTTGACGAGCCGACCACCGGACTTGATCCGGTCATGACCAAGGAAATTTACGAGCTGTTCGCTGTTACCCAGAAAAGAATGGGATATACAGCGGTGATTGTCAGCCATGATATTCCGCAGATTTTTTCCCTGGCCGATCAAATCATTCTGTTAAACAAAGGCGAGCTGGATGTGTTTGCCGATGCTGGCCAAATCCCTCATTCAGGCAAGCCGTTTATTCGAGAGTTTGCACGCATGGTGATGGGGCAACAGGTCCCATGATGAACAAAAGGAGTGTGCTTTATGGGTAATCCCCGAGTAGAGATGATTGTCGGGTTGTTTTTGGTGCTGGGGTTTTTGGCATTTGGCTGGTTGGCCTTGCAACTCGGTGAGGTGTCATGGTTGTCAGAATCGAAAACCTACATGCTGTCTGCAGAGTTTAATAATGTTTCCGGTGTTAAAAGCGGCGCTGATGTGCAGATTGCCGGGGTCACCGTGGGCAAAGTTCGCCAGCTCAGTTTGAATAAAGACAACAGGGCGGTGGTTGGCTTGCAAATTGACCGCGAGGTCAAGGTGCCCGTGGATTCGATTGCCTCGGTCAAGTCGACGGGGATTATCGGCGACAAATTCATCCAGATTAGCCTCGGCGGCGATGAAACCCTCTATAAACCCAGTGAAACCATTGTGGATACGGAATCAGCGGTGGATCTGGAATCACTCATTTCTAAATTTGCCTTTGGTCAGGTAAGTAAATAGCCTCGGTATGATCGCAATGAATCTGAAATATCTGCACCAGTGGTCGGTACGGTCGATGGGTGCTCTGGCCTTGGTTGTTTGGTTTTGTGCAAGCGCCGTCGGAGCAGAAGATTTTCTCAGCGATGCAAGCTATGAGGAGCAGGCGGTTACCGTCAGGGCCCACGACCCCATTGAACCGTTCAACCGGGCCATGTTCACCTTTAACGACAAACTGTACCTCTGGGTGCTTGATCCAGTGGCCACCGGCTACAGCAAGATGCTACCCTCAGATATCAGAGGGTGTGTCGGTAATTTTTTCTACAACATCGGTGAACCGGTGCGTTCCGTCAACTTTTTGCTCCAAGGCCGATTTAAAGACTCCGGCTTGACCTTGTCCCGCTTTGTGATTAATAGCATCGCCGGGGTGTTCGGGCTGGCGGATCCCGCTGCCGACGAATTCAAAATTCCCCGAAAGAAAGCTACCTTTGGTCAGACCTTGTCGGTCTGGGGGGTGGGCGACGGTTTCTATCTGGTTGTGCCCTTGTTGGGGCCTTCCACGCTCCGTGATTTCTCCGGCAAGGTGGTTGAAACCCTGGCGACTTCTTCCTATTATCCCTGGAATGATGACCCCGGAACTTCGGCGGCTGTTTTCAGCGGTCAGGTGGTCAATGATACTTCGCTTCGCCTCGGGGTGTACCAAGATCTTAAATCGTTGAGTTTTGATCCCTATGTCGCCTTTCGGAACGCCTATTTTCAGTCACGGGACAAGGCAAACGATAATGTCCTGGTGCCAAACCCAAACTACAATGTTAATCGCTAAAAAAGCCCCCATGTTCTCATTGGGGTAACGGTGGATCATGCAGCGCAAAAATTCTACTACAGTATTTCTTTTTCTTGTTTCGTTGTGTTTTATGGGGATGGTCTTGTCGCAAAATGCCGCCTCCGCGACCCCTGACCCCACCGAGCAATTTCAGCCTTTCCTCAAAAAAGTGACAGCGATCCTGGTCGATCCAGCGCTGAAAGCACTGCCGAAAAAAGAACAGGGCCAAAAGATTATTAGTGTAGTCCGGGAACACTTTGATTTTCATGAAATGAGCAAACGGGTACTCGGCCAGCAATGGCGAGAGCTCAACGCTCAGGAACAAAAGGATTTTGAAGATCTTTTCACCCAGTTGCTGCAATATGCCTATATCGGAAAAATAGATGATTACTCCGGCCAAGCGGTTGAGTTCACCCATCAGCGGATTAAAGGTGAACGAGCAGAGGTGCAGACCCTGTTGGTGGACAAAGGGAAAACTATTCCGGTCTCTTATATCATGCTGCTTCGAGGCGACCAATGGATGGCTTACGATGTGGTCATCGAAGGGGTGAGCCTAGTCCGTAATTATATGGAGCAGTTCAAGGAAATCTTGACAAAAGATGGGTATGCCGGCCTTGTTAAGCAAATAAAAGAGAAGATTGCTCAAGTAGAAAAAGAACAGCAGAAAAGTTAATTATTTCAATAGGGCCGAGCCCTTGTTCGGCCCAGTGAACCTTACCCTCGTTTGCTCGGTTTTTTTCCTTCTTATTATCCTTTTTTTCATCGTTTTTTTTCGATGCTAAGATACCTTTTCGGCGACAAATTCTTTCTCACGGTGTTTTTAGTTGGCGGATCATCTTTTTTTTTGTATAATTTTCAGCTTCGACCAAAATCCAACTAAGGCGTTTAGGGGTTGTAGCAGGAATGCGGATTGCGTTTAGCGATATTTCACTCTCTGGAAACAGTTACGAGGTGCATGGTTTAGAGAGCCTTGTGGCGCAGCAAGACTTTGCAGTGAAGGAGCCTTTTAGGGCGCACTGCACTTTGAAGCGCAAAGGTGATAACAAGGTTGAGATGCAAGGCCGATTGCAAGCTCGGCTCTCTTTGACTTGTGATCGTTGCATTAGCTCGTATGATGTTGATGTGGACACTGAATTGCAGATTCTTTTCGAGATGGAATCGAATGATTCCTGGCAGGTGAAAGAGCTTGAGCGCACGTTGTCGGATTTGGATAGCATCATTCTCGATGAGCCGGTTGTTGATATTGACGATGTTCTGCGGCAACAGTTGTATCTTTCGCTGCCGCTGAAAAATTTATGTTCGGAGCAATGCAAAGGCCTCTGTGCCCATTGCGGAATTAATCGCAATCTTACCGAGTGTCATTGTGCAAATGAGAACCCCCTTGGGCCTTTTGGGGTCCTTGCGCAGCTGAAAAAAAAATAGTTTTTTGAGATCACAAATTGTCCGCAAGGCATATAGCCGTTTCTGCTCGAGCAGGCGGATAACCACAGAATATAATGGAGGAATACAATGGCTTTACCTAAAAGAAGACATTCCCATTCACGGACCAGACAACGCCGTGCGCATGACGCTTTGGTTAAGCCAAATGTCGGTAAATGTCCTGAATGCGGTGAACCGAAAATGATGCATCAGCTTTGCGGTGGTTGCGGTATGTATAAAGGCAGGAATGTTATTAGTCTTGGGGATGATCTTAATTAGGTAAGACTGTGAGGATAGCCCTTGACGCCATGGGAGGCGACCGGGGGTCAGAGATGGCGATCCAAGGCGCACTTGCTGCGGTACGAGATACGGAAGGTCTCGAAGTCATACTGATTGGCCCTCGTACTATATTAGAACAGCAGCTTTCCGAGCATACTACCGGCAGCAGAGATCTTCTTGGAAGAATCTCCGTGCACCATGCAACGGAAGTTATCACCATGGATGATTCGCCGGTGGATGCGGTTCGGAAGAAGAAAGAAGCCACCATCATGGTCGGCTTTGATCTGGTGAAAAAAGGTCAGGCGGACGCCGTTGTCTCAGCCGGTAATTCCGGTGCAACCATGGCTGCTGCTGTTCGGAAACTCGGGCGGCTTCCGGGAATCTCCCGGCCAGGGATTGCCAGTTTTTTCCCTACCTTGAAAAAGCCGGTTATGCTCATGGACATTGGTGCCAATGTCGATTGTCGGCCACAGCATTTGTATCAATTCGCTGTGATGGCTTCTTCTTGTTCACGTTTATTGCTTAATCTCGACCAACCCCGCATAGGTCTGCTCAGTATTGGTGAAGAAACCGGCAAAGGCAATGCTCTGGTCAAGGAAACATATGAGCTTTTAAAGCAGAGTCCGCTCAATTTTATCGGCAATGTCGAAGGGCGAGATGTCTATAAGGGCGATGTCGATGTAATTGTCTGCGATGGATTTGTCGGCAATATATCCTTGAAGATCAGCGAAGGATTAGCTGAAGCAGCCATGCAGATGCTGAAAAGAGAGATCATGAAAACCTGGCGGGCCAAGTTAGGGTACCTGCTTATTCGTGAAGCCTTCAAGGGTTTTAAAAAACAGGTCGATTATGCCGAGTATGGCGGGGCCCCACTGCTTGGCATCAATGGGACTGGGATCATCTGTCACGGGTCTTCCAATGCCATCGCTATCCGCAATGCTATAGAAGTTGCGGCCAACATGGTGCGCAACCGCGTCAACGATGCCATTGTGCAAGCCTTAGGCGAATACGCCGCTTAGAAGCAGGTTCATTAATGAATAAAGCTGTTATCCTTGGGACTGGTTCCTGCCTGCCAAAACGATCGCTGTCGAATGCCGATCTCGAACAGATGGTCGATACCACTGACGAATGGATCATTTCGAGGACCGGCATCCGTAACCGGCATATTGCAGGTGAGAACGAACTCAATTTCCAATTGGCCACCACAGCTGCCAAGCGTGCCATGGCCAATGCCGGCATTGAACCCGCCGAAATCGATCTCATCATCGTCGCAACCATTTCTCCGCATATGATCATGCCTTCCACCGCCTGTTTCGTACAGGCGGAAATTGGTGCGGTTAATGCCTTTGCCTACGATATTAATGCCGCTTGCGCAGGCTTTACGTACGGGTTGGACATGGCCAGTAATTACATTCAGGGCCGCCCGGATATGAAAATTTTGTTGATTGGTGCCGAGACGCTTTCTGCACGGGTCAACTGGGAAGATCGCAACACCTGTGTGATTTTCGGCGATGGCGCCGGAGCTGTTGTTATTGGTGGTGCAGATGATGGTCGCGGCGTGTTTGGCAGCAGTCTCCACTCCGATGGCAGGTTGTGGGACCTGTTATATATGGACAGCCCCAAAAGCCTTAATCCAGATCTACAGCAAAAAGACTGGCAGGGTTCTTTCATCCAGATGAATGGGAGCGATATTTTCAAACACGCTGTCCGTTTGATGGAAGGCGCGGTTACCGGCTTGATGGAGAAGCATGGAATAACCCTTGATGATATTAATCTAATGATTCCGCATCAGGCTAATATCCGTATCCTTAATAATTTAAAGGATAGGTTGAAGATGCCGGATGAAAAAGTTTTCGTCAATCTTGGCAAATATGGTAATACCTCTGCAGCTAGCATCCCGATCGCCTTGGACGAGGCCAACAAACAGGGACGACTGATTCGTGGAGAGATTGTACTGTTGTGTACCTTTGGCGGGGGCCTCACTTGGGGTTCGCTGCTCATGCGGTGGTAAGATATTAAGGAGAGTATTTGTGGATTATTTTTTTACTGAACAACAGCAGATGATTATCGATACCGCCCGGGAAATCACCAACGAGAAAATTATTCCGGTACGTGCGGAATTGGATGAAAAAAATCAATTCCCCAAATCGATACTGCAAGACATCGCGAAAGCGGATTTATTTAGTATATTTGTCCCAGAGGAATACGGTGGACTCGGTGGTGGCTGTTTCGATATCGTGCTTGCTTTAGAAGAGTTGGCCCGTGGTTGCGTGGGGGTAGCCACCAGTTACGCCGCCAGTGCACTGGGTATTTTCCCAGTCATGATCGCCGGCAGTGAAGAACAAAAGCAAAAATACCTGCCCGATATCGCCTCAGGTGTTCGGTGGGCTGCCTTTGGGTTAACCGAAGCCAACGCCGGCAGTGACGCCTCGGGGATCAGAACCACCGCGGTCCTGGATGGCGAGGAATGGGTTCTCAACGGTACCAAGCAATGGATCACCAACGGTGGTGAATCCCAGATTTATTCAATTGTGGCCTTGACCGATCCCAGCAAGGGTGCTCGTGGCGCTTCTATTTTTATCGTCGAAGATGGCGATCCCGGATTTTCTTACGGGAAAAAGGAAGACAAAATGGGGATTCGCTCCTCTTCAACCCGTGAACTTATTCTGAAAGATTGCAGAATACCTAAAGACAGGCTCGTGGGAAAAAAAGGGACCGGTTTTATTACGGTTATGAAAACCCTGGACATGTCCCGACCCGGCATTGCTTCCTTGGCGATCGGCCTTGCCCAAGCGGCCCTTGATGAGGCGGTGCTTTATGCCAAACAGCGTGTCCAGTTTGGTAAACCAATTATTGCTTTCCAAGCGGTGCAACATATTCTGGCCGACATGGCTATTCAGCTTGAAGCCGGTCGCGCCTTGGTCTATGCCGCTGCGCGTCACATCGACAGCAATCCCAAAGATATGTCCAAAGCCTCTTCCATGTGCAAAGTTTTCGCTACCGATATGGCGATGAAAGTGACGACCGATGCTGTCCAAGTCCTTGGCGGATATGGGTATATGAAAGAGTATCCTGTCGAAAAAATGATGCGCGACGCCAAAATTCTCCAGATTTATGAAGGCACTAATCAAATCCAGCGTAATGTTATCGGCCAGGAATTGAACAAAGAATATTCTTGAGAGTAGCAGGGCATGCATATAATTGTTTGTGTCAAACAAGTTCCGGACGCTAAAGATGTTCGGTTGGATCCGATAACCAATACCTTGGCACGCGAAGGGGTGGATGCAATCATGAATCCTTATGATCGCCATGCCCTTGAAGAGGCGGTCGCCATCAAAGAGCAGATGGGCGGGAAGGTAACGGTAATCACCATGGGGCCGCCCCAGGCTGAGGCGGTCCTGCGTGAGGCTATTGCCTGTGGTGCTGATGACGGTGTATTAATATCGGATCGAGCTTTTGCTGGCGCGGATACCTGGGCGACTTCCTATACCTTGGCCAATGCCGTCAAGACCTTGGGGCTGTTCGATCTTATCTTCTGCGGTAAGCAAGCCATCGATGGCGACACGGCGCAAGTCGGCCCGGGACTCGCTTATCGTCTGCAGATACCGTTCGCAACCTGTATCCAGAAAACCCGCAAGGTCAGTGCCGCAAGTATTGAAGTGGAGCGGATGATGGATGACGGCTTTGACGTGTTGCGTCTGCCCTTGCCAGCTCTTATGACCGTTGTCAAGGATATCAATGAGCCGCGGGTCGCCTCTTTAAAAGGCAAAATGAAAGCCAAAAAAGTCGAGATCACCAAGCTTTCCGCTGCCGATATTGGTGCGGATCCCCAATGCATCGGCCTGGCGGGCTCTCCGACCCAGGTTGTTCGGGTTTTTTCCCCTGAAGCCCGTGGGGATCGCCAGATTTTTTCAGGAAGTGTCGAAGAGCAAGTGGACCAATTGGTTGCATGTCTTAAGGCATATCTCTAGAAAGCAGCCTGCCTGCTACTGATAATTGAGTACCTCTATAAATGCTTATAATTCATAGCGAAAAATGTACAGCCTGCGGAATTTGTGAGTCGAGTTGCGCTTTTGGCGCAATCACTGTTCAAGATGATTGTGCCGTGGTTAACGAATCCTGTACCCTTTGCGGGGCCTGCGTTGAGAATTGTCCGACCCAAGCCCTGCATATCGAAACGGCCGAGAAAAAAAAGCAAGCTGATTTCGCTAGTTACACGGGCATCATGGTGTTTGCTGAATATCGTCATGGTGACATCGCCCCAGTAAGCTATGAATTGCTCGGCATTGGTCGTAAACTCGCTGATAAACGCGGGGTCAAGCTCAGCGTGCTGCTTCCAGGGGGCAACGTAAGCGCCTTTGGTGAGAGCTTGATCGCTGCCGGGGCGGACACCGTGCTGCTTGTTGAGCATCCGATGCTGGAACAGTTTCGTGAAGATGTATATGCGGCTGTTTTGGAACAGGTCATCCGAGCGTATAAACCAGAAGTGGTCCTGGCAGGAGCAACCGCCATCGGTCGATCTGTCATTCCCTATGTCGCCAATGCCATTGATGCCGGCCTGACCGCAGATTGCACTCGACTGGATATCCGGGAAGAAGATGGTATGTTGTTGCAAACGCGGCCTGCCTTTGGCGGCAACATCATGGCAACCATCGAGTGTCCCCATACCAGGCCTCAGATGGCGACGGTTCGTCCCAAGGTGATGGCCCCAGGTATTCCTGATTCATCCCGGACCGGCGAGATAGTTCAGATGCAGATACCAGAACAATGTCTGCAATCAAAGATAGAAGTGCTTGATTCGGTTATCAACCATGATGATCAGGTCAATATCCAAGAAGTTGAAACATTGGTGGCCGGTGGACGTGGCCTTGAATCCGAAAAAGGTTTTAGCCTGATCAGAGCCCTGGCTAACGAGCTTGGAGGGGCGGTGGCAGCCTCTCGGGCTGCTGTTGATTCAGGATGGATTCCATATCCCCATCAGGTCGGGCAGACAGGAAAAACCGTCAGCCCAAAGCTTTACATCGCCTGTGGGATTTCCGGAGCAGTGCAACATGCGGTGGGGATGCAATCTGCCGAAATCGTTGTGGCCATCAACCGGGACAGCGAGGCTCCTATTTTCAATATCGCCACCTATGGGGTGGTGGGTGATTTATACGAGGTCGTACCGCAACTGATCAAACGGCTTCAGGAGATTAAAAAATGATGCTCGATGCAAAGATCGCCTTGGTTACCGGAGGCAGTCGCGGGATCGGCCGCGCCATTTGCCTGAAGCTGGCATCCTTGGGAGCCACGGTAGGCATCAACTACGTGGCCAACCCGGCGGCCGCTCAGGAAACGCTGCAGCAGATTGAGGTCATCGGCGGCAAGTGTTTTCTTGCTCGGTTTGATGTTGCCAACGCCGAGGGCGTTCAGGAAAGCATCAAAGAAATTGTCAATACCTATGGTCAGATCGATATTCTAGTGAATAATGCGGGAATCACCCGCGACGGTTTGATGGCCCGCATGAAAGAAGATGATTGGGACAGCGTGCTTGACACCAATCTGAAAGGTGCGTTTCTCTGCAGTAAAGCAGTGATGCGTACCATGATGAAAAAAAGATGGGGACGGATTGTTAATGTCTCATCGGTGGTTGGATTTGTTGGCAATGGTGGTCAAGTCAATTATAGCGCGGCTAAAGCCGGATTGACAGGATTGACCAAATCGATGGCGAGGGAGCTTGCCGGGAGGAATATTACCGTCAATTGTGTGGCTCCGGGATATATCGTTACCGATATGACCGATGGCCTCGCCGAAGATGTACAGGAAGCTTTGAAAGCCCAGATACCTTTGGGTACCTTGGGAACACCTGAAGATGTTGCGGCATCGGTGGGTTTCCTGGCATCATCTGACAGTAATTATATTACTGGACAGACCCTGCATGTCAATGGCGGGATGTATATGGGACATTGACAACAGATGTTCGAATGCTGACATATATCGGGCATTGTTTTATGAAAACCAAAAAAAACACAATTCTATTTTGAGGAGAATACTAATGGCTGTTGAACAAAAAATGATTGATATTATAGTAGAGCAACTCAGCGTCGATCGAGAAAAAGTTGTTCCCGGGGCTTCTTTTGTCGATGATCTCGGCGCCGATTCTTTGGATCTGGTTGAGTTGATTATGGCCATGGAAGAAGAATTTGACGTGGAAATTCCCGACGAAGAAGCCGAAAAAATCACTACTGTGCAGAATGCCATCGATTTTGTCGCAAAAATCCAAAGCTGAAACGGAGTGAACTAGCGTGAAACGACGGGTCGTTGTAACAGGGATTGGCTTGATCACCCCGCTCGGTATAGGTACTGAGCAGACGTGGAATGCGCTGATCAATGGACAAAGCGGAATTGGGCCAATAACCCGCTTTGATGCATCTGATCAAGCCTCGCAGATAGCCGCTGAGGTAAAAGGTTTTAATCCTGAAGATTGGTTTGAAAAAAAGCAGGTGAAAAACCTGGATGCGTTTGTCCAGTATGCCGTAGCAGCGGCAGACATTGCCTGGAAAAGCAGCGGCCTGTCGATTAACGATCAAGATATGCATCGTGTAGGCGTTATTACCGGTTGTGGCATGGGTGGGTTACCCACCATCGAGGAATACCACTCCATTCTGCTCAACCGTGGGCCACGAAAAATCACCCCATTTTTTATACCCAGGGTTATTCCCAATATGCCCTCGGGGCACATTTCCATGCGAATAGGCGCTAAGGGCCCCAACCTTTCGCAAACCACTGCCTGTGCCGCTGGAACCCATGCGGTCGGCGAGGCCTTTCGCCATATCGCCTATGGGGATTGTGACATGGCAGTTACCGGCGGCACCGAATCGGTAATCTGTCCATTGGCAGTTGGTGGCTTTGGTGCGATGAAAGCTCTTTCGACCCGCAATGACGATCCACACGCCGCCTCTCGCCCCTTTGATCTGCATCGCGATGGTTTTGTGATCTCAGAAGGCTCCGGCATGCTGGTTCTCGAGGAGTTGGAGGCGGCCAAGCGACGCGGTGCTGTTATCTATGCCGAAATTATTGGTTACGGTCAGACCAGCGACGCCTATCATATCGCCGCTCCCCCTGAAGATGGTGAGGGGGCCGCTCGATGCATGGCTGCTGCCTTAAAAGACGCTGGACTCAATCCCGAAGATGTCGACTATATCAATGCCCACGGCACATCAACACCGCTTAATGACAAATGTGAAACCATGGCGGTGAAAACCGTGTTCGGTGCGCATGCATATAAATTGGCCATGAGCTCGACCAAGTCGATGACCGGTCATATGTTGGGCGCTGCTGGAGGGATCGAAGCCGCTTTTACTGCCCTGACCCTGCATCACGGTATTATACCGCCTACTGCCAACCTCAGGACTCCTGACCCTGACTGCGATCTTGATTATGTCCCCCTCACCGCCCGTGAGGCAAATGTACAGGTCGCCATGTCCAATTCTTTTGGTTTTGGCGGCACCAATGGGGTTATTATTATGCGGCGCTACCTGTAATTATGGAATGAGCAAGTGAAGATAGCGTTGGGTTGCGATCATGGTGGATTGGCATTGAAAGCAGAAATCGTTCAGAGGCTTGTCCAGGCTGGTCATGAAGTGACTGATCTAGGTTGCCATTCCGAAGATTCGGTTGATTATCCGGTTTTTGCTGATCTCGTTTGCGCCGCAATCATCGAAGGGCGCTCTTCCTGCGGGATCCTAGTTTGTGGGACCGGTATTGGTATGTCCATCGCCGCCAACCGGCATCGTCAAATTCGGGCAGCGCTCTGTCATGAAGCCTTCACTGCCAGGATGAGCAGGGAACATAATAATGCTAATGTCCTTTGCCTTGGCGCCAGAGTCCTTGGCAGCGGCGTTGTCATGGATATTGTGACTACCTGGCTCTCAACCGAGTTTGCCGGGGGGCGTCATCTTCGCAGGATTTCCTTGATGGGATAACTTGCCGCCAGCACCTCACTGTTTTTGATACCGGCATGCTTTGTTCCAAAGCTGCCGGTTTTTTCATGGTACTATAGGTTTAGTTCTCCTCTCTGGCACTAATCAAAGGTGTGGTATGAAATGTCCCTATTGCGGTCATTTAGATAATCGAGTGATTGATTCACGGATTAACAAGGATAAGACCATCACCAGGCGTCGCAGGGCCTGTGGTGGGTGTCAGCGACGATTTACGACCTATGAACGTATCGAGCTGATGTTGCCGATGTTGATAAAAAAAGATAGCCGGCGTGAACCTTGGGATAGGGGCAAGATGGTGGTAGGGCTTGAAAAAGCCTGCGAAAAATTGGCGGTCAGCATGACCGACATTGACAATTTTGTCGATGCCATCGAACAGAAACTCCAAGATTTCGGTGGCAAGGAAATCCCCACCAGCCAGATCGGCGAATGGGTGATGGAGGCCTTGCCAGCGTTGGACGAGGTGGCCTACGTCCGTTTTGCCTCGGTGTACCGACAATTCAAAGATGTGAATGAATTTATGGAAGAATTGAAGCTTTTCCTTGGTGAACAGGGAAAACATTGATTGGTAGGCAGGTATGTTAACTGATCAAAATGCATATATGGAGCTCGCCATCAAGGAGGCCGAGAAAGGTATCGGGCGGACCTCACCCAACCCGGCGGTGGGGGCCATTATCGTCAAAGAAGGTAGCGTCGTCGGCCGGGGGTATCATAAGAAAGCCGGTACTCCGCATGCCGAAATCAATGCCATTGCCGATGCAGGCCAATCCACCCAAGGCGCTACCCTGTATGTTACCCTTGAACCCTGCAATCATACCGGCAGGACCCCACCGTGTACGGAAGCCATTCTCCGCGCAGGCATTACTGAAGTGGTCATCGGTATGCCCGACCCTGACCCCAGGGTTACCGGCGGAGGGGCCGACTATTTGCAGCGAAAAGGGGTCGAGGTTTGCAGTGGAGTGCTTGAACAACAGTGCCGGGCCTTGAACTATCCTTTCATCAAGCACAGTGCCACCGGACTCCCCTGGATGATCATGAAAGCCGGGCTGAGTCTGGATGGTAAAATCACCTTTTCTCCCGGCCAGGGGGCCGCTTTGACCGGGCCAGCATCGAATCGATATGTGCACCAGCTCCGCAATCAGGTCGATGCGCTCTTGATCGGTGTTGAGACGGCGATTATCGATGATCCCAGCCTGACCACCCGGCTTGACAGTGTTGCTGATATCCGCGATCCCTTGCGAATTGTCCTGGACTCCCGTTTGCGCTTACCGACGACTGCCCGAATGCTTTCCCAGGTTTCCTCTGCGGCTACTTGGATATTCTGTGGTCCGGAGGCACCTTCGGAAAAAGAGGCGCAATTGGTACGTCGTGGCGCTAGGATTTTCCGCATGCCCCTTGATGGCGATCAACGGATTGATTTGTTAGCCGTACTCCGTTGCCTCGGACAACACAACCTGACCTCGGTGCTTGTTGAAGGGGGGGCGAGGGTACATGGCGCGTTTTACCGCCAAGGACTGATTGATGAATTGCTGCTTTTTTATGCGCCTTTTATCATCGGAGATCAAGGGACGTCTCTGGTTCAAGGGTATTGCCTGAACCAGCGTGCCGAAGCACCGCGGCTGAGCGACTGTTCGGTGGTTCCCTTGGGGGACAATGTGCTGTTCAGGGCATTGATTCAACGATAAAATTGTCGGCTATTCGACAATTTTTTTGATCGCTTCCCATTTTTGTCGCAAGGTGTCCGTGTCGGCCAAACGGAGGCCTACTTCCACTTGTTCGTCTTCAAACGAAAGGCTGTGCCTGATCGTTATCATTTCAGGAGGCTGCAATTCCTGCACAAGCTTGTGAAAGTGCTGTTCTGCGGAGGTCCTGGCGGGGTAACACTGTTCTTGCAGGTGTTGCATCAGCATTTGCAAACGTTGCGGCAGGTTTTCCACGGTCATTTCTTGATCATCCGCTGTCCATTGGTTGATAATGGCCAAGATAGGTCTATTGTCCCGCCTGGTTAATTCCATTACCATTTCTACCAGTTTTTGTTGTTTTGAACCGCCCAGTCGATAGGTGCAGATCAGATTGACTATCTGTTGCTGGTCAGCAGGGGAGAGGCAAGTCAATTGTTTTGCTGTCTTTTGCGAGAGGATGCCGCGATGCAGGGCCACAATGGCTGAACGATCAAGTTGCAGGAAACTTTCGAGTTCTTTGAGCTTGTAACGCTGGGGCTTGTAGCCCATCAGGACAAGCAACCGGAGTTGTTCTTCTGTTGACACATCGTGTTGTGCTTTTCGCAATAGATGCGCCTGAAGAATAGGACTTGCTTGCAAGGAGGCTAAATCGTGTGCAATCTGGAGCGAATAGCGACGGAATAGGGGGGGGCAGGGGGCAAGGATGCGACAGAGAATTTTTTCCGTACCGAGCGCCTGAAGGGCTTTGAAGTATGGGTAACTAGCGAGCAGATGATGTTGACCATCGGTCTGTTGTTGCACCAGCAGTGGATGCAGTTGACCAAACTCTTGCAAGTTGCCCAACAACACCTGGTCAAGAGGTGTTTCATGAAGGTCACGAAGGAAATTATCGGGAAAATCGATGGATTGCAGGGGAATGTATTGGAAAAAAGCGTCCGGTATTTGAAGCGGAAGTTCGGTCATGGCAGTAGACAATCAGTCGCAAAGGCAAAAGGAGTATCCGATTTATTATGAAAAAAGGATAATGGAATAAAAAAGGGCGCCACAAGATGCGGCGCCCTGATGGCTACTGAAAGTGGCAAACCGTTCAATCCGAATTAATTCGAGTCCTGAGAATGCCAGAGGGCTTGAAGGTAACCACCCGCCGCGCGTCCAGGGTGAGTTCACTCCCGGTTTGCGGGTTGCGACCACGGCGGGACTTTTTATCTTTGATGTTGAATTTACCAAATCCGCTGAGCAATAAGTCTTCACCGGTTATCAGGGAGGACTTAGACAACGATAAAAAGGTTTCTACGGAATCCGTGGCCTGCGATTTTGTCAGGTTAGGATGGGTTTTGTAGACCTGTTGAACCAAATCGGCTTTTGTAAGGGTCATTTGTTACCTCCTTGTTGACGCACAATAAAAGATTGGTTTGGTTGAATATTCTATATAATAGGTATAAATACCGGGGGTTGTCAACTCGATTCATCAAAGGAATGAAAAGGCGGCTTTTCCGGCAAAGCGCGCTGCAACGCCCAATTCTTCCTCAATCCGCAGGAGCTGGTTATATTTGGCGACTCGATCGCTCCGCGAGGGTGCTCCGGTTTTGATCTGCCCGGTATTGAGCGCGACCGCCAGATCGGCAATGGTGGCGTCTTCTGTTTCGCCGGATCGGTGGGAAATTACCGCGGTGTAAGAAGCACGGTGAGCCATTTCTACGGCATCGATGGTTTCGGTTACCGTGCCGATTTGATTAAGTTTAATTAGAATTGAATTGGCAATGTTTTGGGAGATGCCCTTCTGGAGGATGCTGGTGTTGGTGACAAAGATATCGTCGCCGACCAGCTGGATTTTTTTCCCGAGGGCGTCGGTCAACTGTTTCCACCCATCCCAGTCGGATTCGTCCAGCCCGTCTTCGATGGTAATCAACGGATATTTATTGACCCAGTCGGTGTAGAAAGCGATCATTTGTTCGGCGGTTTTTTTAGGTTGTTTTTCGGCACCCAAAACATAAACTCGATCTTTAGCCGAATAAAATTCACTGGCAGCTGCATCGATGCCAATAAATATATCTTTCCCCGGAGCATAACCGGCATGCACAATGCCTTCGAGGATGACTTCCATGGCCTCTTCGTTGGATCGCAGGTTCGGGGCGAAACCGCCCTCGTCACCGCCGGCGGTCTGCAAGCCCCGTTTTTTCAATACGGATTTCAAAGCATGATAGGTTTCGGCGCCCATGCGCAAGGCTTCGGCAAAGGAGGAAGCGCCCGCGGGTAGAATCATAAATTCCTGAATGTCGACATTATTATCGGCATGGGCCCCTCCGTTGAGGATATTCATCATGGGCACGGGTAAGACTTTGGCATTGACGCCGCCCAGATAGTTGTAGAGCGGCAATTCCAATTCCATGGCGGAGGCTTTGGCAACGGCCATCGATACGCCGAGAATGGCATTGGCTCCCAATTTTTCCTTGTTAACGGTATTGTCAAGCGCCAGCATGGTACTGTCGATGACCACCTGTTGTGAGGATTCAAAACCGAGCAGGGCTGGCGCAATATGATCGTTAACGTTTGCTACTGCTTGTAAAACGCCCTTGCCGCCGTATCGGCTGTTTCCGAGGTCGCGGAGTTCGAGCGCTTCTCTTGTGCCGGTGGAGGCGCCTGAAGGAACTGCTGCTCGGCCTATTGCCCCTGTCTCGAGATGCACTTCCACCTCGACGGTGGGGTTTCCTCTGGAATCAAGTATTTCTCTGGCAATCAAGCCTGTAATTTCGCTCATGGGTTGTTCTCCGGGAAAAAGTAAAAGTTGCTGATATTATACGACACTGGCGATCTTAAAGATCGGCAGGTACATGGCAACGACCAAACCACCGATCATGCCACCGAGAAAGACCATCATAAAGGGCTCAATCATTGCGGTCAAGTTTTGCACCGCCTGGTCGACCTCTTCATCATAGAAATCAGCTATTTTCTCAAGCATGGTATCAAGGGCGCCGACGGATTCGCCGACATTGATCATCTGGACGACCATGTTGGGAAACACACCCGATTCCTCCAGGGGCTCGGCAAATGGGCGACCTTCGGCAATACTTGAAGCGACTCTGATTACCGCCCGTTCTATTATCTTGTTTCCGGAGGTTCTAGCGACAACCTGCAGGGAATCGAGAATAGGAACACCACTTTGCAGCAAGGTGCTCAATGTCCGAGTGAATTTAGCAACCGCTACTTTTCGGACAAGCGGGCCAACCACCGGGGACCACAGGATCATATTGTCCATTTTTAAGCGGCCTTTTTCGGTAGCGTATAGTTTTTTAATTATCCAGGAGAGGATAAAGGCACCAATGATAAGAAAAATGATATTGGATTTGAAGAAGTTGCTTAAGTCGATGACAATCTGGGTGGGAACGGGCAGGGTTGAGCCGAAATCCTTGAACATTTTATCAAAAACCGGCACGACAAAGACCAGGATGACCACCAGGATGACAAGCGAAATACCAAGGCAAATTGCCGGATAGGTCATTGCGCCCTTGATTTTTTTTTGCAGGGCCATCGATTTTTCTTTGAAGGCGGCGAGCCTGGTAAGAATGGTGTCCAGAATACCACCTAATTCGCCCGCTTCAATCATGTTTGCATACAAACCGTCAAAGACTTGCGGGTGTTTACGCATGGAGTCGGCTAGGGTTGTTCCGGTTTCCACATCACTTTGAACCGAAGTCAGCACCGTTTTAAAGGTCTGGTTGCTCTGTTGTTTCCCTAAGATTTGCAGGCATTGGACCAGTGGCAGGCCAGCATCAATCATGGTCGATAGTTGCCGGGTGAAAACCACGATGTCTTTGCCGGTGACCTTGGGCTTAAATAATTTGATATTTTCAAAAAGATCTTTGGGTTTTAATTTAACCGTGGTGACCTCGACACGTTGACGCTTAAGTTGGGCACGGGCTCCGGCTTCGTCAACTGCTTCGATTTCGCCCTTGCGTGTTTCGCCGAAGCTGTTTTTTCCTTTCCAGACATAGATAGCCATGGATGCCTCTCCATTCGAATTTCAGAAATTATTAAAAAAGCAATTGAGATAAGGTGTTGACAGATGGTGCAATTGCTTTTATAAAACGTACCTTTTGGTTGAGAGGTGACACTGCACCCCTTGCTTTTATCATTGTAGGGAAGATTTTTTTCTGATTCAAGAAAAAGTTTATATTTTTTCAGGAGTTGGCAATATGCAAACGAGTAATGCAGCAAAATTCAGCGATGGGTCGTTTCTGCCTGTAATTGAGCAATGCGTAGGCTGTGAGCGGATCGTTGAGGCGGACGGTAACAAATTCTGCGACACCTATGTTAATCCCGGTGCAAAATGGCGGTTAGGCATCTGTAACTTTGCCACCCACGCCAAGCCTGAGGTCACCATCGTTAAAATTCGTGTTAACCCACTGAAAGCGGCAAAGCGGGCTTCTTCGCGGCGAAAGTAATTTTGAGGGAAGTTTCTTCGGGACATCCCCCGAGCTTTTACTGTTGTATAGTGGCTTGCTGTTACTGTCATGAAGCATTTTTCCCATCCCCCATCTCGTCACTCCGCACCTTTTCCCTTCCGCCTGGATGGGTCGAATGAATAGGCATTCCCTTTTTGGATTCTGAAAGCGGATTCGAAAGGGAATGCTGTGTTAGTCCGTCGCCACTAATCATTATAAAGTTATCGGACCTTCTCTGTGGGGTGTTCTGGCCCCGAATAGTGCCGTGCCAACCCGGATAATGGTTGCTCCTTCTTCAATGGCAACTTGATAATCACCGGACATCCCCATGGAGAGTGCTACCTTATTATTATCCGCGAAAAGAGATTGTACGGCAAGTTGTTCTGCTAGGGTTTTGAGTGTTTTGAAATAGGGTCTGCTTTTTTCTGGATCGGCATAATATGGAGGGATCGTCATTAGGCCAAGCAGACGAAGATCTGTTGTTTGCGCAATCAGGCGAATGAGTTGTTCGGCTTCTTCGGGATATACCCCGGATTTCTGTTTTTCCTTACCCGTGTTGACCTGAACCAGAATGGACAGTTTCTTTTTTAGGGACTTGGCCTGTTTGTCAAGTGCTTGTGCCACGTTCAGGCGGTCAACCGTTTCCACAACATCAAACAGTTCTGCAGCCAATTTGGTTTTGTTGCTCTGCAGGTGGCCAATGAAATGCCAACTGATCTTTTGTGGAAAATGTACAATCTTCCCAGTGGATTCCTGAAGATAATTCTCACCAAAAATTGTCTGACCATTGGCTATTGCCTGTTTGATCTGGTCGACCCCTACCCCTTTACTTACTGCCACCAGTGTGATCTCCCGTGGGTCGCGTCCGCAATTAATGGCTGTTTGTGTTATAGAGTCAAGAAGTTGAGTGATATTATCGCAGATCATGACCGATGGTTTCCGGAAGTTGGAAGAGACGGACAGCGTTGGCGGTAGTGGTTTGGGCCACCGTCTCAAGAGAGAGTTGCTTGATATCGGCGACCATTTGGGCCGTATAGAGCAATAGCTTGGGTTCGTTACGTTTGCCTCGAAAGGGCACCGGTGCCAAAAAAGGGCCGTCCGTTTCAAGCAGCAGGTGGCAAGGATCTATGGCTCGGATAACCTCATGCAGAACATGGGCGTTGGTAAAGGTGGCGACACCGGGGATCGAGATATACAACCCCATATCAATCATTGCTTGGGCCAGTTGCACGTCACCAGAAAAACAGTGCATCACTCCGCCCTTGGGGAGATGGCCGACAGACCGGATCAGTTTGCGAGTATCTTCATGAGCCTCCCGATCGTGAATGACCACGGGCAGGTTAAGATCTTTCGCCAGATTGAGTTGTTGTTTGAATGCTTTGACCTGAACATCGCGGGGAGCGTAATTTTTAACATAGTCAAGGCCGATTTCTCCATAGCCGACCACTGACTGGTTCCGGGCCATCTCGGCCAGATCGTTAAGGGCTTTTTTGTTGGCTTGGGAAGCATCGTGGGGGTGGAATCCAATAGTCGCAAAGATATTAGCATGTTGGTTTGCTATCCTCACCGCCTGTCGGGAGCTTATGTAATCGATACCTATAGTGATAATTCGTTTGACGCCATGTTGCGCCGCCGATTCAATAACTGAATCCAGGTCTGTCTGGTATGCTTCCATGTCGAGATGGCAATGGGTATCGATAAGCGTAGCATGGCGAGCAAGCTGCGGAAAAGGTCTGGGCGGCTGTTTCATGGGGAGATTGAGACCGGCTTGTTAACGGTTGGTTTTGAAAGTGGCTGTATGTGTCAGCGGAGTTACAGTAAAATTGAAAAGGTTTTACCTGCCAGGACAATTGCACTCTATCATAGTGAATGTTTGTTGACATTAAAACCTTATTTTTTTACAACTGTTTATCTGTTTTAGTTCTCTTTATTTGCTTATTTTTTTTAGCGTTTTCAACACCACTAATTCGCCCGCCAGTTTAGATAGCGCCAAGCCTTGAAATGGGGGCAGGGGAACAACGGGCTGAGCTAATAAAATTTTTGGTTTTTGGGCCGACAAAGAAGTTGCAAGAGTGACACGGTGCTGGATGGATTGCTTACGTCTCACCTATTATTCAATTGCTCGACAATCGGCTGTCAAAAGGATTGCTGCGTATTTTTATTTTTAAAGCTGGAGGATGAGTCGAAATGGGAAATTGTTTTAAAATTAAATTGTTGGTTCTTTTCAGTGTAGCGTTGCTCTTGATCTCCTCGGGTTGCGCTAGAAAACAAATGGCCAGCGATGTGGCCGGATTGCCGCAGGTCTCCAATTTTGCCGATGATATCAAAGATATCACCTTGCCTTCCGAGTTGGAATGGGACCGCAAGAATTCCATGGTAATTAAAACCGAATCTTTCAGGGGCGGTGTCTTTAATTATAAGGGCAAAGCGGAAATCATGTCTCTGAAAGATTACCTGGTGGCCTCAATGCAGGATAATAAATGGAAATTGGTTGGAGAAACGGCTTCTAAAGATATTATGTTGGCCTTTGTTAAACCCAACAAAACTTGCATGATGGTCATCTCCGAGGGCATGTTTGGAAAAACCGAGCTGAAATTGTATGTCGCCATTGATAAGACTACGTCTGGGGGGGTGAATCCCTTTGGCGAGGCGACTTCGCGCTGACTCCCAGGTTATTATGTCGAATTTGCAAGGAAAACGGATACTGTTGGGGGTAACCGGATCCGTTGCCGCCTATAAAGCGGCTGAATGGGTACGGGCGTTTGTCAAGGAGGACGCCATGGTGACCGTGGTCATGACCAAGGCCGCTGAACGATTTGTTGCCCCGCTCACTTTTTCCGCCCTCTCCGGTAATCCCGTATACCGTGACATGTTCGCTGACGAGTCGGAACGAGTCATGGCGCACATCAATTTGTCAAGAGAGGCTGATGCCATTCTCGTCGCTCCAGCCACCGCCCAGACCATTGCCCGACTTGCCATAGGGATTGCGGACGATCTGTTGTCAACTGTGATTCTTGCAGCTCGGATTCCCGTCGTATTTTGCCCCGCAATGAATTCCAACATGCTGGCGCACCCTGCCACCCAGGAAAACATCAAGCGTCTGCAACATTTCGGGTATCATTTGGTGCAACCGGACTGTGGTTCTTTGGCCTGTGGCGAAGTCGGCGACGGGAGATTGCCCGAGTGGGATGTTGCCCGTGAGGCTTTGCTGGCTCTATTTGAACCCAGCGATCTTATTGGAAAAAAAGTGTTAATAACCGCCGGCCCGACCAGGGAACCGCTCGATCCTGTGCGCTTTCTCAGTAATCGTTCCAGCGGAAAAATGGGGTTCGCGCTGGCCCGGACCGCTCGACGTCGTGGCGCTGAGGTTACTTTGATCACCGGTCCGGTTAGCTTGCTCGATCCCCCTGGCGTCGAGGTCGTCAGGGTGACGACAGCGGAGGAAATGGAAAAATCAGTTATGGCTCGGACTGAGCCTGGGCAAGTTGTGGTCAAATCAGCCGCCGTTGCCGATTTTAAGCCTGCTGCCTATCAGGCGCATAAGATCAAGAAAACAAGCCAGGGGCTGCAGCTTGATCTGGAAAAGAATATCGACATACTGAAGAAATTGGGTGAACAGCGATTGGAGGGTCAAATGCTGGTCGGATTCGCCGCCGAGAGTCGTGATCACACCGGGGAGGGGTTACGTAAACTCAAGGAAAAGAATCTGGACCTTATTGTGGTCAATGATATCCTTGGCGAGCAAACCGGTTTTGATGTTGAAACAAACCAGGTAACCCTGATCGACCGTAAGGGGAACACCGCATTACCGATGCTGAGCAAAGAGGCCACGGCCAATCGAATTTGGGATAGGGTCGTTTCCTTGCTGCACGAAAGGGGCGGTTATGGCGGTTGATTTTTGCCCAAGGGCTCAAGAGATATGCAGATAAGCCGATCCGAACAAAAAAGACGCATGAAGGACATCGAGAGCCTTGTGGCCGAACTGGTAACGTTACCGGCTTCGGTGCTTGACCGCTCCCCCTGTTCCGACGATATTAAGCTGCTCCTCCGGGAGGCTGGGAAGTTGCAAGGGAGCGGTCGGCAGCGCCACATCAAATATATAACCAAGTTGATCCAGGAGTTGCCCCTTGCCGAACTGTACGATTTGGTCGGCAAGCACCGGGGGAAAGCCTTGGCTGACCAGAAGCAGCTGCATGTGCTGGAATTTTATCGCGATGCCCTGATTAATGAAGCCCTTGAAAAGCGGGATGTCTGCCGTGAAACCAATACGGAATGGGTGGAGAATTGGACGGGCGATACCTTGACGGAACTCAAGGAGTACATGCCGGAAATTGACACCCTTGCCCTCTCGAGGCTTGCCTATCTGTTTGTCCAAACCAGGAACCCTCGGCACAGCCGGGAAATATTCCGTTACCTGCGCGCCATCCAGGAACTGCGCCAACGCAACAGCGAACGCCAGGCGAGAACCGAATAAGCCCCGCAGGGGGGGTGGGGGCGCTTTAATTTTTTCAATACCTCACACGGTATCCTGCCGGATTCTCAGCTTCCCGCCGAATCGGTTTTCGCTTCCTGGAAAAGTTATTAAATAGACGCAGCCTGTTATTTTGTTCGGCAGCTACGGTTTTTCATGAGGGGTTTCTCATTTTTTTAGCGTAGGTTGCCGCCTCCATGCCGGCAACACAGCCTTCACCTACGGCTTTGGCCATTTGGTAAGGGGGGCCGACGATATCACCGGCGGCATAGATTCCAGCAATATTTGTTTCCTGCTTCCGGTTGGTCGTGATGTACTTGAATGATTCTGTATCCAGCATGACACCTATCTGAGTCGCTAGTTCCAATGCTCCTTTTGAGCCCAGTTCAATGAACACACCCTCGGTTTCCAGTCGTTCGCCGTTGGTCAATTGCAGCGAGTCAACCACCCTGTCGCCGTTGATCTGTTTGATGGAACTTTCGATGCATGAAACTTGGCTTGCATGAAGGCGATCAAGCAGCTCTTTTGAAACATTAAGTTTTTCAGCGACCAGGTAGACTTTTGCCGCATAGTCAAGCAAGGTCAATGCGCCGTCGACGGCCGCGCTTCGGTCTCCTGTTACGGTTACAACCGCGCCGCGATAGAAATTGGCATCACAATCCACGCAGTAACTGACACCGCGCCCTGCAAAGTCTTTCTCTCCAGGTACACCGAGCTTCTTTTTTGAAACCCCCATGCAGAAGATAAGCGTGTAGGTCTTGATTTTTTTACCGCTTTCAAGTTCGAGTTGAAAAAAGGTTTCTTGTTGGGCTATTTTCAGCACGTCTTCAGGGGATATTTGAGCACCGAAATTTTTAGCCTGTTCAAGACCAATCTGCAGCAGTTCAGGTCCCAGCGAAATGCCGTTGATAAAGGCGTAATTTTCAACATGTGCATTCCACAGTGCGGAATTTTCAATGCGACCCAAGATGAGAACGCTTATTTTTCTGCGCGAGGCGTGGATGGCGGCTTGAATGCCCGCAGGACCTGCGCCGATAATCACCACATCATAGATCTCTCCTGACATGCATTCCTCCTTGTTATTTAATAAAACGGGAAATAATCATCGTGTGATCAGGCAGGGGTCCTGAACGATGAGGTATACCTTAAGATTTGTACACCATCACTAGATCGAGGTCGACAGAATTATAGTTTTCGTGTATAATTTAAGGTTATTGTGAAAATGAATCCTGTGTCGTGGCCATGCGGGGCTAAAGGCTCGATAGAGTTTGTGAAATCAGTCTTTTTTACCTGGTGGCCGATGTCCTCCCGTCAGAGGTAACACTTGTTAAGCGGGTTGATGGATTTTCTGGACTTCCTGGTTTTCATTTTGCAAGGGTAAGGGGGGCGCTGGCAATCATTTTGGTTGCGAGGGGTGCAACACATAGCCAATTCAACAAGAAGGAACGACGTGTCATTATCAATCTTTTCAATGATAGCCAATGCCGGTTTTTTAGTCAAACTGGTCATGCTCACATTGCTAATTTTTTCTGTTGTTTCGTGGTCTATCGTCATTATGAAATTTATCATGTTCAGGAAAGCCCGAAATGCTTCTCTGGATTTCCTGGATTCATTCTGGGACAGCAAAACACTCAATGAAGCCTATGAGTCTGCGCGGGAATTTCCCATGAGCCCGGAGGCGACCGTCTTCGTTACCGGCTATAATGAACTAAAGAAGATCAGTGCCGCCCGTAGTTCCGGGCAATCCTCCGGTACGCTGGAGATGCAATTGGCGACGATGGATAACCTCAAACGTGCGGTGCGCAAAGCACAGTTTCTCGAAAGCGACCGAATGGCTCGTTCGCTTTCTTTTCTTGCCACCACCGGCAGCGCGACCCCCTTTATCGGTCTTTTTGGTACGGTATGGGGCATCATGACGTCCTTTCATGATATCGGGGCGCGGGGTTCCGCGTCACTTGCCGTTGTTGCTCCCGGTATTTCAGAGGCGCTGGTCGTCACCGCAGCAGGACTGGCCGTCGCCATCCCCGCTGTTATTTTTTATAATTTTTTCTCCAATATGCTGGCGGAATTCGAATCCAACGTTGAGAGCTTCAGTACCGATTTTATTAATCTGATTGAACGGGATATTTTAAGCAGAGCGCAATGATATGGGGCCCATAGGAAATAATAGAGGCAAAAGGGCATTTGCCTCGGAGATTAACGTTACCCCGTTGGTTGATGTCATGTTGGTTTTGCTGATCATCTTTATGATTACAGCGCCCATGATGACCCAGGGGCTGGAGGTCGAACTTCCTGAAGCCACCACTAAATCGCTTCGTCAGCAGGAAGAACCGCTGGTCGTCACCATCAAGAAAGAAGGGGACGTGTATCTCAAGAAGGAAAAAATGACGCCGTTATCTTTAAAGCAGCAGTTGAAAGACATGACGCCCGAAAGAAAAAAGGAAGGTATTTTTCTCAGAGCGGATAAAAATGTACCATATGGGGTGGTGACCGCAACCATGGCGGATATCCATTCGGCGGGTTTCGAAAAACTGGGCATGATCACTGTACCGGTAGAAAAAGAGAAATAAGGAACTGGTCGACCAGCTGTGTATTTCACTGATACGGATTTTTTTATTCTGCAACAGGAGGCCGACCGCCGATGGTGGTTAGCTTCATCGCTTGCGATGGGCGTGCATATCGTCATTATTTTAATGGCCCTGTTCATGCCCCCACTTTTTGACACCAAGCCGATTGTCGAAGAGGTCGTGTCGGTGAGCCTGACTTCCATGCCGGAAGAAGCACCCGCTCCGGCAGCGGCAACTGGCAGTCCGAGTAAACCAGCGGCAGCCGAGAAAAAAGCGGAACCGCCGCCACCACCTCCTCCGCCTTCTGAACCCACAGCACCTCTCGAACCTGTCAACTTGCAACCGCCAAAAGTAAAGGTTCCGATCGCACCCGAGACCGCGCCTCCAGAGCCGGTGACAGCAACCAATCCGGTGTCGATTTTTCCAGACAAGAAAAAAATCAAAAAAACGCAGGATGTGAGGCTCGAAGAGGATAAACTCAAAGAACGTGAAGTCCAGCAGCGTCAGCAGGACGAGCGGGAATTAAAAAAGAAAATCGAGGAACGACAGCGTGAAGTGCAGCATCGTCAGCAGGAAGAGCGCGAGCTGCAGAAGAAAATTGAAGAACGAAAGCAGGAAGTTGAGAAGAAAGAGCTGGCTCAGCGCGAGGCAGATCGAAAAAAAGCCTTAGATCAGGCGCGACGCGATCAGATACGTGCAGAAACCGAAGCAAAACAAGCTGCCGCCGAGGCGAGGCAACTCGAAGGTGAAGCAAAAGCCGCACGTGATGCCGTTGCCGCCACCCGTAGTGATGCCGCCCGGCAGGCTCAAGCCATGCAAAATGCGGTCAGTCAGACTACCAGCGGCAGGCAGCAAACCCAATCCGCCGTCGAGCAGACCTATTGGGGCCTCGTAGCTCAAAGGGTGAAGAGTTTCTGGGTGTTGCCGGAAATGCGAAATTGGGATGCCAGTCTGCTGGCCAAAGTGGCCATCACGATTAATAAGGACGGCGAGGTGGTGAAGATTCAATTCGACGAACGATCAAAAGATCCGCTTTTTGATCAACTTGTCGAGAAAACCATCAAAAAGGCGTCCCCGATGCCCCGTTTCCCTGTGGCCATGCAGCAGGAAACCACGGAAATCGGGTTCAAATTCAGGCCCGGTGAGCTTGGCAAGTTGTAAGAGATCGTGTATATATTGATTTTTAATTGGTCTTATACTTAAAATTTAATTGGTTAGCGGTTGATTATGATGCGAAAAATTGACTTTTCTACGATTTTTGCCTTAGTGACCTGCCTTCTTCTTTGCCCTTTGGCGCAAACAAGTTCGGCTGAGAGGGCCTATTTCGATATCACCGCCACCGATGTTCGTAAAATCGTGGTTGCCGTCCCTACTTTTTCCGGAAGTGGAGGAGCACCGGGTGCTTCCGTCTCTCAATTGTTAACCAAAGGGTTCGAATTACATGGCTTTATTAGTGTGATTGATGCTAACCGATTTGGCGGGGGCAAGGACGCTGATTGGAAATCACTGGGTGCCGATTATGTGGTCATGGGACAGGTCGGCAGCGATCCGGCCGGCATGGCGATTGAAGGGCAGATCCTAGATGTCGCCAGTAACAAGTTGCTGGCCAGTCGCCGCTACAAAGGTTCCGCCGCCCAGATGGAAGACATGACCTTGCGTCTTTGCGATGGCTTGATCGAAGATTTTACCGGAGAGATGGGCGTATCCCGCTCATCGATAGCGTATATCTCAGATGCCACAGGGAGAAAAGAGGTGTATGTCTCCGACATTCTAGGAAGACACCCGCGTCAAGTGACCAAACACCAGGCCTTGTGTGTTTCTCCCCGCTTTACCCCTGACGGCAATTATCTCGCCTATTCTACCTACCATAACGGCAATCAGGATTTATATATTACCGATTTGCGACAAAGTGCTTCAACCAATGCTCTTTCCCGTCGCAAGGGCTTGAACTTGGCTCCTGCCTTCGCAACCGATGGCAAGACCATGGTCCTCACGCTGAGCAAGAATGGCAATCCTGATCTTTTTCGTATGGACCGTCAGGGAGAAATTTTAGAAGAATTGACTTCGCGCAGTGGTATTAACGTTTCACCGTCGTATTCCCCGGACAGGCAATCGCTTGCTTTTGTCTCCGATCGAAGCGGCAAACCCAATGTTTATGTCATGAACATGAACAGCCGCCAAGTCAAACGGTTGACCTTTAAAAATTCGGAAAACAGTGAGCCGTCGTGGTCTCCGAAAGGGGATGAGATTGCCTACACCGGCCTCCAGGGTGGTTCTTATCAGCTTTTTCTTATGGACAGCAACGGCGGTAACGAGCGGCAGTTGACTTCCGGGGGCGGGAACTACGAAACCCCGACATGGTCTCCGGATGGGAGGTTGATTGCCGTGGCCCGAAAAAGCGGTGGCAGGTCGGAACTTTGCGTGCTGAGTAAAAATGGGAAAGATGTTCGTGTGCTCTTCACAATGAAAGGCAATCAATCCTATCCCCAATGGTCCAATCGTTTGCCATAAGGACACTGATATCTCGATTATGTCGAAATTGATTGTTGAACGACCGCATGGAACATTCAAGTAAGTGCATGTTTGTCCATTCTCTAGTTGTCATCTGATCGTAAGGGAGTTTGTATATTATGAAAAGCATAAGAAAATTTGCCGTAGCCAGTTGTTCCTTGCTGCTGCTGACACAATGCGCATCCCAGGACGAGATTCGTGATTTGCAACACCAGCTTCGATCCGTTAACCAAAAGGTCGAAGATGTTAAAACCAATACGGTCAGCCAGATGCAGAAACGTCAGGCTAGTTCGGTCAGCAAAATCGATCAGGTCGAAGACGACACCCAGCGTCTGAAATCGACTATTGAGGAGACAAGTTCGCAAACGCAGCAATTTAGAGAGAGTACTAAGGAAAACATAGCTCGGCTGCAGAAATCCATTGACTCCACGCGGACTGAGCATGATGCAAAAATCACCGAGATTAATCAGAAACTAACCGTGCTGGACGAAAAACTCAACCAAGTGGTCGAGAGTTTTGGGAAGGCGCAACAGACGAAGATCACGGATGCCGAGAAGCGGGCTCAAGAGGCCGCGAAAAAGGCTGAAGAAGCCAAACAGCGCGCTGCCGCCATCTCCAGCGCACCTGTTGCCGCCGCAGTAACCACTACTGCCGGGGCTCAAGCAGGGGTGGTGAATGTCAACCCCAGCACCAAGAAAACAAAGTTGGCCGCTGCGCCTCCGGTTCCGGAACCCACCCCACCGCCTAAAGCGGTCGAGGTGTCTGCAACGAAAAAAGGTGCGGAAGCGGCCGCAACCAAAAAAGTTGCCGAGCAACCAGCCGCTCCAGCGACTCCTGCCCAGAAAAACGCCGCTGCGGCGCCGGCATCAAAAGCCGCCGAAAGCGCTCCAGGTGCCGCCGGATCCGACCCTTTGTCCCAAGGCATGAATCAGTATAAAAATAAGAATTACAAAGAAGCCTACAAATCGTTCGAACAGAATCTTTCCGCTAATCCCAAAGGGTCACAGTCGGCTAAGACTCTTTTTTACATGGGGGAAAGTCTCTACAACCAAGGCGAATATGATCTGGCCATTCTTGATTATCAGAAAGTCATCTCCAATCATGGCTCGGATGGACTCGCATCCAGCGCGCTGCTCAAGCAAGGCATGTCTTTTGAGAAACTGACCGACCATGAAACCGCCAAGATAATTTACAAGAAGCTGATCAGCGAACACGGGAGCAGCCCTGAGGCTGCCCAGGCAAAAGAACGACTCGGGAAATTATAAGAGCGCGAGCCGTTGGCCGGGCCTAAGAAAAAACGACTCGATGTGCTGCTCGTCGAACAACGATTGGTTGACTCCATCGATTTGGCTCGTCGTTTGATTGGCTCTGGCCAGGTATTCATAGACCATCGGGTGCACGACAAAGCCGGTAGCTTGGTTGCTGCCGACAGTTTGATTAGGTTGAAAACCGTCAAACGTTTTGTCAGTCGAGGTGGGGACAAGCTTGCTGCCGGCCTGCAAAGCTTGCATGTCAACCCGAAGGACTCTATTTGCGCTGATATTGGGGCCTCCACCGGAGGTTTCACCGATTGTTTGCTCCAGTTCGGAGCACGAAAGGTTTATAGCGTCGATGTGGGTTATGGGTTGCTCGATTGGAAGTTGCGACAGGACCAGCGGGTGGTCGTTCTTGAACGAATCAATGCTCGCTATCTGAGTTCTGACCAAATTCCAGAAAAAATTGATCTGGCGGTTATCGATGCCTCTTTTATTTCGCTCGAACCGTTGCTTGCGCCATTGCTGCCTTTATTCCGTGGGACTATCCGGATACTGGCGCTGGTCAAACCCCAGTTTCAGTTGCCGCGAGATAAAATAGGAGCCGGCGGTATTGTCTGTGAAGAATTCCTGCACCAGCAGGCCTTGGATATGGTACAGCAGTTTGGCCTTGACCTCGGATTGGAGTGTGCGGGCGTTATAGCTTCCCCAGTTTTAGGGATGAAAGGAAATCAGGAGTTTTTCATGTTGTTATCCGGTTCTTCACAGGTGAACGGTGGCGGAACGGAAAAGTCGGAACAAGGAGATGAAAATGAAATTTCGGAAAATTAGTAAAAGCGTTGCATTAACCCTGGTGGCCTCTGCATTTGCGTTGACCACTGCTTGGGCTGCTGAATATATGAGTGTTGCCAAAGACGGTATCAATCTGCGTTCAGGGCCGGATGTAAAATCCGATGCGCTCTATCAACTTCCTGCCGGATATCCGCTCGAAGTTGTCGAACGTAAAGGGCAATGGCTGAAAGTGACCGATTACGAGGGGGATAAAGGCTGGATCCAGGAAGCGATGGTCAATAAGACCCCCCATGTCATCGTCAAAGTCAAAGACGGCAAAGTGCGCATCGGCCCCGGTGCCAACGAAAAAGTCGTCGGCAATGTTGTCAAGGATGTCATCTTCACCAAGGTCGAGCAAAAAGGTGACTGGATTAAAATTTCACATCCCGATCTTACTGGTTGGATCAAGAAAGATCTTGTCTGGCCTTGAGGGTTTGTTTTCGATGTTGCAATTGTTTGCTGATTGATTGAGCGAAATCTACCGGCAGTCGTACCTCGCGCCCCGCTTTATTCTGGAAGAGCAGGTATTGCTGCCGGAGACCGAACAGGAAGAGATCTCTCGTGATTTCAACGTCTTTTTGGCAGTAGGCTGCCAGTTTTTTTATCTCCCCCTGCCTGAACCAGCGAAGGGCCAGTAACCCGTCCCCCTCTTTTTTTACCTGCAGCGTTTTTTCCGCCAACCTATCCAGGCTGAGTCGGTATCCCAATCGTTCGGTCACCGCCTCCAGAATATCAAAGGCTGGGAGCATTGCCAGGTCTCTGCTGGTGTACGCTGATAACACCTTGTTATCGAAACGTTTGTTGTTGAAACCGACCACCAGGTCCAGTGCAAACAATCGTTCAATCAATTCTTCGATGGTCTCCTCGGTAAAGATGGAGAACCGTTGTTCGGCATGTTCATACAACACGGCTACACTGACTCGCATCAAGTCTGCCCGATGCCAGCCACCGACTTCTTCAGCTGATTTTCGGGTTTCGATATCAAAAACGCCGAATTTTTGGGGAATAGGAAAGACCTTTGTTATTTCTTTGGCCTGCGGGGACGACTTCTCTTTCTGCCATTTTTCAGGTGACGTGTTGCGCTGCTTTCCTGCACGGAGTTGTTCCAGAAGATACAGGCAGGCCGCCTTGTCAATGGGTCGGTTTCCTGAACCACATTTGGGTGAATGGACGCACGATGGACAACCCAATTCGCACGGGCAGTCGGTCACCGCTTTCAAAGTTTGCTCCAGTAAACGGCCAATCGCTTCATACCCTTTGGCGGTTAACCCCATCCCGCCGGCATGGCCGTCATACACAAAAACAGCAGGGCCACCCACCTGATCATGCCACGGGTGGGCAATCCCCCCCAGATCGTTGCGATCACAGAGGACAAACAGGGGCATCAACCCGATGATGGCATGTTCCAGGGCATGGATTCCACCCATGAAATGGGAGCTTGTCGACTCGGTCCCGGTTTGCACCCATTCGGGAATGGTGATCCAGAAACCTTCGGTTTCGAAGATTTGCGGCGGGAAGTCCAAGGGAATCCGGTTGATGATCCGCATGCTGCCCTGGGCGATTTTGTGATAGGCGGTGATTGTTTCCGTCACCCTTAAGGTTCCATAACTAATTTGGGCGGCACCCCAACAGGTTCGGTTCCTTTCCTCCAGGATCGTCGTGGTCTTTTCCGACAACACCCGGGTGAAATAGGCGGGGGTCACCGCTGACACCAATATTTCACGGCTTTCCAAATCCAGGCTGTCGATATGGTAGGTTCTCGCTCCATGCAGATAAATGGCCCCTGGATGACAATCCCGCAATCCGCGAGAGCTGTCGATTTCCCCGAGTGTCTTCCGTGGTGCCCGTTCCATGATGGTCAGGGTGACCCCGCCCCCGCGGAGATTGATATGGCGCTGCGGGTAGCTCTGCGGCGAAAACCAGGTTGCTCCGTCGGCAGATTGGAGAAGTCGTCCTGTCTCGGTGAGGCGATGGAGTAACGCCCTCATGGTTGCTGATTTGAACAGCGGGTCTGCCGGGGTGAGCGGCAGTTCCGCAGCGGCGCTGACCATTTGGGGGCCGGCGATATGGGCATTGTCGGGGTTCATGGTCACCGGTTCGACCGGCCGGGCAAAAAAATCCTCGGGATGACGCATGAAATACTGGTCCAGGGCGTCCTCGTGACCGATCAGCACCACCAGCGATTCCTGCTGTTTTCTGCCGACCCGACCAGCCCGCTGCCAGGTGGCCATCATCGAGCCCGGAAAGCCCACCAGGATGCAGATATCCAGGTTGCCGATATCGATACCCAACTCAAGGGCCGAAGTGGTGATGACCCCGATCAGGCTGCCGGTGGCCAGGCGGTCTTCAATTGCCCGACGTTCCTCGGGCAGGAAGCCGGAACGATACGAGGCGATGACGCCCTGGTTTTTTTTGAGCCGTTGTTCTGTCCAGATGGTGATGAGTTCGGTCATCTTGCGCGACTGACAGTAGACTATGGTCCGCAGGCCACGGTTGACCGCGGCTTCGAGCAGTTGGGTGGCACTGGCAGCCGCTGAGTCGAGCGGGTTGAGCAGCACCATATGGCGTTGCGCCGTACCTGCCCCGGTCAGGGTGATCTCCGCCACCGGTCCATCAATCAGCATTCGGGCATGCTCGCCGGGGTTGCCGATGGTTGCCGATGCCAGAATGAAGGTCGGGTTGGCTCCGTAGAGTGCGCAGATTCGCTTGAGGCGTCGCATCACCCAGGCGACATGGGAACCGAAAATGCCCCGGTAGGTATGAACTTCATCGATGACCACGTAGCGAAGATCGGCAAAGAGATGGCCCCAGCGGTCATGGTAGGGCAGCATCGACAGGTGGAGCATATCCGGATTGGTGATCAGGATGGGCGGCAGGTGATCCCGGATTTTCTTACGATGATACCCGGAGGTGTCTCCGTCGTAGATGGCGGCCGGTTGCCTCCCCTTTCGAAAGGACTCCGGCAAGAGACCCCATTGCCGCTCAATGGTTTTGAGTTGGTCCTGGGCCAGGGCCTTGAGCGGAAAGAGAAAGAGTGCCTTGGCAGCGGGTTCGGCGCAGCAGGTCTGCAACACCGGCAAGGTATAAATCAGGCTTTTTCCGGACGCTGTGGGCGTGGCGACCACGGTATGCTGGCCGGCAAGGATATGGGTGATGGCGGCATGCTGGTGGGTGTACAGTTCCCTGACGCCCATGGATTGCAGCAGCTGTTGCAATTCCGGAATCAGGATGTCGGGCGGGAGCGTGGCCGCGGCTGTGGCTGTAAAGGTGCGGTGGGCTACCACCTGGGGTCCGAACTTTCCCGAAGCTTTTAAGGCGGCGAGGTATTCGGCAACCGTCCCCCGTTTCAAGTCCATCTCGTTATGGCTGCACTTTAAGGTTTGTCATTTTTCGAAAAAATTTTTATTATCGACGATCGGTGCACCCACAATGCATCGAGTTGTGGTTGTTGTAGTACTTTTTCAGATACGCCTCCAGTCCGCGCCTCATCCTTTCCTGAAAAAATCTACAGCGTTTTGTCCGGATGATGCAGCTCAAGTTGCACGGTCCCTCTGCTCCGAGAGCAAGGGTACTCCGTTTTTCGGCCGATTCCCCGGGCGCGGGTGCGATCAGCCGCTGGCCGCCAAAGGTTTACGATATGAATACGCAACAGTCCTATAGAGATATCCACCCATGAAAACGATCGCGACCCTCGGGCCGGAACAGTCCCAATCGTGGCTGGCCGCCATGCAATACCAAAGCAACGCCGAGATCCGGACGTATCCGCATGTCAAAGCCCTGCTCGAGGCCTTCACGAGCGGTGCGGTCGATTATGCCATCCTGCCGGTGTATAATACCCGCGAGGGCGAAAAGAAACAGTATTTCCGTTTTTTTGATCAGATCAAATCCGGATATTGGGTGGATAATGTCATCCTTCATTCTAATTTGTCTTTGGGAGTTTTCGACGAGGAAGACACCATTTTGAATCTGCGGATGCTGGTGGGCAAGCGCGAGGTCTTCAACCAGTGTGAAGAGTTCATCGAAAACCAGCTGCCGGGCATCACCGAGATGAGCGTCCAGGATATTGGTGCGGCGATTGCCGAGATCAGAGCCAGCGGTGTGACCAAGGGCAGGGCGGTGATCGATAACGCCGAGACCCTGACCTCCTGCGGGCTGCGGATTATCGAGCGCGAGGTTGCCCCGCACAATCGAACCCGGTATGCGGTGCTCGGCCACCAACTGGCCGCGGCCACCGGTTACGATGCCACCACCCTGATCACCGAACCACTCGATGATCGGGTGGGCATCCTGGTGGATATCCTCAGTGAGTTTTCCCGCCGGGGCATCAATATCGTCGACATGCGGTCGGAAAACGATATCAAAACCCAGAAACTGCGTATTTACCTGGAAGCGGAAGGGCATATTCAAACCGAGATCATGGCCAATGCCATTGCCCATATCGAATCCAGGGTCATTCAGCAGCAGGGGGTGATTCGTTTGCTGGGCAGTTTTCCAAGGGTTGATATGCGGACCAAATATATAAAATCCTTTGGCTTTATCGGGACCGGGGCCATGAGCAAGTGGTTTGCCCGCCGCCTGGAAAGTGAAGGCTATGAAGTGCTGGTGACCGGCCGGAGCACCAAGCTGCGGCCGGAAGAGATGATCGGGCAGGTCGATGTGGTGGTGGTCTGTGTGCCGATTTCGGTCACCTCGGCCACGGTACGACAGTACGGGCCGCTGATCGGCAGCGGCAAGGCCTTGATCCTCCTGGCCGGCGAATCGGAGGAGACCATCAAAAGCGCCCTGGAAGTAACCGATGACACGGTCGAATTGATGTTGGTCCATAATCTCTGGGGCCCGCAGGCCGCCACCATGAAGGATAAAAACGCTATCGTCGTCAGGACCTCGCGGAGCGGTATGTTTTGCAGTGAATTCGAGGCTTTTTTATACAAACACGGTGCCGACATCTATCACGATTCCGCATCCAAGCACGATCTGCTCATGGGGGTCGGGCAAAAACTGCCGACCGTGATCTCGGTGGCCTTGGCCATGACCCTGGGGGAGAACCAGATCACCAGCGAAGATATCGCCTCTCATTGCACCTTGACCTCGCTCTATCCTATTCTGGCCATGTCGCGGGTTCATTCGCAAAATCCCCGGACCTACGCGGAAATTATGTCCACGGCCGGCGACAGCCGTAAGATCGTCAGCGATTTTGCCAAGAATTTGGAGCAGGTGATTCGGATGGCAGATGCCGCCTCTATCAAAGGTCTCTGTACGCTGATCGACCAAAACGCGGAACATCTGACCGATGCCTTTCTTCAGGCCCGCATGCAGCAGGCCAAGGCGGTGGACGAGGTGTTGGGGAGAATGATTTGATGGACCGGTTGACCAGGGGCGAACCAGTGGTTAGTTTGACGCGATGAAAAACGATCGAAGAAAAAGCTTGTTGCTGTTTGTGCTCTTCGCCCTGTGGTGTGCGGTCTTTCTTTTCAGGCCCGCCTTCCGTTCCGGCACGAGCTGAGCAGGCTTGTCGCCACCGCCGGTCGGCGGTCCCCCTTGCCCCTTGCCGCAGTCGGTGAACCAAATTCAACCCTAAGGAATCAGGAAATCTATGTTGACCGCCATATTGAAATATATCGAAGAAAAACATTACTGCCCGCATTGCAGCGGCAATCTCAAACTCTGTCATGCCCCGCCCGTGCATGTCGGCGATGGCTTGGGCTGGGGCTCGGAACTCCTGTTTGTCTGCCTCAACGACGAATGCCCACTGTTTGTCAAAGGGTGGGATTATATCGAGAATCAGTACGGCCATGTCGGTTCCTATCGCTACATGGAGATCCCTGATTCCAAGGAAAGCTACAACATGATGGTGGTCGGTAAAGACGCCTTTACCGGTAGTATTGTCGATGTCGAGGCCTTCAAACTGCAGAGCGAGCAATTCAAGCGTCAGCAGGACGCCATTGCGGCCTTGGATAGCTGTGTCGAGCAGCAGTCGCTGGAGCCGGTGCTGACCCTTTTGCTGGATGATTCGGTTTCGAGCAAAAACCGCAACCTGGCGGCAAGCCTGCTGGTGCCGCTCAATGACATAGCCTGCGTCGAACCGCTCCGCAATCATACCTTTAAAGATCCGAATCTTGCGCAGACGGTGAAATTAGCCGTTGCCAAGGTGCTGGCCAACCATTTTCTGAAAGAATGTCCGTACTGCACCGAACTGGTTAAAGTCAGAGCCGTGGTCTGCAAGCATTGCCAACGGGAGTTGGCCGGCTGACTTTCCCCTTGCGAAAACAACGGCTACTGGGTATATAAGCAGGCGATTGCGTGGTGGGCGTAGCTCAGCTGGTGGTAGCACCGGGTTGTGGCCTCGGAGGTCGTGGGTTCAAGTCCCATCGCTCACCCCATTAGTCTAAAAAAGCAGTCAGAAATACATGAACCCGCTTCCTCTCCAGGAAGCGGGTTTTTTGTTGTCCGGTGCTGTCGGACAAGATTCATTGCACTGATCACCGATCTTCCCATGCGGAGTGCGGTTCCTCGATGACCTCCTCATCGCACCTTTCACCAAAAAAGAGCAACGGGAATATTCGGGAATCGTCGAAGAACGTTATGCCCGCCAAGCCACTCTCGTTACCCGTCGGCTACCGATGCAGGCCCGCGATGGTGCCATGCAGGACCCGACTCTGGCTGACGCTATCCTGGACAGACCGGTCCGCAACGCCTATTAACTTGAACTGAAAGGAAAATCTGTACGAAGAAAACGATCAAGGCTTGACCAAAAAGCCGAAACTGTGACAGTATACAACCACCAGCCCCGAGATCCTTTTTTGGCCCCGGCCTTTTCGTGGTAATTATTGCCAAGGGTGCGGAGCCTTACACCCTGGTTACTGTGGCGGCAGATCGAGCACCTGCTATGGTCAATCTGTCTGCACAAGTGCAGGCCCGGCTTGAGACCCGCATCCAAAGGCGAGCATGAGCAAGGGTAGAAGATAGGAAATTATGACATCAAAAAAACAGAAACTCGAACTGACCTGGATCGGCAAGGAGGAGCGGCCGAGGTTGGAGCCGCGCATCCTGCTGGAAGACCCGGCGTTGTCCTACCATGCCGGGCACCGGGTGACGGAGCATGACCTCTTCGACAACCGGCTGATCTTCGGCGACAACCTGCTGGCCTTGAAGGCCTTGGAGCAGGAGTTCACCGGCAAGGTGAAGTGCGTGTTCATCGACCCGCCGTACAACACCGGCAGCGCCTTTACCCACTACGACGACGGGGTGGAGCATTCCATCTGGCTCTCCTTGATGCGGGACCGGCTGGAGATACTCCGGCGGCTGCTGGCTGAGGATGGCTCGCTGTGGATTACCATTGACGACAACGAGTGCCATTACTTGAAGGTGTTGTGTGATGAGGTGTTTGGGCGAGGAAATTTTGTGGCAAATTTGGCATGGCATAAGCGAATTTCACCCGCTAACGATGCTAAATATTTTAGCGGGGATCTTGATCATATTCTTGTAATCGCAAAGAAAAAAGATAGTTGGAGGCCAAATAGACTGGAGAAGAACGCCACCCAACTTGCAAATTACAGAAACCCTGATAATGATCCGAGAGGGGACTGGAACTCATCTGCCTATACATGCACAAAGACGGTCGATGAACGACCTAATCTTTACTATCCGATCACAAATCCTTTTTCCGGCCAAGAAATTTGGCCGAGCCGAACTCGTGTTTGGGCTTATGATCGTAACACACATGAACGGAATGTGGAGGAAGGACTATTATATTGGGGCAAGGAAGGCAAAGGGCAAATGCCTCGGATCAAGAAATTTTTATCTCACTCGAAGCCTGTTGTACCAAGAGCAATATGGAGTTACGAAGAAGCCGGGCACAATCAAGAATCCAGGTTAGAAATCGATAGACTCTTTCCTGGCGATCCATTCACAACTCCTAAACCCGAACGGTTATTAAAACGCGTCCTTGAAATAGCATCAACTTCAGGCGATCTCGTCCTCGATTCCTTCGCCGGTTCCTGCACCACCGGCGCGGTGGCCCACAAGATGGGGCGGCGTTGGATCATGGTGGAATTGGGTGAGCACTGCCACACACATCATCCCGCGCTTGCGGAAGGTTGTCGACGGCGAAGACCAGGGCGGTATCAGTAAGGCGGTCGGTTGGCAGGGCGGCGGCGGATTCCGCTACTACCGGCTGGCCCCGTCGCTGCTGGAAAAGGACCGCTGGGGCAACTGGGTGATCAATCAAACCTACAACGCGGCGATGCTGGCCGAGGCCCTGTGCAAGCTGGAGGGGTTCCGGTATGCACCGTCGGATGCTCTCTACTGGCAGCATGGCCACTCCACTGAGCAGGATTTCATCTATGTGACCACCGCCAGCCTCACCCATGAACAGTTGCAGGAACTCGCCGACGAGGTGGGGCCAGAGCGGTCGCCGCTGGTGCTCTGCACCGCCTTCCGGGGCCGGGGCGACTATGCCAATCTCACCGTCAAAAAAATCCCTCGCCAAGTCCTGGCCCGCTGCGAATGGGGCCATGACGACTACAGCCTCAAGGTGGAGAATCTTCCGGCTGCCCCACCGTTAGCCCCGCCTCCCGCAGACGAAGTGAAGGTGAAAAAGGGCAATCCGAGGCAGGCGTCTCTTTTTGGCGAGGATGCGTCATGACCAGCAAGCAAACGCCGGGAACAATTGTCATGACACTGCTGCGACAATTGGATGGTTATCAACCTTGACGACTTCCTCGTCGTCATTCCGGCGCAGGCCTGAATCCAGGAGGTGGTTCTGTGTCTTACCAAGGGATCTGGACCCCGGCCTGCGCCGGGGAGACGAAGGGGACGCCGGGGTGACGAAGTGGGCGCCGGGGTGACGAACACTTCCCCGGGGACGACGGAGTGGTTGGGGCAATGGCAAGTACTATCATTAAATTTGGCAAAAGCCTTTATGAAACAACCTTGCGTGTATCTTCTCGCCAGTAAAAGGAACGGCACCTTGTATGTTGGTGTGTCCTCCGATCTGGTCAAGCGGGTTTGGCAGCACAAAAGCAACCTGGTGGAAGGATTCACCAACCGTTACGGCGTTCATCTGCTGGTCTGGTTTGAACCGCACGAGAACATGGAGTCGGCAATTGCACGGGAAAAAGCGATCAAGGACTGGCGGCGGCAGTGGAAACTGCGGTTAATCGAGGCTTCCAATCCAGAATGGAGAGATTTATATGAAGACTTGTTGTGATCGCCATTCCGGGGCAAGCCGGAATCCAGAAAGCTTTCCCGGTTATTGCAAAAGAACCTGGCCACCGGGGTCGGCAAAACCCGGCTCATGGGGGCTTTCGTCAGCTATCTGCACCTGGCCCATGGCATCGGCAATTTTTTTGTGCTGGCCCCGAATCTCACCATCTACAACAAGCTGATCGCCGATTTCACCCCGAATACGTCCAAGTATGTGTTCAAGGGGATCGCCGAGTTCGCCACCGAACCACCCACGGTGATCACCGGCGACACCTATGAGAGCGGGGTCGGGGTGCGATCCGACTGGCTGCCAGTGCCAGGTTTGCATAGCGGCGTCCACATCAACATCTTCAACATCTCCAAGATCAACTCCGAGGTCCGGGGCGGTAAATCCCCCAAAATCAAGCGGCTCTCCGAGTATATCGGCGAGAGCTATTTCGATTATCTGGCAGGCTTGCCGGACCTGGTGCTGCTCATGGACGAATCGCATCGCTACCGTGCCAGCGCCGGGGTCCGGGCCATCAACGAATTGAAGCCGATCCTGGGACTGGAGCTGACCGCCACACCCTTTGTCGAAACCAGCAAGGGCGGGGTGGCCTTCAAAAACGTCATTTACAACTACCCATTGGGCCGTGCCATGAGTGATGGCTTTGTCAAGGAGCCGGCGGTGGTGACCCGTAAGGATTTCGACCCGGCCGGGATGCCGGTGGAGGAGATCGAGCGGTTGAAGCTGGAAGATGGCATTCGGCTCCACGAGAGCGTCAAGGTGGAGCTGGAAACCTATGCCCGCGAAACCCTGCAAGCCATCGTCAAACCCTTCCTACTGGTGATCGCCCGCGACACCACCCATGCCGGGCAACTGCTGCGGTTGATCCAATCCGAGGCCTTTTTCGAGGGGCGGTATAAGGAGAAGGTCATCCAGGTGGACTCCAGCAAGACGGGCAAGGACGAGGAGGTGATGATCGAACGGTTGCTCCGGGTGGAACAGGCGGAAGAGCCGACCGAAATCGTTATTCACGTCAACATGCTCAAAGAGGGGTGGGACGTGACCAACCTCTACACCATTGTGCCGCTGCGGGCCGCCAATGCCCGCATTCTCATCGAGCAGTCTATCGGCCGGGGGCTGCGGCTGCCCTACGGCACGCGCACCGGGGTAACAGCGGTCGACCGGCTCAATATTGTCGCCCACGACAAGTTTCAGGAGATTATCGACGAGGCCAACCGGCCTGATTCCCCTATCCGTTTGCAGGCGGTGGTGCTTGACGGTTCGGAGCTGGAGAAGAAAACGGCAACCGTGGTGTCGCAATCGCAACTGGCGACCAAACTGGGATTACGACCCGCCCATGTGACGGCGAGCACGGCCATGGCGGGGCAGGAGGTGCAGCCGAGCTTCACCGGCGCACGGGATCAGCAGGTGGCCCAGGCGGCCTGGGGGGTGATCAAAGGGCTTGCCAACAAGCCGCACTACCTGCCATCCGTTGGGCATTTGCAAAATCCGGAGATTCAGGCCGCCATTGTCAAAGCAGTGGAGGCGCAACAACCGTCGCAGATGGCACTGGATGGATTTACGGAACAGCCCGATATCGCCGCGGTGGTGGCGAGGATGGCGACATTGGTCATCGAGCAGACCATCGACATCCCGCGCATTCTCGTGGTGCCCAAGGGTGAGGTGAAATCGGGTTTCAAGCCGTTTGCGCTTAAGCTCGACAGCCTCAACTATCCGGCGGTATCCGAAGATTTGTGGGTGCAGTATCTCCGCACCGGCGAGGGCATGGCCGTGACCCCGGCTCGCGGCCACAGCGAGGAGCCGCGCACCGAGAACTATCTCGTGCACTGTTTGATGGATTTTGGCGACATTGCCTACGACGACCACGCCGATTTGCTCTATGATCTGGCCGGTCAGACGGTCCGTCATTTTGAGAGCTACCTGCAGCCGGACGAGGTGGTTGATGTGGTGCGTTGCCATCAACGCGAGATTGCCCGATTCATCCATGCCCAGATGCAGGAACACTATTGGGAGGAGGCTGTCGAATACGAGGTGAAGGTGCGTCAGGGGTTCACCGAATTGAAGCCAAGCGCCTACACCTATGCGGTCAATGAACCTTTCGCTGATTACCAGGTGTCGCCGGCGGATAAGAGTAACATGGCCAGATATCTCTTCGGCGGATTTCATCGCTGTCTCTACCCGGTGCAGAAGTTCGATTCGGACGCTGAACGTAAACTGGCGGTGATCCTGGAGCGGGAAGCGCTGAAGTGGTTTAGGCCTGCCAAGGGGCAGTTTCAGATATTTTATCGCTTTGGTGCGGATCAATTTGAGTACCAGCCCGATTTTGTGGCCGAAACCGTCGGGATGATCTACATGCTGGAGCCCAAAGCCAGCAGCCAGATGACCGACCCGATTGTGCTGGCTAAAAAGGAGGCTGCGGTCAAGTGGTGCGTCAATGCGACGAAGTATGCGAAGAGCTACGCCGGGAAACCCTGGTGCTATGTCCTTATTCCCCACGACGGGATTGCCGACAACATGACTTTGGATGGTTTGACCCGGACGCATGGTGCGCTGGGGATGACGGCATGAGTGCCACAGCCAGCTATCAGCCGCCCCACACCCTCACACCGGCCATTGAAGGCAATACCCTAAACGAGGCGCAGATCACTGCGATTCTGGAGGGCCGGCAGGTGATTGCCCCGCCCCGAGAGGTCCAGGAGGTGCGTAATGCTCTTGCTGTACATGATCGTTTTGCACAATGGAATCCTGAAGTTGTGGCGGATTTGCGGGAGGTGCCCCGCGTCCTGATGGCCGGGCTCATTGATGAGGCTGGGGTGTATCGACGCTGGAGCGTTGGGGTGATGGGAGGGGGTGAGGTCATGCATCTCGCCTCTCCGGCGGATCGTGTTCCGGTCTTGATGACCGATCTTTTCCGTTGGCTGACTCTTTCCGAAGAGCATCCTCTGATCACTAGTTCAGTCTTTCATTACGAATTCGAGTTCATCCATCCTTTTGCCGACGGGAATGGCCGCATGGGACGGCTGTGGCAATCCTTGATGCTGGCTCGCTGGAAGCCGCTGTTTGCCGACATCCCGGTGGAGAGTCTGGTCCACGAACACCAGGCGGAGTATTACCGGGCATTGCAAACAAGCACGGATCAAGCCGATTCGGCGCCTTTTATTGAATTCATGCTCAGGATGATTCTTGATGCGGTCGCCACTGCCGCCCCCCAAGTCACCCCGCATGTCACCCCCCAAGTCAAGCGGTTGCTGCAGGTCCTTCAAGGCGAGATGCCCCGCGAGGCCTTGCAGCACGCCCTTGATTTACAGGATCGCAAGTCATTTTGCGAACGCTACCTCACACCATCGTTAGCTGAAGACCTGATTGAAATGACCATCCCTGACAAACCCACCAGCCGTCTGCAGCAATATCGTCTGACCGGGAAGGGGCGGCTCGTAAAGAATCACAATGGGCTTGCCTGAAAAGAGTGGCATTAAACGGTATTCGTTGACTTGGGGAACAGTATTTGTCATAACAACGCTGATATTTTTCCAGGCTGATGGTTTTTCAATAACTGAGGAGGAAGAGGATGAAAAAGGGAAGTATTGCGCTTCGGGTGCTACGATCCGGATGCCTGCTGGTGCTGAGTCTGTTGGTGATGACCTCCTTTGCTCTGGCGGCAACAGTCAAGATTGGAGCCATCTTGGCGGAAACCGGTCCGGCAGCCTTTTTGGGCGGCCCGGAGGTCAGGTCGCTGAACATGTTGGTCGATGAACTCAACGCCAAGGGCGGCATTCAAGGCAAAACCATCGAATTAATTGTTAAGGATTCTGCCGGCAGTCCGGAAAAGGCGGTCTCCTTTGCCAAGCAGCTGATCGAAGAAGACAAAGTTTTTGCCATCATCGGACCCTCAACCAGCGGCGAAAGCCTCAATATCAAGAAGATCGCCGAAGACGGCAAGACCATCATGATCTCCTGTTCCGCCGCCGAGTTGATCGTCAATCCGGTTTCGCCGCATGTGTTCAAGACCGCACCCAGCGACAGTTATGCGGCCCAGCAGATTTTCATGACCATGCAGAAGCGGGGCATCAGTAAAATCGCCGTGCTCGCCGGCAATGATGGGTTTGGCAAGGCCGGCAAAGAGCAGTTGGCCAAAAACGCCCCGAATTACGGGATTACCATCGTCGCTGAAGAGGTCTATGATAAAAGCGCCACCGACCTTTCAGCGATTGTCGCCAAGCTGAAGGCGGTTGAGGACATTCAAGCGGTGGTGAATTGGTCGATCGTCCCGGCCCAATCCATTCTGGCTAAGAATATTCGCCAGGCCGGTTGGCAGGTGCCGATCTATCAGAGTCACGGTTTTGCCAATATCAAATATGCCGAGGCCGCTGGAGTTGCCGCCGAGGGTATCATCTTCCCCGCCAGTCGTTTGCTGGTGGCCGAGGCCTTGCCCAAGGGCGCACAGAAGGATTTTCTCCTCAAATATACAACTTCTTACGAGTCCAAGTTTAAAGAAAAGGTTTCCACCTTCGGCGGCCACACCTATGATGCCATGACCATCCTAGCCAAGGCTATTGAAGTGGGCGGAGAGGATCGTGAGAAAGTCCGGGCTGCCATCGAAAATATCAAAGGTTTAATCGGCACCGCCGGTACCTTCAATTTCTCGGAGACCGATCACGGTGGTTTGGGGCTCGATGCCTTTGCCATGCTGACCGTCAAAGACGGTCAGTTCGTGCTGTTGGATAAATAAAACGTCGTTTTACTCCGCCTGCACCTGTCAGATGCAGGCGGATCTTCTCGTGCGGGGGATAGGGCCGAAGCAGATCCGGTCTATCCCCCCATTTATTTCAGTGGTTGGGTGATGCACACTCGGCGCACATGGAAAAGAATACCCGGAAATATTGCCGTTGATACGGGATCATGGTATAGGACCCACAAATTCGTAACTACCTGCTTCCCGTGATCGTCCCGGGAGGCCCAAGACCGCACATTATGTAAAGCAAGGAGCACGCCCAGCCATGGAACGAACATTTGCCATCATCAAACCCAATGCCTTTATCGCCGGTAACGCCGGAAAAATCATCGCCCGCATCTATGCCGAAGGCTTTAAGATTGTCGGTATCAAAAAGCTCTATCTGAGCAAACCCGAGGCGGAGGGCTTTTATTATGTCCACAAGGAGCGACCCTTTTTCGGTGAGTTGACCGATTTCATGTCCAGCGGCCCCTGTGTCGTCATGGTGCTGGAAGCGGAAGGCGCCATAAAAAAATGGCGGGATCTGATGGGGGCCACCAACCCGGCCAATGCCGCCGAGGGCACCCTGCGCCGCGAGTTCGGCGACAGCCTGGAGGCCAATGCCACCCACGGCTCCGATGCCCCGGAAACCGCGGCTTTTGAAATCGGCTATTTCTTCTCCGGGCTGGAATTGCTGGTCTGAATGCCGCTGATTACCCCGGCATTTTTCTTGAATGAGAAAGGCGGTCCACTTGGGACCGCCTTTTTTTTTGGGGTTCCCCTGGGGGGATGGAAATGCAGGGCTACGACAACGGCGTGGTGACCTCGTCCACCAGGCTCAGAATCGAGCGGTACGGGATGTGGCCATGCAGCGCCAGGCCGATTTCGCAGGTCTTGCTGGTTGAATATCCCGCCTCGCAGCCGTAGACCTTGTCGGACAAGTCCTTTAAAGCCGACTCGTTCAGCTCCGGGAAATTGAACCCCCGGTCCCCGGCAAAACCGCAGCAGAAAATATCCTCTGGCACCACCACCTCGGTGGCGCAGAGCAGGGCCAATTCCTTGAGCTTACCGTCCAAACCCATTTTTCGGGTGCTGCAGGTGGCATGCAGGGCGATTTTGGCCTCCTTGCGGGTGAAGCGGAGGCGGTCCTTGAGGAACTGGAGGACAAATTCCACCGGTTCGAAGAGCTGCAGCCGTTTATCCAGGGTGGCGCGCATCCGCATCAGGCAGGGGCTGGTGTCGCAGAGAATCGGCAGCGCGCCGTCTTCCGAGGCTTTGAGCAGGGCGTCGCTCAGTTCGTCGGCCTTACGGTCGGCCTGCAGCCTGAATCCCTTGCTTTCAAAGGCCTGGCCGCAGCAAAGACTGGTAAGCTGTTCCGGGAGAATCACTCCATACCCGCCTTTTTTGAGCAGCGACAGGGTTTGTTGTGGCAAGGGCTGCCGCATGGTTTCTTCGCGGGACGGGCCGCCCATGGCCCGACTGGCGCAGCTGGGGAAATAAACCACCCGCAACGGATGGGCCGGGTCGACTGGTTCGGCTTTGACGACTGGAGCGCCGGTGGGCATCTTCCGGTTCCACTGGGGCACGACGCCGAGCGTAGCTTTATGTGCGATCTCGGTTACCGCTTCCATCGGCGGGGTGCCGGTGAGCTTGTGCAGTTTGTCCACCGTGTCGAGCACAACGCCGGCGGTTCTGGCCACCCCGCCGAAATGGTCGGCGGTCCAGTAGGCCACTGCGGCGGCCAGCTGGCCATGGGACTCCTCGCGCAGCGATTTGATCATCTTGCCGGTATCAATGCCCACCGGGCACAGGGTCGAGCACAGGCCATCGGAGGCGCAGGTGTCCATGGCCGGATAGCGGTAGCTCTTGATCAGTCGTTTGACCGCCGGGGTCGCCCCCTTGGCCGCCAGCTGACGGCTGATTTCCCGGCGACCGGCAATGCGCTGTCGCGGGGTGAAGCTCAGGTTTTTCGACGGGCAGATCGGTTCGCAGAACCCGCATTCGATGCATTTATCGACCAGTTCGTGGGTCGGGGGCAGGGGTTTTAAGTTTTTAACATGGGCCTCGAGGTCGCTGTTGAGAATGACACCCGGGTTGAGCAGCCCATGGGGGTCAAAGAGGTTTTTGATGGCGTGCATCAGCGCAAAGGCAGCCTCGCCCCATTCTTTCTCGACAAAGGGGGCCATGTTGCGGCCGGTCCCGTGTTCGGCCTTGAGCGAGCCGTCGTATTTTTCGATAACCAGTTGCACTACCTCGTCCATGAAATCGCGGTAGCGCACCACCTCAGCCTCGATGGAGAAATCCTGGGTGAAGACGAAGTGGAGATTTCCGGCCAGGGCATGGCCGAAGATGATGGCCTCGTTGTATTGATAGCGGCGGAACAGCTCCTGGAGGTCGAGGGTGGCGTTGGCCAGATGCTCGAGCGGGAAGGCCACATCCTCGATGATCACCGTGGTGCCGGTGCGGCGGACCGCGCCGACCGCCGGGAACAACCCCTTGCGGATTTTCCACAGCTGGTTGAACTCCTCGGGAATAGCGGTGAATTCAATCGGCCGCACCGTGGGCAGGGGGCCCAGGCTCTCCTTAATCTGCGCGATCTGGACCTGCAGTTCTTCGGCGGCTTCGGCCCTGGTTTCAATGAGCAGGGCGGTGACCCCCGGTTCGAGCCCTTCCAGGAAGTCGGGCATGCCGGGTTTGCCGGTCACTGAAGCCAGGCCGGCGCGGTCGATCAGTTCGGCCGCGGCTACCGGCTGCTTGGCGAGGATAATGACCGCCTCGCAGGCAGTCCGGATGTCGGCATAATAGAGCAGGGCGCTGGCTTTATGCTTATGCTCCACCACGGTGCGGAAGACCACATCGGCGATGAATCCCAGGGTGCCCTCCGAGCCGATCATCAGGTGCTGCATGATGTCAAAGGGCTCGGTGCAATCGACCAGAGCGTTGAGGCTGTAGCCGGTGGTATTTTTGATTTTGAACTTGTGGCGGATGCGGTCGGATAGGGTCGAGTCGGCCAGCACCCGATCGCGCAGATCGCTCAGGCCGGTGAGGATCTGGCCGTGGCTGCGGCTGAAGGCGGCCCGGCTCTTGTCGTCGGCGGTATCGACCACTGTGCCGTCCGCCAGGATGATGCGCATCGAATCAATAGTATGGTAACTGTTCTGTTCGACGCCGCAGCACATGCCGCTGGCGTTGTTGGCCAGGATGCCGCCGACCTTGGCGCTGTCGATCGAGGCCGGGTCCGGGCCGATCTTGCGGCCGAATTCGGCCAGAATCCGATTGGCATGGCCGCCGATCATCCCGGGCTGCAACTGGATCTTGCCGGCGCTGTCAAAAACCCGGTAGCCGTTCCATCCTTCGCCCATGCGGACCAGGATCGAATCGGTGATTGCCTGGCCGGAAAGGCTGGTGCCGGCCGCCCGGAAAGTGACCGGGAGTTGCAACTTGCCGGCTTCACGCAGGATGCGCTGCACTTCCAGTTCGCTTTGGACGTTAATGACGATCTTGGGGATCAGGTGATAAAAGCTGGCATCGGTGCCAAAGGCGATGGTGCGGAGCGGGTCAACGATGAGACGTTCGGAAGGGATGGAGAGTTTAATTCTGCGATAAAAGGCTTGGTACTTTCCGGGTAACATAGACACCTCCTTTTAAAAGAATATTGATTCTTATATAGGATGTTGTGCCAAAAAAAGCCATGGAAAGATAAAGGGGCTGGAGACAGCGTGCGTTTTATGGCTGTCAAGGTATCTGGAGATTTTTTACCCTGGCTTCCGCATCCTAAGCATAGGTGGCAGCCCCCGGCTCAAACAGTACGTGCAACTTTAATGGCAACCATCCTGCTGATCTTCATCGTTCACCCAAGGGGTTGCTTCTCCCCGGCCATCACCGCCAGCAGTTGTTTTATTTCCAGCGCTTTTGCTCTCAACTCGGCAGGGATGTCGGCCTCGGCGAACCCCTGGACCTCGGCCACGGCCTCCAGGCTGGCCAGCACCCGGCAAAGGGTGCGAAAGCGTTCGGCAAAGGCATGGAAGGTGATCATGACCCGGCCCTGCGATTGGCCGCCGGTCCCAAGAATGGAGCCGAAGCCGAGAAAACTGTCGATCTGGATGCCCCGGCCGGAAAAGACCGTGGCAATAGCCGCAGTGTCGCCGGCATGATCCCGGGTGGTCAGAACCACCAGCCAGAGCTGTCTTTTATCGGCCATCGGGCCACCATTGTTTGATTTTTTTCTGGATGGCTCGGGCGGACTGCGCCACCAGGGTCCGTTCGGTGGGGGTCATCTCGCCGCGGTCCGGCATTACCCTCTGGACCGTGCCGGCGAGCAGCACCCGTCCGCCGCAGGGGCCGTGGAGATGATTTTCGCCCTCATGGAGGTATTGGGCGGAGACCTCGACCCGGCGGCCTTCGAGCACGGCCTTGACAAGTTCCACGGTGGCGGCGGCGGTTGCGGTCTGGGTTTTGGCATCGGTATAATGAATGGCAAAGGGCTTGAGCGCCACCCGCAGGTCCGGGGGCAGGTCACGCACATACCGCAGGGCCGCAACCGCACCGTTTTGAGGATCGCCGCCGATCATTTCGATCAGGCGTTTTTGGTGGGCCAGCAGGGCTGCCGGATAGTCTTCGGTGCGCAAACCTCGACGCAACTGCGGCTCCACCAGTTGCCATTCGTCCGCGCTCATGCCGTGCACCCGCACCGAACTCCAGATTGGCACCATGCCGTTGCCGTGTTCGCCCAGCATGTATCCATGGACGCGTTGCCGGCGGATGCCCAGATCGTGAGCAATTTCCCAACGGAAACGGGCCGAGTCCGAATAGGCGCCCATGCCGATCACATGGGTGCGGGGCAGGTATTTGGCAAAGATCGCCACTCCCAGTTCCACCGGGTTGGTGACAATGATCACCACCGGTGGATATTCGCGTCGGGTCTGGGCAAGGGAACGTGCGAACCGTTCGAACACCGCTACGTTGGCCCTGGCCAGGACGTCGCGGGAGGCAACACCGATTTCCGACGGCGCGGTGGAGAAAGTCTGGCCGCCGGTGATCACCACCAAGTCGCCGATGATCTGTTCCGGATCGTCGGTGACATTGAGTTCCGGGACGATCTCGGCATAGGCGTCCTGGAGGTCAGCCCGAAAGCCGTGGAGCAGGTGCGGCCGCTGCGAGCGCGGATTACTGCCCACCAACTGCAGGATCTCCCGATTCTCCAGTAAACGCTGCTGGACAATCTGGGTGACAATTTCCCGGCCGCAGCCGCCGCTGGCGCCGACTATCGTTACATCCATGAGTGTACCCGAATCGATGCGGAATTGTTCTTTTGCAGGTTTGCGCCGGCTTTATGTTCGGTGCAACCTTGCTACGTGCCGCATTATTGTACCCGGTTGTCCTCGTCTGCCAAGTCTATAATCGCCCCGATTATTATTTGTGCCGTGTTTTGGAGGTGGGTCAACGATCTCTCGCCGAAGTGCTTTCCCGGCCCGGTTGCGTAATAAATCGTCATTTTTGCTTTTTGTGCTTCATTTATTTTTGATTTCAGAGTAGATTATCTCTTCCATATTTTCCGCCTCCTTTTTCCGGCGGCGGTTCTTCCCGGCGTACCCCGGCAACGTCACGATATGGTTTTCGTGACCGTTTCTTTTTTCACAGGACGAAAACATCATGCTGCAAGCAACCAATATTGCGCTGAGCTATGGCAAGCGCGTTATTTTTAAAGACGTCAATATCAAGTTCACCCACGGTAATTGTTACGGCCTCATCGGGGCCAATGGCGCGGGAAAAACCACCTTTCTTAAAATTCTCGCCGGCCAGAAAGATGCGGACAAGGGCGAGGTCTCCATCGATCCCAAGGAACGGATCGCCGTGCTTCAGCAGGATCAGTTCGTTTACGACGAGGAAACTGTGCTCGATACCGTGATCAGGGGCCACAAGCGGCTCTACGATGTCAAGATCGAGCGGGAGGCGCTCTATGCCAAGGCCGAACTTACCGAGGCCGACGGTATGCGCTGCGGCGATCTGGAGGTCGAGTTTGGCGAAATGAACGGCTATGAGGCGGAATCCGAGGCCTCGGTCCTGTTGAGCGGCCTGGGGATCGACGAGGAGATGGCGAGCCTGCGGATGAAAGAACTCGACGGCGGCGATAAGGTGCGGGTGCTCCTGGCCCAGGCTCTGTTCGGCAACCCTGACATCCTCCTGCTCGACGAGCCGACCAACAACCTCGATGTCAAATCCATCGCCTGGCTGGAAGAGTTTCTCATCCGATTTGCCAACACGGTCATCATCGTCTCCCATGACCGCCATTTTCTCAACCAGGTCTGTACCCACATGGCGGACATCGATTTCGGCCAGATCCGGGTCTATGTCGGCAACTACGATTTCTGGTATCAGGCCAGCCAGCTGACCTTGCAGCAGAAGCAGAACGAGAATAAGAAAACAGCTACCAAAGTGGCTGAATTAAAAGAGTTTATTCAGCGTTTTTCTTCCAACGCCTCCAAGGCCAAGCAGGCCACCTCGCGCAAGAAACTGCTCGACAAAATAAACATCGAGGATATGCCGGTCTCCTCGCGCAAATATCCTTTCGTTTCGTTCAAGCCGGAACGGCCCTGCGGCAACGTCATTCTCGAAGTCGACGGTTTGTCCAAGACCATCGAGGGCGTGGAAGTCCTTAAAAATTTAAGTTTTTCGGTCAACAAGGGCGAGAAGATCGCTTTTGCCGGGACCTACGGCCTGGCGAAAACCACCTTGTTTCAAATTCTGATGGGCGAATTGGAACCGGATGCGGGCAGCTTCCGGTGGGGCCAGACCATTACCACCTCCTATTTCCCCAAGGAAAACAGCGCCTTTTTTAACAACAAAATGACCCTGATCGAGTGGTTCAACCAGTTCGTGCCGCCCAACGAGGGCGAGAGCTATAGCCGCGGCTTTCTTGGTCGGATGCTTTTTTCCGGTGAGGAGGCCCTGAAGAAGACCAATATCCTCTCCGGTGGCGAGAAGGTCCGCTGCATGCTGGCCCGGATGATGCTGACCGGCGCCAATGTCCTTATTCTCGACGAGCCGACCAACCACCTCGATCTCGAGTCGATCACCTCGCTCAACAACGGCTTGATCGCCTTCCCCGAGGTGATCCTCTTTGCCTCCCACGACCACGAGTGCGTGACCACGGTCGCCAACCGGATTATCGAGATTGGCCATAAGGGCTGGATCGACAAGATGATCAACTTTGACGATTATTTGGAGGACGAGGGCGTCGCTGCCCAGCGTGAGCAGATTTACCACCTGGATAAGCGGCGGTAATGCAAACCATGTAGAGGTTTATCGTCGTGTTTCAGGAGCGGTGTTTGCGGCTGCGCCTGTAACCGATGCAGGCGCAGGTCACCAGGAAGATCATCATGAACCAGCAAAGACCGGCCATGACCCATTGATGACCGGGAAAATATTGGCGTTGGGGTGAATCCGGGATCCAACCGCAGGCAAAGGCCAGCCCGATTGCGCCCATCAGCAGCGCCAGGACAATGCTGGCCGTGGCATGCTCAATAAATGGTGTTATGGAACGATGCTGTTTCATCGGTTTGGCCTCGCGGGTCGATCCTGTTGAAGACAAGCCGGAAGGAGGCTTTTACCGCCCTTTCGGCTTTTTTGTTTTTAAGAGTGGGCTTTCGGGTTCGGCCCCGGAAAACAATATTTCAAAGAGTTACTCGGCGTAATGCGATCCGTTGCACCGATAGTTGTATCTTCTTGCACCTGAACCCGGTATCCTGAAACTTCTTCTGGATCTGTCCATCTCGGCAGGAGTTTGTCCCGCATCAAGCGGCTCTCCCCGCCTTCTGATTTGCTCATATTCATTCCCGAACCTCTCTCGGTATGAGCAAAAATCGCATGTATCATGTCAAATTCAATACCTATACCATCGGCGGTAGTCCCTACACCATCCGTTCGCTCCAGGATCTTCAACAATTCCATGACCCTGAGGGGACGGCGGAAGCGTTGGGCATCTCTTCGGCGACCTGGTCGCTGTTTGGCTCGATCTGGCCATCCGGGCTCATTCTTGCCGATCTCATGAGCCGTTATGACGTCGCCGGGATCAACATCCTGGAGTTGGGTTGCGGACTGGGATTAGCGAGCTTGATAGCCAACGCACGGGGCGCCTGCCACACCGCCAGCGATTATCATCCTCTGGCCGGAGAATTCCTCCAGGAAAATAACCGGTTAAACGATATGCCGCCCATGCATTTTGAGCGCTGCGACTGGGCCGAAGCCATGCCTGCCTTGGGGTTCTTTGATTTGATCATCGGCAGCGACCTGCTCTACGAACCCGATCATCCTTCGCTGCTTTCCCGGTTCATCGATGCCCATGCCAGCAGCTCGGTCAAGGTGATCATTATTGATCCGGGCAGACGTCAGCAGGGGCAATTCACCCGGCAGATGGAAGGCTTGGGTTTTGCTGCCAGTGCGGACCGGGCTACCGAGGAGCAGGCACAATCCCGGGTATTCAACGGCAAGATTCTTCACTACCGTCGCGACCGCCAGGTGGCCTGATCGAATTACACCTTTCTGAGTCGCGGAACGAACTTGAACCTACGCCCGCTCCTGCGGCACTGCTGTCGCTGGGTAGACCTTGAATTTTTCGACGAATCCGGTCGGCTGGTAACTGAGTTTGGCATGCCGCAGGCCAGCATCCCCCATGTCCTGTTCCCGGTTGATGGTTTCGTAGATCTCCGGCAGGATGGCGGCAAAAGACTGATTGATGCATTGATACAGCCCCTTGTACCCAGACACCGCCTTTTCAAAATGGATGGCGAAACTGGCTCCTCTCGCCAACTCCTCGCCCAAAACAAAGGCCACCGGCCGTGATGCCACATGGTAGATGCCGCCGCAGAGTTGGAGGTCCTCCATTTTTTCCAAAGCTTCCCGGGCTGCCTCGGCGTCCCCGGCTTGCCCGTTCTCCTTTTGCCACTGCTCCAGTATGGACAGGGCGTCGTTTCGGTGCTTTTCGAGCAGTGGCAGGGCCGTGTAGGGGTTGGAGCTGACAAAGGCTTTGACCAGATTGCGTTTCTTGTGATAGTTCCTGCCGCCCAGTTGGGCCAGATCCTGCCGTCGATAGAGGTAGTCGAAATTGTCCCGATCCTCCCGCACGTCATAGCCCAGCTTTTGCAGAATCTCCGCCTGGTGTCCGGAGGCGGCTTTCAGCATGCTGTGGTCACGGAACAGTTGGTCCAGCAATGGCTGCGGGGGCAGTCCTAGAGGCAGCATGAAGAAAGGCATGTCGTTGTCCCGGCCGAGAATGGTCAGGGTTCCATCGGCGAGACGGCACAGGGTGTAGTGATGGCTTTGTCGAAACAGATAGAGGTTGGCAAAGGTGAATTCTGAAATCCCCTGCTCCAGTTGCCGCAGCATCGGGTGGAGCAAAGGGCGGAGCGCCAGGGATAATTCGGTGCTTTCTGGATAGGTGGGAAGCATGTGCCGTATCAACGAAGAAGAGGGTTGTTGAGTGCAAGGTTTGCCAATGGACAAGTTTTTCCGGTCACGGTCACCTCTTGGGAGGAAGCAGGGTCGCGATGCATGGGCACAAGAACCCAATAGCATAATCCTGCGCGAATAACCAAAGCTATTTCATTGAAAACAGATGCGAGTGGTTTTCTGAAAGGTTTCTGCCCATGGGGACAGCGTGTCGGCAACGGTAAGGTCGGGGTGCTGGCGGTTGTTATGGCCTGTGCATGGATTCCTCCGGCGCAAAAAGGACGGTCGCGGTCCTGATCACTTCGGGGCTGGTAAAATCCTGCAAGATGTGGATGGTGCGGTTGCCGATGTCGTGCATGGCGGCGAGAAAGGCTGTGGCTAGATTTCCATGTTCGGCAGTCATTGCCAGTTCGACCTGGGGACATAGGTAGTGGATGCACCGGGGTGATTTAAACAGGCGCAGGGTGCAGCCCGTGGCGGTTAGGTGACTGCAATACCTGGGGCGAACCGTTTGTCCCCGGTCCAGGGCATGGGCGTGCTCCATTTTTTGAAGGGCGGTGAGCACATGGGCCAGATGCAGACTGTTCTGGGTCGGCCTGGCCAGCAGGACATCGGAGAGGGACAGCATGGTGTGGTGTTCGCCGTTGCAGCATCCCACCGGCGGGCGCTGGCAAGTCAGGGCGCAGACCCGGCGGAGGCTTTTTTCTTGCTCCTGGATGGCATCAAGTTGCCGAACATAGAGGGAATAACGAATCGCGGCCTGCCGAATCAGCAACGGTTTGGAGCCGAGATGGCCGCTTAGCCGTTCAATCTGAAAGACGACCTGATCGCTGCTTAAAAACGGGAAAGGTTTGGCATGCAGCACGTCGAGGTCGGTGCGGACATGGCGAGACGTGTTGTCGGGCAGGTCTTTGAGCCAGAGGTCAAAGGGCATGCCGCCCCTGCAGGACGCCATGGTTAGGCATGGTGATAAAAAGGCTGGTTCTTCTCGATTGTTTTTCTAGGGTCATCCAAGGCAGGGGCATATATTCCTTCTTATTGCGCCCTCTCTGCAGAGCACGACCACTTAGTTGTTGTTCATGCTGCCGCACCTGGAGATCCTGGTGTCATGCAGGTCGCAAAAAGATATTCAGGTTGGGGGCAAGGCAAGCTCTGGAATGGCAGGGCGCCGCCTGGCTGCGGCCCGGCCTCAACTATTGCGTTTCACCCAGCACCTTGGCGATAATCATTGCTTTGGTATAAGCATCCGGTTCCGGTGTTTTCCAGCTGATGAATTGCTTGGTGATCCGGAGAAAGTCGCCGTGGTCGATCTTGCATTGGTCGCAAATGGATTCGGCATGATCGCGGTACATGATGATATTGCTGGCGGGATCGCCCGATTTGTCAACAGCGGCCATTTTCCGGCAATCACAATCGAGCCGGATAACTGCAACGCCCACCGCATCCGGGCTGCCTTCAAATATGCCTTCGATCATGGCCCGTTCCCCTTTTTCAGGGGCAAGGGCGGTTTCGGTGGTCTTCGTGAGTTTCTTTGCCATGGTGATTGCGCTCTTTAAATAGGGGGAAGGAATTTAAAACACCTCTTCATACCTTTGTTTGCGGCAATATCAAATCAAAAAAGATGGAGCCAAGAGGGCTGATGTTGCCGATCCCCCTGTATCTTTGGGTTTCCCTGCACCTTGCAAGGGTGTCGATAAAATCTTTTAGCTTGACAAATCGGGGGCGTTCTTTTAAAGAAAAAAAACTTTTGCGTGTTGTTTTACCTTATAGCCGAGGTTGCAATAACATCGTTTTTTTGCTCTTAAATTTTTCACTTTGGAGGTTGTGTCATGTGGGAGATCGTGGTCGATAAAAATAAGTGTTCCGGTGATGAAGAATGTGTCAATGCTTGTCCTGCTCAGGTTTTCGAGATGCAGGATGGCAAAGCTGAGCCGGTGAACGCAGACGAGTGTCTGGGTTGCGAGACCTGCGTTGAAGTATGCCCTGAAGGCGCTGTCACCGTTACCGAAGTCTGATCGTACCTGAACATTCGGTCGGTCTGTAAGCCCATCCCTTTTTGGGGATGGGCTTATCTTGTTTCTGGGGATGAGGGCAAAACCGAAGTGGAGGAAGTTGGACACGGAGAAGCCATGTTGAACCAAAGGTGCAAACCCGGAGTGCCACGAATCGTCCATCTTTTTGCGGCACCGTTTCTCTGGACCGTTATTGGCTGCATCCTCATGGCCCGTGGCTGGGGCTGGCTTGAGCCCGGACGGGGCCGATTGCTGCTGCTGGTTGCTGGATTGCTGGGAACGATGAAATCGTGGTTGATTCTCGATAAGGTGGCCAGGCGTTCCATCCAGCGTCTGGTGCTCTTTCAAGATGGCGCCTGTCTGGGCGCCGTGTATTCATGGAAAACCTGGCTGCTGGTTGTGTTGATGATGGCCGCCGGTCTTGCTCTGCGAAGCCTCACCCAACCGGGTCCGTACATCGGGACTCTCTACTGTGCCATCGGCTGGTCGCTCTGCTTTTCCAGTCGACTGGGGTGGCAGCAGTGGTATGGACTGTTAAAAAACAATGGATTCACTTAATTGCATTGAAATCAGCCGGGCCGCCTTGATCCACAATTTCGAGTGCTGCCGGCAATTGTCCGGCAACGGCAAGGTCATGGTCATGGTCAAGGCCGATGGGTATGGCCATGGGATGATCGATTGCGCCCGTGTTTTTGCCGAGCGCGGTGCGGTGGCCTTCGGTGTGGCCGAAGCTGTGGAAGGGCGAACGCTGCGCGCCGCTGGAATCACCGTGCCGATCCTGGTTCTGGCCGGGGTGGTGCCGCAGACCTTGCCGATAATTCTGGATGCCCAATTGACGCCGGTGGTGGTTGATCCCTCGATCCTGCCCGAATTGTCGCGTCTTGCCCAGGATCGCGGGATGACGGTTGGTCTGCATCTGAAACTTGATGCCGGCATGGGCCGCCAAGGGACTCTGCCGGCCGATTTCCTGGCACTGGTCCGAAAGGTACAGGCCTTCGCCAACCTGCGGATCGAAGGAGTCATGGCCCATTTTCCTTTGGCCGACAACCGGCAGTCGAACAATTCGGCGCAGGTGCTCACCGCCTTCACCACCACCGCCCAACTGGCCCGGGAAGCTGTTGGCAAGTGCTGTCTGCATCTTGCCAACTCCGGCGGATTATTTTATGTTGCCGGGGCACAGTTGGACATGGTTCGGCCGGGGATATCGCTCTACGGCTACTACCCTGACGGCCGGGCGGGTAAAGCATCCGCATCGCCACCCCTGCTGCAGCCGGTTATGCGTTTTACCACCCGGGTCATCCAGGTTCGGCAGGTGCCCTCCGGGGTCGGTCTTGGCTACAATCATCTCTTTACCACCTCCCGCCCATCAACCATTGCGATGCTGCCGGTGGGGTATGAAGACGGCTATCTGCGATGTCTTTCCAACAAGGCGCAGGTCTTGATTAACGGCAGAAGAGCGCCGGTGGTCGGTCGGATTTCGATGAACCTGACCATGGTTGATGTCACCGGTTTAGGCGTGGTTGCTGTCGGCGACGAAGCCGTGCTGCTCGGTCGCCAGGGCGAAGAGGAAATCACCGCCGATGATCTGGCCGAGTGGATGGACACCATCAGTTACGAGGTGCTTTGTCTCTTTGGCAAATTGAACCAAAGGATGCTGGTGGCCTGAGCAGGACCGTGGCTGCCCGGCATGAACAACCTTGCAGGCAAGGGTATCAAGCCCTTGTCATATTTTTTTAGCTTTCTAATATTTCAATCTGCAGCATCATGATAAAATCACGAGTCAAAGAGATTGTCGATCATTGTTTTGCCGAAGGTGTCCAGCAAGGCCTCTGGAGTGACGGGGCCGCCGGCCGCTATACCATCGAAGTCCCCAAACGCGAAGGGCAGGGCGATTTCTCGACCAACTTCGCGCTGGTGGCGGCCGGGATCGACCGCCGTAAGCCGCGGGAACTGGCCGCGCAATTCGCCGAATTGCTCACCAGGCATGCAATCTTTACCCAGGTGGAAATCGCTGGCCCTGGATTTATCAATCTTTTTCTCAGCAAGGATCTCTGGTCCACCGTTCTGGCCCCGATCTATCAGCAGGACGAGCGGTTCGGCTGCTGCAACATCGGCGGCGGCCGCCGGGTCCTGGTCGAATTTGTCAGCGCCAACCCCACCGGGCCGTTAAGCGTCGGCCATGGGCGCAACGCCGTGCTCGGCGATGCCATTGTCCGGGTGCTGGCCGCCGCCGGTTACGCGGTTCACCGCGAATACTATTTTAACGACGCCGGTCGCCAGATGCGGGTTCTGGGGGAATCCACCAAGGCGCGCTATCTGGAATTGCTTGGTCTGGCCAATACCTTTCCAGAAGACGGGTACCAGGGCGACTACATCTACGATATTGCCCGCCAGATGATCACCGATGGCGGGGACAGCTACCGGGATGCTGAGATCACTGTGTTCAAGGATCGGGCGAAGCAGGCGATTTTCGCCGACATCGACGCCACGCTTAAGCGGATAGGGATCGGTTTTGACAGCTATTTCAACGAGCACACCCTGTACGAGGACGGCCGGGTGGATGAGGTGGTCGAGACGCTCCGGGCTAAGGGGTTGGTCTACGAAAAAGAGGGCGCCACCTGGTTCAAGACCACCGAGTTCGGGCAGGAGCAGGACCGGGTCATTATCAAAAGTACCGGTGAGCCCACCTACCGGCTGCCTGACATCGCCTACCATTGCGACAAATTCAAGCGTGGTTTCGATTGGATGATCAACGTCTTCGGTTCCGACCACATCGCCACCGTGCCCGACGTCCTCGCCGGCATCAGGGCACTGGGCCATGACGATTCCCTGGTGACCGTGGTCCTCTATCAGTTCGTTACCCTGCTGCGCGACGGCAAGCAGGTTAAAATGTCCACCCGCAAGGCTACCTTTGTCACGGTCGACGAATTGGTGGACGAAGTCGGCCCCGATGCCCTGCGGTTCTTTTTCCTGATGCGTAAGCCCGACAACCTGATCGAGTTCGATCTCGATCTGGCCAAAAAACAGAGCCAGGAAAATCCGGTTTTTTATGTGCAATACGCCCATGCCCGACTGTGCAGCATCGAAAAGCAGGCCGACGAGCATGTGGTGGTCGCGGGCGCTGCGGCTCCTGCCCTGCATCGATTGGTTGAACCCGAAGAGTATGCGCTGCTCAAAGCCATGGCCGAATATCCCCAACTGGTGGCCGGGGCGGCAACCGACCTGGCACCCCATCGGGTGGTCTTTTACCTGATGGACCTTGCCGGGCAGTTTCATGGTTTCTATAATAAGCACAAGGTGTTGGGTAGCGATCCGGAGCTCAGCTTGGCCCGTCTGTACCTCTGCGGGGCCCTGAAGCGGGTATTTCGCAACGGCCTCCACCTCATCGGCCTCTCCGCGCCGGAGAGCATGTGAGCCCCTGTTGGGCCATGAGAACGGTTTTCTTGGGAGCCGCACTTGCCTTTACCGGCGAAATACTTACAGAGTACTGCGGCGAGCATACAGTTGAACCGATGACGGCCGGCTTGTCAGCCTCTGCCGGCACAAACCGCTTTTGCCTGGAGAGTCGTGGGTCTGTTTAGAAAAAAGCCACCACCACCGCAGCAGGAGGGACGAGCCAAGCCTTTCCGTTTTGAGCTTGGTTGGCGTGGGATGTTCGGTCTGGTGATCGTCTGTTTGTGTCTGTTTCTCTGGATGTTTCTTCTGGGTATTTGGGCAGGACAGACCATCCTGCTGCCGTCCAAGGAAAGTCGGTTAACGTCATCAGGTCGGATGGCCAAGCAACCGCCGACCCAAGCGGCCCCGGAAGTCAACCCTGCTCCCAAGGAACAACAGCGACCCCATGGACCAAAAGAATAGTAACGGATGAAAAGCAGAAGAAAGAAAAAAGCAGTAAAGTGGATCGGCATTCCGACCATTCTTAACGGTATACGCAAAGCCTTGGCCCAGCATGTCCAAAAACATGTCGCATCCTACGCACCTGCGCTGTCGCCGGTGCTCTTTTTTATTCTGGCCCATGTCCTGACCCTGTTGACGCTGGTATTTATGAAGGCAGGGATTTTACAGAGTGACCAGGGGGTTTGCAAAACCGTGGTGACTTGGGCGGTCTACGGGTTTATCCCGTTTCTGCTCTGTTCGTATGGGTCTTTTTTTCTGGCTGCCCGTCCTGCTGCGGTCGCTCTGGAGCGCAAGTATCCCGACTGGTCGGTCACCTTGCAAAATCTTGCCACCGGGGCCGTCTACGGGGCGGTCTTGGTGGCCGCCTTGTTCCTGCTGCTCCGGCCTGATACCTGGATCGGCAGGCTCTTGCTGGTATGTATCGGGGGAGCCGCTGGTCAGGGCAACTGGTATTTTTATCGAAGACTCGCAGGCAATGATGCTTAATTGACGGCGAACGCCAACGTTGATGGTTTCAGGCAACCTGCAGGTGTTTGTCCGTGATATTTATTTTAATCGTTGTCAGGTGATTTACTATGGCTGATTTTCAAAAAGAGAAGACCGGTAGAATACGTCCAGCCCGGATGGGAGATGTCCGGGCCATCCATGGCTTGCTGACGATTTTCGCCGCCAAGGGTTTGATGCTCCCCCGCTCCTATAGTTCGCTTTACGACAATCTGCGGGATTTTATCGTCTACGAAGAGGAAGGCGTCATCCTGGGGATATGCGCCCTGCATATCTGCTGGGACGATCTGGCGGAAATCCGCTCGCTGGCCGTGGTTGAGGAAAAGCAAAAATGCGGGATCGGCGCTCTGCTGGTGGAATCCTGTCTGGACGAAGCCGAAAGCCTGGAAATCAATAAGGTGTTTGTCCTTACCTATCAAGCGGCTTTTTTTAGAAAATTTGGATTTGAAGATCGAGATAAACAGGACCTTCCACATAAAATATGGAGCGATTGCCTCCACTGTTCTAAATTCCCCGATTGCGATGAGGATGCGCTGATTCGCACCTCCGGCGACCAATCGCCCCAATCCTGATTCGGAAATTCAAGTTTTTTTTATTTATCCTGAGGGTGCCATGCCCTTGATGGGAGATGTGTGATGTTAGGAAGGATGCTTGCAAAAATATTCGGCAGCAAGAACGACAGAATGATCAAGCAGTACGGCCGGATCGTCAAAGTTATCAACGAGTTTGAGGCCACGGTGGCGCCTTTGAGCGATGAAGAACTCGCCGGCAAGACGGTCGGCTTCAAGGAGCGCCTTGCCCAGGGGGAAAGCTTGGACGCGTTGCTGCCCGAGGCGTTTGCCGTGGTCCGCGAGGCGGCCAAGCGGGTGCTCGGCGAGCGGCATTACGATGTGCAACTGATCGGCGGTCTTGTGCTCCACGAGGGCCGAATCGCCGAGATGAAGACCGGCGAGGGCAAGACCCTGACCTCAACCGCCCCGATCTATCTCAATGCACTCACCGGCAAGGGCGTCCATGTGGTCACGGTTAATGATTATCTGGCCAGTCGCGATGTCAAATGGATGGGGGAAGTCTACCGTTTTCTCGGCTTGACCACCAGTTGCATCCTCCATAGCATGAACGATGCCGAACGTCGTGAGGCCTACGCAGCGGATATCACCTATGGCACCAACAATGAATTCGGGTTCGACTATCTCCGCGACAACATGAAATTCTCGCTGGATGATTACTGTCAGCGTGGGTTCCATTACGCCATCGTCGACGAGGTCGATTCCATCCTCATTGACGAGGCCAGGACGCCGCTGATCATTTCCGGAGCAGCCGAGATGTCCACCGACCTGTATCTCAAGGTCGACCGGATTATGCGTCATTTCAAGGCGGACGAGCACTATACCAAAGAGGAAAAATCCCGCCAGATCATGCTCACCGATGACGGGGTAGCGCTGGCCGAGGATCTCCTTGAGGTGGATAACCTCTATGATCCGGGCAATATCAATCACCTGCACCACGTCAATCAGGCGCTCAAGGCCCATTATATCTTCCATCGCGATGTCGATTATATCGTCAAGAGCGGCGCCGTGGTGATTGTCGACGAGTTCACCGGCCGGACCATGGAGGGACGACGCTATTCCGATGGATTACATCAGGCGCTGGAAGCCAAGGAAGGGGTCAAGGTCGAGAAGGAAAACCAGACGTTGGCCTCGATCACCTTTCAGAACTACTTCCGGATGTACCGCAAGCTGGCGGGTATGACCGGCACCGCCGATACCGAGGCTCCTGAATTCAAAAAGATTTATAATCTTGACGTGGTGTGCATCCCCACCCACCAGAAGATGATCCGGATCGACTATGCCGATGTCATCTATAAAAACCAGCAGGCCAAATACCGCAATATTGTCGAGGAAATCCGAGAACTGCACACCAAGGGACAACCCATCCTGGTCGGCACTATTTCAATTGATATCTCCGAAAAAATTTCGAAAATGCTCACCAAGGAAGGGATAGAACACGACGTGCTCAATGCCAAGCAGCACGAGCGCGAGGCCGAGATCATCGCCGGCGCCGGCCAGCAGGGGCGGGTGACCATTGCGACCAACATGGCCGGCCGGGGGACGGACATTAAGCTGGGCGAAGGGGTGCGCGAACTCGGCGGCCTGCATATCCTGGGCACCAGTCGGCATGAAAGCCGCCGGATCGACAACCAGTTGCGAGGCCGCTCGGGCAGGCAGGGCGATCCCGGCAGTTCCCGGTTTTACTTGAGCCTGGAAGACGATCTGCTGCGCATCTTCGGTTCCGACCGGTTGAGCTCCATCATGGACAAACTGGGTATGGAGGAGGACGAGCCCATCGAACACTCGATGGTTTCCCGAGCGATCGAGAACGCCCAGCGCAAGGTCGAGGGCCACAACTTCGATATCCGTAAGCACCTGCTCGAATACGACGATGTCATGAACAAGCAGCGTGAGGTGATCTACACGCAGCGCCGCGAAGTGCTGGAAGGGGAGAACGTCCAGCCGATCATCAATGACATGCTTGGCGACCTGATCAACGAGGTGGCCGACGAGTTCGGCACTGCCAAAAAAACCGCCGAAGAATGGGATTGGCAAGGGTTGGAGGCGCGGGTGGCGCACCTCTTCAATCTCCAGCTTGACTGGTCACCGGAGGAGCGGCAGGAACTGGATCACGACACCTTTGCCGAAAAACTGGGCGAGACGGTCCGGCAGGGCTATGCCCTCCAGGAGCAGCGGAACGGCGAGGTACCGATGCGCCAGCTGGAGCGGATGGTGCTGCTGCAGATGGTGGATACCCTGTGGAAGGAACACCTGCTCCACATGGATCATCTCAAGGAGGGCATCGGTCTGCGCGGGTATGGGCAGAAAAACCCGCTCAACGAATACAAGCGGGAAGGGTTTAACCTGTTTCGTTCCATGGTGGAGGCCGTCAAGGGACACACCATCGGCAATCTGATGCGGATTCAGCTCGTCCAGGAAGACGAGGTGGCCCGGATGGAGGAAGAACGTCGGCAGCAGCGCGAACGTGAGTTGGAAGAGGCGAAACGCTCGATTGCCGCCAATGCCGAGGAAGCCGAACGCAAACCGATCCAGCGCGTCGAAGACAAGATCGGCCGTAATGCGATCTGTCCCTGCGGTTCAGGCAAAAAATACAAGAAATGTTGCGGGCTGGCCCTCTGAGCCTTTAAGGCTCATGGGGGCAATCAACCAAGTTACCCCCAAGTTGCTCCATGTCCCTACAGTCACGAAGGTGACTGCTGGTATTAGAGTTTGGCCCACAGTGCAGGCCGTATCGCACTGCGGGCCGTTTTTTTTTTAGGCCTTAGCCCCTGAGGCGAGCGGGGTCAAAGAGATTTTTCTCCATGTGCTTGATTTCGTCAATGCCGGAGATTACGAGTTTTGGGTTCGTCGCCAACTGTTCGGCCGGAAGTTTATTGTCGTAGTCGAGCTGGGAAAGGACATGTTTGATGCAGTTGAGTCGGGCTGATTTCTTATCGTCGGAACGGATGATGGTCCAGGGGCTCAGAGTCCGGTTCGATTCGTTGAGCATCTGGAATTTTTTGACCGTATACTGATCCCAATAGGTCTGGGCGAGATTATCCACCGGTGAGAGCTTGTACTGTTTGAGGATGTCGGTTTTACGCGATTCAAAACGTCGGGCCTGTTCTTCCTTGGAAACCGAAAAGTAGAATTTAAAGACCTTGATGCCGTCTTTTACCAGCATCTCCTCGAACAACGGGACATCCTTCAAAAAGCGTTTGTGCTGCTCATCGGTGCAGAACCCCATCACCGGCTCCACCATCGCCCGGTTGTACCAGGAGCGGTCGAAGAGTACCAGTTCGCCGGCGGAGGGGAGATGGGGCACGTAGCGCTGAAAATACCACTGGCTTGTTTCCCGATCGCTGGGGGCAGCCAGGGCGACGACCCTGGTGTTGCGCGGGTTGAGAAAGGCTGAAATTCGTTTGATGGTCCCGCCCTTGCCGGCGGCGTCACGCCCTTCGAAGATAGCGAGCACCCGGGTTCCGGTTTTCTTCATATCCTGCTGCAGTTTCATCAGTTCGGTCTGCAGTTTTTTGAGCTCCATTTCATAGGCCAGAGCATCCTTGCTTACCCAGACGGCCACGTGGTCTCCATCTTTCTTGGTGTCTTTGTAACGTACGGCGGTGCCTTCCTGCAGCCTGAAGTCAATGGGATTTTCGGTCTCGTGCCTTTTTTCCTTGGTATCTTCCTGCTTCTTTTTCTTGTCGCCCATGGGTGTCCTCGATGGCTTGGCTTTGATGATTAGCGGGGTGGGGTCAATGGTGCTGATGATAGCCGGCGTGATCAAAGCTGCCGGGCAGGAAAATTTTTTTCTGGAATAGGTTGGTGGTCACGTATATATCAGGTCGGGCAGGGTCCTGATAGGGAAAGGTTCGCATATATAGTGCTGAATAATCCAGACAAGCAGGATGTATTTCGTTAAAGAAAGTTCGCCGGAAAAAAACCGGTGTGAATGCAAGGAGCAGAGAGCCATGAAAGAGACAACAGAGGCATTGCAGATATTTCTGGAAACTTGGGAGGACACTCCTGAGCGCACCAAACAAGGGTTCGTTCACCTTTTGGAAATATTGTCAGAAAAGGAAGGGCTTACGCTGGAGTTCCACCCTCGTCCTGGTTTGACCTATTCGCTCAGGGCATCGTATCCGCACCATCACCGGCCACTGCTGCTGATGATTGATGTGATCGAGGATCAGCCGCGCTGGCTGTCCGTCTGTTTCTACGGTGACATGGTGCAGGACCCGGAAGAAAAGGGCGCGTATGTTCCGGGCGGTCTGCTGGGCGAAGACGCCCTTTGTTTTGATCTCGATACCTGCACAGGGGAAGCGATGCGGTATGTCGAGGCCCGTGTCGAAGAAGCCTGTCAGTCGGTCAACGCCAGCTGAAGTCAATATCGGCCAATAGGGTCAATTGCCTTTACATCCGGTGCGGAACATTTCGCCGTAGATGGCAGGGAGTTGGTGCTGCTGTAGTGCCCTGATCACCGCTTCGACATCGTAGGGGCAGCGATAGTGAGTGACGTTAACCGCGCCCTGGGTCAATTCCAGGATGGCATATGAGGCATCGGGGCTACCGTCGGACATTCGGCCGACTGAGCCTGGGTTGATGAAATGCACCCCACCCACATATCGATGAAACGGGGAGTGGGAGTGGCCGGTGAGCACCACCTGGCAGACCGTGTCCTTGGCCAGTTCCCGGAAACGTGCTTCCTTGGTTTCGGGGCCGAGAAATTCATCGTGATCCGCCGGGCTGCCATGGAACAGGCCGACAAAGGTCTGGCCGAGGCGAAGAATCTTTTTCTTTTTTAAATCGAGCAGAAAGGCGATATTTTCCGGGGTGAGCACCATCGCCGTACTGGTGTACATTATTCGTTTTTCGGGTTTGGCCGGTTTCTTGAACGTTTTTCCTCTGAGGAGTTTGATCACCTTGTCGTCGGTGTTGCCCCGGATGGAGAAGGCTTGGTGTTGACGCAGCCAGTCGATGGTTTCGTTGGGAAAGGGTGCGTAGACCGTAGTGTCGCCGCAGTTGAGAATCTGTTCGCAGCCGAGCGGCTGCACCTGGCGGCTGACCGCCTCCAGTGCCGGATAATTTCCGTGGATGTCGCTGATCAGGAGTATTTTCATGGGCCTCGGGGTATGGTCAGGTGGTGGTGCAGGCAGCAGTAATATGGATCATCGGTGGTGCCGATTCAAAAAAGCATATCGGTCGGCCTTGGAAATGTATTCACCAGCCTCAGAGGAGCGGCCCAACCAGCAGGGCAATATTTTCCAGTAACCGCTCGCCAAAGGGGCGAGCCTGAAAGGCCACGTTATCATGGGGGGTGGCCTGTTTGAGATAGTGCCGTTGCAGGGCTTTGATTTGATCGGTGAAATTTTTATCGTAGATGAAAAGGGTCATTTCAAAGTTGAGCCAGAAGCTGCGCATATCGAGATTGACCGAGCCGAAGAGGCAGAAATCGCCGTCGACCGTGATGGTCTTGGTATGCAGCAGTCCTCCGGAAAAGTTCATGATCCGTACCCCGGCACAAGCCAGGGAATCATAGCGCGCCCGGCTGGCATAATGCACCAGGCGCGAGTCATTCCGGGCAGGCACGATCAGCGTCACTGCAACCCCGCGTTGCGCCGCCGATTTGAGTGCCGCCAGGATGGCATTGTCCGGCACGAAGTACGGTGTGGTGAGCAGCAGTTCTTTCCGGGCCGCATAGATCGTGGTGAGCAGGAGACTGTGGATGGTGTCTTCGCCGTAGCCCGGACCGGAGGGCGCCAACTGCACCAGGGCCTGACCGGTTGGGGCCACCGGATGAATGTCGGTGGTGCCGCTGTAGTCGATCAACCGTTGTTTTTTCTCCAGTAGCCAGTCAAACATAAAGGCCGCGGTCAGCAGTTCCACCGCCGGCCCGGTAATCCGGACCATGGCGTCCACCCATTCCCCCAGGCCTTCCTGTTGTTTGAAAAAGCGCGGGTCAACCAGGTTCTGGCTGCCGGTGTAGGCGATTTCTCCATCGATGACGGCAATCTTCCGGTGATTACGCAGATCAATCCGCATAAATAGAGCTCGGATGATCCCCGCCGGCAAGGCTTCGACCACTTGGATACCGCCGGCCCGCATCCGACTGGCTAGCGGGCTGCGCAGGAATTCCTTGGAACCGATACTGTCGACTAAAATCCGGCAGGTCACCCCGCGTTGCTGCGCCTGGAATAGGGCATCGACCAGTCCGTCCACCAGGCCGCCTGTATTGAAAATATAAAATTCAAGATAACAACTGGAGCGGGCTTGGTTAATGTCAGCGATCAAATGTGCAAAAAAAGTGTCGGCTTGATCGATGAGCTCCAACTTGTTGCCGGGCATGGTCGGAATGCCTGTGGCCGCTATGACCAGGCGGTCCAGTGGAATGCATTCCGGGTTGACAAAATCCCAATTGATCGTCGGTTTGTTTTGCAGGGCGTCCGACCATTCTTTGATGATCGGACGGTTTTGGATCAGTCTGTTAGCCCTGCGTTCGCCCAACCGGTTTTCGCCGAACAGCAGATAGATGATGGCGCCGCCAATGGGGATGAGCATGATGACCACCAGCCAGGCAATGGAAACGCTGGCGGCCCGTTTGCGCATAATGATCCGCAGGGAAAAGCCGATGCGGACGGCGAGATCGGCAAAAAGCAGTGAGGAGGTCAGGTCCAGGGCCAGCATGTCCATGTTGTTCAGGGTCGTGGAGGACTCATTCCCGCGGATGCTGGGAGTGACTTGGACTCAAAAAGGTGTCGGTCATTCAAAAAAAAATATACGGGTTGGAAAGCATGTCTTCGGGAGGGCTTGCGCGATCATTCCCTTAACGTATTAAAATGTCATAAAACCATGCCGATGGTCAAGGGAAATATCCAACCCACCGATATCTTCACCCTTTCCTTTTACACGGTATCTGGTAGAGTATCGACAGCTATAATCGTTTGGGTAACTTCAATGAACTAAAGGATATATTCTATGCGGGTTAAAGGATTTTCAGCCGCTGCAATCAAAGCCGGCATCCGCTATGCCGACCGGCTTGATCTGGGGTTGATCTATTCGCAGGTGCCGGCGGTTACGGCCGGGACCTTTACGACCAATAAGGTCAAAGCGGCACCGATACTTTTGGATATGGAGCGGTTGCGCTCGGGCAAGGCGCAGGCCGTGTTGATCAACAGCGGTAATGCCAATGCCTGTACCGGTAAAGCCGGGATGGATGTAGCCCTGGCCACCAGCGCCTTGGCGGCAACCGAGCTGGGGATTTCAGAGGCGTTGGTGCAGGTGGCCTCGACCGGGGTTATTGGCCAGCAGCTCAACACCGAACCGTTTGCCAAAGCCATGCCGGCCCTGGTGGCGAAGCTCTCGGCGGACGGTTTCGACGAGCTGGCCCAGGCTATGATGACCACTGATCTGGTGCCGAAAATCGCCAAGGCCGCGGTATTGATCGATGGCGTCGAAATTTCCATGCTCGGGGTTGCCAAAGGATCCGGGATGATCATGCCGGACATGGCCACCATGCTCTGCTTTGTGGTGACCGACGCCCAGATTGTTTTTCCGGTACTCAACCGGCTGGTGAAAACCGGAGTGGACGAGACCTTCAACCGGATTACGGTTGATGGCGACACCTCCACCAACGATATGGTCCTGGTCATGGCCAATGGCGCGGCCGGCAACACCTGGATTGACGAGAACAATCCTGAAGCCGTCAAGGTGTTCGGCTCGGCGCTGCAGGGCCTGTTTAAGGAATTGGCCCTCAAAATTGTCGCCGACGGCGAGGGCGCCACTAAAATGGTGACCATCAGGGTTACGGGAGCGCGGGATGTCGATGAGGCGACGAGTGCGGCCCAAACCATTGCCAATTCGGCCCTGGTGAAGACCGCATTCTTCGGCGAGGACGCCAACTGGGGTCGAATAATCGCGGCTCTGGGCCGGTCGGATTGCCACTTTAATCAGGACCGGGTATCGATTAGTTTCGATACCGTCCCGCTGGTTGTAAACGGTCTGGTGCTTGGGCCGGAACAAGAGGCGGCCGCCACCGAGGTGCTCAAGCAAAGGCAGTTCGCCGTTACCGTCCAGCTCAATGAAGGCAGCGCCGAAATCGAAGTGTATACCTGCGATTTTTCTATCGATTATGTGAAAATCAACGCCGATTACCGCAGCTGAGGAATGTGATCGATGCAACCGCCCGGCACGGACACCTGGTTCATGCCTGACTCGCTTCAGGCCTCCCAGCTGTTGACCGTGCTTGCCGGGGAGTTCGGCGTGGTTGCTGCCCCGGAGTATTCGGCCACCGTGGTTTATGCCGATTCCTTTGATTGGCGCTTGTTTCGCCAGGGATACCTGCTCCATTGCCATGGGCAGTCCTGGACGCTCTATCATGGTGACAGTGGCGAGGTCACTGTGCAACAGGGCGGGCCTGAACTTAAGCGATCCTGCTTTGCGCGGGATTTTCCTCCCGGCGATCTCAGGGAGCTGCTGGCCCCGCAGCTTGGGGTTCGCTGCCTGTTGCCGTTGGCCACCGTGACCTTGCTCGGCCGCCAGATTCGTCTGCTCAATCGTGATGAGAAAACCGTGGCGCGCATCGTGTTTGAAGAACAGCGGCTTGCCGCCGCCCAACCCGCTTTCCGCATGCTCCGTCTGTTCGGCATTCGGGGGTATGAGCAATCCTTACTCACCGTGCGCCGAATCCTGGAAGAATACGGGATCAATCAACCGGCCAGTCCCCTGGTCGGCTTTGAGCAAGGATGCCAAGGGGCCGGCCGCCGTCCGTTTGATTACACTTCGAAATTCGCCATCGAACTCCATGCCGGGTATACTGCCCGTCAGTCCATGGTCCGCATTTATCGGCAACTGCTGAACACCATCAACCGTAATCTCCCCGGCGTCATCGAGGATTTTGATTCCGAGTTCCTCCATGATCTTAGAGTCGCCATTCGCCGAACCCGTTCCGGATTGAGTCTGGTGAAAAACGTCTTGCCAGACACGGTGGTGGAAAAGTTCAAAAAAGATTTTGGCGCCCTGGGCAGCGTCACCGGCCCGACCCGTGATCTTGATGTGTATCTGCTCGAGCAGGAAGATTATCTCGCCCGGTTGCCGGCCAGTCTGCAGCCGGCTTTGCGCGCCTTTTTTGACGATTTGGCCCTCCGCAGGCAGGCTGAGCAGAAAAAGATGGCGCGGGTGCTCCAATCCAAAAAATATCGGGCCATCCTCAATGCCTGGAAACGCTACCTGGCCTCCGAGGATCGGCAACCGGCTCCAGCAGCCGGGGTGGACATCGGCCACCTGGCCAGCCGGATTATTTTTCGCCGGTTCAAACGGGTGATGAAGGACGGCAAGGCTCTGGACACTGCCACACCCGATCCCGAAGTGCACCGTTTACGAATCCAGTGTAAAAAGCTGCGATACACGATAGAATTTTTTAGCACGCTCTACCCCGCAGAGGATATCCAGACGGTGGTCCGGCAACTCAAAAAACTGCAGGATATTCTTGGCGAATTCAATGACCTCTCCGTCCAGCAACAGATGCTGCGCCATTCCCTGGATGGATTGCGGGCCAGGTCGCCCCATGATCTCGAACTGGCGGCGGCACTCGGCGGTTTGATGCAGAGTCTTTTTCAACAGCAGCAGGAATTGCGCTCCCATTTCGCCGAAGCTTTTTCCCTGTTCGGCGATCCCGCGAACATCGCCTTGTTTAACGATCTTTTCAGGAACCGACAGGAATCCTCATGAGCATCATCGCCGTTTATAATATCAAGGGTGGCGTGGGTAAAACCGCCACCTCGGTCAACCTGGCCTATCTTTCTTCCCGGCATGGACACAAAACCCTGCTCTGTGACATGGACCCGCAAGGGTCGGCTTCCTTCTACTTTCGCATCCGTGCGGCCAAGAAATTCAACAGCAAGAAACTGCTCAAGGGCGGCAAGCATATCGAGGAAAATATCAAAGGCACCGATTATCCCAATCTCGATATGCTGCCCGCCGATTTTTCCTATCGCAATATTGATATCGCCCTGGATGATTTCAAAAAATCACACCAACGGCTAAGCAAGGTACTGCAGCCGCTGCAAAGCGAGTATGGCCATATTTTTCTTGATTGCCCCCCGAACATCACCCTGCTGTCGGAAAATATTTTTTTTGCAGCCGATTTTATCCTGGTGCCGGTGATACCCACCACCCTGAGTTTGTTGTCGCTCAAGCAATTGTTCGGTTTCCTCGAGAAGATCGGCCATGGCCGCGATAAGGTGCTGATCTTTTTTTCCATGGCGGAAAAACGGAAAAAAATGCATATCGAAATGATGCAGGCCATGCAGAACAAGACCGGGGTGCTGCAGGCCATTATCCCTTATTCGGCGGATGTGGAACGGATGGGCGTATACCGGCAGCCGGTGAATGCCGCCATGTCCGGATCGGTCGCCGCCACTGCTTACGAGAACCTGTGGAATGAAATCAGTGCTTACCTTGCCTCCTGAAAAGAAACTGCTGCTGCTTTGCCGTCATGCCAAATCAAGTTGGGAAGACGGTGTGCTCCGCGATGTCGATCGGCCTCTGAATAAACGCGGCCAGCGGGATGCCCCGGAAATGGGGAAACGGCTAAAACATCGAGGCATCCAGCCCGACCTGATCATGACCAGTGCTGCGGTTCGGGCCCGGACCACTGCGGAAATTATTGCCGACCGCCTGGGATACTCGCTTGCGGATGTGCGAGTGAATCCCCATCAATATGCGGCCTCGGTGCCGGCCTTGCTTGCCTTGCTGCAAGCGATCGAACCGCAGTTCGCCACGGTTATGATCGTCGGCCATAATCCGGAATTTACTGATCTTGCCAATCTGCTGGGCGGACTTGGCCTTGTGAACCTGCCGACTTGCGGTATTGTTGCGCTCGAGTTTCCCGTTGCCTCCTGGGGCCAGCTCGCAGCGGGCGGCGGTGCCTTGTTTTTTTTCGATTTCCCCAAAAATACCGGGTGGGCGTCCAATGTGCCTTGAGGCTCCAGGCCCATTGATTGTGCCGATGTCCCATCGTCGCATCGGACGGGGCACGGATGGTTTGTCGTTATTGTGACCACCGGGAACCAGGGGCGGGGACCGAACTGCCTCCAATGCAAACATTATTATATTACCCACGATCCCAAGGTGCCAAGGGGATGCCGAGCGTACGGCTTTAAGAGTCAGATGTTGCCCTCCCAGGTGGTGCTGTCGACCTCCGGCCTGCCCTGTCAATTGTTCGCATTGCGTCCTACTCCATGAACCGACGTTTTGTAGCGGCTTAAGGGTGCCGTCGGGCACCTTTATTGCGTCTAGCCTCTGTGCATCCGACTGGATTTTTCTTTTCAAACTGGTAAAATAATGCTTTTCTCATCCCGGCGGCGTCGGGTTTTGCACGGATCATCCGCATGGGCCGTAATTTCCCAATCTCCGGTATGTCCATGACTGCCGATGCGGCCAATGGAGTGGCAACAGTATGAAACTTTCAGCATTTGGTGAACGACTCTCTGCGGGTGCGGGGATATTGTCACTCATGGACGATCTCGGCCAGGCGCTTGCAGAAGGCGATAAGATTATGATGGGGGGCGGCAATCCCGGTCATATTCCTGAAATCCAGGAAGCGATGCGCGAGCGGCTCCAGAACTTGATTGACGATGAACAATCGTTGCGTAAGCTGATAGGGGTCTATGATCCTCCTCGCGGGGAAAAGGATTTTCTCCAGGCCCTGGCATCCCTGCTCAGGCGCGAATACGGATGGGACCTCACCGAAGAAAATCTTTGCCTGACCAACGGCAGCCAGCCAGCGTTTTTTCTGCTGTTCAATATTCTGGCCGGGGCCATGCCCGGTGGCGGGATGAAAAAGATCCTGCTGCCCATGGCTCCGGAATATATCGGCTATGCCGATCTTGGGTTGGCCGATGATTTTTTCGTTTCGGTGCGGCCGAAGATCGAGCCTATCGGTGCTGCTTTTTTTAAATACCGGGTCGATTTTGACCGGATAGCCATTACCGAGGAAATCGGGGCCATCTGTGTGTCCCGGCCGACCAACCCGACCGGAAATGTACTGACCGACGGAGAAATAGTCGGCCTTGAACGATTGGCTGCCGCGCATTCCATCCCCTTGATCATCGACAACGCCTATGGGGTACCCTTCCCTGGGATGATTTACACCCAGGCTACCCCGGTTTGGAATGAAAATTTAATCCTCTGCATGTCGCTGTCCAAATTCGGTCTGCCAGCGGTTCGCACCGGTATTGTTGTTGCCGGTAAAGAATTGATTCGTGTCCTGTCCGGTGCCAATGCGGTGGTCAATTTGGCTCCAGGCAGCTTTGGGGCCATGCTGACCACGGAACTGATCCGGTCCGGCGAGATCATCCGTTTGAGCCGTGAGGTGATCCAGCCTTTTTACCGACAGAAGATGGAACGGGCCCTGGCCGCCATCGAGGAACAATTCACCGGTTTGCCGTATAAGGTGCATGTCCCTGAAGGCGCGATGTTTCTCTGGTTATGGTTCCCGGGTTTGCCGGTTTCGAGCCGCCAGGTTTACGAACGCTTGAAAGCCAGGGGCGTGGTCGTGGTCTCCGGCGATTATTTTTTTCCGGGCATAGCCCCGGGCTGGCGACATGTTGACGAGTGCCTCCGGGTGACTTACTCCCAGAACGAGGAGGATGTCCGGCGGGGCATCGGCATTATAGCAGAAGAGATTCGGGCGGTATTCAGGGACAGTAGGGCGTAAGGGGATGAACATGCAACGTTTTATAATGGTATTGTTGGGTTTGCTGCTGTTTCAGGTGACCGCTTTTGCAGATTGCCAGCAGGGAGATTGTCAAAACGGCACCGGAAAATCGACCGATAAAGATGGCCGAGTCTATGAGGGCACCTTTAAAAATGGTTTCCCTTGGGGCGAGGGAACCATGCGCAACCCTGATGGGTCTGCCTATCAGGGGCAGCTGGTGAAGGGTCGTTATCATGGCCGGGGCATTCTGGTGAGCAAGGATGGCCGGAAATATACCGGAACCTTTCAGGACGGGGTGATCCATGGCCGGGGGACTATGACCTTCGTCGGTGGTATGGAATACACCGGGGAATTTGATCTGGGGCGGTACAACGGTCAGGGGAATTTGTTCTATCCCGATGGTCGTGAATATTTTGGAGATTTCCGCAGTGGCGTGCTCCATGGAAAAGGAAAAATGCTCTATGCGGACGGGTCATCTTTTGAAGGGATTTTTGTCGACGGGAAACCGGCCGGCCAAGGCATTCGACGGTATCTCGATGGTTCCCGGTATACCGGAACCTTTATCGATAATCGGCGCGAGGGTCAGGGAGTGCTGGAATTGACGGATAATTCCCGGTATGAAGGGGGTTTTTATCAGAATCTTTATGACGGCAAAGGGGTCTTGACCCGTTCCGATGGTACCGTGCAGAGCGGGATTTTCAAGCAGGGCGTCCTCATCGAAGAGGCTGCTGCCAAGAAAAAGCCGCAGAGCCAGCACCCTGAAAATTTGGAAGCACAGGCACAAGGCACGGATTAATACGCCTCAAACGGCAAGGTTGCCACTGATGTTTTCTTGAAAAGAATTTTGGTTCGCTTGGCGAGCCGTCTGAAATCGCGAAGTGTCCCGATCTGAAAACCGGGGATTTCCGCATCCGTCAAATCAAGCCAAGGAGCGAGCAATGTTGTGGCAATACCGGACCATGCTTTTTGAATTTACCAAAGATGGCCTGTTAGGCGATAAATATGTCGACGACGAGGAGATGGAAAAATCCCTCAACGAAATGGGAGCGCAGGAGTGGGAGCTGGTGAGCGTTTCCTTGCTGCAGGATGGATTGCTGGCCTTTTTCAAACGGCCTGCGCAGGAAGAAGAGGAGTTCGAAGCGCCACGCCGTGTCGCCGAGCCGGTGGCGCCACCTGTTCCCCAACCGCGCCCCGAAGTGTATGCTCGAAGTGCTGTCGCTGCCGAACCGATTGAAGAAGACGCGTACGAACCTGCACCTATCCGCAGTCTTGATCGTCAACGTCAAAGTGCCCTGCAGAGGGAGGAGAACGATTTTGTCGGCGATATCAAAATTTCCTGAGCCGTTGTGCCATCGGGAATACTCCCGGTCGTCAATCGGCAGAGATGGCAGCTTCGGTAATCGAGTCACCTGGAGGCAGGTTGTGTTGACCTCTGCCTTCGGTCGCCTCGTTTGGCATGCAAGGTTTACGAGCGTCTAATCCATGGGATGGTATGTTCTCAAACGTTTGCTGCTGATGATTCCGACGCTGTTCGGGGTCATGCTCATCACCTTTGTCATCACCCAGTTTGTCCCCGGTGGCCCGGTCGAGCGGATGATGGCACAGTTGAGCGGCTACGGCGCCGGTGGGGAATCCGGGGGCGGCGGCTTGTACCAGGGCAACAAAGGGTTGGATCAGGAGCGGGTCGAGCAACTGAAAATACTCTATGGCTTTGATCAACCGCCGGTGGCCCGGTTCCTCAACATGATGCGTCACTATCTGGTGTTCGATTTCGGCAACTCCTACTACCATCACATGAGTGTGGCTCAGTTAGTGGTCTCTAAACTGCCGGTTTCCATGTCGCTTGGCCTGTGGAGTTTTCTCATTGTTTATTCGGTCTGCATTCCCTTGGGCATCGCCAAGGCGGTACGCGACGGCACCACCTTTGACATCCTGACCAGCGGGGCCATCCTCATCGGCTACGCCATCCCCGGGTTCGTTCTGGGCATTGTGTTAATTGTCCTATTTGGCGGCGGCAGCTTTTGGGCGCTTTTTCCACTGCGTGGACTGGTTTCGGACAACTGGCACGAGTTGGACGCGGTTGGGAGGATCCTGGATTACCTCTGGCACATGGTGCTGCCCGTTACCGCCTCGACCGTCGGCAGCCTGGCGGTGATGACGCTCCTGACCAAAAATTCGTTTCTGGAGGAAATCCGCAAGCAGTATGTGGTGACCGCCAGGGCCAAAGGGCTGGAGGAAGGGCAGGTGCTCTACAAACATGTCTTCCGCAATGCCATTATCCCGATCATCACCGGATTCCCCGGCAGTTTCATCACCGCTTTTTTTACCGGCAGCCTACTGATCGAGACGATCTTCTCTCTCGACGGCATGGGCCTCCTGGCTTACGAGTCGGTGATGAATCGCGACTATCCGGTCGTCTTGGGAACCCTGTATTTTTTCACCATCATCGGTCTGGTGTCCAGGCTGCTCTCCGATCTTTCGTATGTGATGGTCGACCCCCGGATCAGTTTTGAAGGCAGGTCGTAGCATGTTCAACAGGAAGAACCGTCAAAATAGCCTGGGCCGCAAGCGTTGGGCCAGATTTCGTCACAATCGCCGCGGCTATTATTCCCTGGTGGTGTTTCTTCTGCTTTTCGGGCTGAGTTTGTTTGCCGAGGTTCTCAGCAACGATAAACCCTTGTTGATTCGGTACGAGGGCCACTACTATCTCCCCTTGTGGCGGGTGTATCCGGAAACGGTTTTTGGTGGCGATTTCGATACCGAAACCGATTACCGGGATGCTTTTATTCTCGATAAATTGACAACCAACGGCAACAAGGTCATCTTTCCTCCCAATCCGCATAGTTTCAACACCATCAACCTGGTGCTGGACCGCCCGGTGCCCTCGCCGCCGACCCGCGATAATTATCTGGGAACCGATGACCGCGGCCGCGATGTTCTGGCCCGTTTACTGTACGGGTTCCGGCTGAGTATTTTGTTCGGGTTGGCGTTGACCGCCATCGGGTCCCTGCTTGGGATAGTCGCCGGGGCGCTGCAGGGATATTTTGTGGGTCGTTTCGATTTGGTTTTTCAGCGATTCATTGAGCTGTGGGGGGCCATGCCCGAATTGTATCTGCTGATTATTTTTGCCTCCATCTTCAAACCGAGTGTGTTGTTGCTGCTTATTTTGCTCTCTATGTTCGGTTGGATGGGGTTGTCGGATTATGTCCGAGCGGAGTTTCTCAAAGGGAGAAACATGGAGTATGTCAAGGCGGCCAAGGCGCTGGGGGTCAATAACGTCACCATCATGTACCGCCATCTGTTGCCCAACAGTATGACCCCGGTGATCACCTTCCTGCCGTTTCGGATGTCCGGGGCGATCCTCGCCTTGACCAGCCTGGATTTTCTCGGACTCGGCGTGCCGCCCTCGACTCCCAGTCTGGGGGAATTGCTGGCCCAGGGCAAGGCCAATATCGATGCCTGGTGGCTTTCGCTCTCCACCTTCATTGTCCTGGTGGGTGCGCTGGTTCTGCTCATCTTTATCGGCGAGGCCTTGCGCGAGGCCTTTGATCCGAGAAATTGATGATGGAGGAAAAACTTTCTTTCGGCGGGAAGGCTGTAGGTTTTGCGCTTGTCAGTAAGGGATTTTCTGCATCGATAACAAGGTGTTAGTCAAAAATAAAAAAGAACCGGCACCTGCGTCCCGATTCCTCAATAAATAAACGGTTAAAAGGCGAGCTCGTCAGTGCTTGTGGTGCATCTCATGCCGCAGTTTGACGAACTCTTCCTTGATATGGCCGCGCAGTTCGGTGAGTTCGAAATACAACTCCTTGGCGGTATATGCAAAATGTGGTGCACCTTCTGCGTCGGTTTGGGTTGGGAGCGTGGGCATAATGGCGAAGGCGTTTTGCAGCCAAACTGTAAAACGGTTGATCGCTTCCGGTAAAACCTCGGGGGGTAGTTGTGCCTCAAGGGTATGCTGGTAGAGATAGTTTACCAGTTTTTCGGTTGCTGCAATATCTCTTTTCGGCAAGCGGGTGAGCATACTGATGACCGAATTGAGCAACTGCAACAACGCTTGCCGGTTGGGCGAAAGTTCGGTGTTCTGCAATGCGGTCAACAGTTGAGCGGATTCGGACGCGTTCTCACGGGAGGTGGCACGGACCACACCGGGCAGCAAGGCACCCAGCGAGGCCAGGAGCAATTGACTGCTCTCCTGCGACGCGAACGCTCCGGGTAAATCGGTTGGGAAGATTGCGGCTAGGCCGCCTTCATCCACTGCGGCTTCCAGCATCTCCGCCAGTTCGGTAGTTTGCGGCGAGGTTTCTTGGAAGGCTTTATCGACTTCCATGAAAGAACTGAGCGCCCCTTCAAGTTCATTGTCCAACAGGTTGTCGGTCGTTGTTGCCCAGGTTTCCTGTACATCCGTTTCTTCAGGAGCCAGGAAATCGCTCAATGCCGGGGCGATGGAGGGCTCTTCTATAATATCTTCAAAGGCCAGGTCAGCCTCTTCGGCCAATGAACCAACGGAGGCGGATTCGGTTTGCCGGTCAGCCATGGCTTCAGGTTCGACGTCTGCCTCTGCGCCGAAGAAGAAATCAAGTTTTTCCTCAATCTCTTCCATGGGAGTGTAATCCAAGGTGGCAATGGCTTCCTCTTCTGAAAAGCCCTGTTCTTCGCTACTGTCGGCTAAGGCCGATTCGATGCCGCTTTCTTCATCGAAAAAGAGGGATTTTTCAATTTCTTCAACGGTATCTTCGCTGATTGTTTCAGCGTGGACGGGTTCATCTCCTGCTTCGGCGAAGAAATGGTCCAATTTACTCTGGATGTCGAGGGCGCTTTGATCCGCCTGGTAATCTTTCCGGTCAGGTTCGATAGCCTCCGGCGGTTCTTCGGCCCCAGCAAGGGCAGCCTCTATCTGTGTTTCTTCGGGAAAGATGTCGGCCAAAGCGGCAATGGGACCGTTTTCTTCGTCATCAAGAGATGGTCGACTTGTTCCGACGGAGAATTCCTCGCCCGTCTGTGGCTTGGCAGGTTCCTCCAATGCTTCAGCAAAGAAACTGTCCAATTTACTCTGGATGTCGAAGGTGCTTTGTTGGGTGTCGAAATCTTCTAGGCTGAGTTCGAGGGTATCCGACGGTTCTTCGGCGTCGGCAAGGGCGGCTTCTATCTGCTCGTCTTCAGGGAAAAGGTCGGCAAAGTCGGCTTCGGGCTGTTCCTGATTGTCAGCCTGGGCAGAGTAGCCGGTATCGGGCCGTTGGATGTTGGCATCGCTTGCTTCGTCAAAAAGGAAGTCCAGTTGTTCCGCGAGGTCACTTTGTGTGGGCAGATCAAGGGGTTCCGACTCTTCATTAAATCCGGAGAGTTCGTTGGCGTCGGAAAGTGCCGGCATGAGACCCCGGTTGCTGAGATGGGCTTCGATGAAATCGTCGGCCAGTTCGTCGTCAACCGGTTGGATGGCGTCCGGCGACAGGATTTCGTCGGGATACTGTACATCCGCGGTTTCCATTGCCGGTTTTGCATCCATTGCAAAAAGCGTATCGATTTCGGCTTGCAGAGAATCGGTGAGCAACTCGCCTGTCGGGGTTTCGTCGGCTGTTTCCCAGGAGAGCATTTCTTTTGCAGGCTCCGCCGGGGTGATAGGCGACTCCTCGCTAATTCTGGGCGGCAGGTCGTGTCTGCGTTCGAAGGCTGCAGGGGCGCTGATTTCGCCGACCAACTCGTCCAGGCGTTGTTCGTCAACGGCCACGGACGGATGTGCAATGAGCATTTTGAGGTTATTGAGACGGTTGATACGATCAACCAGAATGTGCTGCACCTTGTCATGCTCAAGAGGTTGTTCACCTGCGGCTGCCAGTTCGTCGAGGGCTTCACTGAAACTATGCAACAGGATAAACGATTCCGGGTGCGCTTGGGCTCTTTGTTCAGAGATATAATCGCCCAGTGCCTGTAACCCCTGGATCAAGACCAGTGCCGGTTTGTTATCAACAAAGGATTGGTGAAAGGGGGCGAGTCGGGTGTTGAATTGTTTGAGGCTTTCGTTAGTCACCTCCCAGTCGAGGCTGAGAATAGCTGCCCTGAGCTGTTTGGAGGCATCGGATTCGGCAGGGGTTGGAGCAACCACCAAGGAAGGCGAGGCAATGGCGATCCTTTCGTCGAAGCTGGGAGCCGAGTCATCTTCACTTTGCTTGATCTGGTATTGGAGGATTCTGAATTTACGAACATCGCCTGCCAGCAGTTGGGTGATTTCGTCGCCGGTGATATTTTGAGTGGAGACAATTTTCTCAAAATTGTAATAAAAGGTCAGCAGTAGCTTGATGGAGTTGGGGTGGGCATAGGCTCCCTTGGACTGGATATAACCGCCAATTTTTCCGAGTCCCTGCAGGTAGATATCAGCGACCTTGTCGCCTTGCCAGGTTGATTGCAAGTGTTCGACTTCATCCGCCAATTCCTGGAGGATTTCGTCATTGATCTCCCAGTCCAATGAAAGGATGATGGACTTAAGGCGGGTTAGGGGAGAGGATTCCTCTCCGGAAAATTCAAAAAGATCGACGTCCTGGGTATCGAAGGATTCGTTGGCAAAAAGGGTCAGGTCCTCGAATTCATCGATTTTATAAACGGGTTCACGCTGGGTTTTTTTCATATCACGGCTCTGGTGTTAGCTGCCACGGCTGGCTACTACATAAGTTTTTTCTGAATGGAGATAACCGTGGATGATATTATTTTCTTTAACGTTTCAGGGACGTTATATCCTGTAAGCGCGCTTGCTTCAAAAGTTGGCACTTTGAGTTTGCTGTTGAGATCTTTATCCAGGACAGAGGTCGGCAGAATCGGTATCCCCTGATTGCGTAAATCCACTTTATTATATTGAAGAACCAGCGGGAGCCGGAATATGGATTCCTTATAACTTGTGAGATTCTCGTGTAACTGGTTGAGTGAGCGAATGTTTTTCTCTCTCATCTGCTCCTGGGCATCGGCAACGAACACAATACCATCGACGCCTTTCAACACAAGTTTTCTGGTGGCATTGTATTTGACTTGTCCTGGGACGGTATACAGTTGGATTTTCAACTCATAACCCTTAATCTGGCCCATGTTGAATGGCAGAAAATCAAAGAACAGGGTGCGGTCGCCATGGGTTTTGAGGCTGACCATTTCGGATTGAATTTGTTTAGAGAACTTTCTGTTGATGTATTCAAGATTGGTGGTTTTGCCGCCACGGCCTGGGCCGTAATAGACAATTTTTACTTGCACTATTTTTTCCCTGAGATTTACAAAACTCAAAATAATCTCCTGTTGCCTGTTGAACGAATTGCGTCAGAGAACCAAAAAAGTAGGCTGGCGCTGCAACCGTTGGCACCGGTTATTTGCGCGACCAGATTTTTTTAATGCGTTCGATCGTCTCGACAACATTGAGGCGTAGAAAGCCCAGGGATATGCTTTTTCCGAACATGGTGATCAACAACAGTTCATCGTCGATTTTTGAGAAATGAATATTGCATTCCGTGCCCTTGTGGAACAGCAAAGAAAATTCCTGCTCGCCGACGAGTTTGGCCATGGCGTCCACGGTGGCGAAATTACCGGCCGCCAGCGCGGCAAAAGAGTAGACATCGTATTTTGAGGTCCCGTTGTCCTTGGCGGTAATAATATTGCCTGCCATGTCGATGATGATAACGCAATCAACACCGATTTTTATGAGCTTTTCAGTCAGGATTTCATCTATTCTTTCAAGCTGTTCCTGGCTAACAACGCCATAGTTCATATTGTTACCTCGTCTGCATCAAATAAGTTGTTAAAGGCGAACATTTCTGGGCGGGTTTCATGGCGAAAAAGAAGCCGGCGTTTTCCCTGGATTAGCGTTTCAAAAAGAATTTGTAAAAAATACGAATCCTTTCAAGGGTATCTCTTCACCTCTTTTCAGATAACAAGAGTATACGCTAGAAAAAATGATATATGAAGCGGTTTTTTTTGGTTATATTTTTTTTATGGTTCCATCTGCTTAAACAAAGGCTGCGCAATGGTACGGCTAGTTGATTGCACCACTTTCACTGGCATGAAATGGTATTGTTTCAACGAGACCTATGGTCTTGTTAGGTGGTAATTCTTCGGGCGTCGGTGGGCGTTTTAAAGTTTTCTCTTGTCTGCTGTTGCTAGCTTTTCTTTGTATTTGCTGTTCACCGAATACACAAAGGCCAGTACCTCGGCAATGGTCTGGTATAATTCAGCTGGTATTTCTTCGCCCACCGGTACCTTGGCAAGTATTTCCACCAAGTCTCGGTCTTCCTTGATGTGTACTCCCGCCTCGAGGGCCAGGGCTATTATTTTATCGGCAATAAGATTGGCGCCGCTAGCAACGATTTTAGGCGCGCTAGATTTATTGGCGTCATACAGCAGGGCCACCGCTTTTTTCTTTGTGGGCTTTTCAATCGCCAAGATATTTCCCTCTGGTGCAATCCTTTCAGGCCCGGGTGTCGACCATGCCGGTGGCGCCATGAATTATTTTTTCAAGCAACGTTTTTGCCGGCTCTTTGGCGCCGACCAGAAACTGGGCTGATTCCAGATCGGCTGCTGTCAACCACTGGCCGAGTTCCGCACGAAAACCGGCGAGAAATTTCGCCCGCTCGATATCCTCTGCCAAAAATTTTAAAGTTATGCCGCCATCGTTTTGGTGCAGGTCTATCTGCAGGTTTCCCAATCCTTCCAGCTGCAGGTGTAGTTCAAATCGCTGCGCAGTTTGTTTGGAGGTTCCGGGGCTTTCTTCCGAACCCTCTTGAGGATGGTCGGCATTGACCAGGAGATAGCCTTGATCAAGAAACGAGAACGGCAGAGGCAGGAAAAAGAGCGATTCGCTGGCCAATCGTATCTGCAGCAGTTGGTACAGTTCGATAGATTTTACAATCTGTTCGGCCTGATTATGGCTGTTGTCTTTGGCGGTAACTAGCTGCGAAAGTTCGAGTAGGGCATATTTGAGCGTTTGCACCGCCTTCTCACGATTATTGTCTGCCAGGAGTTGTTCCATGTTCATGCCGAGTCGGTCGGTTAATTCCCGCAGTTTTGAGCCGTCCATCAAAAAAGGCTGAGATTGCGCTGTTTCGTTCTGGGTTGTGGCCAGAAAGGCAACCAGTTGCCGCAGGGGGTGGTCGGCCGGCAGGGCGGGATTTCCCTGAAGCAAAGGGAAGAGCTGGGGTATCAGGTTTTGGAGAGGTTGATCGCCCCCGCCGGCAATGTTGGCGTGCGCCAATAGTTCGGCGCCGGTGCTCGTCGTTGCCAGGATGTTTGTCGCGGTTCCAGGCAGTGTTTGGGTGCCGCCTGATGGTTGCTGGCTGGCCAGCTGAACAAATATTGGCGCTAAGTCACCGGCCTGTTGAGCGATTGTCGGGGCGAGCGTGGCGGTTTGCGACAGTTGTTGCAGCAGGTTGCCAATGGCAGCATACGCAGCGCCGGTATTGGCGTTTGGTTGTGCCGCCAGTATTTCAAAGGTTTGGTTGACGAGTTGGACGGTGAGCTGGTTTTGCGGTGAAGGGGGAGTCGCCGGTGCTTGATTGGCAATATTGGCCGCATAGAATTGCAGTGTATTTTTGGAGTTGGGGCTGAGTTGCGGCAATTGATTCGATGTTTGGGCGAGATCGGAGATCGTGGGAAAGGTGGCGGTCTGTTGGCCAAGGAGATGGATAGCGTTGCCGATCAGCCGATTGACCGGATTATTCCTGATGATCTGGAGTTCGATTTGCGGCGTGAGTGCGGCAACCTGAAGCTCGAGTTTTTGCCCAACCTGCAGTTGGGCGGTCGATTCAGCCTGGACTTGGCGGCCGCCGATCTCGATGGTAAACAGGTTGGTGCCGCTTTTGGCACTGACCAGGCCCTGCAGCAATTGGCCCTGGCTAAAAGGGGCCTGTTGCTGTCGACCGCTGCCTTGGTAGGCAGCTAGGGGCTGAATTCGCAGGATCGGGGTCGTCGTGCCTGTCGGGTCCATAATGAACCTCTTGGTGGTTTGCGGTCAACGTATGGGATAGGGCTTGGCAAAAATATGGGCATCCATGAGCATTCGGATTTCGCCGATATGGCCATCATTAAAGTTTGACCAGAAAAAATAGGAGAAACCGGTGGGACGGCATGACGCTCAATCTGGTCGTTCCCGGTTATGCAACCGGTGCAAGGGGCTACACCGTCCGCACGTTCTCCCGGAGTTGGCGGCGCTCTTCCTGCAGGCAGAACGAAAGGAGTTGGTCTCGGTTCTTTTCGGTGAGGGTTTCAAAGTGAAAGGCCACTTGATATCGGTTTTTTCGGAGCCGGTAGGATCGTACCACGTTGGCCAGAAGAACGAGGGGGGGGGCATCCGCTGATGTGGTGATGATCAGCTGAATGCGGTTGTTGCTGGGCGGTTTTTCCGGAAACAGGGCCAGTACGCCGCTCCCGCTCAGGTCGATGGTGGTGCCGAGCATTTTCCAGGAATGGACTCTGACCTCCTGGGGGCCTGCAATATAACTCGCCTCAATGGTGGCGTTGATGGATACCCTGAAAAAATCGCGCAGCGCTTCCGGTGCAACCGGTTCCCTGGCGGTGAAATGCAAGCGACGATCCCCGACCGCGCTGTCGAGCCGAGCGATCAGATTCACCGAGGTCCCTTTATGGTCAACCACCAGGTTGCAGTTCGCTCCGAATTTAAGATCGGTCGTCGTCCAGGAATCGGGAGGGAACAGCAGCTCAAGCAGCGGCGATTCTCTTTTGATCAGCATGGCTTTGCAGCGCAGATCCTCTTCTTTGGTGCTCGGAATATCGACCACCACCGAAGCGTTATCGTTGAGCTTTTCTAAAATCTCGTCAATCTTGATCACAGGAAAACCACCCGGTTACGCTATAAGGAGTATGATGAAGTGCAATTGACAACACATCGTTGCTGAATGGATGTTGTCATGGGCCAGGCCGGTTTTGGCTGAAGGTTGCCAGGAAAAATGGAGTGCCCGCATATTTCTCGGCCCTAATTTCGTAGTTGCACCCGCATGCGCAGATGTCGGCGTTGGAGTTCGAAACAGCAGGCCATGATTTTGTCCTGGCTTTCCGAGTCGATCAAGTCAAAGTGCAGGGCGACGTGATAGAGGCACGGATTGATTTTTCGACAACGCACCACATGGCCCAGGACGTTGATCGTTTCCATGTCGCGCGTGGGTAGGGTCAGTTCGATATGAACCTGTTTGTCCTTTTCAATGGGCTCGCTGAAGCTGCATAAAAGGCCGCTGCCGCTTAGGTCGATGGTGTCACCCGAGAGTCTCCAGCCTTCACCCTCAACAGTCATTGTTTCAGGGACGACCGACGAGGCGGCGACGCTGGTGCTTGCATCAACTCGGAAAAAACCGCGAGATTGGCTATGACTGACGGCTTCCTGCGCAACCAGCTCCAGGGTCTGCGAATCTATTATTTTGCTGATGTCAGCCGAAATTGAAACGGTCTGGTCGGCAAAATCGATCATGGCCATGCAGGTCCTGCTGGTGTCGACCTGGTCGACCGCCAGGCTGCCTGTGGGAAAAAAGAGCGTGAAAGCAGGTGGTTCCGCTTTTCCGTAAAAACAGTGCAATCGTTCTTTTTCAACAATGCCGAGTAACGGGACTGCCGCCCGGATGGCTTTGCCTTCTTTGATATTGAGGAAAAAACTATTCAGTAATGGCAAGGTCTTACCTTTTCTCGGAGAGGAAAAATAGTATTTCTATCAGCTTGCCATAATAGGGACGAGAAAGGAAGATTTTTTTAGGAATAGTAGTCGCACTGATAAAAAAAGTGGGGCGATGGGGCTTCTATAGTGGAGCCTCAGCTGTGTTGTGCAACTTTGACAGGGTCGCTCTGGCGGGAAATTCGGGGCAGGGCAGCAAGCGCTGGCTATACGGCGACCACCTGACACTGCGGTTTCGCAACCAGTGGAGTGCAGGGGAGATCGTAGGTTCTGTCTTGATAGAAACACAATTCGGCCTGGAGTGTATCGCAGGCAAGGATGGCTCTGTCCATAGCCCGTTGGTATTCGCCGATGTAGGAGGTGTTAAGAATTTCCGGGCCGATACCTTCCATGATGAGGCAGAGTCGGCTGTGGTCTTTGTAAATTTCCTTTTGAACCAGATGTAATTCATTACAACGGTTTTCTATCTCGATGGGTGACAACAGCGGGATCGATTGGATGAGCAAATCCGCAGTTTGTTTTAACTGTCGGTACTTTTCGATGGTATCGTTGAAATACGTTTCTACGGTCTGCATCTACTTATCCCTGTCAAAGAAAACAGAATATAAATAACGAGAGGAGGTCGGGAGATGTTCAGGAGGTGGAGTTGGTAATTCGTCCCGTTGTGTGTTGTGGCTGCCTGTATCCACTCAATGCGGTTCGACCAGTGCGCAGTTGACCGATTTCGTGGGCAATCAGCGATTTCGCTCCTGAGGCCTTGGCGGTTATCCGTTGGTTGAGTAACAGTATCTCACTGACCAAGAGCGCACGTTTCTCGGTGAGGGCTTGTATCGGAACGCTTTTTGAAGCTAAAGCGTTGAGTTGTGCCGAAATGATCCGGTCTAAATCTATGGCTTGTTCCTGGAGTTCATTCAGTGCGATACTGAAATCTTGCAAAGCAACCGGATCCGCAGTCCCTATTTCGTTATCCATTTTTTGCATGAATTGCCGCAGGCCTTCATAGAGTTGGATTGACCGGGTAAGGCTAAGTTCTAGTGGTTGCAACCCTGCGGGCGTGTCCATTGGCGCTGTTAACGGCATACTGACAGAGGGACGTATCCATCAGGCACGGAGGCGTTGTTATACGGTGCTCTGGGAATGGATAGGATCTGATTGACGGGTGTCTGCTCTCGCTTGTTGACCAATATCGCTTCTCCCCAGGTACTGCGCAAGTCCACCAGCAATTGTTCGACCACCCGCATTTTATCGATATCCTTGTGGAGGTTAGCTTGGGTCAACTCTCGAATCATGAAGTTGTATAACGCATCAAGGTTCTCGGCAATCTCGCCACCAATAGAGTGGTCCAGGGAATTGGAGAATTCTGCAATGATGGCCATTGATTTGGTTACGCCATGAAGAAAACCGGCAATATTATCTTCTTCCAGAGCCACAATCGCCTGGCGGGTAAAGCGAATCGCCCCGTCATAAAGCATGATCAGGATTTGTTCGGGAGAAGCGGAAAGGACCTGGTTTTGTTGATATTTGTTATAGGCATTCATTATTTATTCCCCGAATTTGACAGGTTGGAGAGTTGGGTCAGATAACCGCTCTGAGAATTCAGGTTGCTGATCAGAAGTTCCATGGCATTGAAGCGAGCCCGCATGGTTTTTTCGATTTTCTCCATCAAGGTTTCTTTCTGGGCTATTTGGCTGTCCAGTCGTTCGGATCGTGTTTTGTAACGATTTTTTTTGTCGGCATACATGCCCTTAGTGCTGGAGGTAAGATCTGTTAAATATGAATTGAATTTTTTCATGACTCCATTGACGTTATCTTCGCCGGCCAATAATTTTACCATCCCGTCTAAACCCGATGCGATAGCAGTATCAAGCTTCTGACTGTTCAGGGTAAGCGTACCGTCTTTATTGGTGGTGATGCCCAAATCACTCATTACGTGGAGTGCGCCACTTCCTTTAACAGCGTCGGTCAAGATTGCCTGAAGACCTCTTTTAATACTAGTTACTGTTGAGTCTCCGCGCAAATAATCGCTTAAAATATCTTCTTCCTTGGCAGTGTCTTTGGTTGTGGCATCAGTCGTTGTTGTATCATCGGCAGTCTTGGTCTCGTACCCTTTGCTGATCCACTCCATAACTTTATTGTAACTGCTGACGAAGGCACTTATTTTTTCTTTTAAGGCAGTCGGGTCGGCGACAACATTCATGGTTGTCCCCACATAGGTTGGCGGAGTGGCCCAGTCCCATGGATCTACCCCGTTGGTGACTTCAGCAGGGGTGGGGCTGCCGGCAGACGATTGAGCGCTTATTGCGGCGAGGTTCAAGGTCACGCCACTGATGACATCGGAAATCGTGTTGGAGTTGCTGACAACCTTGAGGCCGTCAATAAAAGTCACCGCCTGCTGGGCATCCTGGGTGAATTGATTTGCTAACTCCACCCCCAGGCCTCCTGTCAACGCACTGGTGACAGTGAAACTCGTCGCCGCGTCCTTTCCAGTTAAGACAAGGTGGTGGGGATTCACTCCGTTGCCGTCGCTAATAATAGTGGCGCTGACGCCTGTGGTTGCAGCTTGCGCGTTTATAGCGGTCATCAGGCCTTGCAGGGAGTTATTGGTGGCGTCAACCGTAATGGCTTTGCCGTTCACGGTGAGTGTGCCTGTCCCAAAAGTTGGGTCCGTCTGGGAGGTGTAGCCGATGCTCACATCCTTCTGGACCTTTGCAAGTTGGGCCACTGCAACAGTATAGCCTCCGGAACTGGCACCAGAGGAAGAAGCTGTGAAAGCCACTTCGGAGCTGAGGCTGATTTTTGTGGTGCGAATCTCACTGGTGATGTTCATGGCATCAACAGCCTTTCGCAAATCATCCAGCCTGGTATTCAGTTGACCGTAGGCCTTGAGGCGAGTTGCCTCGTATTTCTTATCGCTCGCGAGCCGATCAAGGGGACGGCGTTGCACTGCCATCAGTTTTTCTACGATTTCGTCGGTGGGCAGACCTGTGGCCAAGCCACCGAAAGTTACTTCTGCCATACCTTTCTCCTTGATTGACTGTTATTATCTTAGCGAGGTTGTAACTGTACTGTTAGGACTTCAGGTCGACCAGATTACCTTGAAGATCGGCAAGCGCTGCCCTTATTCCCAACAGTTCTTCCGCAGGAACCTGGCGGATCACTTCCTGCGTGTCATTATCGACAATTTTTACAACCAGCTGTTTGGAGCGTTCGTCGTTTTCAAAGCGGACACTGTAGAGGCCATCTTCGGTCAAGGATTTGATCTGGGTTAAAATTTCCTCTGCCTGAACTTTTTTACTCTCAGCGGTTCCCTGTTCTGGTTCTGGCGATTCCTTGGCATTTTTTCGGTTGGTTTCAATCTGCTCGGGTCCACGCGGCATTTTTTGCAGTGTGGTGCTCGCGATGTTCATGGCTTCGGTGATCATGGCGCTCTCCTCGGGATTTTATTGAGCTTCTTTAAATTAAGATAAGGCCTGGAGGGCCAAAGTGCGGCCCTCCAGGAGTTGAGGAGAGTTTATTGGAGCAGGGACAGCGCCAGCTGAGGAGCCTGGTTGGCCTGGGCCAGGATAGCGACACCGGCCTGCTGCAGAATGTTGTTTTTGGTCATGGCTGAGGTTTCCTGAGCAATGTCCGCATCCATAATCCGGCTGCGGGCAGCTGAGAGATTCTCAGAGACGTTGGACAGGTTGGCGATGGTGGTCTCAAAGCGGTTCTGGACCGCACCAAGCTCACCACGCATGTTGTCAACCTGAGTCAAAGCGCCGTCAATAGCCTTGATGGCATTGGCAGCACCTGAAACCGAGGTGATTTTAATGTTGTCTATAGAGCTCAGTTTACTTGTGTTAGCGCCACCTGCTGCGGAAGTGAAAAGGGATCCGGCTCCTGTGGCGATGCTACTGCTCACGTTGAAGCTGCCGGCACTAGAGAAAGATACCTCACCACCAACGACTGTAGAGTCTGTATTGGCAGCGATTGCCGCAGTTTCAGCGGCTGCGTCAGCACCAGCAACATCTGTCAGTGTAACGGGATTGCCTTCATTACCCTTAACCAGAAAGGTTGCGGTGACACCACCTTGACCAGCTGAACTATGAGTGAAATCACCAATCTTGATGTCGCTTCCTGACGCCTGAGTCAAGGTGATGCTTTTATTGTCGCCAGCAAGGGAGGCGGTTATACCTGTATTTCCAGACTGGTCATTAATGGCCTGGGCTAAAGATGAAAGGTTGGAGGTGGTAACGGTGGCGCTGATAGCGATTGCAGTACTGTTAGTTCCTTGCAGGGTAAAACCTACTGAACCGTCTGCACTGAGAGTTTGCAGGGTAGCCGTTGTACTGGCCTCGGCAGTCACTCCGGTAGTTGCAGATTGGGCATTGACCAAGCCAGCAATGGCGCTAGCGCTGGAGTCTGCTACAAGACTGGCTGCGGCTATAGTGCTGGAACCATCAGGACCAACAATTGTCAAGGCCTGGGTCACCACGTTGTTACCGTTGGTGGCAGTAGAAATAGCAGCAGCGGATGCTACTTCAATACCAAAAGCATCCGTAACATTGGTGGTTTTTAAGGAATGGTTTCCAAGGTCAGCGGCTTGGGCGGAGCTAATGCCAAACGAAATGGTCTGATTGGCATTGGCACCCACCTGGAACTGAGCGGAGGTCAAGCTACCATCCAGAAGGTTCTTGCCGTTGAATGTTGTGGTATCAGCAATACGGGTCATCTCTTGCTTGAGCTGGTTGACTTCAGCTTGCAGGGAACTCCGATCCGAAGAGCTGTTGGTATCGTTAGCTGACTGAACGGCCAACTCACGCATACGTTGCAGAATATTGGTTGTTTCACCTAACGCACCCTCAGCCGTTTGGGCTAGGGAAATACCATCATTGGCGTTACGAGCTGCCTGGTTCAGACCGCGGATCTGCGAGGTCATACGATCTGAAATTGCCAGTCCGGCTGCATCGTCCTTTGCTGAGTTGATACGGAGACCGGATGACAAACGCTGCATGGATTTAGCCAGCGCGGATTGAGACTGACCCAAGTTACGTTGGGCATTGAGAGACATTACGTTTGTATTGATAGAAAGTCCCATGATATTCCTCCATGAATATGTTGTATGGGTTACAGCTGGGCGTCCTTGCCCGGGTTGGTGCACATCTTAGAGCTTTTGAACATTTTGGTTTATGTCGCTGGCTTCCTCCTTTCGGTATTTTAAAATCATTTTGTTTGTATTTGTTTTGTTGGTTAGAGGTTTCTTTCTTCCAATTCTCTTTTCGGGCTGTTCTTGGAAAGAGTTTAGGGAAAAACGCAGAGCCTGGAAAAATAAATTACGGGATGTTTTTTTGCATTCAACTTCGACGATATTAAATTGATTTGATTATATTTTTTGGAGAATTTGAGTCAGGGAGAGGGCAGGATGCTTTCTTCGAAAGGAATCACTGCCAGTTGCCCCGGATGATAAATTCCTGCAGTTTTTTGGGGCGCAGGGAGGCCGCCTCTTCCCAGAGCAACCGGTCTTCATAGCCGCTGGCAAGGAAGCGGTTGGCGACGAGTTGCTTGCTGTCGCTGTTCTTGGCGGTTGCCAGGAGGCTATTTTGGATAATCGCGGACGCATCTCTATTATATTGAAACATGACGATTTTCATGATGTTTTCCTTGCTGGGTAGGGTGATGATGGCGGGGAATTTTTCTGAGATTCCCTTACAGGCTTCCAAGCGTCGTGTGGGAGCAAGAAACTAACAGGGGAGGTTGCAGCCTCCCCTGTCCCGTTAAGGTCGCTTTGGATTACCCTTGCAGCAGTTGCAGGGCCAACTGCGGTGTGGTGTTTGCCTGGGCAAGAATAGCCACACCCGCCTGTTGGAGGATGTTGTTTTTGGTCATGGCCGAGGTCTCCTGGGCAATGTCGGCGTCAAGAATCCGGCTACGAGCGGCGGATAGATTTTCGGATACATTCTGCAGGTTAGCGATGGTCGATTCAAACCGATTCTGCAGGGCGCCGAGATCGCCGCGCATCCTGTCGATCTGGCCAACGGCTCCGTCAATGGCGCGGATGGCATCGGAGGCACCCTCGACGGTGCTGATATCCACATCATCGATGGAGTAAAGCTGACTACCGTTGGCGGCTCCAACGCCATTGCTGAAGAGTGAACCGCCGGCAGCGTCAACGGTACTGCTTACAGTGTACGAACCGTTGGCGTAGAAAGAGACCTTGCCGCCGATGACGGTGGAGTCACCTCCAGTGCCGCTGGTTAAGGTGATGGGGGTAGGAATGGCGCTTTCATTGCCTTCTACGATCATGGTGTCAGTCGCAACACTGTGCGTGTAGTCACCGATTTTGATGTCGTACCCTTCGGCTTGGGTCAAGGTGATCTTCGTTTTATCACCGCTCAAGGTCGCAATAACACCGGTGTTACCTGTCTGATCATTGATGGCACTGGATAAAGCAGTAAGGTCGTTTGTACCGACCAGGGCACTGACAGGAATGGCAGTGGTATTATTGCCTGTGAGTTGAAATGAGACAATTCCAGCAGTTCCGATACCAGAGAGTGTGGCTACTGTTCTGGCATTTGCATAAACGCCGGTGTCTGTGGATTTAACATTGATGGCATCGGTGATTTTTTTGGCACTATCATTTGCTGTGATGCTAACAGTTGAAACAGCAGCACTCTCAGGACCAAATATACTTAATATTTGAGTCCCAACATTGTTGCCATTAACGGTTACATCGGCGGCCATCGTACTTGCCGCTTCAATGCTGGTGGCGGTGGCATTGGTTGACTCTAAAATATGATTACCAAGTTGCGCCGCTTTAGCGGAAGGAATGGAGAAAGAAATAGTCTCATTGGCATTGGCACCGACCTGGAACTGGGCATTATTGAGTGTACCGTCAAGGACATTTCTGCCGTTGAACGATGTACTGCTGGCAATGCGGGTCATCTCCTGCTGGAGTTGGTTGACTTCGGCTTGGAGCGAGGCACGGTCTGAAGCGCTGTTGGTGTCGTTGGCGGACTGGATGGCCAGTTCGCGCATGCGTTGCAGGATGTTGGTGGTTTCCTGAAGTGCGCCTTCAGCGGTCTGGGCGAGGGATATGCCGTCGTTTGAATTTCGCGCGGCTTGATTGAGGCCCCGAATCTGGGAGGTCATCCGGTCGGAGATAGCCAGGCCGGCAGCGTCATCTTTGGCCGAGTTAATTCTCAGGCCGGAAGAGAGTCGCTGCATGGAGCGGGAGAGATCTCCCTGTGATTTACTCAGATTTCTTTGGGCGTTTAATGATGATACGTTTGTATTGATTGTAAGTGCCATGGTAAATATCCTCCTTGAAGGGGTGCTTAGGCATCGTGTTCAATCATTTTTACAAACGTAAAGTCTCTTTTTTTGTGTACCTCGCAGGTATCTTGTATTTCGTCATTCTCTGGGGAATAGTTTAGGGAAAAAGTGGAAAAATGTGCAATGGTAGAGGGCGCTGGACAAAAGGGGGCGTCGGTGCACAATTGAGCATAGGAGCTTTGACGGCAAGCGGTGGCCGCCGTGCGTCCATCACTTTTTCAGGCGGCAGGTGAGCAACGAACCAACTTGCGTAAGGCTGATAAGGGGGAAGGCAAAGAGGAGACCTTGCAAGGAAATGCGAGGATAACGGTGATCAAAAAAGAACAGCCGCCTGACCTCTTGTCGTCAGGCGGCTGATTACGGCAAAGCGTTGGGGGTTACGCTTCTTTTTTTTCTATTTTGGGCAGAGGAGTTTGGGTGCTATACCGGGGGTCTTCAAGAATGACCTGTAACCCTTTGTTGGTCTCCGGGGCGTAGAGGACGGGGCCGGAGAGGTTGAGGGTGATTTCTTTCTCCGGGGAGATGGAAACGATAGTCAGTATGAAACAGGTGCCGGTTGCATCGATACCGAGTTTTACGCGTTCATGCTCGTCGGGGACCACAAGATAATCAAAGAAGAAGTTGGTGGGATCGGTGACCACAAAGGCAAAGGCGGGGTCATCGACACTCTGGATCCAGAAGAGCGGCCCCTCATTTTTATTGGGCATCACCAGAAAGTGTTTCAGCTGGTCCAAGCCGATGAGTCCTTCCGGAAAATGGATGACATTGGACGGATCGTATTCTATCTCACCAAAACGCGTATTTATGGTTTTCATTTTTTTAACGTCCTGTTTGCAAGCTTGTCACTAAGGATATCCAGATCGCTCATGTCCCAACCGGCTCCTGCTTCTATGTTTTCCTGGCGGATGCGCTCGTAGACCTCCTGGCGGTAGATCTTGGTGTCCCGAGGGGCATCAATGCCTATACGAACGCCGCCACTCTTCATTTCGATAATCTTGATAACAATATTGTCCCCGATGATGATCCCCTCACCGGGTTTTCTGGTCAACACCAGCATAGTGGCACCTGTATTCAACTCGGGCAACAACCCGATGTAGTAGAAAAGGAAAAAAGAACATACGTTCTGCCGAGGCGACAGAGCAGCGAGTCAAAAAACTGCCTGTAGCAGTTTGCATGAATTCTTACAAATCAGTATTCAGCAATAAAAAGAAAAAGGCAAGCCGTTTTAATTGGTTGTCAAACTTAGATGAAATCGAGGATGGAGAGTTGCGAGACCTTGCCGGTGATATTGAGGGCAGCCTTAAAGGCAGCCTCCTGCTGGATGATTGCATTGAAGGCCTCGATGGCGTCGGCGTCTTCGTAGCGGGAGAGGATCTGCTTGAGATCGATTCTGACCCCGTCCTGGTAATGCATGGTTTTTTCCACCAGGTCTGCCCGGTTGCCGAGCTGGGAGCGCAGCTGCCGGTTCTGCTCGGCCGCGCCTTCAAGATCGGAAAGGCTGGTTTGCATGGCGGCTTTCATGGCATTGAGAGCTGCCACGGCGACGGGGTCGTTAGGGTTGTTAGGGTCGATTATTCCCGGGTTATAATTGAGGATGGCCTCCCTCGCCTGGGTCAGTTCGGTGAAGAGATTATAACGGCCCGGTTCGATGCTGTTGATCGCAGGTGGGGCAGGCGGGGCCGGGTCGGGAGTCCAGGTGGCGGTGCCGAAGAAAAGGTCGTTGCCGGTCAGGTTGACCTGGGCGAATTCACCGGTGGTGATTTCCAGCTTGGTGGCGTTCTGGTCGCCTTTGTAGAGATAGGGCCAGGTGTTGGAATTGTTGGGGTCATACGGATTCAGAATCGGGTCATAGGCCGGGTTTTTCTCAAAAGGCTTGGTGTCCTCCTGGTAACCGGCAAATATGTATTTGCCGTCTACGGTGCCGTTGGCGGTATCGAGCAGTTCCTGGCTGAGCTGGGAGAGCTCGTTGGCCAGGGTTCTCCGGTCTTCGGCATTCAACGAATCATTGATGGAGTTGGTCATGATCTCCTTGGCCCGCTGCATGATGTTTTCCACATTTGCCAGATGACCGTCGGTCGCCTGCATAATGTCGAGCGACTTGCCCATGGTCGCCATGTAGCGATCGACATTGGAGAGTTGCTTGCGGGTGTTGAGCACTGGCCGGATCGCGGCCGGATTGTCGGAGGGAGCGTTGAGCTTCTTGCCGGTGGCCCCTATCTTCCGAAGCTCTTCCAGTTGCCTGGTAACATCGTCAAGGCGCGAGCCCAGCATCCGGTAGGTGGTTCCCTGTGTGGCTTTCATGGCTTATCTCTTGAGCTGAAGGAGCGACGTCATCATCTCGTCGACGGTGGCGAGGAATTTGGCCGAAGATTCAAAACCCCTTTGGTACTGGATGAGATCGATCATCTCTTCTTCGAGTGACACCCCGGAGAAGCTATCGCGCAGGTTCTGCAGTTGAGTGGTGGCATCTTTACTCCCGGAAAGGGCTAGATGGTTGCGGGAGGCCTCGATGCCGACCGTGGAGACCATCTGGCTGAAATAGTTGTCGAAAGTGTCATTGGTCCCGGCAACACTATTAGTGATTTCTAAACTGGCGATTGCCAAGGCGGTCTCATTATCGCCGGGGGCGGCGGAAGAGTTTGGACCGGCGGCGGCGACCCGGCGCGAATCGGTAAAGGCGACGGCCACCATGCGGCTGGGAACGTCCGGCGGCAGCGTTGCGGTGATGTCGTTAAAGAAGCGCTGGCCGTTGGCCGGCAGGCCGGTGGCTGGATCTTTGAACCAGCCGTTTTCGTGCACTTTGTTGACTTTGTCGGTCAGGTCGATCGCCAGGGTGTTGAGTTTGGTCCGCAGGTCAGCGATGAAGACATCGCGCATCTCGAGCATGCCATGGAATTTGCCGCCGAAATCGTCAACCGCCAAATCAAGGGTGCTGCCGGCGACTTTAAGCTGGATATTGACATTGGTGCCGATGGTCACGGCCTGGAGGGTCATGGCTTGCAAGCCCTGCACCAGTGGTTTCCCTCCCGGTAACACCACGTTGAGCATGCCGTTGTTGTCGGTATAGGTCTTGACGCCCAGGGTCTCCGAGAGATCTTTGACGATGAGGTCGCGTTGGTCGCGGGCGGCGTTGGCGGTCTGCTTGCCCGAAATTTCGACCAGGCTGATCCGCTCGTTGAGTTTGGCGATCTCGGCGATTTTTTCGTTGAGTTGCTCCACCTCGCCGATGATTTCGGTGTTCATGTTCTGGGCTACCGTGTCCGTTTCATCGGTGATGCCTCGAAAGGCGTCGCCCAGGAGCTTGCCCCGCTGCATGACCACGTCCCGCTCCACCTGTCCGCTGGGATTTGCGCTGAGTTCCTGCCAGGCGTCGAAGAAATCGTTGATTTTCGAGGCCAGATTGTCTTCTGAGACATTGAAGATCCGCTCCAACTCGGTCAACGAACCGGAACGTCCCGTCTCTTCTCCGTACTCAATGGATTTTTCCTGGAGCTGCCGGTTGATGAAGACGCTGTAGTCGCGGCTGACATCGGAAACCGCTACCCCCTGGCCGATAAAGAAATTCCCGAAATTGACTGCGGGGATTTGAATCAGTTCCGCCCGTTGCCGGGAATAACCCTCGGTGTTGACGTTGGCAATATTGTTGCCGACAATCTCGATGGATTTTTGATTGGTCAGCAGGCTGGTCTTGCCGGCATTGAGTGCGTTGAGAAGACTCGTCATGGCTGCTGTCTGTGCCTCTTCATACTCGATTGCATCGCAATCTGTATGGGCTGTTGTGCGGTGCGTTGATATTGTGGAAACGTTACTCCATAGTGAGGAACGATATCTCTGCAATACTATCGGCAGAATCGAGGAAGGAGTTTAGCTTTGACGGTAAAAAAGGGAGGGCACATAGAAGGGGTGGAGCAAAAAAACGGGGATACGACAAGAAACAGCAGCGTGTGACAAGTACCAACTGGAGAGGTGTTGGCTTAAATGGTGCCGGACAACAAGCGACCGTTGATGGTGTTGTTTTTCGAAAGACCGCGCTGGCCGTAGGTGACCGGGACGGTTTTTTGGCCAAAGAATTCCATGGTGTCCTGGATCCAGTTGAGGGTGGCCCGGAAGAGAAACGCATTGCGCCGGTTTTCCTGCCGGATTTCCTGGGCGAACTGCTGATCGTCGGGGTGCAGGCTTTCGACCGAGTTGAGGGCGCGAAGCAGAATTTCCTTGCGTTTGACATCGGCCACCATGGCCTCCATGTCGAGGGCCTTGGCGTGTTCGCGCTCGTCGCTGATGGTATCGCGCAGCTGGATCAGTAATCCCCGAATGGTTTCACGGTCCATGGATCAACCCTCAACCAAAAACTTCAGCAGGCTGGAAGCGACTTTGTTCAAATCCGGCTGGTACTGACCGCTGGCGACCTGGGCTTTCAGTTCCTGAACCCGTGCGGTGCGTTCGGGATCTTCCGTCTTGCCGGCCGCTTGCGCAGCGTTTGCTCCCTGAAGAGCGGACGAGAAGGAAGGTCCTTCCTTGCCATCGGTTTTTGCCGTCTTCTGAGCTTCGCCCGTCCGGCTGATTTTATTGAGACCACCTATCTGCCCCATGCCTCTTACCCCAAAAAATTCCACAGTCATCTCGTTCACCTTTTGAGTGATTGTCAGGCAACAGCCTTCGAATTAGCCACCCAGTCATCCAATTTTTTCATCACTGCATCGTAGGTATCGTAGGAAATCTCCGGCAACCAATCGCCAAAAGCCGCTTTGGCCTCGGCGAATCCCTTGTCGATGCCTTCTTTGATTGCCTCGATGCGAGATGGATCGCCCCCGGCTATTCCTGTGGCAAACTGGAAAATCCGGTCGGAAGTCTGTTCCACACCAAAGTACCCGTCGGCACTGACCAGATCCAGAGCTTCCTCCGGAGTGATGGCCTCAAGGTCGATTTCGCCGTCGCCGGTGGCTATCTTAGTGTCGATCCCTTGTTCTTTGAGCAGGGTGGCAACCAGATTCTGCAACATCCCGAACTTTGCCTTGTCGCCGGCGTTCATTTGCATTTTGCCGGAGTAGGTAACGTTCAGGGTGGATTCGCTTCGCAGACTAATGGTATCCGATGCACTGGTCTGGTTGCCGTCAGCATTGCTGCTGGCAACCGTGGTGGTGTCCAGGCTTTGGCTCTTATAGGTCGAAAGCGTTTGGCGAATCTGGCTATGGCTGATATTATTCAACATTTTCCTGCCTCCCTGCAGCATTTGCAGGCCATCCTGGCCTGTCTTGAACAGGAACGATTGCTTCCTGTTAGCTCTTTATCGGTTGAGGCAGAAAAAAACTTTAAAAAAAAGCGTTATTTTTTTTAAAAAAGACAAAAAAAGAAAAATTATTTAGTGGGGACTACTTTTTTCTCCATCTGGCGGTAGAGTTGGTCGGCCAGTCCGAGGCTTTGTTTTTGAGATATTTTAGTGGCAATTTCCTGATGGAGCATATCCTCAAATATTTCCGTAGCATTTCCTTTTTTAATCAATCCCCCATCGGGGACGGTTTTTTTCATGGCTTTGAACATCGATTGGACGAAAATTGCCTCAAATCCCTGGCAGGATTTTTTCAGGGATTCTTTGTCACGGGAGGAGCGTTGCATATCCGGTAGGGTCGGTTGCGGAATATTCAACTGGGGCGTGGCATCAAGAGTGGTTTTCATGGGAGCACCAAATCAGGTTCAAGGTTTTATGGCAACAAGCATAGACCAGGACACCGGCACCGGTTGAAAGTCGAAAAATGGGTTTGCTCATTATGGATTATAAAATGACGAGTTCACCCTGCAAGGCTCCGGCAGCCTTGATGGCTTGGAAAATCGCGATAAGGTCGCGGGGAGTGGCGCCAATGGCGTTCAGCGCCCTGGCAATTTCGCCGATATTGACCCCCATAGGCATAACCACCAGATTGCCTTTGTCTTCAATGGCGTCGATGGTGGTTTTGGTGGTGGCAACGGTGGTGCCGGCAGCCAGCGGGTTAGGCTGCGAGACCTCGGTGGTTTCGGTGATGACCAGATTGAGGTTGCCGTGCGAGACCGCCACGGTGGAAATCCGGACATCCTGTCCCATGACAATGGTGCCGGTACGCTCGTTCACTACAATACGCGCCGAACGGTCCGGATCGATTTCGATACTCTCCAGGTTGGAGATGAAAGCAACCAGGTCGCCCTTGTAATTCGCGGGTTTCTGTACCTTGACCGAACGCGAATCCATGGCGTGGGCCGTGCCGCCGCCGAAATGACTGTTGATGGCCTCGGTCATTCGCGAGCTGGTGGTGAAATCGGTTTGGCGCAACTGATAGATCAACTCGCCCCCTGGCGGCATGGCATAATCAACGGCTCGTTCGACAATCGCCCCGCCGGTAACCCTGCCGGAGGTTGGGAAATTTTTCTGGACCTTGGCAGCTTTGCCGCCAAAGGCAATGCCACCGACGGCCAGCGGTCCCTGCGCCACGGCGTAAGTGTTGCCATCTGGTCCCTTCAAGGGGGTCATCAACAGGGTCCCGCCGGAAAGGCTGGTCGCGTCGCCGATGGAGGAAACCTGGATGTCAATGGCCGATCCTGGGCGGGCAAACGCCGGCAGTTGGGACGTCACCATGACGGTCGCCGCATTTTTGGTCTTCAATTGGGAGAAGACCGCCGGGGTCAAGGCCATCCCAAACCGTTTGACCATATTGATAATCGCCTGTTTGGTGAACACTGATTTTTTGATGTCGTCACCGGTGCCGTTCAGGCCGATCACCAATCCGTACCCCATCAGTTGGTTTTCGCGAACCCCTTCAATGTCGGCGATGTCCTTGATGCGGGTCGCCTGAGCCTGCGCGCAGAGCAGCAGGAGGGTTGCGAACATGATAAGGCTGGTGGTGCGTAATCGAAGTCTCATAATTTCAATGCTCAGGCCAATGCTCAGAACGGCCAGACGTTGTCAAAAATACGCAATAGCCAACCCGGTTTCTGATTGTCGGAAACCGAACCCTTGCCGGTGTAGGAGATCTGGGCGTTGAGTATATTGGCGGAATCCACGGTGTTATCGGCGGTGACATCAAACCATCGGACAATGCCGGTCAGGTAAATGATCTGGTTTTCATTGTTCACGGTCACCGATTTGCCGCCTCGGATTTTAAGGTTACCGTTGGGGTAGACTTCCGTCACCTGGGTGGTCAGGGTGGCGACCAGGTTTTCCGCCCGGGTGGTTTTGCCGCCGCCTGAAAATTTATTGCTGGATTCCGCTTTGATCATCGCGGACGGCGTGATGGCGGTATGGTCCTCGACGGTATGCTCCAATCCAAACAGATTGGTAATGCCGGCGGAAATGTTTGAAGAACGATCGGTGTCGGTGGTGGCCTGTTTGGAGGCGCTCGCTTTTTCCAAAATGATGACCGTGACAATGTCGCCTACCCGGCGTGCTTTGACGTCGGCCAGCCAGTTGCCTTCGTCTCCTTTCCACAAAGTGCCGGGCGATTGCGGTTTCAGATTGGCCGCCACCGGTTCTTCCAGGGGTTCGGTGTTGGGGACCACCTCCGGTTGTTTGTTGCTGCAGCCGGGCAGCAGGGCGGTGGTCAGCACCAGGAGGATGAGCAGCGTGTTGCGTTTCACAAATATCCCATTGGGTAAAAAACGAGAGAATAGGGTGGGTGTTGATGGTCGCATAATTAAAAATTCACGGAAACGATAGCTGGGCCATCGACCCGGCAGTGGACCAGTTTGCTGGAACTGATGTTTTTTACCTTGATGGTCTCGCCCAGGCGGCCATCGGCTTGAGCGATCCCGCCGGTGGAAAGTTCCAGGGACCCTTTGCGGGCATAAATCTTGACCATTTCACCGTTTTTAATAAGCGCTGGGGCCACAAGATCTTTCTGGGTGAGCGGTTTGCCCGTGTTAACGGTTCGGGCAAGCTGCATGCCGATGATCTGCTCCGGGTGCAGTAAGGGATCTTCGAGGCCGGCCAGGTTTTGTCGTTTCAGAGCAAGGTGCTCTTCCTTGATAACGTCGCCTTTGTGCAAGGTCCTGCTTGTGGTGAGGATTTCGGCAAAGGAATCCAGCTTGCCCCGGACTACGCAGTTGCCGGCCGGCTTGCCGTCGACGGTAAAAAAAATTGAAAAGCTCGAGCTCCCCAGGATTTCAGGGTTGGAGGGCGTAACCTTCCAACCCAATTGACCGGCGGGAAGAATCAGCTGCTCCGGGCCCCTGGACGCGGTGAACTGGACTTCCGATTTGAGTTTGGCACTGTTTTCCTGGAGAAAATCAGTGACGATTTGCTGGATCTGTTCCTGGCTGACATGGTTGCCTTGGCGTTCGACCGTGATGGTCGGGCTGCCCTGCCAATCAACATCGGCGACCTCGGGCCGGTTACGGAGCGACGAGATAACCGTGACGGTCGAGAGTTGTTTGGTCTTTCCGGGTGCAGGGGCGGCGGCCACCGGGAGCTTGCCGATGGTGTCGGCGGTGCTGCCGGCGGGTTTGATCACCGCAATGTCGGCGAGTACGATTCTGGCTTCTTTGATGCTGGCATTGGCCTGGAAATTTACCGAAATCTGGGCAAGAACGTTTGGTGAGAACGTCAGCCAAGCCATCAAAAAAGAAAGAATCGACCAATGTTTCAAGGGATTATCACAGGTTGGTGACGGTTTGCATCATCTCGTCCGAGGTCGTGATGACTTTGGAGTTGATTTCAAAGGCGCGCTGGGCCGTGATCATTGCGGTCAGCTCCTCGACCAGGTTGACATTGGAGTTTTCGACATACCCTTGCAGCAGGGTGCCGACGCCATTATCGCCCGGCGTGCCGATGACGGCGGTGCCGGAGGCCTCGGTTTCACGGAAGAGGTTTTTGCCGATGGCGATCAATCCAGCCTCATTGATAAAAGTCGCCAGGTCGATATTGCCCAGCTCGGTCGAAACCGTGTCGGCACCGAGGGTGGCACTGACCAGGCCGGTCTGGCTAATGGTGACAGCATTGGCGTCCTCGGGGATGATGATGGCGGGCTGGATCGGATACCCATCCGAGGTGACGATTTGTCCGGTACCGTCGAGTTTAAGATTGCCGGCTCTGGTATAGGCGGTATTGCCGTCGGGCATGGTCACCTGAAAAAATCCCTTTCCTTCAATCGCCACATCCAGAACGTTGCCGGTTTGGACGATATCGCCTTCGGTGTAAATCTTGGTGACCGCGGCAGGCTTGGTGCCCAGGCCGACCATAATACCGGTGGGCGATTTGGTGTCGGCAGAGGTCGGGCTGCCCGGAACTTGTAAGGCCTGGTACAGCAAGTCCTGGAAATCAGCCCGGCTCTTTTTGAATCCGGAGGTCGAGACATTGGCCAGGTTGTTGGCGATGACGGCCATGTTGATGGTTTGCGCCGTCATGCCGGTGGTTGCTGTCGCGAGTGATTGCATCATATTGAGCCTCGTCTTGGGTCTTCTTGTGATTCTAGTAGGGGAGTTGCGAACCGTTAACCGATCGATCCGAGTTCATCCAATCGCTCGCCGAGTTTGGAGTAGCTCTCGAGGACTTTGTTGTGGGCCTCGAAGGATCGTTGGGTGGCGATCATGGCGGTCATTTCTTCCATCATGTTGACGTTGGAAGTCTCCAGGTTTCCCTGAAGCAACCGGTAATTTTCCAGAGGCTGCTCAGCAGTCCCCGGCCCCAGTTTATAGGTTGAGTGGCCGGCTTTGATCAGCTTGCTCTGATCGGCGATGGCAAAGACCTGGATCTTGCCGTCGGCCTGCTCTCCGTTGACCGATATTTCGCCGCTTTCGGCGATAACAATATTGCTGCCGCTCGAGGTGTCGATAATCATCGGAGCATCACCGGTGCCGAGGACCGTGTATCCGTCTTCGGTTTGCATTATGCCGGTCTGGTCGAGCATCAGATGCCCGGACCGGGTGTAAAATATTTCGTTATTCTTTTGTACTTTTAAAAAACCAGGGCCATCGATGGCCACATCGAGCGGCCGCCCCGTGGGCTGCATGCCGCCATGGTTGAAGTCCGTGTCGATTTTGCGGATTCTTGCATAGTTGATGCCCCTGGCTTCTTTCGTCTGGTTGGCGCCGCGCAAGATGGAGGCGAAACTGACCCGGTCCCGCTTGAATCCGGTAGTGTTGACGTTGGCCAGGTTGGAGGCGATGTTGCCCATGGCCTGTTCTCTGGCCACGGCTCCGCTGAGGGCGCTGTATTTTCCTGAGACCATATTGGTTCCGTTCAGTGGGGAGTTCAGGGGGTAATATTGTTACTGTTCTTGTCGGTAACGCCGAGACCTTTCTTAACGACTAAATGACCAGGAGCCCGACCGCCGCCGGTCATTGGCCACACTTGGCCATGTTGGTCAGGCTGAGCAGCTGCCCGGCTTCAATGCTGGAGATACCCAGAATGGCAGCGATCTCCTCGGCATCCATCCCCAGGGACGCCAGCTTGGTCATGATTTTGTATTTTTCCGGAGGCTGCTTGTCGACTTTGGCCAAATTCTGCAAACGGGGCCGCTGTAGTTCGGTGGTCAGGCTGGCGGTTTTCAAGGTGTCACGGAAGGCGTCCCGGCCAGTATCGAGTCCCTCATCCTGTAAGGCCGCGTCGATTTTCCGTTGAATGGCCCGGATTCGCTCGGTTTCCAATTCTTTTTCGGTCCGCTGGCGTTTGGTGAAGAAAAAGGAGGCCCACTGGCAGAGACCGGCGGCCATGATGCTGCTACAGGAGACGAGGTATACTGATTCGAGCATAGATTCCTCTTGTTGGGCAGTAATTAGGATTGGTAGGATTGGGAATTGAGAAATTTGACCCGCAGTTTCAGCAGGGCCTGGCTGTGCAGCTGGCTCACTCGGCCTTCGGAAACACCCAGGATTTCAGCGATTTCTTTCTGGGTCAGTTCCTCGTAATAATAGAGGGCGATGACCAGCCGTTCTTTCTCCGCAAGTTCTTCCAGGATATCCGCCATGATATGGGTCAGTTCTTTCCGTTCAATAATATCAACGGGAGTGGGACCGTGGACATCCTCCAGACTGTCGAGGAAATTTCGGCCTTCCTCGGAGTGATCCAGGGTTTCGTGGAGACTGACGCAGCCAAGATGACTGACCTGACCGAGGAGGTCATGGTATTCGTCCATAGAGAGATGCATTTCCTGGGCCATTTCGTCTTCTTCCGGTGAACGGCCGAACTGACGTTCCAGCCGGAGCATGGTCTGCGTCAGTTGGTTCTGTTTGTCGCGCATGGAACGGGAAAACCAGTCGAGTTTCCGCATTTCATCAAAAATAGAGCCCCGGACCCGATATTCGGCAAAGGTCCGGAACTTGATCCCCTTGGTCGGGTCGAATTTATTGGCCGCATCGACCAGGCCGACCATGGCCGCACTGATCATGTCTTCCTTGGTCATGAAGCTCGGCACCTGGGGGACCATGCGCTGCACAACCAGCTCGACCAGAGGCATGTTCTCTCTGATCAGTTGGGAGCGGTCATCAAGAGGCGGGACTGGAGGATACATAGGGCGTCAACTCTGGAGAGGATGCTGAACAAGGGTTGCGGTGGTGGCTGTCATTATTTTGTTCCGAATTCAAGCAGCCGTTTCCAGAAAAACTGGATGGATCCTTTGGGCTCCAGCGTTTGGGGCTCCTGGATGATGGTCCTGGCCAAGGCCTCGAAGGCGGCGCTGGTTTTTGATTCCGGAAACAGCTGCACCAGAACCTGCTGTTTGCGAATGGCGTCCACCATCAGTTTGTCGCGGGGAATGGAGCCGATATAGTCGATGGAGATATCCAGATATCGATTGGAAACCATAGTCAGTTTACGATAAACATCCAGGGCTTCTTCTTCGTTTTTAATAAAATTGACGATCAGATTGAAATGCTTCTCGTGGTATTGGTTGGAGAGCAGTTTCATCAGGGCGTAGGCATCGGTGATCGCGGTGGGGTCGGGGGTGGTGACCACCAGAATTTCATGGGCGGCGGTGGTGAAATAGGTGACGTTTTCCGAAATACCGGCCTCGGTATCGATGAGGACGAAATCAAAATCATTGTGCATGGAATCCAGGGCTTCCATCAGTCGTATCTTTTGTTCGGAATCCAGCCGGGTAAAGCGCTGGACGCCGGAGCCGGCCGGCAGGATTTTTATCCCCTCGGGGCCGTCGGTGAGGATCGAGTCCAGGCCTTGTTCACCGGTGAAGAAATGGTTGAGATTGTGCCCCGGAGCCAGGCCGAAAACCACGTCGATGTTGGCCAGGCCGAGATCGGCATCGAGGATGAGCACCCGTTTGCCCATCCGGGCTAAAAGAACTGCAAGGTTGGCCACCACTGCGGTTTTACCGACGCCGCCCTTGCCGCTGGTGATCGAGAAAACCCGGGTTGCGGTGTGGCCGAATTTTTCCTCGGTATTTTCCGGACTGTTCATTGCCCGCAAGGTATTTGCCTGGTCAGCCGGGCCTGTCGCTTTCTCAGCCATTGTTCAGGATCCTGTGGTCGTTCATGATAAGGTCGGCAATGGTTGCGGGGGACGGCATGATCAGGTCCTCTGGAACCCTTTGGCCATTGGTGAGCAAGGAGATTGGGGTGTCGTTTTTGTAGTGGATGTTGAGCAGCACCCCCAACTGGTCGCATTCGTCGATCTTGCTAAAAATGAAATTGCTGATCGGCAGGATGCTGAAGCGCTTGATGGTTTCTTCCAGTTCGCGTTCCCTGGTGGTGGCCGACAGCAGTAGGTTGTTTTCGATGCCGAGTTCGGGGCGGAGAAATCCGGCGAGTTCCTGGAGATCGACCCCGCTTCTGGGGCTGCGGCCGGCGGTGTCGATCAGAATCAGTTCATGGTCGCGAAACTTGTCCAGGGCCTGGTCGAGCTCCCGGGGTTTGATCACGACCTCGACCGGCAGCCGCATGATTTCACCGTAGACCTTGAGCTGTTCGACCGCGGCGATGCGATAGGTGTCGATGGTGATCAGGGCGATTTTGCTGCCGAACTGGCTGAGGTAATGGGCGGCAATCTTGGCCAGGGTGGTGGTCTTGCCGACTCCGGTGGGGCCGATCAGGCTGATGCGGCGCTGCTGGCTGGGTCGGGTCTTGAATAACTGTTCGGTGGTGAACAGCCGGGCAATGGCAGCCTTGAAAATAGCAGTCAGGTCATTACGGTCGAGGCTGGAGGCTTGGTCAATGGTATCGCGGGTGAAACGGGCCACGATCTGGGCGGTTTCCGGATTGATGCCGTAGCTGGTGAGGAAGGCGATCGCCGGGTCGATACCCGGGGTGCTGCCGCCAGTTGGGGCCGAGTATTCAGGTTCAACGTACGGTTTGCGCAGGGCCGAGCTGTCCAGTCCGGTGATGCGGTTGGACAACCCCTTGACGATGTTGCGCAATTCGGCCAGTTCGTCATGGATTTCCCGATTTGGCGGCAGTTGCCGGTGCGCGGGGGCCGCTGGAGGGGGCGGTTCGTCCTGTGCCCAGATTTCACCGTAGGAGATGTCGTCATGGAGATCGGGTCGGTATGGTTGCTGGGGCACAAGTTTTTTCTGGGTGGGCGCGGCCGGCGATGCCTGCGGTTCCTGCCAGTGGTTGTCGATGGCGGCGGTGATCTCCATCATCGGTTTGCCGATCATGCCGAAGGTGCCGCTGCGGACGGTTCGGGTGGAAAGGATGAGAGCGTCCGGGCCAAGCGCTTCCTTGACCATTTTCAGGCCGCTGGCCATATCTTTTGCTTCGAAGACCTTAACTTGCATTGATGGTCACCGTCCCGATGGATTGAATACGTATCTGCGGAGTAATTTCGTTATGCGACAGCACCGCCAGGTTGGGGAAGTATCGCTCGGTCAGCCGGCGGACATGCGGTCTGATCTGCGGTAGGACCAGAAGGACCGGTTGCTGGCCACCGGCAAACGAGGAGAGTAGGGCGCTGAGGCTGTCGAGCACCTTCTGGGCGGTCTTGGGGTCCAGGGCCAGGTAACTGCCGCGCTCCCGATGTTGAATCGAAGTCTGGATGGTCTCCTCCACTTTCCGGTCCATGGTGATTACCGGCATAACGCCGTCATTTTCCATGTGGGCCGCAGAGATGGAGCGGGAAAGGGAGTGGCGCACGTATTCGGTCAGGACATCGGCATCCTGGGTCATGGTGGCGTAATCGGCCATGGTCTCAAGGATGGAGCGCAGGTCACGGATGGAAATACCCTCGCGCAGGAGATTTTGGAGCACCCGCATGATGACGCCCAGATTGAGGACGTGTGGCAACAATTCCTCAACCAGTTTTGGGTAGGTCTTGGCGAGATTGTCGATCAAGGTCTGGGTTTCCTGTCGACCGAGCAGTTCGTACGCGTGGTTTTTGATGATCTCGCTGATATGGGTGGCCATAACCGTGATGCAATCCACCACGGTGTAGCCGGCGATCTGGGCTCGTTCCCGTTTATCTTCGGTGATCCAGATGGCCGGCAGGTCGAAGGCCGGTTCCCGGGTGGGCAGCCCTTTGATGGTTTCGGTTACCATGCCCGGATCCATGGCCATGTAATAGCCGGGCATCATCTCGGCGGTGGCGACATTAACCCCCTTGAGGCTGATGGTGTATTGGTTCGGATTAAGCTGCAGGTTGTCCTTGATGTGTACCGGCGGAACGATAAAGCCGCTGGTCAGGGCGAATTGTTTGCGGATCGATTGAATTCGGGTGAGCAGTTCGCCATCCTGAGCGGCATCGACAAAGGGGATCAGGCCGTAACCGACTTCCAGTTCAATCAGGTCGACGTTGAGCATCTTCTCATAATCGTGATCGGGCTTGACGATGGGTTGCGGCCGTTCGACTACGGTTTCTTCTATCTTTTTGGCTTTTTCCGCCTGGTCGAGGCGATAGGCCATATAGGCCAAGCCTGCGGAGATGGTAAGAAAGGGGATAAACGGCATGCCCGGGATCAGGGCAAAGAGCAGCAGGATTGCAGCCACCACCCACAGCGCCTTGGCGTACCGGGTGAACTGCTGTTTGAGTTCGGTGCCGAAGTCTTCGCGACCGGCGGAACGAGTCACCAGCATACCGGCGGCGGTGGAAATGATCAGAGCGGGGATCTGGGCAATCAATCCTTCACCCACGGTCAGGATGGTGTAATTTTTGGCAGCTTCGGCCAGCGGCATGCCTTTCTGCAAGACGCCGATAATGAAGCCGGCGCCGATATTGATCATGGCGATGATGATACCGGCAATGGCGTCGCCACGTACAAACTTGGACGCACCGTCCATGGCCCCGTGGAAATTGGCCTCGTTGGCAATTTCTTCACGGCGGCGGCGGGCGGTGGTTTCGTCGATCAGGCCGGCGTTGAGATCGGCATCGATGGCCATCTGCTTGCCCGGCATGGCATCCAAGGTAAAGCGGGCCGCCACCTCGGCGATCCGGCCGGCACCCTTGGTGATGACGATGAAATTAATGAGCACCAGGATAACGAAAATAACCAGGCCGACCACAAAAGAGCCACCGACCACGAATTGACCAAAGGCCTGGATCACCGATCCGGCAGCGTCCATTCCTTCGTGGCCGTGCAGCAGGATCAACCGGGTCGAGGCGACGTTGAGGGAGAGGCGGAAGAGGGTGGTGGTCAGGAGAATGGAAGGGAAGATCGAAAATTCGACCGCCTTTTCCGTGTATAGGCTAATGATGAGAATAAGGATGGCGATGGTAATGTTCAGCGCCAGGCAGAGGTCGAGGATCACGGGCGGCAGCGGTACGACCATGAGCATGAGGATGCCCATCAGTCCTACCGAGGCCATGATGTCACTGCGCTGGAGGAGTTCGCCGATGCGAGTCCGTTCCCACAGTGTTGGGGTGCCCGTTGCTTCCATTATTTCTTCAAACCTTTAAGTGAATAAACGTAGGCCAGTATTTCCGCCACCGCCTTGAATAATTCATCCGGGATCGCTTGACCTATCTCAACCTTTGAATGCAATAATCTTGCCACTGGTGGATTCTCCACCAGTGGGATGTCATGTTCCCTGGCTATTTCCCGGATTTTTTCGGCGACCAGTTCCTGACCCTTGGCCAGGACTATCGGGGCGTCCATTTTGCCGGCCTCGTACTTGAGGGCTACCGCCACATGGGTGGGGTTGGTGATGACCACGTCGGCCTGCGGGACCGCGGCCATCATCCGGCGGCGGGCCATCTGCTGTTGGATGGAACGGATTTTTGACTTGAGCTGCGGGTCGCCCTCGGTCTCCTTCATTTCCTCCTTTTGTTCCTGCTTGGTCATCTTCAATTTTTCTTCCATCTCCCACCAGGTGAAGCCGTAATCGAGGATAGCCAGAAAGATCATGATGGCGGCGACCTTGGTCATGAGCAGGGCAGCGGTCTTCGCCAGATAAGAAATGGTGTAGTCAATAGGCATTTCCGCCAGGAGCAGGGCGTCGCCGAATTCTCCGGCTACGGTTTTAAAGGCGATCCAGCCGATGAGGCCTACCTTGAGCAGTGATTTGATCACCTCCACCAGGGAGCGTTTGGAGATAAACCGGGCCATGCCCTTGATCGGATCCAATTTGCTCAGGTCCGGCATCAGCGGTTCAGTGGTGAACAACCAGCCAATCTGCAGAAACGTGGCCAGGAAACCGGTAACCAGGGCGACAAGGAACAGCGGCGCCAACGCCTTGCCCATGGCGGCGGCCAGGTAATAGGCGAGCTGCATCAGGGAAAGGGAGGTGATGTCAAAGGTGCCGCTGCCTTTCCAGATCGCGATGATTAATTCCTGGATATCGTTCCAGAAAATCGGGGCAAAAAAAATCCAGAACAGGAGCAGGACGGTGAACATGGCCGCGGTCTGCACTTCGCGGCTTTGGGCAACCTGGCCTTTTTTGCGAAAATCGTCTCGTCGTTTGGACGAGGGGGTTTCGGTGCGTTCGCCGGAGCTGGGATCTTCCGCCATGATGCGTGGTTACCTGACTGTTTTCAATGAATCGGGGAGCTGCGTCTTTTTGCACGAGGCGAACCGGTTTCCGTCGCCATGCTCTGGGTGCTGCAAATTATACACCTGAAAGTGCATGTTTGAATGGAGTGGCTGGTAGCATCGATCGGGCGTTGTTTGCGGCGGAGCAGCCCTTGCTAGAAACGGTAGGAGCTTGTCTTGAACCGCCAATTATTTCAGTAATTGGAGCAGAGTGAAGATGTTTTCGCCCATGGTGTCAAATTCACGGCGCAGGACAGCAAACATGGCGTTGAGTGTCAGTCCGATGACTAGGAAGGCAACACCGATGTTGATGGGGAAGGAAAGCATGAACACATTGAGCTGTGGGAAAACCCGGGCCAGGATGCCAAGCACCAGATTGGCGATGAGCAGCAGGGCCAGGACCGGGGCGCTGAATTTGACGCCGAGTGCAAACATATGACTGCCCATCCGCATCAGTTCCTGGACCGCTCCCCGGGAAAAATCGAGGTAACCGGGGGGGAGGAGGATATAGGATTCGACGATGATCCTGAAAAAGAAATGGTGGATATCCAGGGCCAGGAAAGCGAGTAGGGCGAGGACATTGATAAACTGGCTCATCAACGAGAGTTGCTGGGTGGTTTGCGGGTCAAAGATGTTGGCGGCGGCAAATCCCATTTGGTAGCCGATGACCGTGCCGCCGAAACTCACGGCGGTAAAGACCAATTGCGCCACCAGGCCGATCATCGCGCCCAGCAGTACTTCATTGACGATCAGCAGGCCGAACTCGGTGAGGTTGAAGGCAACTTTCGGGGTGTAGGGGGCCATCATCGGGAAGAGCAGCATCGCGGTGGCCACCGAGAGGCCTACCTTGATTTGTCCGGAAACCTGATTGCCGGCAAAGACCGGGATGGCGGCTACCAGGGCAATCACCCTGGCCAGGCAGAGAAGAAAGTTCTGGAACTGTTGGATGGGGACGAGTTGCAGGTCCATGGGGTTGCCCGCGAAAAAACCTTATTGCCCAATCGTGGCAATTTGGCCAATGATGCCGGTGGTGAAGGTAACCAGCAGTTCGATGATCCAGGGGCCGAAGATCAGCAAGGTGACAAAGACCGCGACAATTTTCGGGATAAAGGTCATGGTCTGCTCGTTGATCTGGGTCGCGGCCTGGAAAATACTGATCAGCAAGCCAATCACCATGGCGGCGAGCAGCATGGGAGCCGAGGTAAGGAGCACGGTTTCAACGGCCTTCCGGCCGATGTGGATGACGGCTTCCGGGGTCATGGCGTTCTCCAGGGTTGGAAGGGAAAGAAAGCGGCCATGCTTCAGCCGAAACTTTTCATAAGCGAGCCGACCACCAGTTGCCAGCCGTCAACCAGGACAAACAGCAGCAGTTTGAAAGGCAGGGAAATAACGATCGGCGGCAGCATCATCATGCCCATGGCCATCAGCACCGAACTGACCAGCATGTCGATGACCAGGAACGGCACATACAGCATGAAACCCATCTGGAATGCACGTTTTAATTCAGAAAGCATGAAGGCCGGAATGAGGATCATGGAGGAAACTTCTTTTTTATCAGCGGGCTGCTCGACCTTGGTAATGTCAATAAACAACTGCAACTCGCTTTCTTTCACTTGGGAGAACATGAAATCGCGCATCACTCCCAGCGATCGCTCCAGAGCCTGTTGTTGGGTGATCTTTTCCTGCATATACGGCTGCAGAGCCTGACTGTTGATGGTGTTGAACGTCGGGGCCATGACGAAAAAAGTCAGAAACAGCGCCAGTCCCAGTAGTACCTGATTGGGAGGTGTGTTCTGGGTGCCCATGGCCTGGCGGACAAAACCGAGAACAATGATGATCCGGGTAAAGGCGGTGGTCATCAGGAGGATGGCCGGGGCTACCGAAAGGATGGTCAGGGTGAGCAGCACCTGCAGCGCGGTCGAGACTTCCGCCGGAGTCGTCGCTTCTTTGACCCCCAGAGAAAGCGTGGGTAGATTGACCGCCGCAGCTATTTCCGGAATCAGCCACAGCAGCAGGCCGATGGAAAAGGTAAGCCGTTTCATGATTGTTTCGCCAGCAGCGTTTGGAAATCAGGCTTGCCCTCTGTTGCCCCGGAACAATCGGCGAGCAGGTGTATCCCGTTTGCACTGATGCCGAGCAGGTATTCCTTGCCTCGCACCTCCACCAGAGCCAGGGTGGATTTCGGCATGAGCGGGCGGAGTTCAATGATTTTGATGGCGCTGCCGCCCGCCTTGCCCAGCATCAGCCGTTTTCTGGCCAATCCGTAGATAGCCAGAATCAGGCCGGCCACCACCAGTAAGGCCCAGCTCGCCTGGAGCAAGGCCGCCCCCATGGAGGGCGGTTCCGCGGCCAGTGCGGGTAAAGGCATCAGGGTTACGAGGAGAAAAAAGAGGAGCGGCATGGGTCAACCCAGTTTTTCAATCCGGTCGGACTGGCTGACAACTTCGGTCAGTTTGATCCCGAATTTATCCCCCACCTTGACCGCCTCTCCCCTGGCGATAAGCCGGGAATTGACATAAAGATCAAGCGGTTCGCCTGCGAGTTTGTCGAGCTCGACTACGTATCCTTCGCCCATCTGAAGGAGATCCTTGAGCAGAATCCTGGCTCGCCCCACCTCCACCGAAACCTGGAGCGGGACATCGTATAAAAATTGAAGATCCCTGGTCAGGCTGTCCTGGCTATGCGCACCGGAGGGCTGCTGTGGGTTTTCTTTGAGTAATTCGGCGGTTTCTTCGGGGTTCAGGGTGTTGGAACGCTGTTGCCCCAAAGCATCAGGTGTTGCCATGGATTCCTCCTAATCTGTTGCTGTGGCGGCCGGTGACATGGAAGGCCTTTTTGCTGTTTCGTTCCCCGGGAATGGCGAAGAAAAGCGGTTGGTCTTCAACCAGGATGGTCAACGGCTGGTCCGGGTTGTAGTGCAGGTCAATCAGGTCGCCCGGCTGCATGGCGAGAATTTTGCGGATGCTCATATCGATCAGGCCGGATTGTGCGATGACCGTGGTTTCCATCTCCAGCGTTTCATGGGCAAAATTTTGGGCCCAGTTGCTGGAGGCCCCCTGGGTGAAAGTGACCAGCGCTTTGAACTTCTCCCGTAACGGTTCAAGGGTCAGATAGGGGATGATGCATCGCATCTGGCCGCAGATTTCACCGGCAAGGAGAATGTTGAACCGGGTGGTCAGGACTTCGGTATCCGGCTCAACGATGCTGACCATGCGAAAATTGTTTTCCACTTTGGTCAGCTGAACCCGTAGATCGATGATCGGCCGCAGCGCGTTCTCCAGCTCATGGCAGATTTCGGTCATGGTGGTTTTGAGGATGGATATCTCAATCGTGGTTAGGTTGCGGTCCAGGGCCAGCGATTCGCTGGACTGGGAAGACCCCAGCATGATTTCCAGCAGGGTAAAAGCCATGAGGGTGTCGAAATGGAAAAGACAGCCATGTTTCAGGGGGGCGATGCTGTAAATGCCCACGGCTCCCTGGTTGTTGAGATTTTTTAGGCTCTGTAGGAAATCGGTGGAGGACATCTCTTGCCGTTCCACAGTGAAATTGCGCTGTAGGCTGTTGGTCAGGCTGGTTGAGAACTTGCGGGCAAAGGTGTCGATGACGATATCAAGATTGGGGATGCGCATTTCGCCGCTGCCCCTGGTCCGCTCATAAGTCCGGAAGAGATCGATATCGGTGGCATGGACAATATGACGGGGGCGGTACGGTCCGTCTTCAACAAAATCGGTTGAAACTATTCCCGCTCTGATCGCCGCCAGCAGATCCGCGATTTCTTCTTTGGAGAGAATCGGTTCCATGGGGCTTATTGCACGACGAAGTCGGTGAGGTAGATGTTGCTGACGCTGCCGGTTTTGAGAAAGGAGTTGATTTTACTCTTGAGTTCAGCCTTGACCTGATTCTTGCCCTGGATGTCCTGTAGCTCTGCAAAGGTCTTGTTGCTGATGAGCAGCAGGATGGCATCCCTGATCTGCGGCATGCGTTTGTTCACCTCGTCCACGGTGCTCGCCTTGTCCAGTTCGAGGGAGAGGGATGCTTTGACGTAATGGGTGGCCTCTTCGCCGATGATGTTGACGACGAACTCTTTGATTTCGACCATGGGGCCGATGTTGGCTTCATCCGGAATCGGCTTGATCATCGCCGCCGCCTTGCTTTCCTCAGCTTTCTTTTGGGCCTGTTCGGTTTTGTGCGGTTTCACCACCAGCAGGTAATAGCCTGCACCGCCACCTGCAACCAGGAAAGCTACCGCCGCAATGATCATGATCAGCTTTTTTTTACCATCGCCTTTTTCCGACTCGTCTTTTTTCTTTTCTTTTTCTGCCATGATGGATTCCTTGTGCGCGAAAAATGCCACCACCTCAAAAAGGGGTGGAAGTGGATGGTTTTCGGTCTGGGTCAATGGACGGGCCGCCTCTATCTGACTCCCGGTCAAATGCAAATATGCAAGTAAAATGCCAGGAAGCGAAGGCGCGGGGGAGGTGCCGGACAGGCCAGCGAAGTGGCGGGAGAGCAGCGGGATAAAAAAAAGGCTGCATTGATCCGTGGGGATCCGTGCAGCCAGGTGTCGGAAAAATGACTTTGATCAGCGTTTGAGGTTGATCAGCTCGCCGAGCATTTCATCAACTGAGGTGATAATCTTGGAGTTTGCGGAAAACGCACGTTGGGTGGTGATCATCTTGACGAATTCCTGCCCCATATCGACATTGGACTGCTCCAGGGAGTTGGTGAAGAGTTTGCCCAGTTCGGCTCCGGGAAGGCCAACCCGGATGGTGCCGACTTCGGCGGGGGCGCTGTAGAGATTGGCACCTGACAGTTTCAGGCCGCCGGGATTCTGGAACTTGGCCAGCACCAGCTGGGCCATGTTGATTTTTTTGCCGTTGGAATAGGAGGCCACCACCACCCCGTTATTGTTGATGGCGACATTGGTCAGTTCGCCGGCGCTAAAGCCGTTTTGGTTCTGGCCGATGACCACGGAGGCGCTGTCAAACTGTGTGCAGTCAAATTTGAGCGTGATGTTCAAGGGATTGGAGCCGTTGTCGGGAACCAGCGCTATGGCGCCGGTCGTCGCCGTTATCGGGTCGGGTTTGCCATCACCGTTGGTGTCTGGCAGGAGACCTTTCGTGTCAAAATCCAAGAGGTTCGCGGGCAGTGGTGTGGCAGCGGCCGCGTTGTCAATGGTATAGGCCCCCTCCCACACGTTGGTGGCGTCGTTGGTGAGTCGGAAATACACGGAGAGCAGATGCTTTTCGCCGAGCGAGTCAAAAATCTGGGCTGAGGCGGTATAGTTGTAAGAGGCTTGGGTTGCGGGAACTATATTGGGATGAAGAGCTAAATTGACAGGGATCGAATTCTCATTCAGATTGGTGTTGAAGGTCAGCTCGGTGGTGGCGCTGGCCGGGATCAGAGCGGCGCTGGCCACTTGGACATTGTCGGGATCGTTGGGCAGGAGTTCGGTGTTGTTGATGGGATCGAACAGCTTACCCTGCACCCTGAGCCCCTCGGGATTGACCAGAAAGCCCTCCCCGTTGAAACGGAAGGCGCCGGCCCGGCTGTAGTAGTCGGTCAAGTTGCCTTCCTCCTTGAGGACAAAGAACCCCTTGCCTTCGATAGCGACATCGGTATCCGAGGAGGTGGACTCGAAGGTTCCCTGACTGAGGATGTTGTCGACGACGGAAAGTCCGACGCCGCGGCCGACCTGGGAACTGCCGCCGGAGCCGAAGATGTTGCTGGAGAGGAGATCGGAAAAGACGGTGCGCGACCCTTTAAATCCCAGGGTGTTGGTGTTGGCCAGGTTGTTGCCGATAACGCTCATGGCCTGGGAATTGGTGTTGAGTCCGCTGACTCCACTGTACATTGCACTCTGGATGCCCATAGCAACCTCCTGCGTGGGTGGTGAGTTGGATAATTGATCAAGAAAGCGATGGAGGAAATGGCCGCCGGAACACCGTCTGGTCGACCGTGAAACCGATCATGTCCTCCACAATTACCCCCGCGCCGTCCGTTGCGTCAGAGATCTTCCCCTTGGCCGCATCGGCTGCCGAAATTTCGGGGCCTCTGGGGCGATTGGTATTTTTCCGTGGCTGCTCAGCCACTTTGTTCTTCTTTGCTCGCGCCGTTTAGCCGCCGCTTGAACTCGTTGTTTTTTTGTAGGCCCCATGGATGGCGGTAATATTGTATTCTCCCAACCTGGTGACAATCTTCGGAGCCTTGCCGCTCAGGTCGATACCGGTCACCTCGGCGCGCACCAGGGGTGAGACGGTGGCGCTGGTGCCTTCGCCGCTCTTGGCCTCGGCGACAATGGTGTAGGTGCCGGGGGGGAGGGTGTTTCCGGTGCTGTCTTTTCCGTTCCAGGTGAGGAAATGATTGCCCGCTGAGCGGTCGCTGGCCGGTAGCGTGGCCACGGTTCTTCCTGAGCTGTCTTTTATAGACACTTTGATGTCGGCGGCGGTGCCGTCCAAACGGTAGCCGATCGGCACGTCCTGGTTCCCCAGGGTGAACTCGGAACCTTCCACCACCACATCCTGGCCGATCAGCGAAAGCGCCGAGAGCCGTTCGGAATTATTCTGGGCGGTGGACAGTTGGGTCATCGAATCGTTGAGATTGAACAGCTGCTCCAGCTGGCTGTACTGCGCCAGTTGGGAGGTGAACTCCGTGGGGTCGGAGGGGTTGAGCGGATCCTGATATTTCAATTGGGCCACTAAAAGAGTGAGGAATTCGCTTTGGCCCAGTGTCTTGGTTTTGCTGGTTGTTTTGCCGGCGGCCGCGGCGGCGGTTGCGGCGGCGGTTGCAGTGGTGGATGTTGTCGTTGTCATCGAATTTGCTCCTGAGGTCTAAGCCAGGACACTGAGGTTATTGACAGAGGCTGTTGATTCCATCAGCTCTTCTTCAGCATCGAGGGTGAAGATCGATTGGCCGGTGTGCTTGTGCATGGATTGATTCAGCTGTTGCCGGGTGTTGTCCTGATATGGTGCGCCTCCGGCGCTGTCATTGGCCGCCACCGTGACCTCGATATGCTGCAGTTGCAGTCCTTGCTGGGCGAGGGTTTCGCGCAAACGAGGCAGGTGCCGCTCAATCATCTCCTGGGCCTGGGGATTCTGGGCGACGATATGGGCTCTGATGTTGTCCTGTGTCACCTTGATTTCCATCCGCAATTCGCCAAGTTCCTGCGGGTGCAGCTTGAGATTGACGGTCCCGGATTCCAGCTGTTTGTTCATGTTGAAGTGCGACAGCATCTGGTCGACCACTGATCCGTCGGGAACGGCCAGCCCGGAGGGCAATCGGAAGGTTAAAGCATCCGTTGAGGACGTGCTGGCGGCAAGTGGACTGCTGGCTCCTGGGTGGGCGAAAACCAAGGATTGATTTTCGCTGCCCATGGAAAAGAGCGGCTTCTGGGATGCGGTCTGCTCGGCCAAGGACGCGCCTTCCAGTAAGATTTCTGCAGGGTTTGCATCCTTGGGCTGATTGTCTTTGCTTGTTTGCTGCTGCTGCGCGTTGTTTTCGTTGGTCAGCGCTTTCGGGGCATCGTTGGGAAGATGGGAACGGATAAAGTTGCTGTTGACCTCCTGGTCCTGGCTGCCGGTCCCGGCGGCCTGGGTTTTAACGCCAACTCCAGCGGCGGCCATCCCTTCGGGATCGCTGAGCTGATGGATGGTGATGATCTGGCCGTACTTGTTTTGCACAACCTGTTCGTTGCTCTCCAGGGCGGGATTTTGCTGGGCGACGCTCTGGGGGGCTTCCGGTTCGTCCAGTGCAGGGTTTGCGGGCGCGGTGCTCATCGCTTGGGCCATCTCAGGAGAAAACGTCACGGTTGCCGTGAGATTTGGGCCTGTTGTCGAGGCGATTCCCCCGTTGTTCGGCTGGCCAGCAAGCAGGTTTGCCGCTGGAGCCAGTGCCTGTGTTTCGCCAATGCTACCAACAGCTTGGATTGGTGCCGGGGTAGTGGGCATTGCCGATTGCCCGGCCAGGGGCGAGGGGGTTGCTGCTACCGCTGTCCCGGCGGCTGCGGAGGTGATGACATCGAGCATCCGGGAAACGATGGAATGGTGTTGATCGGCAGCTGAAGCACTATTCTGCTCGCCAAGGTTCGAACCATCGAGGCTGGCCTGCGGCACCGGGACTATGGCCGCAGTGGCTGCGCCTGCAGAGCCGTTTATGGTTGAGCCGGCTGTCAGGTCTCCAGTGGCCTCTCTCTGGTCATGGGCATTGGGAGCAATGGGCCGGGTTTCGGCTTGCGGAGTGGTCGCTTCGGGAACGGAATTTACCGGTTTTTTTGTAGTCTTTGAACTATGCTTCGAAGTGTCCCCTGATCCCGGTTGCCGGGTGCTTGCGGTTTTTCCCTGGGTAGTGCTGGCCAGATGGCTGGCAAAGTCGCCATTTTGTCCGGTCTTGCCGGCTGACGAGCTATCCGGTCTTCCGGTGGACATCAGGTCGACAGATACGGTGGAGGAAAATTGCATAGTTTACCGGTCCTGGATTGAAAATTCGGTGGTCAGTTTCGCCGCTTTTTCCCGCTCCATGCTGTTGAGAATCTTGGCGGCGGATTTGGTCTTCATTTTAGCAAGGATGGCTATCGCCAGTTCCTGATCGATGGAGCCGAGGATCGTTGCGGCTTTTTCTGCGGTCATCTTTTCATAGACCTTGGCTAGCTCCTGAGCCCGTTTGGTTTCCGCGGCTTTTTTTTCAGCCTGCTGCTTTTCGATACCCAAACGAAGCTGGTTAAGCTGGTCAATTTTCTTATCGACCTCACTTTCCAATCTCTTTAGTTCCTTTTTCTTGTTCTCCAGTTCTTCGCTTTCCCTGGCAAAGGGAGAATTGTTTTCCCCCTGGAGCGATTCCATGATCCGCCGCTCTTCCACCGAGCCGTATTGTTTTTCCTGGGAGGTCTTGGCAGGGGCGCTGGCGGATTTGTCTGCGGCTTTGTCAGCTGCAAGGATCAAAGTACCGGAAAGCAGGATCAAAACCATGGGGATGGCGGGGAGTATTTTCAGAGTCATTGTGCAGCCTCCAGAAGGCTTTAGGTCACATGCAGGTGAAGGTATCGTTAACGCAGCTGTTTTCTGGCATGGGAGAGCACCGCAATCTCATCGAGCATGCTGGCTTCTTTCTTCTCTAGATATTTTGCATAGGCGGCATTCTGTTGTTCGCGGATTTTTTCCATTATTTTTTTATCTTTACTGGTCTTGATCAGTTGTTGCCGTTTTTTCTCGACATGCGCCTTTTGTTTGTCCAATTCCGTTTGTCGACGGACAGCCTCCTCTTTGACCAGTTCGATTCGGTGATCAAAGAGAATCAGTCGGTCGACGGAGGTGCCCTGTTCCTGATCCTGTTGCAGGCTGCGATACAGTTCAGCGAGTTCTGCATCGACTTTGAACTGTGCTTCCTGGAGGCGGGCTTCCACTTCTAGGGCCTGGTACAGCCGCTGCCTGGCCATATCTTCAAGTTGCTGGCGGTATTTGAGAACAGCCTGGAGCGAGAAGGGCTTCATGAATCATCATCCGTCATGTCATCCGTCATATTGTCGGTTATTCGTCGGTCTAAGCCTTTACGACCTGGCCGCCGTCGATCGGAGGCTTGCCGGTCGCTGACCAGATCACCCATGACGGTTATGGTCTCTTCCAGGGTCGAGGATTCAACGAATTCCTGGGTGAGAAAGGTGTTGATGGCCTCGATACGGGCAATGGCATAGTCGATTTTTTTGTTGCTGCCGGCTGCATACGCACCGATATTGATCAGGTCTTCGGATTCCCGATACACGGCCATGACGCTGCGGGCCTTGCCGGCCAGTTCGCGGTGGCGCGCCGAGGTGATGTCGCGCATGACCCGGCTGGTTGACATCATGACGTCGATGGCCGGGTAATGGTTTTTGGCGGCCAGGCTCCTGGATAGGACAATATGGCCGTCCAGGATGGAACGGACCGAGTCGGCCACCGGTTCGGTCAGGTCGTCGCCATCGACCAGGACGGTATACAGCCCGGTGATCGATCCTTGACCCTGGAAATTGCCGGCGCGTTCCAGGAGTTTGGGCAGCGTGGCAAAGACGCTGGGGGTGTAGCCTTTGGTGGTGGGCGGTTCACCGATCGAGAGGCCGATTTCCCGCATGGCCATAGCAAACCTGGTGACCGAATCCATCATCAACAGAACATTTTTCCCTTGTTGCGAGAAGTATTCGGCGATGGCGGTGGCGACGAAAGCACCGCGCATGCGCAACAGCGGCGATTGATCCGAAGTGACGGCAATGATAACCGAATGTCGCAACCCCTCGGGCCCCAGGTCGCGCTCGATAAATTCTTTGACCTCCCGGCCGCGTTCACCGATCAGGGCAATGATATTGATGTCCGCTTTGGCATATTTGGCCATCATGCCAAGCAAGACGCTTTTGCCGACGCCGGACCCTGCCATGATCCCCATCCGCTGACCGATGCCGCAGGTCAGCAGGCCGTTGATCGCCCGGATGCCGAGATCCAGCGGTTCGGTGATAGGTTCCCGCTCCATGGGGCCGGGAGGCAGGGAGTAGAGGGCTTTTTCATGGGGAAGGTACAGGGGCGGCCCTTGGTCCAGCGGCTGGGCCATGCCGTCGAGGACCCTACCGAGCATCGATTCGCCGATGTTGATGGTGGCTTGTTCTTTCTTGACCCGGATCGAACTGCCGGGACCAAGTCCGCGCAGTTCTCCCAACGGCATCAATAAGGCCCGGTTGTTGTTATAGCCGACGATTTCAGCGGGGATGGCCTCTCCTCCCTGGAGCGGTGTGATCTCGCAGAGCGAGCCGATGGAGGAGCGGGGGCAGGAGCCTTCGACGACCAGGCCGACAATGCGATGAACCTTGCCGTATACCCGGATGGGGGAAAAGGCTTCAATGACATCGGCGGCGCTGGGCATAGGGTGTCTCGGTTTGTTGAAGATCGGTTGGCGGGTGCATGCGTACTTACGGGAAACAACCTCTTTGCAGTCCTAGCCCTGGCAAGGCAGAGAGGGCGCGGTTATTCTTCCGGGGGCGCAGGCAGAAGATCAGGTTGTTCCTGCAGAAATTCCTTCATACTTTCCACCTGGGTCTCGATGGTCGCATCCACCGAACAGGTCAACGAGTCCAGCAGGCAGCCGCCGCGGGTCAGGGAGGCGTCGGTCTTGAAAACCAGGCGTTCCAACCCGCGGATAGCCGCGATCAACTCCGGGGTTTTCGATTCGGCAAGGGCCAGATCGTCGGGATGGAGGGTCACATAATATTCTTCGCTGGCAATGGATTGTTGCAGGGCGTTTTCCAGGGTGGTCGCTATTATATGGCGCGGCGTGGTCAATTCCTGGCCCAGGATGTTTTGGCTGAGTGCAATGATCAGGTTGACGATGTCGCCTCGGTTTTGCTCCAGCTTTTTTTTCCGCTGATCGTCAATTTTTTGACAGGCGTCAGCGAATGCCTTGACGGTTTGATGAACTTCGAACTGATATTGCACGACTGTGTCGGCCACCCCTTGGTCGTAGGCAACCTTCTGAATTGCCTGCAGGTCGACCGGGGTCAGGGGTTCCGGCTCGGCTTGAGTGGCTTGGCGATGATTGGTCTCATCGTTGCTTGCCGCAAGCGATGCAGGCGGACAGAGAGCATTCGGGCCAGCTGAACCATTGGCTTTGCCGGCGGGCACGGCAATGTTGCGCTGGACCAGTGGCATGGCGGTGAAATGCGAATCCTTCTTGAAGATTTTAGACGAATTCATCGCTACCGCCTTTGCCAAGAACCAGCTTGCCTTCTTCCTCAAGTTTCATGGCAATCTTCACAATCGTCTGCTGCATGGCCTCAACTTCGGAAAGGCGGACGGGACCCATGGCCTCCAGGTCATCTTTGATCATGTCGGCGGCCCTGGAGGACATGTTGGAGAAGATTTTTTGCTTGATCTCATCTGAGGCGGTTTTCAGAGCCATGGTCAGGCTGTCGTTATTCACCTCTCGTAGCACCATCTGGATAGCCCGGCCGTCGAGGGCGCAGAGATCCTCGAAGGTGAACAGCATCTTTCTGATCTCTTCGACCATGTCCGGATCGATTTCGGATAAACTGTCGAGGATTTCAGAATCGAGATTTTCGGTCATGTTACTGAGCATTTCCACTACTTTCTTAATTCCACCGACTTGGCGTTGATCCTGGGCACCGACTACAATACCGATTTCTTTGCTCAGGGCATCCTCAATCCGATCGATCACCGCCGGAGAAACTCTGTCCAGGGTGGCGATACGATGGATGACATCCGCCCGTTTAGCTTCCGGCAATTTGGCAATGATGGCGCTGGCATGTTCGACCGCCTGGGTAGACAAGACCAAGGCCAAGGTTTGGGGATGTTCGCGTTCCAGGAGGCCGGCCACCATCGAGGGCTGCATTTTGGAGATGGTCTCCAGGGGGCGGGCCTCGCTGCCGGTGACGAGTTGACGCATCAGGCTTGATTCCCGGTTTTTATTCCCGGAACGGGCGATGAGCTTCTTGGCGAACTCCTGACCTTTAACCACCAGCCCTGCCTGGCTCTCGGTGGAGAGTTCGAAATCCTCCAGCACTCTTTTGCGGGTTTCTTCGGGGATGTGGACGATCCCCGACATGCAGCGGGTGACTTTGAAGATATCCTCGTCCGACAATTCCCGCAACAGCAAGGATGCGGCATCTTCGCCCAGGCAAAGGAGCAATATTGCGGCCTTTTTGAGCCCTGTCATTTTTTCTGCAGCAGCCATGGATACCTTGCATCTATAGAGCGGGAAAGAGTGAGCATTGGATTGCGTTAGGGACCGGATTACCCTTTATCCTGAATCCAGCTTTTCAGTACATGGGCACTGAACACCGGATCGCCTTGCACCTCGGATTTTATCTTCTTGAGCGGGTCTATGGTCATGGTTTCACCAGCAATGCCGCCATATCCGCCTCTGGACTGCTCGGCTTCCATCTGCTGGACGGTTTTGTAATGTGGAGTTACATCCTTTTTCAAGGTCTTTATAAGGGGCCGGATCATGAGAAAGTAGAGAAGTACGCCACCCAGCAGCAGGAGGGTATAACGAATGAGCGGTGTGTACTGGTAGAGCATTTTTGAGGCTATCCCCTCGGTTTCAGAGGCTTCCGCAGTTTCGAGGAACGGCATGGAGGTCACCTCGATTTTGTCGCCTCTGGATTTGTCGATTCCCAGCGCCGATGCGATCATGTTTTCCAGGGCCTTGAGCTCCGCTTCGGTTCTGGCTTCGGTTTTTGCCGGTTCCTTATCCTTGCCTGGAGTGAGTTTGTCAGCTACCAGCACTGAGACGGAAAGCTTACTTACCATGCCAACCGGACTTGTGGTTTTAGAGATGACCTTGCTGATCTCGTAATTGGTGGTGCGCTGCGATCTGCTGGAGGGCGGCGAGGCTCCGGAAGGTTGACTGGTGGGGCCTTCAAGGTTGGATTGGACACCGGGAACACCGCCGGTTATTTCTGATCCGGTTCTCTCTTCGCTCTGTTGTTCGCTGCGAATAACCGGGTCTTCGGCATCAAAGGTTTCCTCGGTTTTTTCTTTATGGGCAAAGTCCAGGGTGGCGGTGACCCGTACCATGGCATTTTTGGCACCAAGCGATTTTTCGAGCAAGGCCTGAGCGCGTTCCTCCAGGCGGTGTTCAACCTGCGTCTGATATTCCAGCATGTCCGGGGAGAGATTGCCGGACATGCCCTTACCGCCGATGCGGGTAAGTACATTGCCGTTCTGGTCAATAACCGTCACCTGGTCCGGGCTTAATCCCTCGATGGAGCCGGAAACCAGATGGACAATGCCTTCGGTTTGGGACTCGCTCAGGCGTTTGCCGGGCGCAAGTTTGAGAATGACCGAGGCGGTGGCCGGTTTCTGCTGGTCTTTGAATAATCGTTTTTCCGGCAGGGCCAGGTGGACCCGTGCCGATTCCACCGGGCCAAGCGAAGCGATGGTGCGGGAGAGTTCTCCCTGCAATGCTCTGGAATAATTAACCTTTTGGACGAAGTCGGTCAGGGCGAACGATTGTTTGTCAAAGATTTCAAAGCCGACGCCCCCGCCCTGCGGCAACCCGGTTGAGGCAAGGCTCAAGCGAGTTTCATACACGTTTTTAACCGGCACCAGGATGCTGCGGCCGTTGTTGGCGAGTTGATAGGGGATGTTTTGTCGTTTAAGCGCCTCGATCATGGCTGAGGCGTCGGATTCGGCAAGGTTGCCATACAGTAGCTGATAATCGGCGCTTCTCGCTTGGATGATAATCAAGGCAAACAGGCCGATGGAAATGACGGTCACCGCTGCCAGGGCCATCTTGCGCGACAGTGGCCAACCTGCAACCGTGGCGATGAATATCTGTAATCCGTTTTTCGGTTTCTGAGGGGAAACCTCTGTTGGTTCAGCCATAGTGCATCCCTGCTGCTGTTATCTGTTGAGCGTTACGGTTAGTGCGATCGTTGTGAAGAGTGCCGTTGCGGCAGCGAAGTAACCATCAGACCTGCATCCGCATGATTTCCTGGTAGGCATCGATGGCCTTGTTGCGCACCTGAATCATGTATCGCATTGAGATATCTGCCTTTTCCATAGATATCATGGCGCCGTGCAAATTTTTTTCGCCGCCGCTATGCAGCTGTTGCATGGCTTGGTCGGAAACCTGCTGGGCTTGGTTGGTTTCGGCGACCATGTTTTTCAGGATATCGCCAAACGAAGACCCCGCCTGATTTGCCGAGGATGTTGTTGTTGGGGCCGGAGTGGTGAGCGCCGGGGCAATGCTTTGGATGGCTTCCATGGATTATCTCCCGATTTCGAGCGCTTTCATGGCCATGCGTTTGGCCGATTTAATGGTGGTGGTGTTGGCTTCGTAGGAACGGGTGGCAGACATCATATCGACCATCTCTTTAATGGGACTGACATTGGGCATCTCCACATATCCATCCGTCTTGGCATCCGGGTGGGTAGGATCGTAAATACGTTGCGGCGGACTCTTGTCTTCGATGATTTTAGCGACTTTGACCCCTTGCAGCTGTTCCTGGGGCCGCATGGATTGATCCAGATGTTGTTTGAAGGGGAGCTTTTCGGTCTGAAAGACAACCGATTTCTTTTTATAAGGACCACCTTCCGGTGTCGATGTGGTCTCGGCATTGGCAAGGTTGCTGCTAATGGTATTGAGTCGGGTGGTTTGGGCCTTCATTCCCGAGGCGGCTATGTCAAAGGTGCTGAAGATATCCATATTGACTCCTAGTGTATTAATATATTAATTCTTTGCAAATTATGCGCCACCATTTGCGGCGTATTTAATCAGGGAGAGTTTTTTGTTGAGCATGGTGATCGCGGTCTCGTAGAGGATTTGGTTTTCAGAGAGTTTGATCATTTCCTGATCGACGCTGACGCTGTTCTGGTCGCCAATGCCTGTGGAGTCTTTTTTGGTGCTGATGGTCCCGGTTACCTGATTGAGGTCGTTCGGCGTCAGGGGAATATGGTTGGGCTGGGTCGAAACCGCGCGCAGCCCATTTTCCGACAGGGTGTTTTTCAGCTGATCCTCAAAGGTGAAGGATTGGGCCGAATAGCCCGGAGTTTCGGCATTGGCGATGTTAGCGCTGATGACCTGCTGGTTTTTGGATCGAAGGTCAAGAACTTTTTGGAGGAGTTGGGTGGTGGTGTCGAATTGCTGGATGCCGGGCATAACGTTCCTCCGATGTGTATGAGTCTCGAGGGCGACTGGTGAAATCGGCCAGCCGTTTTCGGGTTATTTTTTCTGTTGCAGTTGCAAGATCGCCGCTTCTTCGCCGGCGAGTTTTTTCCAGAGTGGATCTTTTGCTTTTTCGGCTAATTCTTTGAACAGCTTAAGTGCTTGGGCAGTATTGCCTTTTTTCAAGGCAAGCTGTGCTAGTCGATAGTGCGCCTGCTCCGATTCGCCGCCTTGCTCCTTGATACGCCCAAAAAACTGGGCAGCCAGCTCATCCTGACCGATTTGAAAGTAGGATTCGGCCAGGAGCAGCGTTGCCTGGTTGGCGGCGAGCAACGGCTGCAATTCAGGGCTGGACAAGGTGTTGATGGCGTCTCCCCACCGTTTGAGCTCGAAAAATATACGACCTTTGAGTAATTCGATCTGGGGCGACCGATGGCGGGTATCGGCCAGGAGGAGTTGGGCGGCCTTGTCGAATTGACCGCTGGCATGCATCGCCCGAATCTTGAACAAAAAGACCGCGGGTTCATCAACGCCCTTGGGGTAACGAAGCAGGTAACGGTCGGCGTACTCTTCCACCTGCACATGACGATCAGCATCAAAAAGTCCCTGGAGTAGCGGCAGATAAAATTTTTCCTTGTCAGCTTCAGCGGAAATTTCAAAAAGATATTGATAGGTCTGAGCCGTTTCATCCGCCATACCAAGTTTGCTGTAGGCGTTGGCGAGGTCGTAGAGCAGGTTGGTGTCGAGCCAACCGCGGGAGAAAAACGATTTGTTTTGCTTAGCTAAAACCAGGGCTTTGACGTATTCCTTGTCTTTGACTAACTGTCTTATAACTATTGGCAATTGTTCGATGAGCAGGGCTTTGGTTTCCATGCGCAGTTTGCCGGACTGAAAGCCGCGCAGGATCTCCATGCACTGGCCCACGCTTTTTTGGCGATCGCCGGCCTGCGCGTTGACCAAGGCCTGCTTGAAGGCGGCTTCTTCCCGGAGTTGCACCGTGTCGGCTTTAGCGGCCATTTTTCCGTAGGCTGCTTCCGCTGCTGCCGCATCCATCCGCTTGGCAACATAATCCAGATCGATCTGTTTAAGCAGGGCCCGTGCTCCACCCTCGGTTCGGGCAAAGGCATTCTGGATCTGCTGGAAGTCGATTCTCGCTTTTTTTTCGGTCGCCGGGATATGGAGTTCGGCCATGGCCAAACGGTACAGTGCGAGATCCTGCCGGGGTTCGTTGTTGAGCTGGTCCCCGAGCAAGCGGTATTTTTTTGCTGCCTCCGGGAAACGTTTGTCGGTGTACAGGGCGTCGCTGAAATGCGCCAACGACATGGGATCGGTGTCGATGATGGGTGATTGGCCTGCGAGTTCCAGGTAGGCTGCCAGTGCTTTGGCTTTCTCTTTTTTCATGTAGAGAAGGTCGGCTTGGCGCAGTAGGCGGATGGCCTTGAGAGGCTCACTGCGAACAACATCGTCCCGGACCAGGATTTTTTCGGCATCACCGGTTCGGCCGGCCATTAACGCAAGTTCGGCCAGCAGGAGGTTGCAATCGGCGGTGAAAGGGATGTCAGTTTCAATCTTTTTAAAAAGCCCAACGAGTTCATAATAGGCGGAAACATGATCGCCTTTCATCGCTTGTTGGTAAATCTGGAGCAATTGGGCCAGGGAGGCCATCAGAGTGTCCGGGTATTGCAGGATAATTCTTTGCAGGAGGGCGTGCGGCTCTTTATATTCGCCGGCTCGGACTAAGGCTTCGGCATAGGTCAGCACCAGTCGTTCTTTCAGTGATTCGTCGGTTTGGATCTCCACTTGCCGGCGCAGTCGCTGATATACCTGGATCCATTTCTTTTCATTGGCCAAGGTCCGGATATCAGCGGGCAGCCATTGCTCGTCGGCTGTTTTGGGCGGCATGGCTGCGGCCAGGGGGAACGGGGGCAGCAGCAGCCTGGGCGGGACCGCGATCTCCACCGGCGATTCGTACCCGGTGAAAAAAGATACCCAGTTCTTGGCATAGGCTGAGGCCGCCAAAGGGCTGAGCGCATCGCCATCGGGTCGTTTGACAGTGGCTACTCCTTTTAATTTGGCAGCCAGTTCCTGGGAAGTGACCGCAAGCGGATCACCCAGGATGATATCGAGCGTAAGGGTGGCACCTTCTTTGTTGCTTTCCGGTGTAACCCTCTGCGGAGGATATCGGAAATAGAATGAAAGAACGGCTTTGGATTTTTGTTGCGTGCTGACCATCTTGATCATTTTGCCATCGGTGGATGGTTGCGCCAGGTGGTCTGCCAACTGCGTGTTCTGCAGTTCGAGATCGATTTTCCGACCGGTGGTGGTCGCGGCGAAAGCCGGCAATTGATCGAAGTGCAGAGTGAGTTGCAGATGGGGGGAGGCGTCGATTCGGGTGATCCTTTTCAGGACCACTGCAGCTCCCGCAGCATCAACAGGGCATAGCATGCCAATCATCAGCGGGAGGAGGACAAAGATACGATTGATCATAGATGTTCGTCGTAAGAGTGCGGCTTGCGGTCATGCGGTTAATGGAGCGCCGTGTTGGAATCATTTGTAGCAATAAACATTCCATGCTTAAGTGTCGGGTCTTTTTTCAGCGCCGAATCGCATTCGGGGGGTGTTTTCGATCAATAATCGGTTGCGGGCAGCGTTGTTGTTGAGCATTGGCACGTCGTCATGATTTTGACAATAGTGATGCAGCGGTCTGTTTGATTGGCAGACCTGATTAGATTTGCTATCGTGTGCGTCCAAGAAAAGCAATTTGTTGTTTACCATAGGTTTTCGGGAGGGAGTGGTGAGCGTTCCAGAGGAAGACTATGTAATACTAGAAGATTTCGTACAGGAGAGCCTGGCGGGCTTGAAGCGCGTCGCCCCTTTTGTGCAGGCTTTGGTGGAACAGCCCGACCGAGAGGACATTTTGCCCAAGGTGATTGAGCGCTGTTTTCACCTGTTTCATTCCATCAAGGGGACAGGTGGTTTTCTGCAACTCGAACACTTGGTCCGCCCGGCCGAGGCTATGGAATACCAACTCGATCGGATTAGGTCCGGGGTGCAGTCGATGAACCCCAGGCTGGTCGCCTTGCTGGCGGAATCCTGTCAGTTCATGGAGAAAGGCTTGGCGTTGGTGGCGGCGGAGAAAAGCGATCAGCGCCTGGCCCCTTCGGCGGAGTCCTTGACCGGTGCGATTTATCATGCCATTCAGGCTGGTGGCGAAGATTTTGAGGGGCATGGTGCAGGTGTCTTGGAACCCCATGGCATGCACGAGGCTTTACTAACGGAAACCGAGAATCTTTTAACCGCGGCGGAGCAGGAGTTCGTGCTTTGGGATTTTATCGCCATGGATCACCTCCGAATGGAGGATTTGTGCCGCCTCCTGTATCGCTTGAAACAAAATTTCGCGCTTTTTGAAATGCGGGATTTGGAACGATTGTGCCTGGCCCTTGAATCTACCTTGACCCGCTATCTCCAGGGGGAATTCTTCCAGACTGAATATCCGGAGAGGGTTTTTTTACGGAGTATCGATGCGGTGCGGAGTGCTTTGGCCAGTACAGCCTGTCTGGGCGATAGCGCTGTCACTGATTTGGACCATCATCTGGCCGCTCTGCAGGGTTTGATGCGGCAACCGATAGGCACCTTGTTGGTCGAGGCCGGCCTGGTTGACTCCCAAGCCATAGAAAGAGCTCTGGAGATGCAGAAAGGCTCCCAGGATTCCGCGCCCCGTCGTCTGGGCGAGGTGCTGGTGGATATGGGGAAGGTGACACCGGATCAGATTCAGCATGTGCTCCAGGCGCAGCACAGCAATCGCACCAGGGCGGCACAGGCGGAAGCCGAACTCGGCGGCGTTTGTCCAGTCCAGCCCTCGGCCAGTGACGTTTACAGTGAGATAAGCATCGATGGCAGGAAAATTGCAAGAATTGGGGAGCTGGTCAATCAACTGGCAGTGGTCTGTCAGCCGCAAGGAAATACCGCCGGCCTTTTTTCGGAACTGCTGGCGTTGGTTCAATCCTGCAATCAGGAGGCTCTTGCCGCTTTTTCTTCCCGGCTGAAGCGAATGGTGCATGACCTTGCGGTGCAATACAACAAGCGGGTCTATTTCGTGGTCGAAGGAATAGAAACCCTCCTTGATCAACACGATATATTTCTTTTGGTCGATCCGTTGCATCATCTCTTGCGCAATGGTGTTATGCATGGCTTGGAAACCGTTGAGGAACGTATGCTGGCCGGGAAAAGAAAGAGCGGCAAGTTGACGCTCACCGCGCTGCAGCAAGGTACCGAGATCTGGGTGAGCATCGAAGATGACGGTCAGGGGTTTGACCTGCAAACAATTATGAATCTGGTGGTTGCCCAAAGGTTAGTCACCCGTGAAGATGCTGGCCATCTCACCCATCAGGAACTTGCCCAGCTCTTTATTCGTGCGCAGGCGACCCCGATCAGCGATCTCCAGGCCGGATCCGGTCCAAGTGGGGGACTTGCAGCGGTCAGGGACCGGGTCCAGCAGTTGCAAGGCAGGGTGGAGATGCTGACGCGACCCGGCAAGGGGACCAGGGTAACCTTGAAAGTGCCACGACAGCACTGAAACCTTATGAGGGAAAAAGCGGTCAGGCAGGAAGAAGACTTGCTTTCCCTGTTTTGGTCTTGATAGAATAACCAATATAAAAATCACCTGTTTCATCGCGTAGATTCTTTGAAACGGGAAAGGCGATCAATTTGTGTACGACCAAGAGGAGAAAATAATGGCAAAGAATGTACTGCTCGTTGACGATTCCAGCACGATGCGAAAAATCATAAGCCGTTCGCTGCGTCAGGCAGGGCTGGATTTCGGAGAAATTTATGAAGCCGGCGACGGTCTGGAAGCCTTGGCAATGCTTGAAAAAGAATCGGTTGACATCGTTTTGAGCGACATCAATATGCCCAATATGAATGGGATCGAGTTCCTCCGCGAAAAGAGCAACCGCCCCGGCATGAAAGATATTCCGGTTTTCATGATCTCCACCGAAACCGGTGAGGATATCATCGGCGAAGCCAAGAGTCTGGGCGCCATCGGTGCTTTAAAAAAACCCTTCACCCCAGATAAGGTCAATGAGGTCCTCGGCCCGTTCATGTAACTTATGGCAAATCAGGTGATTTTCATTCTCGGCTGTGCAGATGACAAGGGTCATCTGCACAGGTGTTTTAAAAAGGAGGGCAGCGTGTGAACGGGACGAACAGCATTTCCGAAATCAATGACAAAATTATCGAGGCAACCATAGAAATATTCACCGGCATGGTCATGATGGATATTTCCGTGGCCGGAGAACCCTTGACGACACTCGGGCCTTTGATAGATTCGATCACCGGCATGGTCGGCCTGGCTGGTGTCCATAAAGGTGTTCTGGCCGTCCATTTTCCCAAGCAGGTGGCCTTGGATGTCACCGGCAGCTTTCTTGGAATGGAAGTCAATGAGATCAATGCCGACGTTCAGGATGCTATCGGCGAAATCGCCAACATGCTCGGCGGCAACCTTAAAACAATTCTTTCCGATCGGGGCAAAGATATTCAACTTTCCCTGCCGTCAACCATATATGGCCAACAGTACGCCTTCACCTCCCAGGCCGAAGTGGATCAGGTTATCCTGCCCTTTCAGGCGCCTTCCGGACTTTTTTTTGTCGAGGTGGAGCTTGAACGGTGATCTTTAGATCGGTACCAGATAGCGGGTTTGCAGAAGGGGGCGGTCTTTGGATTTAGAGAAGGTTTTAATCAACACCACGCTGGAGGTTTTTGCCTCCATGATTTTTATCGAGATTGCACCGGAAGAGTCGTCGAGGGATGACGCGGTGATCGAATACAACCTTTCCAGCCTTATCGGGCTGGCTGGCGATTTTAAGGGCATTCTCGCCATCCAGTGCCCTGCAGAGGTGGCGATGGGCATTACCGGCGCTATGCTTGGCATGGAGGTAACCGAACTCGACGGGGATGTCAAAGACGCTATCGGCGAAGTTGCCAACATGGTGGCCGGCGGCCTGAAGGAGGCGTTGACCGGTGCTGGGAAAAATACAGAGTTGGCCATCCCTACCACGGTTATTGGCACGTCCATCAGGACGAGCGGTCTTTCGGGAGCCTCACGGGTTATGATCCCGTTTTCGTGCCCGATGGGCCGGTTTGGGGTTGAGCTCCGGTACATCCAGGCTTGAATAAAGGAGTAAATTCTTCAACCATATCTACCGAAAAAGATAAAGAAACCCGGCGCCAGCCTCTGGTGCCGTCAGCGGTTTCTGCCGGCTCCTGCCTTATTTCCTTGGACCGGTCTAGGAAGCCGGGCTCACTGAATACAATGCAAATGCATCCGAGCAGTTATTTGGGAACAGCTCGGGATTCTTTTTTAGCTTAACGATGCCTGCGTGATGAAAGCCAGAGAACGCTTCGATAAAATATTACTTTCCTGTTGCGAACGAATTCAAGAGGAAGTCGCCTCCCTGATCGGCAAGCCGTTTAAGTTGGGCGACCCCGAGTTTCGCGAAAGCAGCAAAGAAGCTCTGTTCGCCGAGGCGGGCAGTAAGCGTGTATTGGCCCATATCCTCATCGATGGCGACCTTCAGGGCGCGGCTTGCATGTTGGTTGGCATTAAGGATGCCATCCAGATCGGCGGTGCGCTCATCATGCTGCCCGAATCCGAGTTGGCAAGCCTGACTGCCGAAGAACAGTATTCCGAGGAGTTGCAAGATTCGTTCGGCGAGGTTGCCAATATCTTTTGTGGAGCAATTACCGTCACTTTTGAAGAGCAGTACCCCAAAAAAGTACGGTTTATCCGGACAGAGCAGGAGGTCGTTGTCCCGGTCAAGGTGGTGGTCGAATCCGAACAGCCGATCGCTGATGGTTCCTACTACCTGATGACCGTGCTCATGCAGTTGGATAACCGTGACCTCGGCAGTCTTGACGTGGTTTTTCCGGCGGCACTCTTTGGGTTGGCCTCCGAGGCTGCTATAGAAACGGCTCCACCCGTGGAAGCCGCTGCGGTGAAGGTTGCCGAGCCTGTGGCCAAAGAGGCGCAGTCTCAGGAAACGGTAGGGGCGATTGAGGGCAATGCAAGCGATGTCAAGGCGATCGAAGAGGCAGGCATTCTGGAGCGACCCGTTGCGGTGGCACCCGGTCTGGTGGTTACATCCCCCCGAGATCTCGAGAAACAGCAAAAACTGGTTGATACCCTGCTGAAAAACAGCATGGCCAAAATGTGTGAGGAGGTGAGCGCCCTGCTCGGCGGGACGCTGCAGGTGGTGCCCACGGAGCACGCTGCTTTTACCAAGGCCGGTTTTTTAGAGCAGGCCGGCGGCAAGCAGATCATGGCCCGCATGGATATTCGGGGCGAGGGGCAAGGCGAGGCCTTTTTGTTTGTCGATGTCAAAACTGCGGTGTATCTGGGCGGTAGCCTGATCATGCTGCCGGAAGGGGAATTGGAGGCGACGGTTCGCAGTGAAGATTTCAGTGACGATGCCAGCGACGCCTACGGTGAGGTCACCAATATCATCGCCGGTGTCTATACGGCTGTCTTCGAGGAACAATACCGCACCAAGCTCGGGTTTGTGAAGACCACGATGGAACCGGTCACGCCGGTCAAGGTGGATCCCGACTCCGACGAGGTTCTGCCCAATCAACCCTATTATCTCTCCGCCGGCACTATCCAGTATAACGGCAAAGATCTCGGCAGGCTGCAGCTTATCCTGCCCGCCCGGGTGCTGGAATTGGAGGATCTGCTCAGGCCCGACGCAGAGGAGAACGCAGCAGATGAAGCAGAACGTCAGGCCCTACCCACGCCGACAACCGGTAAGGGTGCGGGGCAATCGTCGGCAGAACCCGTTCGTCTTCAGGGGATACCTTCCGAAAGTGCCGATATCCTTATCTTTACCGATGACGATGCCGAAGGCGGTCGGATCGCCGCCACTCTGCAGCAGTTGGGTTATGTGACACGGATGCTTCATTTTAAGGATTCGGTGGGCAGTTTGCTGACACCGCGAATCCAGATGATCTTTCTGGTGATGCAGGAGGTGAGCGAGCAGGGATTTGGGGTGGCGATCAAGATCAGCGGTGCGGGATTGTCGGTGCCTTTGGTGGCCGCCGGACCGGCCTGGACCAGGACGTTGGTGCTGAAGGCGGTTAAGTATGGCGCCTGTGATATCCTCATTACTCCCGCAGCGCCGGTCGATGTGCAGGAAAAAATAGCGTTCAATCTGGTGAAAAGAGCCGCCTGACGTGACTCCGGCCTATTCGGCTTCTTCGTCCCCCGCCCAATCCCCTGACAATTCCTTCTTTTTGATTTTTTCCAGCAACGTGGTGCGCTTGAGATTTAGCAGGCGTGCTGCCTCTTTTTTATTTCCCTGCGTCATCTTAAGAGCCTGCATGATCAACTGGGTTTCAAAGTCATTGACCAAGGCATTGAAGTCGATACCGCTTTCCAGCCAGATTTCTTCAGTTGCGGCGGCGACGGCCGAGAAGAGCATCAGTTGCTCGGGTCGGGTCACCTCATCCAGTAGAGGTTGCACCCCGTAGTGGGACGGTTGAACCGATTGATCGTCGCTCCGATATTTTTCAGGGAGGTCGTTGCAGCCGACCAGAGTGCCGCCATAGAGAATGGTCATGTGCTGTACCAGATTCTCAAGTTCCCTGACATTACCTCGCCAAGGGAAACGGAACAGGGCTTGGAGGGCTGAGGCGTGAAAGCCTAGCAAAGGATTTTTTTTGTTTTTTCCAAGGGTTTTGATGAAATATTCGATAAGGAGCGGAATGTCTTCCGTCCGTTCACGCAGGGGCGGGATGGAGAGCGGGATGACATTGAGCCGATAATACAGGTCTTCCCGGAACTTGCCCTCGGCCACCATCTGTTCCAGGTTGCAATGGGTAGCAGCAATCACCCTGACATCCACCGGGATCGCTTTCAATCCACCCACCGGTTCAAATTCCCGTTCCTGTAGAACCCGCAGCAGTTTGGCTTGGAGCACCGGTTTCATGTCCCCGATTTCGTCAAGGAAAAGCGAGCCGTTATGGGCGTATTCGATCCGGCCGATCTTGGACATCGTGGCTCCGGTGAAAGCCCCCTTGGTATAGCCGAACAGTTCGCTTTCCAGCAGGTCGTCGGGGATGGCGGCACAGTTGACCGGGACAAAATGATGCGCGCATCGGGGGCTATGGGCATGGATCGCTTTGGCAACCAGTTCTTTACCGGTCCCGGACTCCCCCTGGATGAGCACGGTGGTGGTGTCATCTTCAGCGAGTTTGGAGATCAGCTTGAACAGTCGCTGCATCGACTGGCTTCGCCCGATTATGCCGTGGAAAGAATCAGTGAGCATGGCTCATTGGGGAAGTTTGTCCGCGAGTTTACTGGTGGTCATGCGCATATTAAGACTCAACAGCCGCATGAGAATTTTTAAAAGGGTAACGCCCATCGCCGGAAAAGATTCGGTGAGGATGTCGAACCCCTGTTTGGTCAAGATTATGACAACCGAAGGCTGCCGGGCGATCACCGTGGCGGAACGGGACGACTGGTCGATGATCGACATTTCGCCGATAGTGTTGCCCTTGCCGAGCCTGGCAATAACCCGGTAGTCGCCCACAGTTGATTTTTTCAGGACATCGAGCAGGCCACGCACCACAAAACACATGAAATTACCCTTGTCCCCTTCGGCAAAGAGGTGTTCCCCGCGCAGTATCTCCGCAAAATGCATGTGGCGGGCGAGAATATCGAGCTCATCGGTTTTGAAAACGTCAAAAAGAGGCAGGGTGAGGATGAGATCCCTGGTTTTTTCCTCTATCTCGTTGAGTTCTTGATCGGGTTCGGCGGTTTTTTTCATCACAAAGAGCGCACAGGCAATCGTTACCATTCAGAAAGGGTTACGTACTTTTTTGTGTCCTCTGGTACAGTTATCCTTAAGCCTACCACAGGTTAACCGTGAAACACAAGGGACTTTCAAATTACGTGTCATTATCTTGACAAGGAAAATATTGGCAGCCGAAAAGGTGCTGAGGAGAAATATATGGCTATTCATCCCAAGGCGATAGGTCTCTTGATCGCGATCCTGCTTGGTGGTTCATTGTTTTGCTCATCGGCTCGGGCCTGGGAAGGCGTCGTGGTTGCAGTTCCCGACGGTGATTCGCTGACGGTGAACAGGGGAGGTCGGTTGCATCATGTCCGGCTCTACGGTATTGACAGCCCCGAGTATGGACAATCCTGCTGGATGGAAGCCCGTGGGTTGACCAGGGAGATAACCATGGGGCGACAAGTGAGCGTCGAACCCATGGATACCGATCATTATGGAAGGAACGTTGCCTTGGTCTGGAGCCAAGGGCGTCTGGTCAACAGTGAACTGGTCCGGAAGGGGCAGGCCTGGGTGTATTCGCGCTATTGTCGGCAGCAACCGTTGTGCAGGGAAATGGATGGTCTGGAGCAAGCGGCCAGGGATGCACGACTGGGCCTATGGCGCGAGCGCAAGCCGACGCCGCCCTGGTCATGGCGACACGCGCGGCACTAAACCGGCCCGCTGGTATTTTGCGGCTGCGCTTTCGGGTTTGCAGACGTATTGCTTGCAAGCAAGCGGCAATTACATCCCTGCCAAGGCCGCTGCGGTCCAATCGAGCAGCGGCCCAGGGAAGAACCCGAAACCGATGGCGCCGAGCAGGCAGATGCCCAGGGCCGCGGACATTCCAGGAGAAAAAACGCAGGAAATGGTTTGCGGTGGTTCGTTCATATACATGTAGCGCACCACCCGCAGGTAAAAATAGGCGGAAATAGCGCTGAACAGCACGGCACCAATCACGGTCAGGGGATATCCGGCGGTAAAGGCTGCTTTAAGCAGGTAAAATTTGCCAATGAATCCGCCGGTCGGCGGAATCCCGGTCAGCGAAAACAGGAAAACAAGCATCAGGGCCGCGGCCAGGGGATGACGGGTGGCAAGTCCTTTGCAATCCTCCAAGGATTCATGGGGATTATCGGGGGTGGCCAGGAGCATGAGCATGCCGAAGGCTCCCATGTTCATGAAGAGATAGATAATCAGATAGGTCATGGTGGCGGCCATGCCTTCGGCTGTGCCGGCAAGTAGGCCGAGTAGGGCATAACCGGCATGGGCAATGGCCGAATAGGCCAGCATTCGCTTGAGGCTTCGTTGGCATAGTGCGGTGATATTTCCCACAGCCATGGTCAGCAGGGCGAGCACCGCCAACACCGGGCCCCAATGGCCGTGAAGTTCGGGCAGTCCAAGGAACAGCATCCGACCCAAGATGGCAAACCCGGCCGCCTTGGGGCCGACCGACATGAAGGCTGTCACCACCGTCGGGGCGCCTTCGTAGACGTCCGGGGTCCAGAGGTGAAAGGGCGCCACCGCCACCTTGAAACACAGGCCGGCCAGCAGCAGGGCCAGCGCCGCCATCATGGCCGGATTGTCGCCCAGACGCAGCGTGGCGATCAACTCGGCGATTCGGGCGATTTCGGTGGTGCCGGTCAGTCCGTAGAGCAGGGACATGCCGAACAAGAGAAGCGCCGAGGCAAATCCGCCCATGAGGAAATACTTGATCGCGGCCTCGCTGGTGCGTTGCTCCTGCTTGTGCAATCCGACCAGGGCATACACCGGCAGGGCCATCAGTTCGAGCCCCAGGTAGAGGACCATCAGATCGCCTGCCGAGGCCATCATCAACATGCCGACCGCAGCAAAGACCATCAGGCTGTAATACTCTCCCTGTCGCAGGCCGATGATACGGCAATAATGTTCGCTCATCAAGGCGGTCAGGATCACCCCGGTCAGGCAGATGCTTTTAAAGACAATAGCAAAACCATCAACCAGAAACATACCGCCAAAGGATACGGAGGGTCGCGAACCCACCACCATGGCCAGGGTGGTGAGGCAGCCGACCACGGTCAGCCAGGGCAGGACTTGCCGCTGTCTGGGGGAAAAGAGATCAAGGCCGATCAGCAGCACGCCGATGCCGATCAGCAGCAGTTCCGGCAGGATGGGTTCAACAACGGCCCAGTTGATAGCCACGGTAGGGATCATTATTGCTCCGTAAGTATGCAGGTTGTTGGTCTATAAAAAAAAACAGCGCGATCCATGTCGTTCCCGCCTCGGCTGATGCCGTTCAATGGGGCGGGATCAGGCCGGGCGTCGCCATTGGCCCGGCCAGGCCGATCCCGTTCACTTGATCGAGCAGGTGGCCGACCGAGACATGGAGAAAGCCGAGCAAGGCGTTGGGATAAAGGCCAATCCAGAAAATCAGCAGAACCATGGGCAGCAGGGTGAGGATTTCCCGCAGGTTGAGTTCAGCCAGCCCTTGCATGGATGGTTTGATTTCGTTGAAAAACAGGCGCTGGTAGAGCCAAAGCATGTACCAGGCCCCGAGGATAAGGCCGGAGGCGGCAACCACCGCTGTCCAGGGCAACCGTTCAAAGCCGCCCAACAGAATCAGGAATTCGCCGATAAAACCGTTGGTACCGGGCAAGCCCACCGCCGCCAGGGTGAAGAGCAGGAAAAATCCGGCAAAGATCGGCATGGTGGAAGCCAGACCGCCATAGGCAACAATTTCCCGGGTGTGGGTACGCTCGTAGATCATGCCAATGGCCAGGAATAGGGCACCGGTCACCACGCCGTGATTGATCATCTGCAGGATGCCGCCTTCGAGTCCGCGTTGGTTGAGGGCGAACAAGCCTAGGGTGACAAAGCCCATGTGACTGACCGAACTGTAGGCGATCAAACGCTTGAGGTCGGTCTGGGCCAGGCAGATGATCGCGCCGTAGACGATGGCGATCACCGAGAGGATCAGCATGGGCAGCAGCATCTGCTGGGTGGCATCGGGCAGGATGGGCATGGAGAAGCGGAGGAAACCGTAGGCGCCCATCTTGATCAGTACCCCGGCCAGGATGACCGAACCGGCGGCCGGCGCCTCGGTATGGGCATCCGGCAGCCAGGTGTGTACGGGCCACATCGGCACCTTGACCGCAAAGGCGGCGAAAAAGGCCCAGAAGAGGATCAGTTGCAGTTTGAGCGAATAGGGCTGACCGGCGAGTTTGAGGATGTCGAAGGTGTGACCGCCATTTTGATACAGCAGGATAATGCCCACCAGCATCAGCAGGCTGCCGACCAGGGTGTAGAGAAAAAATTTAACGGTGGCATAAATCCGGTTTGGTCCGCCCCAGACGCCGATGATCAGAAACATCGGGATGAGCATGGCCTCCCAGAAGATGTAGAAGAGGAAAAAGTCGGTGGCGCAGAAAACCCCCATCATCGCCCCTTCCAGTAACAGCAGGGCCACAAAGAATTCCGTCACCTTGTGGGTGATGCTTTCCCAGGAGACCAGAATGGAGAGGATGATAATCAATGCGGTCAGCAGGAGGAAGAGCACGCTGATGCCGTCGATGCCGAGAGCGTAATTGATGTTCAGCGTTTTGATCCAGGTTCGTTGCTCCTGGAATTGCATTAGATATGTGGTCTTGTCGAAGAGCAGCAGCGCCGGCAGGCAGAGCAGCAACTCGATCAGACTGATTAGCAGGGCCAGCAGACGGATGGTGGCGATCTGCTGCCGAGGCACGGCGAGCAGTGCTAGCCCGCCAAGGACCGGGAAAAAGATCAGGGTGCTGAGAAGTGGTATCGACATGAATGAGGCTTCCGGTAGAAGAGTATCTGTTTAAATTCGAGCCAGCAGGACGACAATGAGCGCGACTGCGCCACCGCCCATCCAGGCGAGATAATGTGAGACCTGGCCATCCTGGATCCGGCGTATTTTCCCGGAAAGCCCGCCGATGGCACGGGGAATGCCGTTGACTACCCCCTCAATGCAGCCGATATCGACGATCCGCAGCAACACCCGGCGGCTGAAAGCCAGGGTCGGCTGGATGAGGACGCTATTGTAGAGTTCATCGATATAATATTTATTGAGCAGCAAACGGTGCAACCAGGCCATCTGTTCGGTGAGCCGTGCGGGCAAATGGGGCTTGAGCCGGTACATGTAGAAGGCCAGGCCGATGCCGCAGGCGCCGGCCAAGACGGAACTGCCCATCAGCAGACCCTCCACTGTTTGGGAAACATGGAGGTGGGGATGGCCGAGCACCGGTTCCAGGAACCGGGCCCAGTGATTATCGCCGCCGATGATGGCAGGGATGCCGAACCAGCCGGCGGTGACCGCACCGACGGCCAATAGCATCAGGGGCACGGTGACCACCAGGGGGGATTCGTGGAGATGTTCCCGTTGGTGCTCGGTGCCGCGAAATTCCCCATGAAAGATGAGGAAAAAAAGCCGGAAAGAATAAAAAGCGGTCATGAAGGCCACCAGGGTGCCGATGGCCCAGGCGAATTTGCCGGCGCCGAGTTCGGTGTTAAAGGCCATAAGCAGAATTTCATCTTTGCTGAAAAATCCAGCCAGGCCGGGAACTCCAGAAATCGAAAGCGAGGCGAGCAGGAAGGTCCAGTAGGTGATCGGCATTTTTTGTTTTAAACCGCCCATGGAACGGACATCCTGTTCGTGGTGCATCCCCAGGATCACTGAGCCGCAGCCGAGGAACAGCAGGGCTTTGAAATAGGCATGGGTGAACAGGTGGAAAATCCCGGCGGAATAGGCTCCGACCCCGCAGCCGATGAACATGTAGGCCAGTTGGCTGACCGTGGAATAGGCCACCACCCGCTTGATATCGGTCTGCACCAGGGCGATGGTGGCGGCGAACAGGGCGGTGAACGCCCCGAGCACGGTGATCAGGTTCAGGGCAAACGGCGAGAGGGCGAAAATCGGATTGCAGCGGGCCACTAAAAAGACCCCGGCGGTAACCATGGTGGCGGCATGGATCAGGGCGCTGACCGGGGTCGGGCCTTCCATGGCGTCGGGTAGCCAGATGTGCAGCGGAATCTGGGCCGATTTGCCGATGGCCCCGCAAAAGAGCAGCAGGGCGATCATGGTTGCCAGGTTGATCTGGTTGCCGAACAGGGAGAGGGTTTGTCCGTCCAGTAGGCCCACTCGGCTGAAAACTTCATGATACTGGAGGCTGCCGAATTGGGTGAAAATAAGGAACAGTCCGAGGATAAAGCCGAAATCGCCGAAACGGTTGACGATGAACGCCTTTTTACCGGCATCGGCGGCGGACTGCTTTTCGTAGTAGAAGCCGATCAGCAGGTAGGAGCTCAAGCCGACCGCCTCCCAACCAAAGAACAGCTGGAGGAAGTTGTTACCCAGCACCAGCATGAGCATGGAAAAAGTAAACAGGCTCAAGTACGCAAAAAATCGATAATAGCCCTCCTCACCCTTCATGTAGCCCACCGAATAGATATGGACCAGGGCGCTGACGCTGGTGACCACGATCAGCATGACCGCAGTCAATTGGTCGACCAGGAAACCGAAAGCAACCTGCAGGTTGCCGGATTGGATCCAGGTGTAGATATTCTGGTTGATAATCTCCCCGGAGCGGACCCTGAAAAAAGCAACCAGCGCGCAACCCAAGGAGAGCAGCACGGTGATGATCGGCAGCCAGTGTGCCCGCGTGCCCCATCGCTTCCCGAGGAGCAGGGTCAGGACAAAGGAGGCCAGCGGCAAGAGCGGGATGGCAAGCAGAGAGGCCGGCATTGGTTATCCTTTCAGTTGATTGATGGCGTCGACATGGACGGTTCGTCGACTGCGGTAGAGGGCGATGGCAATGCCGAGCCCGATGGCGGCCTCGGCCGCGGCCACCGTGATGATGAAAAAGGTGAAGGCCTGGCCGCGCAGGGATTCAAGGAAATGGCTCAGCGCCACCAGATTGAGGTTGACGCCATTGAGCATCAGCTCAATGGAGAGGAACATCACGATCACGTTCCTCCGGGTAAGAAACCCGCAGACGCCGATGCAGAACAGGATAGCCGCCAGGGCCATATACCAGGACAGGGGGATCACTGCGACACCTCGTTGCGGCTGGTTTGCCCGCGGTTTTGTGACTCTATGGAATCTTCGGAATCCGATGGCACATTTGCTGCTTCCCGGCGAGCCAGCACCAACCCGCCGATCAACGCCACCAGCAGGATAAGCCCGGCTATTTCAAAGGGCAGCAGGTAGGTGGAGTACAGCTCCTGGCCCAGGGCCTTGGTGTGGGTGAGTTCCTTGATGGCGCTTGCTGGCCAAACCCCCTTTTCGCCTAATAGAAAGGAGGGGATGACGTAGAGCAGGCCGCCCGCCAGGCAGATCGAGATAATCCGGCCCAGCCAGGCGCTGGGCACAAATCCGTCCAGGTCAAGTTCCTCCCGCAAACTGACCAGGAACAGCACGAATAAATACAGTACCAGGATGGCCCCGGCGTAGACGATGATCTGTACCGCGGCCAGAAACTCGGCGTTCAGGGTCAGATAGATCCCGGCCATGTGGAAGAACAACACCAGTACCATCAGGACGCAGTGCACCGGATTGCGCAGGCTGATGGCCAGAATGCCGCTGCCGATGATCATCAGGGCGCAGTAGCCGAAAAAAAACTGGGTAAACATTGATTCCCCCGTGTCAGGATTGTTTCGGCCCGTGGTGCTGCCGCCATTTGCTGCCGACCACCTGCTGCTCACCGCTCCATTCTAGGGAGACGGGCAGCCGTTTGGGGGCGGGCAGGGTATGCTCGGGCAGGCCGCGGGGCCGCCAGAAGGGATTGACATATTCTTCCATCGGCCGGTCCAGCCCGGCGGCGAATCGGTCCCAGTTGCCCAGCAACTGCTCCATGGTAAAATAAAGTGAGGGGCGATCGTAGGAGCCGTACTCATAGACCTCGGTGAGGACGATGGCGTTGACCGGGCAGACCTCTTCGCAATAGCCGCAATATACGCAGCGCAGAGATTCGATCCGGTAACAGTCGATCACCCTGGGGCTGCCGGGTTCTTTGTCTTTGTGCGAGCGGATGCGGATGCAGCGCGACGGGCAGGCCATGGCGCAACGCATGCAGCCCACGCATTTGCTGAGCCCGGTTTCCGGATCGCGGACCAGGGCGTGCTGGCCTCGAAAGCCGAGACGGATCTGCGGTTTTTCCTCGGGATACTGCCGGGTGATCGGCTTGGAAAACAGCCGTTTAAGGGTCAGGGCCATGCCCTGGAGGATTTCCACCTGGAAGATGGTCGCCAGCAGGCCGCGTTTGGGTTGGTATTGAATCTGCATTTGATAATTTCCCCTCTTAGCCGATCAGTGCCTTGAGGCAGGCGGTGAGGACAATATTAAACAGCGCCAGGGGGATCAGCAGCTTCCAGCCGAGCTCCATCAATTGATCGTAGCGGTAGCGCGGCAGGGTCGCCCGAATCCAGATGAAGATAAACATGAACAGATAGATTTTGAGCAGGAACCAGAGCGGCGGAAACCAGGGCACGGCAAAGGGGCCGTTCCAGCCCCCCAGGAAACAGACCGTGCCGATGGCGGCCATGACCATCATGCCGATGTATTCGGCCATGAAGAAGATGGCGTAGCGCATGCCGCTGTATTCGGTGCAGTAGCCGGAGACCAGTTCGGTCTCTGCCTCGGGCAGGTCAAAGGGCACCCGGTTGGTTTCGGCGAGCATACTGATGAAAAACACAAAAAAGCCGATGCATTGGGGCAGGAGATACATGCCGAGGATGGAGTTGCCCTGGGCTTCGACGATCTCGCTCAAATTGAGCGAGCCGCTGAGCAGCATTACGCCCACCAGACTCAGTCCCATGGCGATCTCATAGCTGATCACCTGGGCCATGGAGCGCAGGCCGCCGAGAAAGCTGAATTTGGAGTTCGAGGCCCAACCGGCCAGGACCACACCGTAGCTGGCCAGCGAGCTCATTGCAAAAATGAACAGCAAGCCGATGTTGATATCTGCAAGAACCCAGCCCTTGGCAAAGGGCAGTACCGCCAGCGAGGTCATCATCGCCACCAGGCAGATGATCGGCGCGGCCATGAAGGTCGGCCGATCGGCCTGTTCAGGGATGATGTCTTCCTTGAAAAAACTCTTGATGCCGTCGGCAATGGGCTGGAGCAGGCCATGCCAGCCGACCTGCATCGGCCCCAACCGCACCTGCATGTGGCCGATGATCTTGCGTTCGAAATAGGTGGCGTAGGCCACATGGAGCATGACCAGCACGAATAAAAGGATAATTTGCACAAGCATGAGCAGGATGGTCATAGCGTTCCTCGGTCTTCAAGCAGGCCGGTTACATATTGAAAAAAACGATTTTAACGGTCGGATTCGCCCAACACCACGTCCAGGCTGCCGATGTTGGCAATCAGGTCGGCGAGCATTTCTCCTTTGGCGATGGTCGCCAGGGCCCCGATATGGATAAAGGAGGGGGAGCGGATGTGCATCCGGTAGGGCCGGTTGTTGCCGTCGGAAATGAAATAGAACCCAAGCTCTCCCTTGGGTACTTCGGTGGCCACATAGATATCGCCGCTCAGGTAGAGCTCGCGGTCCCGGATCAGACGGATCAGGCCGGTGCCGTAGGTGTTGCTGCCGGCTTCGATCCGGGCTGGTGTCTTGTTAGGCATGACCAGATCCGGCGCATCCGGGCCGATGATCGGGCCCGGGGGCAGTTGGTCGATGCACTGCTGGATGATGTGCACCGACTGGTGCATCTCCTCCATGCGGCAGCGGTAACGGGCATAGATGTCACCGTCGCTGCCCAACGGCACCTCGAATTCGACCTGGTCGTAGGCATCGTAGGGCTGATGTTTGCGCAGGTCGTAATCAACCCCGGAGCCACGTAGGCAGGCACCGGTGAGACCGAGGGCCAGGGCCTGGTCGCCGGAAACCACGCCGACCCCGACGGTGCGCTTGAGCCAGATGCGGTTGGTGTCGATCAGGGTTTCGTATTCGGCGATTTTGGCGGGAAAGAGGTCGAGGAACCGCTGCAGTTCATCGATGAAAGAGGCGGTAACATCCTGGCGCACTCCACCGATCCGGGGATAGGAAAACGTCAGCCGGGCACCGCACAATTCCTCGAACAGGTCGAGCAGGATCTCGCGTTCGCGGAAGCAGTATAAAAAAACGGTCATGGCGCCGATGTCCAGGGCATGGGTGGCCAGCCATAACAGGTGCGAACTGAGGCGCGACATCTCGCAGACCAGGGTGCGGATGTACTGGGCCCGGAGCGGTACGGAAATGGCGAGCAGTCGTTCAACCGCCAAGCAGTAGCCGACGTTGTTGGCCATGGCCGCGATATAATCGAGCCGGTCGGTGAGGATCAGGGCCTGGCTGTAGGTACGGTTTTCCGCCAGCTTTTCGAAGCCGCGGTGGAGGTAGCCGACCTGGGGGGTGCATTCGATGATGGTTTCGCCGTCGAGTTCGAGGTCGACCCGGAGGACGCCGTGGGTGGCCGGGTGCTGCGGCCCCATGCGCAGGGAGTAGCGTTCACCTTCGCCGTCGGCCACTGGAATTTCAAGGGTCTGTTTGAGCGGTGGGGTCATGGCTCATCCTCGTCTGGCTGGTTTTGGCCGTGGGCGTGCCCTGCCGGATCAAAGCCGTGTTGATCGAGTTCTTTGATCTTTTCTTGCAATTCGGTGATTCCGATCCACTCTTCCTTACCCTTGAGCGGATATTCTTTGCGCAGGGGATGCCCCTGCCAATCCTCGGGGAGCAGGACTCGCCGCAGATCGGGATGGCCGTTGAAGCGAATGCCCAGCAAATCATAGGTCTCGCGTTCCAGCCAGTTGGCCCCGGACCAGAGGCCGACCACCGAATCGATCGCCGGGTCTGTGTCGCCGACCTCGGCACGGAGACGAATTTCGTGTCGCAGGGGGATGGAATATAGGTTGTAGACCACCTCGAACCGGCTCAGATTCGGCTCCTTGCGGCGAAGGTTGTCCACGCCGCAAAGGGCGCGGAGGTGGTTCATGCGCAGGTCGTTGGTGTCGCGCAGCCAGCGGAGGATATCGACAATCCGGCCTGGGCGGATAACCACGGCGGTCTGGCCCTGGTTGGAAACGCTGTGCAGGATCTCGTCGGGAAACTCGGCCCGCAACCGGTCGGCTATCGCCACTTGCTCCATCGGAACTGCTCCTTGCGAATCTTTTCCTGTAGCTTGATGAATCCTTCCATCAAGGCCTCGGGTCGGGGCGGGCAACCGGGCACATAGACATCCACCGGCAGGATCTGGTCCACGCCCTGGGTGACCGCGTAGGTGTCGAAAATCCCGCCGCTGCAGGCGCAACTGCCCATGGCCAACACATAGCGGGGTTCCGGCATCTGATCGTAGACCCGGCGTAGCACCGGCGCCATCTTTTTGCTCAGGGTTCCAGCCACCACCATGCAGTCGGCCTGGCGCGGGCTGGCGCGGAAGAGAATGCCGAAGCGGTCCAGGTCGTTGGTCGAGGCCCCGGCATCCATCATCTCAATGGCGCAGCAGGCCAGGCCAAAGGTAACCGGCCAGATCGATCCGGCCCGGCCCCAGTTGACCAGGGCATTGAGCGGTCCGAGCAGGGCGTTGAGTCCGGGGATATAGCGTACCCCATCGTCCAGGGTCACCACGGACGGTTCGGTTATTTCTCCCATTGCAGCACCCCTTTTTTCCAGGCGTAGACATACCCCACCAGCAGCAGGAAGATAAACAGCAGCATCTCCACCAGGGCGAACAGGCCGAGGCGGTCATAACTCACGGCCCAGGGATACAGGTAGATGGCCTCGACATCGAAGACCACAAAAAGGATTGCGATCAGGTAGAACTTGACCGAGAATCGCATCCGGGGCGCTTCGGTCGGTTCGTTGCCAGACTCGTAGGCGATCAGCTTCTCGTGGTAAGGTCGGCTCAGGCGGAAAAAACGTCCGACGAAAAGCGTCAGCACCCCGAAGAGTATGCCGAAAATCAGCAGCAGGAAGATGCCCAGGTATTCCCGGGGGATCGACGAAGCGTCCATAACCGAGGTTCCCTTCAGCGCCGGTTGAGCAGCAACTGCTCGGCAAAGGCCTGACGGGCGGTTTCGGAGGCTTTGGCCGGGGTGGTGAAGGTCAGGCAGCCGGTGGTGCACTTGGTGACGCAGGCCGGTTGCAGTCCCTCATCGATTCGATCCTTACACAGATCGCATTTTTCCACCTTGCCGGTTTCGGGGTTCCACTGGGGCACGGTCCAGGGACAGGCGGTGATGCAGGCCTTGCAGCCGACGCAGGACTTGGGTTCGACAAAGACGATGCCGTCCTGGTCCCGTCGGCGCATGGCTCCGGTGGGGCAGGCGTCGACGCACCATGCCTTTTCGCAGTGGAAGCAAGCCAGGTACACAAAGGCGATGCTCGGAACCTGGCCTTCATTGGAGGTTACCTCGATCATCCTGCAGTAAAAGGCGCCCGGGCCGCTGTGGTTTTTATCTTTGCAGTGGACCTCGCAGGCCCGGCAACCGATGCAGTCGGCCACATCCTGGGTAACGATATATTTGCTCATCTTATTTCTCCTGCGATGGGGCCAAGGTGACCGTGACGAAGCTTTCCGCGAGATTGAGACCGCCGCCGGCCTGATTCCATTGCTTTAGTTTTCCTTTCATAAACATCTGATCGGCCAGCCCCTTGCCAAAGGACCGTTTCTTGGCGGGCACATCGGTACCGAAGCCGTGGAGCATGAACACCGCCTCGGGATGGATCAGGTCGGTGACATAGGCAACGATTCGGCCTTGCTCGTCGCCGGCAGCCAACTGCACCTGGTCGCCGTTTTTGACACCGATCTTTTTGGCGGCCATGGGATGGATCCACAACGTATTGACATCGAGCAGTTCGCACAGGATCGGGTTGTTCTGGTGCTGGCCGTGGGCCTGATAGCCATTGCGGCCAAAGAGCAGACGGAAACTGCCTTCGGGGGGCGGTTCGGGGGCGACATAGGCAGGCAGCGAGGCCACACCCATGGCCTCCCACTTGGCATTGACGATTTCGATCTTGCCCGATTCGGTGCCGAACTTGAGTTTGTCCCGATCATACCAGATGGCCTGGCTGCTGAGCTTGACAAACCCTTTGGCCTCGAAATCGGTCAGCGAGAGTCCGGTGTCCTGGAGTTGATACTGCCAAATATCCTCGATGGAATGGAAGGGGAAGAACTCACCCTTGCCCAGGCGTCTGGCCAGTTCAAGGTAGATTTCCCAACCGGCCTTGGTATTATTCAAAGGTTTGACGCACTGCTGCCGACGACCGAAGCCGGGCTTGAGCCCTTTTTCGGTGCGCAGGATGTCGTCGCGTTCGAGAAAGGTGTTTTCCGGCAAAATGACATCGGCAAACCAGGCGGTTTCGCTGAACTGAACGTCCACAGCCACGATCAGGTCAAGCTTATCGAGAATCCGCCGCTGCTCTTTGGTGTCGGGCATGGCAATGAACGGATTGTGACGATGGACGAAATAGGCTTTGACCGGATACGGGTTGCCGCTGTCGATCGCCTCAAAAGCGGTCTGGAGCATGCCCGCCCCCTTGTCCCACTGGGGATATCGGGTGCCGCAACCGTCGGCCCGCTCTTCGTTGACCGCCGGCGCCAAGGCGGCCAGGCTCTTGAGCCCCGACTTGCCCGCATCCTTGGGTCCCTTGGGATAAAACAGGCCGCCGGGCTGCTCGATGTTGCCCATCAGTCCGTTGAGGATATGGATAATCCGGGAGGCATGGAAGCTGTCGCGGTAACGGGAGAGCATCCAGCCGGGGTGGATGATCACCCGGGGTCGATCTTCGTTGAGTTCCCGGCAGAAGGTTTCGATCTCCGCAGCCTTGATTCCGGTTTCCCGTTCGGCCCATTCGGGGGTATAGGGTGCGAGGAAGGTTTTGAATTCGGCAAGTCCGTTGATGTATTGATCCGCGAAATCGAGGTCGTAATAATTGTTGTTAACGATGCAGTGGGCTATGCCCAGCAGCAGCGCGTAATCGGTTCCCGGCCTGACCTGCCAGTATCGGCTGGCTTTGCCGGCGGTAACCGAAGCCCGCGGGTCGATGTAGGTGACCCTAGCCCCGTTTTTGATGCCTTTAAGGAAGCTTTTCACTTCCTTGACCTTGAGTGATTCGGTGATGTTGCGACCGAACAGAACGATATGCCGGGCGTTTTCGTAATCGTAGGCGAAATCTTTTCGTCCCAGGCCGTACACCGATTTTGAGGCATGGTGGACATTACGTCCGCAGGTACAGTCGTGGTTGATATAGTTGGGCGAGCCTAGCGCCTTGACAAAGGCCTGGCGCAAATCGGCAAAGGGGCCGCCCCGGTCGGAAAGCATGATGGCCCGGCCGCCGTGTTCGGCAATAATGGTGTTGAGTCGGCTGGTGATATATTCATAGGCCTCGTCCCAGGAGGCCTCTCGCCATTGCCCTTCCCCGCGTTTGCCCATGCGGAGCATGGGTGCGGTAGGACGTTGTTTGTCCATCCGTTGCGCAAAAGCGGCGCCACCTTTGGCGCAGAGACTGCGGCCCATGCCACCATCGTGGTTGTTTCCCTCAATCCAGACGGGCTTGCCCGCCTCGACCTCTACGGTGATCGGGCAGCGCACGGCGCACATTCCGCAAATACTGTATTTTGTCTCTTTCATATGCCATCCTTTGGGTGCGAAACGCCAAGTCGTTCGGGTCGTTGTTGCAATGGCGACTTACGCACTTTTGATTAAATTGGATTGATGGAAATGATCAATAGTTTGCCAGAAACTCTTTGGTGAAAAACATCATGAATTCAAGTCGTAAAATGGTTCCTTCAGCTTCGCGCAAAGGATAACTGATTAGGAGTTTGATACCAATTCTTTTTTTCTGGGGGGTTGTTTTTTTCAACCATCTTCTTCTTGTCAAGAGGAAGTTGATTGGGAAAACGTTACATCCCGGAGTCGTTCGGCGTTTATTGGAAGATGGCCGCTGGTCCGGATATTTTTAAAGGCGTTTAACCGCTTGAAATGGAACTTGGATCAAAACCCAGGTTTACTTTTTAGTAGCAAGGCCGACAAAAATGAACAGAACGATAGTTATGTGTCGTCCGTATTTGCCGGAAAAATTGACAGCCAGCCGCTTGGATTGTGTTTTTAGAATGCGAGAACGTTATAGTATAATTGCAAATGTTCGTCCTGTTCTCCCCTGAAGGACAAACGTGTAACTTATGGCACGCCTTGTGCTTCTTTAAAGATGAATATTGAGCGGTTTCATGCGCGTAAGATTTCGAGTCCTTGGGCATCGTCGGGTTGATCGTAAAACCGTTCCCACCGTTTTGAAATCAGCGAATTGTTAAAGGAGAAACCATGTCCACCTTGAAAATTCTCATCTGGCTTATCGTTATCAATTTATTGGGGACGGTTAACCCTATATTGGCCGCTGACACCATCAGGCTTTCCGCTCCGGCCAGCATGGCCGATGCGCTTAAAGCGTTGATCATCCAATACGGCGCGACAGGGAAACAGGTTCAGGTTATCCCCAATTTTGGACCATCCGGAGCCTTGGCCAAACAGATCAACGAAGGCGCACCAGCCGATCTCTTTATCTCCGCCAATCAGAAGTGGATGCGCTTTCTGATTGATGAAAAAAGGATCGAGCCGACAACGGAAAAAATCCTGGCTGGTAACAGTCTGGTTTTTGCCGGCCGGAAAAACCAGACGATTACGACCATGGCCGATATCGTCAAACTCAAACAGATTGCCATCGGCAGCCCCACCAGTGTACCGGCCGGGGAATATGCCTTGCAGGCCCTGACCGGGGCAGGCGTCTATGCGCGGCTCGAAGCAGGCAAACAACTGGTCATGGCCAAGGATGTTCGCCAGGCTCTTACCTATGCCGACCGCGGCGAGGTCGACGGTGCTTTTGTCTATAAGACCGACGGATTGCTAGCCGGTCAGGCTGTTATTTTATTCGAAGTGCCCCAGACCTTGTATGCTCCGGTGATTTATCTGGTCGCCCTGACCGTGGAGGGTGCCAGAAAAGCCGAGTCCAGAGCGTTCTATGAATTCCTCACCGGACCGGAAAGTATGCAGGTCTTTGTTAAATACGGATTCAGGGCAATCAGGTAAACAACTGCAGCCCTGGTAACAATCTTCACATCGGTGCCCCATGGTCTTTCTGCAACCTGCTGATCTCGCTGCCATCGTTCTTTCCGTCAAAGTGGCTTGCGCCGCGACCCTGCTGTCGACCCCACTCGGCATCGGGGTGGCCTACCTGCTCGTCCATACCCGAATTCCCGGCAAGGCTTTGTGGGAAGGACTCGTCAATCTCCCCTTGGTTCTGCCGCCGGTGGTGATCGGTTATCTGCTGCTGGTCCTGTTCGGTCGTCACGGCTGGATCGGTGCCTGGCTGATCCGTTTTGATATCCAGATCATCTTCACCCTGACCGGGGCGATCATCGCCTCGGCCGTAGTCGGTTTTCCCTTGTTGGTCCGGTCCATCCGCTTGGGGATGGAATCGGTCGACCCTGCCTACTCTCGGGCTGCTCGAACCCTGGGCGCAGGGAATTGGGATGCCTTTTTCACCATTACTCTGCCATTGTGCGGCAGGGCGGTCTTTGCCGGCATGACCCTGATGTTTGCCCGCAGCTTGGGGGAATTCGGCGCTACCATCATCCTGGCGGGCAATATTCCCGGCGTCACCCAGACCATTCCCCTGGCGATTTATGAATATACCAGTTCTCCCGGCGGCGACCGGATGGCTCTTTCCCTTTGCCTGGTATCCATCCTGCTGTCCTTTGTGGTGCTGTTGGCCAGTGGCGCCGCCACCAAAACTTTGGCACGGAGATGAGCATGCACCTCGAGGTCGCGGTCCGTAAGCAACAGGGCGCCTTTCGATTCGACGCTGAATTTTCTCTGGATGGTGATCGGGTCGGCGTTTTCGGCGCCTCCGGTAGCGGCAAGTCCACCCTGATGCATCTGCTCGCCGGTTTACTTAAACCTGACAGCGGTCAAATCATCCTGGGGGAAACAACCTTGTTTGACAGTGAGGCCGGGATCAACGTGCCGCCGGAAAAACGGCGGATCGGGGTGGTGTTCCAGCATTCGCATCTTTTCCCCCATATGAACGTCAACCGCAACCTCCTGTATGGCTGGCGGCGTACACCCGAACACGAGCGCTTGCTTGCGCCTGAAGCTGTTATCGAAGTGCTCAATCTCCAGCACCTCCTGGAGCGCGGTGTCAATCTGCTTTCCGGGGGGGAGCGTCAGCGAGTCGCTCTGGCACGGACCCTGCTCACCTGTCCTCGGCTGATCCTGATGGACGAACCGCTCACCGGCCTAGACGAGGAACTGAAGTTTCAAGTCATGCCCTATCTCAACAGGGTCTTTGCCAATTTTGCCATTCCCTTGCTCTTTATCAGCCATTCCTTGCTGGAGATGCGCTTGATGACCGAACAGGTGCTGGTGGTTGAAGAGGGCCGGGTTGTCCGGCAACTTGCCACCGAAGAACTCGCCCGGTCGGCATGGGCTGCTACTCGTCAGGGATATGCCAACCTCCTGCGTCTTGGGCGGCCGCGACCCCAGGGCGACCTCTGGGCCTACTCCTGGGGGGATGCCGAGCTTATCCTGACTGAGGAGGGCGCCCATGAGGAAAATATTTTTGAGCTGGATGCCCGTGAAATTTTATTATTTAAGCGTCATCCCGAGGCCACCAGTGCCCGAAATCTGCTGCCGTGCGTGGTTCGCAGGATTTTTTCAGTGGGTAACCGGGTTCGGGTTGAACTGGAGTGCGGCGATCAGCCTTTGGTGGCCCAGATTGTCCCGGAAGCGATTCGCGATTTGGAACTGGCGGAGGGGAAAATGGTGGTGGCGGTGATCAAGGCCTCGGCCTTTCGCCGGATAGTATAGGTCGATTGTCGGCCGCCAGCGATCAGGCGGGGCGGCGCTCTCGGGGGGAGGAGACATCTAGGGTGCTTGTCGGAGTGTCAGTCGGCGTGCAGGATGACGGCAAAACAGTTGAACAGGGCCCAGACAGCGTCTCCCGCCTTAAGATTAAGCGTCTTGAGGCCGCTGGTGGAGACCACGGAACACAATTCCATGCCTTCGCCGATAGCAACGATGTATTCCGCACTCACCTTGCCCTGATTAACTCGGACAATCTTCCCCGGAAAACGGTTTTCAGCGCTGGAGTTGGGCGCAATGTCTCCTCGCTGGAGGATGACCCACGGTGCCTTGACTTCGGCGGTGATCAACCGGCCCGGCTGCAAGCCTAGTCGTTGCAAGCTGTTGTTGGTGATCATGGCGATCAACGGATACCCAGCATGATTGATGAGGTAGACGAGCGACTGAATATCCCCTTGCTGAATCTCTGCAATTTTCCCGAAAAATGTGTTTCTGGCACTGGTTTTTCGTGAGGCTTCCCGGGTGACGAAGAGTTTGGTGACGCGCTGGAGTTCTTCCTCCGAGAAGGAAACGTAGGCCGTGGTCAGGTTTGGGGTCGAATGTCCCAGGAGATTTTGGACTGCCGGAAGCGGCATGTTGCTCTGCATCAGCTCCACCGCCCGGGCCCTCCGAAGCATTTCCGGCCCGCCCAGCCGTTTGGCAAAGCCGCAGGCCTCGGCACGTTCGTAAAACTTGCGCCGGACAAAGGCGGGGTCAATCGCAAAGAGGTTGGTGAGAGAGTCTCTGAACAGGGGATCAGCCAACGCTTGGCGGATTTCCTGGCTCAAATGTTCGGCGATGGAAACTTCACGGGCGCAAATCTGATGGACATTATCAGAATCACGGATGCAAACCGTCTGGCTGGCAACATTGATATCGAGAAAGGGATCGAGGGCAAGGATCTCGTTGAGTTTGGCCCCGGTGTAGCGGATGAGCAGGAAAACCAGCAGAATCCGGCGGCGGCTGAGCTGGACATCCTTGCGTGGCGATGCCTCGGCCCACTGTCGAAACGCCTGTTCCAACTGGTTGAGTTGGACAGTGTCGAGGCAGGAGCCGTCGCCGGGGCTGGCGACAATGCCGCCTAAGCTGAAACCCGCTCCTAGCTGGTTTGAGGTGTTGCCATCGAAACGATCCGAACGCATAGCGCTGTTGTTTTCTACTGGTTGAAGAAATCGTTAAGATATAAATTGGTTAAGACTGTATTTTGTTACAAGGTTGGCCGGGCGTCGTTGCAAGGCTCCGCAAAGACCATCGTCAGCTTTTTTTTATTGTTTGGTGGCGAGTCGGTGACTTCCTCTTCAGGTGCTTGATAAATAAGCGTTCAACTTTGGCCCTGGCCCAGGGGGTTTTTCGCAGGAATTTGAGGCTCGAGTTGAGGGAGGGATTGTCGTGGAAACAGCGCACATTGATTTTTTCCGCCAAGCCGTCCCAACCATACTGGGCGTGGAGTTCGGTGAGGATGTGCTCAAGGGTCATGCCATGCAAGGGGTCTTGCTTGTTTGCATCGGTCATTGTCACTGTGGTTCAATCTGGTCCATGTGAAGGGTTGCTGCTGTGAGTATTGTCAGGAATTATCCATAAATTGGTTGATCTCACCATACGTAATGATCTGGATATCCGCCACCATGTTTTTTGATTTGACCTTGGTCGGGGCCGTTTGCCCTTGCCGGAGCGGTAAGAGTTCGGGTTTGTTTTCATCGACAAAGACGATGATCGCCGGGGCCCGGACGGTATCTTCCAGGCGAAAACCTATTAATTTACTGGTGTTCTGGTCAACGACGACGAATTCGTTTTCTATGGTCAACATTTTGATAGTACTCCTTGTTGCTAAGCAGGGATGAGGGTTGCAATCGCAACGACAAACGTACCCCGCCGGTTTTCGACTTTTCGGTCAAGGCTGCGCTTGTTCGCTGATGAATCTGCTGTGCCCCAGACCCTTGGAAAAAAGTGGAGAGGCGCGCCGGAACACAGCGTTTTCTCTATACCCGACCAACGCTGGAGGAGCAACTCTCTTTGCCAAGTGATAAGCATCCGTTGTCGAGTGGGGCTCTTTATATCGAAAAAAAGCCGATTGCGGCTGGGTTTGGGGCCAGCGACAATCGGCTTGGAAATGCCGGAGGAACAAACTGCGGAGGGGAAGTGCGATCAGGCCGCCTTGAAATTGATGTTCTGCACCTTGCGCGTTATTTGTTTGTCTATTCTTTTGGGGATCAACCCGTTGGCCATGAACGCGGTGCATTGTTTGCGTTTTTCAAAAGGACAATCGGTGATGTTCCAGCAGGGGGTATAGAGCAGCAGTTTTTTGACGGCAGCGATGGAAACACCATGTTCGTGGATCATCTCGCGCAGGCACTCGATCCATTTGATATCGTTGATGGTGTAATACCGCCATTTGCCCTTGCGCCGTGGGGTGATCAACCCCTCTTCTTCATAGATCCGCAAAGTTCGGGGATGGACGTCGAGCATCTGTGCTGCAATGCCGATGGTGAATATAGCACTTTTTTCATCAACCATTTTAATCCTCATGTGCTTATTCTGTTCCCGGCTGACCAGGTCGCCGGGAACAGAAGGGGATCAAGCGTAATGGATTCAATGGGCATCGACTTCTGTGAATCTTTTGCCAAAGAATCGTTCCCCTTGCAAAAAAGTCAGGCCGGTGAAGCCGATACCTGCCAGAACCACAATCCATTCATAGCTGGAAGGCGTATAGTTGAGGTAGGTGGGCAGATTGTCAAAGCCGGAATACTGGGGCACTATCTGGCCGGCGGTGACCATGTCGAGCCGGGCGACGAACATACCGACCAAGCTCATCAGGGCCGCGGTGGACATGGCGGCGAGGCTTTTAAACCGGGTAAGCAATAAGAGGACAATCGGTGCCGCGATGCCCACACCAACCTCAAGGGTCCAGAAGTTGAATGCCAGCGGGCCATTGGTCAGCGCCTCGGCCGCGATGCGACCATCGCCGGTGCCGCCGACGTAGAAAGAAGCCATTTTCCAGAAAGAGGAAACCGATACCAGAATCAACATGAGCAGCAACACCTTGCCGGCGGCCTGAACGCCCTCGAAGACCTGCGGTTCCATCTTCCGGCCCCGAATGACATAGGCATAGTGGGTAAAGAAGACTGCGGCAGCCGCACCGGAAAGGAAAGCACAGGCAAGAAAGTAGACCGGGAGTTGCGAGCCGTACCAGAAGGGGCGGGCAGCCAAGGTTGAAAAGACGCCGCCCAGGCAGGTGTTGGCGGCTACTTCGGCGAGCGCGCCAAGGATGCCGAGTGCCAATGCCAGGGTGTAATGTCTGGTAAGGATCAGCCAGAATTCAAGGAGGATAAATCCCAGCGCCGCGCCGTACAATGTGCCCATCCACCAGATGTTAGAGGTGATATTGGGGGAAATGACATTGTAGATGGCCATTCTCCAGGGGTTTTCTATCTCCATGCCGATGACCGTGAATCCACTAAGGATGGTGATCAAGGAAATCCACACCATGCGGTTTGCCAGCGGAGCGAGTTTGTTGCCCCCGAATACATGGCTGATGGCTGCCAGCAGACACAGGCCGGTCGAGGTGATGGCGAAAAATGCGTAGGTCGCAATGAGCAAACCCCAGGGGACTTCCCTGGTGTTGTTGAAGATATGTTCATGGCCGATAAAAAAACCGGCAATCCCGACACCAACCCCGACGATCAATAACAATCCAAAAATCCCGGATAAAACATTTACCAGAGAATTCGCCACCTCCGGTTCAGCTACAGCGGTCAGTGAAAATTCGTTTGCCATTATAGGTACCTCCTGTCTGTGTTAAATAAATTTGTTGAACGCTTAGAGACTTGCCGGTTCGGTCATCTGCTCTCTGTTCTCGGCGTTTCCGAGGGAGCCAAGGCCGATCAGTACAGCAACGGCGGAAAACGGTCCCATGAGCAAGAAAAGGACAAAGGTCAGACAGAACCAGAATGATTCGGTGATCTGGGCCAGGTGCGCTCGAATCCAGGTTGTCGGTAAATGACCGCCATCATTTTCCGACTGGTTGGTTTGGTGGAGTTGCAGGATATTCATTGTATTCCCCTTTACTGGTTTTTCGCTGGTTGGAGCGTTTCGTTACCATTGACATTACAAGGGACGTGCCAGTACCACAATTTAGAGGATTTAGCGTGGGGTTGTTGTCATAGTTGTCTGAATTTGTATGATATTTTAAATGTGTAGACGGCGGTATTATAGCCTTTCAGGCAGTGGTGATTGTAAATATATCTATCGGCTCCGATCAATTTGCGCCCGCTTGGCATTGTTCGGAGGACGCATGGTGCGCCCGCTTCCTGGGGGGTGTTTTGGTCGTTAGCTTGCTATGGTATCTGTAAAAAGAGCGGTATTCTAAGTAATTGGAAAAATATTCTTGATTGTCTGCGGAAAATTATCGGATATTCTGGAAATTAAGGATTTTCAGGAAGGATTGGCTTTTGTTGAAACTTACTACTAATTCGGATGGTTAGCTGTTGGATGGGTGGTAAGTGGACGCAGGTTGAGCCTTTTTGCCGGTGGCTTTTGAGGGTGGCTTTGAAAAAATATCTGACGAAAAGGCGCTCGGTCGGCCTGGGGGAATCAATAGGCGCGGACGGGGGGCTCCTGCCGGTCGGTCCCAAATTGGTCATGGAAACCGGGAGAGGCAGTTTTCAGGGAAGGGGGTGTCTTGTAAGCTGTCATTGACAAGATCAAAGGCAACAAACAGGCGGGCAGTGGCAAGGAAGGGGGGCGGAAACAAACCGGGGTGGGCAAGAAAACTTGCCCACCCCGAAAACAGCGAAGCAAGGGCGGTTATTTTTTTCCGTGAATAGCCGGTTCTTTGGTTTCGCCGGATTTTTCGAGCATCCGGCTCGCGCCTTTTGCGCCGATATGGCAGGAGGTGCAGCGGGTGTCGGAGGCAAAGGCAATGTTGCCATTGTGGCAGACACCGCAATATTTACCCGCGTAAAGTGCTTTCATATTGAATTTTTCCGGACGTTCTTCGGCCGCGCCTTTGCGCATCTCGAAGGCTTTGTCATGGCAGCTGGAGCAGTCAAGCCCCATGTCCACATGCTGTTTGTGGCCAAAAACCACACCTTTCACCGGGCGATTGAAAACGATCATGTCCGGTTGTTTCATGTCGCTGCCATGGCAGGTTTTGCAGGTTTCCGGGCCGGTGGTGTTGAACGCCGTTTTCCCGTCATGACAGGATCCGCAGTATTTGCCGGCTTCCAGTGAGGCCATGGTGTAGTCGCCCTTGGCCTTGGCGGATCCACGTTTGCGATCAAAAAGATCTGGGTGGCAACTGTCGCAGGTCAGTCCGGACTTGATCACATGGGTGTTATGGCTGAACATGCTTTTCACCGGATCCATGGCGACAATCTGGGTGTTGCCGAAGGATTCGAATTGCTTGGCAGGTGCGGCGCTGGCTGCCGGAGCAGGTGCTGCAGCCGGGGCTGCGGCGTGGATGTCCAGGGTGAAAAATATTCCCGCAGCCGCGATCAGGCCGAGAGCCGGCAGTACTTTTGCTTTCAGTTTCATCGAGTTTTCTCCTTCCGCCGGTTAGGCGTTCATGTAATAAACGTTTGGTAAAGCGCCGGTTTCAGGCCGCAGGACCCATACGGTTGTTTCAGGACGATGGACGAGTTGATACACTTCGCTTTGTGGATCGCTGATATCGCCGAATACCCTGACCTTGGCGGGACAGGCTTCCACACAGGCGGTATCTTTTTTTCCTTTGGAGAGGCGGGTGTCTAAGCAGAAGTTGCATTTGTCGACCGCTCTGACCTCCTCGTTCCAATACCGGGCATTATACGGGCAAGCTGCCATACAGGTCTTGCAGCCGATACATTTCTTGATGTCCATCACTACGATGCCGGTGGTCTTGTCCTTGTAGGTCGCCACCGTGGGGCAGACACGGACGCAGGGCGGCTGGTTGCACTGATTGCAGAGCACCGGCATGAAAATCGTTTCTTTTTCCGTGGGGCTGAGTTCCTTGGTCCGTTCAAGGATGGTGGTTCGCCAGCCATAGGAGGGCACATGGTTGGTCTTGACGCAGGCATCCATGCAGAGCTCGCAATCGACGCAGAGATTCTGCCGCATCACCATGCTGTAATGAGGGCTGTAGGGGTATTTTTCATTCTTCGGCATGGCGCCCACGGCGCTTTGAGCATCGCCAGCGGAGGTCAAAGACAGTATCGTCCCACTCATGAACAACCCGGTGATGGCGAGTCCGGCGCGAAGAAAGGTGCGCCGTTCAAGTGAAGGCAGGTGTTCTACCCCTTCATTCTTTAATTGTTCCAACTCTTTTATGTTCATTCCATACCCTCAAATAAAAAGTAACGAAGACGACATCGGCACGCAGTGCTACAATGTGTTGTTATGGCAAAAGAAAAAGGCTTAAAAAATGAATAACCGCTCATTAATTTAAAAAAATAACGTGCGAACATACCCTAAAACCATAAGAAGAGCAAGTTTTCAAATATATGGTATGGTAACAAAACTTCCAAAAGAGGCGCATTTCGCTTGCGGAATACATCGTCTTTGCCCTAGATGACAGGATCGCTTCCAGCTCGACCCCTTGGGCCAAAGGGGTAAGGTTAGCGTTTGTGTACCCTTTTTTATTGAACCCATGGCGCATCGCGAACGGTTTCCATCCCCTGATGAATAATTTAACTAACAAATCTCGCAGCCTTCACGACACTCTGGCGGTTTTCCATCTTGATCGCAATTGCTGTATCCTCGGACTCAATAAAAATGCCGAAACCATTACCGCGCGTCCTTTGGCCGATTTGTTTGGCAAGTCGATGGATACGATTTTTGTTTTCAAGGAGGAGGTGCCCTCCCTTGCGCAACTTATTATGCAAACCGGCTGGGGCGCAACACGTATCCGACAATCCCTGCTGATAAACACCGAATGCAATGGGGTGCAGCTTGAGGTATTCGTTACAGTCATCCCCATATGGGGGCAAGACCGGGCGATATCCGGGGCCTTGGTGACCCTCGACACCAACAGCCAGTACTATTTGCAGCAATTGTTGCTTAATTCCGTTTCCGAAGGGGTGCTGACCGTCAATCGCAACCTTGAGATCACCTTTTTTAACCGGGCTGCCGAGCAGATTACCGGATGGATCTCCGAGGACATCCTATGGAAAAATTACAAGGATGTCTTCCCGTCGAAATTTCGTGAGAATCCATGCCTGATCAGGCATTCCATTGAAAATGAAGAGTCATTCATAGCCCACACCGTCTTCATGCCCCATAAAGACGGGCATTTCTTTCCTCTTTCCTTGACGTTGTCGCCGATCTACGATTCTAACGGCAAGGTTATCGGTGGTGTCCAAACCTTCCATGACTGTTCCAATTCTCTCAATAATGCCCTGATTCTTTCCTCGATTGCCGATGGCGTTTTCACTATTGACCACAACCGGATCATCACCTCGTTCAATCGGGCGGCGGAAAACCTCACCGGGTGGACGCAGGAGGAGGTGCTCGGCAAACCCTGCCGAGAGGTTTTTCATTCCAGCGTTTGTGGGGAGGCATGTCTGCTGCAAAAGGCGATCGACTGCAACCGCCTGTTTATCGACCGGCCCATTTTTATTAAAGGCAAGAAGGGCGAGTCCATTCCGGTGACCGTCAGTTCCGCGCCGCTGCTCGACGACTTCGGCAACATCATCGGCGGCATCGAAACCTTCCGCGATAACACCGCCGCCATTCGCGAAAATTTAATCCTCGATTCCATTGCCGACGGTGTTTTTACTGTGGACCGGAATTGGAACATCACCTCCTTTAACCGGGCAGCAGAAGAAATCACCGGCTGGTCTCGCGAGAACGCTCTGGGCATGTCCTGCTCGGATATTTTTCATTCCTCAATCTGCGGCAAAAACTGCGCCATCGCCGAAAGCCTCTACCGCGGTGCCCCGGTGGCTAACCGTTCCATTACCATCCGCAATGCCCAGGGCGAAAGTGTGCCGATCAGCATCAGTGCCGCGCCCCTGACCGATCATGAAGGCAATATCATTGGTGGAGTGGAAACCTTTCGCGATCTGACCACGATCACCACCTTGCGTCAGCAACTCACCCAGAAATTCACTTTTGATGCCATTATTTCCAAATCGGCCGTCATGCAACGATTGTTCAATATTCTTCCGGATATCGCCCGCAGTCCAAGCACGGTCCTGATCCTTGGTGAAAGCGGCACCGGCAAGGAGTTGATCGCCCGGGCTCTGTACAATACCAGCGAGCGCAAGGAGTCCCCCTTTGTCATCGTCAACTGTGCCGCTCTGCCGGAAACCCTGCTGGAATCGGAGTTGTTCGGATACAAGGCCGGGGCCTTCACCGATGCCCGTAAAGATAAAATCGGCCGTTTTGCCGCTGCCGAGGGGGGGACGCTTTTCCTTGACGAGATCGGTGATCTTCCCGGCAGCGTACAGGTCAAGCTGTTACGGGTCCTGCAGGAAAAAGTCTACGAACCCTTAGGATCCAACAGTCCGGTCAAGGCCAATGTCCGGATTATCACCGCGACCAATCGTGACCTGCAGGGACTGGTGCGGGAAGGGCTATTCCGGGATGATCTGTTTTACCGTCTCAATGTGGTGAAAATCAGTCTGCCCCCCTTACGGGAACGCAAGGAAGATATTCCGCTACTCATCGACCATTTTATTAAAAAATACGGGGCCCAGCAGGGGAAGGATATTGTCGGCATATCCAGTGGGGCGCTGGCGATCCTGATGCGCTACGATTTTCCCGGCAATATCAGGGAGCTGGAAAATGTTGTCGAATATGCCTTCATTCTCTGCGAGGGCGGTTATATCCAGCCGCAACACCTGCCGGAACCGTTTGCCGCCGGTTTCGAGGAGTCGGTCAAGCCATCGACCTCCGCCACTGGGCCGCAAACGCTTGAGGAGATCGAAAAACAGGCGATCGTGCTCAGTCTTGAGCGAAATCGATGGAAAAAGATGATGACCTGTCGGGAATTGGCGATATCAAAGGATACCTTGCGGCGAAAAATTGAACGTTACGGCCTGCATGATCCCTTTGCCGCTCATGGCGATGAAGACGACTGACCGTTTGCGTCAACCTGTGGTGCAATAAAAAAGGTGTTCCGGATACTTCGGAACACCTTTTTTTGTCTGAGGTACACAATGGGGTTGAACTCTACGCTTGAGGTGCTTCTATCCCCTCGGGTTGTGAGTTGCTAGCCGCATACATGCAGCCATGAAATCTTGGCCGGTGGCCGTGATTGCCCGGGGCCTTTCAAACGGAAGAACCGCGCTTTTTTTTTTGACCGGGCGTTTCGTTGTTGAGCCGGTCCTGTTCTTTGGCTTCCAGCTTGGCGGCGATGTCGCCCGCTGGGTGCAAAGTTCGGGGAACGGCGCGGTCCACCCTGGCGTTACAATGGTGATGGATTGAAGCCGGGCACCCGGCGACCTCCCAGCAAGGGATGTATTCCAGAAGTTTTTTCAATCCCGGAATACTGATGCCCTCTTCGTGGATAAACTTGCGCAGGCAGGTGATCCATTGAATGTCATCGGCGGAAAACATCCGCCGATTCCCGACTAGCGTCGGCTGTACCAATCCTTCCTTTTCGTAGATTCGCAGGGTGCGAGGATGGACATTGAGCAGTTTGGCAGCGACGCCGATCGGGTAAATAGCCACATCGGAGCGGATCGCCAGAATTTCGGTTCTTTTTCTTGCCATACCGGTCTCCTAGCAAAGTGGGATGCCGGAGCAGGGCGGTGGGCGGTTACGGCCCGCCGCCTTGCTATTCGACACAGGGGCCATCAATGGTCTTCGGACAGATGGCCACGGAACATCCGTTCTCCCATCATGAACAGAACGCCGCAGAAGGTGAAACCGGACAGGGTGATGATCCACTCGTGCATCGTCGGTGCATAGGGCAGGATATGGGGCAGATCAACGATGTTGAGTTCGTGGAATCCCGGAATAATCTGGCCGACGATGACCAGGTCGTAACGCATCACAAAGATGCCGACGATGCTCATCATCGATCCCAGGGCCATGGCCGTCACGTTTTTAGCCCGCACCGCCATGATGATCAAGAGCGGAATCACCAACCCCATGGCCACCTCGCCGTACCAGAAATTATTGGCAAAAGGACCGTTGATCAGGGCCATGATCGATTCGTATTTGCCGGGCTGCTGTCCGGTGTAGCCGGAAATCATCTTCCAGGTGGTGAAAAACAGGATGACAATGTAGAGCAGGGCGCCCAGTTTACCCACCGAGTACAGCGAGTTTTCCAGTTGGGTGCTCATCTTCCAGCCATTGATCTTGTATCCCAGCCAATGGAAGAAGATAACGGTGGCGCAGCCGGACATCATGGCCGAGGTGATGAAATAGATGGGCATGTAGGGTCCGTGCCAGAACTCGCGACCGTTGAGCAGGCCGAAGACTGCGCCCAGGTTGGAATGGGCGGCAACACCCGAGATAACCCCGAGCATCCCAAGAATCCCGGCGGTTTTGTGCTTGCCGATCTGGAGCAGAGCGAATTCAATGAGCATGAAGAAGAGGTAGGCGCCGTAAAGGGTACCCATCCACCAGATGTTCGAGCTGAGGTTGGGGGAAATGACGTTATAGATCGCCATGCGCCAAGGATTTTCGATCTCAAAGGCGATGACCAGAAATCCAGCGACGATGGTGGCAATGGCCAGGAAAACCGAACGCTTGGCAATGGGCTTGAAGGCTTCGTAGCCAAAGACATGGCCGATGGACGAAACCAGACACAGGCCGGTCGAGGTGACGACAAAAAAGACATAGGCGCCGAGCATCAGGCCCCAGGGAACCTCGCGGGTGACGTTGTATACATGTTCATGGCCGGCAAACATGGCATGAATCCCGAAGGCAATGCCGACCAGAGTGAAGAGCCCCATCAGGCCGATGACTCCATTGTACAACCCGGACCGGCTGCCTTCGAGGCCGCCTTCCTGGGGTAAAACTTTTGCTAAAATATTCTGCATGGCGCTTTCCTCCATAAACTCTGCAGACGATCATGGCAGTGATCGCTCCGCATTGGTTGTAGTTTTCTTGAATAGACGCAATTCTAAACAAAGGACTTCGGTTAGGGCAAATCGCTTTCTTCCCTGACGGACTGAAGAACCGGCTTGATTCGCAGATCAAACAGCGTATGGAGAACAGCGCCACCCAACCAGATAACGAAAAACAGTATAGCTTCCATTTGCTTCTCCTTGTTCCGGACCCCCGGACGGTTGTGTTGCACCAGGATTTATTGGCGGATAAACACCCGGCTCTCTCTGTCGATTTTCTGCACCTCCTTTTTGATCGACCGTTCGTCATGGGCTGGCGGCGGGCCTTGTTAACTGACCAAATCTCTTTGGTGCTTTTTTAGCCATAGTTGAGATCGCTGTCAAGAAAAACCCGCACTAATTGTTAGAAAATGTATAAATAAACTGATCAGTTTAAGCCCAATAAACTAAGTAGGATTAAGTTGTATATAAAAATTTCCCAATTTGATCTTTCCGGAGGGACGGTAACCATGAAATATTTCGTGCTTTTAGGTTAGACATTCCAGCAGTACGCTGATTGATAGAATACTTGCCGGCATGCAGCATCGGCGCATTCTGCGTCGATATCGATGGGCGAAGGGCCCGTAATGCGCCCGCCGGTAAGGCTCCCCAGCCGTTTAATCAGGAAGGGGGAAAGTAAGTGGATTGTTAAACATATTTTTATATCGGCGAGTTATAGCTATGTCCCCGGTTTGGGGAGCGGAGATTAATTCTGGAACGATTAGTGCAAATTGTAAATGCGATTTCGCTTCTATCTTCATGCGGATAACGAGTAAGCTTTCCCTCGTCCCTCCAAGGTGGCGGCCTTGGAGGGAAATCTTCTTGAGCGGTCCTCCGACTTTACCTTTACCGTGAATTGTGGTAGCTCCTACAGCGAGTCCATAAAACTTCTGCCCGTTTATGACCAGGCTCATACGGCCTTATTGCGTTCAAAGTGATTCCCCTGCAGGTCCTGTCTCTGGGTTCGCCTGCCATTAATCAAGGAGAGTGCCGTGCAGAAATTTTATAAAAACTTGTCGCTCTGGTTAATTATCGCCCTGGCTTCGCTGTTTCTGTTGCATTACTGCAAACAGTCACCGGATCGGTATCATGCCATCGCCTACTCCGAGTTCCTCAAAAAAGTCGACAGTGGTTCGCTTACCCAGGTCACCATCGTCAATCAAAGCATCAGTTGGAAAGCAACCGACGGAACCATCTATAAATCTGTGGTTCCTGCGACCAGTGACGCGCTCCAGCGTCTCCTCGGGAAAGGCGTCACCGTGAACGCGGAAGAAGCTCCGCAGCCCCCCTGGTTTTTGCAGACCCTTCTGACCTGGCTGCCTTTGCTCCTGCTGGGCGTTTTCTGGTTTTTTTATTCCCAGAAGGGCGGTGGTCAAGGTGGCGGCGGCAGGGTCATGGCCTTTGGCAAGAGCAGGGCCCGATTGATTAATCCGGAAGAATCGAAGATCAAGCTCGACGACGTGGCCGGTATCGATGAGGCCAAGGAAGAAGTTGCCGAAATTATCGATTTTTTAAAAAAACCCCAGAAATTTGTTGAAGCCGGGGCGAGAATTCCCACCGGGGTGTTGCTCTATGGTGAACCCGGAACCGGCAAGACCCTGCTGGCCAAGGCCATTGCCGGCGAGGCCGGGGTACCGTTTTTTTCGATCAGCGGTTCCAACTTTGTGGAAATGTATGTCGGTATTGGCGCTTCCCGGGTGCGGGATCTTTTCAACGAGGGGAAGAAAAAAGCGCCCTGTATCATCTTCATCGACGAGATCGATGCGGTCGGTCGGCATCGCAGCTCGGGCGGCGGCTCCGGGGGCAATGACGAACGGGAGCAGACCCTCAATCAGCTGCTGGTGGAAATGGACGGTTTTGAAGCCAATGACCATGTGATCGTCATTGCCGCCACCAACCGCCAGGACATCCTCGATCCGGCCTTGCTCCGCCCCGGTCGCTTCGACCGGCAGGTCATGGTGCCGCTGCCCGATGTTGGTGGGCGCGAAAAGATCCTCAAGGTGCATGCCCGCAACACCAAAATTGCCGAAGATGTCAACTGGCAGACCATTGCCAAAGGGACTCCGGGTTTTTCCGGGGCGCAATTGGCCAGTCTAGTCAACGAAGCGGCCCTGCTTATGACCAGAAAAAACAGCCGGGCAATCACCATGGAGATCCTGGAAGCAGCCAAAGACAAGGTGATGATGGGTGCGGAGCGGCGCAGTCTGATCATCACCGACCGGGAAAAGCGGATCACCGCCTGCCATGAGGCGGGCCATACCCTGGTGGCTTGGATGCTCCCCGGCACCGATCCGGTGCATAAAGTCACCATTATCCCCCGCGGGCGAGCTCTGGGGGTTACCATGCAGCTCCCGGAAGAAGAACGCAACGCCCTGGATCGCACCTATCTGTTCCATACCCTTTGCATCCTGCTGGGCGGCCGAATTGCCGAAGAGGTGGTTTTTAATCAGATGACCACCGGCGCCGGTAACGACATTGAACGGGTATCGGATCTTGCCAGGAAAATGGTCTGCGAATGGGGCATGAGTGAGGCGGTCGGTCCCCTGACCTTCAGGGCCGCCAATCCTTTAAGCAGCCAACCTGCCCAGATACTGAGCGAGCAGACGGCCTTGCTCATCGATGCCGAGGTGAAAAAATTGGTGCAATCTGCCTACGACACTGCTCGAGCCGTTGTCGTTGATCATCAAGGCGTCCTCGAAGCCCTCACCCGCGCCCTGGTTGAGAATGAAACCATCAACCGGGCCGATATTCAAGCCATCGTCGAACAGGCCGACGTTCGTTGATTTTATTATAAAACCATAGGAACCGATTATGACAATGCAGGATAAGCAGAATCTCCCCATTGAAGCGCTTTGCACGAGATGGCAAAAGAATCCGGATCAGATTGTAGAGCTGGCGATTGCCGGGGAATTGGAATTGTGGATTGCGTTTACCGATGTCTTTCTCCAGAAGGTCGGAAAGGCCGGTGCTGTCCGCAAAAAAAAGGTGCCAGTGGTCGAGTTTCATAATCTGGTGGCATTGAAACCGGTGCCGGAAGTATTGAGGCAATTGCTGGGAAGGTTCAACCGGCTGATGATCGCCGCCGAAGTACCCTGTCTGGATGCAAAGAATAAACCGATCACCGTGACGAATTCGGTCGGCGAGGAATGGGGAGAATCGAGCATGATCGGGATGAACCCGGTGAGCCTGTTTGCGCTGCTGGATGATGTTCTCAGGTATGAAAGAAAAAACAAAATGCCTTCTCCCGCCGATCCCCACGCGCTCCCTGCGGATACCCAAACGGAGCGCTTGCAAGCCGCGACCTTGAATCCCCAGGGGCATCCCTGTTTTGCCGAAGAGCTTCATGTTGCCATGACATGCTGGCAATCCCTTTGCCTGCCGTCGCAAACCCATGGTCCCGCCACTGCAAAAGGTGCGATCCTGCGATGGCTGCGGGAAAATCACCCCGAGCTTTCCAACGCGGCCGCCGAAAGGATTGCTCTAGTGGTCGCTCCTTCAAAAAAAAGGCGCTGAAACAGGCGCGGTGTGTGAAAAGAAAGGGGGTGAGGGACTGGGTTTTTTCTGCCAACTGCACCCAAAAGAGGTATACTGTTCTGACTTTCCACGTCAGGTGGTAGCGCGGTCATCGACTTGACCTTTGCAATCTATGCAGCAATACCAATTTCCAGCCCCACCCCGGAAGACCAATGCATCCTACCCCCCAGGGGCTTTCCGCCGACGACCTTAATCGCTGTTACGCCGAAGCCTGTCTTGCCCAGACCGAGGGGCGTCTTGCCGAGGCCTGCGAGCACTACCTGAGTTTGCTGGGGTATCTTCCCGATTCCACCATTCTGCATTACAATATCGGCCTTGTGTATTTCGGTCTTGGTGATTTTAAACGGGCATTGCAGGCCTTTGCCAGGGCCTCGGCCTGTGGTTCCGACGACTCAGACACCTTGTTCAATCTTGCCCTCTGTCAGAAGAAAACAGGCGATGTGCAGGCCGCGATCGCCAGCTACCGCCGGGTTCTGGCGGTAGCACCGGACCACGCCGACTGCTGGTACAATCTTGCCGGATGTTACCGGGACACCCATGACGACCAAGAGGCGATAAGCTGCTACCAGCAGGTGTTGTCGATGGATGCCGCGTACCTCCCAGCTACCAACAATCTGGCGTATCTTTATCATCGCAACAACGATGTCGATCAGGCCTTATTCCACTATCGTCAGGTATTGGTCATGCGGCCCGAGGACGACGCCGTGCAATACATGCTCGCTTCCCTCACGGGCGCGCCGCTCGACCATGCTCCGGATTCCTACATCCGCGATTTTTTCAATACCTATGCCGAGGGGTTCGAGCAAAGTCTGGTGGTGGAATTGGGGTACGACAATCCCCAGAAGCTGTATGAGTGTTTCCAGCATTGTTCCGGGCATAAGGTTTGCTTTGACCACGGCCTTGATCTCGGTTGTGGCACAGGGCTTAGCGGCCTTCCTTTCATGGCGGCGGTTGCCGTGATGGACGGAGTCGATCTTTCCAAAAACATGCTCGCTCAGGCCGCGTATAAGGGTTGTTACACCACGCTTTATCCCGACAGCATCAGCCATCACTTGGCGGTAACCAGCGAAACCTACGATTTTTTCCTGGCCACCGATGTCTTTATCTATGTGGGGGATCTGCACGAAATCTTTGCAGCTGCGCACACCATTGCCCGTGCGGCGGCGCTTTTCTGTTTTTCCACGGAACATCTGGATGCGGATGCCTATCGATTGCGGAAGACCGGACGATTCGCCTATTCAACCGACTATGTGCGCCAGATTGCCGCTTCCACGGGTTGGACCGTGCTGGCGGTTGAGGAAACCAAGCTGCGCAAGGAACGGGGGGCCTGGATTGCCGGCGATCTCTGGATTCTTCAGTTGGATGGCGCGGCGCTCTGACGGGCGCACAGCCATCGTGCTGCTCATCTGGGCGGCAGAGGTTTGGTCTCTTTTTCCGTCATGCATCTGTTATACATTTGCTTATGCAATGGTCGTCCCCAGATATTGGCAAAGTCCGGGTTGAAGTACACCAGGTCTACGGTTTCCCGAATGCGCTCTCCGGTAATTTCCGGGGCCCATTCGATTTGATACGAGGTGAGCACCATCTCGGCGGTTTCGGGCGGTGCGCCTTCGTTGCGTAGCTTGGCGGCCGACTCAAACATTCCCGCGATGAGATGGCAGACAGCATCTCTGTTTTTATCGTCTCCGACAGCTTTTGTTGCCGCCCGTGGCTGGCAACGGCTCCAGATGATGTCCGGCCCTGGGACGTTGGGATCCCGAGGCGTCATGCACATGCCCAGTTCGGTGAGTATCTGGACGTTGTCGCGCATATGGCGGCAGGCCGTGTCGGCTTCCCGTCCGACACCATCCCAGCAGAGCCGGGTTAATTCGAGGTCTATGGCGATACGTCGCTGAATTTCCGGGGATAAAACCTCGGATGGGGGCTCGCTTTGCTGGGGCGCTGGCGCTTTGTCAAGCTCTGGCGCCGGTGGGCTTGGCGTCGCTGCAACCTGAGGCGTTTGTGGTTGCTCCTGGCTGTCCCTCTGCTTCAAAAACAGCAACCCGGCTTGAGATTCTTTGTTGTAGGAAAGCACGATATTGCTGGCATCTTTGGTCCAGTTGTAGAGCTCTTCGTTGGCCTGGTTGTCTCCTTTGGTGGTGCCGTATTCGGCAAAGGCTTCCGCCTTCAATGCGCTAAAATCTTTGGCGCCTTTGGTTAAGAGCAGGACACTGTGCAACTTCCCTTTGACGAGTGAGCAGTGGATCCCGGTCAGCTTGGCTTCGCCATATTCCAACAGCTCGTTTTCGACGGAATACAGGGCCGATCCCTGTTCGCCATTGTCTTTTGTCAGGACTAAAATTTTGGTTTGTTGAATTTCCGCCAGGGTGGCGCCCCACTTCATGCCTCTGAATCCGTCTAATTCTGCATGGACAATCGATACCCCGATCGAGAGCAGGTGAAAAAGCGCTAACACAGTGGTGGTCCAAACGAATTTGTACATGGTGTCCTTGCCTGGGCAGTGCTGATTAGAAGGGGTTGTCTTGCCCTGTACCCCCGATAGTATAGGTAGTGATCGCCTGCTCTCTGGCGGGCGCTTGGTTTCTGAACCGATTTTTTCGTTGATCGAGTTGCGATCCGATCGCTTTGCCGGCAAGATCAACCGGCCGGAATGTATTTTGGCTCCGATTGCCCAAAATTTCAAGAAGCTTTCCGTGCCAGTGATTTCTAGGAATTTATCGCCATTTCCAGTATGACGCATACAGGAATACTGCTGCGTTGCCTGCGATCAAGCTGTCCGTTGCAAAGGCGCGGTCAAGACGAGGGGCGAGCTGCACGTGGCGCCGCGCCCGCAGGGGCGACAGGTAGCAACACGTTTCATTATAACAGATATTGCCTTCCGGGGGTTTTTTTGAAAAATAACGAAATATTACGAAGCATTCGCTATACATTTGACTTGAACGATTCCAAGATGATGGCCATTTTTGGTCTGGGGGGACTTGAGGCGAATCGGGCCCAGGTCAGCGCCTGGTTGAAAAAAGAAGACGCGCCTGATTTCCAAAGCTGCAACGATACCCAGTTGGCTGTTTTTCTCAATGGATTGATCGTCCATCGGCGGGGCAAGCAGGAGGGGCCGCAACCCACTCCGGAAAAACACCTGACCAACAATATAGTTTTCAAGAAATTACGCATCGCTTTAGATCTGCACAGCGACGGTATCCTGGAAATCATGGCACTGGCCCGTTTTTATATCAGCCAGCATGAGATCAGTGCGTTTTTTCGAAAACCGGAGCATAAAAATTATCGGCTGTGCAAAGATCAGGTCCTGCGGAATTTTCTGCGCGGGATGCAGCTCAAATATCGTCCGGATGCACCGCTTGCCGACCTTGAGCCGGAAGTTTCTACTTGATCCCTGCTCCCTTCGTTTTTTTGTTCCCTGTCCAGATGACCGGCAATCCGCTGCCGGCATCTGGACAGGGGCGCTCATCTGACCCATCGCTGCAACCTCCCACCAGCGGCTTCGCGTAGCATCTTCAGCATTTCTGGCGCATCAAAGAGCATTTTACACAACTCGCATTTGCGGAGGGTCACAATCTCGCTCGCTTTGAATCCGGCAAAAGAGGCGATGGGGGTGATCCCCATGGTGCGGATGCAGTTGTAGAGCGGGTGGCGTTCGCTCAGGGTCAGCAATTGGTCGAGGGAGTGGTTGCCGAGATTGCCGAGCAAGAAGAAATTGGTGGTGCGGAAATGGCTGCCCGCGTCGCAGCAGGCGTACAGATTCAGGTCCGGGGTCAGGTAGGGATTCATGGCGCAGCGATTGTCCTGATAGTCGGTGCGCAGGGCGATGCGGCGGAATTCCTCGGCGCGTCCGGCATAAATGACCGGTTCCGGGAAGAAGGTCAGGCCATGGTCACGGAGAAATTGTTCGTGGACATCATCTGCCGGCGAAAAATCGGTGACAAAGGAAATGAAGCACTCAATCTCGGCTAATCGGCAACCGTCGGCCGCGTGGAGGATGTTGGCTCGGGGTACCTGGTCCTGGTGCCATCGGCTGTAACTCAGGCGCAGCTGGCAAAGACCGCTCTGCTTGAGCAGTTCCAGCCGCTGCCCGGCTTGTTCGGCGGTTTTCGCCCAGAAACTGTTGGTGACAATCCGCGTATAGATGCCCTGGTCCCGGCACAGGGCTACCAGTTCCAGCATATCGTCAAAATAGAGCATCGGTTCGCCCGCGGTGAAACTGATGCCGGTCACCCCGGCCGCGGCCATGTCCCCGATAATTTCCTTGGCCTTGGCCAGTTCCATTTTTTGGTCATCGGGAACCGTGTCCGCGGCAACGCAATGGGCGCAGCGGAGGTTGCAGCGGGTGGAGTAGCCAAAGGCGATGTTTCTCATGAATGCGATGCCTGCTGGGGTTTGCGTTTTACCCCTCTGGTGGCCTCGGCGATCAGGGGGTTGTCGGGCCAGAAATGTTTGGGATAGCGGCCTTTGAGTTCTTTTTTTATCTCCGGGTAACTGCGCTGCCAGAATCCGGCCAGATCAACAGTGATCTGGATGGGGCGGCGGGCAGGGCTGAGCAGGTGGAGCAGCAGCGGCACCTGGCCGTTGCAGATGGTGGGGGTACGGTCGAGGCCGAACAGCTCCTGGATGCGGACCGCCAACAGAGGCGGTTCCTCCATGCGGTATTCGATGCGGATCTTCGAGCCGCTGGGCACCGTGAAACTGGACGGGGCGTCGCGGTCCAGTTGCTGCAGTTTTTCCCAGCTCAGCATGGCCTTGAAAACAGCCTGCAAATTGATTTTCTTGAGCTGATCGGCCTTACCGAGGCCTGTCAGATAGGGGGCAAGCCAATTGAGATCTTCCAGCAGGCGATGGTCGCTCAGGTCCGGCCACGCTTGTTCCGGCTGACGGGTGCGCAGGCATTGAATCCGCGCCTGGAGTTGCCGCGATTCCCGATCCCAGGGCAAACAATGCACCCCCATCTGCCTGATCCCGTCCAGCAGTACCGCCCTGAATGCTTCGGGATCGACCTGGGCCAGCGGCTGCTCGTCAATCACGATCGCACCTAAGTTGATGCGGCGGATCGCCGTCACCCTGGCGGCGGCCGCATCCCAGGCGATCTCCTCGCTTACCGAAAAAAGCTGGCCATGATCGCGTTGTAAAACATCGAGATCCAACGCCTCGGCCAGGAAAATCCGTCCTTCCGTTCGACCCCCATCCAACTGAGGCACCACCAGGAATTCACTGGTCGCCAGCGGATCGGCTGCGGGGAGGGTTGCCCCGCGCCCCGAGGCCAAAAGGTATTGGCCCCGATCCTGCCCCCGGCTGCGGGCCAGGCGGTCAGGGTAGGCCCAGACCAGCAGGGTGCCGATGGCCGCGAGGTCGCGAGGGGTTTTTTTACCACGGAGAAGTTGCTGCCACTGCCGGCTGGCCCGGTCGATGCGATGGCAGACGCCTGGATCGCCGCCTTCCCGGTTGACGGCCGCATCGCCTTTGTGCCGCCACAGCTCAAGGAGTTGGACCCGGACGCCCAGGTCAGCCGAGGGATTACGGGCATCGCGGCGGATCAGGTCGCGCTCCGAGACGATGGCGGCAAGGTCGCAGGCCAGCGGAGCCTGGCCCCGGTCGCGGGCCATGAGCAGCATGTGGCCGAGCCGGGGGTGGATCGGCAGGGCGGCCAGTTGGCGGCCGGCGGCGGTGATCCGGCCAGCGGCATCGAGTGCGCCCAGGGAGTGGAGCAGCTCCCGGGCTTGCTGGTAGGGACCGGAGCGGGGCGGGTCGAGCCAGCGCAGCTCACCAGGGTGGGCAACACCCCACAGGGCCAACTCCAGGGCGAGACCGGCAAGGTCGATCTCGAAGATCTCCGGGGGATGAAAAGGGGGCAACCCATGATGTTCCGCTCTGGTCCATAGGCGCAGGCAGTACCCCGGCCCAAGACGCCCGGCCCGCCCGGCTCGTTGGCGCGCCGCTGCCTTGGAAACCCGTGTGGTGGTCAACCGGCTCAGGCCGTTGCCGGGGTCGAAGCGGGGGCGGCGCGACCAGCCGCTGTCCACCACGCAGCCGATCCCTTCGATGGTCAGGCTGGTTTCGGCGATCGAAGTGGCCAGGATCACCCGCCGCCGTCCGTCCGGATCGGGCAGCAGGGCGCGGTCCTGATCGGCTGGTGAGAGATCGCCGAACAGCGGCGCAATCAGGATGCCCTGGCAGGCGGAATCGGCGCCGAGCAGCCGATGCACCTCGTTGATTTCGCCGGTGCCGGGCAGAAACACCAGCACATCGCCGGCTTGTTCCGCCAGCACCCGGCGCACCCCCTGGGCGGTGGTTGCACCGATGCGGCCAATGGCGCTTCGTTCCAGGTACTCAATTCGGACCTCAAAGCTTCGGCCTTCGCCGATGATCACCGGCACGTCTCCGAGCAGGACGGCCAGAGGGGCTGTGTCCAGGGTGGCCGACATCACCAGCAGGCGCAGGTCCTCCTTGAGTTGGCAGAGATCCAGGCAAAGGGCCAGGGCCAGGTCGGCATGGATGGACCGCTCGTGGAATTCGTCAAAGATAATCAGGCCGGTGTCGCTTAAGTCGGCATCGCTCTGCAGCCTTCGGGTCAAGATTCCCTCGGTGAGCACCTCAATGCGGGTGGTCGGGCCGATCTGCCGGTCGAAACGAATCTGGTATCCCACGGTCTGGCCGACCCGCTCCCCCAGCAGCGAGGCCATGCGTGCCGCCGCTGCCCTGGCGGCCAGCCGACGGGGTTCCAGGATCAGGATTTTCTTGCCGGCCAGCCAGGGTTCCTCCAGCATCTCCAGGGGTACGATGGTGGTCTTACCCGAACCGGGAGGGGCGCTCAACACCGCAGAACTTCGGGCGAGTGCGCGTCGCAGCGCGGGCAGGGTTGGGTGGATGGGCAAGAGCGGCAGTGGCACGGTATCAGATGGGGGCAGAGGATGATAAGCAAGGGGCAGCAGCGATGGCACAATCCGGCATGGAGGTGACAGCGCCATTACTGATAGCAGATTTTCCGCTGATCGGCTTGTGCAAATTGGCCGGCCCCTGCTTCCTGGCCGCTGGAGCAGCATGGGTCGTCAAGTTGCGGCAGGGATGGCAATAGGCTTGACACGGCCTCAGAGGCAGGTCCAGGACGTAACCACTTGATTAAACATTAATGATGGGGATACATCCCGGCCAGCCCTTGCGCTGTCTTTTGCAGTTCCTCAATCAGGGCAGGTGGTGCAAGCACCTGCGCCGCCTCACCCCACGACAAAATCCAGCGTTTCAATTCCAGTAGATGGTTAACGGTGAGCGATAAAATCAGCGCGCCGTCCGGTTGTTCCGCGATGGTCTGGGAAGGATGCCAGATCCGTTCCCGCACGTAGGCGGCCGCAGATCGGTCGAACCGGATTTGGACCTCGATATCATCACTCCCCCAATGGATACCGAACTGGCTGGCGGAGAGTTGCCGGAAATCGAAATCCTTGGGCAGGGTAAAGCGCTCCTGCAACTTTCTGGCCGTGATCATGCGGGCCAGGCTGAAGGTGCGAATGGTCTGCCGCAGATGGCAAAAGCCAACCACATACCAATCCCCCTCGTACCGCACCCCATGATACGGATCAATCTGCCGCCATGTCGGCGGCGCATCGGGACTCCGGTATTCGATCTCCAACCGGGTTGCACTCCGCAAACAATCCAGTACGGTTTCAAAAACCTCAGGCAGGATAACCGTGGTGAAAGGCGGAAACACGGTGAACAGTCCCTGCTCGTTGCCCGGTCGAGTCGCCACCTTGTCCGGCAGGGAATCCTCGATTTTTCGAAACACCGAGCGCAAGCTGTCGTAGATGGGCGTGCCTTCGTATTGGGCCAGGAGTTTGTCGGCCAGATAGATGGCGAACAGGTCGCTTTCGCGGATGTTGATCGCCGGCAGTTGATACTGCTCCTCGGTGTAGAAGTAACCGCGATGCTTGGGCGAATATGCAATGGGCGCATCGAGTTCGTAACGCATGTAGTCGAGATCGCGTTGAATGGTCTTGTAGCTGGTCTCCCACTCTTCAGCTAGGGAGAAGCGGTTGGGGAACCGCCTCTCTCGGATTTTCCGATCAATGAATAACAGGCGCGTATGCTGAGGTTTGTATTTATTAGCCATCAGACCCTGAAAATATTTTTTATTTTTCTGGTGGGACGCTATTTGTCCCACCACCTAGAGTAACGTGCAGGCATGCAAAACACCAAACCCTTTTTCATCAGGAGGAAAAGAACATGGGATACCTTATTGCTTATCTGCTGTTTGCGCTGGCGGTCGATCTGCTGCTGGAGATTGTCAATCCGCAAAGACCCCAACTCCCCAGTATCGCCATCCACCGGAGACTCTGGAACGACACCCTCTTTGATTGCCGGTCCAGGGGATTTTCAACCAATGCCGTAATGCCCCGACGAACAGGAATGGGGAACGCACACCGACAGAGTCTGCGCTAAAGGCGGGCGATATTGGTCGGGTTGGAAGGATGGGATTGGAGGGCAACAGGGCCGGGTGGTCTTTGCGGAAGTTGTATTCTGCTGCCACCATCCGGAAACTCCTGAAAGGCTTCTGGCGATTGAGTTGTTGAGCATATCCAAGAACCCGAGCAGGCATAAACCGTGCCGACATTGTGGGATATACGGAAGGTTTAAGGTCGGTGTTAAGTTGAAATATGTTGAAAAAATAAGGAATTGTAAGGGTTTTTTTGTTACAAATTTTTGGTCGAAACGATTGCGCTATCAAGTCGTAAAAAAAAGCAATTCTTCTATAACATCGTCAGAATGCTCAAAACTATAACCGGCAATAATTATGACAGAATTTTTTGCACATTCATCCACTGAACTCCTATCCACCGACCTCGGGAACATCGCTCTCTATCAGACCAAAGATGGCCAAACAACCCTAGATGTCCAGCTCAAGGATGAAACCGTCTGGCTGAACCAGGCGCAGATGGTGGAGTTGTTCCAGCGGGACAAGCGCACGGTTTCCGAGCACATCCGCAATATCTTCAAGGAAGGCGAGCTAAACGAAGAGGCAGTTGTCCGGAAATCCCGGACAACTGCGGCGGACGGCAAAAGCTACCGGACTGCCTCCTACAACCTCGATGTCATCATCTCCGTCGGTTACCGGGTGAAATCGCAGCGCGGCACCCAGTTCCGCATCTGGGCTACGTCGGTATTGAAAGAGTACCTGGTGCGGGGGGCTGCGCTCAATCAACGGCGGTTGGCGGAAAAGGGGATCGAGGAGGTGCGCGGAGTGCTGGCGTTGCTCGCCGAGACCCTGGAGCAACGGCAGTTGGTCACTGAAACCGGGCTGGCAGTACTGAACCTGGTCCGCCGCTATGGGCTGACCTGGAAGCTGCTGCTCCAGTACGACGAAGACCGATTGACCTTGCCCGCCTTCGCCCATCCCAGCAGCGGCCCAATTCTTGATTTGGCGGCGGTGCGCCGGGCCATCGATTGTCTGCGGGCCGAACTGACGGTTCGGGGCGAGGCCACCGCGCTGTTCGGCCAAGAGCGCGGTGACAGTCTGGCCGGGCTGCTTGGCGCCATCGACCAGACCTTCGACGGCCAGGACCTCTATCCGACCATCGAGGAAAAGGCCGCCCATCTTCTCTATTTCGTCATCAAAGACCACCCCTTCACCGACGGCAACAAGCGCATCGGCTCGTTCCTCTTTCTGCTCTACCTGCAGACCGGCGGCCTGATGGAGGCGATCCGCATCGACAACAAGGGGCTGGTGGCCCTGGCCCTGCTCATTGCCGCCGGTGATCCGGCTCGAAAGGAACTGATCATCCGGCTGATTGTTAATCTGCTCGGCGAGGGGGCCGGCGTGCCAACAACCGGGGCCGACCATGGATAATCTCCACGGGTCCAAGGGCGGCGATCATTTCCAGGCACGCGGAAACGGCCTGTACAACGAGGACGATCTGGTGATGATCTCGGCCCTGTAGCATTTTCTCTTCTGCCCGCGCCAGTGCGCCTTGATCCACATCGAGCAGCAATGGTCGGAAAACCGGTTGACCGCCGAGGGGCGCATCCTCCATGAACGTGTCCATACCGCAGGCAAAGAGTCGCGCCGCCGGTTGCGGGTGGAGTACGATGAGCCTATCCGATCCTTGCATCTGGGGGTGGTGAGCCTGAGCTTTCTCACCGAGCATGGCCGCTTTCTCGCCCGTTTCCAGGGGCCGGTGTCGGGTAATGTGTTGCTGCGCCGTGAACAGTACCGTCGAGCAGACGACCTGCATTTTTCAGTGCAGGTGGCGTATCAGAAGCGGAAACAAGAAGAAATGACCCATCCCTTTCTCGATGAAAAGATGTCGCTGGGTCTATTTTTTCATACCCAGGCCCTGTTGTTTGCCAGTTACCTTCGGGGCGAACTCGATGGCTATCCCCCGGTGATTTGGAAATAAACAGGAGGTAAACCCATGATGGTGCTGGTGAGCTACTATGCGCGCACAAGCGAACCCGGCGGCAGTCGACGGTTACGCCGGGTGGCTAAGGTTTGCCGCAACTTTGGCCAGCGGGTGCAGTTTTCGGTGTTCGAGTGCCTGGTTGATCCGGCGCAATGGACCAAGGTGCGCTAGTTGCTGATCGATGAGATCGATATGGAGGCCGACAGTCTCCGCTTTTATTTCCTCGGTGCTCAATGGCATAATCGGGTGGAGCATGTCGGTGCGAAGGAAAGTGTGGATCAAGAGGGTCCGCTTATAGTTTAAACGGGTCCGCGAACCGTTCACAACCAGCAAAACCCAGGAGGATCGCGCTGGTTGGCAGGCTTGGTTTTAAGGGCTATTCAGGCTGAAAAAGGAGGTGCAGATAACAGCCCGCGGTCGGTGTTCGCGGAACATGTCGTAAAAATTGAGCGGTATTCAATGGATACAGCTCAACAGTCGCCCCCCACGCGGGGGCGTGGATTGAAACCTTGATAAATAGGAACGGAATACTAAAACGGGCAATAAAAACGGCCCGCTTTAGTAGCCGGTGGAACTTCAAAATCCTGTTAACAGCCTGAGCTTGCTCAGCGTCTCCCGACTCTGTTCACTGGCCCACCGAGGTTCATGGGTGCAGCGCCCACACCAGGGGCCCCTACACCGACACCGGGCGTAACGCCCACACCAGGTGCTCCAACACCGACGGTTGAGCGCCGGGCAACCCCAGCATAGCTTACCGGCGTCGCGGGTGCACCCACGATTGCTTCCGCGGAGGAGATCAGGTCACCGGAAGAGTTCGGAATGATTAGACCATTCCAAGCCCATACAGCAATGACCAGTCCAAAGAGGAGCAGGTATTTTTTTTTCGTATTGTCTTTCATTTATTACCTCCTGCCGACTTTTCCGGCGGTAATTCGTCGAGTCCGATGAGATCTTCGGGATTAAGCTTTTTTGCTCCGGATGGCGGGACGAGTACAAAGGCGTCTCCAGTTGGTTCAATGCCCGTTTTCCAGTTCTTGACACGAAGCGTGTATTGCGGTGCGCTGTTCAAGGTTTTGCTGGTGATAACCAGTTTGCGGGGGATGGGCCTATTCCCCACTTCCACCCAGAGCTGCCAGTCCGAATCAAAGTTACGAAAAGCAAGATGTTCACATTCCTGCCCATCGATGATGCCCCGACCGATATGCTTTGCTTCTTGAACGCCGGCAATGAGGGTATCGTAGGAATTCGTCAAGAGAAGGTCTGCCCCAGGAAGAGCAACGCCATGGCCAGCACGCAGTGCTTCGATCAACTGGTCAACGGTACCAGATGCCTCGAACTGAGCGTAGCCATTATCTTTTTTACTCATGATGCTCACGGTTTTGCCGTCGAAGAACAGTGCAACATCCGCGTGGCCGCTGACCCGATGGGCGCGCAGTTTGTCCGGGCGGCTCAACAGCGCTTCTCCGGAATTGGTGAACTGGATTTTTTCCAGTTGCGGGGTGATTACCTCAATGTCGCTGTCAAAACTCAGTTCAATAGTTTTTTGGCTGCTCACATAATCCGACATAGCCTTGAGGATTGACTTGGCACCGCTTTCCTCCGGCTGGGCGGCTGCCGGCCCTACCCTGATGAGCGTCAGTGCTATGATTGACGCAAATAAGATGAATTTTAGCCGTTTCATTTCTTTTCTCCTCCCTGTTGATTGTGTACAGAAATTGGATGGGCTCTCCGCACCTGCCAAGTAAAATTAAGTCAGAATAAAATTTCACTCTCCACTTCGGACTAAATCTATCCAATATCATAAAACCTCACCTGTTTCATGATGCCAAGAAAAATGATTTGACCCGTAGGCTGGAATCTGACACCACAACCGCCCATAAAAGAGGATTAATCCTGGATTTGGGGAGGTAATAGTGGGGCAACAGGTTGGGAAAGCGGGGAAAAACGGCGAGGCTCATCGTTAAAATACTGTTTTAAGGTTATTGCGACCGTAACAAATAAAGGTATCAAAATATCGTTTTTAGGATAGGTTGATAACGGTACACCTTGCCACTGTGCATACAAGCCATAGATTTTTAACAGTTTAATTGCAAATCGACGAAAAACGCTACCTAAGTTAAAAATGGATTTAAAGAATGCGATGGAACCAGAAACGACAGTGCCGCTGATTTTCGCAAAATTTGCGAATTGGCAAAGTTTGCGATTCTTAGCAGTCGAATGACCGATGATACATGCTTGAGGATCGCGTAGAATTGGCGATATCGTCTTCCACGTTCAAGCTGTATACCTATCATCGTTCATCGGATAAAATGCAGCAGACTGTCATTTGCTGTTCAAGGTCTGATTCAAGATACAGTAGACATCTACCGTTTTGACGTTTTGACGAAAACAATAGATTCTCTGTGGCAATATCAACTCCTCTGTACTATCGGGTACCAGTTTAACCTGTCAGCCTTCCAGTGCCTCGCGTAGTTTCTCCCCCAGATCTTTCATCGAAAACGGCTTTTGAATGAAGTGCACGCCCTCGTCCAGCACGCCGTGGTGGGCGATCACATTTGCCGTGTAGCCCGACATGAACAACCGTCGGATGTCCGGATAGATGGATAGCATGTTTTTGGCCAGGTCGCGGCCGTTCATTTCGGGCATGACCACATCGGTCAAGAGCAGATCGATGCAGTTTGGGTGTTCATGAGCTAGGTGGACGGCCTCGCCCGGGGTGCCGGCTGCCAGCACGGTGTACCCCAGACTCTCCAGCATTTCTGTGGTCATCTCCAAAATCGCCCGTTCGTCTTCCACTAGCAAGACCGTCTCGTGGCCTCGCTCGCCTGTTGTGTCCGGTTCCTTTTTCGGCAACGGGACTGTTTTGGCCAAGTGGCGCGGCAAGTAGATCTTGAACGTTGTTCCCTGGCCAATCTCGCTGTAGACATTGACGAAACCGTTGTTTTGCTTGACCACACCGTAGACCGTGGCCAGGCCCAGTCCGGTGCCTTTGCCCATTTCTTTGGTGGTGAAGAAGGGCTCGAAGAGATGAGACTGGGTTTCTTCGTCCATGCCGCAGCCAGTATCGCTCACGGCCAGCAGGACGTAGTCGCCTTGGACAAAACCCCTGTGATGGGAGCAATACTCCTCGTCGAAGGACGCTGTGCCGGTTTCGATGGTGACCTTGCCCGTATCAACGATGGCGTCCCGGGCATTGACGCAGAGATTGGTCAGAATCTGGTCGACCTGGGTGGGGTCTATCTTGATCGGCCAGACGTCCTTGCCCGGCCGCCAAGCCAGGTCGATGTCCTCGCCGATGAGTCGCCGCAGCAGCTTGAGTATGCTCTCGATGGTGTTGTTGATGTCGATCACCTTGGGAGATACGATCTGTTTACGGGCAAAAGCCAGGAGTTGCCCGGTCAGATCGGCGGATCGCTGGGCAGCCCCTTGGATCTTCTCCAGGTTGGCAAGCAGGGGATTGTCTGGCTCGACCCGTCCCATGGCCAGTTCCGTGTACCCGAGAATAACCCCTAACATGTTGTTGAAGTCGTGGGCCACGCCGCCGGCCAGGCGACCTATGGACTCCATTTTCTGAGCCTGCTCAAGTTGGGTTTGGAGTTTCTCTCGCTCCGCCTCCTGTTTTTTTTGCTCGGTGATGTCTCTGAACTCTACAACTCTCACACTTTTTCCTTTGTACGGAATATTTCGAGCTTCCAGGCGAATAGGGAATTCATCGCCGTTTTTCCGAAAGCCTATTGCCTCGTAGGGTTTTTCATATCCCTCCCGAATATTTTTCAATACCATGCCACGTGTCTTTTCAGAAATGAGCAACAAACCATCCCTGCCGATCAGTTCTTCGTGGGAAAAACCCGATATTTCGGAAAGGCCTTGATTGCATTCCAGAATCACGCCTTGGTCGTGAATGGCAATGCCGCCAAAGGAGGCGTTGTGTAAGGATTTAAAACGTTCCTCGCTCTCCCGCAGCGCTTCCTCCGCCTGCTTTCGCTCGGTGATTTCCAGGGCGGTAAAGGTGACCCCTTTTGACTGGTTTTGCAGGTCCACCGGGGTCGAACTGAGCAGGACATCGATGATGGTGCCGTCATGTTTCTGCCAGCGGGTTTCCACCGTTCCTGTGCCATGGTGAGCTATCTGGGCATATTTTTCCCGACCCACAAATTCAAATTCTTCATCACTGGGATACAGCATCCGGGAACCCTGCCCGATCAACTCGGCCTCATCATATCCCGTCATCTCGCACAGGCGGGAATTGACTTTACTCAGCACCCGGTCGACAACCGACCCAATACCGACGGGTGCACTCCTAAAGATACTGCTGATCTGTTTTTCACTTTCCAGCAGCGCTTCCTCAGCCTGCTTGCGCTCGGAGATGTCGGTGTGAGTACCGATCATCCTAACCGCTTTTCCACTATCGTTAAAAATCGCTTTTGCACGTGAAAGGATGTCCACCCAATGACCATCCTTATGCTTCATTTTAAATTCCAATACAAATCGATCAATTTGCTTTGTAATTAACTTCTGGTGGAGTGCCCATGATTTCTTGGCATCCTCCGGCTCAATGGTGTTTTCCCAAACTGAAAAATCATTAGGAAGTTCATGGTCCTCATAACCGAGCATATTTTTCCATGCCGGGGAGTAATAAATCTCGTTGGTTTCAAGATTCCAGTCAAACAAACCATCATTAGAAGCCTTCATTGCAAGTAAAAATCTTTCTTCGCTCTTGCGCAACTGCTCCTCCGCCTGCTTGCGCTCGGTTATATCGCGGGCAATGCCAAACAAGCCAATGATCTGGCCAGTGTCATCTTTGATGGGATATTTGCGGTTATCTACCCAGCCCTTTTGACCATCTTTGGTAAGGGTCTCCTGAATTTCGTGAGCAACTGATTGCCCCTCAAAAACTTGCTTCTCTAAGCTGTAATAGACATCTGCAAGTTCTTCTGGAAAAACGTCGTAGTCGGTGAGCCCGAGTAGGTCTTCCCAATGATCACTAGGTGAAGTGATAGCGACAAGTGTTTGACTGGCTCCAGTGAATACGTGATTACAATCTTTGAAGTAAATGTAATCCTCAGTATTTTCCATCATGGCTTTAAAGTTAGCCATCATGGTTTGGTCGTTTGTGATTTTAGAAAGACTTTTTGCGCACTGCAGAAAAAGCTCAAGCTGATTTTTTCGTTGTTTGTAATGACCTGTAATGCAGCGAATACGCTGATTGGCTTGTCTGATACGAATGTTAAAGTTGTCTGATGTGTCGGCCAGAGGGTTCGCAAAAAGTGCGTCAGCAATATCATTGTCGTGGGGATGTATCAGCTCTTTTAGACTGATTCGTTTGGATAGAAAATCTTCTGCCTTATAACCGAGCAACGCTACAACGCTATCACTAACGGATAAAAGTGAAATGCTCCCCTCAGTAAGCGTGAAGCTAAACTTGGCATCTAGCGGGGTAGATTGATTATATTGACCATTCCCAATCATGCAACTGAGCATGTTATCTCTCCCTTAAGCAATGACTAAACCGATGCAACAAAACTACTTTTTCTCTGCACCTTTCACTATTACTTTTTTACGCTGACACAATCACCGGCATGGGGCCAAAGCACCAAGATCTTTTCCCGAAAAAGCATGGCGTTAACTGACCAAAATTTGGGAACAGTTTCTCGCGCAGCAGACGATTTTCATGCCTGCATATCAACGAAACGCCTCAGGTAATTGTGCTATCTGCATCATTACTGGTTCAAAACTGTCCAGGCATTTTATCAGATGTAGATTTACCATGCCAAGCTTTGGTCGGAAAGCACACATTAGGGTTGAGACTATTCCTGATCATGCGCTCATTTCGCTAAAAATTCAAGAGGCAAAAATTTGAAGCATATCGGGGTGAAAGGCGAACAGTAGACACCTCAAGTTAGGCCTCCTACCAAATTGATTGAGATTCAGTCTGGTAATTTCAAGGTACCTCAACCGCATGAAAGACAGAAGCAGTGGGAGAAACCATTGTTCTTTTTACCGCAAGGCTTGCTGACCCTTGGGCTAAAGTGGTCGGGGTTAGTGAGACATCCTGAAGTGTAAAATAAGCAATGTTCCT
>CAZJEX010000002.1:305936-354550 GCA_964545155.1 uncultured Desulfobulbus sp. | reverse complement strand
TCCATGAACCTATACTACAGGTTGCGGCCGGTTGAGTAAACTGCATACCCACTTATACTATTTTGTGCGGCCATGATGTCCTCCTTCTTCTTTTGCAGAAAAAACAGGATGTTGATGACCTTATTATACCATAAGCTCGATCGTTATTTTATTACGTATATTCAGGAAAAAGCTCAAATCTGAGTTGTGCTCACAAACCAATTCTTGCCATGGCAAAGCTATTACCCTGCTGAAATACGGATTGAGTTAAACCCCACAATCTACTCGCCATACCGACCCCTTGCTTTTCCTGGCCAGTCAAAGTCTTGTCCGTTGCTGATGGCGATCAGCCATCACCGTTCTGCCGCAGGTCAATAATAATAAATCAGACTGTACGGGATTGATTGCTCAGAGAAGGGACAGGATCACGGTCAGCAGGCAAAGGCTTTAACTGCTGCTCTCGTTGCCGCTAGAATTGTTGAGGTCGCACCTCTACATTGCGGCAAAGAGGATTTCAATGCTGGCGGCCGCCATTGCACCAGTGGTGGGGCGGGAGGAAGTGTAGGCTGCGGTGCTCTGCCGGCACCGTATGATGGGTTCGCCGGTGGCACTGTATTGTTTGTGGTTATGCACCTTTGAAACGATAGCCTACGCCTGATTCGGTCTGGATATACCGTGGCCGGGAGGGGTCCTGTTCCAGCTTGTGGCGGAGGTTGCTGATATTCACCCGCAGGACGTGGGGTTGTTCGAGGTAGGCTGCTCCCCAGATTTTTTTGAGAATCTGACGGTGGGTCAGGACTTTTCCCGCATTGACAATCATCAGACGCAACAATTCATATTCAGTCGGAGTCAGAGCAACTGTGCGGGTGTCAAGGGTCACCAAACGGCGGCCCAGGTCAACCTCTAAAGCATCCACCCTGATCACCGGCTCGTCCGCAGCCTGTTGTAGGGCCCGACGCAGCATCACCCGGATACGTGCCAGCAGTTCACCTATTCCGAAAGGTTTGGTCAGGTAGTCATCGGCACCGGCGTCCAAGGCGCGCACCTTATCATCCTCCCGCTCACGGACCGAGAGGACGATAATGGGCACCTGTGACCACTGGCGAATTCGCTTGATCACCTCCACCCCATCCAGATCAGGCAGGCCAAGGTCCATGAGAACAACGTCCGGTTTGGTCGCAACAACAGCGGCCAGGCCGGAATGCCCATTCTCCGCTAAACTCACCGAAAATTCGGTTTCAGCAAGTGCTGTTTTCAGGAATCGGCGGATCGCTGGTTCGTCATCAACGACCAGGATACGCGGCAGTAAACCTTGCTTCGATGGCTCATTCATGGATGCAGAGGGAGACGACAGGCGACGCACAATCCGCCACCGGCCCGGTTTTCGGCTTTGATCGAGCCATCATGGGCCTCGATCATACCTTTGCAGATAGACAACCCCAATCCGGTTCCACTTACACCTTCCGGAACAGGAAGGCGATAGAATTTTTCAAACATCCGCTCCAACTCCTGCCCGGGCACGCCGTGCCCACGATCAAGGACCTCCAGGACCAGATGGTCGGTTTCAATGCGAGCTACAATCTCCAATGAACTGTCTGCAGGTGAATACTTCAGGCCGTTGTCGAGTAGGTTGACCAGGACCTGGGTCACCAAGACCATGTCCATTTCGACCAGAGGTAGCCCCTCGGCCAACTGCACAATGACGTCGCGCCCAGCCAACTGACGGTCGAGAATGGTCAAGGCGCTGCCGATAAGGTCCTGTACGTCACAGGGTTCCCGCCTGATGCGCAGCTCACCCGCCTCCAAGCGGGTCATGTCGAGCAGATCACCGACAAAGCAATTCAAACGTTCGGCTTCATCCCAGGCAGAGCGGAGCAGCTCCTGCTTCTCCTGGTCAGAAAAATGGAGGCTTTCTTCGCGCAGACTGCTCAGCGCCCCCATAATGGTGACGAGGGGTGTCCTTAGATCATGGGAGATAGAGTTGAGCAGGGCGCGTTCCAGGGTTTCGCGGGTAGCAAGAATTTGGGCCTTTTCCGCCTGATTAACCAGATAGACCCGTTCCATGGCCAGGGCTATCTGGGCGACAAAGGCATCGAGCAGGCGGCGATGTCGGGGGGAAAAGGTTTCAGCCTCTTGCAGGGCAACACCCAGTACCCCGAAGATCTGGCTGGCCGTGCTCAGTGGCAGGTAGAGAAGGTGTGCGGAATTGAGCGTCTCGGTGCCATTGCCGGCCGGGCGCCGGTTGCGGAACGCCCAGGTGGCCGCCGTGCGTTCCTGGTCATCGAGGGACAGTCCCTTGCTGATTGCGGCTATAGTCATTCGTTCACCCTCGAGCGCTGGCAGCAAGACCGCTAAACGGGCCTGCAACGACTCACTAAGGTTCTTGCGCACAACCCCCAGGATGGTGGGCATGTCAATGGAAACGGCCAGATCACGGCTCAAGTAATAGAGGCTCTCGGTCTGCAGTTCCCTCTCGCGCAATGCTTCTGCCCGCACCTTGGACTGGTCAACCAAGGTGCTGATGACCACGCCAACGGTGAACAGGCCGAAAAAAGTGAACAGATACTCGGTGTCGGCAACCGTGAAACTCCACTGGGGGGCGATGAAAAAGAAATCAAAGGCCAGCACACCGAAGGTAGCTGTGAGGATGGCGGGTTTCAGGCCAAAGCGAAACGCAGCCAACACTACCGCCAGCAGATATACCATCACCAGGTTGGTTGGCGAGATTAAGGGCCGCACCAGGGCCGAAGCCAGAGTGGCCGCAGCCACCAGCGCAAAACTGGTCAGGTAATCCGACCAGGAACAATTTCGCAGTAACCTCCAGTATGAGATTGGGCGAGCCGGACCTTGGTTGAAACTGACAACATGGACATGGATGGCACCGCTGAGGCGAATGAGCTGATCGACGATCGGCGGGCGGAGCAATTCCCGCCAACGCGGCTTAGTTGGCTTGCCGACTACAATGCGGGTGATGTTGTGACGGGTTGCGTAGTCGATGATCGTCTGAGGCACCGATGGGGCAGTGATAGTGGCAACCTCAGCCCCCAGGCTTTCTGCCAGGCGGAGATCACGCCACACCCGCTGACGATTTTCCTGCTGCACACGGGCCAGTCTTGGGGTTTCGACATAGACGGTCCACCATTGGGCCTTGAGTTCGTCAGCCAGACGCCTGGTGGTGCGGATCAGCTGCTCGCTGTAGGGGCTACCGCTAGCACAGACCAACAGCCGCTCGGCAACCGGCCAGGGACCGGCGATGGCGCGAGTCTCCATGTAAGTCCGCATCTCGTCGTCTACCCGTGCGGCGGTTCGGCGCAGGGCCAATTCCCGCAGGGCGATCAGATTGCCGGGCCGAAAAAACTGCCGAACCGCTTGGGAAGCCTGCTCAGGCACGTGGACCTTGCCTTGGCGGAGTCGCTGCAGCAGGGCCTCGGGCGAAATATCGATCAGCATAACCTCGGCCGCCTGATCGAGCAGGCTGTCGGGAACAGTTTCGCGTACGGCAATGCCGGTGATCTGGGCGACGATATCGCTGGTGCTCTCGAAATGCTGGACATTGACCGTGGTATAGACGTCGATGCCGGCGGCCAGCAACTCCTCGATGTCCTGCCAGCGTTTCTCATGGCGGCATCCGGGCGTATTAGTGTGGGCCAACTCGTCGATTAGGACCAGCTTAGGCCGGTGGGTAAGGACGGTATCGAGATCGAGTTCAGTCAACTCTATCCCCTGATACAGGCAATGGGCCTTGGGTATCACTTCCAGTCCTTCCAGCAGGGCGTCGGTCTCCGGCCGGCCATGGGATTCGACATAAGCGGCCACCACCTCGTGTCCTTCCGCCTTGTGCTGCCGAGCTGCCTCCAGCATGGTGAAGGTCTTGCCAACACCTGCGGCGTAGCCCAAGAAAATGGTCAACCGGCCGCGCCGATTCTCCTGTTCCTCGGCTAGGGCTACCCTGAGCATGGTTTCCGGGGAAGGACGCATTTCTTCAACGGGTAGGTTCATAAGGAGACTGGAATTGCTGCATGGGTGCAAGGGGCTTCCATCGACCGAGGGGAGAAAGGGAACACCATTCATCGCACCAATAATGGCACAGGTTCTTCATGCTGCACAGTTGAGTGATCGGGTTTATTTGGTTGCTTTGAAGGTTTTCTGCTGTACCGATTCCTGGAGTGCGGCCAGGGCGTCATCGCACTGGGCTGCAACTGTTCGCTTCCTGCCCAAGGAAAGTTCCAGGGATTTGATGTTACTGTTGAGGCGAGAAAATTGCACCAATTGGTTGGTCACGGCGAGGAATTCGGCAAAAGCGGTTTTCGCCTGGGTGATCGCCTCAGGAGTGTCATTGTCGAAAATTTCTTCAAACCCGGCTAAGGATTGCATCACCACCATCTCTTCGGTCTTCATTCTTACTTCAAGCTGATCCATCTTTTCGTTGCTAGGTTCGATGATGTGAGGACCATGGAGATTAAAGATCTTGAGTGCTGCAACCATGGCTCGAGCGGTCAGGGCGGTTATCCGGCTTTCAGAGGGGCTTCCCGCTGAGGAGGCCCGCACCGTGTCCAGAGCCTCCTCGAATCGTTGCATGCTTTGCTCGCCTTGTTCACGGGAAAGCGCGGCTGCCTTGAGATTGGTGTTTTCAACCGCGAGCTGCAAGATGACCTGATCGATCTTGCCCATCTCTGTCCAGCAGGTTGCAAAGTCCTCGAGGAGCTTCCTTTCGGTCGGCATGCCATCGACCAATGAGCGCAGGATTTTAAGGTTCTGATTCACCGTTGCCGCAGCGGCTTGCGATTGACTTGCATACTCCATGGACTCCTGATCGGTAAGGGCCATGACCGCACTTTTTTCCATCTCGATGGATTTCAGGAAGTGTACTCGTAACTGGTTGAGTACCTGTTTCTTTTGAAGGATATTTTCGTAAACGGTCCGCATCGAGGCCGAATTGTTGCTGTTGTTTGCAATAACTGCAAACAGGATAAGGGCTAAGGCTAAACCGCAACCCACTAACAGCGCTATTTGTTCCTTGTGTTTTGTCCACAGCATGACTGCACTCCACACGTTAGAGTTGAACCGCTTCATCAAAATGTACCGTTGGCCCACATCGGATCACAGCTCCACATGGTTACCCAACTCGATAACCCGGTCCGGCGGCAGCTTGAAGAACGAGGTGGCGTTCCAGGCGTTGCGCGACATATAGATGAACAGCAGTTTCCGCCAACGGGCCATGGGTGCGGTGCCGGTGGCGGTCATGGATTCCCGACCCATGTAAAAGGAGGTGGAATAGACGTCTACCGGCAGCCCCTTGGTGGCAAGGAGATCGAGAATTTCCGGCATGTCCGGGCTTTCCATGAAGCCGTAGGTAACGGTGATCCGGTAAAATCCCAGGCCGAGATCATCGATGCCCACCCGCTCCTCCGGGGCAACGGTTGGAGTTTCTGCGGAAAGGACCGACAGCAAAAGGATGCGTTCATGCAGGGCCTCGTTGTGCTTGAAATGGTGGAGCAGGGTGTGGGGAACGCCTTCAGGGGAAATGGACATAAAGACAGCAGTACCCGTGATCCGCTGTGGTTTGTAACCGGCGATATCCTTGAGAAAGACCTCGGTCGGGATCTTCATCAGGCTGTAGTGCTTGGCCAGAATGGCCCGACCGTCGCGCCAGGTCATCATGGCGATCATAATGCTGATGGCAATGCAAAGGGTGATCCAACCGCCGTCGGCGATCTTCAGCAGGTTGGCCCCCAGGAAAGAGCAGTCGAGGGCGAGGAACAGGGCCAGCAATAACCCAGACTGCCACAGCGGCCAGTGCCAGCGGAGTCGGGTAACCTGGAAAAAAATAAAGGAGGTGATGGCCATGGTGGCGGTGACCGCAATGCCGTAGGCTGCAGCCAGCCGGGTTGATTCCTTGAAAGCCAGCACCAGCGAAAGACAGGCGAGCATCAGCAACCAATTCACCGTGGGCATGTAGATCTGCCCTTTGGTTTGCTCCGAGGTGTGTACTATGTGCATGCGCGGAGTAAAACCCAGTTGGATGGCCTGCTGGGTCATTGAATAAACACCGGAGATCATGGCCTGGGAGGCAATAATAGTGGCGATTGTGGACAAAGCCACCATGGGGTAGAGAAAGGCTTTAGGCACCAGGGCGTAGAACGGATTGACCTCGACCAGTTGGGGTTGCTGCAGCAGGAGGGACCCCTGGCCGTAGTAGTTGAGGATGAGGCCCGGCAGCACCGCCCCGTACCAGGAGAGACGGATGGGTGCTCGCCCGAAATGGCCCATGTCGGCATACAAGGCCTCGCCGCCGGTGATACAGAGAACCACCGAGCCCAGGACCAAAAAGCCGTGAAAGCCGTTTTCCATGAAAAATCTGATTGCTTGCCGGGGATCTAGAGCGGCAAGAATCTGCGGATGATTGGCAATGGCGTGGATGCCAAGACCACCAATGATCAGAAACCAAACCACCATGATCGGGCCAAACAGCGAGCCGATGCGCGTCGTGCCATAGCTCTGAAAGCCAAAGAGTACTATCAGCACTAAGCATGTAAGGGGGACGACATACGGAGCAGCTGCATCAGTGGCCATGTTGAGTCCTTCAATGGCCGAGAGCACCGAAATGGCCGGGGTTATGACGCCGTCGCCATAGAGCAGGGCCGCCCCGAAGGCGGCCAGCAGAGTGAGCGCTTTCCAGTGGTTGCCGTTTAGTCGTGGACTCTGGAGCAGGGAGAGCAGAGAAAAAATGCCGCCCTCGCCCCTGTTGTCGGCCCGCATGATAAAAACCACATATTTCAGGCCGACCACCAGCATCAGCGACCAGAACACCAGGGAAAGGATGCCGAGGATGTTGCCGGGGGTTGGCGCAACTCCATGGGTACCTGAGAAGCACTCTTTGATGGTGTAGAGCGGACTGGTGCCGATATCGCCATAGATGATCCCCAGAGCGGCCATTGCCACCAGGGGCAGGTTGTTGTGTGCATGTGACGATTTTGTAGTCAGATGCTGCACTGCGGCCACACTTGATGTGTGCATGGTGTACTCCTTGATGTCGTGTGAAGCATGGAAGGGGACGATGGCATCCCACGGTCGGGAGGATGCCAAAACCACATCCCGGGGCGGGCTCTCATTTTGGTCAACAGGCGGGGAACAACCCGAAGAACATCGGAGCGAGCCCTTTGATCGTTCAAAGTAATACTATTGCTATCAAGAAAGGGTCAAAATGGACGCCGAAGATATAAAGATTTCATCAAGATTATCAGGCGAGATTAGGGACGCATGCGGGAACCAGTGCAAAGCAACTCCCCTTTGAAGGGATTGAGATGTTGCTCACATCGATGCAGGGGGAGCAGCCAGTCCGACTACCAGCATCTAAGCCGGTCATAATCACCTCCATTACGTCCTGAATTTGCGTTAGGCCTACCTTGCATGTTGTAGCCGATGCTGCAACATCGGTATTCGCCATTCTGGCACTACTGAAAAAATGAACACGGAAAACATGACTCTTTTTCTGGCCCAGGTCAGTGCAGCGCACACGGAAGAGTTCATTGTTATGGTCGTTGACGGCGCGTCATCACATAGAAGCAAAGATATTGTGATCCCGAATAATGTTGCTTTGATACGGTTGCCACCCTATTCACCGGAATTAAATCCGGCGGAACAAATCTGGAATATCCTGCGCCGGAACTATTTCGCCAACCGTGTTTTTGACTCGCTTGATGCCGCAACCGCCCAGGCTGAACTTGGGTTGGCAGAAATGGCGGCAAACAAAAAAGCTGTCAGTAGGCTAACCAATTGGCCCTGGATTCGTGACATCTTGAAAACGAAATAGAATTAGCACTTCGGTATCCTTGATACGCGTGCCCCAGGTAGGTCAAACCCACCATCAGACGGATGGGAGTCCTGGGGCTGCCTTGTTCGGCATACAGTTTGCCGAACTCCTGCTCGAACGTCTCCAACCCAATCAGGCCGCTCAGCCGGTACAACTCATGTTGCCGGTTGAGAATATTTTCAAGGCGGTTGCGGAACATCTCCAGCTGAGGGCTTGTAATTTGCTTCTTGGGCTGCATCAGAAATCACCAGAAATTGAAGGGTAAAAGTACAATATCCTGCAATTTATAGTGATATATTTACCTGTTTTTATGATGTAAAATCAAATGAATGCTATTTTTACAAGGCCGACAACGTACCTTTGATTTGGGATGGGAACCACATCTATATCAGTGGCCAGGTTCCGCGAGTGGAAAACGAAGTTGCTATACCTGGCGTAGCTGGATATCAGACAGACCTATCGCGCGCTCAACTCGGTGCAAAGACCTGCATTCTCCGCGTTCTTGCCCTTGTTCAGCGGGGGAGTTCCGGGGACATCATACAAAACTTCCGAATTTCTTGGCGAGTTCTGTATGCTGTTTGAATGGGAGCGGCCGAACCAGTGCGCCGGATGCTGAAGATTGCCTTGGAGCACCTGGAATGAAAAGAAGTCCTAGGCGTACCGATTGACCGGTCGTCTTTTTTGAGTGCGGTCCAAAAGAAAAGCCGCTTCCTTTCCGGGAAGCGGCTTTTCTTTTGGATTCGAAGCGGTTGCAGCAAGTAAAGAGCCTGCGTTGCTATCGGGCTTTTTTGTCGTTTTCTTTATTGCCCCGCTGGTTTGGGCATCGGCCCATATTCAATCGGCACCCAGGCATAGCTCCCTTTGCCTTCGGCCCGGACGCGGCCGATGCCGGGGAAGGGCAGGTGCATCCCGGCCACCAGCGTCTTGCTGGCCGCCATCTCGGCCATGATCTTTTTGCGGGTGGTTATCGCCTGAGGCTGATCGACGTCGAATTCGATGGACACGCCCGGCCGGGCAAACTGGACCGCATGGGCATGGACCAGATCACCCCAGATGAGCAGCTTTTTTCCCGCCGAGGTCACCGCATAGGCGGTATGCCCTGGAGTATGACCGTTGGCCTTGACCGCCTGGATGCCGGGCACCAGTATTTTGCCGGCGGTGAAGGTCTGCCACTGGCCGCTGGCCTGGTAGGGGGCGGCAGCATTGTGGGCCATTTTGAAAAACGGCTGGGCCTCCGCAGGCGCGGCGGCGGCAGTCTTTTCCGACAGCCAGTAGTCGTGGTCCGCCTGATCCACCCAGATGGTCGCCTTGGGAAAGAGCAGCTGACCGTTGCCGTCATTGAGGCCGCCGATATGGTCGGGGTGCAGGTGGGTGATGACCACCGTATCCACCTGGTCGGGCGTATAGCCGGCGGCCCGCAAGTTCTCCAGCATATACCCCAGTGATGGGCCGAAGAGTTTGGCTGCGCCGGCATCGACCAGCACCAGGTTGGTGCCGGTGTTGATCAGATAGCCGTTCACTGCGGTCTGCATCTTGGGATTGGCGACAAACATCCGGGCCAGCAGCCGGTCGAGGTCGGTGGCCTTGGCGTGTCGCAGCAATTTGGTGTCCAGTTCGATGGCCCCGTCGTACAGGGCGGTTATTTCAAACTGGCCCAGCTGCAACCGATAGAAACCGGGCGCCTGGGTCTGGATCTGGGGCGCGGCCGAATGGACCAATGGGACGAGGCTTAAGAGCAGGAAAGCGGCACAACTGAGAACGAATTGAAAGCGCTTGCGCATGATTTTTCTCCTAGCTTGAAAAATAAGGGGAAATGTTGATATCCCTTCACCCTTGTTCATCGTGGATTTCCTTTTGGCCTCTCCGGCTCGCGGATGAGTTGTAGCAATACTTTTGGCTGTGCTTTGTTCGGACTCAATCCGCTCAATGGTCTTTCGCCGTGGGCCCTCAGCGCAGGATAAAGCCGAGCGCTTTCAGATCTTTGGCCCAGGTGACCCAGGGGCCGGACTGGAAATTGGCGCTCATCTGCCGGGGATGATAGAGCACGGTGGCATCCTGATCGAGGTGACATTTGCGGTCGTAGTTGGTGTGGCTGATGCGCAGGGTCCAGGTGCCGTCTTTGTTTTCCTTGACCGCTTCGACATACATCGGGTGGCCGGTGGGCATGCCCCGGCCGGTGTTGACCGCCAGCACCATCACCGAGCCGGCCGTGGGGATCGAGGTGACGTCGCCGTTTTTCTTGGCGCAGGCAAACCATTGCACCGGACTGGTGTCCCCCAGCCTGCAGGTCATGATGCCGGTACGGCAACGGGCGTAGATCAGGCTCTGTGGCTGGCAGCGGCCGGTGGTTCTTTGAACGATGGTTTCGGTGGTGGTCTTCTGGCCCTTTTTGGCGGTGGTTTTAACTTTCTTGGTGACCGTTGTCGTGGCCCCCGGCCGCAGATGAAAACAGTTGGCCCGGTTACGTTCGCTGTTGAGGATGGTGCGTTGGTCCGGGCACTTGCCCTGCAGGTTTTCCGTTGGTTCGGTCTCGGTAGGGGGGGGCGCCTGCTCGGTGCCAAGAGCTGCGGTCGTTGGCGCTGAAGGCTGTGCGGTTTGGGCCGGAGGAGGCGTTTGGGCGCAACCGGTGGCCGCAAACAGGAAGGCAAGGAGGAACAGAAAACGAAAATTGTGAGCAGTGATGTCCATAGGTTGTCCCTTGTCGATATGAGGCGGCCTCAGCGCAAGTTGCCGTCGGCCAGGGTGAGGCAGCGGTCCATGGCGGCTGCCAGTTCCATATTATGGGTAACCATGATCACGGCTAGCCCGAGGTTTTCGCTGAGTTCCCGCAGCAGGGCAAAGACCCTCTGGCCGCTGGCACCGTCGAGGTTGCCGGTGGGTTCGTCGGCCAGCAGCAGCGCTGGGTCCATTACCAGAGCGCGGGCCAGGGCGACCCGTTGCTGTTCGCCCCCGGAGAGCTCGCCGCTGCGGTGCTGCAGCCGTGCCCCCAAACCCACCCGTTCCAGCAACTCCAGTCCCTTTTTTTTGAGCGCGGCCCGCGGGCGGCCGTTGATCAGGCCGGGCATCATCACGTTTTCCAGGGCGCTGAATTCGGGCAGGAGGTGGTGGAACTGAAAGATAAAGCCGACATGGGCGTTGCGGTGTCCGGCCAGTTCGGCCTCGCTCCGGCCGGTGAGCTCGACACCCCGGAAATCGAGTTGGCCGGCGTCCGGTTGATCCAGGGTGCCTAAAATCTGGAGGAGCGTGGTCTTGCCGGAACCCGAGGCGCCGACAATGGCGGTCATCTCGCCCGGCTGGACGCTCAAGTCGACCTCGTTGAGCACGGTGATGGTGTCCAGCCCGCTGCGGTAGGATTTGCACAGGGCCGTAGCTTGGAGCAGCGGGACGTTATTCATAGCTCAGCGCCTCGGCCGGGCGGATTTGCGAGGCCTTCCACGAAGGGTAGAGGGTGGCGATCAGGGTGATGAGAATGGCGGAGACCGCGATCAGGGTGACGTCAAAGGGCACCACCTTGATCGGCATGGTGGACATGGGGTAGACCTTGGGGGGCAGCTCGATGAATTTATAGTGTTTGAGCAGGGCGCAGAGGGTAAGACCGCCGGTCAGGCCGAGGATGGTGCCGGACAGGCCGATGACCGCGCCTTGATAGAAAAAGATGCGCATGATCGACCGGGTGGTGGCTCCCATGGATTTGAGGATGGCTATATCCCGGGTTTTTTCCATGACCACCATAATCAGGGCGCTGATGATGTTGAGCGCCGCGACCAGGATGATCAGGTCCAGAGCGATGAAAATTCCTGCTTTTTCAAGCTTGAGAGCGGCGAACATGTTCTGGTTGAGCCGCATCCAGTCGCGTACCGAGTAGCCTTGGCCCAGTGCCTGCTGGACAGCAGCGGCGATCCGGTCGGCCCGGTCGACATCAGAGACCCGAAGCTCGATGCCGTGCACCCCTTGGCGTAGGTCGGTGAGGCTGCGGGCGGTGTCCAGGTTGATGAACCCCATCGTGGCATCGTACTCGGACATTCCGGTTTCAAAAATGCCCACCACCACACAGGGTCGAATTCTGGGCAGAACTCCCATGGGGGAGAGCGGGCCGTTGGGGGAGAGCAGCCGGACCCGGTCGCCGACGCCGACTTGCAGTTGCCGGGCCATATCCTGGCCGAGGACAATGCCTGGAACATCCGAGGGGCGATCAAGGTCGATCAGATTTCCGGCACTCATCTTCTCGCCGATGCGCAGTACCTTGAGGGCCGAGGGGGCATCGATGCCGCGCAGCACTACCCCGGTGGATTGCGTTGCCGAGCTGATCAGGGCTTGAGAATACAGATAAGGCGTGGTCGCCACGACGCCTTCGATGGCCGCGATCTTAGCCCTGACAGTCTCGGTGTCGCCAATCACACCGCCCGGGCGCTGCACCAGGGCATGGCCGTTAACCCCGATAATCTGGTCGCGCAGTCCTTCGGTGAACCCTGTCCAGACCGACAGCACCACGATCAGGGCCAGGACGCCGACTGCCACCCCCAGGATGGAGATCAGGGTGATCAGTGAGATGAATTTTTGCTTCCGCTTGGCCCGCAGGTAGCGCAGGCTGACAAACCACTCAAAGGAGGCCATGGGCGTTGCTTACTCGCCGGTTTCCGGTTTGAGCTGCGGAAAGAGGATGACGTCGCGGATGGACGGGGCATCGGTGAGCAGCATGACCAAGCGGTCGATGCCGATCCCCTCGCCGGCCGCTGACGGCATGCCGTATTCCAGGGCGCGCACATAGTCGCGGTCCAGGACCGGGTGGACCTCGTCGTCGTCGCCGCGCTCGTTGATCTGTTTCTGGAAGCGCTGCAGCTGATCGATGGGATCGTTGAGTTCGGAAAAGGCGTTGGCGATTTCCCGGCCGGTGATGAACAGCTCGAACCGGTCGGTGACCGATGGGTCGTCCTCGTTGCGCCGGGCCAGCGGCGAGACCTCGGTGGGGTAGGAGGTGATGAAGGTCGGGTCGATCAACCGTTCCTCGACCAGCAGCTCGAACAGTTCGGTCTTGGCCTTGCCCGGACCGGCTTCCGGTTGCAGTTCGATCCCTTTGGCTTTGGCAAGCGCCATGACGGTGGCGTCATCCTTGAGGATGGCCGGGTCGATGCCCGCGATTTTTTCCAGAGCCTCTTCCATGGTGTATCGTTGCCAGGGCGGGGCCAGGTTGACCGGGACACCCTGGTAGGTGATGTCCATCGAGCCGGTGATTTCGTGGGCCAGCCAGGAAATCATTTCCTCGGTCAAGTCCATGAGATCGTGGTAGGTCGAGTAGGCCTGGTAGAATTCCAGCATGGTGAATTCGGGGTTGTGGCGGGTGGACAACCCCTCGTTGCGGAAATTGCGGTTGATCTCGAAGACCTTTTCAAAACCGCCCACCAAGAGGCGCTTGAGGTAGAGTTCCGGGGCGATACGCAGGAACAGGTCCATGTCCAGGGCGTTATGGTGGGTCTTGAAGGGTTTGGCGGTCGCCCCGCCGGGGACCGGCTGCATCATCGGGGTTTCGACTTCCATGAACCCGCGGTTGTTGAGGAATTCACGGACCAGGCGGATGATCTCCACCCGTTTTTTAAAGATATCGCGGGTTTCTGGATTGACGATCAGGTCAAGATAGCGCTGGCGGTAGCGGGTCTCGACATCGGTGAGGCCATGGAATTTTTCCGGCAAGGGGCGCAGCGATTTGGTGATCATCTGCAGGGTGTTGGCTTCGAGCGACAACTCGCCGGTTTTGGTTTTGAATAGCCGTCCCTCGACCCCGACGATATCGCCGACATCCCACTTTTTAAAGTGATCGAACTCCGTCTCGCCCAGAAGATCGCGGCGGGCATAGACCTGGATGCGGTCTTCCTGGTCCTGGAGGTGAAAAAAGGCGGCCTTGCCGAATTTGCGCATCGACATCACCCGGCCGGCTATCCGGTAGAGGATGCCGCTGTCGTCATGGCACTCAGCGGCCAGGGTCTTGCCTTGCGGCAGGAGCTCGCCGATGGGCTGGGGATTGTTGAACGCATTGTTGAACAGTTTGACGCCTGCTGCTGCCAGGGAATCGGCTTTTTCACGGCGCTGTTGGAGAAGATTGCTGATTGTTTCCATGGAGGTATCTGGGGGTATGAGGTTATGCCGGGCATCTGCCCGTGAGCATCAAGGTCTGGTAAGACCCTGCGGATAGAAAGAGAATACACGTAAGCGAACAAAAGAAATTAGAATAGTGCGAGGTCTACCCGATGTCAATTCCTTTCAAGAACGGCTACGGATTCGATATGATGGGTCTGGGGAAACATGTCCACAGGCGTGATGGCCGTGAGCCGGTAGCCACCGGCGACGATCAGGCGGAGATCGCGGGCTAGGGTCGCCGGATCGCAGGAGACGGAGATGATCATCTCGGGCCGGAGCAGCGGCAGCAGGGCCGCGGCCTTGCCCAGTCCCTGGCGGGGCGGGTCGAATAGGATGCAGTCGAAGGTTGCTTGGCGGGCGACCAGTTGCTTGAGTTGTTGCTCGACATCAACAGCGACGAACTGCATCCGTTGCAGGCCGGCTGCTCGGCTGTTGCGCTCCGCCCAATGGATGCTGCGCTGGTTGTGTTCGATGCCGGTCACCTGAGCGCCCAGCAACCCCAGGGGGATAGAGAAATTGCCCATGCCGCAGAACAGATCAAGGGCGGTACAGGGGGTCGGGTGGGCTACCGGCAGATCCAGGGCCAGGGCCAGCAGCCGCTGATTTTGCCGGGGGTTGACCTGGAAAAAACAGCGATGATCCCAGCTGAGGCGGTACGGTTGCGTGCCAATGATGAAATCTTGCGATAACAGGGCGGCGTGTTGTTCGCCTCGGTTCCGACCGGGTCGTTCCTCCTGGATCACGACCTCGTCGGCCAGTGTTTCCAGCGCCGTGGTCAGGGCGGCGTCGATGGCAACCGTTGCTGTTGGGCGAGGTTGGAGGACCAGGATGATGCGTTCGCTGGCTGGGCAGTGGAGCAGTTCGATCGCCGCGATCGCCTCCGCTAACCGTTGCGGCCAACCCTCGTCGACCAGCGCGCCAATGGCCCGATTGATCGGTTCGGTGGCCAGCAGGCAGCGGCGGATAGGCACCACCCGGTTGCTGGTGTTTTGATGGAAACCGAGCTGGCCGGTAGGGTCGAGGTGCAGACGTACCCGGTGTCGGTACCCGAAGGCGGTGGGCGAGGGCAGGGTCGGGCCGGGCTGGCCGGCGGGGAGTTCGAGGTGGGCCCGTTCCAGAGTTTCGTGGAGGATCTGCTCTTTGATGTTCAGCTGTGCCGGGTAGGTGGCGTGTTGGAGATCGCAGCCGCCGCAGTCTAGATAATACGGGCAGGGTGGGGCGATCCGTTCCGGCGCCGCTTCGAGAATCCGGACCAATTCAGCTTCCTTGTATCCCTTGCGCGTCCTAGTTTCGCGGACGACCACAGTCTCACCCGGCAGGACCGCCGGAACCATGAGCACCATGCCGTCCGGGAGCGTGGCCAGCCCTTTGCCGCCGGTAATGACCTTTTTGATGACAAGCGTATGTTCCATTTGCACACTGTAGCAGTTTAATGCTACTATATTCAAGATATGATTGAATAATTGATTACCTTTTGCAAAGGATGGGCAACCGTGGGTGGAGAGGCCAGGGCAAAGATTCTGATTGTTGACGATGAACGGGTGCACCGGTTCATGCTGCGCTCGCTGTTTGCCGAATGGGGCTGGGATGCGGAGGAGGCGGACGACGGCTCCACCGCCGTGGCCGCGGTGGAGCAGGGGCCCTTTGATGCCATTCTCATGGATGTGCGCATGACCATCATGGACGGCATGGAGGCCCTGAAACGTATCCATACAATCAATCCGGCTATCCCGGTGGTGATCATGACCGCTTTTTCCTCGGTGGACTGCGCCGTGGCCGCGATCAAGCAGGGAGCACACGATTATCTGACCAAGCCGCTCGATTTCGACCGGCTGCGCACCACCCTCGAGGTGGCCATGGGGCATCGCCAGCAGGAGGAAGAGGTGCCGGAGCTGGGGCAGCCGTTTGGCGACGAGGGCCGGATCATCGGCAAATCGGTACCGATGCTAGCGCTCTGGGATTTAATCGTCCATGTGGCCCCCACCGAGGCGACCGTTTTGATCAGCGGCGAATCCGGTACCGGTAAGGAGCTGGTAGCCGCGGCGTTGCATCATAAAAGTTTGCGGCACAAGGGACCGCTGGTCAAGGTTAACTGTGCCGCCCTGGCCGAAAGCCTGCTCGAATCCGAGCTGTTCGGCCATGAACGGGGGGCTTTTACCGGGGCAGACCGCCGCCGTGAAGGACGGTTCGTCCAGGCGCACGGCGGCACCCTGTTCCTCGACGAGATCGGCGAGACCTCGCCGGGCATGCAGGCCAAACTCCTCCGCGTCCTTCAGGAGCATGAGCTGCAGCGGGTGGGCGGTCAGGAGACCATCAAGGTGGATGTGCGCATTCTGGTAGCCACCAACCGCAGTCTGGAGGAGGAGGTGGCCGCTGGCCGTTTCCGTGAAGATCTTTACTACCGACTCAATGTGGTGGAGATCAAGGTGCCGGCGCTCCGGGAGCGCCAGGGCGATCTGCCGCTGCTCGCCGGTTATTTCCTCCGCGGTTTTGCCGAAAAAAACAGCCGGCTGGTCAGCGGCGTCACACCCGAGTGCATGGACCTCCTGAGCCGATATCCCTGGCCGGGCAATGTCCGTGAATTGGAGCATGCCATCGAGCGTGGTGTCATTCTGATGCGGGGTGATTATCTGGATGTCGGGGCCTTGCCTTTGGCAATCCAGCGATGGGCGGGAGTCAACGCCCCCAGGGAGATCGAGGAGCCGGCGACCCTCAAGGAGGCCGAAAAAATTCTGATCCTCAAGACGCTGGAAGAAACCGGCGGGAATCGCAGTGAGGCCGCCCGTCGTTTGCAGATAACCCGCAAGACGCTCTTGAACAAGCTGAAAAGTTATAATATAAGCTGAGGGGCGATGCACCCCCAGGCGTTGCCTGGAAAGATGTCGTATCTGTCGTCGCTGCATGAAAAAGCAGTCAGTGAACTTCCGGTTTTTTTGTCCTGCATCCAGGGCCTCCGACTATTGTATGGTTCCTTTGACCCCAATGAAAACAACGCCAGACCTCCTCCGGGCCGCCTATGCCGTTTGTCGGTTCCTGCTCCAGGAACGGGACCTGGCCACACTGCTGCAGGGCATCTGCGACCGATTGACCGGCGAGGGGGGCAACCCGTCGGCCCTGTTGGTGCTGCGGGATCAGGAAGCCGGCGGGGTTATCACCGCTGAAACCGGACTTGCCGACCGTTTTGCGCCGATCATGGCCTGGCTCCGGGAAGGGCGTCTGCCGGCCTGCGGGACACAGGTACTGGAAGCAGAGGACGGGGCAACCGTGCTCTGTGACCGGTGCGACTGCGGCCTCTGTCTTGGTCCCGATTCCGGAGGGGACGCATCCTCCGCAGCCATCTGTGCCGCCATCCGCTGCAGCCCAAGCCTATCCGGTTTTCTCGTCCTCCAGTTGCCGCCGGGCGTGCAACCAACGACTCCGGAACGTCGGATTGTCGGCGATCTGGCCGACTCCATCAGTCAAGCGCTGCGGCAGTTGTTCGACGATGAGGCCGCAAAACAGCGCGAGCAGGAACTGCAGCAGGTTGAAGAGCGGTATGAATTGGCGCTGCATGCCTCCCAGGCGGGGCTGTGGGACTGGAACATCAAGACCGGCGAGATGTATACCAGTCCCGATCAGTGGAAATTCCTCGACTATCGGTCAAACAATGGCGAGCCCGCCGACGCCCAGCGCACCATCCATCCCGATGACCGGGACCGGGTGCTGACCGTGCTCAACGAGCATCTGACCGGCATGACCGAGGAATACCGGATCGAATATCGGGTCCAGGATAAAGGCGGGGAGTGGACCTGGTTTCTTGACCGCGGCCGGGTGGTGGAGCGGGACGAAAACAACATGCCGGTACGGATGACCGGTACCCATCAGAACATCACCTTGCAGAAAAAACAGGATCAGGCCCTGGCGGTGGTGCAGCAGCAACTGCACGAGGCCGTCGACCATGAACGGAGTTTCCTCCAGACCGTGATCGACAGCGCCGGCGACCCGGTCATGGTCATTGATCTCGATTTTAATCTCCTGCTGATCAATCAGGCCGCTGCCAGCTTGGTTCGCAACGGTGGCGGAGTCGTCTCAATGCAGGGACAGAAGTGCTACCACCTGTTTTGCGGCAATAATGCTCCCTGCCAGGATAGCCGTTTTCCCTGCCCGGTTACAGAGGTCAGAAACACCCTGCGGCAGGCCAAGCTCGTGCATAACCCCTACCACGGCAACGGCGTCAACAACACCTTCGAGCTCGAAGTCTCCCCGCTGCGGGATGGTCAGGGCGGGCTCTACGGGATTATCGAGGTGGCGCGCGACATCACCGACCGGTTGCGGATCGAGAAGGAGTTGCGCGAGAGTCAGTCCCATCTCTACCGACTGGCGCACCACGATACCCTTACCGGCCTGCCCAATCGATTGCTGTTCCGGGATCGGCTTACCCAGGCGATCAATAAGGCCGGACGAAACCGGACCAACGTGGCCATTCTTTTCCTCGATCTCGACCGGTTTAAAGTGGTCAACGACACCCTAGGGCACGATATTGGCGATCTTTTGCTGATTGAGGTGGCGGCCCGGTTGCAGCGCCAGTGCCGCCAGTCCGATACCGTGGCCCGTTTGGGCGGCGACGAATTTGTGTTTATCCTCGAAGAGATCGGCAGTCGCGACGACGCCGCGGTGGTGGCCGCCAAGATCATGGCCGCCGTGACCGTACCGGTGCTGGCCAAGGACCACGAACTCAGCGTCACCACCAGTATCGGCATCGCACTCTATCCTGAGGATTCCAATGATATCGAGGGGGTGCTCAAGTGCGCCGACATCGCCCTCTATGCCGCCAAAGAGATCGGTCGGAGCAACTTTCAGTTTTTCCGGCGGGACATCCCGCAGAGCAGCCAGCGGCCGAGACTGGGCGAGCAGCAATTCCGGCTGGCCATTTCGAGCGGCCAGCTGGCGCTCGAGTACCTGCCGCAGTATCAATTGGCCACCAACCATCTGGTCGGCCTTGAGTCCCAGCTCTGCTGGCATCATCCGGAGATGGGGCTGCTCCAGCCGGATGCCTTTATCCCCGCCGCAGCCGAGTGCGGCATGTTGACCGGGGTCAGCGAATGGTTGTTCCAGGAGGTGTGCTGTTCCCTGCAATACTGGCGGCACCAAGGGGGTCGCGTCCTGCCGGTGACCGTCCACCTCGCTACCCGACAACTGTTGGAGCCTGATTTTCTCCCTATGGTTGCGCGGATGCTGGCCCGGTACCAAATTCCTCCGTCTTTCCTGGTCCTAGAATTGCGGGAGAACGCGGTCACCGATGCCACTGCCCAGGCGGTGGAACGGGTCGAGCAGCTTGGTCAGATGGGTCTGGGGCTCGCAGTGGGTGATTTTGGTGCAGGCAGGAGCGCGCTGACCCGTCTGCAGCAGTTGCCGTTTGCACGGGTCTCCTTGCCTTGCCCGGTGTCCGATGGCGTTTCCGCCGACCAGAGCGCCGCGACCTTGGCCGGGGCCATCATCGGCCTCGGGCATGCCCTCGGGCTGCGTGTGCTGGCTAAAGGCGTTGCGGAGCCCTCGCAGCTGGCTTTTCTTCGCAGCCATGGTTGCGATCAGGTCCAGGGAGCGCTGCTGTCGCCTGCCCTGGATCGCGAAACCGTGCTGCCGCTTCTCTCGGATTCTGAAACTGGCGGTTGACGCCCCCCTTCCCCTGTGGTAGAATTCCCGTCTTGTTTTTTTGACAAATAACAGCCTCCTGCTGCCGTCGTCCTATTGACTTGCGATGGTTGGAGGTTTTTGATTTTTATAAATAACCAAATATTATTTAAGAGCCTATCCTCAATGCGAACTGATATTCTGCACATCGGCGCCGGCGAACTGAACTACGAGATCCGTAATATTGTCATTGTCGCTGAAAAACTCGAGAAGATGGGGGTGCAGATCAACTGGGAAAACATCGGCGACCCGATTGCCAAAGGCGAGCAGGTTCCGGAATGGATGAAGGATATCGTGGCCGATGCGGTGCGCGAAGACGCCACCTATGCCTATAGCCCGACCAAGGGGTTGCTGGCGACCCGGGAGTATGTCGCCGCTTGCACCAACAGCAGGGGCGGCGTGCAGATCGATGCCGACGATGTTATTTTCTTCAACGGACTGGGGGATGCGATTTCCAAAGTCTACGGTTTTCTCAAGCCCACCGCCCGGGTGATCGTGCCGACCCCGAGCTACACCACCCACAGTTCGGCTGAAGCGGCGCACGCCAGCGATCAACCGGTGACCTATATCCTCGATCCCAATCATCTCTGGTACCCTGATCTTGAGGATATCGAAAATCATATCAAATATAATCCGGCGGTGGCCGGTATTCTGGTGATCAACCCCGACAATCCGACCGGCGCCGTGTATCCGGCGGATGTGATGCGGGCGATTGTCGAAATTTGCGAAAAAAACGATCTGTTCATCATCTGTGACGAGATCTATCAGAACATGACGTATAACGGCACGGTATCGGCCCCGCTCTGCACGGTCATCGGCGACAAGGTCCCGGCGATCTGCATGCGTGGCATCTCCAAGGAAATGCCTTGGCCGGGCAGTCGTTGCGGCTGGATCGAGGTCTATAATCGGCATCGGGATCCGATGTTTGCCACCTACGTGCAGTCGATCCTCAATGCCAAGATGCTCGAGGTCTGCTCGACGACCCTGCCGCAGGCCGTGTTGCCGCGGATCAAGTCGCATCCCCAATACCTGGTGCATCTCAAAAACCGGATCAAGCGCTACGAGCGCTATTCCAATCTCGCCTACGATATTCTTAAAAATGTCAAGGGCTTGCTGGTTAATCGCACCAATGGGGCCTTTTATATGAGCGCGGTGTTTGAGGAGTGGGTGCTCAATCATCACCAGACCTTGCCCATTGAGAGCGAGGAAGTTCGCGAGACCATTGAGCGGTTGGTCACCGGGCCTAATATCCAGCCGGATAAACGTTTTGTGTATTACCTTCTGGCTTCCACCGGTATCTGTGTGGTGCCACTTTCCTCCTTTGCCACCGATCTTCAAGGGTTTCGCATAACCTTGCTGGAAAAAAACGAGGACGAATTCGTCGAGATTTTCAAGACCATAGCCAGCAGTATCAATCGCTATATCAGTTCGCACCAGAGTTGCGCCCACTGCTGTTGAAGGATGTACTCCGGTGATAGCCTCCCCAATGTTTGAGCCCCTGATTCTTTGATTGGTTTCAGGGTTTTTTTTATCTTTTTTTCGGTTTTTCTTCGATTTTTTCCGGTTTAAATCCCTTTTTCCCGCCCTTGACACTGCTTTTTCCCATACTTATTGTTGGCACCAGATTTGACCGGCCCATCCGCCCCTAGGTGCGCATTCGCGGGCATGAAAACCACTGCTCATTTGAGCATCAATACAAGGAGAGATTAGGTGATAGACGAGGCAAAAGAACAGGGTCCTGTCGGTGAACAACAAGCAGTGGAGGCATCCGAAGACCTGGGCGATGTGGAGACTATTACAGAGGACGGCGGGAGTCCGGAAGCGGAGGGAGAAGCGTTGCGGCGGGAACTCGATGAAAGCCGTGACCAGCTGCTGCGGGTAGCCGCCGAGTTCGATAACTATAAAAAACGGATGGAACGGGAGCGGAGCAAACTGCTCAAATATGCCGGCGAGAATATTCTCCGGGATTTGCTGGCCACCCTGGATAATCTGGATCGTGCCCTTGAGCAAGGGCGCGCTGCCGGCGACGATAGCGCTAAAAACCTGGAATCCATGCTGCAAGGGCTTGAACTGACCCGGAAGGGGCTGGTCGCCACCCTGGAGCGATTTGGCGTGGAGCCGGTGGAAGCCGTTGGTTTGGTGTTCAACCCGGATGAACACGATGCCCTGACCATGGAGGCCAGCGCTGAGATGCCCAACAATCACGTGCTGCGGGAATTTGCCCGGGGGTACCGTTTCAAGGATCGGGTTTTGCGGCACGCCCAGGTCGTGGTTTCAAGCGGGCCGGCAAAAGAGGCTTGACAAGGCGCGGTTCAATCGCAAAGTAGCAGAAGCAATTTCATCAAATTAAGATTTTACAGGCTTTCAGCTGATTATAAATATTGGAGAGAAGGAGAGAAGCATCATGGGAAAAATTATAGGCATTGATCTGGGCACCACCAATTCATGCGTGGCAATCATGGAGGGTGGCGATCCTAAGGTCATCGAAAATAGCGAAGGCAACCGAACAACGCCGTCCATCGTGGCTTTTAACGATAATGGCGAGCGGTTGGTCGGGCAGATCGCCAAGCGTCAGGCGGTTACCAATCCCACCCGGACGCTGTTTGCTATCAAGCGGCTGATCGGCCGGAAATTCAGCGATGCCGAAGTCAAGAAATCGATCGGCATCAGCCCGTTTAACATCGTCGAAGGCCCCGGCGGCGACGCCGTGGTGGAAGTGGACGGCAAGACCTACACCGCCGCCGAAGTTTCCGCGATGATCCTGGGCAAGATGAAGCAGACCGCCGAAGAGTATCTGGGTGAGTCGGTCACCGATGCCGTGGTCACGGTCCCCGCCTATTTTAACGACGCCCAGCGGCAGGCGACCAAGGACGGGGGTAAGATCGCCGGCCTCAACGTGCTGCGGATCATCAACGAGCCGACCGCCGCCTCCTTGGCCTATGGTCTGGACAAGAAAGGCGAGGAGAAAATCGCGGTCTTTGACCTCGGCGGCGGCACCTTCGACGTGTCCATCCTTGAGATCGGCGATGGCGTCTTTGAAGTCAAATCGACCAACGGCGACACTTTCCTCGGCGGGGAAGATTTTGACATGCGGATCGTCAACTGGCTGGCCGATGAATTCAAGCGCGACCAAGGGGTCGATCTGCGCAACGACAAGATGGCCCTGCAGCGGTTGAAGGAAGAGGCGGAGAAGGCCAAGAAAGAGCTGTCCACAGCCATGGAAACCGACATTAACCTGCCGTTCATCACCGCCGACGCCTCCGGGCCCAAGCATCTCAATGTCAAGCTGAGCCGCGCCAAGCTGGAGAGTCTGGTCGATGACCTGATCGATCGCTGTGAAGGCCCGTGCCGCACCGCACTCAAAGATGCGGGGTTGAACCCGGCCGATATCGACGAGGTTATCCTGGTCGGCGGTATGACCCGGATGCCCAAGGTCCAGGAGAAGGTCAAGGCCATCTTCGGCAAAGATCCCCACAAGGGCGTCAATCCCGACGAGGTGGTAGCCATCGGCGCCGCCATTCAGGGCGGGGTGCTCAGGGGCGATGTCAAGGATGTGCTCCTGCTCGACGTCACTCCGTTGTCGCTGGGTATCGAAACCCTGGGCGGCGTCATGACCAAGCTGATCGAGAAGAACACCACCGTACCGACCAAGAAGAGCCAGGTCTTTTCCACCGCGGCCGACAATCAACCGGCTGTTTCCATCCACGTACTCCAGGGCGAGCGCGAGATGGCGCAGAACAATAAGACCATCGGCCGGTTTGAGCTGGCCGACATCCCGGCCGCGCCTCGTGGCGTTCCGCAGGTCGAGGTGACCTTTGACCTGGATGCCAACGGCATTCTCCATGTTTCGGCCAAGGATCTGGGCACCAACAAGGAGCAATCGATCCGGATTACCGCTTCTTCAGGCCTTTCCGAGGCGGAAATCGAGCGGATGAAAAAGGATGCCGAGCTGCATGCGGAAGAAGACAAAAAACGCAAAGAGCTGGTCGAGGCCAAGAACAATGCCGACTCCATGATTCACATGACCACCAAGACCCTTAAGGAGCTGGGAGACAAGGTCGACGCCGAAACCAAGGGCAATGTGGAAAAAGAGATCGAAAACGTCAAGAAGGTGATGGAGGGTGAAGATGTCGCCGCCATCAAAGAGGCCACCGAGGCCTTGACCAATGCCTCCCATAAACTCGCCGAATTGATGTACGCCCAGGCCAAGGGGCAGCAGGGCGGCGATGCCGGTGCAGCAGGCGCGGCAGGCGGAGCGGGTGCGGCCGGCGCCAAGCCAAAGAAAGATGACGACGATGTCGTTGATGCCGATTTCGAAGAAGTAAAATAACCGGCTGCCTGCCCGTTTGATTCGGGTTGGATTGGAGCTTGGGAGTGCAGTTATTCTGCACTCCCATTTTTTTTGGAATTGCGCTATAACCCTGGCGTTTGCAGTTATGATCACCCCTTTGCACAAGAGATACCCATGAAACGAATATTATCGGGAATTCAACCTTCCGGGAAACTCCATATCGGAAATTATTTCGGTATGATGGAATCGATGATCCGGCACATGGAGTCGGCGGAGCTGTATGTGTTTATCGTTGATCTTCATGCCCTGACTTCGGTCCAGGACCGGGATCGCCTACGTCAGGGAACCTTGGAAGCGGCGGCGGATTTCATCGCCCTTGGCCTGGATCCGGACCGGTGTACCTTCTGGGTGCAGTCGGATGTGCCGGAAGTTTGCGAGCTGACCTGGTTGCTGTCGATCCTGACCCCGATGGGGCTGCTGGAACGCTGCCACTCCTATAAGGATAAGGTCGCCAAGAATATTCCCGCCAGCCACGGGCTGTTTTCCTACCCGGTGCTGATGGCCGCCGACATCTTGCTTTATCAGGCGGAAATCGTCCCCGTGGGCAAAGATCAGAAACAGCATCTCGAGGTGGCGCGGGATATCGCTATCCGGTTTAACAACGCCTACGGTGCAACGTTTGTTGTCCCGGAACCGGAAATCAATGAAAACACCGCCATTGTCCCCGGGTTGGATGGCCAGAAGATGTCCAAGTCCTATGACAACACCATTCCGATTTTCCTGGACGAAAAAGCGCTGCGCAAGCGGGTGATGGCCATTCAGACCGACGCCACCCCGGTTGAAGCACCCAAAGATCCGGAGACCTGCAATCTCTATGCGTTGCTAAAGCTCTTTGCCTCTCCTGAAAAAATGCAGGAGGTGCATGGGCTCTATGTCAATGGCGGGGCGGCCTACGGCTACCTCAAGCAGGATTTGTTTGAGCTGATCAATGTCTATTTTGCCAAGGCCAGGGCGAGGAAAAAAGAACTGCTTGATAATCCCGAGTATCTGCGCGAGGTGCTGGCAAAAGGTGCGGACAAGGCTCGGGCCAAGGCGATGGTGACCTTAGAGGTCGTCCGTGATCGGATGGGGCTTAAGTATTGATGGGATTTGGGGGCGGCACGACCTGGCCGCAATCGAAGAGCAAAAATACGCAGTGCAAATAAAAAAGGCGGGGATCATCCCCGCCTTTTTTATTTGAGGCATTGTTCGAGAACAATCAGAAGCTCACCATTTCGACATCGAAAACCAGCCAGGCGTTGGGAGGAATGACCCCGCCGGCGCCCCGCTCGCCATAGGCGAGTTCCGGTGGAATGATCAGGGTTCTCTTCTCCCCCTTGGTCATCTGGCTCAACGCCTCGTCCCAACCCGGAATGACCCGACCGGTGCCCACCGGAAAGGCAATGGGTTCGCCCCGGTCATAGGAGCTGTCGAATTTGCGATTGCCCAGCAAGAGGTGGCCGTTGTAGTGGACTTTGATGGTGGTCCCGACGGCGGGCGCGCTGCCCTCGCCTTTCTGCTCAAGATTGGTATACAGGCCGGATGGGGTACGGACCGCCTTGGGCCAGCGCTCCTTGATCATATTTTTGATTTTTTCCTGTTGTTCCTGCGATGCCTTGGTCGAATTGCCCTTTATGGCGGCCAGGGTGGCGTCAAAGGCGGCCTGGTCGGTTTTGAACTGCTCCGCTTCCTTGCCGACCCGGATGATTTCGACGGTCTTGATGGTGTCGCCCTTGGCGATGGCATTGACCACGCTTTGGCCCTCTACGACGCGGCCAAAAACCGTGTGCTTGTCGTCGAGGTGGGGGGTGGGCACATGGGTGATGAAAAACTGGCTGCCATTGGTCCCCGGGCCGGCATTGGCCATGGAAAAAATACCGGGACTGTCATGGCGCAACGAGGGGTTGAATTCGTCCGGGAAGGTATAGCCGGGGCCGCCGGTGCCGGTGCCCAGCGGGCAGCCGCCCTGGATCATGAAGTCCGGGATGACCCGGTGGAAGGTCATGCCGTTGTAGAACGGGGTTCCGGTGGGTTTGGTGCTCCCGCCCAGATGGAGGCTGCCTTGGGCGAGGCCAACGAAATTGATCACCGTCAGCGGGGTCTTATCGTAAAAGAGTTTGAGGAGGATCTCTCCTTTATTGGTGGTTATTTTGGCATAGAGTCCGTCTTTCATTTTTTTTTCCTCGGCAGATGATGCGGGTTGTCCGGAACAAAAAACGAGCGCGGACAGGAGCAGCAGGACAATCAGTCTGTTCATTCAGGCCTCCGGCGATACGTTTTGTTCGCTGTTTATGGATGTCTCCTCTCCTGCCAGCGGTTGGCAGCGGGGGAGGGGATTCGGAATCAGGGTTGCATACAAGGCGGCTGGCTGCTTGTCAATCAAAATGATGGGCCGTAGCGGCAAGGTGTTCAGGTGGGTTTGTACGGAAATGCAGAAGGTTCGTAAGCGTTGGACCGCCCTGTGTCCGGCCCGTGACCTCGGTTTCAAGGATCGGTGTTTTTTCGACAAGGCTGCAGTTGGATGAACGTTCCGTTTTGTTAAGTGGCTGTTGGGATTGCAAGAGGTCGAGGTTTGGTACAGTGGCGGTGGGGGTGGTTTTTTCCGGTACCCCAGCCGTTCAGGGTTGACGGATTGACGGGATCCTGGTTATATAAACAGATTTTTTTGCCGTAGAGTTCACATGGGACGGAGGCGCTTGGAACAATTGCTGCACCTGCTCTATAGGTCCTTGGGGACCAGCTTGTACCTGATGCTGCAGTTTTTTTTGCCATTGCTGCGTTTCTGGGGCGGCAGGTATGGATATGGTCTGGAGCAACGCTTGGGGGGCTATCCCAAGAACGCCGGCTCCAAGAGGCCTGGCTTTCGAACCGTTTGGATCCATGCGTCCTCGGTGGGCGAAGCCCAAGCGGCAATTATTCTGATAACCGAATTGTTGCAGACCGGTAAGGGCTTGCAGATTGTCCTCACCGCTACCACCGAGCAGGGCAACAAAATGGCCCGTAGCCGCTTGCCCGCAGCAGTGTTGTGCCTGTTGGCTCCGCTCGACCTGCCGCCAGCGGTCACTCGAGCCCTGCAGGTTGTCCAGCCGGATCTGTATATTTGTCTTGAAACCGAGTTGTGGCCGGTCATGCTGACCGAGGTCGGCAAGCGGGGGATTCCCCTGCTGCTGCTCAACGGTCGGCTTTCCGAGCGCTCCTTTGGCCGCTATCAATGGGTGCGTTCTTTCATGGGATCCCTGCTTGCGGGTTTTCATGCGGTTGCAGTGATTAGCCAGGTCGACGGGCAGCGTTTTATGGGGCTTGGCGTGCCCCCATCCCGGATACAAGTTTGCGGCAATTTGAAATACGATATGCCCGCCGAACAGCCGGAACAAATGCGCATCGTCGCTCGCCGGCGTTTGGGTGTTGCAAACCAAGCGGTTTTTATCTGTGGCTCCACCCATGAAAGGGAAGAACGCTTGCTGTTGCCGGTTTTTCAGCGACTGCGTGCCAGCTTCCCGGTGATTTGGGTCGTAGCCCCGCGCCACCTGGAGCGCTTATCCACGGTAGCAACCTTTTTAGATCGTGCCGGGCTTGCCTTTGATCGGTACTCGGAACTGGCGACCAGAAGCCGTTTGGCTGACGTGGTGCTGCTTGATACCATGGGCGATCTTGCCGATCTCTACGCCGGCGGCGACGCCATTTTTTGCGGCGGCAGCCTGGTTGAGCAAGGCGGGCACAACGTCATGGAAGCAGCCCGTTGGGGCCGACCGGTGTATTTCGGGCCCTCCATGAAGGATTTTCGCGATGCGGCCGAGTTGCTGATTGCCGCCGGCGGCGGGTTTCAGGTAGCCGATGCAGAGGAGCTGGCCACCTTGCTCCTGCATCACCATGCTCATGCCGAGTTCTATCAGGCAGCCTGCAGCCATGCGGGTCTTGTTGCCGCGCAGCAGCGGGGAGCGGTCGAGCGGCAGGCGGGGATCGTTCGGCATTTCCTGGATTACTCGGGAAAAGCGACCGGGAGCCTCTCTTTTCTGCCATGATCCAACTGGCGAGGTCTGCCTGCATGATTATCATAGACACCGCAACTCGGGCCATTTTGGGTTGGTCGTTGCGGGCCGCTGTGTGAAAATTTGATTAAAATGAATAAATTACCGGAATTTCGTTCTTCTTTTTTAGGTAACCAATGAAAGCATTAATCGGACTTGAAGACGGCACAGTGATGACCGCACGTTCCTTTACCGGTGCCGGCGAAGCCGTGGGGGAGATTGTGTTCAATACCAGCATGAGCGGCTATCAGGAGGTGTTGACCGATCCCTCCTACACCGGTCAACTGGTGACCATGACCTATCCGTTAATCGGCAATTACGGCGTGAATCCAGAGGATATGGAGTCCGCCGGCGTCCACCCGCGGGCCTTTCTGGTGCGCGAGTACCAGGATCGGCCGAGCAACTTCCGCTCCACCGGCAACCTGGGCGATTTTCTCAAGCACTACAAGGTGCTCGGGGTCCAAGGCCTGGACACTCGGATGCTGACCCGTTTGATCCGCACCACCGGGGCGATGAAGGCCGTGATCTCCACTGAGGATCTCGATCCAGCCTCCCTCGTCCAGCGGGCTCGCAATTGGGCGGGTCTGGTCGGTCGCGATATGGTGGAGCGGGTGGCCTGCACCAGCAGCTATCGCTGGGAACAGAACGCACCGGTGCCTGGAAACGGGTTCCCGGAAGCCGCCAGCGGGCGCTTTAAAGTGGTGGCCTATGATTTTGGCATCAAATATAATCAGTTGCGGCTCTTGACCCGCAAGGGGTGCCGGGTGCTGGTGGTGCCCGCGACTACTTCGGCCCAGGAGGTGCTGGCCCTGAAGCCGGACGGCGTCTTTCTCTCCAACGGTCCCGGCGATCCGGCCGGCGTGCGCGGGGTGGTCGGAAATGTTCAGCACTTGCTCGGTAAGGTGCCAATTTTCGGCATCTGCCTGGGCCATCAGATGCTCGGCCTGGCCTATGGCGCCACCACCTACAAACTCAAGTTCGGGCATCGGGGCGGCAACCAGCCGGTCAAGGATCTGCTCACCGGCAAGGTGGAGATCACCTCGCAGAACCACGGTTTCTGTGTCGATCCCGCCAGCTTGCCCGCCAACGTCGAAGTGACCCATATCAATCTCAATGACGGCAGCCTGGAAGGGATGCGCCACCGTGAGTGGCCAGCTTTTTCGGTGCAGTATCACCCTGAATACGCCCCCGGTCCCCACGATGCCGAATATCTCTTTGACCGGTTCATTCAACTGATGGAACAGGCGAGCTGATCGCTCGGCGGAAAGGAATAGAAAAAATGCCTAAACGCACAGATATACATAAGATTCTTATTATCGGCTCCGGGCCGATCATCATCAGCCAGGCCTGCGAATTCGATTATTCCGGCGCCCAGGCGGTCAAAGCCCTCAAGGAAGAAGGCTACGAGGTGATCCTGATCAACTCCAATCCGGCGACCATCATGACCGATCCCGGTTTGGCCGATCGGACCTATATCGAGCCGATCACCCCCGAATGCGTGGCCAAGGTCATCGAGCGGGAGCGGCCCGATGCCCTCCTGCCCACTTTGGGTGGGCAGACCGGGCTGAACACGGCGATTAAGGTTGCCGAAATGGGTATCCTCGAAAAATACGGGGTGGAACTGCTGGCCGCCAACATCGATGTCATCCGCAAGGCCGAGGGACGGGAAGAGTTCCGCGACGCCATGCTTAAGATCGGCCTCAAGGTGCCGGAATCAGCCATCGTTCATACCCTCGATGAGGTTTTGGCCGCTGCGGAGAAAATCGGATTTCCAATCATCGTCCGGCCGAGTTTCACTTTAGGCGGGACCGGCGGCGGTGTGGCCTATAATCGGGCCGAACTCTGCCGGATGGCCACCGGCGGCATCGACCTGTCCATGACCAACGAGGTCATGCTCGAGCGCTCCCTGCTCGGCTGGAAGGAATACGAGCTGGAGGTGATGCGCGACAAAAACGACAATGTGGTCATTATCTGCTCGATTGAAAACATCGACGCCATGGGCGTGCACACCGGCGATTCGATCACCGTGGCCCCGGCTCAAACCCTGACTGACCGGGAATACCAGGAGATGCGGGACGCCGCCATTGCCATCATCCGCGAGATCGGGGTGGAGACCGGCGGGTCCAATGTCCAGTTCGCGGTCAATCCCGTGGACGGCGAGTTGATGGTGATCGAGATGAATCCGCGGGTCTCGCGATCCTCGGCCCTGGCCTCCAAGGCCACCGGTTTTCCCATCGCCAAGATTGCCGCCAAGCTGGCGGTCGGGTACACCCTGGATGAGATCAAGAACGATATCACCCGGGAAACCTATGCCTCGTTTGAGCCGAGCATCGATTACTGCGTGGTCAAGATTCCCCGTTGGACCTTTGAAAAATTCCCCGAGGCCGAGGACATCCTGACCACGGCGATGAAGTCGGTGGGCGAGACCATGGCCATCGGTCGGACCTTCAAGGAAGCCTTTCAGAAAGGCATGCGCAGCTTGGAAGTGGGACGGATGGGTTTTGGCTTCGATGGCAAGGATGACATGGTCCATCTCCATGAGGACGACCTGGAACGAGGTCTGCACCGGCCCAACTCGAAACGGGTCGGTCACATCTTCGAGGCCTTGCACCGGGGGATGAGTATCGAGCGCATCAACGAATTGACCTCGATCGACCCCTGGTTTCTGCATAATTTCAAACAGCTGGTGGACAAGGGCGAGGAGATTCGGGGACGCGGCTTTGTCGGTCTGGACCGCGATTTTCTCTATGAGGTCAAACAACATGGTTTTTCCGATGTCCAATTGGCCCATCTGACCGGCACCTCGGAGGACGATATCCGCGCCCGGCGCATCGAACTGGACCTGGTGCCGGCCTACAAGCTGGTGGACACCTGCGCCGCCGAGTTCGAGTCCTACACCCCCTACTATTATTCCACCTATGAGCAGGAAGACGAGTCCCAGCGAAGCGATCGTAAGAAGATCATGATACTGGGCGGCGGTCCCAACCGGATTGGGCAGGGCATCGAGTTCGATTACTGTTGCGTCCATGCCTCGTTCGCCTTGCGCGAGATCGGGGTAGAGTCGATCATGGTCAACTCCAACCCGGAAACCGTGTCCACCGACTACGACACCTCGGATAAACTCTATTTCGAGCCGCTGACCCGCGAGGATGTACTCAATATCATCGAACGGGAACGGCCCGACGGGGTTATCGTCCAGTTCGGCGGCCAGACCCCGCTCAATCTGGCGGTGCCGCTGGCCAAGGTCGGGGTGCCGATCATCGGTACTTCGCCGGATGCCATCGACCGGGCCGAGGACCGCAAACGGTTCCAGCAGTTTCTCCAGAAATTGGGGCTGCGGCAACCGGCCAACGGCACGGCCCACAACCTGGCAGAGGCCCTGGCCGTTGCCGGCGAGATCGGTTATCCGGTGGTTATGCGCCCCTCTTACGTGCTCGGCGGCCGCGATATGCGGATCGTTTACAATGAGCAGGGGATTCGCAGTTTCATGGCCATTCCCGGCATGACCGGAGGCGAGCATCCGGTGCTGCTCGATCAGTTTCTCAAGGATGCCATCGAGGTGGATGTCGATGCGGTCAGCGACGGCACCATGACCGTGATCGGCGGGATCATGGAGCATATCGAAGAGGCGGGCATTCATTCCGGCGATTCGGCCTGCGTCCTGCCGCCCCACACCCTGACCCCGGCGATCATCACCGAAATCACCGCAGCCACCAAGGCCATGGCCAAGGAGCTTGGGGTGATCGGTCTGATGAACATCCAGTTTGCGGTCCAGGGCGAGGTGCTCTTCATCCTTGAGGTTAACCCCCGGGCTTCGCGGACCGTGCCTTTTGTTTCCAAGGCCACCGGGGTGCCGCTGGCCAAGATCGCCACCAAGGTGATGCTGGGAATGACGCTGGCGCAGCTCGGTTTTACCAAAGAGAAAGTCTTGCATCACTGGGCGGTCAAGGAAGCGGTCTTTCCCTTTGACCGGTTCCAGAACGTCGACACCCTGCTGGGGCCGGAGATGAAATCCACCGGCGAGGTCATGGGCATCGACGACGATCTCGGCCAGGCCCTGGCGAAATCGCAGATGGGGGCTGGGTCGCAGTTGCCGCAGAGCGGGGCAGTGTTCATCAGCGTCCGTCATGGCGACAAGGAGGCGGTGGTGCCCGTGGCCCGAAAGCTTGATCAGTTGGGCTACACCATCCTGGCGACCCGGGGCACGGCCGTCAAATTGTTGGAAAGTGGCGTGCCATGCACCCAGGTTAATAAAATCTCCCAGGGGCGGCCCCATATCCTCGATAAAATCGAGGACGGCGAGGTTCAATGGATTATCAATACCTCAGCCGGCACCCGCACCACCGAGGATTCCTATATCATTCGGCGTGCCGCCCTGGATTACCATATCCCGTATACCACCACTATTACCGGTGGTTCGGCCATGACCCAGGCCATGGAATCCTTACGTCACAAAGAGGTGGGCGTGAAGACTATCCAGGAATTTGCCCAAACCATTGACTGAACGAAAATCGGTGTTACTGTATTTGGTTAAACTGAAGATGAAGGGAAAGCTGCGAAATAGGTTGTCGCCTTCGCTTGACGATGATTTCTTGGAGATGATTTTTGAATACCTTTTATAAGAATTTAAGTATGTGGCTGGTAATCGGCCTGACCATGATTTTGCTGTTCCAGCTGTTCAACAAGCCGCAGCTGCAGAACAACTCGATCACCTACAGTGAATTCTGGTCGAATGTGGAAAAAGGGGCGATCAATAAGGTCAGCCTCATGGGTGGGGAAATTTCCGGGGTTGGCCAGGATGGTCGACCGTTTCGGACCCTGGCTCCCAACGATACTGAACTGATTCCCATGCTCAGGCAGTCCTCGGTTGATATCACGGTAAAGAAACCGGAAGAAACCCCCTGGTATCTGACCATCTTTGTCAGTTGGTTTCCGATGCTGCTCCTGGTCGGCGTGTGGATTTTTTTCATGCGGCAGATGCAGATGGGCGGCAAGGGCGGGGCGCTGTCGTTTGGCAAGACCCGGGCCAAGCTGCAGGGAGAGGGTGAGGTCAAAATTACCTTCAAGGATGTGGCCGGCATTGACGAGGCCAAGGCGGAACTGGAGGAGATTATCGATTTTCTCCGCGACCCGCAGAAATTCACCAAGCTTGGCGGTCGCATTCCCAAGGGCGTGCTGCTTGCCGGCAGTCCCGGTACCGGCAAGACCCTGCTGGCCCGCGCCATTGCCGGTGAGGCAGGCGTGCCGTTTTTCACCATCTCCGGTTCGGATTTTGTCGAGATGTTTGTCGGCGTCGGTGCCTCCAGGGTACGGGATCTGTTTACCCAGGGCAAGAAAAACGCCCCGTGCATTATCTTCATTGACGAGATCGACGCGGTTGGTCGCCATCGCGGCGCAGGGCTAGGCGGCGGGCACGACGAACGCGAGCAGACCCTCAACCAGTTGCTAGTCGAGATGGACGGCTTTGAAGGCAACGACGGCGTGATCATCATCGCCGCCACCAACCGTCCCGATGTCCTGGATCCAGCCCTCCTGCGTCCTGGCCGGTTCGACCGTCAGGTAGTGGTGCCGGTGCCGGATGTCAAGGGCCGGGAAATGATCCTTGAAATTTACGGCAAGAAAACCAAGCTGGCCGCGGATATCGACATGGCGGTGATCGCCCGCGGCACCCCCGGTTTTTCCGGGGCTGACCTGGAGAACCTGGTCAACGAGGCTGCCCTGCTGGCGGCCCGGGAAGGCAAGGAAGAGGTCGACGCCGGTCATCTGGAACGGGCCAAGGACAAGGTGATGATGGGTGCGGAACGCAAATCCATGATCATCAGCGACCGGGAAAAGCGGATCACCGCCTACCACGAGGCCGGGCATGCCCTGGTGGCCCGTTTGCTGCCGGGCACCGATCCGATCCACAAGGTGACCATTATCCCCCGCGGCCGCGCCCTCGGTTTGACCATGCAGTTGCCTATGGATGAAAAATACACCCATGGTCGCCGGTTTCTGCTTAATTCGATCGCCATCCTCTTCGGTGGCCGGGTGGCTGAAAAGATCGTCTTTGATGAAATCACCACCGGTGCGGGCAACGACATCGAACGGGCCAGCGAACTGGCGCGGAAGATGGTCTGCGAGTGGGGGATGAGCGACGAGCTCGGGCCGATGAGCTATGGCAAGAAGGAGGAGCATATCTTCCTCGGCCGGGAGATCGCCCAACACCGCGATTACAGCGAACAGACCGCCCAGAAGATCGATGCGGCGGTGAAAAAGATCGTGGTCGAGGCCAACGATACGGTCTCCCGCCTGCTTGAGGAAAACCGGGACATCCTCGATGCCCTGGCCGAGGAATTGCTCGAAAAGGAAACCATCGTGCTTGACGATATGGACCAGATCATCAGCCGCTTGCGGTCGGAAGAATCTGTTGGGGTTGTGGCAGAGGTTGCGGAAACGGCAACGGAACCGGCGGCGGAACCAGCCGCCGCCTAAAATTAAGGTTGTGGTCAGTACTCAGGGTGGGCTGAATTTTCTGCGGGAAATTCAGCCCACCCTTTTTTATTGGAGGTGATGAACATGAACGGCAAAGTACAGGTGATGGGCATCCTCAATCTCACTCCGGATAGTTTTTCCGATGGTGGGTGCTGGAGCAGCCAAGCGGCGGTCACGGCCCGCATCGAGCAGTTGCTGGTCGAGGGGGCCGATATCATCGATGTCGGCGGCGAATCAACCCGACCCTTTGCCGAGCCGGTGAGTGCGCAGGAGGAACTGGCGCGGGTCCTTCCGGCGATCCGGAAAATCCGCGAACGCAGCGCCATCCCCATTTCCATCGACACCACCAAGGCGGTGGTGGCCCGCGAAGCCCTGGCCGCCGGGGTCACTATGATCAATGATATCTCGGCTTTGCGTCACGACCCCGTTATGGTCGAAGTGGTCCGTTCGTACCCTGGGCCGGTGATCATCATGCACATGCAAGGCCGTCCCGGCGATATGCAGGTCCGTCCCCATTACGGCGATGTGGTGGCCGAGATCAATGATTTTTTTACCGAGCGGATCGCCTGGATGGAGCAGCAGGGGATCAAGCGTGAGCGGATCATTGTCGATCCCGGTATCGGCTTTGGCAAGACTCTCGAGCATAATCTAGCTATTTTACGCAATATCCAAGCCTTCAAACAGCACGGCTGCCCGGTGCTCATCGGCCACAGCCGCAAGTCCTTCCTCGGGCAACTGCTGGATCTGGAGGTGGGGGAACGCGACTGCCCGACCGCCGTGGTCTCCGCCCTCTGCGCCCAGCAGGGTGCTGATATCCTCCGAGTGCATGCGGTGCAGGCCACCAGGGAGGCAGTGGCCTTGGTGGGGCTTCTGGGGTGATGGCGTTGGGCTGTTTTGTGGTCCCGGAGAGGGGGGCTGCCCCTGTCGCTACTGCCTCAGGCGCAACATTCCCATAACTCCGGAGAATAAGCAGGCTTTTTTTTCTCTTGTCCCGGCTGGCCGGTTCGTGCGACCATCCCTCCCCTCCTCCCCCTTTTTCTTGACAAAAAGACCTGATTCGCTGTAGGTTTTCCCTTTTTTCGGAGATGGCGGTTCGTCTTGCTTGAACCGATTTTCTGTGCTTGTCTGCGGGCTTGTTTTTTCGTGAGGCGCTCCTGTGTCTGCCAGAAAAAGTTGCCTGCCGATGGATCCGGTTGCCTGGGCATGGGGGGGAACCTCTCGCTCGTATTTTTTCCTGTTTTTTTTATCTCTCAACAAGGACGATACCATGAAGCAATTTAGAATTAAAACCATCAACGCCATCGCCAAGGAAGGGTTGTCGTTGTTTTCCGACCGTTTTGCCGTCAGCCCGAATGAGGATCATCCCGAAGGCATCGTGGTGCGCAGTTCCAAGGTGGATCTGAACGCCTATCCTGAATTGCTGGCCGTGGCCCGGGCAGGAGCCGGGGTCAACAATATCCCGGTGGACGAGGCCTCGGAAAAAGGCATCTGTGTGTTCAACACCCCGGGTGCCAACGCCAATGCGGTGGTTGAGCTGGTCTACACCTCGCTGGGCATCTGGCTTCGCAATGTCGAGAAGAGCATCGATTTCTGCAAGGGACTCTCCGGGATGAACGACGAGGAGATCAATAAAGAGGTCGAGGCCCGCAAGAAAATCTTCAAGGGCGAGGAAATGGCCGGCAAGACCCTGGCGGTGATCGGTTTGGGCAAGATCGGTATCGGCGTGGCCAACGCCGGGCTGCACCATGGCATGCGGGTATTGGGTTTCGATCCGTTTCCGGCACTCGATAACATCCATTACCTCGACGCCCAGGTGACGCTCGCCCGCAGTCGCCGTGAGGCGCTTTGCAACGCCGACTTCATTTCCGTCCATATCCCGCTCAACAAGAACACCCGCGGCTATGTCACCGAAAAGGATTTCCTTGAGTTCGTCAAGGATGGGGCAATCCTGGTTAACTACGCCCGCGGCCCGATCATCGACGAGGATGCGGTGTTGGCGTCGCTGGCCAGCGGCAAACTCCGGGGGCATATCTCCGATTTCCCTTCGGTCAAATTCATCGGCCACGACAAGATTCTGGTGACCCCACATTTAGGAGCATCCACTTCGGAGTCCGAGGAAAACTGCGCTACCATGGCGGTCAGTGAGTTGAAGAGCTATCTCGAATTCGGCAACATCGTCCACAGTGTCAACTTTCCCAACGTGGAGATCATTCCCACCGTTGATGTCCATACCCGGCTGACCGTGATCAACCGGGATCAGCCCGGCATGATCGGCCTGATCAGTAACCTGCTGGGCAACGAAAAGATCAACATCATGAACTATACCAACAAGAGCAACGGCACTCTGGGCTACAACATCATCGACTGTGCCGGGCCGGTATCCGAGGAGGTGCAGACCAAGATCACCCAGCAGGACGGGGTGCTACGGGTTCGGGTGATTCCGTTGGAGATCCGCGGACGGGGGTGAGTAAAAACTACCCAATTCGGGGGCGGGGGGACGGAATTGTCGCACGGGAAATTATTTTTACCTAACCTGCTGAAATAGCCTATGTATTTTTTATGGTTTAATGTTCTGCGGCCTAGCCGGTGTAAAAAATTATATTTTGTGGTGTTGCTTTTGCCTGCCCATTTCCTTGGATGTTGATGTATCAATTTAAAATTACTGCTGAAATTTTTTGTGCCGGTTCTTGCCGATAAATGGCACGAGGGGTGCAGTAATAAAAGTGCTTCATCTCTTCTCTCCTTTTCCGGCTCGACCCCTTGTGGGTTGGGCCGGTTTTTTTTAAGCCATGCAACTCAACAGCACCGTTGTCGCCTTAGCATCGCAGTCGAGCTACCAGCAAGCCCAACTTGACGGGGCGGTGGATCAATTGTTGTCTTTGTTCGTCGATCCGGGTTCCTTACGGACCGCCCGGATTCTGCTCAAGCCTAATTTGATCACCGCCAGAAACGGCCTACTGCCCTGTACCGATGGTCGGATTATTACCGCTGTAGCCCGTTGGTTTCTGGATCAGGGAGCGCAGGTGGCCGTCGGCGATTCTCCCGCCTTTGGTTCGGCGCGGGCGGCGCTCGCGGCTATCGGCGCCTTGTCGAGCCTGGAGTCCCTCGGGGTGCAAGTGGTGGAATTCAACCGGACCCAACCGTTGGTCTTGCCCTGCGGACAACCGGCAGCCCTGGCGGCGGCGGCCATGGAGTGCGATCTCTTGGTTAATTTGCCCCGAATCAAGGCCCATTCCCAAGTACGGGTGACCCTGGCGGTCAAAAACTATTTTGGGTGTCTCTCCGGCTTGCAGAAACCTTGGTGGCACATGGCCCATGGCGGCAGCAACGGCCGGTTTGCCGCCTTGCTGGTAGATTTGTTGGCGGTACTGCCGCCGAGTCTTTCGCTGGTGGATGGCGTCGTTGCCATGCATCGGACCGGCCCAATCCACGGCGAGCCTTATGCGCTGGGGGTGCTGGCCGGTGGTGCTAACCCCGTGGCCATCGATACCGCCCTGCTTTCGCTGTTGGGGATTGAGCCGGCGCTCTCCCCGCTCTGGATGGCCGCCTGCCGGGCCGGAATCAAAGGGACGGCCGTGACCGATCTGGTCTTTCCGTTGGCCGCGCCGACCATGCTTGAGGTGCAGGGGTTTATCGTTCCCGATGTTTTGGGGCCCATTCGTTTCAATCCTTTTCGGTTTGTCAAAAATTCACTCAAACGGCTGCTGCTAAGAACGGCGCTGGAGACAAAATGATGTTCGTAAACAGACGCGAAAAATCAGGGCCAAGCTCTCGATGTCTGACAGGTGTACTAAGGAGAAAAACCGATGATTGATCTGCAAGGCAAGGTGGCGCTGGTCACCGGTGGTTCACGGGGCATCGGCAGGGCTGTGGCGCTGCGGTTGGCCGAACGAGGTGCGGAGGTGGCGATCAACTTCGTCCGTCACCGCGGGCATGCCGATGACACTGTGGCCGCCATCGAGGCCGCTGGCGGGCGAGGGCTGGCCATCAAGGCCAATCTTGCCGACGAGGCCAGTCTCACCGCCATGATGGACGAGTTGAAGCGCCGTTATGGTCGGCTGGATATGTTGATCTCCAACGCCGCTTCCGGGGTTCAGCGGCCGGTGTTGGCATTGACCAGCCATCACTGGGACTGGGCCATCAATGTCAATGCTCGGGCGCTCTTGCTGTTGGCCCAGCAGGCAGCGCCCCTGATGACCGGAGGCGGGCAGATCGTCGCCATCTCGTCGATCGGGGCGGTGCGCGCCATCCCCGGGTATACTGTGGTCGGGGCTTCCAAGGGGGCATTGGAGTCGCTGGTCCGCCATTTGGCGGTGGAACTGGGGGAGCGGGGGATCACCATCAATACCGTGCGCGCCGGGGTGGTCGACACTGATGCGCTCCAAAAATTTCCCCGCCGCGAAGAAATCATCGCCGGTTCCCTGGCCCGCACCCCGCTGGGCCGTTTGACCACGCCCGAGGATGTCGCCGATGTTGTCTTGTTTCTCTGTAGCGAGTTGGCCACCATGGTCCATGGGCAGACCCTGGTGGTCGACGGCGGCTATGCCGTTCATGGTTGAGCGGTTTGTCGCGACCCCATTTTTTGGCCGGATTTTTAGCAGTTTTGGTTGAATTTTTTCGATACTTTTTGTACTTATATTCGTTTCCGAATGTGTGCCGTGAGAGGCGATTGATTCGGGGCCGTATTTTTTTCGTCCGTTGATTGATCGCCAGCCATTCCTTGGTCCGACCCTCGTCATCTTGCCCAGTCAAACCCGCCGATCATGGCAGGGTTGTTTTTTTTGATACTATTTTTCTACTCCAGAAGGAGACCTATATGTCCAATCATCTTTTTACCTCCGAGTCGGTTTCCGAGGGGCATCCGGACAAGGTTGCCGATCAGATCTCCGATGCCATCCTCGACGCCATCCTCACCCAGGACAAACATGCCCGGGTGGCCTGCGAGAGCCTGGTCACCACCGGCCTTGCCCTGATCGCCGGCGAGATCACCACCTCGGCCTGGGTCGATATGCCCAACATCGTCCGCGAGACCATACGCGAGATTGGCTACAACTCCTCTGACATGGGGTTTGACTGGCAGTCCTGCGCGGTGCTGACCTCAATCGGCAAGCAGTCGGCGGATATCGCCCAGGGCGTCAACGAAGGCTCCGGGCTCGATCTCGATCAGGGCGCGGGCGATCAGGGGCTGATGTTCGGCTATGCCTGCGATGAAACTCCGGTACTCATGCCCATGCCCATCACCTATGCGCATTACCTGGTTAAACGCCAGGCCGAGGTGCGTAAGGCTGGCGTGTTGCCCTGGCTGCGGCCGGACGCCAAGAGCCAGGTGACCATCGAATACGAGAACAATGTCGCCAAACGGATCGAAGCCGTGGTCCTCTCCACCCAGCACAGCCCCGACATCAGCTATGAAGATCTCAAGGAAGCGGTAATGGAGACCATCATCAAGCCGGTGCTTCCGGCCCATATGATCGATGCGAAAACAAAATTCTTTATCAACCCGACCGGCAGGTTCGTCATCGGCGGTCCGGTGGGTGATTGCGGGGTTACCGGCCGCAAGATCATCGTCGATTCCTACGGTGGTCGGGGTTCCCACGGCGGCGGCGCTTTTTCCGGCAAGGATCCGTCCAAGGTGGATCGTTCTTCATCCTATATGGGCCGCTATGTCGCCAAGAATATCGTGGCTGCCGGGCTGGCCACCGAGGTCGAGGTTCAGGTGGCTTACGCCATCGGCATCTCCAAGCCGGTCTCGATCAATGTCAAGACCTTCGGCACCGGCAAGATCAGCGAAGAGCGTTTGGTGGAAGTGATTGGCAAGGTCTTTGACCTGCGGCCCAAGGCGATCATCCAGCAGTTGGATCTGCTTCGGCCCATCTATCATAAAACAGCGGCCTACGGGCATTTCGGTCGGGAACTGCCCGAGTTCACCTGGGAGCGGACCGATAAGGTCGAGGCCCTGCGCAGCGCCGCCGGTCTGTGATCGGCATTTTATTATTTAATATATTCTCTTTCTCGGATGCGGGAAAAGCAGGAGCAGCAAATGACTGATTATAAAGTAGCAGATATGAACCTGGCCGAGTGGGGCCGCAAAGAGATCGCCATTGCCGAGACCGAAATGCCCGGCCTGATGGCCCTGCGGCAGGAGTTCGGCGCCGAGCAGCCGCTGAAGGGCGCCCGCATCGCCGGCTGTCTGCACATGACCATCCAGACCGCGGTGCTAATGGAGACCCTGGTGGCGTTGGGAGCGGAGTTGCGCTGGTCCTCATGCAATATTTTTTCCACCCAGGATCACGCCGCCGCCGCCACCGCCGCCGCCTCCATTCCGACCTTTGCCTGGAAGGGCGAGACCGAGGAGGAGTTCTGGTGGTGCATCGAGCAGACCATCTTCGGACCCGATGGTTGGCGACCCAACATGATCCTCGATGACGGCGGCGACCTCACCCAGATCATGCATGAGAAATATCCGGAATTGATGCAGGAAGTCAAGGGGATCTCCGAGGAGACCACCACCGGTGTGCATCGGCTCTATGAAATGACCAAAGCGGGCCAATTGCTGTGTCCGGCCTTTAATGTCAATGATTCGGTCACCAAATCAAAATTCGACAATCTCTACGGCTGCCGGGAATCGCTTATCGACGGCATCAAGCGGGCCACCGATGTGATGATCGCCGGCAAAATTGCGGTGGTGGTCGGGTACGGCGATGTCGGCAAGGGCTGCGCCCAGGCCCTGCGCGGCATGGGCGCCACGGTGCTGGTGACCGAGATCGACCCCATCTGCGCCCTGCAGGCCGCGATGGAGGGCTACCGGGTGGTCACCATGGAAGAGGCAGCACCCAAGGGCAATATCTTCGTGACCTGCACCGGCAATCTGCGGGTGATCACCAGGGCGCATATGGAAGTGATGCCGAACCAGGCTATCATCTGCAATATCGGCCATTTCGACAGCGAGATCGATATCGCCGGCATCCGTAGCCTGCCTTGGGAAAATATCAAACCCCAGGTCGATCATGTGATCTTCCCCGACGGCAAGCGGCTGATCCTCCTGGCGGAAGGTCGGCTGGTTAATCTGGGCTGTGCCACCGGGCATCCGAGTTTTGTGATGAGCAACTCGTTCACCAATCAGGTGTTGGCCCAGATCGAGTTGTGGAAGAATTCGCAGGCATATGAGCGTAAGGTCTATTTCCTCCCCAAAAAACTCGATGAGAAGGTCGCCCGGTTGCATCTGGCGAAAATCGGCGTGCAACTGACCACGTTGACTCAGGAGCAGGCCGACTACATCAGCGTCGATGTCAACGGTCCGTTCAAACCGGAGCATTATCGGTATTAACTCGTTTTTTGAGTGATTTCGGGGCAGGGTGAGGAGGATTTCACCCTGCCCCATTTTTTTTTAGCCACAGGTGGGGGATATGATGGAACAAGGACGACTGACGGTGATCGGCGGCGGACTGGCCGGATGCGAGGCGGCGTGGCAGGCGGCGGAACGGGGGGTGGGGGTGGATCTCTATGAGATGAAACCGCATCGCTTCAGCCCGGCCCATGAATCGGCCGCATTGGGGGAGCTGGTCTGCTCCAACTCGCTGCGTTCCAATGCCGGGGATTCGGCCGCCGGTCTGCTCAAGGAGGAAATGCGGCAGCTGGGATCGCTAGTGATGCGGGCCGCCGATGCCACCGCTGTGCCGGCGGGAACGGCGCTGGCGGTCGACCGGGCGCAATTTGCGGCGCATCTCACCGCAGCGATCGAAGGGCATCCTGCCATCACCGTGCATCGGCAGGAAGTCACCCGGATTCCTGATGCCACGAGCGGGCCGGTCATCCTCGCCGCCGGCCCCTTGCTCTCCGGTCCCCTCGCCGAACATCTGCAAACCTTGACCGGCCAAGGCAACCTCGCCTTCTATGACGCCATCGCTCCGATCGTCGATGCCGAGAGCCTCGACCTGGATAGTATGTACCGCAAATCGCGCTGGGACGATGAAAATCCAGGTGACTACCTCAATTGCCCCATGGACCGGGAACAGTACGAACGATTCATAGAACTGCTTGGTTCGGCGCAAACCGTACCCTTGCATGCCTTCGAGGACCCGAAATATTTCGAAGGGTGCCTGCCGATTGAGGTGATGTGCGAGCGGGGCCCGAATACCCTGCGCTTCGGCCCAATGAAGCCGATCGGGCTGATGCATCCCCAGACCGGCATTATTCCGCACGCCGTGGTCCAGTTGCGGGCCGAGGATCGGGAAGGGACCCGGTATAATCTGGTGGGCTTTCAAACCAAACTGACCTATCCCGAACAGCAGCGGATCTTTCGCACCATTCCGGGACTCGCGCAGGCGGTGTTTCTCCGGCTCGGCTCAATTCATCGCAATACCTTTGTCTGCGCCCCGCAGGTGCTGGAGTCGACCCTGCAGATGAAGGGAGTGCCCGGTTTGTATCTTGCCGGTCAGTTGTCCGGGGTCGAGGGCTATATCGAATCCACCGCCATGGGGCTGTGGGCCGGCATCAACACCGCCCGCCGGATTCTTGGTCAAGTCACCCCGGCACCGCCGCCGGAGACCGCCCATGGTGCCTTGATCCGGCATCTGACCGAATCCGATCCCGCCCATTTTCAGCCTTCCAACGTCAATTTTGGCCTGTTTCCCCCTCTTGTCGGTAAAAAAATCGGCAAAAAAGAGCGGGGCCGTATCCGGGCCGATTTGGCCCTCATCCATCTTGACCAGTGGCGCCAGCAACTCGCCGACGGCGCAAACCCGGTCACTCTTCCATGAATCCCCAGTAGGGAAAATCAAGCCGATAGGAGCCGACCTTGCCGGGACTCCGTTCCCTGCTGGCCACCAGCCAAAGATCGTTTACCCGTTGCTCCGGCGGACTGTTGTCAAAGGGATCCCAGTTGGGCAGGAGCACCATGGCGTTATCGGCGGAATAGCCGATATCGCCGGAACCTTTGAAGGAGCCGAGGTGGGGCTGCCGGTCAAATTGGCCGTCCGCGGCCCGTTCCAGTTCGGAGATCACCAGAAAACTGACCGCCAGTTCGTCGCGGATCGCCTCCAGTTGCCGCAACCAGCCGTCGATCGCGCTGCGCTGCCCACTGATATCTTTCAACGGCAGCTTGTGGAGGCTGTCGATAATCACCACGGCATAGTCGGAACGGGTCTCGTGGCGGAGAAAATCGATATGGCGGCGCATGGTTTCGGGCGTCAATTTACGATCATTGACCACCCGAAGCCAGTGGAGACAGCGTTGCAGGCTTTGCTGCGCCTGTTGCAGCCGTCCGCGTTCCTCCGTATTCAAGGTGCCGCTTCTGATTTGCTCAAGGCTGAGACGGCTGAGACGGCAGAGGATACGGAGATAAATTTTCTGGCGACCGTTTTCAAAATCATAGTAGAGCACGGGCAGCTTTCGCAGGGCCATGGTCGAGGCGATCTGGATAAAAAAGGCCGATTTACCAGCCTTGGGCGTGCCGCCTACGATGTTGATTCCATGGATTCCTCCCAGGGCCCGATCCAGTTGGGCAAAGCCGCTGGTCAGGTTGGCGTAGCTCTCGTCTGATTCATGGAGCAAACGCTCGTTGAAGGCATGGTATTCGCCGGCCGGGGTGGGAAAGGGAGAGAAGGCGTGCGCCTCCCGGACCATGGCGAACACGGTCTGCTGCAGTTGGTTTTTGGTCCCGGTGGCCAGTTGGAAAAGCGCGGTGTTGCGGGGCGCATTTTCCGGCCAGCGGATAATCCGCACTTTGTAGCCCACCCGGGTGGCAAAGGCCTTGGCCATGGCCTCGGACTCTGCGTTGTGATTAACCCAGAGAAAGATGGTCTGGATCCAGGCCAGGCGTAGCGGTTCAAGATGCTCAAGGTCCGCTGCGGTGGGCACGGCGATGCCGGGGAGCCCCAACTGTTTCAAGGGCAGCAGATTCTTTTCCCCCTCCACCAGGAAGAGGGTGCCGTTTTCGCAGCGTTCAATGTCTTGCGCATTAAAGATGCGGAATCCTTCCGTGAAAAAATGTTCGTCGCCATACCAGAAAAAATCTTCCGGCCGTTCCGGATGCACGCAACGGGCCGCATAACAGTTACCATCAGCCTGCACATAAGGATAGACCAGATAGCGGCCATTATAGCCGATTCGCAATTCGTTCAGAACCTCGGGGGCAACGCTGCCCGCCAGGAAATATTGGTGCAGTTCCGGGGTGAGCTTGTCCGAAAAGGAGAGGAGTTCGTTGTTGAGGTTTTTTACCGGATAATCGACCTCGCGGCCGAAATAGTTGCGATCCGGATCGTACCCCGGCGTTTGGGCCAGGCTGATGCCGCGCAGGCGGGCAAAATGCAAGGGGAAACCACCGGCCACGCAGCGATGCAGGCAACGGAAATAGCCGTGAAAAAAACTTTCCTGGTTGAGGAAGACGACCAGCAACCCCTTGTTTTCGTCATTTTTTTCAGTGCAGAACGGACAGGGTGCCTGCAGGATGTGGTTGTTGCGTTCCGCCTCGGGCAACTGCTGCAGATAAAACGTGGTGATCACATCCGGCATGGGGGCTCCCTGTCGTAAGATTTACATATCCTTGGGGTTGTTGCCGCAGCAAGAGGGCTGGGTTTCAATGAAGCCCCCGGCAGGTGAATATACCGTTGGGCAAGTCTCTGGAGTTGCGGCTGGGGAACAGCAGGTCAACCAAGTATGTTTTGCAGTCCTTGCGGTTCCAGCGGGGTCTCAAATCTGAAGTGGACGGAATAATCATTTTCAAGGATGTGAAACGGTTGAATGCCGATCACCAGGCCTTTGAGATACAGGAAGTTGTCCTTGCCACCGACCGGCAGGATCACCTGCATTCGCCTGCCTAAAAGGAGGCGGGCATTTTCCTGCTTGGAAATACGGATGAGAAACGCCAAACCGCCGATCGAGATATCGGCGGTTTCGGCACGGAACCCGCGGCCGATAGGGGTGTCGAGGTTGTTGATCGGCTGGACCTGAATCTTGCGGGCCAGGGTGAACCGTTGGTCCTTGCGGCGTTCGAGGCCTTTTTTCTCGAGCATGGATCGAATGTCGTTACAGGCATTGTAGAACTCGTGCAGCTTGGTTCGCAGTCCTGGGAATTTTTCTTGCCAGCTCTTGAGCGCTTCCTGCGGGAGGATATATACACTTGCAGGGGTCAGCGAGGTCAATGTGACGGTCCAGATGGAGGGCGAGAAAAAGTTTTCTCCGGCAATCTGGCCGCGATTTAAGCTGGTGATGAAGAGTTCCCGTGCTCCGACCAGATGCGAAACTTTGATGCTCCCCTGGTTGATGAAATACAAGGCATCGTTTTTTTCGCCCTGGGCCACGATGGTTTCTTCGGGCTTGTAACGGCGGGCAATGAATTCATGGTAAATGGTCTGGAATTCTTCGCTGCTGAGTCGGTCGGTCAGCGCCGCCCAGATTTCAAGATCTTCTCCTCTCATCGCTCCTCGCTTTTCCTGTTCGATGATTTCGCCGGCGCGGATGATTTCGCCCAGCGCCAGGCTGTCGATTTCATAGATTCGTTCCCGCAACCGCTCAGCCGTTGGGAAATCTTGGGACTTGGCCGTGGTGATGACCAGGTCTAGCAAACGCTTTTTGGCTTGATCCCGTAGTCCCTGGGCCGCAAGGGCAAAGATTTGGGCTTCTTCGTCAGCAACCGAAGCAGAGGACGTCTCGGTCGGTGATACGGCGGTTCGAACTCCTTGTTCTTCGGGGCCAGCCTGTTCTTCTTGGGTTGCCTCTGCTCGCAGGGAGGCGGGAGTCCCGCCCCGGATTTTTTCCAGGGCCAGTTCCGCGGCCTGCCGTACCTCATTGCTGTACCCTCCCAAGCCCAGGACATTCTTGCTTTGCACCACCCGGCTCAGTGAGGCGATCGCCCGTTTTGAACCGATCGTGCCCAGCGTTGCGCAAATGGTCAGCTGCAAGTCTTCTTTGTTTTTGCCGAGGAACGGTTTGGGGCTTTCCATCAGATCGATGAGCGGGCGAACGAAGCGTTCGTCGCTGACCGTGGCTATGTGAGTGACGATTTTGCTCTTCAACGGATCGGCGACCGTCTGCAGGGCATGGAGCAGGAAATCTTTGAGGTCCTCTCCGCCGATATGCAAGGCGGTGTTGATGGCTTCCTGCTGCACTCGAAGATCGGCATGTCCGGTAAATCTTCGAATCTCGGCAAGCAGTTCGGGGGCGCCGATTTCTCCCAGGAGCCGAATGATGTTGCGGCTGACAAACCAGGGGGACTCCTTGTGCAACTGCTCCAGCAGGATGGTGGTTGCCGGATTGCCGGTCTGTTTGATCAGCGAGAGCAATTGTTTTCGTTCAAAGCGGCTTTCATTGTTCATCAGGTGGTGCAACTGAAACTTTGCCGCCTGCTTTCCCATGCCGATCAAGAGTTTGCCGGCGGCTTCCTGATGTGTTTTCGAGTGGAGGTAGAGAGTGAGTAATTCTTCCAGAATCGGTTGGGAACTGAGATTGTCCAAGGTCTCGTTCGCTTGTTTGCCGAGTTGTGGGTTGCGACCGGTATTCTGAGCGTCTTCGGTCGCTAGTGTTCGCAGAAATCCGACCGTTGCAACGGCTTGGTCGTATTGGTTCCCGGCAAGATAATGATCAGTGAGACCGCCTATGGCAGTGGTGGCCTGGCGGATCCCCTGTTCATCGACTCCGGGGATGAGCAGCCCCTGTTGGAGTGCGGGCAGCAGTTTGCCTAAACGTTGCCATTGACCGAGAACGACCAGTTGCTCGCTGGCACCGGCCAAGGCTTGGGCCGCATTGGTCTGGATCAGGGGGGTCGGGTGGCGTATGGCAACCGCCAGTTGCATCAGGAGGTTGTCGGCGGTCTCTTCCTTGCCTTGGCGCAACAGGTCCCTGATGGTGTCCGGAAGCGCCTGGCACATCTCTTTTTTCCCCAATCCTTTAAGGGAACCTTGGAGGAGATTGTCCATATCGCCGCTGATCGTCCGCCGTTTTTCCTGTTCCTGACGTTTTTTCTGCTCTCGATTCATTTCGATGATGGCTCGCATTTTTTCGCCGCGAACCGTCTGGAGCAATCGCTGGTAGGCCTCTTCGACCCCCTTGTCGCGTAGATCAAGCGACAAATCTTCCCGCCCCTCGGTGATCGCTTGCATCTGGGCGGTAATTTTCTCCAGTTTCTCATCGGAAATATGATTGATGACCTGCTCGTAGAGTTGCTCACCAAATAAATTTTTGTATTTCTGTACCAGGAACAAACCTAGATCCTTCTCATCTAATGAAGCCAGATGGGAACCTGCCTGGGTGGCCACCTGCAATTGCTTTTCCTTGTTGAGCAGGGCGTCGTATTGGGTCAGCATACGCTCAAAAGAGGAGAAATCCACCCGGCCGTTTTTGTAGTTGGCGGGATCAATAGATTGTTGGGCCGCGGCTACCAGCACCGGGGCGGACCACGCCGGCTGCTGCAGTCGCATTGCCAGGCGTTCCGGGACGACAGGCATGGTTTCCGGCGGTGCCTGCAGCATATGGGCATCATAATTCTGGGCGATGACTTTGGTGATTTCCGATCCTTTGCTGGTCTGGGCGAGCCGTTTGAGAACGGCATCGTCGGCGGGCTTGAATTCCGGATCTTTGCCCTTGCCGATCTGCAAGGGGATATCGCTGGTGAGGGTGGCGATCATTCGGTTGAGTTGCTTTGGGGTCAGGTGCTCGACGGTTTCATCCAGGAGTTGGTCGGTGACTTGGGTAATGACCTGACGATAGAGTTGTTCACCGAAGAGTCCCCTGAATTTTTGGGTAATAATATTGCTCAGCGCCAGTCCTTCCAGGGTGGCCAGTTGAGCTCCGGCCTGTTGGGCCACTTGGGTCTGCTGCTCGCTGTCAAGGAGGTGTTCGTAGTGGCTAAGAACGCGGTTGAAATCAGTAAAGTTGACCTGCCCCCCGGTCTGGGTCTGGGGGGCAGCCATCTGCTGGGCGGCGCTGGCCAGCACCGGTGCCGACCATTCGGGTTGTTTAAGCCGCTCCAGGAGATGGTCGGGCAACTGTGCCAGGGTAGTTTCGGGATTGAGCAGCAATTGGCGGGCATCGACATTCTGGGCGATGACTTGGGCGATTGCCGGACCCCTTCTGGTGTGGGTGAGTCGCTCTAGGACGCTGTCGTCGGCGGGTTTGAACGCCGGGTCCTGATCCTTACCGATCTGCAGCGGGATCTCGCTGGTGAGGGTGGCGATCATTCGGTTGAGCTGTT
>CAZJEX010000002.1:0-305836 GCA_964545155.1 uncultured Desulfobulbus sp. | reverse complement strand
CCAATTGGGCCCCTGCCTGCTGGGCCACCTGGGTCTGCTGCTCCTTGCTGAGCAGTTGCTCGTATTGTCCGAGCATGCGGTTGAAGGCCGTAACATCGACCTGGGGGCCGCCCAGTATCTGGTTGCCGGTTACTGGCGCCGCTCCAGCCTGTTGCGTGAGGAAGATGGTGATCAGATCGTTGAGTTGCTGCGGCTTCAGTTGGTGCAGGGTAGAGCTGAGCATCGCATCGGCGACCGGCGTGGTCGGCAGGGAGGCTACCAATTGAGCCAGCAAAGTGGGGTCGAGTCCCGACAAGGTGGTGGCCGAAGCCTCTATCTCGGCTTTCCGTTTACCGAAATCGGTTTCTTTGCTCAGGTTTTGTAGCACTTCGATAACCGCCTCGGTGAGCCCTTCGGATTGCTGAGATGGGCCAGCGGCGGCGGGAAGGCGGTTGATCAGCTCGTGGACCAGTTCTGGGGATATGCTCTGCAGCGAACCTTGTTTTCCTGTTTTTCCCAGAATGAAATTAGCTATTTCCTCGTCGCTGATGTCGAGCCCTGAACCGATCATCTCCTCGCGTACGACCTGTTCCCCATCGTGAACGGCTACGTAGCGTTTAGTGTCAACGGTTATGGCGTCGATCCCGGCTTGTGCCAGGGTTGTGGCCATGGGTTCGTTCAGCTCTTTGTTGCCGAGAAGCTCGGAGAGGATTTTGATGAATTTGACACAGTCTGCCGTGCCGAAGCTCCTGTGGAAGTTGAACGAATGAATTTTTAATCTGGCAAAAAGGGCGATCAATCCTTGTATCTGAGGACGTTTTTGATCTTTATCGGGCAGATGCTCGCCGCAGACGAGAATTTTTTGATCGGAAAAAGCGATATTGACCGAGTCGTCCGTGCCACTGGCCAGCAGGGCTTTGAAGGCTTGGAGAACAAAATCGTTGCTGCGATGCACCTGGGGATTGGAAGCGGGGTAAAGCCGCATTGTTCTGAGGGCGGTATATAACCTGACCGGGAAATCAAGCAGCAGGTTGGCCCTTTCCGGAGTGAGAGAATCCGATGGATTGCTCATGGTTTTTGGCCTTTGAAGGTGAACCTTTTGGCAAGAGCAGTGTCTTGAGTGTTGGCAAAGTGGGCCAGCTGGTCGGTGCAGTCGGACGGGTCTTGCCGGGCGTTCTGGGCATCTACAGACCACCGCGTCGAGGGGGCAACGCTGTCATCCCTTTGCGGGTTCGGACCGGCAAGGCAGAAGATTGTGCGGACCGGGCAATGTCGGTGGTGAGGTTTCAACATGATTCCTGGTCATCTGCAGTCGGGGTGGAAATGCTATGTATAGATAATCAGATGGTATCACACAGTTTTCCCGGAAGTCAAGAGGGACAGGGATTTCGGGTGGATTATTGCTCGTCCTTGCAACGGCGGTAAAGAAAAAAAACATCTGGAAAGGGTCTCTTGCGTATTCCGCGTCAGGATGTGGCTCGAGGGTGGGGTGGGCTGTACGGTCGAATGAGGTCATGATTAAGCAACACCTGCACCACCGCGTTGACCGGTAGCCCGATCACATTGCTGCAGGAACCGGTTATGGATCGAATCAGAAAGGAGCCTTTTCCTTGAATACCGTAAGCGCCAGCCTTGTCCATGGGTTCGCCTGAATCGACATAGGCCTGGAGTACTTCGACGGCAAAGGTGTCGAAGGTAACCAGCGAGGTGATCGCGTCTGCTTCCATGATGCCCCGATGTCGCAGAACTACGGCAAAGCCGGTGATGACCTGATGGGTATGTCCTTGCAGGGCTTGCAAGGTGGTCAGCGCTTCCGTGCGATTTCGGGGTTTGCCGAAGATCGTATCGCCAAGGGCGACCACGGTGTCGGCTCCGATAACACAGGCTTCGGGGTGGGCCGTGGCGACCTGTTCGGCCTTGGCGGCGGCCATCCGTCGGGCAAAAACCACCGGAACCTCGCCGGCCTCGGGGGTTTCGTCGATTTCGGCTGGAATCGTCCGGTGAGACAGTCCGAGCTGGGAAAGGAATTGCTGCCGACGCGGCGAGGCTGAAGCAAGGATAATTGGGTAGTTGGCGATAAACATATCAGGGACGTGCTCGCAATTGAAAGATAGGCGGAGAGTAATAGATCGTTTCGAGAAACAGGCCACAGGCCGGAGCGGTAAGTCCGGCTTTGGAGCGGTCTTGGGCAGCTAGAATTGCGGCTAGTTCTTCAGCCGGACGTTTACCCTGGCCGATTTCAATGAGCGTTCCGGCGATGATGCGTACCATCTGGCGAAGGAAGCCATCACCAGAGATCCGGAGCGACCAGCAGTCGGCCTCGCCCAACTGCGGGAAACAGCAGATGTTGAAGAGCGTGCGGACCGCTCCTCGCCCGCCGACCGCGTTTTTATCGCGGGATCCGGTGCGTTCAAAGCTGGAAAAATCGTGGGTGCCGACAAGACTTGTGAGTGCTGTCGCCAGGCGGTTGTGATCAAAGGGGCCTGGCAGATGGGCGCGATACAGCCGGGTTGCAGGCAGCTGGACCTCGCCGGTGAAAAAATCGTACCGATAGGTTTTGCCTTGCGCATGGAATCGGCTGTGAAAGGGGAGCGGCGCCTCTTCGGCGCAGAGGATACGGATATCACCGGGGAGCATCGAGTTGATACCCTTGAAAAAAGCCACCACCGGCATGGTCGTCAGCGTGCGGAAATGGGCGACCATGCCCAGGGCATGGACGCCGGTGTCCGTTCGGCCGGCACCGTGCAGGGTGATCGGTTCGTTGCAGAGGCGCGTCAGTTGCTGTTCAATCGTCCCTTGAACGGTCTGTCCCCGTTTTTGCCGCTGCCATCCCAGATAGTTCCCGCCGTCATAGGCAATTAAGAGCCGGATGTTACGGTACATCAGGGGAAAAGCGGCGCTCCCATCAGTCCGGTGGTTTCCGGGAAGCCATTCATCAGGTTCATGTTCTGGACGGCCTGGCCCGATGCCCCTTTGACAATGTTGTCAATCGCGGACATGATGATCACTCGTCCGGTGCGCGGGTCGAGCTGCAGTGCAATATCACAACAATTGGAGCCGCGGACATACTGGGTGGCCGGCGGGGTGCCGGCCGGCAGCACTCGGACGAAGGGTTCCTCAGCGTAGGTGGTTTCGTAGAGTGCTTGCAGATCGGTGTGATTGCCTGCGGTGGTCAGCGAGGCATACATGGTGCTCAGGATGCCACGGGAAACCGGTAGGAGGTGCGGAGTGAAGGAGACAGTCACCGGCTGCCCCGCGGCGATGCTGAGTTCCTGCTCGATTTCCGGGATATGGCGATGGGTCCCGCCCACCTTGTAGGGCCTGAAACCGTCGGCGACCTCGCAGAACAGGGTGCCGACGCTGGCCGCTCTGCCGGCGCCGGAGGTTCCGGACTTGGAATCGATGATCAGGGTGGATGGATCAATAAAACCACCCCGGAGTAGCGGCGTCAGCGCCAGGATAACCGAAGTCGGATAGCAACCGGGATTAGCGGTCAGGCTGGCGGTCCGGATCTGATGACGGTAGAGTTCGGGAAGACCATAGGCCGCGGAGGAAAGTAACTGCGGGCTGGTATGTTCCTGGTACCAAGCTTCGTAGACCGCGGGGTCATGAATCCGGTAATCGGCACTGAGATCGACCACCTTCTTGCCTGCGGCCAACAGCTGCGGGACAATATCCATGGCGGTCTTGTGGGGGACGGCGGTGAAAAAGAAGTCGGCTCGTCCGATGAGTTCATCAACCGTCAAGTTCTCGCAGCGGATATCCACTCGCTTGCGCAGATTGGGAAACACTTCGGCAAGTGGCAAGCCCGCATACTGCCGTGACGTGGCAACGGTGAGACGAACCTCCGGATGGCCAGCCAGAATCCTTGCCAATTCGACCCCGGTGTAGCCGGAGGCGCCAACTATGCCAACATGCAACATGATATATTTCCTCTTTGATCACCAATGGTGGCGCAACGCGCATTTTATAATAAAAAAAAAGGGAATAACGAAGCATTCGTTATTCCCTTGGTGTAAAAGATGCTGGGTGTAAATCTTGGCGACCAGCTCCGACAAACGGCGAGTTTATCGTTTAGAGAACTGGAAGCGGGCGCGGGCGCCACGCAGGCCGTATTTCTTACGTTCCTTGGCGCGGGGGTCACGGGTCAGTAAACCAGCCCTTTTCAGCGGGATGCGCATCTCCGGGTTGATTTCCTGCAGCGCTCTGGCGATACCGTGGACCAAAGCATCGATCTGTGCAGACTTGCCACCGCCTTTTACCGTGGCTTGGACATCATATTGGTCCAGAGTTTCGGTGACAGCAAAGGGCTTAGCGACCTTGGGCTCGAAAAAAATGTTGCCGAAGTATTCGTTCAGCGGCATTTTGTTGATAGCGAGCTTACCGCTGCCGGGGGTAACCCAGACTCTGGCTATTGCTGTCTTGCGTCTGCCGGTAGCGTATGTCTGTTCCTGGGGCATATTTTTGTACTCCGTTATCAAAGCTCGAGATTTTCAGGTTTCTGTGCCTGATGGGGATGATCCGTACCGGTGTAGACTTTCAACTTCTTCAATTGAGCCCGGCCAAGTTTATTCTTTGGCAACATGCCTTTTACGGCTATACGGATGAGTTCTTCCGGTTTTTTGCTCAAAAGGTCACGGGCGGTCTGGGACTTGATGCCACCGGGATATCCGGTATGATGGTGATACATTTTATCGTCCCACTTGTTGCCGGTGAGATGAATTTTATCGGCATTAACGATGATAACGAAATCACCGTTGTCCTGGAAGTTGCAGAAGGTAGGTTTGTGCTTGCCACGCAGGCGGCGGGCAATTTCCGTTGCTATGCGTCCAAGAACCTTGCCGTCGGCGTCGGCTACGAACCATTTGCGATCAATTTCATTTACCGGCGTATAATAGGTTTTCATTCTCTGCGCCTCAGCACTTAAAAAAAAAAGGCTCGAACAGAGTTCCGAACCTTGGAGTCTCTTTTGGAGCGGGAAACGAGATTCGAACTCGCGACTTCAACCTTGGCAAGGTTGCACTCTACCACTGAGTTATTCCCGCATTGTTATTTCCGTAACAGCGGCCGACTCTAACAAGATCGGCGGGTGTGTGTCAATAAAAAATTTTAACTTCTGAACGTTTTCCCTGCGGGCATGGCCATGAAAAAACAAAGTGCACAGGATCGGGAACAGTTGTCTGCCAAAGCGCAATCGGATAGTATGGAGGAATACTTTTTTAATTATTTTGGATTGTTGTCTTGCTAGGTAGCTTTTAATACCGGGAGCGGATCCTGCTGCCCTATCGGTCGATAATGAAAATGTGGGCGCTGTTTGTACATCAGGTATTGAGCCCGTCGGTAAAATTGACTACAGTCTAACATCGTTTGCTGAGTGTAATCATTTAAGAGCCTTTGCATTTTTTAACAACAATAACTCGACACTTCATAGTGAGGGGCAGGCTATGGCAGAACGCGCCACCCGGAAAGCGTCTTTGCAGCGCAAAACCAAAGAAACCGATATTCAACTCGTCCTCACCCTCGACGGGACGGGGCAGTCGCTCATCCATACCGGCGTTGGTTTCATGGATCACATGTTGACCCTGTTTGCGGTTCACGGTTTTTTTGATCTGGAAATCGCAGCCAAGGGGGATGTCGATGTCGACGACCACCATACGGTCGAAGATCTTGGGATCTGCCTGGGGATGGCTTTTGACCAGGCATTGGGCGACAAGAGCGGCATTTGCCGTTACGGTCATGCCTATGTGCCCATGGATGAAACCCTGGCCCGGGTCTGTGCCGACTTTTCCAATCGACCCTGTCTGCACTACCAAGTGGTGGTAACCGAGGCCAAAATCGGGACCTTTGACACCCCACTGGCGAAAGAGTTTCTGCGCGCGTTTGTTCTCCATGCCGGTTTGACCCTGCATGTTGATCTGATCCACGGGGAAAACGGCCATCATATCCTTGAGGCCGTTTTCAAGGCCTTGGGGCGGGCTCTGGCGATTGCTGCCGGCACAAATCCAAAGGTAAGCGGTCAACTCTCCTCTAAGGGAGTGCTTTGAAACTGTACCGATTGTGGTAATCAATATATCTCGGAATGCCGCGCAAACCTTTGCGGGCGGGTAGGGCACAGCGAGTCTGCTCGGCGGTGACCGTGGCGACCATGATATTAATTAACAAAAAAACTCATAAGGAGAAGCAGGGTGACGGTACTATCAAAAATTAGAATTGGGTTGGCGGTGAGTTGTTGCATTTTTGCGGCAGGTTGCGCAGAAAAAGAAGGGCTTGCCCCGGTGGCTCCCCCGGAACCTGAGATCGCTCTTTCTTGTATCGCCGTTATGCCGGTCCAGGCCGTTGTCGACGTCGACAGTGCGATGTCTCTGGCTGATGAAAAAACCTTGAAAGACGGTGTTCAGGTCATGAATGGTCTGCTCAAGCAGCAGTTGGCCGATAACGTGAAGGCTCGTTTTATCCCTGAAGGGCAGGCGCAGGGCAAAGGGCAGGCCAATGTGCAGCAGATTGCCGGCCGTACCAAATGTAATGCCGTCCTGGAAACCACCCTCAGTCGCTACAAAGAGCGGGTCGGGAATCAGTACGGAGTTCAGGATTCGGCGGCGGTGACCTTTGCTTACAAACTCTACGAAGTCAGCAGCGGCAGAGTGCTCTGCCATGGTCGATTCGATGAAAAACAGCAGCCGCTCATGGATAATTTATTGACACTCCCCAAGGCGAAAAGCCGAGGCCTGGGCTGGTTGTCCGCCGAGGAATTGTTGCGGGACGGGATGCAGGAACGATTGGGGCAATGCAATTACCTTGAGGGCAAATAGCAGGCGAGCGCCTGTCCGGCGGTTTTGATGCAACTGAGCAAGGAGTTTAACCGCCGGGTAGGTCGGGCCATGCACGATTACTCCATGCTGGCTGATGGCGATCAGGTTCTGGTCGCCGTCTCCGGCGGTATTGATTCCCTTGTGCTGGCCTGGATGCTGGTCACGTGGCGGCGTAAAGCTCCCATAGACTTTGGGCTGCAGACGGTACATGTCGACATGGAATCGATCGGGGGAAGCGTCGGCGATAGCGCTCGGAGCATCGCTTCGATGCTGTATACGTTTGGCCTTGAGCTCAATATCTTGCCCGCCCTGTGGCGCCCGGATCCGCAAGCTTTACAATCCGGCGCTCCGGGGCACGATCTCTGTTTTCAGTGCGCCCGGTCCCGGCGGACCCAGCTGTTTGACCATGCCCGCCAATACGGCTGCAATAAAATCGCCTTCGGCCATCACCGGGACGACATCATCGAAACCTTTTTACTCAATCTGACCTGCGCGGGAAACATCAGTACCATGTCGCCTCGCCAAAACCTCTTTTCCGGACGATTGGCCCTCATTCGTCCGCTCGCTTACCTTGAGAAAGCGCAGATTGAAGGGGTCGGTCGCGACCTCGGCTTGGAACCGGTCCGTTCGTCCTGTCCCCTCTCGGAAAAAACCCGGCGGCGAGACATCCACCAGCTGGCTGAACAAATCTATCAACAAATTCCAGGAGCCAAGGAACATATCTTTGCCGCTCTGGGCAATGTCCGCTGGGAATATCTGCTCAAGCAGACCGGCGGTGGCCGACCCTGATGCAGACCGGCAATGACTGCCTGGTCTGCTTTCTTCGTCAGACGCTGGCCACGGCCCGCCGCAGCACCGCCGATCCGCAGGAGCAATGGCGTCTGGTCGGCGAGGTGGGGGCGATGCTTGCCGACTTTGACCCCAAGATTTCGCCGCCGGAAAATGCCGTCCATTATTATCGCTTGATCGCCGAACGGACCGGGGTGCTCGATCCCTACGCCCAAGAAAAACAGGAAAGCAACGCGTATGCCTTGGGATTGGAGCAGCGGACCAGGGAACTGATTGCCGGCGAGGCCGATCCCCTGTTGGCGGCGGTGCAGTTTGCCATCAACGCCAATGTTCTCGATTATGGCTCCCAGTACTTGCTCGATCGGGAGGAGGCCCTGGCTTCCTGTAAGCAACCTTTGGTCATTGATCATTACCCAGCCCTGCGGCAGCAGCTTGCCATGAAGCCAACGGTTCTCTATCTTGCTGATAACTGTGGAGAAATAGTCTTTGACAAGTTGCTGGTCGAACTCTTGCTGGCAAAGGGTTGCGCGGTGACCGTAGCGGTGCGGCAATCACCTATTATTAATGATGCCACCCTGCAGGACGCCCAGACCTGCGGCCTCGATCGCCTCTGTCCAGTGATATCCAACGGTGCCGATGTGCCCGGTACGTCCCTGGGAAGTTGTAGCGAAGCCTTTTTGCAGCATTTCGTCGGGGCAGACTGCATCATCAGCAAGGGGATGGGCAATTTCGAGTGTCTCTCCGAGGTGGCAGCCCCGATCTTTTTCTTGTTTACGGTCAAGTGTACCACCGTCCATGCCCACCTCGCCCAACGTTTTCCCGAGTCCAAGGTGCAAATCGGCTCGCCGGTGCTCCTCCAGGGGCGACCGGTCGGGCCATAGGCGACGATCCGTGCGGCTGGCGATCATCGCCGACATCCATGGTAATTACCGGGCGCTGCTGGCGGTCTTGGACGATATCGTTTTGTGTGGCGCGGACCGAATTATTTCGCTGGGCGATGCCATTGGGTACGGGCCCGAGCCCGAGGAGGTGGTGCAGACCTTGTTGGCGCATCAGGTGGTTTCGGTCATGGGCAATCATGAGCTGGGCCTGGTCAGTCAGGGCTATTGCAATCGGTTGCACGCCGTGGCCCGTGAATCGCTCACCCTTACCCGGGCACTCCTGAGTCCCGAGTCCCTGGCCTGGTTGGCGTTATTGCCGGTGGAGCTGGTCTGCTGCGGGGCGCGATTTGTTCATGGCTGTCCGCCCCAATCAATAACGGTCTACCTGTATAACCCCAGCGATACCCGTCTGCACCGACTTTTTGCCTCTTATCCGGAACCCTTCTGTTTTGCCGGGCACACCCATGATTTCGGCTTTTTCGAGCAACAGGGGGCGGCCTTGTCCCGCCGGGACCTGACGGTGGAACGGGTGATGCTCGACCCGCAGAGCCGCTATCTCATTCAGCCCGGTAGCGTCGGCCAGCCCCGCGACGTCGTCAACTGGCATGCCAAGTATATGCTCTGGGATGCTGTCGCTCGAACCATCGAGGTGCGGGCCGTTGCCTATGATGTCCAGACCACCATTCGTCTTCTGAACGAACGTCATTTCCCCGCGGTCAATGCCCAGCGGCTTTTCTGGTGATGCAATGATCAAGCAGATCGGTCGATATCAGATCATCCGCCGTCTTGGCAAGGGCGGTATGGGTTCGGTCTACAAAGCCATCGTGCCGGTAATCGAGAAAGTGGTGGCGATCAAGCTGCTCGATCCCAGCGAATTGATGGAAGTCCTCCTTGGTGCAGACCGGTTGCGTGATATTTTCACCTTCGAGGCCCGGACCATGGCCGCTTTTAACCAACCCTTTCTGGTCACGGCCCTGGATTTTGACCAGGACGAGCAGGGACGGCCTTTTTTTGTGATGGAGTATATCTGCAACAATCTTGGCGATATGCTGGGTGAGTCTTTCCGAATCGAACAGGATTCACGGGTCATCGGGGCCGTCAAAGTGCTGGATTACGGCCGGCAGCTCCTAGCTGCCCTGGATTTTCTCCACCATAACAATATTGTTCATCGGGACATCAAACCGCAGAATATCTTGGTCACCGATCAAGATACGCTTAAAATCTGCGATTTCGGCATGGCGCTGGTGGAGGGGATTTCTTTTTCCGGTCCTGATAATATGCAGATCGGTTCGCCCTGCTATACTCCACCGGAACAGCGAAAAAATCCCCAGCTCGTGGATGGCCGGGCCGATCTCTATTCCGCTGCGGTGCTGCTGTACCGCATGCTCACCGGCAAGCTTCCCGGGATGCAGAGTTTTTCCCTGTCGCTGGTTAATCCGCTGTATGACCACAGCTGGGATACTTTTTTCACCAAGGCGTTGCAATGGAACCCGGCCGCGCGGTTTCAATCCGCTGGAGAAATGCTGGCCGAGTTTGAAGGGCTCAGCCTGCAGCAACCGGGCGCAACCGTTGGGTGTCGGTACCCGGTAACGGGACAGCCGCCGTTGCCGCTCAGGCATGAGCCGGTCAATGTCTGTAGTTCCAGGGCCGGCACGGTTTTTGGCGTCAATGGTCTGTTCCGGCCGGTCATACCGGTGTGCAATCGCCTGGAGGTTCAGCGGGAGGCAGTGGCCGATCGGGCCACCGGATTGATCTGGCAACGGCAGGGCACCCGGTATCCGGTCACCTTCGTCGGCGCCCATCGGTACGTGGAGCAGTTAAATCGCCAAGGCTTCAATGACTGCCGGCAATGGCGGTTGCCAACCATCAATGAACTGCAGAGCCTGTTGCCGGACGGTGAGCCCGGCCCGGAAGCCGAGGCTTTTTTCCGGCCGTTGCCTTGGGTCTGGAGTTGCGACCGCCATGGGCAGCACGAAAGCTGGTATGTGAACATGGACATGGGCTTTGCCGGGGTGCAGGATGTCAACTGCCTCAACCATGTCCGGGCCGTTGCCAGTGCGATGCCCTCAGCAAACGGCTGATGCAAGGCCGTTGAATTTTTCTTTCACCCTAGCCAGATAATCTATGGAATACCCCATATCACACTATTTTCTCGTTCATTCCCGTTCCGCTCATTCGGCGGGGCAACATGTGGAACGTTATCTTGCCGGCAATCAGTTGATCACCTACGCTGATTTTTTTGTCCGCGTCGAAGAGGTGCTCAGTGGAACGGATGCCCGGTTCCGCCCCGTCCTTGAACACGGATTGGCCGCCAATCGGGCATTCGCGAGGCGAATGCTCGATCATCTTAAGGAGGAGGGCGTCACGACCCTGGAGCAATTGCTCGAACTGCAGCAGGGTTATGTGACCAAGGTTCTCCATACCCTGACCCATCTGCTCGACGGTTTTATCGGGATCGATTCGGTCTTCTACAACCTGGTAGAGGATTCCCATTGGGCAAGCGATGGGCTGCTTACAGCTCTGCAAGACAATGCCGTCGAGTATTGGCTGGTCCCGGTCCGGACGGGCAAGCTGGAGGCTTCGGTGCTCCATCTGGTGGAATGAGGGCGCGATTCACTCAGGGGCAAATCGCGGTCAGGGTTCTTATCGCCGCTACCGGTGCCGGCTCTGTCGCAGGCGGATCACTGGGCACAAATGCGTGCAGATGGTGCAATGATCTGATATAATATAAATTGTTGGCAACAACGAAGGAGACCGTGCCGCATTCTTTCTGCCGCGTCCCGGCGTTGTTCCGGGCGGCGGAGAGCGATGCGCACCGGTGCGTTGACCGCGGTTTTGCCGGTAAGAGGCGCTGCTGGTCGCCTTGAAATCATCCTTCCAACCGTTCAAGGGCTGCGATGCGACTTTTTTTGTTTGGTTCCATTCGTAAGAGTCTAATGGTTCTCGTCCTGCTGGCGGTCCTCCCGGCCCTGGCAATTTTGTTGTACACGGGGCACGAACTGCGCGGCAAAGTGGTTGACGATGCCAAGAGCTACGCCCTGCGTCAGGTCCAAGCGATGGCGGCCCATCACCAGCGGGTGGTGGACAATGCCCGTTTGCTGCTCATGACCCTTGCCAAATCTTCTGAGGTTCGCAATCTCGATGCCGCCGCCTGTCAGGGACTGTTGACGGACATCCTGTCCCGCAATGGCGCCTATGTCTCTCTTTCCCTTGTTGATGCCCGCGGCCAGGTGCTGGTGGCGGCACCGGACGGTCAGGCGGTCGATATAAGTGAAACCAGGTATTTCCAGGAAGCCATGCGCACCGGGGCTTTTGCTGTGGGGGAATACACCCTGCTGAAAGCCCAGCGTCGGGTGGTGGTCCAGTTCGCCCAACCCTTCCTTGGTGCCAATGGCGAGCCAGCGGGAATACTGGTGGCGGCTTTTGATCTGAGTTATTTCGGCGGTCTGTTTTTCGATACCCGCTTGCCGGAGCGATCGGTGTTCACCTTGACCGATGCCAGCGGCATCCGACTCACCCGTTTTCCAGAAACGGAAAAGTATACCTGGGTGGCCGACTTACCGCAGATGGTAGCGCGCATGTCCGGCCGGGAGGAGGAGGGTACCTTCCTGGAAACCGGTGTGGACGGGGTCAGTCGGCTGTATAGCTTCAAGCGCCTCTACTTTCAGGGCGCTTCCTTCCCTTATTTGATGATCCGCTTGGGCATCCCGGTGGACCAGGCGCTGGGCAAGGCCCGGTCTATGGTCTTCCGTAATGTTGCCCTGCTGGTCCTGGCCGCGATCTTGGCCTTGTGCACCGCCTGGCTTGTGGGCGAGTTCACCATCATGCGCCGTCTCAATCGGCTGATGGATGCCGCCAGCAGGTTGGAGGCTGGGGACCTGGCCGCCCGGACCGGTATGTCCTCCGGGACCGGAGAACTGGGGCAACTGGCCGCCGCTTTCGACAGTATGGCCGAAGGGCTGGAGCGCAAGGAACAGGAACGGAGTCGGGCGGAGGAACAGCTGCTACGCTTGAACGAAGAATTGGAAGCGCGGGTGGAGCAACGCACCGAGCAACTGGCCGGTGCCAATCAGGAGTTGCAGCAAACCCTGGAAGACCTGCGGCGGACGCAGAGCCAGCTGATCCTGTCGGAAAAAATGGCGGCTCTTGGTGAGTTGGTGGCTGGCGTGGCCCATGAAATCAATACGCCGGTGGGGGTAGCGTTATCCGCCGGTTCGACCTTGGCGGAAAAAAACCGTGCCTTGGTGGAACGTTTTACCCAGGGGGAAATGAAACGGTCCGATTTGAGCAGCTATCTCGATGACTCCCGCGAAGGCACCGAAATGATCTTGATTAATCTCAACCGGGCGTCGGAATTGATCCGCAGTTTCAAGATGGTGGCGGTTGACCAGGTTTCCGAGACCCGTCGGACCTTCCCTGTGCAGGGGTATATCGACGAGGTGCTGCTCAGCCTTCGTCCGAAACTCAAGAAGACCGACCATCGGGTCGAGGTCGTCTGCGATCCCGGCTTGGTGATCGACAGTTTCCCCGGGGCCTTTTCCCAGATTCTGACCAATTTTATTATTAACTCCTTGGTCCATGGCTTTGTACCGGGCCAGGCGGGACATATTCGTATAGCTGTGGCCAAAAGCGGCAATGCCCTGGAACTTTGCTATGAAGACGATGGCAAAGGCATGGCCCCGGAGGTCCGAGATCGGATTTTTGAGCCGTTTTTCACCACTGCCCGGAGCCAGGGGTCCACTGGTCTGGGCTTGCATATCGTCTTCAATATTGTTACCCGGACCCTGGGAGGAACGCTTTCCTGCGAGAGCGCTCCGGGGCAGGGGACGCGTTTTACAATAGTCATGCCGGTGTAAGGTAGGGGAAATATGGCTGATTCTGATGAAATTCTGTTCAAGGACGAGACGCCCGAGCCGACCCGGAGTCTTGTTGCCAATGGCGTCGCCGTTGGTGCGCCCTGGAAAATTCTCATCGTTGATGACGAATCGGACGTGCACAGCGTCACCACCTATATGATCAAAGGGATGGATTACCTGGGGCGGAAATTTGCGTTTCTCCATGCCTATAGCGGTCATGAGGCGAAAGCCATCCTTGCGCAACATCATGATATTGCAGTTATTCTTCTGGACGTGGTCATGGAGGCTGAAGACAGCGGACTCCAATTGGTGCATTTTATCCGCGAAGAACTGCAGAACCGAACTGTGCGTATCGTCCTGCGCACCGGTCAGCCCGGCAAAGCGCCGGCCGCCCGGGTAATCGTCGAATATGACATTAATGACTACAAGGAAAAAACGGAGCTGACCCTGGATAAAATGCTGGTCACCGTGGTCTCCGCCCTGCGCAGCTACCATTTCATCACCACCATCGAAAATAACCGTAAAGGGCTGAAAAAGATCATCGAGGCCTCGGCGGATATTTTTGAGCGCCAATCACTGGAAAAATTGGGTGGCGGCATCCTTGCGCAACTCACCTCCATCCTGCAGTTGCAGGAAGATCCGGCCTATCGGCAGGCGTCGGGGCTAACGGCTTCCGGCATCCAGGGGCAGTCTGTGGTGCTGGCCGCCACCGGGGCGTTCTGCCCGTATATCAATCGGCCGATTGTGGAAGTGGAGGCCGCGTTGATGCATACCACCCTGCGGTTGGCACAGACCAGGAGTCACGGTTTTTATTGCGAAGAGGGGAAGTGCGCCTGGTATTTCAAGAGTCAGACCGGCTCGGAGAATTTTCTCTATTTCGAGATCGCCAAGGAACTCGACGAAAACGACCATGACCTGTTGGAGTTATTTTTTACCAATGTCTCCCTGGCATTTGACAATCTTTTTCTCCATAAGGGGATTGAAGATACCCAGAAGGAGATCATTTTCCATATTGCCGAGACCATGGAATGCCGGTCCGCCGAAACCGGCAGCCATGTTCGTCGAGTGGCCGAATACGCGAAACTTCTGGCGGTGAAAAGCGGGCTCGGCGAAGAGGAGGCGGAAATGCTCAAGCTCGCCTCCACCACCCACGATCTCGGCAAAATCGGGATTCCCGATGCCATTCTCAATAAACCTGGATCGTTGACCCCGGAAGAATACGATACCATCAAAAGCCATGTCTACCGAGGGCATGACCTGCTGATGAGTTCCACCAGCCCGATTATTCAGGCCGCGGCCCGTATCGTGCTCCTCCATCACGAGCGCTGGGATGGGCTGGGGTATCCGCAGGGGCTCAAGGGAGAAGAGATTCATATTCATGGTCGGATTATCGGGGTGGTGGATGTTTTCGACGCCCTTTCCAATAAGCGCGTCTACCATGAGGCCTGGACCTGGGAGGCGGTGTTTGCCCATTTTATTGCGGAGCGCGGCCGCCATTTTGATCCAAAACTGGTAGATATCCTCCTGGAGCATCGAGAGGAGTTCAAGGCCATCTGGTCGCGGTATCATCTCACCGGTTTGCAATTCCCCTGAACATTCGCATACCGCCAGTAGATAGACTCAGGCGTTGAGCAAAGAACATGCGCTTTTTCTTGAATTCTTTGAGTCATCCAGGGTATGAAAAGATGTTGAAACAAAACAGGCGGGTAGGTAGGCGCCACTTAACCAGCAACCAAGGATCAAACGGTATGGGAAAAATCGGTAGAAATCACCCTTGTCCCTGCGGCTCAGGGAAAAAATATAAACATTGCTGTCTGCCTGCCCAGCAGGCGGGCTCAACCGTCAATCCGACCAATCAGATGAAGATTTCATTGATGGCGGCGATCGAGAAAATCCAGAAGCAGGCGGTCGAGAAAAAACCGGCCTTCCATGAACTCGGTGTCTTTCTGTTTTACAGCGATGCCGACGGCGATGCCTGGCTGCTGGAAATCACCGATTCCGATGCGGTTCAGGTCGCAGCGAACGGCGTTCCCCTCGAGGTCCCCATCGACGAAAATCCTGAGACCATCGAAATCAACTTCAGCCATACTTTCGCGCTCCGTGAGCGGCAATTGTTCCTTGCAGCCTATGCCGACAAAGCCGAATCCCGGCTGGCCAAGGCGCCTGCCCAGCAGATTCATGCGGCCATCCGGCGGTTGCGCAAGCGCTTTCCACCTGAAATGTTTGCCAAAATGCATGTGGAACAAGGCGAATCGGCCGAAGGTTGACCGGCCCTTCATGGATTGGCAATCGTGTCGGTTTCGCGTGCTCCCCGTGATCCTGGTCATGGGGGCCATCTTCTTTCAGTCGCACCAACCGGGCGACAGCTTTAGCTTGCCCAAGATCGTCAATATCGACAAAGTACTCCATTGCCTGGTCTATGCGGTGCTTGGCTTGACCGCACTCCTGGCCCTTTCTCCGCGGTTTCGTCGGCGTCGGCCATTGCTGGCAAATGTCGCGGTGTTGTTGTTTTGCCTGCTCTACGGCATTTCCGATGAGTTTCATCAGTCCTTTGTACCAGGACGGATGGTCAGCGCGGGGGATATCCTTGCCGATACCGTGGGCGGGGCGATGGCGGTACTCGGGAGTTGGGGGTGGCAACAATGGAAACTGCCGGGAGGGGGAATTCTTGATGAGCATCCTTGAGTTGAACGGACAGGATCGTTTGTACTACGAGGCATACCCGGGCCAAGCGGACCGGCCCACGCTTGTCTTCCTCCATGAGGGCTTGGGCAGTGTCGAGCAGTGGCGGGATTTCCCGGAGCAGCTCTGTCAGCGCACCGGCTGTCCGGGATTGGTCTATGATCGGCTCGGGTACGGCAAATCCTCCCCCATGCACCCTCCCCGCACCATCCATTATCTCCACCACGCGGCACTGGTCGAATTACCCCAGGTGATCGAGTCTCTGCTGCCCGGCCGGCCCTTTGTGCTGATCGGCCATTCCGACGGCGGCAGCATCAGTCTCATCTTCGGAGCGGAACAATCACCCTGCCTTAAAGGCATCATCACCGAGGCGGCCCATGTTTTGGTTGAGCAGGTCTCGGTCGAAGGAATTAAAAAGGCGGCGGCAGCTTTTGCTGAGGGTACCCTGCAGCGGGGGCTCAGTCGATATCACGGCGATAAAACCGAAACACTGTTTAATGCCTGGGCAACCACCTGGCAGAGTCCGTGGTTTGGTTCCTGGAGTATCGAGTATCTGCTGCCCGCGATTTCGGTGCCGCTGCTGGTGCTCCAAGGGAGAAACGATCAGTACGGCACCGCTGTCCAAGTGGAGACGATCGTTGCCCGCGCAGCGGGCCGGGTGACGCCGGCGCTGCTGGAGGATTGCGCCCATGCTCCCCACCAGGAATTTCCTGGGCTGGTCCTGGATTTGATGACCTGTTACATCAACCGGATTATCGGATAAATCCGGATCCGGCGCTTTGCTCTCGCAAGCCTATGGTGGATTACCTGCTTAAGGTGGGCACCGATAGCGCACCCACCTTGTCAACCTGCAACCTGCAGTCTCTTGCTGAACCGTTGTTTTGGCTTACTTTCCTTCGATGAGCAACTTGGCCATATCCTTGGCAAAATAGGTGAGGATCATGTCCGCCCCCGCCCGTCGAATGGCGATCAGGGTCTCGGCCATCACCCGTTCTCCGTCGATCCATCCTTTTTCGGCGGCGGCCTTGATCATGGCGTATTCGCCGCTTACCTGATAGGCGGCGATCGGCAGGTCGAACTCGTCATGGAGGCGGCTGATGATATCGAGGTAGGCAAGCGCCGGTTTGACCATGAGGATGTCGGCGCCTTCGTCCACATCCATGGTCGCCTCGCGCAGGGCCTCCTTGCTGTTGGCCGGGTCCATCTGGTAGCTGCGCCGGTCGCCGAACTGGGGCGCGCAGTCGGCGGCATCGCGGAAGGGGCCGTAAAAAGCGGAGGCATACTTGACCGCATAGGACATGATCGGGACCATGTGAAATGAACTTTCGTCGAGGACGCTGCGGATCTCGCTGACCCGGCCGTCCATCATGTCCGAGGGGGCCACCATGTCGGCGCCGGCCTGGGCGTGCGACAGGGCGGTCTTGGCCAGCAATTCCAGGGTGGCGTCGTTGTCGACCTCCTGCCCGGCCAGGCAGCCGCAATGGCCGTGATCGGTATACTCGCACAGGCAGACATCGGTGATCACAATCATCAGCGGCACCTTGTTCTTCAATTCCCTGATCGCCTGCTGGATGATGCCGTTTTTGGCGTAGGCCCCGGAACCCAGTCCGTCTTTCTTCTCCGGCAGGCCGAAGAGGATCACCGAGCGGATGCCCACCGCCAGGCAATCCCTGGCCTCTTGGGCCAATTGATCGATCGACAGCCGGAACACGCCGGGCATGGAGGCAATCTCCTGGCGGATGCCCCTGCCGGGCAGGACAAACAGAGGGTAAATCATCTGGTCCGGGACCAGTCGGGTTTCGCGGATCAGGGAGCGGAAGGTTTCGGTCTGCCGCATTCTGCGGGGGCGAAATTCGGGAAAAACCATGGGGCACCTCGGATTGCTGGTTATTAGGGGTAGGGTCTGGAAAAGGCCGGGGAGGCAAGGGGTTATTTGACCGCGATCCCCAGGGCCTTGACTTTTTTATGGAGGTGGCTGCGCTCCATGCCGATCAGTTCCGCGGTTTTGGAGATGTTGCCGTCGTTTTCCAGGAGCTTGGCGGCGAGGTAGTCCATTTCGAACTGCCGGCGCGCCTCTTTGAAGGAGGTCAAATGCTGATACCCCTCGCCCGACGATTGGACCGGGAGCGGCAGCAGCGGCGCATTGCCAAGGAACAGGGCGACATCGTTCACCCCGACCTGGTCGCCGGGGCTCATGATCACCAGCCGTTCGATCAGATTGCGGAGTTCGCGGACATTGCCCGGCCAACTGTGGCGTTGGAGCAGCTGCAGGGCCTCGGCGGCGAACTGTTTGGCGTCGATCCCCTTTTTGCCGAACTGGTGGAGGAAGTCCTCGATCAGCAGGGGAATGTCTTCACGCCGGTCGACCAGGTCGGGGACCATGATGGGCACCACATTGAGCCGATAGAAGAGGTCGGCGCGGAAATGGCCCTGGACGATTTCTTCTTCGAGGTTTTTGTTGGTCGCCGCCAGAACCCGGACATCGACCTCAATGGTTCGGGAGCCGCCGACCCGTTCGAATTGCTGCTCCTGCAGGATGCGCAGTACCTTGGCCTGGCTTTTCAGGCTCATGTCACCGATCTCGTCGAGGAACAAGGTGGAGCCGTTGGCCTGGTCGAATTTGCCCTTTTTGTTTTCGGTAGCCCCGGTAAAAGCTCCTTTGACATGGCCGAACAGTTCGGATTCGATCAGTTCCTCGGGGATGGCGGCGCAGTTCACCGCGATCATCGGGTGTTTGCTCCGCAACGAATGGCGGTGAATGGTCTGGGCCACCAGTTCCTTGCCGGTGCCGTGGCCGCCGCGGATCAGGACCCAGGCATCGGTGGGCGCGACCCGTTCGATCTGTTCGCGTAACCGGACGATCGGCGGGCTGGTGCCGGTGATGTGGATTTTGGTGGGGCCGCTTTCCCGCAGCAGCCGGTTCTCCCGTTCCAGCCGGGAGAGTTGGATGCCCTTGTTGATCGAGAGCATGATTTTGTCATAAGACAGCGGCTTCTCGATGAAATCGTAGGCACCGCTCCGCGTCGCCTGGACCGCGGTCTCAATGGTGCCGTGGCCGGAGATGACGATCACCGGCAGATCAAACCGCTGCTTGATCAGCTTGAGGGCCTCGAGCCCGTCCATGCCCGGCATCCAGATGTCGAGCAGGATCAGACTGATGTCTTTTTCGTCGAGTAGTTGCAGCCCTTCTTCGGCGGAGCTGGCGGACAGTGACGCAAACCCCTCGTCGGCGAGAATGCCCGAGAGCGCTTCCCGGATGGCGTCTTCGTCGTCTATGATCAGGATGGTGTTGGGCATCGATGCAGGGGCGGTCTGGCCGGAAAAGAGGAGGTTGCGTTCAGGAGGTACGGCACAGGGGGCCGCCGAACGTAAGTCGTTATCATATCAGGTATCCAGCGGCAGCTCAACCGTAAAAACCGTGCCGGCGGGGGGGTTGTCCTGGGCGTGGATGAGGCCGTTATGCTCGGTGACAATGGTGTGGGCGATGGCCAACCCTAGGCCGGTGCCGGATTTGCGGGTGGAATAGTAGGGCTCGAAGATTCGCAGCTTGACCTCCTCGGCGATCCCTGGACCGTTGTCCGTCACCATCAGGCGAACCAGTTGCGGGGTGCTGCCGAATCCGAGAGTTACCTCGATGGTGCCGTGGTCGCCGAGCACGGAGACCGCGTTGTCGAGCAGGTTGATCAATACCCGCTTGATCTGGACGGCATCGAACAGAAACTCCGGCAGGGTCGGATCGATGGTGCAGGAAAAAGCGAGGAGCTTGTGAGCCTCTTGGTAAAGAAACACCACTTCTTCCACCAGACGGCCGAGGTTGTTGCGTTCCTTGTGCAATTTTGGCATCCGGGCAAAATCGGAGAATTCACTGACCAGGTTCTTGATTTCGTCGACCTGGTTGATGATGGTGGCGGTGCATTGATCGAAAATGTGCCGATCTTCGGTGATTTTATCGAGGTAGCGTTTGCGTAGTCGTTGGGCCGAGAGCTGGATTGGGGTCAAAGGGTTTTTGATTTCATGGGCGATACGACGGGCGACCTCCTGCCAGGCCGCGAGTCGTTGGGCTTTTTCCAAATTGGTGAGGTTGTCAAAAACGATGACAAAACCGATGGGTTTGTGCCAGTCGTCGACCATCCGGGTGATATTGACCTGGAGGCTGAGGGTCTCGCCCCGGCGGATGGTGACGCGCAGGTGCCGTTCGATCGAGGTTTTGCCGGAGCTCAGCAGTTCCTTGAGGAAACTCTCGACGATCAGGACATGCTGTTTGGGCAGGGCCAGGCGGTAATCTTTCCCTAAAAAGGCCGTAGGTTCAATGGCCAGCAATCCCTCGGCAAAACGATTAATGGTGGTAATCTGGTTGTTTTCGTCCAGGGCAATAACCCCGGCGGCCACATTTTCCAGGATGGTTTCCAGGTAGCGGCGGCGCTGTTCCGAGATCTCGTTGCTTTCTTGGAGGGCACGATGGGCGGTGGCCAGTTGCCGGTTGGAGGCGAGGATGTCCGAGGTCATGGAGTTGAACGAATCGACCAAAAGGCCCATTTCATCGTCCGAATCCTTTTCGAGGACGAAATCAAGATCGCCTTCGGCGACCCTTCGGGTGGCCTCGGCGAGTTTGTTGATCGGGACCGTGAGGCTGCGGGCGATATAAAAACCAAACCAGATCGCACCGAACAGGATCAGGAGGGTGATGATCAGCAGCATGATGATCAGGCTGAGCTTGATCGGGGATTTGAGCATGATCAACTGCTTGTAGCCGGTAATGCCGTCGGATACCGACTGCATGGTTTCAAGCTTGGTAAGGGGAATCAGCACCGTGGTCACCAGAAACCAGGTCTGCTGGGTCTCCAGGTTGACCTGCACCGGAACGATCGCCTGGATCAGTTCGCCGATGGTGGTACGCTGGGTCACTACCTCGGCTTGCTGGTGGGCGGCGGCCAGCCGGATGGCTTCCGAGGGGATGGCCGGCAGGCCGATGGGCTGTAAGCGGGGCCCCTGAACGGCGAGCAGAGGGGTCCGCTCGGCGTCGAGCAGCAGGATGCTGTCCGGGGCACCTGCCTGATCCAGATTCAGCATCTTGTTGAAAAAATGCTCCAGGCCGGCTCGGTCGCCCAGGTCCAGGGCGCCGCTTTCCAGGATCGCGCCCAGTTGTCGGCCGGAATACTCGGCCTGTTGCCCGGTATCGTGCAAAATCGATTGTGCCAGCTTGAGCGAGGATTGCAGGGATTCTTCTACATTGGCATTGAACCAGTAATCAATCGAGGTGGAGACAAAACGCAGAGCGATGAAGAACAGGATGGCGGTCGGTACCAGGGAGAGCGACACAAAGGAGATCACCAATCGGGTCCGCAACTGGGATCCAAGAATTTTCTGTTTGCGCTCAAAGACCAATTCCGCCAGATTGCGCAGCACCAGATAGAGCATGAGCAACAGCAGCAGTCCGTTGATATTGATCAGGGCGAAAATCAGGATGGTGCTGGAGATGGGCAGGTTGAAGTCGCCGCTGAGCAGTCCGCGCTGAACATATCCGAGGACCGGGATGAGCAGGAAGCAGAAGGCAATCACCGAGCGGACCAACCGCTGTTTTTTTTCTTTCTGTTGCGCGGTAAGCATGGAGTTGCCGGAGTTCAGCGTTTCAGGTCAATACCTGAATTCAATGGTGCGCCAGTCGGTTTCGAAGTCCCATAACGCCGGGATGGGGAGGAGGCGATGTATCCCCAGGGGGAGTGTCCCTTTTTTCAAGGTGACTTTAAAATGAATGGCATACGGGGTGTCGGCTACCAGTTGGGCCAGGGCAATCACCTTGATACCGTTAATTTCGGCCATCAGTTGCTTGGCCTGCTCCATATCGCCGGTGGTGACCACCTTGCCGTCTTGATCGGAAAAAGCGATGCGGTATTCCCGCTTGCCGTTGTCAAAGGTCAGGGTGCGGGTCACGGCAGATTCCACCAGGGTGGTGTCGAGCCAGTTGCTGCTGCTCTTCACCAGTTGCAGGTAGTAGGTAAAGATCACGGGGATGCCGTTTTTGACGCCGTCGAGCATCTCCTGGGTGAAGCAGTTTTTCACCGTGGCAAAAAGCAAGAGGTTGTTATCCGCGGTGGTAACAATAATGTCCTTAATTTCAGGCGCCTGCCCGCTGGCAGCCAGCGGTCGGCCAGGGCAGAGCAGCAACAGGAAACCGCACAGGAAAATGATTCGGATAAACAATAAATGCATGGCGTCGTCGAAGCACCGGGGCAGGGTGCCCGTTGTTGATATTGGTGTCGGAAAAAATGTAGCTGTAGCATATACCTGATAGGTGGTGTTTTGTCTATGACAAGGACCATCAGGCGGCAGGAAGTTGAGGGCCCTGGGGGCAGCTCAGGTTGTTGCGGGCGCGCGACGGTAGGCTAGTACATCAATGGTTGATAAGGAATGGCAATTGGGGGGACCAGGCAACCTGGTGTCGTCGGGCTTTTACCACTCGACCCGGAGGATGTTGTCCAGGGGTTTGACCCGTGCCAACTGGAGGCGCACGGTGTCGCCGGGTTCCACCGGGAAGGAGGGGTTGGGAGACAGGTCGACATCAAAGAGGCAATCGCAGAGCAGGAGGTTGACGCGTTTGGGGCCGACGCCGACCACTAGGGCGTTGACCCGCTGGCCTTCGCGGGGCAGGAGGTACCGCAGTATCCAGTAGCGATGGCGCTGCTGGCGGATCCCATTGGCCCGGCCGAGTTTCTGCTGGAGGATACCGGCAAAGGTCTTGCACTCGTCGCTGGAAAAGAGAATGCCGCGGCCGTGGATCATGTTGCTGAGTTGGTGCTGCATGGCCAGATCGAGGAATCGACGGATGGGCGAGGTGATGGTGGTGTAACTGTTGAGCCCGAGACCGCTGTGGGGCTTGGGATGGGAGGTCAGTTCACCACGGGACAGAAAACGACGTTGTCGGGCGATATCCTGCAGACTATTCTGGGCTCCGGCGATGAGCCGCTTCCTTGGCGGCGGCTGAGAACGGAACAGGCCAGGCGCCTCCCGGCCGGCCAGATAATTGGCGGCCAGGCTGTTGGCCAGAATCATCAGTTCGGAGACTAGGTTGCGGGCCGGGGTGTCCACCGGTGACAGGTAGACCTGAATATGCTCCCGGTCGCGGATATCGACATTGACATCCGGCAGGGAAAGAAGGAGCGCTCCTTTGTCGATTCGCTGCTGCCGGAGTTGCTGGCGGATTACATTCAGCAAGTTCAGGTCGGGATCTCGGTCGATCAGCGAATCGGCCTCGCGATAGCTCAGTTGGCGTTTGACTTCGATGACTGCAGGGACAATGGTGGAATGGATCAAGCTGCCATCTTTGGCCAGGGTGACCAGGAAACTGATGGTCGGTCGGACTTTGCCCTGGATCAGGCTGCAGACATCCAGGCTCAGGTTCTTGGGCAGCATGGGAATGTGCCCTTCGGGAAAATAGAGCGAGGTCGATCGTTCCCGGGCTTCGGCGAAGAGCGGACTTTTCGGCGGTACGTAATAGCTGACATCGGTAATGTGGATGCCCACCTGGATGTTGCCGTCCGGGGTTTTTTCGACATGGAGTGCATCGTCGAAGTCGCGGGTGAAACTGCCGTCGATGGTCAGGATGTTGAGTGCTCGGAGATCGCGTCGCTTGGGATCGGCAAGCAGTTCTTCGACGGTTGCTTCACGCAGGGTTTCGGCGATTTGGATGCAGGATTCCGGAAAATCAACCGGCTGGTCCGATTTAAGCAATGCCAGGTTCTCATCCGCATCCCAGACCCCGGCTTTTACCAGCACATCATACCCCGCATGGGGCGAAGTCAGGCCGGCTTTTTTCAACACCTGCCGGATGAATTCGTCCTCGGCGCTTTCACTGCCGAGCAGTACCCAGTCGCTGAGCCATTGCAGGCAACGTTCCCGATCCGGCCATTGGCTTGCATTGACCGGTTGGCCCATCATGATTTTTTGCAGCGAGTCGGCGGCCTGGTCAAGCAACTGCGATTTTTCCTGCTCTCTTTGGCGCTGCCATTGCAGCTGTTCGACCTGTTCGCGGCTGTGTACCGAGATGCTGCCGTTTTTAAATTTAAAGAACAGCGGGTCGGCAAAGATGGCCCGGAGAAAGGCGGCTCGTTGGTCATCGTTCACTGCGCCGCCAAAATGCAGCTCGGTCAGGAAATCCAGGGTGAATGCATCGTCGGGTTCTTCGCAGACGATTTCCCAGAGTTCATCGAGGTTGATACCTGCCGCCAAGATTGCTCGGTTGGTGGCGATCTGCTGCAGGTGTGCCGTCAGGGCTTCACGGCTCGACGATGGTGGATACGGCTGTCGGGAGGAAATGAGAATCCGGGCTTCCGGCAGATTGATTTCCCGCCCGTTCTGATTCAGGAGGTGGATCTTTTTGTCGGCAATGCCGGTGACGTGGCCGCAATAAAATTTGCCGCCATCGATAAATTCAATAAGACTGCCGGAAGAAATCATCAGTTTAACACGTTGCGAAGTTCGAGGGTCATGGTAAGCTACAGTGGATAGCAGGATTCTATCTCTTTGTCATTATTTTCTTCAGGGAATTACCTGATCCCTTTTTGCGCTATAGGATACCCACAGTGGATAGTACACTCTACCGCTCCGGGGTGGTGGCGATCATCGGCCCCCCCAATGCGGGTAAATCGACCCTGCTCAATCATTTGCTTCGGCAGAAAATAGCCATCGTCACCCCCAGGCCGCAGACCACCCGAAACCGGATCATGGGGATTGTCACTGGCCCCAACTACCAGATGATTCTGCTCGACACCCCCGGCCTGCATGAGGCTCGGGAAGCAATGAACCAGCAGATGGTGCGGGTGGCGCTCGAGAGTCTGAACGAAGCGGATGTGGTGCTGTTTTTGGCCGATGGCGCCAATATGGCCGCCAAGAAGCTCGAAAAAAGGGCGGAGGAGTATCGGGGCTACCTGAGTCGGGTCACCTGCCCGGTGGTGTTGGCCCTTAACAAGCGGGACTTGCTCCAGTCGGAACAACTGCTGCCGGTGATGGACTGGTACCGGAGCCTGCATCCCTTTGCCGCGATTGTGCCCATTTCGGCCTTGCAAGGTGAAGGCATCGAAATCCTGACTACCGAACTGGTGGAACGTCTGCCGGAGGGGCCGCAGTATTATCCGGAGGATATTCCCACCGACGCGACCGAACGGTTTATAGCCGCCGAGATTATCCGCGAGAAAATTTTTCTATTGACCCGGGATGAGGTGCCGTATTCGACTGCGGTGGTTATTGATGCTTTTGAAGAGGCGGAGGAGGGAAAGCCGGTGGTCATCCAGGCAACGATCATGGTGGAGCGGAGTTCCCAGAAGGGCATTCTGGTCGGTCAGGGGGGCGGAATGCTGGCTGCCATCCGCAAGAGTGCCGCCGCTGACATTGAAAACCTGCTGGGCTGCCGGGTGCGGCTGCACCTCTGGGTCAAGGTCAGGAAAAACTGGACCGGCAACACCAATATTCTGCGCGAACTCGGATTGATGTAAACGGTTGGCGCCTCTTGCCAGCTCCGGCGGCGCACCGGAGTTGGTGGCGCCGATGGGAATTGGTTATTTTTTAGCGTCACTCCGGCCGGAGGGTGTCTCGAAATTCTTGAGGACGTTCAGGGCGGATCGCAGTTGATTGTCCTGCTCAAGCCGTTTGGCGATTTGTTTGATATCCTCCACCTTCTCGAAATTCCCTTCCTGATCGGTTGTATCGATGGTGTCGGTTTCCGGCTTGCCCTTTCCTTTGCCGCGAGCATCGTTTTTCATATGGCGAGGCAGGTCTTTTTCCCTGATCGTCTTGAAGCTCGAGGATGGTGGGGTTTTATCGTCGGTTATGGGTGTCAGTGGCACCACCATGTCGGGCTTGATGCCGGTGGCCTGGATCGAATCGCCGCTGGGGGTGTAATATTTGGCGGTGGTCAGCCGGATGCCCGCACCGTCGGGCAGGGGGAGGATGGTCTGCACCGAGCCCTTGCCGAAGGAGGTCGTGCCGAGAACAATCGCCCGTTTATGATCCTGAAGCGCACCCGCGACAATTTCCGAACCGCTGGCAGAACCGCCGTTGATGAGGACAACCATGGGGAAATTGTTCTGGCCGCCGTCCGAATGGGCTTCGAACTTCATCTGCTCCTGATGGTTCCTGCCTTTGGTTGTCACAATCACCCCTTTTTCGAGAAATAAGTCGGCGACCTTGACGGCCTGGTCAAGCAAGCCTCCGGGGTTGTTTCGTAAATCGAGCACAAGGCCCTGGGTGGGACTCTTCTTTCGCAAGCTTTTCAGGGCGCTTCTGACATCCTTGTTGGTGGTTGCCTGGAAATTGGATACCCGGATGTAGGGGAATCCCGGTTCCAATTCCATGGACTTGACCGAGAGCAGGGGAATGGCCTCCCGGACCAATGTCAGGTCCTGGGTATCTTTCAAGCCTTCACGATGGATGGTGATGGTCACCGAGGTGCCCTTGGCGCCGCGCAGTTTTTTGACCGCTTCCATCAGGGTCATGCTCTTGGTCAGTTCGCCGTTGATGCGGATGATCTGATCTCCTGATGTAACCCCTTGTCTGTCCGCAGGCGTCCCTTCGATGGGGGCAACGGCGGTGAGGACGCCCTCACGGATCGAAATCTCGATGCCGACCCCGGTGAAACTGCCCGAGGTTTCCTCTTCCAACTCTTTGAAATCCTCCGGCGTCATATAGGCGGAATGGGGATCGAGCGAACTGAGCATCCCGTTGATTGCCCCGTTGATCACCTTGCTGGAATTTATCTCGTCGACATAATACTGCTGGACCAGGGTAAGCACATTAGCAAAAGTTTCCAGGCTTTTATATGTGTTGCGCTCTTGTTTGGTCTCGTCGGCACAGACGGCGGTCCCGAAGCAACAGAGGAGAAAGGTCAACAGGATGATCGGGCGTCTCATGGGGCAGTCGGGAAACCGGGGTGAAGGAAATGGGGGATTGCCGGTACAGCGTGTAACGAAGCAAGTGGTCAGCAGTTTTGTTACCATTGATCAAAAATCGACTTGACCTTCGACAAATTAACGGGAATCAGAGAGGGAGGCAACGGTTATTCACTGCGGACCTTAAAAATCCGATATCCCTGTGAACAACGTGATTAACGAGTTGTAAGTGTTCCCGGTTTAAGCCAGTCCAAGGGGTTTTCGGCGAGTTCGCCGTGACGGATTTCAAAATACAACCCCTTGCTGAAGAGGGTGGCAATCTCTCCAGTCATACCTATCACCTGCCCCTGCTTGATGGGATCGCCCTCATTGACCTGAATTTCGTCGAATCTGGCGGTGACGCTGTAGTACTGCTGATCATGGTCGATGATGACCATCTTGCCGTAACCCCGCATATATCCTGAAAAAATAACCACACCGTCAAAAACGGCGTATACTTCGGAGCCTTCAGGAGTTTTGACAGTAATCCCGTTGGTGAAGATGGGGTCGTCGGTTTCCGACGCGGCTTGATTGAACTTGCCGATGACCTTACCCCAGACGGGGGGCGGCAACTTCCCCTTGTTGAGGGCAAACCCTCGGGCCTTCTGGTCTTGTGGCTTGGTGGTGCTGGTCAGGGTAGCGGTCAGGTGGCCCGCCGCCTTTTTCATCTCTTTCACGGCTTGTTCGTACAAACCCCTTTGGGTTTGGACCCGTTTGAGCAGTCTATTTTGCTCTTCGGCCGTCTGCTGCAGGGTGGCGTTTTCCTGGTCAGTGTCGGCCAGGAATTTTTCCAGCATCGACTGCTCGAGTTCATGGGCGCGTTTGACCCGCTCGATGGCGGCGAGGTTTTCCCTGTAGGTGTCGAAAACCGCCTGGTCGTAAGTCACCAGTGAATGGTAGGCGTCATTGGTCAGCAGCAGGTCGGGCAGGTTTTTATTGGAAAAGAGGATGTTGAGAAAACCGGTTTTCCCCATGAGATAGAACGACTGCAGCCGTTTGATCAAATGCAGTTGCAGCGCTGCATTTTTTTTGACGATTGCCGCCAGTTCTTGTTCCTTGGCAGAAATGATCTGTTGTTGGTCTTGTATCCGGGCTTTTAGGTCATGAATCTTCACTTTCTGGGTTTTGATTTTTTCGTCAAGCTTTTCCAGCTGATCCAGCAGGGACAGCTCCTCCTTGCCGCTTTGATCGATTTTTTCCTCATGACTGGAGATCTCCAGGCGGAGCTTGCCGATATTGATGGCATTGGCCTGGTCCACCGGTTCCGCTGCACAGGGTAGTGGCGGCGACAGGCTGATGAGGAGCAGGAGGAGAGCAGGGAGCAGGTTCATGGGCGCCGGATCAGAGTTGAAGAATCCTTCTGGTGGTCGAGAAACTGCCGGCCGCGCAGAGCAAAGTGGCGATACCGATGATCGAGAGGATAACCGGCCAGTTAAAGAAAGTGAACGGCATCAGGGTCAGGGTCGTCGGGCCGGCGAACTGGAGTTTGATCCAGTTGTACAGGAGCAGTAGGGCCGCGATCCCGCAACTCGCGCCCAGGAACCCGAGGAAGGCGCCTTCCAGGAGAAACGGCATGCGGATGTAGTTGTTGGTGGCGCCGACCAGCCGGAGCAGTTCCAACTCCTGCTGTCGGGCGAGCAAGGTCAGGCGGATGGTGTGGGCGACCATGAAGGTGGTGGTCATTATCAGTAGCGTACCGGAAAGGATGACAACCACCCGCATCAGTTGGACAAAAGCGTAAAAGCGTTCGATCCATTCCTTGCCGTACTGGACCTTGATGACTCCGGGCAGGGTTGACAGGTAGTCGGAAAACCGTTTGATCCGGGACAGGCTGTCCAGGGAACGGACCGGGTAAACCTCAATCGAGGCGGGCAGGAAATCGGCGGGCACCCCGCTGAGCACATCGCGGTTGTCGCCGAGTTGCTGTTCGAATCGTTTAAAGGCTTGCTGGCTGTTGATAAATTCGATCCGGTCCACCTGGTCGAATTTAAGAATTTTCCGTTGGTATTCCTCTTGCAGCGCCAACCCCGGTTCCTCTTCGAGATAGACGATCAGCCGCAGGTCGTCATCGAGGTTGTCACTGATGTGCAACGCATTGGAATAAATCAGGTAAAAGAAGGAAAAGATCAGCACCGAGAGCGACACGGTGAACAGGGTCATGGCCTGCGATTTCCAGCTGAACAGGAGGTTGCGGCAGGTATGCCGGAGAACAACGGTTAAAAATCTCATTGGTTAGGCCCCCGGCGTTGAGGCAAGAGCCGGGATAGCCGCCTCTTCGTTAGTGTGGTCGACCGTGTCGGGAAGGGAGGAGCGGACCCGTCCATGATGGAGCTCAATAACCCTGCTGTCGGTGTGTTGGTAGAGGGATTTGTCATGGGTGGCGATGAGGATGGTGCTGCCTTGTCGGTGGAGTTGGTGGAAGAGATTGACGACCCGGCCGGTGGTTTCGGCGTCGAGGTTGCCGGTCGGCTCGTCGGCAAGGACAATCTCCGGGGAATTGGCAACGGCACGGGCGATGGAAACCCGCTGTTGCTCCCCCCGCGACAGTTCCTCGGTACGGGTTCCGTATTTTCTAACCAGGTCCAACTGATCGAGTAATTCTCTGGTGCGTTTTTCGATAAAGGATTTGGTGTGGTACACCACTTCCATGGCAATGGCGATATTGTCCGCCACGGTACGGTTGGGGAGCAGCTTGAAATCCTGGTACGCCATGCCGATTTTTCGGCGCAGGAGATGAATATTGCGCTGCGGTAGTTTGGCGATGTCAAATCCCGCCACATCGACCATGCCCTTGGTTGGTTTTTCCATACGGCTGATCAGGCGGAGCAGGGTGGTTTTGCCCGCTCCGCTCATCCCGGTAAGAAAGACGATCTCCCCCCGGTCAACGGTGAGCGAGATATCCGAGATCGCGTGCACATCGGGGGGATAGACCTTGCTCACCTTGATCAGGTCTATGATGACATCGGGAGGGGTTGTTTCCTGGCTCATCGATTCACTGCCATAAAGGTGGAATGAAGGTTTCGGCGGGTAGGCCGAATGCCTTGAAAAACTCGACTTGGATCGGTCGCCAGCGGACGTCCCAAGGTGTGAGAGGTCGCCAGCCAAACGTTTTGTACCAGATACTGTACTTAAAAGATAGATATCTTAAAATATTCGTTTTTCCAAGTCTATAGCTTTTTTCAACGGCCCGCATTCTATTGTTGGGGAGCAAGCGCTGGTTTTTGAGGAGCCTGGCCGGAGCAAGGGGGCATAAAAACACTTACGCTCTTGGTAAGATGCTGTTATATTCAATTGTTAGCTATTTGATGGAAATCCGGCCCGCACTTGTATTGCTCCCGGTCAACGCCATCGGGATCTCGTACCGCCACCACATAAGGAGCAATGGATTCAATGGGGTATCGCGCTGTCATCTTTGATTTGGATGGAACCTTGCTCGATTCACTGGAGGATCTGGCGACGGCGGCGAACCGTATGCTGGCGGTCCGAAATTTGCCCGTGCATCCGGTGGATGCCTACCGGTATTTTGTCGGCGATGGCATCAGGCTCCTGGTGGAACGGATTCTGCCCCCGGCTTTACGCTTCCCGGGCGCGGTAGATGCAGCGGTACTGGCCTTTCAGGAGGAATATGCCGGCAATTGGCATGTCCGTACCCGTCCCTACCCGGGGATTTCCCAGATGCTCGAGGGCTTGGTGGCGGGTGGGATAGGTTTGAGCATCCTCTCCAATAAACCCGATGCCTTCACCCGGCTCTGTGTTCAGCGATTGTTGCCGCAATGGCGCTTTGATCCGTTGCTGGGGCAGCGGCAGGGGGTGCCGAAAAAACCCGATCCGGCGGCCGCCATCGAAATCGCCGATCATTTAGGGCTCGCCCCGGCCGAAATTCTGTATGTCGGCGACACCGCCGTGGATATGCACACCGCCCATGGAGCCGGCATGGATTCGGTCGGCGTGCTCTGGGGTTTTCGCACCGCCGAGGAACTGCGGAGCGCCGGAGCGCACCATCTTATCGCGCATCCACAAGAGCTGCTGCCGATACTCTTTCCCCCCACCAACCTTACCCTGTAGGCAGAACACGTGTTTACCATCGATTATTCCCTGCTCAACACCTTGGCCCATCCCTGTATTGGTGCTTTCATCGGCTATCTCACCAACAAAATCGCCATCCGTATGCTGTTCAGGCCGCTGCGGCCATGGCACCTGTTCGGCCTCAGGGTACCGATGACGCCCGGCGTCATCCCCTCAAAACGCCATGATTTAGCGGTGAATATCGGAGAAATGGTAGGGCGCCATCTCTTGACCAGCAAGGATATAGGCAGCTCAATATCAGACGAGCCTTTTCAGGAACACCTTGCCGTGCTTGTCGATCGCAAGGTTCAGGAGGTGCTCAAGCGCGATTTGGGTCCTTTGCCCGAAATCATCCCGGAACGGTTCAAAGCCTATCTGCAGGTTGGGGTCAAGACTCTGAAATACCAATTGGGGGACGGGGTCAACCGCTATCTGAACAGCAATGGTTTCGAAGAGAAGATCACCGCCGCGATTCTGGATCGGCTTGACGATCTTGCCGACCGGGATCTCAACAGTCTGCTTGCCCCGGAAAACCGACAGGCGTTCTATCTCCTGCTGAACGGGGTCATGAACGACTTGCTGGCCAGCGACCGGACTGAAATCTGGCTGGCCGAATATATGATGGCCGCCCTGGAGCGCTCGGCCGTTCAGGGGCGGACGGTCGGCGATCTGCTGCCGGAAGAGTTGAGCACCCTGCTGGAGCGAATGATCCGCGACCAGTCGGCCTCGATCCTTGCAGCGATGGGCCCACGGTTGTCCGATCCGGTTTTGCGGAAAGAGGTCGTCAGGGGCATGTCCGGGGCCATTGATCACTTCCTTGAATCCCTTGGGCCGGTGGGCGCAATGGCCCGAGGTTTTCTTGAAATGGATACTTTTGAACTGAAGGTCGGCGAATATCTGGAGGAAAAAGAGGGCGATCTGGTCGCCTGGTTGCAAAATCCCGAGGTTCAGGAGCGAATGGCATCGGTTTTGGCGGAAAGCATGGAGACTTTTCGGCAGAAACCGTTGGCTAAACTGCTGGTCGGGATCGATGCCAACCGATTGGGGGAGATATGTCGGGTATGCGCCGGGCAGTTGCTGGCGGTTTTCAGGGCAGAGGGCACTCGGGCCGGCTTGAGCGCTATGCTGCACGTCGGGATGGAAGAGTTGCTGGGCGGGGGGCAGCGTCGACTTGGAACGCTGGTCGAAAGTTTTTTTCCAGGGACAATCGGCCTGGAAATGCGCGATGCCGTCATCCGGGAGTGCATCGCCTTGTTTCGTGCAAACAAGACGGAGCGCCTAGTCAATTCTATGATTCATACCATGGTCGATACGCTCCTGGCCCATCCGATCGGCAGGCTCTACGATCTGGTGCCCCATGGGGTCCGGCAGGGTATCACTGAATTCATCATCTTGACCACTAATCGGATGTTGTTGCAGGAGGTGCCGGGGGTGGTCGAATCCCTGAACATCAAACAGATGGTGACCGATAAAGTCGATTCGCTCAACCTGCTGCAGCTGGAACGGCTGCTGCTCTCAATCATGGAGGAACAGTTCAAGTATATTAACCTGTTTGGAGCATTGCTGGGGTTTGTCTTGGGGCTGATCAACCTCGCGGTGGTCAAGTTGGTTTGAGGTTTTCGATTGATCGCGGCAGGTACTGCAAAGCTGGGGATGCGGGATGCTGGATACCCCAAAGGCCGTGTCTCCTTTTGGGGGACACGGCCTTTGGGGCTTTGTGAGCAAGCAATGGTCGGAGTTTAGGGGGCCATCGGGTGGAGTTCAACCCTCCGGTTTTTCTGTCGACCGGCCGAGGTGGCATTGTCGCCGATCGGATTTTCCTGGCCCAAGCCCTTGGCAGTCAATCGCTCCGCTGCGATTCCTTTGGCAATGAGGGCCTTGAGCACGGTCTGGGCGCGGATGAGGCTGAGGGCCAGATTGGTTTTAGGGTCTCCGTTGGAATCGGTGTAGCCGGCCACCTCCACCTTGACGGGCGCTGACTGAGCCAGAGTGCCTGCCACCTTGGCCAGTATTTTTTCGGAATCCGGCAACAGTTCCACCGTACCTGACTTAAAGGTCACGCCTTCCAGAATGATTCCTTTGGCGGCAGGGCAACCCAGCGCATTGACCGGCACTCCTGCGGGAGTCTCGGGGCAGAAATCAGCCGCATCGGCAATGGAGTCATGATCGCGATCCTGCGCCACAATGCTGGCCGGTTGGGGTGCTGGTTGTTGAGCGATCGGCTTGGCTTGGTTTTTAGCGATGTCCAACTCCTTTTGGAGCGCATCTTTTTCCGTCTGCAAGGCTTGTATTTTCTTATCTGCCGCCTGGGCTTCTTCCGCCTTGGCCTGCATGGCGGCATTGACCTCAGCCAGATTCTTTTTGATCTGCGCTCCGGCGGTCTCCGTCTGGGCGACTTGGGCGCGGAGCGTTTCGATCTGCTGGTTCAGGTTGGGGATAAGATCCTGCTGCTGTTGCAGCTTGTTTTTATCCATCAACTCTTTATTCCGGCTCTGGGCCGCAGCCAGTTCGGTTTCCAGCGATTTAACTTTTCCGGCGTTGACGGCTGCTTGCTGATCCAGATTTTTCAAGGCAGGCTCAAGCTCGGCAACTTTCTTCTCGGCCGCCTGTTTGGCGGTCTGCAGGGCTAGCACCACAGCGGTCTCGGTTTTCAGTTGGGTCTGCAGTTGGGCGATCTGCTGATCGGCATTGGCCAGGGCCTTGAGTTTGGTTTCCGCCAGCGTCAAGGCACCGGTTTTTTCGGCAAGCGATTTTTGCAGAGGCGCCACATCTTGAACCAGGGCTTCTGCGGCGGTCAGCTTGCCCGCCAGGTCGGTTTTTTCCGCCTCGAGTGCTTTGACCGTACTGGCCTGCGCTTCGTTCTGGGCGGTCAAAGCCTGGGTTTGGGTCTGCAGTTCCCCGGCTTGTGCCTGGAGCGCGGTCAGCTCTTTGCCTTGTTGGGCGGCGGTGGCCAAAGCTGCGGTCTTTTCCTCAAGCGATTTGGTCAGTTCGCTGTTTTTGGCCTGCAGGGGCGGGAGATCCTTGAGTTTGGCTTCCGCATCCGCCAGGGCCGCTGATTTTTCCTCATACGCGGCTTTGAGAGGTCGCAGTGATCTCTGGTCGGCCTGCAAGGCTTCCACCTGGCTGGTGAGTCCGATTATTTGATCGTTGAGGGAGGTGGTTTTTGCGAGCAGTTCGGCGGTATTGGTCTGGTTGCCCGCAATGGCAGTCTCCTTGTCGTTGAGCTGGTTTTGCAGACTACTCTTGCTTTCCAACGCTGCGGCCATTTTTTTCTCGGCTTCTGCCACGGTTGTCTGGGCCAGTGCCTGGGCGGCTTCGAGTTCCACGATTGTTTTCTGCGCAGCCCCTGCCTCTGTCTTGTATTGGTTCAATGCTGCTGTCACCTGGCCGTCTTTTTTAGTGAGTTCAGTCACCTGTAGGCGTAGCTGTTCGATTTGGGCGGCGGTTGCCTGCTTGATCTGTTCGAGTTCCTGGTTGCGCTGGTCGAGGATGTTTTGGACGGTGGCCGCCGCCTGGGGTTGGGCCGACACTTCCTGTTTGAGGGCCTGGAGCATCTGGAGGTTATTGGCCAGAGTCTCGGTTTTTTCCTGTAAGGTTTTTTCCAACGCCGATTTCTGTTGGTCAAGGGCGGCGCGTTGTTGCTCGATTTGCTGATTTTCCTGGGTTTGGGACGCAAGTTGCAAGGCGGCTTGCGTAAGCTCGGCCTTGACGGATTCGAGTTGGGCGGAGGTCTCCGAATGTTGCGTCTTCAGCGCATCCATGGCAACGCGTTGTTCGCTCAGCAATTGTTGCACTTTGGTCAGTTCGGTTTTGGCCGCTTCCGATTGACCGGTGACTTCCGCGAGTTGCGCTTTAAGCCGGTCGGCAGTGTCTCGTTGTTCCAGGGCTTGTTGCTGCAGATTTTGGTGCTGAGTTTCTTTTTCTTGGAGGGCTTGTTGGGCCAGCGTCCCGGCGGTCGCAAGTTTATCAAGATCGCCTTTTAACTGATCGATTGCCTTTTGAGCATGCGCCAGGTCAACAGATGTCCGCTCTTTATCAGCGGCCAGGGCCTTTATTTGCACTTGGGCTGCTTGCAGCATCTGCTCCTTGGTCGCTTTATCGGCGATTCCCGTCTCAAGTTGTGCCTTCAGCCTGCTGGTTTCTCCGCTTTGCTCCTGCAGTTGTTGCTGCAGTGTTGTGTGGAGGGCTTCTTTTTCCTGGATGGATTGCTGCACATTGGTCCCGGCGGCCTCCATTTTTTTGAGGTCAGCCTTGAGTTGGGCGATGGCGTTTCTTGCATTCGTCAGTTCAGCGATTACGCGCTCTTGGTCGGCAGCCAGTGCCTTGTATTGCGCATCGGCCTCCTGCAACTTGCGTTCCTTGGCTGCTACCTCGGCGGTGCCGGCATCCAGCAGGGTCAGCAGAGAACGGTTTTTAGCCGCCATTGCTTCTTGGGCTTCCAGCAACTGGCTGACCTGTTGTTCTTTTTGGGCGAGTTCGGACACCAGTTGCTGCAGCTCGTCGGTGTGAGCCTGCGGCGGTTGGATCGTTACCTGCAACGCTTTCGGTTCAGGAGAAGGTTGGGGGAGAGCGGTTTCGGCAGGTGTGTCTGCCGGCGCCTGGGGGCTTGGCGTCTGTACTGTTGCCAGCGGTTTGCTTGTCGCTGTTTTCTGGGGAGCTAGGGATGGGGCTGGTTGAGAAGCTGATACCCGGGAATGTTCCTTGGGAGCCGGGTTGTCCTTGATCATCTTGCTGTTATAGTTGGCGAGCATGATATATGCCGCGACGCCTAAGAGAGAGAAGAGTATGAGACGGATTTTCATGATGTGTATGTTTGGGTTAAGGTCATGTATGAGAAAAGCTGGGTGACTTCATCAACAAGGTTTGAGAAACACGGTGGAAAGCGGTGGCAGAGTGAGCGAGAGGGTCTGCTGCATGGCGTGGCAAGGTTCTGCAAAGGTATGGATCACCGGACCGTTGTCGACCCCGCTGCCCCCATAAATTTCCTGGTCTGAATTGATCAGTTCGCGGTAGTCGCCCGGTCTGGGGACCCCTATGCGGTATTGATAACGGACCAGCGGGGTGAAGTTGCAGAGTACGATAACAAAGTCTTCGGGATTTTTGGCATACCGGATAAAGGAAATGACGGAGCTGTCGGCGTCATTGGCATCGATCCAGGAAAAACCGCTCCAATCAAAATCGGCTTGATACAAACTCGGTTCGTTTCGGTACACCAGGTTGAGATCGCGCACCAACCGTTGCAGACCGCTGTGGCGGGGCGTGTTCAGGGCCTGCCATTCCAGGCCGGTGTCGTGATTCCATTCCTGCCATTGGCCGAATTCACACCCCATGAACTGCAGCTTCTTGCCGGAATAGCCCCACATGAATCCCAGATAGGTACGCAGATTGGCGAATTTCTGCCATTCGTCGCCGGGCATCTTGTTGAGCAACGACCCTTTACCGTGGACCACCTCGTCATGACTAATCGGCAGCACGAAATTCTCGTGAAACGCATAAAGCATGCCAAAAGTCATCTGGTTGTGATGGAACCGTCGAAACAGGCTGTCTTTGGCCATGTAGCTCAAGGTGTCGTGCATCCAGCCCATGTTCCATTTGAGGCTGAATCCCAGGCCGCCGATATAGGTCGGGCGTGACACCATGGGCCAGGATGTCGATTCTTCAGCAATGGTCAGGACGCCTGGGAAAATACCGTGGAGGACTTCGTTGACCTTGCGCAGGAAACTGATGGCCGCCAGGTTTTCCCGGCCGCCGTATTCGTTGGGAATCCATTCCCCTGCCTGTCTGGAGTAATCGAGATAGAGCATAGAAGCGACCGCATCCACCCTGAGCCCGTCGATATGATATTTGTCGATCCAGAACAGGGCGTTGGAGATTAGGAAGGCCCGGACTTCGTTGCGGCTGTAGTTGAAAATCAGCGTGCCCCAATCCTGGTGCTCGCCCTGCTGCGGATTGGCATGGGCGTACAGCTGGGTGCCGTCGAAGAAGTTGAGCCCCGCGCCGTCTTTGGGAAAATGGGCCGGGACCCAGTCGAGGATGACGCCCACCCCGGCCTGGTGGCACTGGTCGACGAAGAACATAAAATCTTCGGGCGTGCCGAACCGGGAGGTCGGGGCGAAAAAGCCCAGCACCTGATAGCCCCAGGAACCGTCGAAGGGGTATTCGGCAATGGGCAGCAGCTCGATATGGGTGTAGCCCATTTCCTTGACGTAAGGGACCAGGGTGGCGGCCAGTTCCCGGTACGAAAGATAGCGTTGGCCCCACTGGTCATCGGCTTCCCGGCGCCAGGAGCCGAGATGGACTTCATAGATGGAGATCGGGCCGTCGAGGGCCTGGTTGCGGGCCCGGTTGGCAATCCATGGGGCATCCTGCCATTGGTGCCGGTCAAGGTCGGCGACCACCGAGCCGGTCCGGGGGCGCTCTTCCATGGCAAAACCAAAAGGGTCGGCTTTATCGAGTTCCTGTTGGTCTTGGGTGGTGATGCGGTACTTGTAGACCGTGTGTTCGGTGAGGCCGGGGATGAACAGCGTCCAGATACCGGTATCCGAGGATTGCATGGGGTGGCGGACCGTATCCCAGCCGTTGAAGTCGCCGACCACCGCGACCTGCTTGGCGTTGGGAGCCCAGACCGAGAAGACCACGCCTTCTTCCTGGCCGAAACGGATCAGATGGCCCCCCAGTTTCTCGTAGGCCCGTTCATGCGTACCTTCGCTGATCAGATATCGGTCGAAATTGCTCAGCCATTCAGCCGGCACAGCCCTTCCATTCGGGATTTCGCTCTTCATCGTGATACTCATGCCTCGTGCAGGGTCAAGGGTTGCAAATCAGGTTCAATCTACCGCATCAACCGATGAATGTCATGGGGAAATATCAGTTTTGCGTATTCCCGGGGCTGGTGAGCAGGGGCGTTTGTGGGGGGGAAGGTTTCCGGCAAGAGGTGCCGGGGATTTTTTAAAGGCAGCGGTGCAGCACCTCCGCAACCCGCTCCGGAGGGTAGTCCTGCAGTCGCCAGAGTCGGGCCAATCCTACGCTGTTTGCGGCGATCCGGGGAATGTCGTCGGCCGGGATGCCCAGGTCTCCGAGGGTTACCGGCGCCTTGACCCGGCGGAACCACCGTCGCAGCCCGTCGATGGTCTGGACCGCCCCTTGATCGGCGTTGGTCGCCTCGATGGCGGGGAAAATTCGTTTCCCTAAATTGGCAATGCGGGGCGCCGCGGTTTGGGCATGGTGCTGCAGCCAGCCGAGTATAACCACTGCTAGCCCGGCTCCGTGGGGGACGTCGTAGAGGGCGCTGAGCGAATGTTCGATCAAATGCATGGGGAAGCCGACCCGCCCCAGGCCCGCCGCGGTCAATCCGTTGAGCGCTAGGGTGGCGGTCCACAGCAGATTGGCCCGTCCATGGTAGTCGCGGGGATCAAGCAGACAGCGGTCGCATCCGGTCATGGCGTTTTCGATCAAACCTTCCATCAATCGATCCTGCACCGGGGTGTCCGGATCGGCGGTAGTCAGGTAGCATTCGAGCACATGGCTGATAACATCGATGGCCCCGTAAGCCGTGTAGTCAGGGGGCACGGTGAAGGTGGCTTCGGGGTCGAGAATGGAGACTTTGGGGTGGAGCAGCCGATGGCCGAAACCGAATTTTTCCCGGGTGGCGTCGTTGGTGATCACCATGCCCGAATTCATTTCCGAACCGGAGGCGGCCAGGGTGAGGACGGTGGTGAGGGGCAGGGTTCCTTTGATTCCTTTCTTGCCGGTGAAGAATTTCCAGACATCGTGTTCGACCAAGGCTCCGGCCCCGATGGCCTTGGCGGTATCGATCACCGACCCGCCGCCCACGGCGATGATCACTTCGATCTGGCGTTCCTTGGCCAGCCTGATGCCATCCCTGGCCAGGGAGAGCAAAGGGTTGGAGCGTACCCCGCCAAGTTCGGCAATCTCCATGCCCGCTGCCTGTAAGGAGGCAAGGACCTGCGCGTAGAGCCCACTGCTTTTAATGCTGTTTCGGCCATAAACCAAGAGTCCCCGCTGGCCCCAGAGGCGGGATTCCGGACCGATGGCGTCAATGGTGTTGCGGCCGAAAAGGATTTTAGTCGGATTGTGAAAAACGAAATTATGCATGGCAGGGGCGTTATTTATCCAGCCGATTGAGCAGGTGCTTCTGCTGTCTTTTTTTCTGGAACCTGGAAAGTGATTTGAATACAATGATATACGTGATGATTCCGGCTGGGATGGCAATCACCAACCCGCCGACCATCATCACCAGAATGGTGTCAATGCCCAGGCCGCGGATGGTCTCCAAACTTGCCATGGTCCCCTCGCTATTGATAATGGCAAGAACACTTTTTAATCTTCCCCAGGTCAGGCGGCCGGGCAGGAAGAAATCACCGATTACCCAGGCTAGAAAATATAGGGGCAGGACGGTCAGGGGATTGCTGACGATATTGTTGCTGATGATCCCGGCGATCGGGTTGACCCGGAAGAGCAGGGTGAGCCCAAGGGTTAAGATGTTGTTGAGCGGCACGGTCGGGGCGACGCCAACCGCGCTGCCGATAGCGGCGCCCAGGGCCAGAGAGCGGTTAGAACCCTGCAGTCTTTTAAAACGCAGGGTGTAAAAACGAACGGTTCGGGACAAACTCATAGTAATTCATCTGGAAAGTAGAGGAGTTCCGGGGGGTGGTGCGGGCACACCCGGTCTTGCGGTTGATGTTGCTGTTGGCCAGGACGTGTTCACCAGTACTGCCAATTCCCGGTTGCAAAGACATACCAGGCCAGGGTGATATTGGTGACCGCATGGGCAACGATGCAGGTCAGCAGATCTTTCCGGTAGATCCACAAGAAAGCCATGAGCAGGCCGTAGCCAATGGAAGCCGGCCATTCCGGCACGGTGTGGCCCGAGGTGAAGGCCAGGGTGGAGAGGCCGATGGCCACCCACGACCAGCTGCCGGGGGGCACCGTATTGATGGAGCGTTGGTCAAGCGCCAGGTGCAGAGGATGCTCTTCCTGGTTGGTTCTGGCCTGATCCCATTGCCAGGCGAGTCGGAAAATAAAACCCCGCATCATCAATTCTTCAAAAATCGGGACCAGCAATCCGGCGCTCAGTAAGCGTAGAACGAAGGCCTGGGAGGACCACGGAGGTGTGTCTCCGGGGGTGACAAAAGGGCTCAGTAGGCCGATCCAGAGAACCAGGCCGACAAGTCCGGCACCGGTACCGACGAGGACGGAGACCAGGGGGGAATTGGGGCCTTTGAGCGGGCAGTACCAGCGCCAGGCCCAGCATAACAGCGCCGACACCACCAAGAGTCGCAGCAGATAATTGTAATCCGCTGGCAAAGTCTCGGACAAGAGGGTGGCAATGCCCACGTAGGCGAGATAGGGGGCCGCGTAGGGCAGGATGAGCTGGCGGTTGGTAATCATCTGTGGCTCAGGTTGGGGCTAAAACCGTTCACAGGGCAGGCGGTTCGTTCTCTCTGGCCGTTTCTTCGGCTTTTTCCATCCGCCGGGTGCGGACGAAGTCAAGGCCGGCCCAGAGCAGGAGCACGCCGCTGGCGATCCGGTTGAAGGTCTGATGTTTCATCATGTCCGGGTCGATGGAGATCCAGCCGTCGTAGAAGCACCAGAGGCCGAAACCGGCCAGCAGCACGGGGAAAACATACGGGCTGATCTGGGGTGGGGAAGGTTGTTTTGTCTCCGTCATCTTTTCGTCTCCTGTTCAAGTCGGCTGTTGTTCGGGTACCGGTAGCCCGATGCTATGGCTTAACCGGACGAAATTTTCGAGCGTGAGCGTCTCCGCCCGTGCCGAGGGCGAAATTCCGGCGGCTTCGATGCGCCGGGCGAGTTCTTGCTTGTCGGCAACCAGGGTGGCGCTGTCCAATGCATTGAGCAGGGTTTTGCGTCGCTGGCCGAATGCGGCATGCACCACCCGGCCAAACATTTTGCGGTCAAAGGCCTCCAGAATCCGGACCCGTTCCGGTTGGGGATGGAAGCCAATGCGGACCACCACCGAATCGATCTTGGGTCGGGGATGAAAATCGGCGGGGTGGACTTTGAGCAGCAGTCGCACGTCGGCGCAACTGGCCAGCAGGACGGTGGGCGCGCCGTACTCCTTGGTGCCGGGTTGCGCCAGCAGCCGCAGGGCCACTTCTTTCTGGAGCATGACCACGGCGAAATCCATCAGGTGGGCATGGTCGGTCAGGCGGAACAGAAAAGGGGTCGAAATCGAATAGGGCAGGTTGGCCACGATCTTCAACCGTTGGCCCGGCACGACCAGTTCGGTGAAATCGACTTTCAGAACATCGGCGTGAACCAGTTCAACGTTGGCAGGCAGGTCCTGCTGCTCCTGGTGCAGCCGGATGATCCCCGAATCCAGCTCCAGGCCGATCACCTTGGCGGTCGCCGCGGCCAGTGGTTTGGTCAGCGCGCCCAGGCCGACGCCGACCTCGATCACCTGATCCTCGGGGTTGAGTCCGGCCAGTTCGACAATCCGTCGCGATGTATGTTCATGCACCAGGAAATTCTGGCCGAGTTTTTTATTCGGGGCCAGCCCTTTTCGTTTGAGCATGATACGGGTTTTTTCGTGGGTCATCGGCAGCCTACTGGAGTGGCGAACGGGAATAGGCGTCGGTGTCGGGATCGACCCGTTCGCCTCGGAGAAACTGATAATAGCCGGCGACCGCGATCATGGCGGCATTGTCGGTGCAGAAAACGGGGGAGGGCATGAAGAGTTGCAGTCCCTGCTCGTCGCACCGTTGCTGCATGACCGTGCGCAGTCTGGGATTGGCTGCCACCCCGCCGCCCAGCACGATGCGGGTGTGTCCGGTTTGGGCGGCCGCGGCCAGGGTTTTGCCGACCAGGACCGCGACCACCGCCTCCTGGAAGGAGGCGCAGATGTTCTCCACGGCCAGCGGTTGGTTGGTGCGCCGCTGGGTGTGGACATGGTTGGCCACCGAGGTTTTGAGGCCGCTGAAACTGAAATCGAGGTTGTCTTCTCCTAACCAGGCGCGGGGAAAGGCGATGGCGGCCGGATCGCCTTCGACGGCGAGCTGGCTGATCACCGGTCCGCCGGGATAGCCGAGCCCCAGCAGCTTGGCCACCTTGTCAAAGGCTTCGCCGGCAGCGTCGTCGCGGGTCCGGCCCAGGCGGGTGTAGGTCACCGGGTCCTCGACCGCATAGAGCGAGGTGTTGCCGCCGGAGACGATCAGGGCAGTGTAGGGAAAACCGGGTTTGTCGGTCTCCAGTAGGCAGGACAGCAGGTGGCCGGCCATGTGATCGACTCCGACACAGGGGCGGCCAAGTACCAGGGCCAGGGCCTTGGCAAAGGTGAAGCCAACCAGCAGCGAGCCGACCAAACCCGGTCCCCGGGTGGCGGCGATCAGGTCGATATCGGCGAGCTGCACGCCGGCGCGGGCCAGGGCCTCGTCCACCACCGGTCGGATCATTTCGATATGACGGCGCGAGGCCAGCTCGGGAACAATGCCGCCGAAGCGGGCATGGATCTCGTTTTGGCTGCTGATCACCGAGGAGCGCAGGTGGTCGTCGGGTTCCAGGACAGCGGCCGCCGTATCGTCGCAGGAGCTTTCTATGGCAAGGATGAGCATGAGGCCGTTGGTTGCAATCCGTCTTGTTCGGTGGTATCTGTAAGGCATCCCTATACGGTTGATGTTCGTCCGAATTCCGAACACCAACGCTATTTTTGCGAGCAACATACCCGATGAATCAAGAAATTACCAGTGCCGCTCCCGATGGAATCGGGTTGACCGATTTATTTTCCCGCCCCATTTCCTATCTGCGGCTCAGTCTGACCGATCGCTGCAACCTCCGCTGCATGTATTGCGTCACCGAGGACGAAGCCAATGGCTGCCTCTCCAAGCTGGGACACGGCGACCTGCTCACCTATGAGGAACTGTTGCGGGTGGTCCGGGTGGCCGTGGCCATGGGGATCACCAAGGTCCGGCTCACCGGCGGCGAACCGCTGGTCCGACGCGGGGTGCTCGATTTTATCCGCGATCTGACCAAAATTTCGGGGCTTGACGATGTTCGCATCACCACCAATGGTGTCCTGCTGGAGCGCTACGGCCGGGAACTCTACGATGCCGGGGTGACCAAGGTCAATATCAGCCTCGATAGCCTGCATCGGGAACGGGTGGCCGAAATTACCGGGGTGGATTGTTTCGATCAGGTTTGGCGGGGGATCGAGGCCGTGCTGGCCCTCGGCTTTTCCCCGGTTAAACTCAATATGGTCGCCATGCGGCAGATCAATGACGACGAGATGCTCGATTTTGCCCGGCTGTCGCAGCGCCTGCCCTTGCAGGTGCGCTTTATCGAATTCATGCCCATCGGCGCCTCCAATCGTTGGAACGCCGATACCTATATCGGCACCGACGAGATCATGGCTCGGATCAGCACCTTGGGGGAACTCATCCCCCTGCAGAAAGGCCGGCACGACGGCCCGGCCCAGGTGTTTCGGCTCGGTGCCGATGCGGCCGGCTCGCTCGGATTCATCAGCCCTTTGAGTCACCACTTCTGCGATCGCTGCAACCGGTTGCGGCTGACTTCGGCCGGAGCCTTGCGTTCCTGCCTGCTCCACGACGAGGAGATCGATCTGCGGGCCGTGCTCAGGCAGCAGGGGCCGGATGCCTTGATTCGCGAAGCCCTGCTGGCCGCCATTCGCAACAAGCCCCAGGGGCATCAGTTGGAAGAGCGGATGCGGCGCACTGGCAGCGACTGCCACGGCCGGATGTCGCGCATCGGCGGGTAATTTTTTTGCTGGCCCGAGTCGCACCCCTTGCGGGACGTCGGGGTCAGGAGTGCGGATGGAAAATGGTATACAGCGCTTGCCCCAGGTTGTTAAGCGCATAAGGTTTTTGCAGATATCCGGAGACTCCCAATCGGAGCGCCTGCTGCACCTCTTCATCCCTGGAAAAACCGCTGGCGATCAGGGCCTTTTGGCCGGGGTGGAGGGCAATGATCTGCTCAAAGGTCTGGCGTCCGTTTATTCCTGGAGCCATGAGCATGTCGAGGAGGACGAGATCCACCCGGTGGTTTTTTAGATAGTCCACGGCCTGTTCTCCCGAGACGGCGGTGACCACGTCGTAGCCCAGCGCAACGAGCATCTGGCGGGCAATGTCGCGCAGGTGCGGTTCGTCGTCCACCACCAGGATCGTTTCTCCGGCTCCCCGACCGGGCGCGGCATCGGCTGTCTCCGGGGGGAGCAGGGCCTCTTCGGCGCTCGCCGGAAAATAGAGGGTAAACACGGTCCCCTGGTTGCTGCTGGTGACCGTAATCCCACCCCTGTGATCCTGGAGGGTGTTCCAGACCACCGCCAGTCCCAGCCCGGTGCCGCTCCGCCCCATCACTTTCTTGGTGTAGAACGGCTCAAAGATGTGGTCGAGGTCCGTTGCCGCGATCCCGCTCCCCGAATCCGTAACCTCCATAATGACATATTTCCCCGATGCAACCCCTGCCTTGCGGGCTGTTGCCGAATCCAGGGCTGCGTTGCGGGTGCGGATGGTTATCCTGCCGGTCCGCTCAATGGCTTCGACCCCGTTGGTCACCAGGTTCATCAGGCTTTTTTTGAGGTGGATTGGCGAGCAGGACAACGGCCACAAGTCAGTAGCCAGTTGGGCGCTGCAATCCACGCCGGGGTGAAGGGAACGCAACATCCGGTGCTCCGGCGAGTCCAGGTATTCTTCCACCAGATGGTTGAGGTGACAGATGCGCCGTTCGCTGCTGACGCCGCGGGCCACGGTGAGCAGGTCTGCGACCACCGCCGCTGCCCGTTGGCCGGAGTTTTGAATGGCCAGCACCGATTTGCGCAGCTTGCTGTTTTCATCCAGCTGCATCAATATGAGCTCCGGGTAGCTGACGATCCCGGAGAGAATGTTGTTGAGATCATGGGCCACGCCGCCGGCCAGCAGGCCGATGGCCTCCATTTTCTGGGCGCGGTGTAGCTTGGTCTCCAAAGCGGCGCGTTCAAGCTCCGCCTCTTGCGTTTTGGTGACATCATCATAGACAAACACTACTTCACCGCTGGGAATGGTATAAATGTGCCCCCGCAGCCAGCGTTGGTGATTGTTAAATTGATGGAAGGTGGGCGGCAGGTAGATCGGCACCCCGGTCTTCCAGGCCTGTCGCAGAAGCGGCAGCAGGCCGGTGGGCTCGACCCCGGGATAACTCTCGGTGAGGGGCCGGCCGACCAGGTCCCTTCGCTGCCGACCTTCTATCCTTTCGGCCGCCGGGTTCATGTCGGTGATCATGAAATCACGACCATCATCCAGCGCTGCAAGAACCCCGACCCCGCTGCTGGTATGATCGAACAGGCTTCGATACACCGATTCCTTAAGCGCGGTTTCCTGCTGCGCTTTTTTGAGATCGGCCAGGTCGATGTGGATGGCGTACATCTCCTGCTGCCCACGGGTATTGGTGATTTTGAAGAACGAGGCATACACCTGCTGGGGGGAACCGTCCCGGTGCCGGAAGGTCGTCTCGCCGGCTGGAATGGCGACGTCCTTGTAGATCCATTGCCGGAGACGTGCCTGAAGCGCCTCTTGCTCCGTTTCTTTGGTAATCAGGGAATCGATGGTCCGACCGGCAGCCTCCAGGCTGGTCGGGCCGTAGAGGCGGATACTGGCTTGGTTCCAGAAAAACACCCGCCGGTCACCATCGAAACCGATGAGTGCGACATTGGGCAGTTTATCGGCGACATAACGGAATCGTTGTTCGCTCTCGGCTAATTGCCGGGTCCGCTCTTCGACCTTGGATTCAAGATCTCCCACCAACTCCCGAATTCTTCCGCCCATCAGATTGAAGGTGCGCCCCAGTTGCCCCAGTTCGTCGTCGGGGAGTTCGGCGGCGGTGCTGTTGAGCTGCCCTTTTTCGATTCGGCTGGCAGACTTGGCCAGGTCGGCAATCCTCAGGGTGATGCCTCTGATGAAAAAACGGGTGACCAGCAGGCTGCCGACCAGCGACACAAGCGTAAATACGGTCAGGATAAACGCGGCAATCCGCAGCGTCAGGACGATTCTGGCCTGGGCGCGCTCGACCTCGGCGCCAGCCTGGTGCACCAGGGTCTGGGCAATCGGCTGCATCGTGGTTGACTGAATAGTAAGGTCGTTGAAACTGTTTTTGATCGCCAGATCGGTCGCTAGGATTTGTTCGCCGGTATTTTTGAGCCGGACAATCAATTCGGAAATGTTCTTTTGGGAAACCGTGGAGAGCGTTGGCGATGCATCGACCAACTGCTCCAGGCTGGACAGGGTGTTGAATGCCGATTGCATGACCGGGCGTTGCCGCGATATCCGGTATTCCTGATACTGTTCCTGCAGCGTTCGGCAGAGTTCGCGTAAGGGATGAGGCGCGGGGATTGTCTCGGTCTGGAGCTGGGTGGATTCTTTTTTAAATGTCGCTTCCAGCCCTGTTTCGGGAGTGGCCAGGCGGGTGATCAGTTCGATGGATTCGATCGAGGTGTCGGCAAAACGTTTGGTCGAGGCGAGGTAGAGGTTGAGGTCGACATGGTGCCGGCGGAGGCGGTCGTCAGCCTCTGGTCGCTGCACCATTTCTTTAAGTTCCGAACTGGTCGCAATCGCTTCGGCAATCAGTCGCACCGAAGGCTGGGCGAATTGAACGTGGGCCTCGGCCAGGCCGATTCGACCGTGCTGCAGGAAAAAATCGCCGTGCAGGCGCCGGGCTTTTTCGAGCAGCCGGTCCATGTTGAGCACGTTTCGTTCAATGGCCACACTGGTGTTGATCGTGTTCTTTGCCCGGTTGGCCAAGTGCAGGGAAAGGAGCCATGCGGCAATGATCAGGGCGATCAGGGCAAAGAGGACGCCAAAACTCAGGCGGAGCTTGCCGGCGATTCCGATATGGTTCCAGTGGGCCAGGAAACGGTTCATGATTTTATTTCGACCCTGCACCGGTGACGGTTCCCTCGGCGGGCGGTGCAAAGGTGAATTGAATATTTTGCTGCAGCCCCTCTACACCATCTTCTGGGTTGTCGAGCCGCAGTACGTTGAAACGCGGTGCAGCGCAATCGCCAAATTGGTCGCAGGTCAGGACACCGGTAACACCGTTAAACGATCTGGTGGCGTACAACTGCCGTCGCAGGGCCTCCCGTCCGATGACCAGCCCTCCGTCTGGTCGGTGGATGGCGGTGTGCTCGATGGCCAGGAAGAGCAGTTCGGCGGCATCAAAGGCAGAAAGGTAGTAGCTGGTGGATGGCGTGGTCTTGAATTTTTGCTGGTAGGCCTGGGCAAGTTCGTTGCCTCCGGCGGTTTTCGTCACACTTGGTCCGACAAACAACATGCCGCGAGCCAGATCGCCCATGGCAGCAAGGAAAGAGTTTTCGATCAGGGCGCCATCGCTCATCAGGACCAGGCCCTCTATTCGGGGGTTTTTTCGGGTCTGGGCGAGAATCTGATTTCCCTCCGGCTGGAAAAGCGGGAAAAAAAGGAGCTGGGCCTTTGATTCGGCTACGGCGGTTAGTACCGGGCCCATATCTTCATCACCTTTGTTAATGGAGGTGTCGAGGACGATCGTGCCTCCCTGCTGGGTAAAAGCGCTGACAAACCCGTCCGTCAATCCCCTGGTGTAGATGTCGCCGTCGTTGATGGTAGCCGCCTGGCGCACTCCCAGTTTGGTATAGGCATAGGTAGCCGCTGCCTTGCCGGCATTTTCTTCATTGGCGGCGGCTCTGAAGTAACCGGGCTGCCAGTTGGGCGCGCGTTTGCCGCCGATGGCCGTGAGGAAAGGGGCGCTATTGTTGCCGGAAATCATGGTCAGGCCGGCATCGGACATGACTTTGGAAGCAGTGGCTGCCGCCCCTGAACAGGTCGTGCCGAAGATCGCCACCGTTCTGGGGTCGGCGACGATCCTGAGGGCGCTGTTTGCCCCGCCCTCGGCGGTGCAGCCGGTATCTTCGGTTTGCAGGGCAACCGTATGGCCGGCGACTTTGCTCTGTCGTTTGTCCAGAGCCAGCTCCATGCCGCGGATTTGTTCGATGCCCAGCGGCGCGACTTTTCCGGAAAGGGCCTGGAGCATGCCGATTTTAATGGTTTCCGTTGCGCCGATGGTGACACAGCCGATGGAATCTGTGCAGCGGGGTTCGGGGGGATGGTTGTTACAGGAGGCAAGCACGAAAAGAAGCAGCAGGCAGAGAAGATAGGCTCCGGTTCGGGCCAAGGGCATGGCGGACTCCTTTGAGGCAGGGGAACGGTTTTTATGCCACTTGGGCAGGAAGGCCGAGAGACAATAACTATTCTATATTCTAATAAGATATCCGACAATCGAGATGGGGCAAACAAAAAAAAAGTCGTGTTGAAAGAGCGGTGGGGAATATTGTGTGATGCACATGGAGAGCCGTTGAGGGGCCATACGCCCCGGTGTACGAACCGCCGCCTTCGGTCGAGCCGGAGAGGGCGGGGAGTGGGGGGGGCTGGATGGGCCGCAGTTCAGCCTTGCTTTCGTTGTTCGAGCTCGTCCCAGCGGTCATAGAGCCGGTCGGTTTCCGTCTGGAGGGCTTGCTGTTCGAGCCAGTACTGCTGCAATTGGGCGGGGTCGGCCATAACTTCGGGAGCGTTCATCAGCCGTTCGAGCGCTTCGAGCCTGGATTCGGCGGCCAGGATGGTGGCCTCCATCTGGTCGAACTCGCGCTGGTCCATGTAGGAGAGCTTGCCGGTCTTCGTCTTGGCGATCGGTTTTTCTTTGGTTGCTCCGGTCGCTTTTTTCTGCTCGCTCCGGTCCTGCTGCTGCATCATCGCCAGCCACTGGTCGTAATCGGCAAAATATTCGGCGTGGCCCTGGCCATCGAAACCAAGCACCAGGTTGCAGGCCCTGTCCAGGAGGAAACGGTCATGGGTGACCAGCACCAGGGCGCCGGGGAATTCGGCGAGGCTCTCTTCCAGGACGTCAAGCGAGGGGATGTCGAGGTCGTTGGTAGGCTCGTCGAGCAGGAGGATGTCGGCGGGCTGGCGCATCAGCCGGGCGATGAGGATACGGGCCTGCTCCCCCCCGGAGAGGCGCTCCACAGGGGTCTCCAGTTGATCGGTGCGGAAGAGGAACCGTTTGGCCCAGGTGACCACGTGCTGGCTTTGGCCGTGATAAAGGACGCTGTCGCCGTCCGGGGCCAGGGCGCGACGCAGGGTGACTGAAGTGTCCAGTTGTTCGCGTCGTTGATCGAAGCTGACGATCCGTACGTTTTCGGCGCAGGCGACCGACCCATGGTCCGGCTTCGGGCCGTCGGGCTGGTCGGCTCCAGCCAGAATTTGCATCAGCGTCGATTTGCCGCTGCCGTTGCGGCCGAGCAGACCCAGGCGCATGCCCGGTGTGAGGGTGATGTCGAGATTGGAAAACAGTGGTGGCCCGTCAAACCCTTTTGCGAGGCCCAGGGCGGTCAGCAGTTTTCTGGTCTTGCGTTGGGTGCTTTCAAAGGCGATGCCCACCTGGCCGGCGGAGCGATTTCGGGTGCGGACATCGCCCAGTTCCTCCTGCAGTCGTCCCGCCTCCTCGATCCGGAACTTGGCTTTGGTGGTCCGTGCTTTGGGGCCGCGGCGCAACCATTCGGTCTCCCGTTTGACTTTGTTGGCCAGCCGTTCCTCCAGGTTCTGACGCTGGAGCAGGTAGTCTGCTTTCTTTTCAAGAAAGTCGGTGTAGCTCCCCCGGACCTGGAATGAACCCTCGGGGTAGATCGGGGCGAGTTCGACCACCCGGTTGACCGTGTTTTCAAGGAAACGTCGGTCATGGCTGACCATGAGCACGGCGGCCGGACTCTCAGGCAGGGTGGATCCCAGCAGGCCTTCCAGCCAGAGGATGCCTTCGATGTCCAGGTGGTTGGTGGGTTCGTCCATGATCAGGACATCGGGCCGGGTGACCAGGGCTCGGCAGATCGCCAGCCGCTTGCGCCAACCGCCGGAAAGCAAGTGGACAGGTTGCTGAGGATCGGTAAATTGGGCTCGGCTCAACATGGCTTGCACCCGATTGTACTGTTCGGCCTCTTCGATATCCAGCGTGCGTGCCGCCTGGAAGAGGTTGTCGGTGCAACTGGCCTCTTCGGTGAAGAGGTCGTCTTGGGCGACATAACTGATGCGGCTCAGTTTCTGGGCGAATACCGTGCCGCTGTCGGCCTGCTCAAGGCCGCAGAAAATCTTGAGCAGGGTCGACTTGCCCGAGCCGTTGGGACCGATCAGGCCGGCTTTGTCGCCGGCGCTGAGCATCAGGGTGATATCGGAAAACAGCGTCTGGGCGCCAAAGGCCTTGGTCAGGCCCTGGCAGCTGAGGAGGGCGCACATAGTGGTCTCGGGCAGGTTTGCAGAATTCCGGTGACGACAGGTTCTGATTTGTCAGGCATTATCGCCATTGAGGTTGATGTCATCGGCTCTGGGGTAGGAGCCGAGCACCTCGTAGTAGGCGCAGATCTGTTTAAGGATATTGCAAGCCTCGTAGATGACCGGATCTTCGATGTGGCCGATCATGTCGAGGAAGAAGAGATATTTCCATTGTTTATCCTTGGTGGGTCGGGACTCGATCTTGGCCAGGTCGATGTTCTTGGCCGAAAGAATGGTCAGGATTTCATTGAGGGCGCCGGGCCGGTTGATCAAACCAATGAGAATCGAGGTCTTGTCGCAACCGCTTTTTTTCGGCGATCTGCGGCCAATGACCAGAAAGCGGGTGGTGTTGCCCTGATAGTCTTCTATTCCCGGAACTACCACCTGTAAGCCGTAGGTGTTCACCGCCAGCGAACTGGCGATGGCGCCGATATTGGGGTTGTTGGCGGCCATCTGGGCGGCGGTGCCGGTGGAGAAGACATCCAGGGTGGGGATTTTGGGCAGATTCTTTCGCAGCCATTCCCGACACTGGGCCAGAGGCTGGGAATGCGACGCCACCGTCTGGATATCGTCGATGTTGCCCGAACGGCAGACCAGGTTGTGGGTGATGGCCAGTTGGATTTCTCCGCAGATTTTAACCTTGTACTTGAGGAATGCATCGAGTGAATAAGTGACTGCGCCTTCAATGGAATTTTCCACCGGCACGATCCCGTACTGGACCCGTTCTTTTTCGACTTCTTCAAAAACCTCGGCGATCGATTCCATTGGCCGGTAATCGGCGGTTTGACCGAAGTATCTGACCCCGGCCAGGTGGGAGAAGGTGGCCTCCGGCCCAAGATAGGCAACGATGGCCTTGCGCTGTGACAGGCGGCAGGTGGTGATGATTTCGTGGAATATTGAACGGAGGGCTTTGTAGGGGAAGATGTCGTTATTATTATGGCGGAGCCGTTCGTAAATCTCCAGTTCCCGCTGTGGGTCCCATTTGGCCCGGTTGGTTTCGCTTTTGAGCTGGCCGATGGTCTTGGCGCAACCCAGGCGTTCCTTTAACAATTCCAGGATAGTGTCGTCGATCTGGTCAATGCGTCCCCGCACCTGCGGGATGTTCTGTTTCTCGTCCATGGTATCTGCTTGTTCAGAGGATATCGTTGTTCGGGAAGGAAGTCCAAGGCGCAGACCGAAAATGTTTAATTTGCCGGTCTGCGCCTTGGACTTCCGTGGGGCTGGCAATTTAATAAACGAGAGACTATAGCATTCTTGTCGGCGTAAGGGAATACATAAGGTATATACGCTCGTCATCCAACTATGGAAAGCGCAAGAAAGAATTTTTGGTCTCTGTGATAAAAAAACCATGGTGAAAACGTGCGGACCGGGTTATCGCGACCGTTGTTTTTTTGACAGTGTTCACATAGGGATAGCGATGTGGTTTCTTGACAGGTTTTAAAATTTTATGCATTTCTTTGTTGGAGGCGATGCTGCCGAGCTTGTGAAGAACGCTCTCAGTTGAGAATTATTAACTTGTAATGGCGAGAAGTATGGTGTATCGTAAGAAGATAAATCAAATAGCATTTTCTTTTTCTGATATCTTGCGCTGTAATTTCATATCATTCGATACCTTAAAAGTTTTTGCTGATCACCCCCAGAAGATTAAGCATGAAACTTTTCATTGGTAGTCTCCCTTATAATATTACCGAACCTGAGCTCTCGGAACTTTGCGGCAAGTTTGGTAGCGTGGTCAGCGCTAAGCTTATCGTTGATCAGTTTTCTGGGCAATCAAAGGGTTTCGGTTTTGTCGAGATGTCCAGTAGGTCGGAAGGGCACAAGGCAATGGACGGGTTGAACGGTAAGGAATACAATCATCGTACGTTGGTCTGTAACGAAGCGAAACCTCCGGCCAAAAAAGGCCAACGCCGCAGATAAGGTTTTTGTCATCCCTCTCCCCTCAATATCGCAATCTATTTACGTGCCTATCAGACATTGGACTGATAAACTCGCCAGAGAGGCCAACTATTGGTCGCTTGTCGAGCAAGCGCGATCTTTCTGCTGCAGCCGCGGCGGGTTTTTATCCAAAATTTCAAGCTGTCAACAAGTATTCGTCGCCAGAGATCCTGCGTTGCAACAATGTGCAGTGAACTGATCATGGAGCAAACTCGGTTTGATGGCAGGAGTAGTAATGAGTTTTAACGATTTTAATTTTAACACCCACATTTCCAAAGCAATTCAGGATTGTGGTTACACCGCACCAACACCTATTCAAAAGCAGGCTATCACCCCTATTCTTGAGCGGCGTGATCTTCTGGGGCTGGCGCAGACCGGAACCGGAAAGACAGCGGCGTTTATCCTGCCGACCGTGCAGCACCTCATGGCAACTTCCGGGAAGCACGTCAGAGTTTTGATTGTCGCCCCGACCCGGGAATTGGCTGAGCAAATCAACGATTTTACCAAGACCATTATCCAGGGCACCCGTCTACGGACTATGGCGATCTACGGTGGGGTCAGCAAGTTGGCCCAGATCACCAGGATCCGTAACGGTGTTGATATCGTCGTTGCTTGCCCCGGCCGTTTATTGGACATTGTCAATGACAAGGCTATCGATCTAAGTCATGTCGAGACCCTGATCCTGGATGAGGCCGATCACATGTTCGATAAGGGTTTTCTGCCCGATATCCGGAGGATATTACGACAGATTCCCAGGGAGCGTCAATCGCTGGTTTTCTCCGCGACCATGCCGGGTGAAATCAGGCACCTTGCCGAGGATATTCTGAGCAACCCGGTCACCGTGCAGATCAATCCCTCCCGTTCGGTCAAGAGCATCTCGCACCAGGTGTATGCGGTCGAGCAGGGACAAAAAACCGAACTGCTCGTCCACCTGCTCAAGCTTGATCATATCGAAACCACCTTGGTTTTCACCCGTACCAAGTTTAAAGCGAAGAATTTGGCGCTCAAGCTGGCCCAGGCCGGTTTTAAAGCCACTTCGCTTCAGGGTAATCTTTCCCAGAATAAACGGCAGGAGGCGCTGGACGGTTTCAAAGACGGCACCTTCAAAATCCTGGTGGCCACCGATATCGCTGCCCGCGGGATTGATGTCACCGGTATTTCCCATGTCATTAATTATGACATGCCGGATACCGCCGAGGCGTATATTCACCGCACCGGCCGCACCGGTCGGGCTGCCTGTACTGGCGAGGCCCTGACCTTTGCTACCAATGAAGACCATCGGATGATTCGAACCATTGAGCAGTCTTTAGACGGTAAAATGCAACGTCAGCCGGTTGACCCTGCTGTGTTGGCTTCCCGGCACGCCGAACCCGATGTCCGCTCCAACGAGCGCGGCCGAAGAATGCCGGCCGGCAACAAAACAAAAACCGCTTCAAGCACGCCGCGTCCGCGTAACCGATCAGCCGCCTCAGGCGTCTTCGGTTTTTCCGGCCGTTCCAAATAAGCACCAGGCTTGATGCAATACATTTATATTACTGCTTGATCAGTTCGATCCTGCAGTGTATTACCAATGGTCCCAAAGTGGGGCCAACCACCCAACTGTGTGACATGTTCGCACGACGAAAAAGGAGTAGTTACAATGGCTGAAGGAACTGTAAAATGGTTTAATGATTCTAAGGGTTTTGGCTTTATCGAGCAAGATGGTGGCAAGGATGTATTCGTACATCATTCCGCTATCCAAGCGGACGGGTTCAAATCTCTCCAGGAGGGAGAGCGCGTCAGCTTCAATGTGGTCGATGGCGCCAAAGGCCCGTCCGCTGCAAATGTCGTAAAGCGCTGATCTTGAGTCTGTCGTGATATTAAAACCCCGCCTCGTGCGGGGTTTGTTGTTTGTATTACTTCAACCACCGATATCAACTGGAGAGAGTCTTGGCCAAACGAACTAACTATAAACACGAAAAACGGACCAAAGAGCTAGATAAGCAGAAAAAGAAAGAAGCAAAGAAAGAACGGAAACTCAGCAAGGAGCGAACAGATTCCGACGAAGATCAATTCGTGGAGCATCAACTCGGCGTAGATGAGGTCGGAGTTGAGCAACTCGAAGATGAGCAGTCTGGTGCCGTAGAAGAAAAACCGTAATCGCAACCTGCCTATTCTTTCCGTTTCGGGATCCAGGCCATGCATTGCACGTAAACGGAACGCGCATCTCGTATAAGATGGCATACACCCTTTAGATACGTCTCCTTTTCTCAGCAGGTCCAACGTAACGTCGCAGCATCTTTATAGTCCTTTGGGCGAATGAAGATTTTTTCTCCCTTGGTGAGCCTTGCCTTTGCCAGGGTCAGGAGCACTCATGTGACGTACCCCGGCAGCACCCCTCTTCGTGTCTCGTTCCGAGTTGTTTTTGGGCCTTGCTGGCATATATCTCTGACATCACCCACCGGTTTGCATGCGATCTGCAGTCCTTGCAAAGCTGTGTGAGGTCGATATTCAGTTCCTCCACGTTCTCCAAAAAATAGCAGCGCCTGCGGAGAAATGCAGCAGGATAGTGTTGAGGGTGTCCGAAATATAAGGGAAAAGTTTTTGCAAATTATCGATTCGGTTCCTGGTGAGTAGAGAAAAGTCCGCTGGAGTCAACGTCTGTACCACCGCTTCGCCCATACATGGGGCGGCCAGAACTTCCCGGGGGGGATAATCGCCCCGACCGGTAAGATAGATCAGGTTATTGCCCAGTTCAAAGAGATCAAGAGCAAAGGGCTTTTCCACCAGGTAAAAATCGTAGTCGAAATCGATCCAGTGATAGAGACCGGTGTTCCGGTCGACAAAGATGTGGTCACGGCGATGCCACCGTGTCGGAAGCCGTTTTGGTAAAGAAAACTAATGGCCTACAGGCTTCTGAGGAACTGTTCTAAAATCAGGGGCAGTTCTTGAAAAAAGTAGTCACGGTGGGAGCTTTCGCTGTGGATCACCTTGTCCAGCCGGTTGCCGCTGACCGGCACCAGCACCCGGACCAGATTACTCGCGGTATCCAGGAGGGTCTCTCTCTGCATGAAATCGGGATGGCCCTGCACCAGTTCAAGAATCCTTGCCTCCTTTTCCGGGCTCCGGTAGCAGGTCACCGATAATTGCCCGAGGCGGATGTCAAAGGTTTCCTTGAAGACGAGTTTGATGATGTAATTCCACCCCGTTGCCAGATCCTCCACCTTGGGGACCCAGGGTTTTATTTGTTCGTCGACGCCGAATCTCCCCTCTTTGGTATAGGAAGTGATCAGGAAATATCGCCCTTCCACCGCCAAGATGTCGCCGTAATCGATGGAGGTGAAATCAGTGGTGTCACTGTACACCCGCGATGGCCGACGCAGGCTGCGGGTGACTCGATGGTTGGTCAGGGTGTTGCGGATGGGATCCGGCAACGAAGCCACTGAGGTGTACGTAGCCATCAGCCAATCACCCAAACGGCGATGTCCCTGCCGTTATGGATAAGGGCGTTGGAAATGGAGCCGAACAGGAATTCTTCGGCCTTGGAGATACCTCGTTTGCCGACCACGATGGTGCCGTACTTTTTCTGTACCTGCAGTTCAAGAATAGCGGCGCTGATCGACTGCTGGCCGGCTATCCGGCAATGGGAACTGATGGATTTTGGGGGCGGTTTGGGAGATTTTTTGTTGCGGACTGCTCGTCTGGAAAGGGTTCAGGTCTCCATTTGTCCGGCAATGTGAACGAAAAAAAGGTTCCAAGGTTCCGAGGTGTTGAGAATCGAGGCGCCGATGGTTTTACCCTCCCATCCGGTTGTTTCCCATTTAGGTTGGATATGCAGTATAGGTATACCCGGATTATCGCTTGAGTACACCGTCAGTTGTCTGGCGCTCCGGTAAAGTTGTTCGGGGAGATTGCGCAGGCAGATGCCGCAAAGGGAGATGTTGTCGATCAGGGCGGTCGCAAAAAGACAGCCGTCGGTAACCTGGACCGTGGTTTCGGTCAGGTTGACACGGGGATGTTGGCGTTTGTCGGCTGCTGTCAGGTGCTGTTTGCGGTCGCTTTTTCCGTGGTAGGTCTGATCGCGATGATCAAGCGCAACCGGTGCTCCGGGGCGAGTCAGCAGCCTCCTGAAAGCCCGCCACAGCTTATGCAGGAGCGGTGCCGGGAAACGGCGGTGCGATGGATCGGTTGTGGAAGGTGTCACCATGGCTTGCGCTGTTCGAGATGAATGATTGGTGGCAATGGTCACGAGTGAATCTCAATGGCGTGTGCACATTGTAAGGCATGCAATGGTGAACGCCAAGGAAAGATTCTAATTTATTGATCATCCATTGACTCATGGTGACCGTTTCCCTGGGGGAACGACCCGGTCGTCGATCGGTTTCAGGCCGGGCGGATTTCGACCTTGTCGTGCAGGTATGCCTTCACCGTGCCGATGGGGATCTCCTTGCGGTGAAAGATACCGGCCGCCAGGGCTGCTTCCGCTTTGGTCCGGGTGAACACCTCAAGGAAATGTTCGCTGCTGCCGGCACCGCTGGAGGCAATCACCGGGATGGTGACCGCGGAGCGGACGGCGTTGATCAGTTCCAGATCAAAGCCCGAGTTGGTGCCGTCCCGATCGATGCAGTTGAGCAGAATCTCTCCGGCTCCCAGTTGCTCGCAGACCTGGGCCAGGGTGATGGCGTCCAGTTCGCGGCCCTCGCGGCCCCCCTTGATGGTGCATTGGTACCAGCAATATTGTTCACCGTCCGGGCCGAGAAGGGTGGTTTCAATCAGCTTGTGCGTCACCGTCGCCGGGTTCTTGACATACACCCGGCGCGGGTCGATGGAGATGACCACAGCCTGGTTGCCGTAGACCCGGGCAATCTGCTCAATCGAACTGAGCCCGGTGGCCTTGCCGGTTTTAAGGACTTCCTCGACAATCAGCACCGCGTCCGAACCGATGGACACCTTGTCGGCGCCGGAACGAAAATATTGCGAGGCCACCTCCAGCGCGCTGTAATAGCGGCCGTCCCGGTCGGTGAAATCGCGGATGCCGCCGCCGATGGTCAGGGGGACAAAGACATTTTTCGAGGTCTCCTGGAGGACAGCGAGCATGGGCATGTCCTGGAGGGGGAAGTCGCGAAAGCCGGTGATGTTGAGGAAGGTGATCTCATCAGCCCCTTGGTCGTAATACTCCTTGGCCAGCTCCACCGGCTTGCCCAGGTTGCGGACGGTGCCTTCCTCGCGGACATCGTACTGGTCCCCCTTGGTGACCACCAAGTCGCCTCGATCGTTGGCGCGCACGTCCAGGCAGGCGATGATCCGTTTGGCCAGGATGGTGGTCTGCGGGCAGGCGGCGGGACGGATGGCCTCGCGGCCGGCGGCCAGAAAGTTTTCTAGAATGCGTAAGCCCGCCCGGCCGCTTTTCTCCGGATGGAACTGGGTGGCCACCATTGTTCCTTTCTGGATGGCGCTGACGAATTCGTAGCCGTAATCGGTGGTGGTCAGGATGTCGGCATCGGTTTTGGGCGTCACATGGTAAGAATGGACGAAGTAGAATTTTTCATCGCCCTGCAGTCCATGGAACAGCGGTGAGGCCTGATGGACCTTGACCCCGTTCCAGCCGATGTGCGGAATGGCCAGCTCGGTGGTGAATCGTTGCACCCGTCCAGGGAGGATGGCCAGGCCCGGTTCTTCCGGGGCCTCCTCGCTCGACTCGAACAGGGCCTGGAGGGCGACGCAGATCCCAAAAAAAGGTTTGCCCGATTGCAGGTAGCGGATCAAAGGTTCCCGCAGCTGTTTTTGGCGCAGGGTATGCATCAGCGCGCCGAAGTTGCCGACCCCGGGGAAAACGAGACGCTCGGCGCGTTCGATGTCCGCGCCGGTATTGACCAGTTTCACGGTTTCGCCGAGGCGCTCGATGGCATTGATAACCGAGCGGACATTGCCGGCGCCGTAATCAAGGAGAGTAATCATGGTTTTTTCTGCTCAGGTGCTTGCAAGGAAGGAAGAGAAACAGTACAAGGTCAGGCGTGCCGGGGTAAACGGTTCTTTTCCCGTTGGTTCCCCGCGCTTGCTCGAAGGTTCTGATTTTTTTTTTAATCCGGCCGGGAAAAGTGATTTGTAGAGCAGTTTCTTATTCAAGTCAAGATCAATTCCACAGGCACTGATATGCAGGCTATCCTCCTTGCCGCCGGTCATGGGACCCGTTTACGGCCCTATACCAATATTCGGCCCAAACCCTTGTTTCCGGTATGCAACCAGCCGCTGCTCCATCGACTGCTGGAGCAGTTGCGGGCTTGCGACTGCTCGCCCATCCTGGTCAACTGTCACCACCTGGCCGGACAGGTGCAAGCGGCACTGGCTGCGTGGCCCGAACTGCTGGTTCAGGTTGAACCCGAGATTCTCGGTACCGGCGGCAGTCTGCGCCAGGCTTTGAATCGGCTGGATAACGATCCGGTGCTGGTGGTCAACGGCGACCTCTACCACGAAATCGATATGGAGCAGGTGTATCACCAACATCTGGGCTCTAAAAATGACGTCACCCTGGCGCTCCACGATTATCCCCGGTTCAACAATGTCGGCATCGAGGGGGATCGGGTTCGAAATTTCGGCGCACGGGAAGGGGAACGGTTGGCGTTCACCGGTATCCATGTGGTGGATCCGGAGGCGATCGAACTGATTCCGGCAATCGGGTTTCATCACATTATCGATCTTTATCAGGAGCTTGCCCTGCAGGATCGGGTGGGTTGCTGCCGGGTGGACGGCGCGCTGTGGCGGGATATCGGTACGCCGGCCGATTATCTCCAGCTCCACGCCGAACTGCTTGCCGGCAGCCAGAGTTCGGGTGGGTGGGTGATCGACCCTACGGCCCGGATCGGCGCCGGGGTGGTGCTCGAGGACTGGGGCTGCATCGGCTCCGGAGCGGTGATCGGGAACGGGGCGCGTCTTTGCCGCGCCGTGGTCTGGGACGGGGTCGAAGTCGCCGCAAACAGCACCTGGGTCGATGCCATTGTCACCGGTAACCCGGATATCGACCAGGCGGCCCGTCCATGAACACCGCCACCCTCATTGCAGCTGCCGGGCAGCTGCTCGGAGAACCGGAAAAATCCTGGAACCCGGACTCGGTGCAGGTTGCCGTGTTGGTGCCGGATGGCTCATCGCGCCGTTTTTTTCAACTGCGACCTTTGGGGCGGCAGGCCTTGATTGCGATCCTGCCGCCGAAAAACGATGCGGCGGGCCAGGCCGAGGCCGGCGCCTGCTACCATATCGGTTGCCACCTCCAGCGCTGTGGCGCTCCGGTCCCTGCGATCCATGGGTATGATCCGGTCACCGGGCTGGTGCTCTGCGAGGACCTGGGCGATCAACGCCTCTATGACCAGGTGGTCGCAGGGCAGGGCGGCGCATCGACCCTGGCCATCTATGAAGAGACCGTGCGCGCTTTGGCGCAGATGCAGGTGCGGGCTGCCGAGGGGTTTGATCCCGCCTGGTGCTGGGACACGCCCTGCTACGACCGTGCCTTGATGCGCGAGCGCGAGTCCGGTTATTTTCTTCGGGCCTGCTGTGTCGATTGGCTCGGGCTTGATTTTGATCAGCTCGCGGTGGCAAACGATTGCGACCAACTGGCCGAGGCGGCAGCCCAAGCCCCGGCCGGTTTTTTTCTGCACCGCGATTTCCAGTGCCGCAACCTTATGGTGCAAGGCCAAGCTGTCCGCTTTATTGATTTTCAAGGAGGCCGTCTCGGCCCCCTGGCCTATGACCTGGCCTCCCTGCTGCTTGATCCCTATGCCGCGCTGCCGCTGTCAATACAAGACCACCTCGCCGCGGTCTATTTCGAGGCTTTGGGCCAGGAAATCGCCTACGATCCCGACCAGTTTCGTCGCGAATATGTCTTTCTTGCGCTGCAGCGCAATCTGCAAATTTTGGGGGCTTTTGCTTTCTTGAGCCAGGTGCGGCAAAAGCCTTTTTTTGCGCAATTTATTAGGCCGGCCCTGGCCTCGCTCAGTGGCCTGCTTGCCAAACCGGAGGCCGCCGGGTATGCTGCCCTCAGACACTTAACCGCCCAATGCCGCCAGGAGCTTGAAAAACGATCATGACTACAGAAAACGCAACCCTGGTTGCCCTTATCGGCCGTCCCAACGTCGGCAAATCCACCCTGTTCAACCGCATGGTCAAACGACGCGACGCCCTGGTCGATCCGACCCCGGGGGTGACCCGCGACCGTCACTACGCCCGGGTCAGCTGGGAGGAACATCCCTTCATCCTGGTGGACACCGGCGGCATCGACGACGAGGACGACACCATCACCAACCATATCCGTCATCAGGCGATGATGGCGGTGGAAGAGGCGGACATCATCTTTTTCCTGATGGATGGCCGCGAGGGGCTCACCCCCAGCGACATCGAGATCGTCGATCTGCTCCGCCGCACCGAGAAGAAAATCTTTTACATCGTCAATAAGATCGACAGCCCGTCGATGGAAGACGATCTGCTCACCCCCTTCTGGGAACTCGGGGTCGACCAGCTGTGGGCGCTCTCCGGCGATCACGGCTACGGCTACAAGACCCTGATGGAGGGGCTGGCGCCGTGTCTTATGGAGACCGATCTCAAGGACGACCTGCCGGAAAATACCATGCGGGTCGCCTTTCTCGGCCGTCCCAATGTCGGCAAGTCCTCGATGATCAACACCATCATCGGCCAGGAACGGATGGTGGTTTCCGAGATCGCCGGCACCACCCGCGATTCCGTCGACACCCTGCTCACCCACGATCAGTACACCTATCTGCTGATCGATACCGCCGGCATCCGCCGCAAGGGCAAGACCACCGACAAGCTCGAAAAATTTTCCATCCTCAAGGCGCTTAAGGCCCTGGGGCGCTGCGATATCGCCATGGTATTGATCGACGCCGAGGAAGGCATCACCGAACAGGACACCAAGGTAATCGGCTATACCCAGGACCAGGGGAGAGCCCTGATCATCGTCATCAACAAGTGGGATCTGATCAAAGATGACAAGAAGCGCCAGGAACGGTTGCTGGAGGAGGTGACCATGGCGGTCAAGTTCATCCCCTACGCGCCGGTGCTCAAGGTCTCAGCGTTGACCGGCACCGGGATCAAGCGACTGTTTCCCGAGATCGGCAAGGTGCATCGCCAGTTTCACCAGCGTTTTCCCACCGCCGCCATCAACCGGCTGCTGGCCGATGCGGTGGCCAAGCATGAACCGCCCTATAATCACGGTCGTCGCCTTAAATTCTACTACACCGCCCAGCTGGGCACGGCCCCGCCGTTGTTCGCGGTGGTCACCAACGATCCCAAGGGCATCCATTTTTCCTATGAGCGTTATCTGGTCAACTGCTTCCGCGACGGCCTCGGGCTCGACCGGGTGCCGGTTCGCCTGCTCTTCCGCGAACGGAGCGGTCGAAAGAAGAAGTAGTAAAGCGATCCGAGAGAGCGGCCCCCCTGACTCCAGGGCCGCTCTACTCCCATTTAAAAATCATACCTGTCAAGTTAGTTGACCCTGCGGTCAACCCTGCCCATGTATAATTTTGAGAGTGATCCAATCTCCGTCTTTTTCCCCACCCTGGAGGGGGCGCGACTCCGCCCCTGGTTTTCCGTAGGCCTGCTCGACCAGGGGCTGCAACTGATCCGCGACCGGCGAATCAGCGGCTTGCACTGTCTCCGCAACGGCGTTGGCGCCCTCATCGACGGGGAGACTCCGGTGACCCTGGAATATGAGCCGGGCGCCAAACGACCCCAAGATTTCCTCATCCGGCATCGTCATTGCGGCTGTTGCAACCTCGCGGCCAATGAAAAGGCCTGTGTGCACCTCGCCGGCCTGACCATCCTCAGCCTGACCCAATTTGCCGGACAAGACGAGGCCCGCCCCCTCCCCCTTGCCTTTGCCGATAGCGGCTGGCTGCACATCGGTCATTTTTTGCACCAGTGGCTCGGCAAGGCTAGCCATGCGGTGGAGCGCGTCGTCTTCGAGGAGTCGATCCGATATGACTTCACCGCCAGCGACGGCGCAGTCCAGGTCGCGGTGCCCGCATCCTGGGCCGATTTCGGCGAGCTGCGGTGCGCCCCGGTGCAGCAGTCGAGCGCCTGCCCGCCCGCGGATACCGGTCCAGCCCGCAAACCGCTTTCTCCTGCGCGCCGGTACCGCCGGCCTTCCGGGGTCGCTGACCATCACCCTGCCCCGCGACCAGGCCTGGACCCTGGTCAGGCAATTGAATTTCCCGCCCGATACCCTCCGGATACTCCCGCCTGCCAGGGAATGCTACCGGGTTTTTTTTCATTCGGATGCAACCCTTGCGATCGCTCCCAGTCTTCGTCTCGAGGATGGCCGGATCCTGGCCCGTCAGGATCTCGCCGCCAATCGTTTCGCCGAGGTCTATTACCTGGAGGGTGAAGGCTTCCTGCCAACCGTTCGGATCCCGGCCGAAGGAAAAATCAGCAATCAGGCCGCAACCACGGCCGCCATGCCGCCGCTCTTTGCCTATGTAGAGCACGAACAGGTGCGGCACCTGTCCTTTACCGTCGCCCCGAACGATATTCCGGCTTTTCTGGCGGCAAACCACGCCCCTTTGCGCTTTGCCGACAATATCGTCGAGCCGGAGTTGCTTCAGCTGCAGATCCGTGACCTCCCCGACCGCCTGATCATCGACGAATTTGAGGAGCATGACGACTGGTGCTATCTCTCCTGCCGTTACGGTCTTGGCAATACCAGTATCACCTTGCAGGAAATACTCTCGGCCAGAGCGGAAAAACGGGCCTGCATGCCCGGCAGGGAATGGCTTCGGCTCGACGGAACGCCGCTTTCCTGGCTGCACGACCTCACCGAGGAGCGTCTCCATGCTGATGGCAGGATCCGTCTCAGCTACCGGGAACTGCTCGCCCTGACCTCGCTCATCCCCGAGGTTAAGGTCGCGCTGAGGAAGCGGACGCCGCGTCAACGGCTCACCAGTCTCCTCGACGCCGAGGCCTGGAGCGATGCGGCCTCCCTCCCGGAATCGCCCGCCCATCTTCGCCCCTATCAGCGCAATGGTCTTGCCTGGCTGTATCGTCTCCACCGACTGGGGATCGGCGGACTGCTCGCCGACGACATGGGCCTGGGCAAGACCCATCAGGCCCTGGCCCTGGTCCAGGTTGTGGTCAAGGCCGGCGCCGGGGGCCCGATCCTGGTGATCTGCCCGGCCTCCGTGCTCCTTGGTTGGGCGGAAAAGATTACCCGTTTCTACCCGGACCTCGACCATGGCCTCTATTACGGACCGCAACGGAATCTGGCGGAGGTTCAGGACCGTCGACTGATCCTGACCACCTACGGCATCGTCCGTCAGGATCAGGAGCTGCTGCAGCCCCTGGCCTTTGAGCTCATCTTCCTCGACGAAATCCAGCACCTGAAAAATCCCGCCACCGGGGTCCACCAGGCGGTGGCGGCCCTCAAGAGTCGCGTGAAAATAGGCCTCACCGGAACCCCGGTTGAAAATTCCCTGCAAGACCTCCGCGCCCTCTTCGATATCTGCCTGCCCGGACTCCTGGGTAGCAGGCGCCAGTTCGAACGGATGTGCGAAATGCCGATCAGTGATAACCCCAGTGGACCGGTACGCGAGCGGCTCAGCCGCCTCATTCACCCCTTCCTGCTCAGAAGGAGCCGGATCCAGGTGCTGACCGAACTGCCTGATATTATCGAGGATGATCGGCTCTGCGAGTTGAGCGACGATCAGGTCGGCCTCTACCGTCAGGTTATCGACGAGATGGCAACGGACCCCGAAAACCTGGACGACGGCGAGTCGGCCCCCTCCTCGATAATGATCCTGACCCTCATTACCCGGCTCAAACAGATCTGCTGTCACCCCTGCCTGGTGCAGGACAGCACCGACCCCTCTGCCTATGCCAGCGGCAAATGGGACCTCTTTGTCGAATTGACCGAGGAACTGCTGGCGGCGGGGATGAAATTCGTCGTCTTCAGCCAGTACACCCGAATGCTGGAGCTGATCGAGGGCCATCTGCACCGGTCAGGGATCGAATTTGCCGGCATCAGGGGCAATATGACCGCCGGTCGGCGTCAGAAAATGATCGAAACCTTCAACGCCAATCCGGACTGCCGGGTCTTCTGTGCCAGCCTGTTGGCCGGTGGCGTCGGCATCGATCTGACCGGTGCCGAGGCGGTCATTCATTATAATCGCTGGTGGAATCCGGCACGGGAAGAGCAGGCCACCGCCCGGGTGCATCGGATGGGCCAGAAAAAAGTGGTCCAGGTCTTCAGGTTGATCACCAAAGGAACCCTGGAAGAAAAGATCAATCACCTGCTCGCTAGAAAGCAAGAGCTGGCCACCGCCCTGATTCAGGAAGACGAGGCCGCCATCATCAAGCAGCTGGAGCGCCGGGAATTGGCCGAGCTGCTGCGGTTGGCGCTCTGACGCCTGCGAGGCTATTCGCACTGGTAATACACCTTTGGTGCATCCTCGCCTTCACTGGAGCCTGGGTAATAGCTTCTCCTTTCCACAATCGAAGAGGTGAATGTATGGTTTGTGTTTTTCGATTCTTTGTTGGGATATTTTTACTCGTCTGCACAGTGGCTCCAGCCTCGGCCGCCATGCCGCAAGCCTGCGAGGAGATGCAGGCGCGGATCGAGTTCCTGGGCACGGCCATCGAGGAGGCCGCTAGCGAGGCGGCCGGGGCCGCACTGCAGGCCGAACTGGACAGGCTGTCCATGCAATAGGGTACGCAATGCATGATGCACATGGGCGGCATGCTATTATTAGAATGCGTACCATTTCTTTTTCTTTTTCGATGTACATAAAACAACCTTGTTGCGGCCTGAATTTTTTGCTTCATATAAGGCCTCATCCGCAAGGCTGATAAGATCGTCCTTTAAAAATTCACTTCCCGCGGGACGTGCACTGGCAACCCCGATGCTGATGGTGACATGATACGTGTTAGAGCCGTCATCAAACGGATAATCCGCGATTGTTTTACGAATTTTTTCGGCGACAGCCATCGCTTCCTCTGCGGTGGTTTCAGGGAGTACGAAGATGAACTCTTCTCCACCATATCGTGCTATCAGATCGTATTCTCGGATGATCTCTTTTGCAACCCGGGAAAATTCTTTGAGGAGAAAGTCGCCGGTTTGGTGTCCGTAGGTGTCGTTAAATGTTTTAAAACGGTCGATATCGGCGAGGAGGAGTGAAATGGTCCGGTCGTTACGAATGGATCTATTAATTTCTGAATCAAGGAAATTTTGAAAAAATCGGTGGTTATTAATTTCGGTCAGGCCATCAATGTTGGCGAGATTTTCCAGAAGGCGATTTTTGTGGGCTAACTCTTCGGTCAGCTTCTCAAGTTCCATTTTCGACTTGATGAGCTCACGGTTCATTTCTTCATAGGAAAGATTGATAAGGCTGAGGCGAAGATTGGCCTCCTGCAGAATCTCGGCCACTGTTTTAACCGGATTGATTTTAATGCCGAAAAATTGAGCAGATTGCTCGATGACCTTGTCGACCTTTTTCAAGATCGTGTTGATTTCCAAGACCTTGAGTTGAAGTAATCTTTTGGCCTCGTTGCGAAACTGCTTGTGGTAGACTTCGGGCGTGGTGGAATAAAAAACCTGGGAGAGCAAACTCGCCAGATATCCGACGCGAATATTCTGCTTATGTCGAGGATCGTTGCCGTTATAGGCCAGCGGTTGGTGGTGATACTTGATGGGTAGAGTTAGGCTTTCTGGGAGTCCCCAAGCCTTGGTGACTTCATATCCAATGATAGCGTGCGTACAGCCAATGATTTCCTGCTCCAGTCGCTCTTCCTCTGAAACACTCCCTGACATGCCAGCTGCAATTTCTTGAAGGACCATGTCATAGTCGCTGTGCAAGGTAATCGCAAAGATCAATTGCCCGATATTTTGCAGCAGGCCGCAGGTAAAAGCTTCTTCGGCATCGGCATTGGCAATCTGCTCAAGTATCAGTTTGGCGGCAGAGGCTTCGACAAAGGAGCGCTCCCAGAATTGTTGAAAATCAAACAGGGAATGCTTTTGGCGACCTTTCATGGAGAGAAAGGAAAAACTAAGTACCAGGCTACGAACCGCGTTCGTGCCGAGAATCGAGACTGCCTGGCTCAGGGAGGCAATTTGTTGAGGAAAACTGTAAAAGGCTGAGTTGGCAACTCGTAATACCTTTGATGAGAGAGCGATATCTTGTGAGATAAGGTTGGCGATATCGGTGAGGGTGGTGTCTTCCTGGGCGGTAAGCTGTAGTAGTTTGGAGGCAATGACAGGAAGTGTCGGTAGTTCTTTGGAAGAAAGGACAGTTTCAAGTATCTGTTCGTGTGATCTTGCCATTGCTGTCGCCTGCTGATTCTGAAGTAGTTTGGTAAGCGGATATTTGATCCTTGTACGCGCTATTCTTTGGTAGCGTTTGTTCAAGGAAAAAGGCCATATTATTATTAATAAGTACGTTAATTGCCGGACATTGCGAGCGGGCTTTTCGTTAAAAACGCCTCAACCACTTTAAATTACAACAGAAGAGTTGAGCTGACGATTCCATCATGTCCGCCGATTAACGACCGTGTTAATATAATTAATTTCCGTTTCAGTATATATCGTTTTTATTGATTTATCCAAGAGGCTATCGCTTAAAAATCAGGTGGCTCTAAATAAAACTCTCAGCACAATGCTTAGATTATGGCTCAACGTCAACCAGGGGAAGAGCAGGGTGGCTTGCACCAACGAGATCACCTTTCTCGGTTTTTCGGTTACGGGTGTCAAGATCCGTTGGTCGGACAAGGCGTTTGTGCGTTTCAAACAGCGCATCAAGGAATTAACCGGAATGAGCTGGGGTGTCTCCATGGAGTATCGAATGTTCAAGCTGGCCGAGTACCTGCGCGGCTGGATGGGATATTTCGGGATATCGGAGCGGATTCGTCCCGTACGAGACCGGGCGTGCCCCTTCTCCTTCAATGCTTGATTACAAGACCTGACCCTCTTCTTTCTCTTAGGCACCGATGCTGTCGATGTCCTGTACGGTTATACCGGCGCGTCCAACCGGATTTACGGGTTGGACGGGAACGACGAATTGCATGGGAGCAGCGGGAACGACCAGCTCAAAGGAGAATTGGGTGACGACCTCCTCTACGGTCAGTCCGGCGACGACCTGCTCGACGGCGGGGCGGGTAACGACACCCTCAAGGGCGGCTTCGGCAACGACAGCTATGTCGTGGACAGTGCTGGGGACACGGTAGTGGAATCCTCCGGGGCTGGCACCGACTCGGTGCTGAGTTCGGTCAGCTCTATTCTGCCCTCCAACGTCGAGAACCTGACCCTGGCGGCGGACGCCGGAAACCTCGACGGCACTGGTAACAGCCTCGCCAACCTGCTGGTCGGCAACGACGGGGACAATGTCCTCAACGGTGGCGCGGGTGCAGGTACGTTGACGGGCGGCGCGGGCACGGACACCTTCAAGCCGACCTCGTTACGGATTTCCGGTCAGGGATAGACCTCGTCCGGATTAACGATCTCGCTTCCGGGTTAGGCATCGGCGACCAGGACGGTCTTATCGACAGCGCCATAACCACTCCCGGACCCGGAGGCTTCTCGCCCTCGACCGAACTGGTCGTCGTCGCCGGGGATATTTCCGGGCCAATCACCACCACCAGCGCGGCGGCGGCCATCGGTTCGGCCACGAGTGCTTACACCAGTCTGTTTGTCGTCGATAACGGGTCCGACAGCGCCCTGTTCAAGTTCGTGTCATCCGCCGCCGAAGCGGTGGCGAACGACACGGAACTGGCCCTGATCATGACGCTCCAGGGTACCGCTTCGACCGTGGTGTCAGGCTACGTCTTCGGGATATAAACGCGACGATAGGCCGGGGGAACTCCAGGCCCAACTGAGGACCATGGTAGGCAGGTAAAAAGGGGACGGGTCGGTTTTTTCTTGAAAGTACGCCCGCCTCGTTTAATGGTAGCTGTTTTGCCTATATCCGGCAACACCTCCCCGTCGCCAGGTTCGCATCATCGTCGATTTGTCGTCGAATCGTTGACAAGGGGCTGCAATCCGCGGCTTTTTTTTCGGTTTTCTGTTGGTCGGCACCAGTGCGGGTTGCTTTTGATAACTTTATGATATTGTACAATTTTTTCTTGAAAAATCTTGACTGCCCGTTCTTTGCTTGACACCCATTGCGCCTCTTGGTATCACAGGCCTGACTTTAATTATTGTGGTTTGACCAGTGGCCACCTTGAGATTTTTTCCTTTTTCAAAGGAACCCCCGTTTGGTGACCTATGTTTGAAAAAATTTCGCTGCGGATCCTTTTGACACTGCTTTTGGTATTGAGTTCGCAATCCGTGCGCGCTGCCGAAGACAATGTGCTGAGCACCATCAAAGAAGCGGTCCGGCAGTATCAGGCCGGAGACTATACCGGGGCCTCGTCCAACCTCGATTATGCCTCCCAGTTGGTTCGGCAGCAGAAAAGCGAGAAGATGAAGGCGTTGCTGCCCGATCCTCCGTCGGGATGGCAAGCGGGAGAAGCCAGTGCCCAGGCGCTGGGAGCGGCCATTCTCGGCGGCGGCGTGACCGTCAGCCGCGATTATACCAAAGGTACATCGACCGTCAGTGTCGAAATCGTTTCCGATAGCCCAGTGTTGCAATCGGTGCTGATGATGATCAAAAACCCGGTTTTCGCCGGGGCCGGGGGCGGCAAGCTTGAAACCCTGAAAGGCCAGCGCGCGATCATTAAATACGACGGCACTAAAAAAAGCGGCGAGCTGTATATTGTGGTTGCCTCCCGTTTTGTGGTCACCATCAAGGGGCGGCAGGTTCCCAGAGAAGATCTGCTGGCCTTTGCCGAGGTTATTGATTATCGGGTGCTGGAAAAGAACTGATCATCCCGGCGAAGGGTGCACCAACATATCCCCGGCCGCAATTGAAAACCATCACCTCCCGGGGAATGCTGGAGAGGTTTTTTCCGTGCGAGACTGGTTTACCCCTGTTACAACTGGATAAGAATTGGCCTTCTTCCTGTAACAGGGGTTTTTTATGGTGTACTAACAAGGTGGGTGTCTCCGTGGGCAATGACGAAAAAACAGCAAAAACGCCGGTGCAGCAGCCGGTGAGCGACGAGGCCATCTTTAAGGTGGCCAAGGAAATCGTGGTTAAATTCATCGAGGTCGGCCGATTGACGCCCTCCTCCTTTGAGGAGACCTTTGAACGGGTATACAAGGCTATCGAGCGGACGGTGCGGTCAAAATGAGCGGTGCGGTGCTGCTTGATCCCCGGCTCAACCAGGCCCCCGAGAATCCCCGTCACATCCATCTCATCGGCATCTGCGGCACCGGCATGGCCGCCATGGCCGGGATGCTTCATCAGCAAGGCTTGACGGTGACCGGATCGGATCAGAACGTGTATCCGCCCATGTCGGATTATCTGGCCGGTCTGGGGATTTCGGTGATGACAGGTTACCACGCCGACCATCTGGCGGCCCGGCCCGACCTGGTGATCGTTGGCAACGTGGTGCGGATCACCAACCCCGAAGCGGTTGCATTGGCGCAGTTAGGTCTCCCGTATCTTTCCATGCCCCAGGCGCTCGGCCATTTTTTCCTGGAGGGAAAAATGTCGCTGGTGGTGACCGGAACCCACGGCAAGACCACCACCTCTTCGCTGCTCGCCACCACCCTGCACCGGGCCGGAGCCACCCCGGGGTTCATGATCGGCGGGCTGGTCGAGGCCTTTGGCCGCAACTCCCTGCTCAGCGACTCCCCCTACTTTGTGGTCGAGGGCGACGAGTACGACACCGCTTTTTTCAACAAGGTTTCCAAATTCCACCATTACCGGCCGCACTGCGCCATCTTGACTTCGGTGGAGTTCGACCACGCCGATATCTTCGCCGATCTTGACAGCATCAAAGCCTCGTTTGCCGAATTCATCGGGCGCATTCCGCCCCAAGGGGCACTGATTGCCCATGTCGATGATCCGGTGGTGGCGGAGTTGGCCGCCGCCGCCCGCTGCCCGGTGATCAGTTACGGCGTCGGTGCGGGGTGCGAGTGGCGGCTGGACGATCTCCGGGTGCAGGGGCTGTCCAGCGATTTTGCCGTCTATCATCGAGACCGGCTGCTGGGGCGCTGCCGCCTGCCCATGCCGGGGCTGCATAACGGCCTCAATGGACTGGCGGTTATCGCCCTGCTCGCCCATCTCGGCTTTCCGTTCGCCGCCATTACCGCCGGCCTGGCCACCTTTGAAGGGGTCAAGCGGCGGCAGCAGATCCGCGGCGTGGTTCGGGGGATCACCGTGGTCGACGATTTCGCCCACCACCCGACCGCGGTCCGCGAGACCCTGAACGCCCTGCGGCTGGCCTGGCCCGAAAACCGTCTGGTGGTGGTGTTCGAGCCACGCACCAATTCTAGCCGGCGAGCCGTGTTTCAGGCCGATTACGCCACTGTTTTCGCTCGAGCCGACGAGGTCCTGCTCCGCGAGCCTGTCCCGTTGGATACCATTCCGGTAAATGAGCAATTTTCCTCCGCCAAATTGGCGGCCGATCTCTGCGCCCAAGGCATCAAAGCGCAGGCCTTCCCCGATACCGACGCCATTCTGGAGCGTCTGATCGGTAACGCCCAATCTGGGGATGTGGTGGTTATCCTTTCCAATGGTGGGTTCGACGGCATCCACGAACGACTATTGATCCGACTCGGGCAGCCTGGGTAACAATTTCTCGAATTGATCTCGACTGCAACCGTCGTAAACGCTTCGGATTTCCGGGAGATTACGGTCGCGGGGTGTAATGGCTGATCCTGCCTGCCCCTCAGGGATGAGTGGAAAAAAGCCGGTAGGTTTTCGCGGGAAGGTGCGAGCGGGGGCGTTGGTTTGCGGCGGCCTGCTGCCGCTGTTTAACAGGTTTTGCTGAAACGTGATATCGTGCTGTGAAGTTCAGCCACCAAGGTCTGGTAGTCGAAGGTTCGATTGCCATCCCGGCACTGTTGCTCGATGGTGTAGGCGGTCTGCGCCAGATCGGCCAGGCCCATGTTGAGCAAGGCTCCTTTGACCGCATGGCTGGTGCGGCTCAACTGGTGCATGTCGTCGCCGGCCGCCAATTCGGCTAAACGGTCGACATGGGACTGCAGGGTGGTGAGGAACACGGGGATCATGGTTGCGGTTTTTTCGTCACTGAGCAGGTAGGCGGTTTTGAGGTGCTTTTTCATGATTTCCAGGTATGCCGAACTCTCCATCTGCGTCCCCCTCTTTGACTAGAACCGATACGGCCCTTGTCCATTGTTTTTGGTCTGCACCAAATATTTTACCCTTTGATCCAAGGATTCGGCAAGGAAAAGAAACGGCATGCATCCCCTGGAATATACCATTGGCCAGACTCTAAGCACCGACCAACTGATGCCCAAAGGGTGCAGGATTATGGTCGGGGTTTCGGGTGGGGCCGATTCCATGGCGTTGCTCCACATCCTGGCAGCGCTGCGCGGACCATTGACGATAAGCCTGGTGGCAGCCTATGTCGATCACGGTCTGCGCCCCGACGAAACCCCGGCGGAGTGGGATTGCGTCCGGGAGGCGGCCAATCGATTGGGATTGGAGTGTGCCCGTGTCCCGGTCGATGTCACCGGAGCGGCAAGGGATCGTAAGCTTTCTCTGGAGCATGCCGCCAGGGAGTTGCGCTACCAGGCCTTTGCCGATCTTGGCCGCAAGTACGCCACCGACGTTCTGGCCGTGGCGCACACCGCCGACGATCAGGTGGAAGAACTGCTGCTTCGCTTGTTTCGAGGCGGTGGCCGCAAGGCGCTGTCCGGCATGGCGCTGCGGTCGGGAACCCTGATACGGCCACTCCTGGCTGTCCGCAAAATCACCCTGTTGGCCTATCTCGCCGATCAGGGCATCGGTTTCTGTTTGGATTCCAGCAACGATAATCTTCGTTTTGTCCGCAACCGTATCCGGCACGACCTGTTGCCGCTGCTCGAATCCCGGTACGATCCGGGGATTCGCCAAGCCCTGCTCAAGACCGCGGCCAATCTGCGCGAGGATGAGGATCTGCTGGCGATTCTGCTCGCTGCCCATTGGGAGCAAACGGTCGAACTCCGCGCGCCGGATAGCGAGAGCCCGGTGGTTGCCCTCCTCCGGCGCGCGCTGTTTCGCCCCCTGCATCCCGCCCTGCAGCGCCGGATGGTGGAGCAACTCCTCTGGACCATCGGCGAGACCGCCCGTTACGAGCAGATCATGGCGGTGGTCGAAGCGGGTCGTGGTGGTCGAACCGGCAGCGAACTCCACTTGAGCCGCGGGCTGCGGGTCGGGGTCACCCGGGAATATCTCGAATTTTCGTACCCCCAGGGCCGGGCACCCTGGCGCGGCCGGTTGCACAGCCTTTGATTTTTCCCTTCTCTTCTTTCCTCCCCACCACCACCGGCGCTGGGTCTCGGCATTTTTCTCGAACCGTTCTCAATTGTTGTCGAATGCCTGGCTTCGGCCCCTTGATGGCGCCGTGGGCGGAGAATGGTGCAAGGGGCGTAAGATGCGCTTGAAAATCGGCAAGATGTCTCCTATATAAAAACAAAGGCGCCAAGGTGCAAGGGGCACGGGAAAACCGATTTTGGGGGAGCGGCGATGGTATCGGAATATCAGGACATCAACGTGGAGCGGTTGCGCGATTACATCGGGCGGCATCACGAGCAGGAATATCTGCTGGTCGATGTCCGGCAACCCGATGAGTACAGCAAGGGCCATCTTCCCGGTTCGGTGCTCATCCCACTGGGGGAGCTTCCGGAACGGATGCTTGAGCTGCCGGTGGACAAGGATATTGTTTTTTATTGCCGATCCGGCAAACGATCGCGCGGCGCCGCGCTGCTCACCGGATCACGGCCCTATGTGGCGGGTACGGTCTTCAATCTGACCGGCGGCATCCTGGCCTGGGATGGCCACGTCCTGCTTGAAACACCAAACCTTAAAACCTTCGACCTTTCAGGAACGGATCAGGAGGTGCTCCTCCAGGCCATGAACCTGGAACGTGGAGCGGAACGTTTCTACCTTGCCCTCCGTCAGCGCTACGGCGCGGTTGCCTGGGCGAACAGCCTCGCCAGTCTGGCCGATGCCGAAGAGGCGCATGCCCGCATGATCTATCGGTTCTGGGCGGCCGGCCAGGCCGACCCGCCATCCTTTGCAACGATTTACGCCACTTTGGCCGGGGACATCGTCGAGGGCGGCCATTCCAGCGCGGTCCTGGTGGCGATGCTGGAGGAACTGCCGCTCAAACCATGCCGGACCACCCTGGAAATGGTCCTGTCCATCGAATATGCCGCCTACGACCTCTCGCGCAACCTGGCGCACCGTTTCCAGGGGCAACTTCTGGCGCAGGTCTTCAGCGCCATTGCCGAAATGGAAAAGGAACACGTTCAACTGGCCGCCAAGGGGCTGGCGTTATGCGAAGTCTAGATCTCGCTGGGCTGTGTATCTTTCACAGGAGTTCTGGAACCCTTCATTATTTCCGTCCTTGAGGAGGGCGGGCCGGTTCTTGCGATATTGATGGTTCGATGGTAATATATTTCGATTATGCAGTACATTGGGCGGGTATGCCACGTCTGGGCAAACAACTAGTCAAGGCTTTCCGACATAGACCTATAAACGCATGGGAGCGATAATGAATCAACTTTCCCACATGGGTGTCACCTACGAAGTGGATGAGCAGGGATGTTTGGTGGACCCTGCTTGCTGGGATGAGAATTTTGCCGAAATTGTGTCCAGGGAGTGCGATATCCCAGTGCTTTCCGGTGAACACTGGGATGTCATCCGTTACATCCGTGACGCCTATGCGCAAACCGGAGTGTGTCCGACGATTTTTGCCACCTGCAAGGCCAACGGCCTTAGTCCCCAGGAAATGAAGAAGTTGTTCCCCACAGGCTATCATAGGGGTGTTTGTCGGATCGCGGGGGTGCATTACCGAATCAACCATATGCCTTATGGCGCGCACCTCAAAGAGAGTGTCGCTGATATGCGGGCTCTGTCCAGCGAAAAGGTTTATTCTACGGATGTCCGCGGTTTTTTGGTCGATCCGGACTCTTGGGATGAAAATTATGCTGTGCATCGGGCCATGGAGATGAAGATTCCGGCGGGACGTTTGACCGATGACCATTGGCGCATTATCCATTACCTTCGCGATGTCTATCAACAAGAACAGCGGATTCCCAATATTTATGAAACCTGCGAGAAAGGTAATCTGGATCTAGAGGCCTTTGAAGCCCTGTTCCCCAATGGGTACCATCGCGGAGCGTTGAAGATTGCAGGATTGCGTTTCGCTAAATAGGGTGGCGGTCTTCGCCGGCCGGGGCCGGCAAGGATCATACAACCCAAAAAAGCGGTGACCTCGGGTTTGGGGCGTCGTGTTGCATCGGAGGTGCGGGTATGCAAGTGACCTTGATGGTGTGCAGCGGCGACCCTGAAATCGTGTGGAACGGTTTCAGGATGGCCAATCTGATGTTGGAGGAGATGGATGAGGTTACCGTTTTTCTCAACGGTCCGTCGGTGCGGTACGCCTCGCTGGCCTCGGAGGATTTCCCCATCGCCGATCTGGCAAAACTCTTTACCCTCTCGGAGGGTGTGCTGCTCGCCTGAGGGAAATTACTTGACCTCCACGGGGTGGAGGTCGGTTATCATCAACGGGCGAAACAACATGACCTGTATCGGCTTATTGCAGAAAGTGATCGTCTGGTCACCTTCTAAGGGTGAAACGGTGCGGGGGTGAGTTGTGGGGGAAGGGGACGGCCTCCCGCGCGGTGCTGGCGTCGATCACCTATTGTAAAATCAATGAGCTGGACATGGCCAAGGTGACTCCTGAGACCGTGGATGGGCAGCACCCAAAGGCCGGGGTTATTCTACTCCATGGCCTGGCCCGCACCCATCGCTCGATGAATCCGCTGGCCGCGTATCTCCAGCGGCACGGTTATCCCGTGGTCAATGTGGGCTACCCCTCCCGCCGTCACCCGGTCGAGGTCCTGGCCCGCAACGCCATCCCGCCGGCGGTGGCCGAACTGCGCCGAAGCGGCATCGACACCATCCACTTCGTAACCCATTCCATGGGCGGCATTCTGCTTCGCTCCTACCTCTCCAGCAAATCCCTGCCCGATCTAGGTCGGGTGGTGATGCTTAGTCCTCCCAATCAGGGCAGTGAAGTGGTTGACCATCTGGGCCGGTATCGCTGGTTCCGCTGGCTGTTCGGTCCGGCGGTCGCTCAACTGGGCACAGCTCCGCCTGATCAGCCCCTTTGCCTGGAGGCACTGCCTTGTCCGGTGGGGATCATCACCGGTAATCGTCCTGCCTTCGGACTCTCCCGCTTTTTCACGGGCCCCAGCGACGGCAAGGTTTCGGTTGCCCGGGCGCAGCTGCCCGGGATGGCGGATTTTCTCGTCCTTCCTTACGGGCATGCTTGGATCATGCACCATCGGTCGGTGCTGGCGCAAGTGGTATTCTTTTTGGAAAACGGAGGGTTCAGGCGCTAGGCTGGAACTTAACCTTTGCGCAGGACACGTTTGTCGTCGATGCGGATGGTGAGTTTGATTTTGTCGAAATACTCAAGCAGGGGAATGGAAAATTTCCGGGTCAGGCCGGTAAGGTCCTTGAATCGTTGGGCATCGATTTCGCCTTCCCTGCGGATGAACGCAACCACGTCTTCCTGCAGCTTGGCGATGGCCGGGGCATGGAAGCAGAGGCTTTCGTTAATCTTGATCAAGGCGCCCTTGGCCAGCAGCAGATCGATCACCTGCCGGATCTGTCGTTCGGGGAATTCGGTGAACTCGGCCAGCACTTCTTTGAGATTGGGTGGAACGAGCCCGGCTTCGCGGTAGAGGTTGCCGATTTTTTCCTCCATTTCCTGTTCGTTGATCTCCAGAGTGACAGTGTAGCCGGTGAGCTTGACCTCGGCGCCGCTCTGTTCGATCAGTCCTTTTCTCACCAGGCTGCCCAGCAGGGCGTGGAGGATACGTTGGTCCACCGCCGGCCGCAGTTGGGAGCGAAGTTCTTCCTTGGCCAGTCCGGCCTTGAGCGGATTTTTCCGGTGGAAGGCCGCCATCAGATCAAGAATCTGCTGGTTGACGGTCTCGGCCACCGAGGCGGCGAGCAGCCGTTGGCTCTCCGAATCGACCACCTGCAGCGCCCCGGTTGAGATAGGGTGCTGCAGCATTTTTTTGAGTTTTTTGCTGAACGTCCCGGTGCGGGCGGCCAACTGGTCGGTGGTGATCCCCTGACGACCGCATTCGGCAATCAGCAGCAGCAGTTTTTGTTCATTGTCGGCGGTCTTTAGGGCGGCAAAATGGGCGCGATTGTGTTCCCGGTCCCGTTCCAGGGTGCGTTTCCGTTTCATGGGAGCGATGCTGAGGATGGTTCCGCCGCCAATGGTGGTGATCGGCGAATAGCTGCGGATCACGTAGCGATCTCCGGGCCAGACTGCCACCGGGTCCTGGAGGAGGAGCTGGATGTGGCCGGTCTCGCCGGGTTTCAGGGTTTCCGACTCCAGCAGTAAGATTCGCCCAACGATTTCCCGGGTGCCGAGGTGGACTCGGACCTGGGTGCGGTTTTTCAGGTCTTTGCGGGCCGAGGGCAGGTATTGGCAATCGGCATCGAGCAGGGTGGAGGCGACCAGGCTGCCCGGAGTGGCCGCCACGTCGCCACGGTTGATCTGTTCCTTCTCGATGCCCTGGAGATTGATTGCGGTGCGGTGGCCGGCTTCGACCATATCGACATCGCGTCCATGCACCTGGATGCCGCGGATTTTGGCGTTCAGGCCGCCGGGATAAAACATCAGTTCCGCCCCGGTTTCGACTCGGCCGGAAAGCGAAGTGCCGGTGATCACCGTGCCGAAACCCTTCATTGAAAAGACCCGGTCCACCGCCAATCTAAACGGGCCGTATTCCTCATGAAAATTACTGGCCGCCACCTTGGCGTCGAGCAGCTTGACAATCTCGCCAATCCCCTCGCCGCTGAGTGAATCCACTGGTACGATCGGCGCGTTTTCCAGAAAACTGGACTTGAAGAAATCGCGAACCTCCTCGGTGACCATGTCCAGCCAATCCGGTTCGACCATGTCCTTTTTGGTGAGAATGACGAGTCCGTCGCGGACTCCGAGCAGCTGACAGATCTCGAAATGCTCCACGGTCTGGGGCATGATGCCCTCGTCGGCGGCGATCACAAAGGCGACCAGGTCCATACCGGCGGTGCCGGCCACCATGTTGCGGATAAACTTCTCGTGGCCGGGCACGTCGACGATCCCCAGACGATGGCCGCAGGGCAGGTCGAGATAGGCAAAACCCAGCTCGATGGTGATGCCGCGCGCCTTCTCTTCCTTGAGGCGATCGGTCTCGATCCCGGTAAGCGCGCGGATCAGGCTGGTCTTGCCGTGGTCGACATGACCAGCGGTGCCGAGGATGATTTCACGCATGGGCGGACCGGTGGGTGAGGTGGTCGCAATTGTCCAAAATGATACTTGGGGCGAGGATTAGAAATAGGGGTTGGTTTTGGCTTCGCGGCCGATGGTGGACTGTAGCCCACCGTAGCCGTGTCCCGGCCAGACTAAAGTGTCCGAAGGCAGGGTCAGGAGTCGGGTACGGATAGCCGTGGACATCTGTTCCATGGATCCCCCGGGAAAATCGGTTCGGCCGACCGCACCGACAAAGAGGGTGTCGCCGGTGAAGCAATGGGGGTGATTGTACAGGCAGATACCGCCTGGGGTGTGGCCCGGGGTATGGATGACCTGCAGCTGTTCTTCGCCGACCGCGATGACATCGCCATCCTCAACGATCAGGCCAATCGGCGGGGACTCGTCCATGCCCAGCGAGGAAAAGTAATCCTTAATACGCGGGTCGTCGAAGTAAGCGGCATCGGCGCTATGCATAACGATCTGCGCTCCGGTCGCTTCCTGGATGCGGCCGTTGCCGCAGACATGGTCCGGGTGCCCGTGGGTATTGATGATATACGCTACCTGCAGCCCGTTGGTGGTGCAGTAGTCGAGGATCCGGTCCTCGTCGCCGCCGGGGTCGATGATGGCGGCTTTTTTGGTTTTCTCGCAGGAGACGATATAACAGCAGACGCCCATCATGCCGACCGTGAGTTGTTTGACAAGCATAGACCTGATTCCTGAGGCTGTTTCCCGCAGCCAGCCAGAGCGGCCGACTGCGGGATAATTGAAGAGGAACGTTATTTAGAAGCGGAAAGACAACCGCTGGGGCTGCAGGCGCAGCCGACATTGGCAAACGGGTTGACCGTCACCGGGCCGGGAGGCAGGCGCTGCTCAACCGCGGTTACCACGGCGTCAAAGGCCTTGGTGGCCGGCGTCGTTTCATCGGAGGACAGGTACGGGATACCGCTGTCGCCGGCGATCACCACGCGTGGGTCCATGGGAACCCGGCCGAGGAACGGCAGGTCGAAATCTCGGGCGGTCTGTTCGCCACCACCGCTGCTGAAGATGTCCACTGTCTGCTCGCAGTGCGGGCAGACAAAACCGGACATGTTCTCCACCAGGCCGACGATCGGCATTTCCACGGTCTTGCAGAAATTGATGGACTTGCGGACATCGGCCAGAGCCACGGCCTGCGGGGTGGTGACCACCACCGCATGCACTCCGGGGATGGTCTGGGCAACAGAAAGCGGTTCGTCGCCGGTGCCGGGAGGGGCATCGACAATCAGGTAATCGAGCGTTCCCCAGTCCATGTCGGAAATGAACTGACGAATGGCCTGGATTTTAAGCGGTCCGCGCCAGATGATGGCATCGTCACGATTTTTCATCATATATTCAAGGGAAACAACCTTGAGATTGTCGTTGAAGGTGAGCGGCGGAATCAGATCGTTCGGGTTGGCCGGAGCCTCGAGGGAGCCGGTAAGGTTGAGCATCCGGACAACGTCGGGGCCGTGAAGATCGACGTCCATCAGGCCAACCTTGTGGCCTTTTTTAGCCAGGCACAGGGCCAGATTGACAGCGACGGTCGACTTGCCGACGCCGCCCTTGCCGCTCATGACCAGGATTTTGTTTTTAATTTTACCCAGGGATTTTGTGATGGCGATATCCTGCTGGGCCAGGCGGGCGTCGCCTGAACGTGAATCGCCTGATCCGCAGCTACTGCTAGGCTGGTCGGACCCGCAGGATCCTCCACAAGAACTACTCATATAAGCCTCCGATTAGAGATAAGTGATTGAAAAAGAGTTTAAAAAAGAATTGAAGCCGTGAAAAAGTCGCCAGCCGGGCTTTCGAGCAACCGGATTGCCGGCGCTGATGCCATGAGGGTGACGACCGGAAAACATGCTCTCAAAAGCAACATCCCGGAACAGGAAAATTCAGGATGCCGGCGCTGGCGAGTTCATAACAATTCGGGCTTATACATTAATGCCTGCCTTTTGAAAAGCAATGAAAAAAACAATTCCAGAATCTGGCAGAGATGCCTGCCTTTTGCTCTGTGTTTTTGTTGATTTATAATTGTCAGAATAGTTATAGTGGTTACTTGTATCGCATCGTTGGGCCTGAGCACCGGCCAGCGGGCACGGTTGATGGGTTTTGCGGCCGGTTCCTGTCAGGAAAATCCCTGCCGTCCGGGGCGATACCGCTGCAGGGGCTCAACCTGATGGCTTGTGCAACCCGAGTCTTCAGGATACTAAATACAGGAATACGTCCGGGCAACACCATGGGGGCTCCCGCCGGTAGTCCCCGCCCTCGACCGACAAGGCAACCTGTGCCATATTAACGCGCTGCTTTGCGGCAAGAAGCATGCGTTTGGGAGGAATCGATGGACTCGATCAGTAAGAAATTGTTGGAGGAGCTGGAGCAGATGCAGCAGCATACCGGGCGCATCCTGCGCAGCATGTCCCTGCGAAAGATGATGCCGATGGAGTCCGAAGGCTGGCAGCCGGCGGTGGATATTTATGAGGCCGAAAACAACATCTATGTCTATGCCGATTTGGCCGGGGTGGCGAGTGAATCACTTCGAGTAACCGTTGCTGATCAGCAGCTGCAGATCAGCGGTTTCCGCCAGTTACCGGCGCACCAGTCCATCGCTTGCATTCATCAGCTCGAAATTGAACTTGGCGGTTTCCAGCGAACCGTGTTCCTGCCATCCTCCGTGGATGTAGAGCGCGTTGATTCAACCTATGTCAACGGCATATTGCAGGTAACCCTCCCTAAACGGATCAAAAAAAGCAGAGTGACGATCAGGATAACCCCTGGAGCATAATTCATGGAAAATGAACAGCAAGCACCACAGAAAACAGCGGATCCTTCCCAACTGGAAATTCCCGAAATTCTTCCTATCCTGCCGTTGCACGGGTTCGTTTTCTATCCGGGCATGGGGTTTCCCCTCCAGGTTTCCAGCGATGCCTCCAAACAACTGATTGACGACGTCCTCCTGGGCGATCGTCTCATCGGTCTGGTGCCAAGCCGTCGGGAGCAGGTCAAGGATGATGATCTGCTCGGGCCGGAAGATCTCTACAAGATCGGAGTGGTTGGCTATCTGCACAAGCTCAACAAGGCGCCCGAGGGGTTTTATCAGGTGTTGGTGAGCGGCACCAAGAAGATCGCCCTCACCGAGTTTGTCGATTCCGAACCCTACATGAAGGCCAGGGCGGTCGAGGTCCCGATGGAAATCGTCGAGGACAAGAAGATCGAAGCCCTGCTTTTTAACGTCAAAGCCCAATTCCAGAAATTGGTCGTTGCCACCGAACTGCCCCAGGAACTGGTGGCCACGGTCAACAGTCTGACCAATCCGTTTTATGTGGCCTACCTGGTCAGCTCCCAGCTGAACCTTAAGATCGAAAAAGAGCAGGAGGTCCTCGAAATCATCTCGCTGCACGATCTCTTGCACCATGTGGCCAAGGAGCTCGCCGCCCGCCTGGAGACCGTGGAGATGAGCAATCAACTCCAGGCCTCCATGAAAAAGGATATGGACGAGCGCCAGCGCGAATTCTTCCTCCGCCAGCAGCTGCAGGCCATTCGCAAAGAACTGGGGGAAGGGGACGACGACAAGGTCGAGGTCAGGGAACTCAAGGCCAAGGTGGCCGAAAAGGCGCTCAGTGAGCAGGCCAGGGCTGTGGTCGATAAAGAGATGGTCCGGCTGGAGCGGATTCCGCCCTCTTCGCCCGAGTATTCGATGTCGCGCAATTATATCGACTGGATTCTCGACCTGCCCTGGATGGATTCCACCAAGGATGCCCTGGATCTTAATCAAGCGGAAACGGATCTTGATCAGGATCATTATGGCCTGAAAAAGATCAAAAAGCGGATTCTCGAGTTTTTGGCGGTACGCAAGCTCAAAGAAGACATCCATGGCCCGATCCTCTGCTTTGTCGGCCCTCCAGGGGTTGGCAAGACCTCGCTTGGCCAGTCCATCGCCCGGACCATGAATCGTAAATTCGTGCGCATCGCGCTTGGCGGGGTCCGTGACGAGGCCGAAATCCGCGGGCATCGGCGCACCTACGTGGGCGCTCTGCCTGGACGAATCATCGAAAGCCTCAAACGGGCCGGGTCCAACAACCCGGTGTTTCTGCTCGACGAGGTCGACAAGCTGGGCAACGATTTTCGCGGCGATCCCTCCTCGGCGCTGCTCGAAGTGCTCGATCCCGAGCAGAATTCGACCTTCACCGATCATTATCTGGACATCGAATTCGATCTGTCCAAGGTGATGTTCATCGCCACCGCCAACGTTCTGGACACTATCCCCGGGCCGCTTCGTGACCGCATGGAGGTGGTCGAGCTTTCCGGCTACACCCAGAAGGAAAAGGTGGCCATTGCCACCCGGCATCTGTTGTCCAAGCAGTTGGAGGCCCATGCCCTGCGCCCCGACGATTTGGAGATTCCGGAGGCCACCATCGAGGCGCTGATCGCCTCTTACACCCGGGAAGCCGGGGTGCGCAATCTGGAACGCGAAATCGCCGCCCTCTGCCGGGGCACCGCCGCCGCCATCGCCCGTGGGCGGACCGAGAAGACGGTGGTGACTCCGGAAAAGCTCTACGATTTCCTTGGGCCGCAGCGCTTTTTCCCGGAGATGAAGGCACGCAGCTGGGGGCCGGGATTGGCAACCGGCCTGGCCTGGACGCCGGTGGGCGGCCAGATTCTCTTTATCGAGACCTCGAGCATGAAGGGCAGGGGCGGATTAACCCTGACCGGCAAGCTCGGCGAGGTCATGAAAGAATCGGCTACAGCCGCCCTGACCTATATCAAATCCCACGCCAAGGATCTGGGCATCGACGAGGACATTTTTGCGGGCATCGACCTGCATGTGCATGTGCCCGAGGGGGCGATTCCCAAAGACGGGCCTTCAGCCGGGGTGGCCATGGTTTCGTCGCTGGTTTCGGTGATCCTCGGGTGTCCGGTTCGTCAGGATGTGGCCATGACCGGCGAGATCACGCTGCGCGGCGATGTGCTGCCGGTGGGCGGGATTGGCGAAAAGGTTCTGGCGGCGCTTCGTGCCGGGATCAAAGAACTGATCCTGCCGGTGCTCAACGAAAAAGATGTTTTGGAGATCCCAGAAGATGTCCGCAAGGGCGTGATCTTCCACTATCCCCACACCATCCGCGAAGTGTTGGCCATCGCCATTGAGAAATCCGGGGCAAATACCTGATGCTTGGTTGGTTTAAAAAGAAATTCGGTGCAAAGACCGAAGAGCCGGTTGCGGCTGAACCGGCACTGAGCGACGTTGCGGCGACGGAGGTCGCTGCCCCGTCTCTTTCTGTTTCGGTCGAGGTGCCTTCCGAGTCGGCGGCAGCGCCATCTGCTCAGTATCAGATCGAAATCGCTGCGGCGGAAGTGGTTGAAGCGGCACCGACGCCTGTTGCCGAAGCCGGGGCGGTTGAACCGGTCGAAGGCATCGACGTTGCCGCCGACCTTGCCGTTGCTCCGGAATTGCCAATCCCGGAGGCGCCGGAGATTACGGTGCTGGTCGAACCGGAGGAGGACGCAGCGGATTTTTCCCCTGATCAGGAGCCGGCAGCGCCAACCGAAGCAGATCGACTCCCGGCAGAGGACGCCGCCCCTGAGGCCGCCGATGTCGAGGCGCCCGCATCGGCTCCATCGTCAGCCCAGAAACAGCCGGCGGCTCAATCCCTGTTCCAACGGCTGCAGGAGCGACTGGGTAAGACCAAGGAGAGTTTGGTCTACAAGTTGGACCGTCTTTTCCTCGGCAAAAAGGAAATCGATCAGGATTTGTTTGAGCAGTTGGAGGAAATTCTGATCACCGCCGACCTTGGGGTAGGGACCACTTTGGCCCTGCTCGACGAGGCCCGTAAAAAGGTCAAGCGCGACCAGCTGAGCGATCCCCAGGCCCTGAAAACCGTGCTCCGCGACCAGATTCTGGCCTATATCGAGGCCACGGATCAGCCCGCCGAGTTGGTGATGCCGGCCGAAGGTCCCTTTGTGATCATGGTGGTCGGGGTCAACGGCGTCGGTAAAACCACCTCCATCGGCAAGATCGCCGCCAAGTTCAAGCGCGCCGGCCAATCGGTGCTGCTGGTGGCCGGCGATACCTTCCGTGCTGCCGCCATCAACCAGCTCAAGATCTGGGGCGAGCGGGTCGGGGTCGAAGTCATTGCCCAGCATCCCGGGGCCGACCCCTCTTCCGTGGTCTTCGACGGCCTCGAGTACGGGGTTGCCCACAGCCATGACGTGATCATCATCGACACCGCCGGCCGCCTTCATACTAGTGTCAACCTGATGGAAGAATTAAAAAAAATCAAGCGGGTCATCGGTAAGAAGATGGCCGGAGCCCCGCATGAGGTCATGCTGGTGCTCGATGCCAATACCGGCCAGAACGGTGTTTCCCAGGCCAAGCTGTTCCACGAGGCTGTCGGCGTCACCGGCCTCACTCTGACCAAGCTCGACGGCACGGCCAAGGGCGGCATTGTTGCCAATGTCTGCCGGGAGATCAAGATTCCGGTCCGTTTCATCGGTATCGGCGAACAGATCGACGACCTTCGCGATTTCGATGCCCGTGAATTTGTCGATGCCCTCTTTGACCGGCAGAGGGAATGAATCTGTCCTTGACCACCCAATACGGCAAAGGACCCCTCGGCAGTCCCACCCTATCCTCATAATACTTCATGGAATATAGACAACATAATCAACCGGGCTGCGGCGGATGTCTGCTGCTGCTCGTCGTGCTGGCGCTGGTCACCGGCGGCGCCCCGGCCCTGCTTAATCTCCTCGGCTTCTTTTTTTATTCCGGTCTGGCCGGCGTGCTGGTACTGGTCGGGGCCTTCTGGGCTTTCAGCTACTATGTCAAGCGCCGGGTTTCCACCTATGAGGCCTCGCAGAGCGAGAGCCATAACCGCTTTGTCTTTTTGCTGGTCAACATCCTGGTGAAGATCGCCCAGGCCGACGGCCATTTTACCCGGGCGGAACTGGCCGCCATTCTTAATTTCTTCCAGTATCATCTGCGTTACAATCAAGATCAGATGTATTGGGTCAAGCAGCTGGTGAAAGATGCCCGCGTTGCGGAGGTCGACCTGCAGCAGCTGCTCGACGAATTCCGTACCAGCTTTGCCTATGAGCCGCGCCTGATTTTGCTGGAGCTGATCTATCAGATCATCTACACCAAGCAGCCACCGCCGGAAAACGAACTGCGGTTGGCCCGCGACATCGCCCTGGTACTGCAGATCACGGTCTACGATCAGCGCACCATCGAGGCCAAGTATATGTACCGGCAGCGGCAGGAAGCCACCTCTTCCGCCCAGCAGGAGGAGCAGTACTACGCGGTGCTCGGCCTGGAGCCTGGGGCTGATTTTGTCGAAATCAAGAAGGCCTACCGTAAGCTGTCCATGCAGTACCATCCGGACAAGGTCGGGCACCTGGGTGAGGAATTCAAAAATATCGCCGAGGAAAAAATGAAGGAGATCAACGTGGCCTACGGCTACTTCGACAAGAAATTTTCGGGTAAGTGAGTGGCCTTAAGCCTACAGTTTAAAATTTAAAAAATGAGAGGGGTGCGCAATGAGCGGTGTGGCCAAGAAAATGCAAATGTTTGCCGAGAAGTCCTCCTGGATTCGAAAAATGTTCGAGGAAGGGGCCAAGATGAAGGCCGAGTTCGGGGCGGACAAAGTCTTTGATTTCAGTATCGGCAACCCCGATGTGCCGCCGCCGGCCAAGTTTTACAGCGTGCTCCGCGAGCTGGCCAATAACGAGCAGCCCGGAACCCATGGCTACATGCCCAACGCCGGTTATCCGTTTGTCCGCGAGGCCCTGGCCAAGCGGCTCGGCCGTGAGCAGCAGGTCGAGCTCCAGCAGGGCGACATCCTCATGACCTGCGGCGCCGCCGGTGGATTGAATGTCATCTTCAAGGCCTTGCTTGATCCCGGCGACGAAGTGGTCATCCTCGCTCCTTTTTTCGTCGAATATCATTTCTATATCGACAACCATGGCGGTGTGGCCACGGTGGTGCCCACGGACAAGGATTTCAATCTCGATCTGGCGGCGATTGAGGCGGCGCTCACGCCCAAGACCAAGGTGGTGCTGATCAACAGCCCAAACAATCCCACCGGCCAGATCTATTCGGCGGCCTCCCTGCAGCAGCTAGGAAAGTTGCTCGATCAGGCGGGTGCGCGGTTTGGCACTACCATCTATCTGGTGAGTGACGAGCCCTACCGCAACATCGTCTTCGATAACCACGAAGTACCGCCGCTGATGACCGCCACCACCAACGCCATCCTGGCCTCGTCCTATTCCAAGGAATTGTCGTTGCCGGGCGAGCGGATCGGCTATCTCGCCGTCCATCCGGCAATGCAGGGTAAAGAGTCGGTGCTGGGCGCCATGACGCTGGCCAACCGTATCCTCGGGTTCGTCAATGCCCCGGCTCTGATGCAGCGGGCGGTGGTGCAGTTGCAGGATGTCTCGGCGGACAACACCATCTACGCGCGGCGGCTCGAAGTGTTCTGCAAGGTGCTGGATGAGGCCGGCATTAACTATGTTCGGCCCAAGGGAGCCTTTTACCTGTTCCCCCAGGTGCCGATCGACGATGTCGAATTCTGCCGCCTGCTGCAGGAGCAGAAAATCCTGGCGGTTCCCGGTCGCGGATTCGGCATGCCGGGCTACATTCGTCTGGCATTCTGCGTCGATGAGTCGGTGATTGCCCGTTCGGTCGATGGTTTTAAAAAGGCCATGGCGCAGGCGCTGGCCCAAAAATAAGGATGGCGCCGGTTCGCCGGTACATGTTTGCCAACAACAAAGGGCCGCTCTCTTCGGAGGGCGGCCCTTTGTTGTTACAGGGGGTTTGCCGGCTTTCAGCCCCGGTCGGCCTTGCGGATGACGTCGCAGAGTTCATGGGCCATGGCGGCGATCTCCTGCTCGTCCTCGCCCTCGGTCATCACCCGGATCACCGGTTCAGTGCCCGACGCCCGCACCAGGATCCGACCCCGGTTGCCCAGCTTTTGCTCGGCGCTGGCCAGGGCTTCGGGGAAGCCGGGAATATGCTCCGGTGCAATTTTCGTAGCCATGCGCACGTTTTCCAGCACCTGGGGATAGGTCGACATGATGGTGGCCAGCTCGGATAACGGCTTGTTTTTCTTGATCATGATAGCCAGCAGCTGCAGCCCGGCCAAGGTGCCGTCGCCGGTGGTGTTGTGGTCGAGGAACACCAGATGCCCCGATTGCTCGCCGCCGAAGTTGTAGCCCTTGGCCCGCATGGTCTCGACCACATACCGGTCGCCCACCTGGGTGCGGATCATCTGGCCGCCCATGGCGTGCATGGCCTGCTCCAGCCCCATGTTGCTCATCACCGTGGCCACCAGGGTTTTTTTCTTGAGTTTGCGCCGGTGCATCAGGTCGCTGGCGCAGATGGCCATGATGTGGTCACCATCGACAATGGCGCCGTGTTCGTCGCAGACGATCAACCGGTCGCCGTCGCCGTCCAGGGCCAGCCCGATATCCGCGCCCAGCTGCTTGACCTTGGCGGCCATCACCTCCGGGTGCAGGGCCCCGCATTCGTGGTTGATGTTCTTGCCGTTGGGCTCGGCGCAGATGGTGGTCACCCTGGCCCCCAGTTCGGTGAACACATGGGGGGCCACCCGGTAGGTGGCGCCGTGGGCGCAGTCGAGCACGATATGGAAATCGTCGAGTACGTAATCCTTGGGAAAGGTGTTCTTCAGGGCCACGATGTAGCGGCCGCTGGCATCCTCGATCCTGGTAGCCCGGCCGACCTCGTCCGCCACCGGCCGCAGGGCGGCCATCTTCTGCGAAAAGATCAGATCCTCGATGTCGGCCTCCATGGCGTCGGGGAGCTTGTAGCCATCGGCGGAGAAGATTTTGATGCCGTTGTCCTGGAAGGGGTTGTGCGAGGCGGAGATCACCACGCCGGCGTCGGCCCGCATCGAGGTGGTGATAAAGGCGATGCCGGGCGTCGGCAGGGGACCGACCAGTTGGACATTGACCCCCATGGAGCAGATGCCCGCGGCCAGGGCGTTCTCGATCATGTAGCCGGAAAGGCGGGTGTCCTTGCCAATGACGATGGTGTTGCCCTTGACCTGGTTCTTGACGATAAAGGCGATGGCTCGGCCGATCTGCATGGCGATTTCCGAGGTCATGGGGTAGATGTTGGCTACCCCGCGGATGCCGTCGGTTCCAAAAAGTTTTTTCATGGGTCGTTCCTACGGTGGTTGAAAAAGTTGCGTGTTTATCGGGGCGCAGCGCCGATCAGATGCGCCGCGCTGTTACCGGACCAGGCGGACCTTGTCCGGAGTTACATTGAAAATAACGATGGGGGCGTGGCCCGGCAGATTGACGCCGTTGACCTGGACCGGGAGTTCGCCGGTGTCGGCATCATTGGTCACATTGACCACGGCCCGGAACAGCATGGCTAGTTCCGGGGTCATCTGAATGATCTGTTCCGGAATCTCGGCCTCCACCGCCACCACTGCGGGCACGATTTTGTGCGATTGCCCGCTGTTGCGGATGTTGATCGGGATGGCTCGCACCGTTTTCTTGAGCATGGTTTCCTTGAGGGTGATCTTGGCCTCAACCACGGTTTCGCCGAGCAGCTTGAGCAGGGGGTCGCTGAGGTTGAGGTGGACCTGGATGGTGCCGGAGCTGTCCATCTCATCCAGGTTGATGATGGCGGTTTTGAGTGCGGTTTCCTGATCCAGCACGGTCTGCGGGCCGGTAATGGTGATGCGCGGCGGGCTAATAGCCAAGCTCTCCACCGTAAAACCGGCGGCGGGTTTGCCCTTGGTCACCGGGACAATGGCGAAGTCCTTGTTCGCCAGGTTATCCACCAGCAGGGTGATATTGGCAGGCTGCAACCGCTGCACCGTGATCCCCTGGGGGAAAGGGATGGATTCGCCGTCGTTTTTGATCACCAAGGCGCCGGGCTCGGCCTTGCTTAAATCCACCGGCCGGGAGATATTTTGCTGACGCATCTCCTGGATAAGCCGTCGGGGGCCGCGAATCCCCACTTCGATGTCTTTTTTGTACTGGTTGGCGATCACCAGATTGGACGGCAGGTTGCGTAATTCGAGGGGTATGGTGACGGTCAGGTCCATCTGGTCCTGACCGACCACGAAATACCAGAGGCAGGCGCCGATAACCAGCGAGAGCAATTTAAGGACCCAGTGTTTGGAGACGAGGGTTAAGTCAGGCTTTCTTTTCATGGCTTCGCAGTCTGTTCACCCAGGTTTTCCAGCGGGCTCCGGTCTTCTTTTTCGGAGCCATCAGGGTGCTCAAGGTTCCGTACAGGGTTTTTTCGTCGTGAAAAGTGGTGATCTTGCCGTGCTGCACCAGGGAAATTTCTTGGGTTTCCTCCGAGATCACGATGGTCACCGCGTCGGTTTCCTCGGAAAGCCCGAGGGCTGCCCGGTGGCGGGTGCCATAGCGTTTGTCGATGCGCATGCTCTGGGAGAGCGGCAACAGGCAGCCGGAGGAATGGATTCGCCCTTTATGGATGATGACCCCGCCGTCGTGCATGGGCGAGGCGGGCAGAAAAATAGCCACCAGCAGTTCGTAGCGCAGTTGGGCGTCCAACCGGTGGCCGGTGCCAACATAGTCACGCAGTCCGGTGCCCTGCTCGATCACAATCAGGGCACCGATCCGGCGCTTGGCCATATAGACGGCGGCGCGGACAATTTCCTCCAGGTCGTGTTCGGCCACTGCCTCGGCCTTGGGGAACGGGGTCTTGCCCATCTGGGTGAGGGCGCGGCGGATGTCGGCCTGGAAGAGAATGACGATCACCAGCAGGATGGAGCTGAGGAAGGTCTTGAACAGCCAGTGCAGGGTTTGCAGTTCGAACTTGCCCGAAAGAAAATAGATGATAATAATGACCGCGATTCCCGACAGCATCTGCACGGCCCGCGTCCCGCGAATGAGCAGGATGATCCGGTAGATGATAAACGAAACAAGTAGGATATCGATGATATCGAGGAGTCGTATGGAGCTGATCGCGTCGAGCATCAAGGGCCAGGGAAAGGGGTTTGTTTTTTTTGCCGGTACTGCTATGTGTAGCACGTCGGTTTCGGATTGAACAGGAAAATTGCAACGACTCGGATTGTTTAGCACGTTACCCGGTCGTCGCGACCAGGCCGCTTCAGGCGGTAACGGGTTGGAAATACTGTAGCCGGCTGCCGGTTGGGCGGGCCTCGGCAAGGAGAGCAACGAACATGATAGCGGATTTGGTGCGCAGGACCCGGACGGTGCGGCGGTTTCAGGAAGATCGAACCCTTGAGCCCGCGCTGGTGCGGGATCTGGTCGATCTTGCCCGGCTCGGCGGTTCGGCCCGCAACGGTCAGGTCCTCAAATATATGGTGCTCACCGATGGGGTAGTGCGGCAGGCGCTTTTCCCCCTGCTTGGCTGGGCTGGATATCTACCCGACTGGCCGGGGCCGGCTGCCGGAGAGCGTCCGGCCGCGTATGTGGTTTGTCTGCTGGACAGGCAACTGCTCAAGGGGACGGAAAACGAGGCGCATTGCGATCTCGGTATTGCCACCCAGAACTTGCTGCTGGGCGCGGCCGAGCAGGGCGTGTTCGGCTGCCGGATTGGCGCCTTTGCCCCGGCGAAGGTCCACCGGCTGCTGCAGTTGGACGAGCGTTATCAAGTATTGCTGGTGGTAGCTCTTGGGTACCCGGTCGAGACCGTGGTGCTGGAGCCGTTGGGTGCCGACGGCGATATCCGCTATTGGCATGATGTCGAGGGCGTGCATCATGTGCCCAAACGTGGGCTGGCTGAGATTATTCTTGATCCGTCAAAGGGGATGTGAGCATCATGGCGATTTTTCAATTACTGGGCCTGCTTTCCGCGGTCACCTTTGTCGGCAGCCTGATCGCGGTTCCCTGGCTGATCGGCCGGATGGAAATGGATTATTTTTTAGTCCACTGGCATCAGGTCGAGGATCGGCATCGGCGGCATCCGTTGCTGGCGCTCTGCATCCTGGTGCTGCGCAACGGGTTTGGGCTGGCGCTGGTGCTCGCCGGCGTGGCCATGCTGTTGTTGCCGGGTCAGGGATTGCTGACCATAATCATCGGACTCTGTTTGATGGATTTCCCCGGCAAACGCCATCTGCTCAACCGACTTTCGCAGATTGCCCAGGTGCAGCGGGGATTGAACTGGATACGGCGCAAGCGGGGCAAGGAGGAATTTATCTTTCCGGAGCAGGGGGTGGAGCCGTGATGGCCCCGGTGGAGTGCTTTCTTCCTGGCTCCGCAAGATAGGGTGTGAGGGGCGAGTGGATTATTCTTCGGGTTCCAATCGGCGACGTTTGTCCATGTGCGCGTGTAAGACACGGATAATTTCGATCCCTTGCCCGGTCGTTCGATAATAGACCACGTAGTTTCGAAACTGCTTGATCGGAAAAAATCGTATGCCGGCCAGTTGGGTCCGTTTAGGGTGGTACAGGGTGCCGATTGTCGGCATGGCGGCCAGGGTTTCGAACGTCATTTGAGCTGCCTGGTAGACCCGGTCGGCTGCGGTGGAATTGTCATGGGCGATGTAGACCCAAAGGTTTATCAAATCTTCTTCCGCCGCTGGCGTTATCAATATTTTCGACATTATCGATCTGGCTTTTCGTTGAGCAAGGTCACCGCTTTTTGTTTGAGGTGCTGCATGTCAAGTGGTGCGGATGGACCGCTTTCAATTCCAGCCATCAAGAGCTGTTCCGTTGCTTCGCGGTCGTGCCGGATAAGATCGCGCAAATAGTCGCTGGCGCTTTGATATTCCCCCATATTGACCCGGGCTTCGATAAAGGCCCTGAGTTCATCGGGCATGGAAATGTTCAGGGTAGCCATGGCAACGCCTCCATAGGGTTAGTAGTTGAAGATACTATAGCATCCATGGCAAACTATGCCAGTATGTAATGGGAGTGATGGGTAGAGTGCTTTTTTGAGCTTGGTTTTTGCCTTGCATTGTTCGGGGAACAGGGGGGCTGGCAAAAAGCATCGATGCCTGCATTGCCGAGGAATTTCCCGAGGCAGATGTAAACCGTTTCCTTTTTTTTTGCCCTAATGGCAAGCTGTTGCCCCACCGGCAACATTAAAACACGCAACATTGGACCGATATGGCCAATTACCGCCGCACTAGGGAACCTGGAGGCACTTTTTTCTTTACCGTGGTCACCTTTCGCCGCCGGCTTTTGTTCGCTCAACCCGAAAACCGGCAAATCCTGCGGGAAGTGGTGCAGGCGGTGCGACAACGGCACCCCTTTATCGTGAATGCCTGGGTGCTGCTGCCGGAGCATATGCACTGCATCTGGACCTTGCCTGCGGGTGATTCGGACTTCTCAATGCGGTGGAGCCTGATTAAATCCGGTTTTTCCAGACGGGCCAAGGCTTCTTGTCATCTTGAACATTGGATGAGTGATTCGAAACGTAAGCATAGGGAAACGACGATCTGGCAGCGGCGGTTCTGGGAGCATCAGATTCGAAGTGACGAAGAGTATCAGGTTTACATGGATTACACCCATTTCAATCCGGTCAAGCACGGATTGGTGCCCAGGGTCGCTGATTGGCCACATTCGACCTTTCACCGTTATGTCAAGTTGGGTGTGTACCCCGAGGATTGGGGCGGTGGGTTGCCAGGGGGGGATGTCAATTTGAACATGGGTGACGGTGGGCCGTAAAGGACATGGTCACCCATGGCGGGTTCGATCAACGGGCACCCCGTACAAGGGTGGGTAGGCAGTTGTGCCCACCGTTTTAACCGATGCATGTGGCGAGGGGTTTGGTCGGGCAAAAGGCAAAAGAAATGCCCGGCAACGGATGTTGTCGGGCTTTAGTGCGTGGCAATTAATGGTGGGCATAAAGGGCATGGTCACCCATGGTTCGTCCCGACCAACGGAACCCCCGTGGAGCCGCAGGGTGGGCAGGCAGTTTTGCCCACCGTTGGAATGGATGCATGTATTCAGTACCCGGCGTTTTGGAATGTGGCGAAGGGGTTAGCACAGGGTTAAAGGCAAAAGAAAAGCCCGGCAACGGATGTTGTCGGGCTTTGGTGCGCGGGTGAATAATGGTGGGCATAAAAAGCCTGCCCACCCTTGGCTGGCTTTGTGCTTGATTGCAAGACCTGACCCCCTTTCTTTGGGCAGGATAAAAGGCAGAAGAAAAGCCCGGCAACAGAAGTTGTCGGGCATTGGTGCGTGGTGCATAAAGGTGGGCATAAAGGGCATGCCCACCCTACCAGGCTTAATTGGATTTTCTCCGACGAGCAATTCCTGCCAAACCAATGATGCCGGTTCCGAACAGTAACATGCTGGCTGGTTCAGGAACAGGTTGCACAGATTCTACCATGACGCCAAAGTCATCATAATCTGCATCGCCCCCTCCTGGGAGATCTTCCCATGCTAAAAGATATTCATTGTCAGTCCATATCCCAGCTAGTGAATTGGGCAATTTGATTTTGTCTTTGTTGTTTCCTTTATAAGCCATCATGTGGTCAAATTGGTCGTCGTTAAACGCGGTATTACTGTAAAAAGTGTTTGTTCCATCCGTTAAATAATAACCAAATGAGTTCCCAGCAAAAATTACACCAGTACCTGTTAGATTTTTTTCAACTTCTCCTGTCGCCGAGAATGAAACTACCCCTTTTTTACCTGGACTATCAGTCCCTTTGAATATTTCAACAAAATTATTTATATTTGTGGAATCATAAATTCCAAAGGCATTTATGTTGTAATTACCTGCTATTTCAAAAACTAATATTGTTGCACTTAGGCTAGATCCTGTTATTGACCAAGTGCTGTCAAATGCTTCATAGTCATTAGCAGCGCTAACGTTGCTATTGCCAGTCGGATTGCTAGCTGTAACTTCTGTGAAAAGATCAAATTGTGTTTGAAGATTAGTACCCGGCAGCGCCAAAGCACTCCCAGCCAACAATCCAATTCCTGCCACCGCGATCAATGCGCTTTTCAATATTTGTTTTTTCATGATACCCTCCTAAAGGTTTTGTGGGTGAAAACTTGAAACTTGATTTTGTTACCTTCCTTTATTCACGATCCGTACCAGTTTTCATTCTCACTATGCTGGTTGGAATCGGGTTTTAAGAAATATTCTTTTGTTGCAGTACATTGAAGCTGTGTCTGGTTTATTTCCTGCCCGTAAAAAGTAACCCACCGGTGGTTTTTAGCGAAGAATCGTTGGCCGGAAGCCTCGCGTTTGCAAGTAAGTATCCAGATACTCGTTCCGGGCTGCTTGGAATTGTGGAAAAATCTATAAAAGTTGTTTAATTTTGTACGGATAGGATGTTTCCATGATTCCGCAAAACCGGAATGTGCTCACTGGGGGTCTGCGGAAAGGAGCGCGTGTTTTGTGCAAATGCCAGAACAGTCGCAAAGCGAGCCTTGTTGCGAGCCAACACGCTCCAGGCCAGGTTTCGCACAGGATTTAGCCAGCAAAACCGCCAGCAACGAAAACCGGAGGGCAATCCGACCTGAATCGGACTTATTACGGGTGGCGGTGATGGGGCAGGATGGAAGTGTCCTGCTGGTCGTTGAAAGAGATGGCGGCGTGGTAAAGCGGTGTGTTCTCAAGGGGTTCGCACCAGACGACCCGGCCGATCCCTTCGATCAGGGGGACGGTATCGTCGGCTTTGAGGAAGAAACGAATGGCGGTATCGGCAAGCAGCGGTTGCCGGCTGGCGAAGCGGATGCCATGGTCGCTGAGGTCGACGGTCCAGGCGTCGTTCTCGCGTAAACCCGGGAATTGATCGTGGCCGGTGATTTCGGAAAAACGGAAAGTGTGATTGCTGGGTATGCGGATGGAGCGGCGGCGGTTGGCCGCTTCGGCCTGTTGCTGAACGGTTTCCCCTTCTGCGCCTGCCAGGAGCTGGTAATGGAGGCAGGAGGAATAATGGCTGGAAAGGCAATAGCTGGCAACATGTTGGTCTATGGGCAGAAATAAGCCCTCCTTGACCAGTTGGCAGGAACGGCTGGGCGAGTAGTAATGCGGGCAGGAGCATCTGAGGAAGCAGGACGCAGCCAGATTGGTCGCTCCGTTCATGTCATTGGGTTTTTTCTTGTGCATGCTGTTACTATGCAAAAATAAAGCCTTTCTCGGTGCTGGTGGTTTTATTCCTGCTGAATCTCGCTGCCGGCGGGTCTGGGCAAAAAAGTTTCGATGCTCGACAATGGCTAACGACTTTTTTTTTGCTCCACATTATATAGAGCACTGTCCGGCCGGAGGGTCGGCGAGATTTTGAGCAACAAGCAATAAAGACGGGGGACCAGCGTGTGATTGACAATATTATCCTCATCGGGTTCATGGGCGTGGGCAAGGGCCGGACCGCCCGGGCGCTGGCTGCGGCCACCGGCCGGTTCGCCATCGACACCGACGACTTGATCGAATCGTTTCTCAAGACCAAGATCCGTACCTTGTTCGCCGAGCAGGGGGAGCCCGCCTTCCGCCAGGTCGAGCAGCAGGCTGCCGACTGGGTGGAGCAGCGGGTCACCGGCACCATCATCAGCTCGGGCGGCGGTTTTTTCATGGTCGATAATCTCGCCCGCCTCGGGCGGGTCGTGTATCTCCATTCCAGCCTCAAAGGAATTTTGACCTCGCTGCGGCAGCATCCCAATGCCGGCCGCAAGATCAAGAAACGGCCGCTGTTGCAGGACAAAGACAAGGCCAAGCAACTGTTTCGCACCCGTTTGCCGCTCTACCGGCAGGCGGCGGAGTATGAGGTCAATGTCGAGGGCCGCAAAACCTCGGAGGTGGCCGCCGAGATAAAGGAATGGCTGACCAGGGAAGGAGTGGTGCTATGAACGAGATTTTGCGGTACGTCAAAGGTCAGGACCCGGACCGGGATGCCTGGCTGACCAATTTTTTTACCGAAAACCATTTGTCCTACGAGACCTTTCCCGACATGGTGGCCTCGCCGGAGCAGCTCAAATTCATCGTCCATCTTGAGGACGAACAGATTTATTACCCCTGCTCCGACGAATTATTCAGCGCCATCATTGAGAAACGGGCGGATACGGTGCTGACTTCGGCCTATATCGGCATCTGGACCCGGCTGGAAAAGCTGGTCCGCGAGGTGATCACCGACCCGTTCAAGCAGCGTTATCTGCTGAGCCTGCTGACCATTAAATACAACCACGATACCTCGCACAAGGTGCAGTTGCCCGGACGGATCGAAAAACGGCTGCTCGGCATCTTCACCACCATCAGCGAGATCGACCGGCCCCTGGCATTCGAGCGGGAGCGGGAGAACAAGCGGGTGGCCGCTTTCCTTCAGTCCGAGATGTTCGAACACGCCTATAATTCGCCGGAAGGGCTGGAAATCACCCCCACCACCACCCTGACCGATATCGATCTGCAGCTCCACCTGCTCCGTTTGCGCCGCCTGCTGCTGCTCAGTTCGGTGCGGCCGATCTGGCGGCAGGACACGCCCCCGGATGGCGACTACATCCGCACGGTGATGAATACGCCGCTGGAGACCCCGGAGTGGCAGTGGCTCTGCAGCTGGGTGCAGGACGTGATCGCCGGCCGGCGGCGGCCCTGCATCCTTTGGGTTGGCGGGCGCTCCGGCGAGATTGTCTTTGACCTGGCTATCCTGCGGATATTGATGAAGATCGGCATCAAGGTGATCCTGGCGGTCAAGCAGGATTTTTATTACCACCGGGTATCGTTCGTCGATATCCTCGAAGACCCCACCCTGGATGACCTGTTCGAGGACTCGGACATCGTCAGCGATTCCAAGATCTCGAAAAACCAGCTGCTGCGCTACCTCGACAGCGACAACCGGCTGCTGGTCATTTCCGACGGCACCCGCGAGCCCTTCAACCCGCTGCTGACCTCGGTCACCTACGCCCGGGCCTTCAAGGAGGCGGATCTGGTGGTGTACCGCAACCCCGGCGGCCGCGAGAACATCTCCAACCATTTCCAATTTACCCGGGACCTCATCTCGATCATCCCCGGCAACGACGGCGAGGTCGACATTCTCCTCAAGCTCCACCACCCCAATGCGGTTCGTTTCTCCCGGGCCGCGCTTCGCCGTAAGGCCGAGGCCCTGATCGACATGGTCGAGACCGAAAAGGGGCAGGGCAAGACCATCATGTTCTATTCGGCCATTGTCGGCTCGATTCCCGGTCAGCTCAAAACCGCCAAGGAGGTGCTCAATGTCTTTGTCGAACATCTGCGCGATTCGCTGCACGATGTGGTGATCATCAATCCGGGCGAGCATTTTATCGAGGGTATGGATGCCGACGACATCATGTACATGTGGGAGATCTTTCAACGCTCGGGCAATATCGATATCTGGCGGTTCCAGAGCGTCGACGATATCGTCAAGTCCTTTGAATTGATGGGCAAGAAGGTGCCGCCTGAGTGGACTGGCAAGGACGCCACCTATTCCACCGGCTGCACCAAGGAAATGGAAATCGCCATGCAGGTCCAGAAGCAGTGCCCCGAAATGCAGCTGATCGGCCCTCCCTATGAAAAATTCCAGCGTCGCAAGGAATACGGGGTCGGCAAGCTCTATGATCGCACCCTGGCCGGCAGCGAATGAGGCAATGCCAGGCTGGCCGTATTGAGTAAATTTTTTCCGGCAACAAGGATCGGATCATGCAAAACGACACGGGCCTGAGTTTTCTCGACGCCACCTTCCGCAATATTTACCCCCAGGACCTGGAAAGCCGCCAGCAGGCCGAGGCCCGGTTGCGGCAATTGACCATGCCCGAGTGGGCTCTGGGCGATCTGATGGATCTGGCCGTGGACCTGGCTGGTATGACCCGCTCGCTCTCGCCGCCGGTGGCCCGCAAAAAGGTGGTGGTCATGGTGGGCGATCATGGGGTCACGGTCGAGGGGGTCTCGCAATATCCCGCCGAGGTCACCACCCAGATGGTCCATAATTTTATTCGCGGCGGTGCGGGGATTAACGCCCTGGCACGCCGGGCCGGGGCCGAGGTCTTGGTGGTCGATGTGGGGGCGCGGGATGACTTCGCCGAATTGGCGGGCCATCCCGCCTTTCTGGCCAAGAAGATCGGCCGGGGCACGGCCAACATGGTCTATGGGCCGGCCATGACCCGGACCCATGCGGTCCTGGCGGTGGAGGCGGGGGTTGAGGTGGCCAACCAGCTGGCGGCCTCGGTCGATGTTTTCGGCACCGGCGAAATGGGGATCGGCAACACCACGCCCAGTACGGCGATTGCGGCGGTGTGTACCGGTAAAAAGGTTTCGGAGCTCACCGGCCGGGGCACGGGCATCGATGAGGCCAGATGGCGGCATAAGATTGCGGTGATCGAAAAGGCTCTGGCCCGCAACCGACCCGATCCCAAGGATGGCCTCGATATCCTGGCCAAGGTCGGTGGCTTTGAGATCGGCGCTATCGCCGGGCTGATCATCGGCGCGGCCGCGCACCGCAAACCGGTGGTCGTCGATGGATTCATCGCCACCGCTGGGGCGATGATCGCCTGTAAGCTCGAACCGTTTGTCCGCGATTACCTGGTCTGTGCCCATCGCAGCGTGGAGCCGGGCCACACCGCGCTGCTCGACCAGCTGCGGTGCCGGCCGCTGCTCGATCTCAACCTGCGTTTGGGGGAGGGGACCGGAGCGGCGTTGGCCATGCATCTGGTGGAGGCGGCGGTGGCTGTGCTGACCGAGGTGGCCACTTTTACCGAGGCCGGGGTCAGTTGCGCCGATGGAGCGGCGGCAGGAGAGGATCAGTAGGGGCTGGTATAAAAAATTGTACCTGCGCCGGGCTGGTGGTTGACACCCCGGTCTGGAAATGTTAATTTGTGGCAAAGATTATCAACAAACCGAAGGGTCCTGTGGAGGGGCAATGAAATTCATCTGTTTGGGCATGGTCATCATACTTTCGGCGCTGGTGTACAATACACCTGCGCCTGCCAGTGAAGCCCAAGCCGCCCTGACCGGCCGGTCGTCAACCCATCGGTATGAGATTCCCGAAAGCCTGAGCGCGGACGAGAAATCCTGGTTCAGGGTGTTTCAGGAAGGGAATTTTCTGGCGATGGGCTGGCAGGAAATCACCAGTGAAATCATGGCCAGAACCCCGCCGGAAAAACAGCCGGAGCAAAAGCTGGCCCTGGATACGCTGGGCAAGAAAATCGGAATGGAGTGGAGTCGGCCCAACAAGGCCCGTAAGGTCAGCACTTCCATGCTCCAGGAATGGGGCGATATTCTGAGAAACACCGCCAAAAAGAACCCGCAGCAGTTGACCCAGGCCATTGCTCATATCGATCAGGAAGTCGACGCTGTCCTTGATTGATCATTGTCCCCTCTCTCTTCGTCGCCCGCTGTCCCTGCTTCATCCTCTTCCTTGGCTTCCACCCGGCATCGCAGTGCGCCATGGTGCAGGCGCACCTCCAGTCGCTGGTTGACCATGACCTGGGATTCGGCGGTGACCACCTTTTTTTTTCCCTCTATTTTCCGCACAATCGCATAGCCTCTGGCCAGGGTGGCCAGTGGGCTCACCGCCTGGAGCACGCCTGCTGCCTGGGCGAATTGCTCTTCCTTGGTCTGCACCAGCGATCTGATCGCCTGGGTCGTGCGCTTGTGCAGACCCCTTACTTGCTGCGTGTGCAGGGCTAAACGATGGGCGGGGTTTCGCTGTTCCAGGTGGAAGGCGGCCCGGGCCAGTTGTTGGGCTTTGGCAGCCAGCCGGGTTTTGATCGAGAGTTCCAGGCTCAGGCTCATCTGGTCCACCTGAAGCATCAATCGGTCCAGCGGATGGGGCATGGCTTCCAGTTGATGCCTGGCCAGCAGCAGTCGCTGCTGGTATCTTTCGATCCGGTTGCCCATGGTCCGTTGCAGGCGGGCCCGGCAATTTTCGACCCTTCGCTGCAGGGCCTGGCGGTCCGGCACCAGCAGTTCCGCCGCTCCGCTGGGGGTGGGCGCCCGCAGGTCGGCGGCGAAATCGGCGATGGTGAAATCGATTTCATGGCCCACGGCGCTGACCACCGGCAGTCGAGAACGGCGAATAGCCCTGGCCAGCTGTTCATCGTTAAAAGCCCACAGGTCCTCGATCGAGCCGCCGCCCCGGCACAGGACGATTACATCGGTTGCCGGTCCGGCGTTGATATCGGCCAGGGCCTGGATCATCTCGGCAGCCGCCCGATCCCCCTGGACGGTGACCGGGTACACCGCAATCCGAATCGGGGGGTAACGCCGGGTGGCGATCCTGATAAAATCGTGGACCGCGGCCCCTTGGGGCGAGGTGATCAGGGTGATGTGGCGGGGGAGGCTCGGCGGTGGGCGCTTGAGATGTTCGTCAAAGAGGCCTTCGGCAGCCAGTCGGCTCTTGAGCTGTTCAAAGGCCAGTTGCAGAGCCCCGGCGCCGCGGAAGTCGACGGTGTCGACAATCAGCTGGTACTCGCCCCTGGGTTCATAGACCGAGATGCGGCCACGACAGACGACATGCATGCCGTCTTTGGGCGGTTCCGGCAGATACCGTTGCTGCGTCTTGAAGAGCACCGCCTTGATCTGGGCGTTGGCATCTTTGAGGGTGAAGTACAGATGTCCGGAATATGGTCGGTGCAGGTTGGATATCTCTCCGGCAACACTGATAAAAGGGAAACGGTTTTCCAGCAGGGTGCGGATGGAGCCGTTCAGTTCGGAAACGGTCAGGATCTGCCGGTTATCCATGGGAGGCGGCGGGTCGAAGGCGCGGAGCGCGGATCAGAGGAAGTGCGATGGTTTGTGGTTGGCGGCAAGCGGCTTTTTGCATGGAAATCATGGATTGCTTAATGCTTTTTTTTTCTGTCCGGTTATAATCGTGAGCTTTCATGACAGGGACGAAGGCGGCGGGCTTGCACCCGGTTTTTTTCGCGCCTCCCATGCAGCGGGAGCCTCGACGTCCTGGATGTTTACCGCCTTCATCGAACCGGCGCAATGGTATTTGTGTCAACCTGCCCCTGTCGGGACGGCAGGGTGTCGGGTTGTCGGTCGGCAAGGGCTGCGCCATGCGGACCTATATGGCCCTTGTTTTTGAGTAACGCTTTCAGGCGCGATGCGCCTTGCAGCCACCCCACGTTTATCCTCGGAAAGGAGAAAGAACCGCCATGGCGGAGCAGAGTGGATTTAACCCGAAGAATATCGAATTGCAGACCCTGGGCCCCGCCCTGGGATTGCTTGAGCAGTTTAACCTGCCTCCCGGTGCGATCAAATTCATCCGGCGCAATCAGCGGACCATCTGGATCGTGGTCATAGGGTGCGTAACCTTGGCCGTCGTCCTTGCCGCCTATTCATCGTATCGGCAGCATCGCATCGTCAAGGCCGCCTCCGCTCTGGATGCGGCCTTGGTCGCCAAGCAGGACACCAGGTCGGCGCTGGAAAAAGTAGTACAGGAGTATACCGCCACCCCGTCCGGCTTGTGGGCCAGGGTCGAACTTGGGTTGCTCGATGCCCGGGAAGGACAACCCGCCGTGGCGATCACCCGCTTCGAGGCGATCAATGCCATGCTCGCTCCCCAGGATTTGCGCAAACCGTTCGTGCTTGGCAAACTGGGTGGTCTCTATGAAATTGAAAAACAATGGGACAAAGCACTCCTGGTCTACGGCGATCTGGCCGTGGTTGAAGGGTTTTCCGCTGATGCCTATCGGGCCTTGGGTCGGGTGAACGAGCAGTTGGGCAAAAACGCGGAGGCTGTGACCATGTACCAAAAGTACCTGGAAATGACTAAACCCCAGGGAGAACAAGGAAAGAGCGATCCGGTGCGTGAGATGGTTCAGACGAGACTCAACCTACTGAAGAAATAATGGAAATTCTAAAAAGCCCTGAAGAGATGTTCGGGTGGGCCAAGGCACGGGCCCATGCCGGGAGAACCATCAGTTTGGTGCCGACCATGGGTTTTTTTCATGAAGGCCATTTGCGTCTCATGAAGCTGGCGGCCAAACAGTGCGACCTGGTGGTGGTCAGTCTGTTCGTCAACCCTACGCAGTTTGGCCCCAATGAAGATCTTGACCGCTATCCCCGCGATTTTGAGCGGGACATGGCGCTGGTCAGTCAGGAAAAAGTGGCGGCGGTGTTTGCCCCGACCCCTGGTTTGATGTATCCCCAAGGGTTTCAGACCGAGGTGGCGGTAAGTAATCTGGCCACGCATCTCTGTGGGCAGAGTCGGCCCGGACATTTTGCCGGGGTGACCACGGTGGTTGCTAAACTGTTCAACATCGTTCAACCCGAGGTGGCGGTGTTCGGCGAGAAGGATTTTCAGCAATTGGCGATTATCCGTCGGATGGTCCGCGATCTCAATATTCCGGTCAAGATCGTCAGTCATCCCATTGTTCGGGAGGCCGACGGCCTGGCCATGAGTTCGCGCAACGCCAACCTTGATCCGGCCAACCGAGCAGCGGCGCTCAGCCTGTCCACCGCGCTGCAACTCGCCCGGGAGCGGGCGGCGCAGGGGCTGACTTCGGTTGCCGAGCTTGTCCGCACCCTGGAGTCCCATATCCTGTCCTTTCCCGGGACGGCGATCGATTATGTCAGTTTTGTCGATTTTGAGACTCTGGAGCCGATGACCGTGGCCGACGACCGGACGGTCCTGGCCCTGGCGGTCCGCATAGACGGTAAGGTGCGGCTGATCGACAATGGGTTTGTCCTGCCGCAGGCCGGAGTCTGAGGTTCTGAGATTGCGGTTTTTCCGAACCGGATCCGAATAGGGGCCCGGCAATGTGCAACATAGATTCTTGATGAGGTGGTATTGTGCCCGGTTTTGAGATTTTTGGGGAAGAAGAAAAAAAGCAGGTGCTCGAAGTGCTGGAAAGCGGCGTGCTTTTTCGCTATGAATTCGCCGCGCAGCGCCGCGATGTCTGGAAGGTGCTGGAGTTTGAAAAGGCCTTCGCCGCCTATACCGGCACCACCCATGCCCAGGCGGTCACCTCCGGGACCGCTGCCCTTAAAGTGGCGCTGACCGCGCTGGGGGTTGGGGCTGGCGATGAGGTCATCACCCAGGGGTTCACCTTTGTCGCCACCTGGGAGGCGATCCTCGATTGCGGCGCCATCCCGGTGTTTACCGAGGTCGACCTGACCCTCAATATGGACCCCGCGGATCTGGAAAAAAAGATCACGCCGAAAACCAAGGCGATTATCCCGGTCCACATGCTCGGCGCCCAGGCTCGCATCGAGGAAATTAAGGCCATTGCCGACCGGCATAATATTCCGGTGATTGAAGACGCCGCCCAGGCTGCGGGGGGACGTCTGCACGGGCGGCATCTCGGCAGTTTCGGGGCCTGCGGCACCTTTTCGTTCGATGCGGTCAAGACCATGACCACCGGCGAAGGCGGCATGTGCATCACCAGCGATGCGCACCTGTGGCAACGGATGTCCGAATATCAAGATCATGGGCACGACCATATCCCCAACCCCGGCGGCCGCGGCGGCGAAGGGCGGCCGTTTGTCGGCTTCAACTTTCGGATGATGGAAATCCAGGGCGCCATCGGCCTGGCCCAGTTGGCCAAGCTTGATGGGATTGTGTCGGCCCAGCAGGAAAATAAAACGTTTTTCAAGGAGGCGGTCAGTGTCCTGCCGGGTGTCAGTTTTCGGGAGATCCTCGACCCCGCCGGCGATTCGGCTACCTTCCTGACCTTCATGCTGCCGGATAAGGAACGGACCACCGCCGTCAATCAGGTGCTCCGCGAGCAGGAGGCAGGCGCGGTGCGCTGGAGCGAAAACGGCTGGCATTATTATCCCAACTGGGAGCATCTGCTGGAGGGCAAGAGTCCCTGCCATGGCGGCTGGCCTTTCAGCGCCCATGGCAAACGGCGGGTGGTCTACGATCCCCAGGCCCTGCCGGCTTCGGCGGCGATCATCGAGCGGACCCTGACTTATCAGGTGCCGATCCTCTTGCCCGAGGCGCAGAAAACCAAATTCGCGGCGGCCTTGAAAAAAGCAGCCAGGATCTAGCCAGTTCTTCCCACGTTTTGCCGACAAACGGGCTGATGCAGGGGGCTTCCCCCTCAGCCCGTCCCGTTGTTATCCCCCCACGTAGACATCGAACCGGATCGCCTTGCCCTTGAGTGTATACGAGGGGGCCGGGCCCGCCAGCAAGGGTCCCTTAAGCGGTCGCTTGACCACCACCTTCTTGGGCCGGAGCGCCAGTGCCGCTTGCAGCAACGGTTCCGGGGCGTGGCTCTGATCATCGAGCAGCTGCAGCAGTTGCAAGTCCTGCTTCACCTTGGCGGATTTCGACCGTTCCGGAAACATCGGGTCGAGATAAATCACCTCCGGGCGCTCGGTCGGCAACCGTAGGTAATCGAGGGCATTGCCCACAATCAATTGCATTCGCTCGATGATGGCCGCGATATGCGGTGAGCGGGCCGCCCGTTCCAGGCCGTCCTGCAGCAGCGCGGCAACGATGGGGTTGCATTCGAACATCCGGACCCGGAAGCCGGCGGCGGCCAGCAGAAAGCTGTCGCGTCCGAGTCCGGCGGTGGCATCGATGACCAGAGGGCTGGTGACGTTCCGGACTTTGGCAGCCTGCACCAACAGTTCCCTGCCAGGATGGAGGGCGCGTTTTTGGGCGGCGGGGCGGGTGAAATCGACCCAGAGGGCTCCGGGCAGCTCGGGATCGCCTGGCTTGCACAGTTCCAGCCGCTCTTCGCGCAGGTGCAGCAAGAGGGCCGGTGACTGTCCCTCGCTGGCCAGCGGCAGGCCCAGGGACGCAGCCAGTTGCCGGACCCGCGCAACGGAGCATTGCGGGTCGGCGAGCAGGGCCAGCGGCGGATTGAGGGGCTGCGAGGTGGATTTCACTGGTAACCTGACGGATTTGTTTGGTGATTGCCTTTTATCGGGTCGCACTGTATCATGGGTTCGTGGATAAATGCAAACCAATGTTGCCCCGTAAACCCCCAGTTCAGGATTGCCGATGAGTCCAGTCGAGCCTAAGATAGTTGCTATTATTCCGGCGCGTTATCATTCTAATCGTTTCGAGGGTAAACCGCTGGCCCTGATCAATGGCAAACCCATGATTCAGCATGTAGTTGAGCGGGCCCGGCAGGTCGAACTGCTCTCCCGGGTGGTGGTGGCCACCGATGACGAACGCATCGCCCGCGCGGTGGAGGCCTTCGGCGGTTCCTGGGTCATGACCCGCAGCGACCACGCCACCGGCACCGACCGGCTGGCCGAGGCCGCCCAGTTGATCGGGATTGCCGATCAGGATGTGATTGTCAACATCCAAGGCGACCAACCCCTGTTCCCGGCGGAGATCGTCGAGCAGGTGGCGCGACCTCTGCTCGACGACCCGGCGCTGCCCATGGCAACCCTGATCTATAAAATCGTCCGGCCGGAGGAAATCACCGATCCCAACCATGTCAAGACGGTGTTTGATTGTCATGGCAATGCTCTGTATTTTTCGCGTTCGCCGATCCCCTTTCAGCGGGATCCCGGCGAGCGCGATCAGCCGACTTATTACAAGCACCTCGGTTTTTATGCCTACCGCAAAGGGTTTCTGGTCACCTTTGTCGGCCTGCCCGAAGGGCAATGGGAGCGATTTGAGAAACTCGAACAGCTGCGCGCCCTGGAATTTGGTCACACCATCCGAGTGGTGCTGACCGATCACGATTCGGTGGAGGTCGATACCCCCCAAGATCTGCTGCGGGTTGAGCAGGTGCTGGCGGCGGCCCACGGATAGCCTCGTTTTCGAAGCGTTTGGCTAGGGCAATTTTACTATACTTCAGGGATTTGGCGGAATATGGCCGGACAACAGCACCTCAAGGCACAACTGCAATTCTTGACCTCCCAGGGGTTTTCCGTGCTGGATGTCCTGCCGGAAAACAGTCTGGCGGAAAAAATCACCTCCATTGTCCTGGACAGCGCCACCGGCGGCTTCACCCCTGCCATCGCCGCCCTGTTCCAGGATTTGAAGAAGAAAATAGCAACCCTTGATACCAGCGCCACCAAGGTGGTGGTGTTCGGCGGCGGCACCGGGCTTTCCAATATCGTCGGTGGCGATTCACGGCGGGCCGGCTGGGCCAGTAAGCCCTTCACCGGTCTGAAACAGGTCTTTCCGCAAGTGAGTTCGGTGGTCTGCGTCACCGACGACGGTGGCTCCACCGGGGAATTACGCAAAGATCTCCCGTTGATTGCTTTGGGTGATCTTCGCCATGTGCTGGTTTCTTCCATCCGGCCGGAGCATCTCTTCAGGGAATACGGCATTGACAGGGCCGCAGCCACGCGTTGCGCGGCAGCCCTGCATGCCATCTTTAATTATCGGTTTATCTCCTGCCCGGCATCTCCGGCCCAACTCCTTCAGGATACCGGTGCCAACCTGGCCGATCTCCCCCCACCGCTGTTGGGCTACCTCTCCGACCAGGCCGCTCTGGTCTACATCGACGAGCGTTTGAGTCCCACCCTGCACCGGCCGCAGTGTCTTGGCAATCTGCTGCTGGCCAGCGCCATCTACAAACAGTTGGACCGGTCGCTGACCATCGACGAGCTGCTGGCCTCGCATCAGGTCGTGCGCACGGCTACCATCCGGGGGCTGGCCGAGTTGTCGGCCTGTCTGGGCGTGCAGCGCAATTCGGTGCTGCCCTGCACCACCACCTTGTCCCAGTTGCAGATGCTCTATAGTAACGGGGTGCTGGTCACCAGCGAATATAAATCCGGCAAGGCGCGGCGCGGTTACCCGGTCGATCGAGTGCTGGTCGATTTTGGCCGAAGTCCGTTTCTTCAGCCGGAAGTGGTGCAGCAGGTGCAGCGGGCCGACATTATTCTTTTTGCTCCCGGAAGTCTCTATACCTCGATCATTCCCATCCTGCAGGTACCGGGGCTGGCCGAGGCCATCCGCAAAAACACCACCGCGCTCAAAGTGCTGGTCGCCAACATCTGGGTACAGAAAGGTGAGACCGATGCGGCCCGGGACGCCCCTGACCGCAAATTTTATGTCTCCGATCTGATCCGGGCCTATCACCGCAATATCCCCGGCGGGGTCTATGATCTTTTTTCCCATGTGGTCGCTCTCGATATGAGCGATATCCCCGCTTCGGTGCTGCAGCGTTACGCCTTGGAAAATAAAGAACCGATCTATATCGATCGCAACCGGGTCCGGGCTCTGGGGTTCGGCTCGGTGGAGGCCAGGATTTTTTCGGAAGAACAGATGCAGGACCGCGGGGTGATTCAACATGATCCCGATGCCCTGGCCCTGGCGGTGAAAGGGTTGTGGGCTCTGCAGCAGGCAGGTTTTATCGATCAGCCGGTGTGCCGGGAAACGCTGGCCGATGCTGATTTCATGTCCTTTACCGAGTATCGCCCTAAGCCGGCACCCAGTCAGCGGTATGCAAAAATCAGGGCGCAGCTCCAGTATCTGAGCACTGAACTGATGCCGGCCGGTTCCCTGGCCGTGATCAAGATGACCGAGATGGAACGGCAATGGCTGTTGGATCGGGTGGTGGAAATCATCTGGCTCCACCCCGATATCCCCCTGGAGCATCTTCAGTACATTCGGGGAATCACCCTGGTCGAGCCGGAATCCTGGAAACGCTGCCAGGAATGGGACAATGTTTTTTCGTTCTACGATCCGCATGATCAGCGGATCAAGATCCGGCAGGACCAGGCCGAGAACCTCATCCGCTTTGAGATGGTTTTTCTGGTGGCCCTGGGGCAGTCGCTGCTTGGCAATTACGCCCAGGAAAAGCGCATGGTCGAAATGCGGTCCGGGACGGATCTGGTTGGCCGGCTGTTCCGCTTGAAGACCAGGGTGCCGGAGCAAATGGTGAGCTTCCTTGAACCCGAAGACGTCGACACCTATCTGCGCCTGGCACGGATGCACCGCTCGCAGGAAGAAGAGCGATTGCACACCCGGGTGATCAATCCCGCCGAGGGCTTTACCCCGCCGGGGTTATTTTTCGGTCTTTTTTATGCCTGGTATCTGGACAATAGGTTTGCCGCCAATATAGAATATAAAATGTCCATTATGCGTAACGCCATTTCCGATCTTATCCCCGAGCAGGTGCGGATTATGGATCGTCGAAGGCAGACCATTCGGTTTTTTCAGGAAAGAATTTTCAGGCAACGATACCCTCTGCTCTCCAGGAAGGCACGATGAACAACCCTACGGCATTGATCATTCTTTTGCTCCTTCTGGCAGGATATGCCGGTTTTTCGATCTTTTGGTACTTTTTCAGGATTCGCCCCCGGCTGCGTGCCTGTCCTGCCGGGCCGACATCGCCTGTCAGCAGGTCCAGCAGTTGCCTCTGCGGCGATGCAACCTCTGCGGTTGTTCCTTCGAACTCATTGACGCTCCAAACGGTCAACCCCATCCTGGAGCAGGCCCTTAATGAGTGGCAAACCACCTTTGATGCGGTCATGGATCCGGTCCTTATCTTGGACACCAACCTGATCGTTGTCCGGGGTAATCGCGCTGCTTTTGAACTGCTCTCGGTCAACGGCGCCGCCATTGAGGGGAAAACCTGCCACCAACTGTTTGGCGGCACCGATATGCCCTGCGCGGTTTGTCCGGTACAGACCGTTCAGCAAAACAATAAACCCCACCATCAGGAGATTACCCATCGCTATCTGGGGCGCACCTTTACCGTCAGTTGTGCGCCGATTTGCAAAGAGGCGCAGATCATCGGCTATGTTCATTGGATGAAGGATATCAGCCACCAATGCAACCTGGAAAAACGGTTAGTCCAGGCCTCCAAGCTCGAGGCGATCGCTACCCTGGCCGGCGGCATTGCCCACGATTTCAACAATATTCTCGGCGCGATCCTTGGCAATGCCGATCTCCTCTTGTACCGCATGCCGGCCACCGCCAGCGAAGAGCGGTTGCCATCGGGCCCACCGATCACCTTTGATGAGATCGCCGAACACCTCCAAGCTATCAAGCGGGCCGGTAATCGGGCTAAAGATCTGGTGGCGCAGATTCTGGCCTTCAGTCGCCAGACCGCCAATCAGCGGAAAAACCTACTGATAGGTCCGGTGGTCAAAGAAGTCTGCCGTCTGTTGCGCGCCTCCCTGCCTGCTACCATTGAACTCAAGGTCGCGGTTGCCGAGGATATCGGCATGGTCTACGCCGATCCTTCGCAGATCCAGCAGATGCTGATGATTCTCTGTACCAATGCGTCCCAGGCCATGGACAACAAAACCGGCGTGATTGAATTATCGCTCCGTGATATCGAGACCGGCAAGGCGGAGCAGCTGCGCTATAACGACCTGGCCCCGGGCAATTATATCGCCCTCACGGTCAAGGACACGGGCAAGGGGATTCCGGAAAAGACCCTGGCGCGAATTTTCGACCCGTTCTTCACCACCCGTGAGGTTGGCGGCGGATCGGGTATGGGGCTAGCGGTGCTCCATGGGATTATCGTTTCCCACGATGGCATTATCGACGTTAAATCAGAGATGGGCAAAGGCTCGGTCTTTACCATTTTCTTCCCCAGGGTGCCGGCTGCCGGCGGCGATGATGATTCGCATGTTGTTTCGATGCCGCGCGGCACGGAAACGATCCTGTTTGTCGACGATGAAGAAGATATTGTGAAAATGCGCACCAGGATGTTATCATACCTAGGCTATCGGTTGCTGTCGGCCACCAGCCCCGAACAGGCCCTGGGCTACTTCTCCAGGGGCGGGGAACACATCGACCTGGTGATTACCGATCATACCATGCCGAGGATGACCGGTTTGCAACTGGCTAACGAGATCAGCGCCCTGCATCCGGGATTGCCCATCATTCTTTGCTCAGGGTACAGCGAAGCCGTGACCCCGGAAGAAGCCGCGAAGGCGGGAGTACTACGTTTCTTGGCCAAACCGGTGGATATGCGGTTGCTGGCGATGGCCATTCGGGAAATTCTGCCCAATCAGGATAGGGAAGAGCAATGAAAATTCTGATCATCGACGATGACGAACAAATGCGGATACTCCTCCGCCAGGTGATGGAATGGGCGGGTTATGAGGTCGTTGAGGCGGCTGACGGCCGTGCGGGGATGCTCAAGCAGCGCAAGGAACATGCAGATCTGGTGATCACCGATTTGATCATGCCCGAGCAGGAAGGGCTGGAAACCATCACCGGCTTGAAAAAAGAATATCCCGAGCTCAAGATCATCGCTATTTCCGGAGGCGGCCGCATCGGTCCGGATGCATACCTGCCGGCGGCCCAGGAATTAGGGGCGGACCGGGTCTTCAGCAAACCTTTTGATGTCCGCGAACTCGCCAACACCGTCAAGGAGCTGCTTGCCCATGGCTGACATCCACGCGTTGGTCGTCGACAATAGTCCGGTTATCCGCAAGATTCTCAGCTATGTGCTTGAGGCCGAAGGCTGCATGGTACAGCTGGCTGAAAATGGCCTGGATGCGCTTGATTGTATAGCCCGGCAGCGCCCCGACATCATTTTCACCGATCTGATCATGCCCAAGATCGACGGGGAAAAGTTGAGCTACATTATTCGCAACACCCCAGAGTTAAAGGATATATTTCTGGTGGTCCTCTCCGGTGTAGCCATGGAGGATAATGAAACCACCAAGCGAATCGGAGCCGATGTCTGCATCGCCAAGGGTTCGACGCTGCCAATGAAAATCCTCATCAAGGGGGCGCTGGATAAATTTTTAACCAATCAGCGTGGGGGCGGTGCCGATGTCGAAGGCTTGGAGGGGCTTTGCCCTCGGGAGGTCACCAGCGAGCTGCTGGTCAGCAAGAAGCATCGTGAGGTTATCCTCGAGAAAATGACCGAGGGGGTGGTTGAGCTCAACCATGACGGCAGAATCGTTATGGCCAACAGTGCCGCTGTTGAGCTGTTTGCCCTGCCGGAGTCCCAGGTGCTGGGAAGTGCTCTGGCCCAGTTGCTGCCCCCGGCCAGCGGATTGCGGTTTGCCGAATGGATCGGGCAGATCGCCAGCTCCGCCAGCTATCTTCCGTTGGTGTTCGGCTATGAAGATCCGGTCGTGCTGGCCAGTCGTCAGGTAACCTTCAATCTGGTGCCGGTGGTCGAGGATGAGGCCTTCTTCGTCGTCGGTATTTTGCAGGATGTCAGCCGCCGCAAGGCGCTGGAGCAACAGCAGCGCCTGTTGGAAAAGGAACTGCAGCGAATCAGAAAACTCGATGCCATGTCCTTGATGGCTAGTGGTATTGCGCACGATTTCAATAATCTGCTGACCATCATCAACGGCAATATCGAGATGGCCCGGTACATCAGCCGTGACGCCAAGGTCAATCATCTCCTGGGGGAATCCGCCAAGGCGCTCGATCTGACCGTGCAATTGATCCGCCAGTTCACCACCTTTTCCGACAATTATCTGCCGCAAAAATCGCAGGTGCAGCTCCGCAGTCTGATTGAAGAGGTGCTGCAACGCAACCTCGCCGGGACTTCGGTCAGCTATCGCTTCGGCGACAGCCAGGATGATCCTGCCATCACCATCGATCCCGCCCTGATCCGTCAGGTCTTTGTCAATCTCACCAAAAACGCGGTTGACGCCATCAATGGTGCCGGGCATATCGAGGTGACCATCGACCGGGTGGCGGGCAGCGAAGAGGCGGCCAGGATCGGGCAACCCATTCCGAGTGGCGAGTTTGTTCGGGTCGCCTTCCGCGATTCGGGGCCCGGCATCGAAGCCGTCATTCTCGACCAGGTCTTTGATCCGTATTTTTCGACCAAGCAGAAGGGCGCCCAGAAAGGGATGGGGCTGGGATTGACGATTGTCCATTCCATCGTCAAAAAGCACGGTGGGCTTGTCTGGATCGATGCCCCCAAAGGCCTCGGCTGCACGGTCTATCTCTATTTTCCCTTGCGGAACGCGGTGGTCACCGATCCGAAGTTTTCTCTGGAAGAGAAGGAAGCGTCGCTGGTGCTGGTCATGGACGACGAAGAGATGATGCGCCTGATCAATAAAAAAATGTTTGAACATTTTGGCTGCAAGGTCACGCTCGCAACCACCGGCGAGGAAGCGGTTGCCCGGTATCGGGAACAACTGGCCACCGGGCATGCTTTTGATCTGGTGCTGCTCGATCTGATGGTGAAAGGTGGCATGGGCGGGCTCGACGCCGCCCGCCAGATCACCGAGTTGAATCCGGAGGCCGCCATGGTCGCCATCAGCGGCGATGGCAGCAGCGAGGTGATGCAGCGGTATGCCGAATATAATTTTGTGGCGGCGCTGGCTAAACCCTTTTCGATCGATGTGGTCGAGGATATCGTCAGGCATTTTCTCTGAGAGGTCGGGCCGTGCGGCTTGCCCCCCGCCCTTCCGCCTTTCCTGTTAACCGGTTGTCCCTGCATGTATCTTGCCCGAAAAGAAGTTGCTCCCCGGCAGTTCCGCTATATACTCCGGGAGTCCTACCGTGATGGCACCATCCTCTATTGCCGCGATCTGGCCGATCTGGGCGTCAACCCCGGCCAGTACATCGTCTACACTAGTGAGAGTTCCTTTCATCTCGAGGAAGCCTTGGTTCAGCGGCTCCGTGAACAGGGCGTCACCAATCCTGACCGCGAGTTGGAGGATTTGTTGTTCCCCTTTGTCGACCCTTATATCCAGAACCGGCAGCAGCCCTTTCGCAGCCGGCATAAATATCGGCAGTGGCAACCGGCGGACACGCATTCACGCGAACGGGCGCTGCTGGAAACCCATGCCATGGATCGGCGGCGGCTCCATTTTCTCCGTATGGGACGGGCTTCGGTCGAGACCATTCTGAAACCTTCAGCCCTGTACACCACGCTCCTCGATAAATCCCGAGACGAGATCGAGCAGCTGATCATGGCGCAGGAACAGGCCTTGCCGCCCAGAGAGTATCAGCATTATCTGTTCGCCATCTTTGATCTTCAGCGGTTTTTCAAGGAAAGTTATGCCCGTTCGATCCCCCAGGCCCTTAATCGTGAGCGGCTCGACACCCTGCTGGTCGAAGAGCTCTGCCGATTGGCCGCTGACCCGATCTTCTGGCAGGGCTACCCAGCTTTCGACTGTCTGCCGCAGTATCTTGTCCGGTATCTGATCATGTATTTCGATGCGCCGACCGAAGAGACGACCGGATGGGCCAGGTTTGCCCGATCATCGCGTTCGCGTCGGACCCATCGCAGCAGTTTTACCGAAACCGGCCGGATGAATCGGCAGCAGGCATCCTCGGTTTTCGAGCTTACCGATGAGCAACTGGCCGGCCTGGGTAAAAAGGAGCTGACCCGCCTGTACCGCCAGAAAGCCCATGCGCTGCATCCCGACAAGGGCGGCGAGAGCGATCAGTTCATCCGGCTGACCGCGGCCTATGAAGAACTGCTGGCCACCCTGTCATGACCGGTCCCAATTCCGGTTCCACCCCGGCAAGCCCTCCGCGAACCGACCTCCTGGCACTCTTACAGGTGTTGCGCCCAATTTTTAGGGACCATCGATTACGGCTTGGTCTTGGGTTTCTGGCCCTGGTGACCGTCGATTTTCTTCAACTGCTCATCCCCCGGTTTGTTAAATCGGCGGTGGACGGGCTTTCGGCCGCCTCGGCCACCTCGCCGCAACTGCTCCGGCTGAGCGGTTACATCTGCCTGGTGGCGGTGTTCGTGGCGCTGCTGCGATTCATCTGGCGCAATCTTATTATCGGTTTTTCCAGGATTCTGGAGAAAAAGCTGCGTGATCGGTTGTTTGCTCATATCCTCCGCATGGATCAACCGTTCTTTGAGCAGTGGACCACCGGCGATCTCATGGCCCATGCCGGCAACGACCTGAATGCGATTCAGATGGCCTGCGGCATGGGATTGGTGGCGGCGGTCGATGCCTTGGTCATGTCCACCGCGGCTTTGGCGTTCATGCTGGCGATCAGCGTCAAGCTGACCCTGATCGCCTTGCTGCCCATGCCCATCTTGATTATCTGCACCCGGGTGCTGTCGGGCCGCCTCCACCACCGGTTCAATCTGGTGCAGGAACAGTTTTCTCTGCTCACCGAATTCGCCCGCGCCACCCTGGTGTCCATCCGGCTGATCAAAGGCTATACGCTGGAGCGATTTCAAGAACGGCAGTTTGCGGATTTGGGGGCGCGGTATGTACGGAGCAACCTCAAGGTTGCCGTCATTCAGGGCTTGCTCTTCCCCATTGCCACCCTGGTCGGCAATGTCGGCATGCTGCTGCTGCTCTATTACGGCGGGACGCTGGTGATCGAGGCGAGTATCTCGATCGGTTCATTTGTGGCTTTTGTCAGCTACCTCTACATGTTGATCTGGCCGATGATGGCGGTCGGTTGGGTGGCCAATCTGGCCCAGCGGGGGGCCACCAGTCTCCGCCGGATACATCGGCTGCTCACCCACCAACCGGTGGTTGTCACCGGGCCAACCCTGGCCCTGCCGGCAACCGCCACGGTGTATGCCTGTCGTCAACTGGGCTTCACCTATCCGGCAGCAACCCGGCCGGCGCTGGTTGGGGTCGATCTTGAAATGGGTCCGGGGTTGCTGGGGATGTCCGGCCGGACCGGGTCGGGCAAGTCGACCCTGTGCAAACTGCTGCTACGGATGTATCCGGTGGCGGATGGGCAAATATTTTTCCGGGGCCTGGACGTCAATCTGCTGTCGCAAGCGGATGTGCGGCAGTGCATCGCCTATGTCAGCCAGGAGCCGGTACTGTTTGCCGACACCATCGCCAATAATATCGCCTTCGGTCGGCCCGAGGCCACCCCGGCGGAGATTGAGGCCGCGGCGCGGGCGGCGGCCATCGATGTCGATATCAGGAGTTTTGCCGGCGGCTATGGGGCGATTATCGGCGAGCGCGGCGTCAAACTCTCCGGTGGGCAGCGCCAGCGTCTGGCCCTGGCCAGGGCCCTGCTCTGCGACCGGCCCATGCTGATCATCGACGATGCCCTCTCCGCCATTGATGTCGAAACCGAGCAGGAGGTGCTGGGGGGGATTCTGGCCACCTTGGCGGGGCAGAAAAAAACGGTTTTGCTGGTCTCCCACCGGGTCAATGTGCTGCGCCACTGCGATCGGATCGTGCTGCTCGACGAGGGGCGGATCGTGGCCCAGGGGCGCCACCAGGAGCTCCTGGGTAACCCATTCTACCAGGCCATGGCCGAGAAGCAACGAAACCATGCGTAATTTCGGTTATCTGGAAGATGGTCAGGCGGGGGTGATCGGCGACGCCCAGCTCTGGCGACGGATTCTGGCCTACTGCTCGGATCATGTGGGCGGCTTGGCCGGGGCGGTTGTGCTCGCCCTGGTCGTCACCGCTGCCACCCTCGGCCTGCCCCGGCTGATGCAAGTGGGGATTGACCAGTACATCGTCACCCAGACCTTGACGCACTCCCAGCAAATTGCCGGGCTTGGCCGGGTGGCCCTGCAATATGGACTGCTGGTCGGGATTATTTTCCTGGCCACTTTTGGTCAGGTGGTACTGCTTGAATGGATCGGGCAATCGATCATGCATCGCCTGCGCCAGCATCTCTTTGCCCATCTCCTCACCCTGGACCTGGCCTTTTTTCATAATCAGCCCGCCGGCAGGCTGGTCACCCGTCTGACCAACGATATCCAGAACATGCATGAAATGTTCACTTCGGTGATGGTCACCCTGTTCAACGACGGCCTTAAACTGGTCGGAATTTTCTGGTTTTTGTGGATGATGAATACGCGGTTGGCCTTGGTCATGGCGATCTTCGTGCCGCTGGCGCTGGTTTCGACCATGGCCTTCTCCCGGTTCGCCCGTGAGCAGTTTCGGGCGATCAGGTCGCAGATGGCCAAAATCAATGCTTTTCTGGCCGAGTCGCTGGCCGGGGTCAACGTTATTCAGGCCTTCGGCGGTCAGGAGCGCTCCAGTCGGGTGTATGGCACGCTGACCCAGGAATACCTGCAGCGCTCGTTTGCCCAGATTCGGGTGTTCGGGGCCTTCATGCCGTTGACCGAATTGATGAGCTCGGCGGCCATCGCCCTGATCATCTGGTACGGGGGCGGTGAAGTGATCCGCAATCAGTTGACCCTGGGCGAGTTGGCCGCCTTTCTCTCGTATATGCGGCTTTTCTTTCAGCCCCTGCGGGAGCTCTCCCAAAAATATTCCATCGTCCAATCGGCCATGGCCTCGGCGGAGCGCATCTTTCAAACCCTGGACACCCAGACCACCATGCAGGTGGACGATGCGGCCACCGTGGTAATGCCGGCATCGGTGCGCGGCGGTGTCGAGTTTCGCCACGTAGGATTTGGCTATTTGCCCGGTCAGCCGGTGCTCAGCGACATCGACCTGACCATTGCACCGGGGGAGACCGTGGCCCTGGTGGGGTCGACCGGCGCCGGCAAATCGACCCTGATCTCCCTGCTGGTTCGTTTCTACGATCCGGAGCACGGCACGGTTCACATCGATGGTCAAGACATTAGGCAAATGCCGCTCCAGGCCCTGCGCGAACAGGTGGGCATTATCATGCAGGATATTTTCATCATGCCGGACACTGTGCGGGCCAACATTGTCCTGGATCGGATGGCAGACGACGCGCGATTGACCAATCTGTTGCAGCAGGCCGGGCTGGAGCGCTTTATCGCCAGGCTGCCCGAGGGGCTGGATACCCGGATCGGCGAGGGGGCGCTCAACCTCTCGCTGGGGGAGAAACAGCTGCTTTCCTTTGCCCGGGCCCTGTATCGCAATCCCGCCATCCTGGTGCTCGACGAGGCCACCGCCTCGATTGACACCGAATCGGAGAACCTGCTCGAACAGGCGATTGCGGCCGGGTTCAGCGACCGCACCTCTCTGGTCATCGCCCATCGGCTGTCCACTATTCGCCGGGCGGATCGGATCGTGGTCATGGATCAGGGGCGAATTGTCGAGCAGGGTAGCCATGAGCAACTGATGGCCCGCGACAGCCTGTATCGCCGGTTGGTGCAGATGGATATGCGGCTTGCAGGATAAGGCCGGCGAAAACAGGGCGCGCAGTCGGAAACGATGGGGCAGGGTCGACTGCCGTTGAACGCCAGCGGGTTATTGTTTCGGGCTGTAGGCGGTGTTTTTGTAGAAGGGGATGCTGCGATCAATCAGGGCCTGGAGTTCGCCGTTTTCCTTGATGGCTGCCAGGTATTCGTTGGCGGCCTTCTGCATTGACTGGTTGCCCGGTCGCACGGCCCAGACCAGGGGCTCCTGGGTCATCGGGGTGGTGCCGGGGGTCAGTCCCTGGTCGACGTAGAGCGCGGCGTAATAGAAATTGGTGGGAAGATCAGCGATAAAGACATCGATGGTGTTGTCAATCAGGGCCTGGACCCCCTCCGGAGCGGTGACGAACCGGAGGGATTTGCCGCGGGGTTTAAGGCTTTTAACAAACACCTCCCCAGGACTGGCAGCGACAAAGCCGATCCGTACTTCCGGTGCTTTGAGATTGTTGGCGTTGTTGCCCAGTTGTTTGTAGTCGTCGAGATGGACCAGCGCGACTTGGCCTGAAACGAAATGCGGCGTGGTGGCGATCAGCTTTTGAGCTTGCGCACCGGCTGCGCTCAAGCCAGCCATGATGATGTCGATTTTGCCTGCCAGCAGGGCCGGCGCCAGCTCTTGACGCGGCAGTTCGATCAGTTCCAGCGGTTTCTGGGTGAACCTGGCCAGGCCGGCGGCGAATTTGGTCTCCAGGCCGGTGATGTTCTCGTCTTTTTTATAGGCCAGCGGTGGCACATCGGTGGCGATGCCGACCCTGAGCTTGGCCGGTCCGGAAATACCAGTGAACAGGGGGCCGGATTTTAATTGCTGGCAGCCCGTCAGGAGGATCGACCAAAAAATCAGGAATAGGATAGGGGCAAAACGGTACATTGGAGTGTCCTTGTAAAAAACCGGTTCGTGTCGGTAACGGTCGAGCCGGGCATCTGGACGAGCGTCAAATCAACCTGTGACATGAAGGGGTTGAGCGTATTCTTTAGCGCGCCGGCACCCCTTTGATCACTCTTCCGGTGGAAATAAACGAGATGCCCTGCTGCATTTTGGTACCGATCATGACCGACTCGATAATCGGCTCGACGACGGCGGCTGGCGCCTCCCATTCGACCAGGAACTTGGCACCCGCGCCGCCCTTGGATTCGGACTCCGGTACAATATACGTGGTCGAGCCCAGAGGACCGAGGGTGGTCGGTTTGTCCAGGTAGCGCTGCAGGAGCCGTCCCTCGGAGTCAAAGTAGTTGACGCTTTTCAGGGTCAGCGACTTGTCGGGATCGGTATTGCGGATGCTCAGCGTTGCGGTCAGGAGAAAAGGGGTGTTGCGGTAGCGGTCGTCGGCAAAAATGTGGGAGTACACCGGGACATAGACCGTCTGGCCGAGCCATTTTTCCAGGACTGCGGCACCCGCCGGGCGGACCAGCAACAGCAGGGCGAGCAGGAAGGGCAGCAGGGATTTATTTTTCATAACTACGCGGGGCGGTGGGTTGAGGGTGATGGGCGGCCAGCAGGGCGGCGGCCATTTCCTTGCTCAGGTCGCCGAGGGCCTTGGAAGCGGTACCAACATAGCCTGAATAGTCCGGTTTGTCGATGGGGAGCGTCTGTTGGAATGTTTTTCGGGACAAAATGGTTTTGACGGCTGGGTAGCTGAGGGTGTAGACGGCCTGAGTGGTGAACGACTGTTCTTGGCCGCTGAACTGGTTGATCTCGACCTCAATCTGGTACCGGGTCACACCATAGCGGGGGCCGGGATAGACGGCGACGTTATCCGTGCCGAGAAGATTTTTGAGATTGCCGGCAATATTTTCCGCGATTTGCTGCTCCAGGGGGCCGGCCCAGAGATGACTGGCCGAAGCCTTGGACTCGGTGGCCGAACGCTGGCTGATCAGGCCGCGGCCCTGCAGTTGTGGCGCCAGCCGGACGGGCATGACCAAAATCATGGCATTAAAATCGGAGAGCCCCCCTCCCAACCGCTCCTGTTGAACCGGCTGCAGGGTGTGGAGGGTGTTGACCGTCGGGCCGGCGATGCAGGCGCTGAGCATCAGGGGGCACAGCAGTAAGCAAACTTTATTCCAAAGGGTGTTGGTCCGATGTTTCATGGGCGGTCTTTTCCCTGGCCAAAGATCAGGGCGTTGGGGTTCTGCTGGAGGAAATCGGTGAGCTGCCGGATGGAAGTCGCGGCCTTTTCTATCTCTGCCAGGGAACTGGCCACCTGGTAGGAAAGCGTGGAGTCCTTGTCGGTAATTTTTTCAATATTGTTGAGGGTTTTAGTGAGTGACACCGCTGTCCCGTTGAGACTGGTCAGTAGCTGCTGCAGATCGCGGCTCATGGCCGGGAGTTGTTTGTCCGCGGTCCGCAGTAAACCGTTGGCGGTGGTGGCCAGGGTTGAGAAATTGACCAGCCCTTTCTTGAGTTCGGCGGCTAAAACGGGCAGTTCCAGGTCGGCGCGGCTCATCAGGGTGTCGAGTCGGTTGAGGGTTGAGTCCAGGGCCTGGAGAGAATTTTTGGTTTCCGGGGCGTTAATGATGCGGTTGATGCCGTCGAGCGCCGAGGCAACTTTGTTGATGATTTCATTGAGCGGCAGGCTTTCTAGCCGCTGGGTGATCTGTTCCAGTCCCGATGGCTGGGTCGGGATCTCGATCATGTCCTGGCTATGGCCATGCAGATGGACCGGGCTTTCCGGGTAGTTGGCCAGGTCGATATAGAGTTTGGCGGTTAAAAGACTGCTGATTTTGAGTTGCGCCCGCAATCCCTGGCCGATCAGTTGCTGCATCATTTGGCGGATATTTTCAGGACGCCGGCTCGCGGAACCGCCGTCGCCCAGGTCCGGAGCCTGTTGGATGTCGACATAGACCGGAATGATATAGTTGTTCTGCGCTTGGTCGAAATTGATCCGGATTTGGCTGACTCGGCCGATGGTCACTCCCCGGAAGGTCACCGGCGCACCGATGTCGAGACCGTAAAGCGAGCCGGTGAAAAAAGCGACGCAGCGCAGCTTGTCATCCCTGAATTTGATTTTGCCTAGCACAATGATGGCAACAACCGTCAGGGCGATGGCAACCAGCACAAAGGCGCCGACAATGGTGGGGTTGGCTTTTTTACTCAAACCGTTCTGACCTCCCGATTGCCGGTTCCCCGGGTAAGAAAATTAAGCACCGTTGGATTGGTGCATTCCCGCAGCAGACTCCTGGGGTTCCCGGTTGCCAGCATGGTTTTGCTGTCGCCGTCGAGAAAAACCGAATTGGTGGCGATGGTGTAGATCGATGCCAGGTCATGGGTGACGACCACCAGCGTTGCCCCCAGGCTTTCCCGGAGTTCCAGAATGAGCTCGTCGAGAATTCGGGCGCTGATCGGGTCAAGCCCGGCCGATGGTTCGTCGAAAAAGAGGATTTCCGGATCCAGGGCGATCGCCCGGGCCAGCGAGGCCCGCTTGCGCATCCCGCCGGAAAGTTCAGCTGGATAGAATTCCTCGAACCCTGCCAGGCCGACCAGGGAGAGTTTAAAGGAGACCAGTTCCTGGATGACCACGGCCGGGAGGTCGGTGTAGTGCAGCAGCGGCAGGGCAATGTTTTCAGCCAGCGTCATCGAGCTCCATAGGGCGCCGGTCTGGTAGAGGATGCCGGTTTTGCGGAGAATTCGGGCCCGGCCGTCGTCGGGGAGGTCCCAAAAACTTTCTTCGCCGTACCAAATGGAGCCGATCATCGGCGATTTCAAACCGAGCATGTGGCGCAGCAGGGTGGATTTGCCGCAACCGTTGCCCCCCATGATCACGAAGATATCGCCCTGGGGGATAGTGAAGTTCAAATCCCGCTGGAGGACGAAGCTGCCGTAGGCCATGGTCAGCGCTTGGACGGTGATTGCTGGAACGGGGGCGGTCATGCCAGCGGGCCTTACATGTTGATGATGAAGGTGATGATCGAGTCCGAGACCACGATCAGCACAATCGAGGTGACCACCGCCGAGGTGGTGGCCTCGCCCACGGCCAGGGCGCTGCGGCCGCACTGCATGCCGCGCAGGCAGCCGGCGTAGCCGATCAGCACCCCGAAGACCGAAGCCTTTAGTAGCCCTTGGCCGCACTGGCTGAGGCGTAGCGTCTTGCGGGTCTGTTCCAGATACTCCACCAGCGAGAGGTCAAGCATGGTGACCCCGATGATCGAGCCGCCGAGGATGCCCATGATGTCGGCATAGATGCAGAGCAGGGGCAGCATCAGTATCAGAGCCAGCATCCGGGGGAGGACCAGGAAACCCACCGGCGAGATGCCGATGGTCCGCAGGGCGTCGATTTCCTCGTTGACCTGCATGGTGCCCAGCTGGGCTGCATAGGCGGCGCCGATGCGCCCGGCGATGATCACGCCGCTCATCAGTGCCCCCATCTCCAGAACCATCCCCAGGGCGACCAGGTTGGCCACGTAAATTTGGGCGCCGAACATTTGCAACTGCACCGCCCCGACAAAAGAAAGGATCACACCCACGAGGAGCGCGATCAGCGAGACAATCGGCAGCGATTCGGCACCGCAGGCCTGGACGAAATAAAAAAAATCGCGGGCCCGGAACGGTGACTTGCCGGTGAGGAGGGTGGCAAAAGCCAGGACGATTTCACCGGTGAAGGAGGCGGTTTCCTTAACCTGGTCGAGGAAATTCATGGCCATTCGGCCGATTCGGGTGACCAATGCATCGCGGGTTGTTTTTGAGTAGGTCGACTTTTCCGGCACTGCCTCGGAAAGAGCCAGCAATCGTACGGCACCTGGGGGTAACCCTCTGAGATCGATCTCTATTGACCGTTGTCTGGCCGAGGCGAGGACAATTCGGAGGAAGATCAGCAGTCGGGTGTCCCAGTCTTCCAGCTGTTCGCAGGTAAAGGCAAGGTGGCGGATGGTTGCATCCATCGCGGTAAGCAATTCCATCGGTTCGGGTGGATCGGTGTGCAGGGTCCAGGAGCCGCCGAGGCTGATGGTCAACGCCTCCGGCCGGAGGTGCTGGATGGTAAAAATTGGTTGCTGGGCCACGGTTGTCAGTACCCGATTATGGTTGCAGCCGCGCCGCAGCTGCAGTCGCTGTTGCCGGAGTGTTAGGCTGCACGGCTACCTGCCGATGGTCTGGGCATTTCTGCCGGGTTTGGGCAGCATTTGTCGCAACGGCTCAGATTGCTTATTATGGGCGTTTTGGTTGATGAGGATATCGTAGAGCTGCGTTGGTTTGCCGTAATATTCCCGATTCCAGTCGTCCAGCGGCGAGATGGCCGCGCCCTCGATGCTGACACCGCCAAAGACGCCTTGCGAGCGTCCAAATGCCAGAATGTCGGCGGTTTGGGCCTTGGCCGAACCGCCAACCGGTCCGGCTGCCACCGACACATCGGCACCGATTTTATAGTCGGTGGAAAGCAGGGCGTTCAGCCCTCGGTCGGTCATGATCAGCAGGATGAGCTCCGAGGCATCTGCTCCGATCTGAAACCCCAGCGATACCGATCCCATGCTGTAGAAGGCGGGGGAGCTCCATTTGCCGGAAAGACCATCCTGGGCCAGGAGAATACCCCGGCCGCCGGAACCACCGACGATGAATCCGCCGCGCAACATCTGCGGAACGATGAAAATGCCGCGGGCTTGATTGACATTGCGCTGAAACCACTCCATGTTGGGGTCGACCAGAAAGCTCTTGTACACAGAGGTCGCGCGTTCAACCAGATCAATGGGTTCGCTGTAATAATCGGCGCGGGCCGGGATGGAGCAGAAGAGGGTGGCGAGGAATAGTAAAAGGGTTATTATGAAATTGCCGCGATGGAAGGACATGGGGAAACCTCCTGGGTGAAAGTGCAGGTGCAGGGTCTCTTCCGGTCGGAATTATTGATAATATGGTATAGGTGATCTTTGTACAAGAAAAAAATAAGGTGTGTTCAGCTCCCGAATCTGGAACCGGGATATGGCAGGACAACGTTGCCAGGGAACGGGGGAGGTGTTGGTGCGGGCGAGATGCTGAAGTAACCGGTCAAGCGGCCTTGGGCCATCGATGCACGACGGCCCAAGGTCAAGGCATCAGTCAACGGCGTAGAAATATTCTTTCTCGGCACCGCATTTTGGGCAGACCCATTCGTCGGGCAGGTCATTGAAGGCGGTTCCGGCCTGTATGCCATTTTCGTAATCGCCCTCAGCGGGATCGTAAATATAGCCGCAGGGGCATTCCATTTTTTGCATGTCGGTATCTCCTGAACATTGTTGAGCTAAAGTGCGGACTGTTGACCGGCGTCCTATTGGGAAAAACCACGGCAAGGAGTCGCTGGGAATATGCAGCGCCAGGCTCATCGTCTTTGATCCGTGACGTTGCTACAGTGTTATAATCTATCTTTTTTTCGGTGAGCCGACAAGTAAAAGCATCGGAATTGGGAAAAATTATCTTTCTTTGTGGTGGGGCTCCAGGTGGGGCGTTCATGTTGGGCTGCGCTTGAAAATTCAGGGTGGTTATCTGGATTAATTGGTTGCAGGGCGAGATTAGTCTTGACAGGAGTTGGTGCAATAGAGTTAAATTGCACGTTCTGCGATAAATTATTTCCATTAGACGTTATAGATTTGAGGATAGAGAGGAGGAGTCGCATGTATGCAATAGTTCGAACCGGCGGTAAGCAATATCAGGTCGAGGCCGGTGATACACTTCGCGTTGAAAAACTTCTAGGTGAAGTCGGCGACACGGTAGAATTAGCAGAGGTTCTTCTGGTGGTTGACGGTGAAACCGTCAAGATCGGCCAACCTGTGGTCGACGGGGCTAAGGTGGTTGCTAAAATCGCCGAGCAGGGTCGCCATAAGAAGATCATCGTCTTTAAGAAGAAAAAGCGCAAGGGCTATCAGGTGAAACGGGGACATCGGCAGATGTATACCGCCCTGACCATCGAGACGATTTCAGCATAGTTGAGTAACTGATATTCTGGAGAACATACCATGGCACATAAGAAAGCAGGCGGCAGTTCACGCAACGGCCGCGACAGTGCAGGACAAAGACGCGGCGTAAAACGTTTCGGTGGACAAGTGGTTACGGCCGGGTGCATTTTGGTGCGCCAGCTGGGCACGGTCATCCATCCTGGTGAAAATGTCGGTTGTGGCCGGGATTACACCCTTTTTGCCAAAGTCGACGGCACCGTTAAGTACGAGGCCTTCGGGCGGGACAAAAAACGGGTTTCCGTTTATCCCGTCGGTTAAACGTCGTATTTCCCAACAGGGAGTACGCCCCGACCAGGTGTTGCCTGCAGAACCTGTTGACCACCCGGCATCCATTTTTTGGTGCCGGGTTTTTTCGTGTTAGTTCCCTCCCCCCTTTTTTCATCGTTTTTTCACCGGATATTCTATGGGATTTGTTGACGAAGCAAAATTTTTCGTGAAGGCCGGCGACGGCGGTAACGGCTGTGTCAGCTTCCGGCGGGAAAAATATGTACCCCGCGGCGGCCCCGATGGCGGCGATGGCGGCAAGGGCGGCGACGTCTACCTGGTTGCCGATCGTAATCTCAATTCACTCATCGATTTCCGCTACCATTCGCACTTTAAAGCGGAATCGGGAACGGGCGGCAAGGGCAGTGACCTGCATGGCAGGGGCGGCAAGGATTGCGTCCTGCGTGTACCCTTGGGTTCGGTGATCAAGGATGCGGAAACTGGTGCGGTGCTGGTCGATCTGACCGAGCCGGAACAAGTTTTCATCGTGGCACATGGTGGCCGTGGCGGTCTTGGCAATGCCCGGTTCGCCAGTTCGACCAATCGGGCCCCGCGTAAGGCGACCCTTGGGAAACCCGGCGATGAGTACTGGCTGCTGATCGAGCTCAAGCTACTGGCCGATGTCGGTTTGGTCGGTCTGCCCAATGCCGGCAAATCAACGCTGCTCTCCAAGCTGTCGGCCGCTAATCCGAAAATTGCCGCGTATCCGTTCACCACCCTGGAACCGCAATTGGGGGTGCTGCATTTGCAATACACAGAACCCTGCATCATCGCCGACATTCCCGGACTGATTGAGGGGGCGCATCAAGGCATCGGGTTGGGGCATCAGTTTCTCCGCCATATCGAACGGACCTCGATCCTGTTGCATTTGATCGACGCCTCCAATCCCGACGACCAGCCGGTGGAGGATTATCGTATTCTGGCTCAGGAGCTTGATGCTTACAATGAGGAGTTGCGTGACCGGCGGCAATTACTTGTGCTCAACAAGATCGATCTGATCGACGACGAGCGCCTTGAAGAGGTCAAACAGCAGTTTGCAGCCATCGGCATGGAGGCGCTAGCCATCTCTGCCGAGGAAGGAACTGGTCTGGATGGGTTGAAAACACTCCTCAGCGATCTGCTGGAGGAGCAGCGAGCAGAGGTGCGCAATGACCTTTCAGGTAGCTAAAGAAGACGGCCTTTTTTATCGTCAAACCCTTTTTGACCAAGCCAAACGGGTCGTGATCAAAGTCGGCAGTGCCGTGCTGACCGACGACAGCGGCCTCGATCCCCAGATCACCTCCAACATCGCCCGCCAGGTTTCTTTTTTGCAGTCCACCGGGCGGGAAGTGATCCTAGTTACTTCCGGTGCTGTGGCCGCCGGACGCAAGCAACTGGGCATTACCAAAACGCCCCACGAAGAACTCAAGGTGAAACAGGCCTTGGCCGCCACCGGTCAGGGCTTGCTGATGCATGCCTATGAGCAGGCCTTCGCCGAATTCCGCCAACCGGTCGCCCAGGTGCTCCTCACCCACGGCGATCTTTCCCACCGCGGCCGCTATCTCAATGTTCGTAATACCATCCTTACCTTGTTCGAATTCGGGGTGGTGCCGATCATTAACGAAAACGATACGGTTTCCGCCGAAGAACTCCGTTTTTCCGACAACGATACTCTGGGCGCGCTTATCTCCAACATGATCGGCGCCGATATGTTTATCATCCTCACCGATGTCGACAGTCTCTACACCGGCCACCCCATCGAAGACCCCGACGCCCGGCCGGTCTATACAGTCGCTAGTATCACCAAGGAGATTGAGAAGATGGCCGGTCATTCGGCCAGTCTGCTCGGTACCGGAGGAATGATGGCCAAGATCAGGGCGGCCAAGATGGTCGCCGCCTGCGGAGGATGTTCCTTTATCGGTCCGGGGCGGCATCCCCAGATTCTTCAGGCGTTGTTTAGCGGCGAATTGATCGGCACCTTTTTCTTGCCCGGCAAAGGCAAAATCAACCGGCGCAAACATTGGATTGCCTATGTCCTGCGTCCCCAGGGATTTCTTGTCCTCGATGACGGCGCCCGCCGCGCCCTGGTCGATCAGGGGAAGAGCCTGCTGCCCTCCGGAGTGGTCGAGGTCCAAGGGAGTTTCGGGGTCGGCGCCTCGGTGCATTGTCTGGACCGCAGCGGTGTGGTGATCGGTGCCGGGCTCTGCAATTACGCCAGTACGGATATCGAGCTGATCAAAGGTAAAAAAACCCAGGAGATCGAAGGGATTCTCGGTTTCAAGGACAGCGACGAAATTATCCACCGGGACAACTTGGTGATCATGGGCCGGGACGGCTGGATGTAAACCCGCTTTACAATTGCCACACAGTTCGTCATAGTTAATCCCTCAAGACACACAATCGGTTCCGCGGGAGCCGCCCGGTTGCATTAATAGGGGACAGCACCACCTGAAAGGAGACAAGACGATGGAACGCACGCAGATAGAAGCGAAAATTCTGGAGATGGTCATCAAGGCCAAGGCCGCCGCCCGAACGATCGGCGCCATGCCCGGATCAATGAAAAACCAGATACTCCTTGAAGTTGCCGAGGCCTTGGTGGCTCAGCAGCCATGGATTGTCAGTGAAAATAGTAAGGATCTTGCCGAAGCCGAAAAAAAAGGGTTGAGCAGCGCCATGCTCAGCCGTTTGCAGCTTAACGACAAGGTGATCGGCGAGATGGTTCAGGGGTTGCGTGAGGTGGCCGCGCTGGAGGATCCGGTCGGCGAGGTCAGCGAGATGCGCCGCCGGCCCAGCGGTATCACCGTCGGCCGCATGCGGGTGCCGTTGGGGGTGATCTGCATGATTTACGAATCGCGTCCCAACGTCACCATCGATAGCGCCGCGCTGTGCATCAAAGCAGGCAACGCGGTGATCCTGCGCGGCGGTTCCGAAGCCATCCGTTCCAACCTGGCCCTTGCCAAGGTATTGCAAGAGGTGCTGGCCAAGCATCAAGTCAATCCCGATATTGTCCAGGTGCTGGATTTTACCGACCGGGAAGGGATCGATTGCCTGCTCGTCCATGAGGCGTACATCGATCTGGTCATTCCCCGCGGCGGCGAAGGGTTGATTCGGGCGGTCACCGAAAAATCGCGTATTCCGGTACTCAAACACTACAAGGGCGTCTGTCATGCTTTTGTCGATGCCGATGCCGATTTTGATATGGCCATCCAGATTGCGATCAATGCCAAAGTGCAGCGGCCCAGTGCCTGTAATGCCCTGGAAGGTCTGCTGGTGCATCGGGAAATCGCGGCTGAATTCCTGCCCAAGGTCGCTCATGCCTTGAAGAAGCAGGGAGTTCGACTGCTCGGCTGTCACCGCAGCTGCCTGCTCAGCGACGATATCGAGCCGGCAACCGACAACGATTGGGGCACGGAATTTCTTGATCTGACCATGGTGGTTAAGGTGGTGGCCGATCTTGACGAGGCCATGGACTATATTGACCGCTACGGTTCCAGGCATACCGAAATTATTATCACCGGTTCCTACGAACACAGCCAGCGTTTTCTCCGGGAGGTCGATGCCTCGGCGGTAATGATCAATGCCTCCACCCGTTTCAATGACGGCGGCCAGTTCGGCCTGGGGGCGGAGATCGGCATCTCGACCACCAAGCTCCACGCTTACGGACCGATGGGCTTAAAAGAGTTGACCACCAAAAAATTCATTGTCTATGGAGCGGGGGAAACCCGCGCCTGAAACGAGACCGTTTTGGGAGAAATCGCGCATATCGGTCTGTTCGGCGGCACCTTTGATCCTGTGCATCAGGGGCACCTGGCCCTGGCCGGTCATGTTCTTGATCGATGCCGGCTGGATAGTCTGCTGTTTATTCCGGCCCCGGCGCCCCCGCACAAGCAACCGCCGGCGGCTTCGTTCGCCCACCGGGCCGCCATGCTGGCGGTAGCCCTGGCCGATGGCCCGGACCGGCAGCGGGTTCAGCTGTCGCTGATCGAAGAGGAACTGCCGGCCCCCTCCTATACCATCCACACGGTGGAGGCCCTGATAAAACGTTACGGGCCACAGTGTTTTTTTTTGATTATCGGTGCCGATTCGCTGCTTGACCTGCCCCATTGGCACCGGGCCGGCGAACTCCTGGCCTTGGTCAGCCTGATCATCGTCAAACGTGATGCCGTTTCGGTGCCGATCATCAATCAGGCCCTGCTGGCCCTCGACCCCACCTTCACCTATGATTTCCATCAGGACCGCTGGGTGAACGCAGGCGGTGGCACCGCCCAGTATCTGGCCGATGTCCAACTGCCGGTCGCGTCCTCGGTCATCCGGGAAGCCCTCGGCCAAGGGCGGGTACCGGCCATGCTGCCGCCCGCGGTTCTGGCCTACGTCAAGCAGCACCACCTCTACGGCTGGGAGTCGTCAGCGTGACCTACATCGCCGATCTCCATATCCATTCCCTTTATTCGCGGGCCACCAGCAAGGCCAGCCATCTCCATGGACTGGCGGCCTGGGCTGCGATCAAAGGCATCGCAGTGGTGGGGACCGGCGATTTTACCCACCCCGGCTGGTTTGCCCATCTCCATCAGCATCTCGAGCCGGCCGAACCCGGTTTTTTCCGGCTCAAACCCGACCCGGGCCGCGAGTATCAGGCCCTGTTGCCCGAGGGGATCAAGTCCGCCGCCGCTCCCGAATCAGTTCGTTTTGTGCTCAGCGCCGAGATCAGTTCCATTTATAAGCGAGGCGGTCAGGTCCGGAAGGTACACAACCTGCTCTATGTCCCGGATTTTGCATCGGTGCAAAGGATCAATGCCACCCTGGCCACCCTCGGTAATATTGGCAGCGACGGTCGGCCCATCCTCGGGCTGGACTCCCGTGACCTCCTGGAGATTTTGCTGGAAAAGGGGCCTGAGGGTTTCCTCGTTCCTGCGCATATCTGGACCCCGTGGTTTTCTCTGTTCGGTTCGAAATCTGGCTTCGATAGTGTTGAGGAGTGTTTCGGCGACCTCAGCGACCAGATTTTTGCCCTGGAAACCGGCCTCTCTTCTGATCCGGAGATGAATCGGATGATCTCCGCCCTCGACCGGTTCACCCTGCTGTCCAACTCCGATTGCCATTCCCCTGCCAAACTAGGGCGGGAAGCCAATGTCTTTGCCACCGGGTTCGACTATTTTTCAATGCGCGAGGCCATCCGCACCCCGGTCAATGGGAGTGGCGAACGGATGTTTGCCGCCACTATCGAGTTCTACCCCGAGGAGGGCAAGTACCACTGCGACGGCCACCGGAACTGCGGGATCTGCTTGGAGCCTGCGGCCACCCGCAAGGTTGGGGGGATCTGTCCCGAATGCGGCAAGCCACTGACCATCGGGGTGCTCCATCGGGTGATGGAACTGGCTGATCGTCCCCAGGCGATCTTTCCGTCCTCAGCCCCCAAGGTGCACAGCCTGATCCCTCTCCAGGAGCTCGTGGCCGAATTGTTGGATTGCGGCCCGACCAGCAAAAAGGCCTTGGCAGGGTACGTCCGGCTGATCAACACCTTTGGCTCCGAATTTTCCCTGCTCCTCGACACGCCGATTGAGGAGATCGGCAGGCAGGCCTCGCCGCTGGTGGCCGAAGCCATCGCCCGGGTCCGCGAAGGTAGGGTGCTCCGTCGAGCTGGCTATGACGGCGAATTCGGGGTTATCACGGTCTTTTCCGAGGGCGAGCGGGCCACCCTCTGCGGTCAGGGCCGCCTGTTCGGGACGATCGCGACCCCGGCGGCATCCAAGGTGCGCAACGGCGCACCGCTTGCCCGCTTGCCCCAGTGCTCGCCCGCAGCACCGGTTGCCCAGGGCTTGAACCCCGAGCAGCAGCGGGCGGTGGATAGCGCGGCCGCGCTGATCCTGGTCCAGGCCGGGCCGGGAACCGGCAAAACCCATACCCTGGTCAGTCGGGTCCGCAAGTTGGCGGCAACTTCCCCGCGCCCCTGCACGGTGATCACCTTTACCAACAAGGCAGCGGCAGAGCTCAAGCACCGGTTGCAGGAGGTGATTGCTGCTGGCCACCCTTTAACGGTGGCCACCTTTCACGGCTATTGCCTGACCCAGTTGCGGCGCGAACAACCAGCACTGCAGGTGGTCGGACCGGAGGAACGGGCCGTCCTGCTGGAGGAACTGTTTCCCCGGCAGAGCGCCAGGGCGCGCGAGGAACTCTCCCAGACCCTGAGCCTGCATCTGCGCCAACCGGAGTCTCCAAGTTTGGCGCCGGAACTGCACCAGTATCTCCAACTGCTGGGACAGCGGTCCCTGGTCGATATCGAGGCGGTGGTGCCGTACACTGTGGCGCTGCTCCAGCAGAACGGGGCAGCGGCCGACGCCATCCGTGCGACCACCGGGCATCTCCTGGTCGACGAGTTTCAGGACGTCAATCAGGCCCAATACACCCTGGTCGCGTTGTTGGCGCAGACCGCGACCTTGTTTGTGATCGGTGATCCCGATCAGGCGATTTACGGGTTCCGCGGCGCCGATCCCAGATGGTTTCAGACTTTTATCGATACCTTGGGGCCCGAATGCCACCAACTGGTCCGCAACTACCGCAGTGGGGCCATCATTGTCCAGGCCGCCGAGCAACTCATCCGTCATAATCCGCATCCCCGGCCCCTGAACGCCATGCAGGCCTGCAGTCAGGCGCCCGGAGCCATCTATCTGCAGGGCTGTGCCCATCCCGAGGCCGAAGCCGCCTTTATCGCCGACCAGATTGAACTCCAGGTCGGCGGCATCTCGCATCGCAGTCTCGCCCGCTTCGACGCTACCGGCTCCAGTCAGGTGTCGTTTGGCGATATCGGCATCCTCTTTCGGACTTCACGTCAGGCCAAGTCGTTGAGCACCGTGCTCACCGCCAGGGGGATTCCTTTTCAGCTGGTCGATCTTGAGGCCTATTATACCAAAGGAGAGTGCCGGCTGCTCTATCACTGGGTGCTGCTGCTTGCCGGCCAGGCCAGTGCCGGTCAGTTGCTGTTCCTTTTTGGGCAGGAGCCGGGGGGTGGCTGTCGTTCACTGCAGCGGCTGCAGGAAAGGATGCGCTTGTCCGTGTCGGAAACCGTGGCTATCTCTGCCTTTTTCGAGGATATGGTGACCGATGGGGCTGCCGGTCGGGCCTTGGAACGGTTTCGAGCCCTCTATGATCGGCTGTTACCTCGGGTCGGAGTGCAAACGGTGCACTCGCTGCTGCTGGATCTCACGGCACATTACCAGCTTGATCCGCAGGCCGACGAGCTGGTCCGTTTCCGGGAGCTGGCCCTGACCTTCGACCGTTCGCTGGCCGCCTTTGCCGACCATCTCGAGCTGTTCAGCGATTCCGTGCTCTACGACCCCCGGGCCTCAGTGGTGACCCTTTCCACCCTCCATGCCGCCAAGGGGCTCGAGTACCCGCTGGTGTTCATCGCTGGGCTCGAAGACGGCCAGCTGCCTCTGGCGCCTCGGCAGACGACGGAAACCGCAGCCGGTCGCCGGCATTTCGAGGAGGAACGGAGGCTCTTCTATGTCGGCATAACCAGGGCCATTGCCACCCTGTACCTCAGTTGGTGCGACTGGCGGCCCGGCTATAACGGCGTCGCTGAAAACCGGCAACGGTCCAGGTTTTTGACAGAACTGCCGCCCAATCTTTGTTCCGCTCCGCCGAAATCCCTGCTGCCGGCCGCAAAGAAAAATGCGGCCTCCCGTCAACTCTCACTTTTCTCCTGATATGGATCAGTCGAACCTGTTGCAGACACGCATCAAAGAACTGGAAGCGGAAGTGAAGAGGCTTGAGCAGGAGAACACCCGGCTGCGGCAAAAGGCTCGGCAAGCCGATTCCGCCAATCAGGCCAAATCCGATTTCCTGGCGATGATCAGCCACGAAATTAGGACGCCGATGAATGGGGTGATCGGCATCAGCGAGTTGCTGCTCGATACCGAGCTGCTGCCGCGGCAAAAGCATTTTGCCCAGCTGATCAAGACCTCCGCTGCCAGCCTGCTGACCCTGATCAACAATCTGCTCGATTTCAGCAAGATCGAGGCGAACAAAATGGCCCTGGATATCGAGCCCTTTGACCTGCCGGCCCTGCTCGAACAATTAATCAGCTTGTATCAGGTAACTGGCAGGCGCAAAGGGTTGACGGTGGTGGCTGAAATTGATCCGTCCCTGTCCCATCAATATTTAGGGGATGCCCACCGACTGCGCCAGGTTTTGGTGAACCTGCTCGGTAATGCCGTGAAATTCACCGAACACGGCACGGTCGTCCTGCGGGTCTTCAGCGAATTGACCGATGGGGAGGGGGCGAGACTCCGATTTGAGGTGCAGGACTCCGGCGTCGGCATTGCGACCGAATCCATTGCCAAGCTTTTTCGGCCGTTTTCCCAGGTCGACAGTTCCTCGACCAGACGGTATGGGGGCTCCGGCCTGGGGCTCTCGATCTGCGCCAAGCTGATCAAGCTGATGCAGGGCGAGCTTGGGGTGCAATCGAAGGTAGGCGAAGGCTCCACCTTTTGGTTTACCCTGCCCCTTGTGGCGGTGCACCAGGCTGCGGAGCGTCGGGCCAATCCGCCTCTGGCGCTGCCTGAGTTGCGGCTACCGGTTTTCGGTGATATCGAGATCCCGGAGGCAAAGGAGGCGGAAGGAGGGCTCAGGCTATTGATCGTCGATGACGAAGAAACCAACCGGATTGTGATGGCGGAAACCTTTCGTAATGCCGGAGTGGGGATTTCCCTGGCGGGTAATGGCCAGGAGGCCATCGAGGCCTGCCGCCGAACCCGATACAACCTGGTTTTCATGGATTGCCAGATGCCGGTGGTCGACGGGTTCGAGGCGACGCGGAGGATTCTGGAGGAGGCGACCGGTACGGCTTGGGGTAGTCCCGCCATTGTTGCCCTGACCGCTGACGCCACTGCCGCCACCAAAAAGCGCTGCACCGAGGTGGGAATGGTCGACTACCTGGTGAAACCCATCGATTTCCGGCAACTGCAAGAAGTTTTGTCGAATTGGCTGCCGGAATTGTCAAGATCGGTCGTTCCCGGAATCCGGGAAAAAACGATGGCAGGTGCGGCAGCCGCGAATAATCCCGCAAGCCAGGTGATCGATATGGTCTCCCTGGAACGGTTGAAAGAGCATGTCGGTGACATCGTTCCGGTGGCGGCTATTTTTCTCCAGTCCTTGGAACGCCGTATAGCCGAGCTTGAGCAGGCCATCACCCATCACGATGCGGAGGCCATCAATAAGGTGGCGCATACCTTGAAAGGCAGCAGCAGCCAGTTCGGGGCGGAAGAACTCACCCACCTGTGCATGCTGGCCGAGAATATGGGCAAGAGCGGCAATATTCAGCAGATCGACCGTATTTACAAACAAATCGTGCTTGCCGCCGGCAAAGTGCGGCGTTTTTTCACGGAACAGCTTGATTAATCTTCAGGTTTTCATACAATAATCGTAAGCGTCGAGATGGTCGGCGCCCTGCCCATAGGCAACCATTGCACCTTTCTCTTGTTACTTTTGATTTCTTGTTATGACGGTATCCTTGTTATCAGGCACCACCCCGGTCATTCTGATCGTCGATGACGACGAAGTAATCCGCATGTTGCTTCGTCAATTTTTGGAAGGCGAAGGGTATGCGGTGATCGAAGCGGAGGACGGCCCAGTCGCGCTGGATAAAGTGACGGAGCAGTCCTTTGATCTGATTATTCTCGATATCGCCATGCCGGGCATCGACGGGCCGGTGGTCTGTGAACACATCCGTTCCTCCATGGCCAATCCGCCGCCGATCCTCATGGTCACCGCCCTGGACGACGAAAAAAGCATTGAGCGTTCGTACGACGCCGGCGCGGTCGATTATATCCGAAAACCTTTGCGCTGGCCGGTCCTGAAAAATCGTATTCGTTATATTCTCGGGTCGCATCGCGCCAAACAGGAATTGGAACTGCTCTCCAGCAATTACGAGATGATTCTCGACGCCGCCGCCAACGGTATTTGCGGGGTCGACAACAATGGAGAGATCAGTTACATCAACCCCGCCGCTCTAAAGATGCTCGGCTATGATAACGACGATATCAAGGGGCGTCCTTGCCGGGAGGTTTTTAAAATTTCTTTGCCAGGCGGTGAGTTCACCGAAGATTGCTGTCCCTACCTCGAACAACACGAGATGGATGATACCGTCTGTTACGACGAAGCCAGGATGCTGCGCAAGGATGGTTCCCTTTTTCCGGTGGATTTCCGTTCAACCCCAATCAGGCAGGGGGCGCAGTTGATGGGGGGGGTGCTGGTTTTTCAGGATGTCACCGAGCGCCAGGAGGCGGCTGAACTGATCCGGTACATGGCGAACCATGATCCGCTCACTAATCTGCCCAACCGTAATTATTTCCGGCGACGGTTGCCCCAGGCCATTTCGCTGGCCAGGCGGTATGGCCGCATCCTCTGTCTGCTGTTCATCGACCTGGACCGATTTAAGCCGATTAACGATCAGTTCGGCCACGGGGTGGGTGATGTCGTTCTGGTGCAGGTGGCCGATCGATTACGGGGCAGCCTGCGGACCTCGGATTCGGTCTGCAGATTGGGCGGCGACGAGTTTGTGATCCTGCTGGAAAGTACGGAAACCCTGGAGGGTGCCACCCTGGTGGCGCAAAAAGCCATCGAATCGCTCAACGATCCCATCGAGGTGGGCGATCACATCTGTTTCATCGGGGCCAGCATCGGCATCTCGGTCTTTCCCAACGATTGTCATGATGCCGAAACCATGCTCCGCCATGCCGATATCGCCATGTACGATGCCAAGAAAAAAGGCCGCAACCGCTGGCAGCTCTACAACGAAGAAACGGCCTGAACTGTTGAACATGCCGTCTTTTAGGGCCGAGTTAGTCACCCGGCCAACCTCTCTCCCTCCCTATCCCCGAACAGCTATCGTCTGTTGCCCCGAATTCGTCCAGTTTACAATCCTTGGGCGATGGTGCGGATAATATCGGACTTGCCGATAACCCCGACCAGTTTCCCCGCTTCCATCACCGGCAGGGTATGGACCTTCTTCTCGGCCATAAGGGTCGCCAGTTCATCCAGCCCGGTTTCCGGTGCAACGTTGATCAGATTATGGGAGCAGATATCCCCAACCGTGGAACCGGCGATTTTTTTCAGTTCCTTCTCCATTTTTTCCGGCCGTTCGAGGAAGAGAAAGGCATCGAGAATAGCGACAGCCGTCGGCAGGTGCACCTTTTTATTTTGGAAGATCAGGTCACTTTCGGTGACCACGCCGATCACCCGGCCGTCGGCATCGACCACCGGCGCTCCGCTGATATCGTTGAGCAGAAACAGCGCGGCCAACTCCCGCACCGTGGCTTCCTCTTTAACGGTAATCACGTTTACGCTCATGATATCTTTTGCTTGGATCATATTTTCTCCTTGTGTGGTTGAGAGGTGCATCTGCCGATGACCTGCGGCAGCATTTGTGCCACCTCAGTGGCTGTGAATCCGTAAGGGCTCGTTTTGGCAAGGTGATCTGCTGCCAGGCCGTGGAGGTAGACCCCCAGGCAGGCGGCATTCCAGGGCGTGTATCCCTGGGCCAGCAAACCGCCGATGATCCCGGAGAGGACGTCGCCCATCCCTCCTGTTCCCATCCCCGGATTGCCGGTGGTGTTGATGGCCCAAGAACCGCCGGCGGCAGCAACCACCGTCCCTGCACCTTTCAGCACGGTAACCATCGTCGGTATCCCGTCGCCGGCGACTGGATCGAGCCATTGCGCGGCTCCAAGCCGATCGGCTTGGACGGATTTGATGGTGGTTGCCAGCAGTCGGGCCATCTCGCCCGGATGGGGCGTGAAAATACGCGGGCCGGCGGGGCGGCGGATCGCTTCGGGGTGGGCGGCCAGGATGTTGAGGGCATCGGCATCTACCACCTGCGGTGCAGGGTTTTCGGTGTACAGGCGGAGCACCAGTTGCCCGGTCGGCTCTTCGGTACCCATGCCGGGGCCAAGCACCAGCGCGTCTTTTCCCAGGGCAGCGGCCAGGATCCGGTCGTAGTCGTCAATGGAGAGAAATTTGCGGGATTTGGGCAGGGGTACCGACATCGATTCGGCCAGGGCGATCTCAAAGATAGGGTTGAGATCCTGGGGCACTCCAAAGGTCACCAGTCCGGCACCGCTGTGCAGGGCACCTCGACCACAGAGCAGGGCCGCCCCGGTTTTCCCTTCAGAGCCGGCGAGGATGAGGAGATGACCGTTGGCTCCTTTATGCGTATTGGTTGCTCGTCGGGCGAGTTGCTCGGTAACGGTGCGGTCCAGCACCGAGCCGTTGAGGCCCGCTTGGTTGACGATCTTGGTGGGGATGCCGATATCGATCCGATCCAATCGGCCGACCCCGGGACCGCCGTGGTGATACAGGCCCGGCTTGGGCAACCCGTAGGTGACGGTCAGGTCGGCCTGGACCGAAGCACCGAGAATTCGGCCGGTATCGCTGTCGAGACCCGAAGGGATGTCAACCGCGACCACCGGCAACCGGTGACGGTCGCGCAGGATGTTGAGGGCGGTGATCGCATCGAGGAAAGGAGCGCTGACTTCCCGGGTTAATCCGGTGCCGAAAATGGCGTCGACCAGGGCGTGGATCGGGTGCATCCGATTGAGGGTGAGCACCGTGTCGATCAAGGTGAGCATTTTTTCGGAGAGATCGAGTACCTGATAGGGGAGCCGCAGTCGTTTGAAAATGGCGTAATTGAGGGCGGCGTCCCCCCGGAGCTGCTCCGGGTCGGTGAGGAAAAAGACAAAAGGGAAGGCGCCCAGGCCGTGCACGGTGCGGGCGATGACCAGGCCGTCGCCGCCATTGTTACCCGGCCCGGTAAAGATGCAGACCGTTTTGCCCGCCACCGGGCCCAGGGTCTGCTCCATCCGTTCAACCGTGCCCCGGCCGGCATTTTCCATGAGCACCATGCCGGGAATGCCGATATCTTCGATGGTCCGCCGGTCGAGTTCGCGCATTTGTGCAGCCAGGGCCAGTTGCATAAACGATTCCATCCTATGGTTGCGGGGGGACGATTACTGCTGCTTCCTTGTGCTGTGCCGGTTGCAAAAGCAACACTTGTTATTGTTTAGTATAGAACTCCTTGGCCTACAAGGCAACAGCGCATTCGGGATCAGGTCCAGGGAGTGAAACGATCACTTCGGCGAGGTGGCGCGTCGGTCCGGTTGGGTCAGTGTCTCCCTGCAGAATGCACAAGGGGAAAAACCGGCGGCCTCTGCCACGGCGGCATTTTTGAATTTGATTCGGCAACGGGGGCAATGGTATTGCTCGCAATTCGAGAGATGAAAGATGCCGGTGGTTCCGTCGGCCTGGACCGGTAGTCGGCGTTCTTGATCTTGGCCTGATGCGGTTGATGCGGGCTGGCGAAGACCATACCTGGTCAGCAATCGCCCGGCCCAGGTTAGCATTCGGTCGTATATTGGTCGGAGGAAACGGTTAAAGCCGATAATGACGAAATCCTGCAGAGGTTCCGGGATCAACGGACGTTCCTGATCCGTTCGTCGAAAAATAAAAGCGGTCAGCACCAGAAACAGAATGTTGGGCAGCCACATCCCGAAAACCATGGGCAGCGCACCCGATTCGCTCAGTACCCGACCAGTGGTAAAGGCGATGTAATAGAGAATGAAAAAAGCCAGCCCCAGGGGCAGGCCGATAGCCCGTTTGCCGGCCTTGGCCTGTAAACCCAGCGGCATGCCGAGCAGGCTGAGAATGAAGCAGCCGACCGGCAGCACCAGGCGGTGGTGGTATTCGGAAAGCAGCATTCGGCCCGGCCTGGTGTCCAACCCCTGCTTTTGGGCGGTGTCCAGCAGTTGTTGCTGGCTCATGGTGCCCCGCCCCAGCGAGGTTACATCCTCGCCGCCGACCTTGGTCGGCGGCCGCAGGGAAATCTGTAACTGATAGCGTTTGAAGCGAATCACTTGATTGTCGGTCCCCTCGGCGTTGTGCAGAGAGCCGTCCTCAAGCGTGATGTTTACCTGCATTCGCTCCATCTCCGCGGCCATCCGTCCGGATTTAGCCACGGTGATCAGCGGCTGGGTGCGTCCGCGCATATCGGAGACATAGACCCCGTGCCAGTTTTGCTGGTCGTCGATGTCATCGACATAGACCACGATATCTCCCAGCGCCTCGGTGAATTCTTTTTCCTTCAGGCCTTTGTCGATTTTTTCCTTGGCCAGCTGAAACATTAGCTGTTTGACTCCCAGGGCCCCAGCGGGTATGAGTCGGACGGAAAAAAAGCCGGTCAGACAGGCAATGGCTGCGGCGATGAGCAGGACCGGCGGCAGCATCTGTCGCAGGCTGACGCCGCAGGCTTTGAGGGCCAGGATTTCGCGGTCATTGGTCAGGCGGGTGAAGCCGATGATCACCCCGGCCATGCTCGCCATGGGAATGACGTAGAGCAGCATGTGCGGGAAAATATAGGAAAACAGGCGAACGAAGTCACCGGTGCCGATGCGGAGGGCAAGCACCACATCAAGGAGCGGAATCAGACGGATCAGGAAAAAGACGCCATACAGGATAAGAAAACTGGCGAAAAATGGAGCGAGCAGTTCGTTGGCGATATAGGAGTAGAGCAGCAGGGGCAGGCGAAAACGAGCCGATGGCCTGGTGCTTTTCGCCGCCGCCGACCGAAAGCCCTGCGGTGCGTCAGCCAGGGGCCGTCTACTTTTCATTGAGGACGGTCTTGATATTGACATTGATCCAGTGTTGATCCCACCATTGCGTCGGGGTGACGAAAATGCCGTGCACCAGCATGGAAAAATGGAGATGGTCGCCGCCGGCCATGCCGGTCGTCCCGGAACGGCCGATCGGTTGATCTTTCTCCACCAGGGTGCCCACCTTGGTGTCGATGCTGCTGAGGTGGGAATAGAGGCTGAAAATTCCCTGGCCGTGATCGATGATAACCATATTGCCGTAAATGCCGAGATATTCGGCAAAGACCACCTTACCCCGGTTGGACGAGCGGATGCCCACCCGTTCGGTGGAGGCGATGTCCACGCCGAGGTGGGTCTGGACATCGATGGCTTGGCCGTTGTACATGTAGGTGCGTTGGTCGGCATATCCGGCCCGACCTGAGCCGGCCATGCGGAAGAACCGGTCCGACCAGAGCTGTTGCGGGTCGGAGGTGGCGCAGACCTTGGCAATGGTCCGGGCGTTGCTCTGCCGGAGCTCTTTGTTGACGTAGAGATATTTTTCCAGCAGGCTGCCCTTCAGCTCCGGGTAATGCTCTTCAAATTCGGGAATTTTCTGCTGGAGAAATTGCTCGCTCAGGTTGATGGAGTCCCGTTTGTCGGGCTCTTTTTTAAAACTGCTGACAAAGGGGACCACTGTTTCATTGCCGGCTTCGTCGCTGCCGATCACTTTGGTGCTCGCCGGTGCCTTGGCATCCCAGGGTAGGGCGAAATAGGCGACATAGGTGTTTGCCTTGCCCGTGGGATATCCCGGGAAAAAAGTAGTGTCGATCAGGACACCGTGGCGGCCGGGCTGTTCGGAAATCGTATAGACCGCCATGGCGCTGCCGCCGTTCTGGAGCAGGCGCTGGGCATGCGCGATGGTTACCTTGGGCGGTGTGGTGTCCATAGTCACGCGAAGCCGCTGCAGGGTCTGGTTTCCCTTGAACAGTCCCATGAGGGAAAAATCCCGGACCGAAATGGTCAGTTCGGCTTCGCCTTCCTTGATCCCCGCCTTCTGGGCGTCAATGATCACGGTTTCCTTGATTGACAAGGGGCCGGCGGCCTTGAACCAGGCCTGGCGGGGGAAGGTCTTCTCCAGGAGCAGGGCTTTTTTCTCGCCTTGACTGAGCGTAATAGTAATGGCGCTGAGACCGGTTTTCTGATCGGAGGCCTGGAGCGGTAATTCCACCTTGCCGCCGAGGAATTTGATTTCTTTGCCCAGCACCAGGGTGGGTTTTTCAAATTCGAACAGCAAAAAAACAACCACGAGTAAGGCCACCGCTGCAACAGCGGCCAAGGTCAATAATATCATTTTGAGAAAACCGCCGCTCCTGCGAGAGGAACTGCGCAGTTTGATGTGTTTGGCCATGGGGGAATCGAAGGTGAGGGTTGGGGGGGAAGGTTACCGGGCGTTGCTATTCGTTCCAGATGACATCGTAACGTTTGAGATGCATGTCGGGTATCGGGATGATCGTGAAACGTTTTTCGGTTCTATGTTCCAACTGCTCAACATTGTAAGATTCTTCGTTGAGCAGCATTTCGGCAATATGGGGATGCACCTTGATGGTGACATGCGAGCCGCCGATCTTGCGGGCATCTCGGGTGATCTTGCGAAAAATTTCGTGGCAGATAGTGCGGCGCGACTTGATAAACCCGTCGCCGCCGCAGGACAGGCAGGGCTCGCACATCATCTGGGTCAGGCTTTCCGATAGCCGTTTGCGGGTCATCTGCACCAGGCCGAATTCCGAGAGCTTGAGGATGTTGACCTTGCTCTTGTCGTCGCGCATGGCCTCCTGGAAGGCGGAGTAGAGCTCTTCCCGGTGCTGCTCGTTGTCCATGTCGATAAAATCGATGATGATGATCCCACCGAGATTGCGCAGCCGGAGCTGGCGGGCGATTTCCCGCACTGCCTCCATGTTGGTCTTGAAAATCGTAGCCGCCAGGTCGGTGGAGCCGACATAGCGGCCGGTGTTGACATCGATGACGGTCAGGGCCTCGGTGGGTTCAATGACGATATAGCCGCCGGAACGCAGCCACACTTTTTTATTCAAGGCGCTGTTGATGTCGTTTTCCACCCCGTAATACTCGAACAGGGGCAGGTCGGAATCGTAATAGGTGATCTTGTCCTGGAGTTGGGGGGCAAAGGTCTTGGCGTAGCCCATCAGCTGTTCGTAGACATCCCGGCTGTCGATCACCAATTCGTTGATATCCTCGGTGAAAAAGTCGCGCACCGCCCGGAGGATGATGTCGAGATCCTTGTAGATCAGGCAGGGCGCCTGGGCTCGTTTGGATTTAGTGAGGATTTCGTCCCAAAGCAGCATGAGGAACTCCATGTCCGCTTCCAGTTCCTCGTTGCCGATGTTTTCGGCCACGGTGCGCATAATGAAACCGGTGCCCGGGGGGCGGAGCACTTCGATTTTGTCGCGCAGCAGCTGGCGGGTGGTCTCGTCCTCGATCTTGCGACTGATGCCGATGTGGTCGGTGAGCGGCATGAACACCAGGTTGCGGCAGGGCAGGGTGATATTGCAGGTCAGGCGGGCGCCCTTGGATCCGATCGGTTCCTTGGCAATCTGCACCAGAATGTCCTGGCCTTCGTGGAGGATGGTGTCAATGGTCGAGGTGGAAGAGAAATCCGGCGGCAGGGTCTGTTTGAGTTTATGGCCGGGAGCGAGTCGCTGATAGTTTTCGGCGAAGATATAGAGGGCTTCGTCGACGTAGAGAAAGCCGGTGCGCTCCAGGCCGACGTCGACAAAAGCCGCATCGATGCCGGGCAGGACCCGAACCACCCGGCCCAGGTAGATATTGCCGATCAGCCCTTTTTCGGAGAGCCGCTCCATGTGGAATTCGCGCAGGTTGCCGTTTTCCACCAGCGCAATCCGGTTCTCGTAGGAGGTTGCATTGATGAGAATGTCTGTGTACATAGAGGGTCTCGTGGTCGGCCGAATTCTGTGGGCTGCGTCTTCCGGATAAAACGCACACTTTTTTTATGGAATAAGGCATTTACTATACTATATTGTCGGTAAATCGCCACAATAAATTGGGTGCGGTATGGGGTAAGACTCTAGTGACCGTGCCGTATTTTCCTGGTAACTGATTTGATTTCGGTGATAATTCCCACCTTTAACCGTGCGCTCCTCCTGGAGCGGGCCATTCGCTCGGTGCTGGCGCAGCGGCTGGCCTGCGCCGAGCTGATCGTGGTGGACGACGGTTCCACCGACGACACCGTCGGTGTGGTGGCTCGTCTGGCCGGTGAGGCCTGCCTGCCGATTCATTGCCTGCGCCAATCCAACCGGGGTGCGGCCGCGGCCCGCAACCTCGGGGTCAGGACGGCGCGGGGGACCATGCTCGCCTTTCTTGATTCCGATGACTGGTGGCTGCCGAAAAAATTGGCGATGCAGGCTGTCGCCATGGCGGCACGGCCCGAGTACCGGATTTCCCACACCCGCGAGCTCTGGTATCGTGACGGGCAGCGGTTTAATCAGAAAAAGAAGCACGACCCGCCCCGCGACGCGGTGTTCTCCGCCAGTCTGGGCATGTGCGTGATCGGCATGTCCACGATCATGGCGCACCGGTCGGTGTTCGATTGCTACGGGTTGTTCGACGAAACCCTGCTCTGCTGTGAGGATTACGACTTCTGGCTGCGGGTGGGGTGCCGGGAACCTTTCCTGCTGGTTGCCGAGCCGCTGACCTGCAAGGATGGGGGGCGGCCTGACCAGCTTTCCACGCAGCATCGGCTGGGCATGGACCTCTACCACATCCAGTCGCTGTGCAAGCTGCTCGAGAGCGGTCAGCTCGACCCCGGCCAGCGCTGCGAGGCCACGGCCCATCTGGTCCGCAAATGCACCATTTACGGCCAGGGTTGCCTTAAGCACGGCCGTCCCGAGGCAGGGGCGCAGTATCTGGCCCTGGCCGCACGGTATCAATCTTCACCGGAATCGCCTACTTGAAACCAACCGCATCCTACGGCGACCCTGCCCGTTACCTCACCCGACTCCATGTGGCCGAAGACTGCCTTGATCTCCCCTACACCCGGGAGATCATCGAGCGCGCCCAACTGCCGGTGACCGTGGTCAGCGAGCGGGGCACCCCGGAGATTACCGGCGAGTATCCCTATAACCTCAGCGCCGGCAAACACCATCTGCTGCTCTGCCGTAACCGGGGCGCGTTTTTCAAACCCTGTCCGGGTACCCGCGAGTATCGCTGCTGCGACTATCAGGTGCTCAATATCGGCATGAACTGCCCCATGGATTGCGTCTATTGCATCCTGCAAGCCTACCTCAATAATCCCTGGCTCAGTTTTTTCATCAATATCGAGGATTTGTTCGTCGAACTCGAGGTGGCTCTCGGGCGTGAGCCGGAGCGGTTTTTCCGGATCGGTACCGGCGAGTTCACCGACAGCCTGGCCTTGGACAGCCTCACCCATCTCAGTCCCCGCCTGGTGCGCTTCATCGCCGACCGCACCAATGCGGTGCTCGAACTCAAATCAAAGAGCGTCAATATCGGCAATCTCAAGGGACTCGACCATCGGGGCCGGACCATCGTCGCCTGGTCGCTCAACAGCCCGACGATCATGGCCCGGGAAGAAATCCGCGCCGCCACCCTCGACGAGCGACTGCAGGCCGCGGCCCAATGCGCCCAGTGGGGTTACAGCCTGGCTTTTCATTTCGACCCGATCATCCTCCACGACGGGTGGGAGGAGGGGTACCGGCAGACCATTCGCCGTCTGTTTGCTGCGGTTCCAGCCGAGTCGATCGTCTATGTCAGCATGGGGGCGCTCCGCTACCTGCCCGCCCTCAAGCAGATTGCGGCCGAACGGTTTCCGGCCTCGCGATTTTTCTACCAGGAATTCATCGAAGGCCTTGACGGCAAACGCCGGTATTTCAGGACCCAGCGGGTGGCCATGTACCGGGTCATCCTCAACGAATTGCAAAAATATGTCCATCCCCGGACCTGTATCTACTTTTGTATGGAAAACGATACAATCTGGCGCGAGGTCTTCGGCTTTACCCCGGAGGATCACGGCGGGCTGCCGGCCATGCTCGACCGGGCGGTCCGTGGGGCAGAGTGATTTCTATGTTTGCTTGATTGTTGCTTCCCTAACGCCTGCTCCATAGGTATATTTACCCAATCCTCCTTTTGTTTGCTGGTTGGCAAAATTGGTTACCGTCCGTAGTCTGCAGAAGTGTGGGGTTGTAAAATTTTCATTCGCTTTCAGTGGGTTGAGCGCTGTCTTCAATTTCTTTTCCAAGGGGCCCATGCTTACAAAAAAAGAAACCGTTTGGGATCATCCACCCCCTGCCTCCGGTTACAACCTGCGGTTGGTGCGAATCCTCCCCTGTCTGCTCTGGGCACTTTTTATTACCTTGTCCTATGGTTGGAATTTGAAAAATAACCAGGAGCAGCATGCGGCCACACTTTTACAGGCAGCGCGCAGTTTTTTTCAGCAGATCGAGATTACCCGGGAATGGAACGCCGGCCACGGTGGGGTCTATGTACCCGCCACCGAGACAACCCCTCCCAATCCCTATCTGAAGACCCCGCGGCGCGATATTCAGGTCGACCCCGCCCTTATGCTGACCAAAATCAACCCCGCCTACATGACCAGGCAGATCTCTGAAATCGCCCAAACGCACAACAATATCCAATTTCACATCACCAGCCTTGACCCCATTCGGCCGCAGAACAAAGCGGACGGCCGCGAGGAAGAGGCGTTGCTGCTGTTTGCGCAAGGGAAGGCAAAGGAGGTCGGGCAGGTCATCGAAACAGCCGCCGGCGGGGCGTTTTTTTACATGGCGCCCCTGATTACCAGCAAAGCCTGCCTGCCATGCCATCAAGATCAGGGCTACAAGGAAGGCGATGTCAGGGGAGGGATCAGCGTCACCCTGCCGTTTACACCGCTCCCTTTTTCCTTCCCCCTTGTCGCCGGCCATCTGGGGTTGGGGCTCATCGGGCTTGGCAGCATTCTCTATCTCGGCGTCAAACTCAACCGTGCCTACAGCACCATAAAAAACCAGGCGATCATCGATGCCTTGACCGGGATTCCCAATCGCAGGAGCTTTACCGAACGGTTTCTAGAAGAAGTCAACCGGCATAAACGCAAGCAGGATCCGCTTTCCTTGTTGATGTGCGATCTGGATAATTTTAAAGCCTATAACGATACCTACGGCCACAGCGCCGGAGACGACTGTCTGCTGCGGACCGCCCAGGGTATCAGGAATTCGCTGCAACGGCCGGGTGATTTTTGTGCCCGATACGGGGGCGAGGAATTTGTGATTATCTTACCGAGCACCACCGCCAATGGAGCCTTGCATGTGGCCCAGTCCATTGTGGCCAATGTGCGCAATCTGGCCATCAGGCACGAGAAGTCGCTTCCCGAACAGTATGTCACGGTGAGCGTCGGCGTGGCGACCACCAGTTCCGGCCAGGCCGATTTCCATGAAGCCCTGATGCAGCAAGCGGATGCGGCCCTCTATCAGGCCAAGGCAAGCGGCCGGAATTGCGTGCGTGTTTTTCAGCAGACCGCAGCGGCGGAGCCGTCGACGCCGCAACCGACCCTGGAGCAATCGACCGATGAAAAATCCTGACCGGGCGACCGTGACGCACCTTGAGGACTTGCCCAATATCGGCAAGGCCATGGCCAAGGACCTGCAACTGCTCGGGGTCACGCGGCCGCAGCAATTGATTGGCCGGGACCCTTTGCAGTTATGGCAGGCCCTGGAACGGCAAACCGGACAGCGGCACGACCCTTGCGTGCTGGACACCTTCATGGCCGCCATTGCGTTCATGGAGGGCGGCCCGGCCCAGCCCTGGTGGATGTTCACGGCTCGCCGGAAAATATTGTACGGCGAGATCGTCTCGGCCAGGAAAGGACAACACTTGTAAAATATGTTGGTGCCTGTCGAGCCAAATGGGATTGGCGGCGATTGCCATGACGCTTTGAATCGACATCCAATGCACAAGCAACCGCGATCCGGGAGGATTTGATGGGATTGTTATCGATAATCGAAAAAGGAAAACCTGCCGGCTGCCAGGCCGACTGGCCGCTTTTTTACATGAACGACTTTTCCAGGCTGGGGATTGCGGTCACCGGGCTGACCCAGGCCGTCGAGGTGCTCACCAACAGCGGGTATCGGGTGCTGGATAATGATGGGGTCTTCCAGGTTGAAACCGGTGAACCGTTGGCCGATCTCTTTGCCGTCCTGTCGGCGCATCGGGTGGCGTACGAACTCACCGATCTGGTGAGTTGCGTGTATCAGGGGTGATAACCCCCGTACCTGCCCGGCGGGCAGGTAGAAAACGCGTTCAGAGAACCAAGGGAGGTGATCGCTGCCTCGTTGTTTCTCTTGCCGGTTCAAGAGCTCTTGACAATCCGTACTTTTTTTAGGGATCAGATCCATAGTATGAACACCGCCATACAGCATCCGTCCATCGCCGCGTCTTCCTGGGTGCCGCTGCGCACCTCGCTTACCTTCCTGTTCCGCTATCCTCGACTGTTGTTGTGGAGCCTGGCGCTTGTCGTGCTGACCGGCACCCTCACCTGGGCGGGCACCCTGGTTTCCGTCGATCTGATCGACCGGTTCACCGGGTCGTTTTTCAGTGCGCCCCCGGTGGTGGAGCGTTTCTGGCATTGGCCACTGCTCTGGGGATGGACGGCCTTGCAATGGGTATTTCTGGTACTTTCCCGGGTGGTGGCTTTTTATCTGGCCTTTCTGGCCTCCTACTGCCTGACCACGCCTGGCTACGTGTTTCTCAGCACCTGGGCCGGTAATCGATATTCCCCAAAAGCTGGGGAAGGCGAGGCGGCATTCAACCTGGGAGGCATGCTGATCGATTTACGGGAGGGCGTGAAAATCGGTGCGCTCGGCCTCCTGGTGACCGTGGTCGCCTTACTGGCCAACTTTATTCCGATCATCGGCCAGGTCGCGGTGTTTGGGCTCTATGTATTTTATTCGGCGCTGATGTTCGTCGATTTTCCAGCATCGCGCTATCGCTGGAGCCTGGGTCGCAAACTCCGCTGGGTGCGGGCGCACCGGCAGCAGTGCTTTCGTCTGGGGTTGCTGCCGGCGGTGATCAGCATGATTCCGCTGCTCAATGTGTTTTTAATGGCCCTGCTGCTGCCGCTCCTGACCATCCATACCACCCTCAACTTCCTGGCGATCGAAGGGCAGCAAGAGGTCGTTCCCGCCCCGTAAGCCTCAACGGGCATTTCTGCCCCGTCCCCCCGAATTCGGTCGTTCCACGTTCAAGCCGGCGATGGCTTGTCCCTGTCCAGTGCGGTGCGAACCTGAAGGGCCAGGTTGTGCATGGTGATCGGCTTGAGGATAATCGTTTCTATGCCGACGGACTGCAGATCTTCCCCGGTCAGCCCTTCATTGTGCCCGGTGCAGAGCAAAACGGGTATTTGCGCCTGCTGCTTTTGCAAGGCCCTGGCCAGGTCGATGCCGGTGAGCTTGGGCATGGTCAGGTCGGAAATCACCAGATCTACTTCGCTGCCATGTTCGCCGAGATACTGCAGGGCCTCGGGGCTCTGGGTAAAGGTAGTGACCCGGTATCCCAGCCCCTGGAGGATTTCTTTGCCGATATCCACCAGAAAGGGGTCGTCGTCGACATAGACGATGTGCTCTGTGCCACCGGGCAGCGTTTCCTGGTGGAGTTGCAATCCCTCCTCCGCATTGGTCACCTTGGGCAGGTAGATATCGAACTGGGTGCCGTATCCCTCGGTGGAGTCCACAAGGATCAGCCCCTTCATGCTGCTGACGATACCATGGACCATGGACAGCCCCAGGCCGGTGCCTTCGCCTTTTTTCTTGGTGGTAAAGAACGGGTCGAAGATCCGGTCGAGCAGGTGTTCCGGGATGCCCTTGCCGGTATCGCTGACCTGGATGCAGGCATACTCGCCGGGTTCCAGGTTGTCGTAGCGGTCGGTGAACCGGTGGTCCAGGGTGACATCGGTCACCCGGAGGGTCAGGGTGCCACCGCTGTTTTTCATGGCATGGCCGGCATTGGTGCACAGGTTCATGATCACCTGATGCAGTTGGACCTGATCGGCCAGCACGGTGGCCTCGGACCCAAGATATTGCTCGATGGCGATGGTGGCCGGCAGGCTGGCCCGGACCAGTTGGATGACGTCTTCAATGGCTTGACGCAGCACCACCGGGCGCAGTTCCATGTCCGATTGTCGGCTGAAGAGCAGAATCTGACGGATAAGGTCGCGGGCCCGTTCACCGGCCAGGAGAATGTTCTGCAGGTATTTTTCGATTTTGGGAGAGGCGAGGTCCGCCAGGTCCCGTTTGATGATTTCGGTGTAGCCGATGATGCCGGCCAGGATATTGTTGAAGTCGTGGGCGATCCCTCCGGCCAGGGTGCCGATGGCTTCCAGTTTCTGTCGCTGGCGCATGTCCCGTTCCAGGGTCACCCTGCGGGTGTCGTCGAAAATATAGACCCGGTATTCCTGCGGCCGGCCCTGCTCGTCGAACACCGCAATGGCATTGCCGATACAGTAGATGGCGTGACCGCGCAGGTGGCGGAGCTTCCATTCGTGCCGTTCCAGACGTCGTTCGGTATTGAGTTTATCAAGAACGGCCTGGCGATCGGCCGGGGAAAAATAGTGATCGGCAATGTTCACCCGCAGCGCCGCCGCCACCGTGGGATATCCGAGCATCCGGGCGAAGGCCGGGTTGCAGTCGAGGATGCGGCCATCGGGGGTGCTGATGAAGTTGCTGGTCAGATCCTCCTCGTAGAAGAGTCGATATTTGGCTTCACTGAGCTGTAATTTTCGCTGGACTTCCTTGAGCCCGCTGATCTCGATAAAACTCACAATCAGAGCGCGCTGATCGCCTCTTTCCACCGTGGCGACGCTTTGCAGCACGGGCAGTTGGCTGCCGTCCGCCCGGATCATGCGCTGTTCGCTCAACTCGACCGCTTGCCGAGTATCAGGCGCATGAAAAGGCTGCATTCCTCCGGAGTTGAGAAATGGGTTGCCGCTCCGGCCAACCATGGCCTCCGGTTCCTGTTGGAGCAGCGCCGCTCCGGTTTTGTTGATATCGACGATCAGGCCGTCCGCCGCATTGATGACCATGACCCCGCAGTTGATCGAATCCAGCAGCCCTTTGAGAAAATGTTCATTTTCCCGCTGCATGGACTGATATTGCTCCAGGGCGTCGAGCATGGAGTTGATGCGCTCGGCCAGGTTGCTGATTTCATCTCCGCCCCGAACCTCAAGCCGCCGGTGGTAGCCGCCCTGGCCGGCGATGCGGTCGACCTGCTGGGTCACGGTGGTCAACTTGCGGAGAATAAAGCGGTTGAGCAGTCCCAGCAGAAGGACGATGAAAATAACCCCCAGCACCGCCATGGAAATCGTATGCTGCTGCCACATGGCCATTCCCTGTCGGAAAATCACCCGGCTCTGCGAAACCGACAGGGTCAGGGCCGGATTGCCGAAAAGGTCGAGCACTTGGACGGAACCGGCAACGTTGCGGTCGTCGATCACCTCGATTGCCACCTCGTTGGCGGTGAGTCCATCAGCCTCGATCGTCAGCACCGGGTGTTGGGCGGGCAGGTCGCGATGCGGCCCCAGGGTGAGCGCTAATTTGATGTCGGCACTCATCTTGGCGACTTCTGCACGGTCGAGATAACGCCCCAGGATCAAGGTGCCGCGGATGGGCCCTTCGAATTGGCTGGTCACAATAGGCGCGGCGGCCACCAGCAAGGGCTTGTCCGGGTACGCCAGGAGGATGCCGGCGAGGTGGGCATGCACATCGTCTGCGTTATGCAGCATCAGCGGCGAGGCCAGGGTGATTGCGTGGAGTACCTCCGCGTCCATGTCAACCTTGGCGCCCGCCGCCTGGTCGAAAAATTGGGTGTAGGTCAGGTGCTGGTCGGCATTGATCAGCACAATGAAGTTGATGTTCAGATTAATGAAGGCCTCATCCGATAAATTCTTTTCAATAAAAGCCGGATTTTCTCCCTGGACGAATCCATAGGTGTCGTCCCAAGGCGCCCAATCTTTGACGATGGTTTCAATTTTCTGCAGGGATCCTTTCAGCTCGCTAACCGCTTGCTGCACCTTGATCCCCATTTCCTGTTCTTCCAATTTGGTGAATTGGCGGAGGACCAGGGTATGCGAAGTGATCACCTGCACTACAATAAGGGTGGTGATGACCACACATACGACGCCGACCGTTTTAAGGAGAATGGTGTTGCGCTTAAAAGACATCATGGTCACGGTCCTGGATGTGAGGTGATTTACAGATTGGATTCATATCTTGAACTTACTCGGTATGAGTTCGCTCAGGTCTTGTTCGGAGTGGTGGGGGGGGTAGCCTGCACCCAGGCCGTGGCGAACCGCCATCCCGAGTTTGGCGATGGTGTAGGGTTTTTTGAGATACTGTCGTGCCCCAAGACGTAGGGCCTCGCTGACCCGTTCGGTTTCGGAAAACCCGCTGGCAATGATCGCTTTCTGCCCCGGCGTATGGGCCAGGATCTTCCGGTAGGTGTCGAGCCCGTCGATGCCGGGGCCCAGGATCATGTCGAGCAGGAGCAGATCAAACGATTCCTGCTTGAGCCGTTCCACCCCCGCCTCACCGCTGTCGACCGTGGCTACCTGATAGCCCATATTTTTAAGGATGGCCGAGGCTATTTCCCGCTGTTCCTCGCTGTCGTCGATTACCAGAATTTTTTCTCCATGCCCCCGATACTCGCCCAAGGGGATGACCTCCCGTTGTTGCAATCGAATCCGGGAGGTCACGGGGAAAAAGAGGGTGAATTTGGTGCCCTGGCCGAGGGCGCTCTCGCAGTTGATAAAGCCGCCGTGATCTTTGACGGTGCCCCAGACCACCGCCATGCCGAGGCCGGTGCCGCTTTTCCCCATTGTTTTGGTGGTGTAGAAGGGCTCGAAAATTTTATCGAGATCTTCTGGTGGAATTCCGCTCCCTTGGTCCTCCACTATCAGCACCACGTATTCGCCTTCGTCGATGTGTTCATAGAGATTCAGAGGATTGTCGACGTAGCGATTTACCGTTTTAATCCGGAGCTGCCCGCCCTGCGTCATGGATTCGGCTCCGTTACTGACCAGATTCATCACCGTTTTGGCCAGATGCACCGGTGAACCGAGGATGTTTTGCAGATCTTCGGCATACTCGGCGACAATCTCGACGCCGGGGCAACGGTCCTGCAATTGCTTGCATTCCGGGCTGTGCAGGTATTCGTCGATCACCAGGTTGCAATTGACCGCTTCCTTGCTCGTTACCCCCCGGCGCGCCAGGGTGAGGAGGTCCTGGACGATGGCTGCGGCCTTTTCTCCGGAACGCTTGATGGCCAGCAAGGGCTTGGTCAGCGGGCTGTCCGGCGGAATCTTTAGGAGGAGCAGGTCGGGATAGGTGACCACCCCCGAGAGGATATTGTTGAGATCGTGGGCCACGCCGCCGGCCAGGGTGCCGATCATCTCCATTTTTTCCGCCTGCCCCAGGCGGGCTTCGATCCGTTGCCGTTCGTTAATTTCCACTTCCAATTCCCGGCTACGCTTGGCAATGATCGCCTCCAGGTTTTCCTGATGATCGGCAAGGTTTTTTTCGGTGGTTTTGCGAACCTGAATTTCTGCATTAAGTTGGTGCAAGGTCGCGTCCAACTGTTCGATCATCGCGTTGAAGGAGCCGATGAGCACCTCTATTTCATCGGAAATCCGGGGCGGTTCCGGAATGCGATGGCTGAGGTCGCCTTCCTTGACTTTTGCGATGACATGGAGCATGCCCTGTAGTCGTACGCTCACCAATCTGCGAAAGAGCGCCCCGATGACAAACGAGATCAGGATGAAGACGGCCAGTCCCACCGCCAGTCCTATTTGTTCTATTTGCAACAATGGGCGGAGGGTGCTGTCCAACGATTGATTGATGGCGAAGGACCAGTCCACCTGTTTGAGATGGTGGGAAACGGTCAGCGTCTCGGAACTGTCCATCCGGTGTGTAATTATACCTTGGTTGCCTGTGGTGATCCGTTGCAGATAATTGTTATGCTTCTGGTCCGACAAATCTTGCTCGTTGTCGCTTGAACTGCCGAGGACCAGTATCTGGCGATTGTCGACGAGAAAGGCATACCCGTGTTGCTTTATTTTATAATCATCAATAAACAGCGATTTAAAAGCAGCGAAATCTAGAACCCCACCGAGCACGCCGACAACCTCACCGGCTACGATTACCGGCGTGGCCACGATAAAGATTTTTTTGCCGGTTAATTTACTGGCGATTATTGGCGAGATAACATTTTTACCTTGCAGGGTTTCCTGGAAATAGGGGCGCTCTGCCAGGTTGAGACGGGTTGTTGGTTGCTCGTCCATGGTTGAGAAGGCAATCACCTCGCCTTGCAGGTTGGCAAGGAAGATGCCTTCGTAGAACGGATAACCTTTCCGTAGGGTGGCCACGAGGTTTTTGGCGCCATCCCGGGCGCTTTTGCCGTAGTAGCCGCCTTCGGTCAGGGCTTCGGAAAAAACTTCCTGCCGCGACCAGATGGCAATATCGTTGCTTCTCGCCTGCAGCCAGTTGTCGATCAATTTCGCCGAGAGCTGCACTTCCCGCTGCAATCGTTTGGTCAGTTCTTCCTGGACGACCACGCGCGCATTGAGGTAGGTCACCAACAGGGCCGATATCAGGCCGATGGCGATGGTGATGAGGACGGGTAAAAGAATCTTTCTGCTGAGGTTAGAGCGCATCGCCTTTTCCTTTACCTGATGACCACATCGGCGCGCTGGATCATGGGGTACGGCAATTGAATACCGAGCTGTTCGGCGGTCCGCAAATTAAGCTGGATTCGGCCTTTGCCTGTGGCTTTGACCACAAAGTCGGTGGGTTTTTTGCCCTCAAGGAGGCCCCGGGCGATCATTCCGGCGGCAAACCCCTGCTCCCGCATGGAAACGCTGATCCCGCAGAGTACTCCGGCCTCGGCGGCGGTGTCGAAGAAGCCGACCGTGGGGATTTGGTAGCGCTCATTGATCATGCGAACAATTTCACGTTCCGGAACCTTGGTTGGGTCGGCGGCGCTGCGGGCAATCGTGCGGAGCGTGTACAGGCCGAGGGCGTCAACCTGGGAGTGAGAGCGGTCAAGGGTGGCGAGCAAATCGTCCAAGGTCGCGGGTTGTTCGTATCCCTTCACGAGTACCGGCAGGCTGAGCGATTGACAGTAGCTGATAAAGGCGTCGGAGGTTTCGGAGTTGTCGGCGAGCATCAGCAGGGTCTTGACCGCGGGCTTAATTTTTTTCAGCAGTTGGAGGCTCTCGATGATGTTGGGCCGCTCCAACACACCGGTGATATGGTCGGTCGGAAACCCGTATTGGCGCGGGTCGGCGTTGACCCCGCCAAAGACAAAATACGGGGGCGCGGCGGCCCGGACGTACGCTTTGGCAAAGTATTCCTGGGCGTTGTCGTCCATGGTGATGACCACCTGGGGATGGTACTCGATAACGATCTGGCCGGCCATTTTACCGGCGGTCCGTTTCCACTCTTCGGTGTCGCGCCGTTTGGTGTCCATGTGGAAGTAGCGAAGCTGACAGTTCGCACCGGCCAGGGCTTCCTCGATCCCCCTGGTCATCTCGACCACGTGTTCTTTTTGATCTTCATGATAACTGTGGACCACCAGCACCCGTTGGGCGGAAACCGCAGATGCGACCGTTGCCGGGATGGTCCCGGTCATCACCACAAGAGCGAGGAGCAAGCGCCGGCAGCGCCACAAAAGATGATCGCTAGGAACTCTCATGCATGGCCTCCTGCTTGGTTTCGCATTGTTCGGGAATTTGTTGCCTTATCTTGAAATCATAGGCAACGGTCAGGGTCTTGTCGAGTTTTTTTAACGTCCTTCACGCGGCGTTGCGCTTTGCTAAAACCGCAGCAATCGTTTGAGCCAGGTCATGGATGTTGACCGGTTTCATCAGGAATTCGGTGACCCCGTAATAGTGGGCGGAATGCTCGGTCACGGTTTCGCTGTACCCGGTGCAGAGGATGACCGGCAGGGTGCTGCTGATTTTGCGGATTTCCTGGGTCAGTTGGACCCCGGTCATTTCCGGCATGGTCTGGTCGGTGATGAGCAGGTCATACCCCTGGGGATTGTCCCGGAAGGTTTTCAGGGTGGTCAGACTGCTGTGGCTGGCGAAGACCTGGTAGCCGAGCAGGGTGAGACATTTCTCGATCACCTCCAGGAAAAAGGTTTCGTCGTCGACGATGAGCACCCGTTCTCCGTGACCGAGGGACAAGTGGTTCTCCTGGCAGTCGATTTCCGCGGCCATACCCTGGGTGAGCGGCAGAAAAACGTCGAAACAGGTGCCTTTGCCGAGGACGGTGGCTATCTCGATCAGTCCTTTATGGCTCTTGACAATCCCTTTGACCACCGCCATGCCCAGGCCGGTGCCCTCATTGACGTTCTTGGTGGTGAAATACGGTTCGAAGATCCGTTCCAGGACCGCGGGCGGTATGCCGGAGCCGGTATCGGTGACGCTGAGCTGCAGGTACTCCCCGGGCGGGATGGTCATGGTCATGAATTGCCGGGCCTGGGTCAGGGTTACGTTTTTCAGGGCGATGGTGATCAATCCTCCGGTTGCCCGCATGGCATGGTAGGCGTTGGTGGCCAGGTTCATGACCACCTGATGGATTTGGGTAGAGTCGCCGAGGATCCGGTCGCTGGCCACTTCCGTTTGGTGCTGGATGGAAACGGTGGTCGGCAGGGTCGAGCGCAGCAGGCTGATAGATTCCTTGATCACCGGCGTCAGGTTGATGGGCGCCATGACTACATTGCTGTTCTTACTGAAGCGCAGGATTTGCTGGACCAGGTCTTTGGCCCGATTGCCCCCTTCCAGGACGCGTTCGAGATACTCGCGGATCTTAGGGGGCACGGCCGCTGGATCCCGGTAGAGCGCCAGCTCGGTGTAGCCGATGATGCCGCCGAGGATGTTGTTGAAATCGTGGGCAATGCCCCCAGCCAGGGTGCCGATGGCTTCACTTTTCTGCGCCTGGAACACCTGTCGCTCCAGGGCGTTTTTTTCTTCCGCCAGGGCCAGTTCCTTGGTCAGGTTACGAATAAAGATCCCCATGTAGAGGGGGTTGCTGTTTTCATCCACAACCGGCCAGCCTTTGGCGGCCACCGGGACGATGGCGCCATCCTTGGCAATATAAGAAAAATGCAGGGGTGCGTTTTGCGAAAGACCGGATTTGATGGCCAGGATGGCCTCCACGATCCTGGTCTGGTCTTCGGGGGGGATAAATTCCTTGAAATGTTTTTGTATACAATCACTGAGGCTGTATCCGCTTTCTTGGAGAAAGGCCTTGTTGAGATCGAGGATTTTCCCTTGGAAATCGATCAGCAGGATGCCCTCGGGATTGGTGTTGAAGAAGGAGCGGAAACGGAACTCGCTTTCCCGCAGGGCCGTCTCAATCGCTTTCCGTTTGCTGACATCACGGACGATCGCCTGTATATACGGCTCTCCTGAGAGTTCTATGGCATTCAGGCTGACATCGGCATGGAATGGGGTTCCGTCGAAGCGGCTATGCAGCCATTCAAAATGTTGCGGCACTCCTTTAAGCGCTTCAGCAACATAGGTGGCTCCTTTCTCCAGATAGGTTTTGCCGTCAGTTTGGAGCGCCGGGGAAAAATAGCGGGGTGATCGGCCGAGCATTTCGTGCCGTGCACAGCCGAACATCTCCAGGGCCTTCATGTTGCAGTCGACGATCGTCCTGCCGGTAATGCTGTTATCCTTGGTGATCAGGATAGCATCGCTTGCCGACTCAAACAGGGTCCGGAACCGCTCCTCGTTTTCCCGCAGTTCCTGAAACATTTTTTTCTGGTCGGAGATGTCTTGAATGGCCACGGCCACTCCGGCTTCAGGGGCAACGGGATCGATGGGCGCCGCGAACAGGGAGACGCTGCGCAGTGAACCGTCCCGATGGCGGAATTGGGTTTCCACATAGCCGGTATCCTGGGCTTGCAGCCGGCTATACAGGGATGCTCCCACCCGGTGGTATTCTTCTTGGCTTTCGTAGAGGTGGCGGGAGGACTGGTTCAGCAGGTCAGTTGCAAGATAGCCGGTAATCTCGCAGAGGCGATCGTTGACCGCCTGGAAGACCCGACCTTTGAGGATCGCCAGTCCAACCGGGGCGGCCTGGAAGAAGCTTTGCAGGGTAGCCTCGCTTTGCTGCAGCTTTTCTTCCATAGCTTTGCGTTCGGTGATATCGACCAACATGCTGACCGCACAGCATTCCCCGCCCGATTCAAAGGTGGCGGATGAGTAGAGCAGGTGCGCTTGCGTTCCATCCTTTTTCTCGATGACCGTTTCCTGGTTATCGGTCCACCCCCTCTGCTGTATGGTTTCCATCACCTTTCGGCTCGCATCGTGGCTGGAGGTCGGGAGGAAACTGTATGATGTCATGCCAACGACTTCAGCCGCTTGACGGCCGCTAATTCTTTCAACAGCAGGATTGACGTCAAGATATACTCCGTCGCATAACCGGTTAATGGCAATGCCGAACGGTGCGTGCTGGAAAATGGCCCGCCATGCCGACTCGCGTTCCCGCAGTCGCTCCTCGGCTTGTTTACGGTGGGTGTTGTCGATGATGACGCCTCGCACCCCTTGCACTTTGCCGTCGGCATATATGGGGCGCGAGAAAACAATCCCCGGGAACATGCTGCGGTCTTTGCGCAGGAACCAATATTCCTCGGGCTCCAGAATCTGGCCGGACAGTACGGCCTTGAAACGGGCAGCTAATTTCTGATGATCGGGCTCGGCAATAAATTGCGACAGCCCCAGTCCTTCCTCGAGTTCCTGCGGACTGTAACCAAAGATTTCGTGCGCCGATGGGTTGGCAAAGGTGACAGCCCCCTGTAGATCGGTTTCATAAATGACCTGGGGCAGGGAATTAACCAGGTTTCGATAGTGTTCCTCGCTCTTGCGGATTTGCCGGTTAACGTTTTGTTCCAGCAAAACATTACGCCCCAGTTCCGTCAGCAAATCGATGGTCAGTTCCAACTGGGCGATGAGCTGCTGCACCTTTTTTGGGGAAAAGACCGGCAGGGCTGCTGCTGCCGTGAGCAAGGCCGGTTCCTCGATCCCTTCGGCAGCGGCTGTCGTTTGCAGGAGTTCTGGTGCAGGCGGAGCGAGCAGGAACAGGCCGACAAAGATGCTGGCAACCAGCTGCCCTTCGATGATAATCGGGGCGCCGATGCAACTGAACCCGTTGTTGCAGGTGTTGATGAGGACTTTTTGGTCAGCGGGCAGACTGTCCGCAAAGAAATTCTCGGTCTCGAGACAGCTTGTAAAAGTGGGGCGTTGTCTGGTTGCGGCATCTTTTTTACAGAAGCAGTGCCAATCTTCCTCGATCATGACCCCGCCTTTGGGACCAACCATGAGGCAGCCCAACTCGACGGCTGCGCAGAAACGCTGCAGTGCCGATTGCAGTTTCTCAAAAGGTATCAACTGGACGATTGGTGGGGTGTCATCTGCCATGGTGTCACTCTGCATTGATGCTCGAAAAGAGGAGATGTGGCCCTGGAGGGATGGTCCACAGGGACAACAACGGGACTGTCATGGTGCAAGCCCCCGCACGCCGCCTTTAGAAACAGCTTGGCGTGCAGGGGAAACGGTTTTGCAGGCAATGGACCGGTGGTTATGCGGTCTTGAACTGCCCCACCATCTGATTGAGTTGTTCCGCCAGGGCCGAGAGCTCATGGGAACTGACGCTGACCTGCGAACTGCTGGCGGACATCTCGCCGGCGATGGTGCTGACATCGCTGATTTCCTTGGCGATCTCGGCCGCGACCACCGAACTCTGATTGACGTTTTCGTTGACCTCGCTGATGCCTTGGGCCATCTGGTTGACGTTGCTGGCTATTTCTGAGGTGGCCGCGCTTTGTTCCTCCACCGCCGTGGCAATGCTGCCCACCACCTCGTGGACATCTTTGATCACCGTGTTGATATCGGAAATCTGCTGTACCGTCTTGGCGGTGGTGTCCTGAATGTTGCCGACCTTGTCTTTGATATCGTAGGTTGCGGCTGCGGTCTGTTTGGCCAGTTCCTTGATTTCGTTGGCCACCACCGCAAACCCCTTGCCTGCCTCGCCGGCGCGCGCTGCTTCGATGGTCGCGTTCAGGGCCAGCAGATTGACCTGCTCGGATATTTCGGTAATGGTTTCGATGACCTTGCCGATGGATTTGGCCGAGTCGCCCAACTCGTTGATGTTCTGCGTGGCCTCGTTGGCTTTTTTGGCGGCGTTTTCGGAGATGGAACGCGCTTTCTCCGCATGCTGGGCAATCTCGCCAATGGTGGACGACATCTCCTCCGAAGCGGTGGCCACGATGTTGGTATTGGTGGTCGACTGCTCCATGGCCGCCGCGACATTGGTCATATTGGCGCTCATTTCCTCGGCGGCCACCGCCACATTGTTGGATTTGTTGGAGGCTTCCAGGGCGCCCTGGTTCATCTGCTCTGAAATTTGGGACAGTTCGGTTGAGGACGAGGAAAGGGTGTGGACGCCGGCGGCGACATCCTGGATGATGTGCTGCAGTTTATCGATGAACATGTTGAACCATTTGGCGAGCTCACCGACCTCATCCCTGCTGAGCACCTGCAGGCGCATGGTAAGGTCGCCTTCGCCCTGGGCGATATCCTTCAGGCCGGCCACCGCGGCATTGATAGGGCGGACAATCTTGCGGATGGAAACCACCAGGACCAGGCCGGCAAGACTCAAGGCAACCAGGATAACGGCCAGGATGATGTTGCGGATCTGCACCGAGGCGCGCAGAAACTCCTCCGCATTCTGGGTGACGGCAATCGACCACCCATTGATCTCGACCGGGGCGCCGCCGGCGATTTTACTATCCCCTTTGAACACATATTCGGCCACGCCGCTCTTGCCGCCCATCATGATTTCATTGATCTTGGACATTTCCTTGATGGTCGAGACATTGAGCTTGAGAAGATGCTCCGTCTTGGGGTGGGCCAGGATAATCCCCTCCCGATTGATCATATAGGCATAACCGGTTTCCCCCACCTTACGGTCGGCCACCAGTTTGGTGAAAAAGTCGGCCTTAAGGACCAGGCAAATCACTCCCGTAAACTGTTTATCCGAGGAACTGAGGGGCGCGGCGATCGGAACCACCAGCTGGGACGTGGCTTTTGACAGGATCATTTCACCGACACTGGCGGCTCCGCTCTGTTTGGCCTTTTTGAATTCTTCATTGTCGGCCACCGAAACCTTGGCATATTCCTCGCCGCCGGCCAGGACGCCGGTGAGAATCTGTCCGGCGTTATCGGTGACGAACAGTCCCTGGTATTGTTGCGAGGCGTTGATGGTTTGGAATTTAGCGCGCAAAATATCAAAAACCGCTTGGGAGGCTTCCTTTTTTGCTTCCGGTTCGCCCTGGCGCAGCTTTTCCAATCCGGCGACAATGGAGCGATCGATGGCCAGCAGGGCCACAGTGTCTTGCTCGGCATGCACCAGATTTTTTACCAGCCGGGCGAGGTCGCCCGCCATGGTCTGGGCCTTTTCCTGGGACAGCCTCATCAGCGCATCCGATGATTTGGTCACCGAAAAATAGCCGACAATGAGCAGGGGCAGCAGCACGGACAACAGCCCGGAGGTCAGCAGTTTGGATTGAATGGATCGGAAATTAAGCTTCATACGGGATCTCCTTAAGGATATGGCAGGTTGGAATCAGTGTTCCAATAATGATGTGCCCAGGAGAAAGCAGAAATTGTGCCAGGAAGAATGGTTTAATTTTTCAGAATGAAAACAGGTTGTTTGGCGAAGGCCGATCGAGAGGAGGGCGCATGGTCTAGCGATTGTCCTGGAAAACAGGACAACGGCAAGGTGGGGCGTCCGATTATTTAGGACAATCCTCGGCGGTGCTGGTCAGTCCGTGGTGTTTGAGCAGGTCATAGAGGCGGGAGCGGCTGACTCCGGAAAGAGTGCAGGCCTTGGTCGTGTCGCCACCGCTTGCACGCATCAGTCGCTGCAGGTAATGCTTTTCGATATCGTTGGTGAGTATGCGGCGATATTCTTTCAAGGGCGGCAGGGTTTCCGGCCATCGCTCCTGGTCCGTCAGGGGAGGGGACATACCCGCGGGAGGCGGCGTATGTTTCTGGGCAACCATGGTGCGTATCCGACAGAGGCGGATTTCCGGGGGCAGATGAATAGGGTAGAGGACCGGGTCTCTGGGATTGGCGAGGATGGCTTTTCCCAAGGTGTTTTTCAATTCGCGCACATTGCCTGGCCAGGGGTAGGCGGCCAGGGTTTCCAGCGTTTCGGGCACCACCCCTTTGATGGGCAAACCATGTTGGCGACAGATGGTGAAGACAAAGCTCATGGTGAGTTTTTCAATATCCTGCTCCCGCTCGCGGAGCGAGGGGAGATGGATGCTGAAGGCATTGAGTCGATAATACAGATCGCTGCGGAACTGGCCGTGCCGCACCCGTTCGGTCAGATCGCGGTTGGTGGCGGCCACCAGCCTGAAATTGCTTTGCTGCTCTCGGTCCTTGCCCACCGGTCGAAACGCCCGTTCCTGGAGGACACGGAGAAAACTTTTTTGGGTTTCCAGGGGCAACTCCCCGGCCTCGTCGAGAAACAGGGTGCCGCCATCGGCCAGCTCGATCAATCCTTTTTGATCGCTGCCCGCGCCGGTGAACGCCCCTTTGACATGCCCAAAGAGCAGACTTTCCACCAGTTGCTCGGGCAGGCTGGCGCAATCAACCACCACAAAGGGACCAGCGGCCCGCGGACTGTTGGCATGGATCGCCCGGGCAAACAATTCCTTGCCGGTGCCGGTCTCGCCGGTGATCAGCACACCGGTGTCGGTCCCAGCGCACTGGGCAATCTGATCGAGACAGGCGCTGATGGCCTTGCTCTTGCCGACGATCTCGTCGCGTTTGAGATTGACATGCGAGGCGCGCAGTAGTTTTTTGTCGTGGTATTCCAACGCTCTGCGGATGTGGAGAATGATCTCCTGTCGGGAAAGCGGCTTTTGCAGGTAATCCCAGGCCCCGTTCTTGATGGCCAGTTCCGCGCCGTCGGCATCGCCCATGCCGGTGATGATGATCACTTCCGGAGCCGAGGGGAGGCATTGGGTAAACGGCAACAACTCCAGGCCGTTGCCGTCGGGCAGGCGGACGTCGAGAAAAATCAGGTCGGTGGCGCCCCGGTTCAGCAGCAGCTTGCCGGCTTCAATGCTGTCGGCGACCTCGGCTGCATGGCCCAGCAGGGAGCAGTGCTCGGCCAGGAGAACCCGAAAGATGGGGTCGTCGTCGATGATCACCACGTTGGCCATACGCGCTTGTTTTCCCTTGGACAGTGTTTTGCTCAATCAGCAGTGGGTCGGAAGCTGCGAGGTCACCGAGGGTCTCGCTGGATTTCAAAGGCCAGGCATTGATAGAGTTGGGCTTTCTGGGCATCGTCGATTTCAAGGAAACGAACGGCGAACAGGTCATCCTCAACCCGAACTGTTTGGGCTGTTAAGGTAAAAGAAGCCATGGTTTCGGGGTTCTGGTGCAAGGGAAGCATCAGGGTTACTTCCCCATCCATGGGCGGGAGGATCGTCGGCTCCTGGATGGCGCAGCCGCTGATGGAAATATCGACCAGAAATCCTGTTCCTTTTTCCTGATCAAAGGTGTACTCCATCTCATGTTGGTTCAGCTGAAATCGAAGCCCCTGGCGCCGGGTGGATTGGGCGAGTTTTTCTTCCGCCTCTGCCAGAGAGGCCACATAAATCGGTTTGTAGCTATGGAATCGGGAGGTGAATCCCAGGAGCTGCTTGAAAATCAGGCTGGTGTCGCCGATGATCCGGACCACTTCGCCCGGCTCTTTGGCCGTCAGGTAGGCCATGATTTTCCGCAGGGTGGGGACGCCGTTCAAGTGGCCGAAGGTGCATTGGCTCAGATCGGTCACCACGTCAAAGCCAGGCTTGAGATCGGCCACGCAGAATCGGACGTCGGTGTAGATTTTCTCGAGTTCTTTCTTGCTGATATTGCAGGCGATGGTAATGGAAAGCCTGTTTTTTTTAATATCAGCGGTAACGGTTGATCCCTGTTTGCTCGCCATTGTCTATAATCCGATGTGGTGCGAAATGATAAGAGGCTGTGCTGGGGGCACCGGATTTTATAAGTTCATTGTCGGAAAGCTAAGTTCCTCCATGGCGCCCACAATCATAGTTTGCCATGGACGATTTGAATTGCAAAGGTAAATCGGCAAGAAGATTCCTGCCGAACAGGCTGGCTGGTGAGACCACAGTGTTGCCGTCTCGCTTGCGGGGATCGCTTAAAAAACGACCCGGCACTTCAATCCTGCCGGCAAACGCAATTCCGGGTTCGGCAATTCGAGTCGCACCCCGAAGGTGCCGCTGGCGGCATCGATCACCCGATCGATGATCACCACTTTGGCCGGGTAGCTGCCGCCGATCGGCGGTTCAAGCTGGACCTGCGCCGTACTGCCTTTTTTTATCGCGCCAAAAAATGCGGCTGGTACGATCACTTCGACATTGAGGGGATCAATTTTGGCGATGGTTACAAAAGAGGCCTCGCCGACATATTCGCCGGCCGCACCGGAGCGTTTGACCACCACGCCGTCAATGGTGCTCTGGATGGTGCGCAGCTTCAGCCGTTCCTCGGCCTCGGCGAGTTCAAGCTGGGCCCGTTGGATCTCGGTTTCCAGTTCATCCTTTTCGTGCAGGGAGAGCAGCTGTTTTTTGTACAGTTCCTCGTTGCGCTTGGCCTTGCGCTGACCGAATTCGACCCGGGCTCGGGCGAGATTGACGGACGCCTTTTCAACCCCGGATTTGAGCCGGGCGATGATCTGGCCTTTTTTGACCCCTTCGCCGCGTTCGACATGCAACTGCTCCAGGATTCCAGGTACCTGGCTGCTGAAATCAACCACCTCGTTGGGCTCCAACAGCCCTTCCTGGGGCGGGATTTCGACGGCGGACACGGAAACGGCCCAAAGCATGCCAGCCACCAGCATCGATACTTTTTTACAGCATATGTTCACGACAACCTCCTTGGATTATTCCAGACGGCCGGAGAAGGAGAGCAGGCTCCCCTGTTGCTGGTCCTGGCGGAACAGCTGCCTCCGTATCCGGCGGTGATAGGCTTCCATTGTTTTCTGGGCATGACCGATGGCCAGCCAGGCGGTCCGGGTTGCGGAGGACTTGCCGATCAGTGATCGGGTCAGCCTGCCGAATCCTTCGGCCGCTAACGGGTCTTCCAGCGACAGGATTTCTTCATAGCTGCCGGGGTCGCCCTGGCGTCCGCAGCGGCCGGCCAGCTGGCGGTCGATCCGCGCCGCTTCGTGCCGTTCGGTGGCGATGACATGGAGTCCGCCCGACTCCTGGACCCCTGGGCCCAGTTTGATGTCGGTGCCCCGTCCCGCCATATTGGTGGCGATGGTGATGCTGCCCCTCTGACCGGCGCAGCTGATGATCCGGGCTTCGTCATCATCCTGTTTGGCATTGAGCACCTGATGGGGCAGTCCGGCGGCCCGGATCAGCCGGCTGAGATGCTCGGAAGCGGCCACCGAGCGGGTGCCGATCAGCACCGGCCGCCCTTGGGCATTGAGCTGTTTGACCCGGTCGACCACGGTTTGCCATTTGATCTCAAGGGTCGGCAGGATCGCTCCGGCTAGACGGCGGCGAATCAACGGGCGATGGGTCGGAATCCGCAGGATCGGCAGCCCGTAGACCGACCAGAGTTCCCCGGCAACCTCGCGGGCGGTTCCGGTCATCCCGGCCAGCCGCAGGTACCGGCGAAAAAAACGCTGGTAGCTGATTTTAGCCAGCGTTTCGCGCCGCTGGGTCAAAGGACAGCCTTCCTTGACCTCGATCAGCTGGTGGAGTCCCTGCTCCCAGGACCGGTCGGGCATCACCCGTCCGGTGAACTCGTCGATGATCTCGACCTTGTCGTCGCGCACCAGGTATTGTTCATCCCGATGGAAGAGATGGAGTCCGCTCAGCGCCTGGCTGACCGTTCCTTCCCGCCAGACCAGGCCCCGCCAGAGCGGTCCGAGCGGCTCGGCCATCAGCCCGATCTGTTGGCGGCCCTTGTCCGTCAGGCGCACCTGCCGCCGTGATCGGTCCAGCAGATAGTCTCTCTCGGCCTGCAACTGCCCGGCGATGGCCAGGGCCTGCTGCAAAAACTCCCGTTCCTCTTCGCCGCCGGTGGTCCCGGAGATGATCAGCGGGGTCCGGGCTTCATCGATCAGGATCGAATCGGCTTCGTCGACCAGGGCAAAGTGCAATCCGCGCAGCAGTAATTTATTGACCCGATCGCTGCGGCCATGGAGATACTCGGCCTGCAGCCGGAGCGGATCCACCCGCTCGCCCAGCACCAGGCGGTCGCGCAGATAATCGAAAACGATCTCCTTGTTGGTCACATAGGTGATCGGACAGCTGTACGCCTGCTGCCGCAGCGCCGGCTCCATCCCCTGGACCACGCAGCCGACGGCCAGGCCGAGCATCCGGTAGAGCGGCCCCATTTCCTCGGCATCCCTTCCGGTGAGGTAGTCGTTGACGCTGATCACATGCACCGGAATACCGGCCAGCGCCATGGTTGCCGCCGCCAGGGTGGCGGTCAGGGTTTTGCCTTCGCCGGTTTCCATCTCGGCGACCGTCTGGAGCAACAGGGCCTGCCCACCGATCAGCTGACTGGGGTAGTGACGTTTTCCCAAGGTTCGACCGGCGGTTTCCCGGATCAGGGCAAAGCTGCGCGCCACCAGGTCCGGGGCCAGTCCCTCCCGGAGGAGTTCCAGGCGCAAGGCATCGGCCTCCTGCTCGATTTGCCGGTCAGTCAGCGCCCCAAAGCGGTCGGTGAATGCCTCGACCCGAGGGACGATCAAAGCCAGTTCGCTGCGTCCGGCACAGGCGGCCGTCAGCCGGCCCAGGGTTTCGTGGACCAGCCGTTCGAGCCGATTGGGCACCCGGTCGGGACATTCCGCCCGCAGCTCGTAACTGGCCGGCGGATAGGAGGCAGGTGTAAATCGTTGCATGGAACCCGGCTCAGACTTCAAAGTGCCGCATCAACAGGCGGCGCAGCCCGTGCCACCAGCGATACCCCAGCGGCTCGGGGCTATGTTCAAAACGCACGTAGACCCGTTCTTCCACCTTGTCAAGCAGCGGTTCCTCCAACTGGAGATCGAACTGAAACAGCCGCTCGAAGACCATCGTCGTTTCTTTTTGGGACGGGTCCAGGGCAAAAAGGCCGCCTCCATCGAGGCTCAACGCCAAACTCGGCAGTTCCCGGGTGGCCGCCGGGACCTGGCGAACGATCTTGGCCGGCAACTCCCGGTCAATTCGTTCGGCGAGTCGGACGCTGACCCTGCGGGTCCCGGCCCGAACCCGGTCGATATCATCCTGCGGCACCAGCACCCGGATTCGCGTCCGGGAAGGATCGAGCACATATCCCAGGGGGGTGCCCCGGCGGACAAATCGGCCCGGCAGATCGGTCTGGTGCGGCAATAGAAAGGTGCCGGCGCTGCTGCTGCGGACCTGCAGATCCGCAGCACGTTCACGGGCCCGGTGGAGTTCGGCCTCGACCCGGGCAATCTCGTCCCTGAGGATTTCCGCTTCGGTCAGATCGGTTAACCGGCTGAGCTGATAACGGGCCTGGAATTCATCACGCTGGGCGGCCAGGATGGTCACCCTGGCCATCAATTCGGGATCGTCGCAGCGCAGGAGCACGGTGCCGGCTTGGACCAGGCTGCCGCTGTCGACCGCCACTTCACTGACAAAACCGTCGACCGCGGCATACACCCGCGAGTCTTCCGGGGCCCAGACCACTCCCTCGGCGCTGGTATACAGCGGGAACGGCAGGAGGAAAACCGCGGCGAGCACGGTGAGCAACGGCAGCAGGACGGCGGCGATCAAACGGGGGCGTCGGCCTTGCATCGGGGCATCCTTACAAAGAAAAGTGCAGGTCTTGACCAGCGGGAGGATAACCATGCTGAACGCGGACCAGCCGGCCAGCAGAATCCCGATAACAAAAAAGCGGCCGGCTACAAAGAGGATGATGTTGATCGAGAGAACAACCCGGTAGATCAGGGCGGCAAGCGCATATGCTCCCAGCCAGCGGGCCTCCCCCGGGGTGTTGGCCGGCGATTCGACCATGGGCAGGCCCAGGAGATATTTTTTGGCCAGGTAGCCGATATACTTGGAGCCGCGTGTCCCCAGGTTGGGGATTTCCAGATAATCGGCCAGCACATAGTAGGCGTCGAACCGCAGCAAAGGGTTGCCGTTGAACAGCAGGGTCGAAACCCCGGCGACCAGCATCAGGTTAAAGGCGACCGCGCGGACGATTCCCGGTTCGACATTGACCCAGACCAGCATGGCCAGCCCGGCGAGAAACAATTCGACCAGAATGCCGGCGGCGCCGACCAGCATCCGCTGACGTTTGTCGCGAAACGACAGCGATGCCGAGGCGTCGACATACGGGATAGGGATCAGCACCAGCAGCATCACACCCATCTCGTGCACCTCGCCTCCCCAACGTTTGACCATGTAGGCATGGCCGAATTCGTGCAACACTTTGACCAGCGGGTAGATCAGGCCGATCAGCATCAGGTTCTGGACGCCGAACACCTGGTCGCTGACATTGCGGCTCAGGTCGGTCCAGTGCAGTCCCGCCAGGATGAGGGCGGATCCAACCACCAGCAGCCAGAGCAGCAGGCCAAACCAGCTGAGCAGCGGCCGGACCAGCGGCATGGATCGGTTCAGCAGGCGCTCCGGGTCAAAAAGCGGAAAGGTGAGGGACAACGGCGAACGCAGGTTTTTCAGGAACCGGTTCTGGCGGACCTGGCCGTGCCGTTTGTGGAGATCCTCGAAATCGGGGAGTACTCCCGCCTGGAGCAGGTCGGCGCGGTGCAGCTGGGAAAGCAGGCCGATTACCTCATCCTGGGTGGGCATATCTTCCCCTAGCCGGATACAGGCGGTTTCCCAGATTTCTCCCAGGGTGCGCCGCCCATCCATCAGACCGATTACCTGGTAGGCCTCAAGGGAAAAGCGGTGATGGCGGCCAGTGAAATGGTCCTGGAGAATAAACCAGTCCTGTCCGCGATAGCTATGGCGATGGATCTGCACATGGCTGCGCAGTCGCGGCTTCAGCGGCGCGACCCGGTACCAGGATTGACTCAAGAGCATGGCGCTCATGACCGGTGCGTATCCCTTGGGCGGCAGTGATACATTGTCACGATAACCAACGCCAACTCCAGAGCCGCAGCCATTCGAGCAGTTCGCGGGTCCAGATGGTGATCAGCTTGCGCCGGTCGACGGAGATTTTGCCGACGCCTTCCATGCCGGGGCGCAGACTGTCATCGGCGGCGGCCAGATGCGCTTCGACCCGGAAAAAATTACGACCGTCTTTGGCGGTGGTGATCGGGGTGATTTTCGAAACCGTGAAATCGTAGGCTTTGCCGGGTTGCGAGGAGAGCACCAGGCTGCCCCGCTGACCGGTTCGGACATCCATGATCCGGCGTTCGTCGACTTCCAGGATCACCCGGTAGGCATCAAGGGGGGTCACTTCAAAAAGCACTTCCCCTTTTTCCACCGCGCCCCCCAGTCGCTGGCTGAGATCGCCGCTGACCAGCAGACCGGGAAACGGTGCCAGCAGCTGGGCGCGGAGGAGTTTGGCTTCGATCAGTTCGAGCTCGGCGGCGGCCTGGGCAAGCTGGGCCTCCAGGATGCTGGCCTGGGCCCGGTCGTATTTGGCCACTGCTTGCTGATGCTGACGCTGCAGTTGGCTTTTTTGGCTGAACCGGGTCAGTCGTTCCAGCCGCAGATCACGGTCGTCCAGGGTGCAGAGCAGGGTACCCTCTTTGACCAGATCGCCGGCCCGGGCTGGGGCCTGCTCGATGTAGCCGCTGAAGGGTGCCACTACGGCCCGGCGGACCGCACCTTCCAGCGAAGTGTTGGCGGCCAGTCGGTACTCGCCTTTTGCCAGGATGAAAAAAAGCACCAGCAGCGGCAGCGACAGCAGCAACAATTTGCGGCCCAAGTAGCGGGGGCCGAACAGGCGGTCGAGCTGGGTTGCGGCCTCATCCTTGATCTTGCGCGGCAAGGGGCGGTCGTTCAATTCCTTGGCATCCAGGGCCGGACCGGCCAGAGCCGCCACCGCCCGGAAAAATTCGATATCGCCTGCGGAAAATACATGGTCCGCCGGACGTTCGCAGGTCAGGACACCATAATAGCGGCCCTGGCCGAACAACGGAAAGCTGGCGATTCGGGCCTGCTGCTGCAGACGGGAGAGCTGTTCGTGGTTGCGGACAATCAGCACCTCCGACCCCTCGGGGGGCGGGTAGAGAATCTCCCGCCGCTGGAGCATCGTCTCGTCCATGGCCAGGGCGATCGCCCCGGTCAGGTTCATTTTCTGATTGATATCGGCACTGTGGGAAACCGCCTCGACCCGAATTTGGCGGCCATCGACAAAGCCAAGGCTGACGCGGTCGCAGGCGGCGGCCCCTGCAAGCTCGGTGGTAAAAGCCGTCGCCGCCGCATGGAAATGTTCTTCCCCCAGGGTCACTGCCAGTAGATCGACCGCTGCCTGCAAGCGGGTCAGCGCGGCGGTGTCCACACCGGCCCGCTGTCGGCGATACAGCACCTCCAACCAGGCAATGCCCCATTGCAGTTGCTCCATCGAGTGCCGCAGGGTGGTTTCGTCCCGGGCCTCCACCTCCATGGCCACCACCGCTGGCATCCGGTTGTCCAGCACCAGCGGATAGGCGATCCCAAACCGGTGGGTCGCCCCTTCCAGTTCGAGCAGCAGGCCGCAACGTGCTTCGATGACCCGTTCCAGCACTTCGGTCAAGCGCGTCGGCTCCGCGCCGCGTTCTGGCCACAGGGCTATTGGGGCAAAAGGTCCGTCGCCCTGCCGGGTGACCAGCACCGCCTGGAGGGCGGTCGGAATCAGGCCGCACTGCAGCGCCAACCAGTCGCGGAAATACTCTTCCTCATTGCCGGCATGGATGAAACGTTCCCAAAGTTCGGGGGCTTGTTCCTCCGCTGGTTCGAGTAAAACATCTGAAATCGGCATCTGCTCACTCATGGCGTCTGGTTGGATAGGAAACTTCGCAGGGCACGGATAAAGATTGGCGCGCCGTGGTGTTTCCTCTGCGGATGGCGCAATCGTTCACGCCCTTGGTACGGGGGGAGCAAAAACGCCTGGAAACAGTGCCAACGCAAAGTGGATTCCAGGCGAGTCGATTCCTTGGAGCGGTCAGGCGGCTATTGGGCTTGTTTCTCGCCACCCTCAAGCATCAGTTCGCCAAAAAGTTTTTCGTATTCAGCGATGGTGTGGTTGAGCAGGAGCGCCAACCGTTTGGCGGCGTACGGGTTGAGGAGAATTCGGTCGGAGAGCTCGACGGTGAGTTCCTTCTGGCCCGCGTACCAGCTCTGGTTGGTGCCGAACAGCAGGGTCACCTCCTCGCGGGTGCTGGAAACATTGCAGACATTGGCATAGGTGGTGCGCAGGTTGGCTCCGTTCCAACGGATCGTGGTCTGGGCCTCGTCGGCTTGTGGTTCTAATTCCTGCTCGATCACCGGGGTGTCCGTCGGGGTGGCTGTTGCTGTCATGGTGTGCATTCCTTCTGGCAAAAAAAGTTAAGATACTGGGAAAAGGTATTCAGGTGCAATTGTTAAAGCATCTTGCGGCCACCGCATCGTCTGACTTGGACAGATGCGGCGTCAGCCGAGACGTCGCGCATGCCGGGCTTGCCGCGAAATTTCCGGCATCCGCAGGGCTGCATCAGGAGCAATCAGGGCAGGGGAGACACCCGCTTTTTTCAGCTGGCCTCGTTCCCATCGCCAGAAACGTTCCTGCCGGGTTGTACCGTTCAAATCGAGCATTTTTCCGCCACTGCCCTTTCGGCGGCCCGAGGCAAGGCCCCAACCACTGCAACCGGCCACCAGGGCTTCGAGTCTTTGCGGCGGTTCCGTCTGGGGCAGGGGATCAACGGTCGACAACCGTTCGTCCGCGGCCACCGGCAGCAGCCGTTCGGCTTGCGATCCACCGGATTCCAGCGGGGTGGCGGTATCGCCGTCTTGCGGCGCGCCTTCCGTCGGCACCGGGACAACTGGTGGGGGTGGGATGTTAATTTTTTCGCCCGACGAGCCGGGGGCCGGTACGAGCCGTTTGGCATGACCCGCAACCATCGCGCCATGATGACTCAATCGTTTTTGCAATCCGGGCAAGGCTTGCTTTTCGGCTCCAGGCATTTGGGCCACTTGGTCGGCGGCGGCGGTCCCCTGCGGTGCTTGGATACCGGGCAGTGATACCGGTTGCCAGGGGGTATTGTAAAGACCAAACTGCACGCTGGCGATCAGATCGAGCGGTGGCTGTCCCAAAGTGATCAGGGTCTCCACCTTATTGCCGTTCAGGGTCACCCGGGCATATTCGCCGACCATGACATCTTCGGCGAGCGTGCCGACAAAGGTGTCGTGACCATAACCGCCGAACATGAAATCGTTGCCGCCGCCGCCATCAAGCCGGTCGTCGCCACCGCGGAAGAGCTGGATGGTCCCGGCCTGGCGGAGCCTTCCGCCGATATATTCGACCTGAGCGTAATCGCCCACCAGGATATCGTTGCCGCTGTTACCGGAGAGGAGGTCGGCACCGCCGCCACCGATGAGGACGTCATTACCGGAACCGCCCACCAGGATGTCGGCGGAATCGCCGGCGGCCGGGGTGGTTTGCAGGGTGGCCAAGGTCGAGGGGCTTTCCGGGCCGCGGAAGCTGGCGGTGCCGTTATCCCCGAGCAGCATCAGATCGCTGTTCCAGGCTGAAGCCTCGATCACATCCGCCCCGCCTTCGCCCAAGGCCAGCACTAATCCGTCGGCCACCGAGCTTTGATCCCGCATGACGATGCGATCGGCCCCACCGCCCATGCGGAGGGTGGTGACCGCATTCGGCTTGGCGCCGATGACGGTGACGCTATCGTTGCCACTCCCCAGCAAGAGGTTTAAACCATTGCCGCTGGCGGCATTGGTGATGCGGCCGCTGCCGCCGGTATTGCCCAGCCCGGTGATACCGTTTTCGTCGACCACGATCCCGGTCCGACCGGTGGTGTTGCCGCGGTCGCTGATGTTGAGGGCGTTGTTGCCCGCGCCGCCGTCAAGGTGCAGGTCGCCGTGGATGCCGTCCAAGTTGCCTTCGCTCCCCGGAGCATCGGAGGAGATGTTGAAGGTGTCGTCGCCGTTGCCTCCGACAATCAGGGTGGTGGTGCCGCTGGCGGTGCTCTGGATATTGATGGTATCGTTGCCGCTGCCCAGCGTGAGCTGCAGGTTTTCGATCTGCTCGTAATGGATGCTTCCGGTCATGCCGAAACCGGTAATGGCATCGGCATTGACGGTGCCGGAGCTGGCAATGGTGTTGCCGGAGTCGTCGAGGAGCAGGGTGTCGCCATTGGGGTGGGCGCCGCCGTAGATGGCAAGCGAGGCTTTGATGCCGGACATTAGCCCGCCGGTGTTGGTTGTGGCATTGGCCTGACTGCCGATAAAAATACGATCGTTTCCGCCCCCCGTAGAGATGGTGGTATCCGTACCGATGCCGGGCACGATCACCAGATCATCATCTGCGTTGCCAAAGACCTGTACCGAGGTACCGCTGATGGTCCCATGCAGGTCGATAGTGCTGCCGATGCTGTTGTCGTTGTTGTTATAGTCGCCATATATCAGCACCTCATCATGTGCATTGATGGTGGCCCCGTTTGCAATGATCACATTATCGCCGCTCTGCAGGATTACCCTGCCTGCGGTGGAGCGTATGGTTACGTTACCGCCGATGGTGATGTCATCATTATCACTATTGTCAGCTGAGATGAGCTCAATATCGCCCATTGCTGATGTTATATCGGCAGTAACCGTAATCGGACTGCTCGCGGTAAGAGTGATGCCGCTGCCCGCTGACACGTTGCCGTTTGGAGTGCCGCTGGCACCGCCCACTACCAGTGCGCCGGTGTTGTGCAGCCTGATCTGCCCGCTGGAGGTTCCTTCAAGGTTTCCTACTTGGGTTTCAAGCGGATCGGCGGAGGTGCCGATCCCCCCTTGATCAGACCGAAGGATGGCGGCCGCACCATGGATGAGGGTGGTTGCCTCTCCCTTGAGGATACTGCCCTGGGCCGCCAGATACGCCTTGCCCAGCGTGCTGCTGACCTGGCCGATCAAGAGATCGCCGAGGGTTTCGATCAGGTAGATGTTTTCGCGAGCGTGGATGTTCAGCAGGCCGGTGGAGGTGTTGATATCCAGGTCGTTGCCTGCTGCCCCGATGCCGCCTTGTGTTGCGGTGAGGGTCACCCCCCGGGCGGTGATATCCGGATTCGGGTCATTGTTGGCGTCGAGAATTGAAACAGCGGCCTTCAGGGAAGCGATGCCACCGGCAGTGATCCGGTTGACATTCATGTCGCCGCTGACTTCGTTCAAAAAGATATCCCCGGCCGCATTCGCCGTGACCTGTCCGCGTCCCGGTGCAGGGGTATTCGGATCCGGAAGAGGGAGCTCAAGGTTCAGGGCATTGCCGCTGGCGCCGATGGAGCCGCCAGCGATCAGGGTCAACGCATTGGTGTTGATGTTCCAGTGATCATCTCCATTACCGTTAACGATGGAGCCAACAGCGGATAGAGCGACATTACCGTTCTTGGAATAGATGGTATCAATGGCCAGATCATGAGTGACCGCATGCAGGCTGATGTCCTTTTCTGCCCGGGCGGTGAGACGGCCGGCCAAAAGATCGACGGTCAATGGATGTGCGCCGGTGCCGATGGTCGAATCCGCGGCCTCCAGGATGATTTCGGCGCTGCTGCTGCCGCCGGTGACATTAGTATGGGTGCCGTTGGTGACATCGAAGAGGCCTTGGGCCCCCTTGATGCGGATGCCATCGTGGCCGCTGATGGCGTCGATATTGATATCCTGCTCGCTGCCCAGGTAGACGTGGGTGGCTGCATTAATGGTGATGCTGCCGCTGGCGGCGACATCAATATCCTCATGCAGGATGATGTCGAGTTCGGTTGCCGTACTGTTGCGGTCAAAGAGGTTGACGATAGTGCCGCCCGCATCCCGGGCCACCATGTCGTCCCGTTCGGCGGCGGCGAGGACTATTTTCTGATGTGGTGTTAGCAGGCTGCCATCAACCGGCAGGTCGTAATGATCCGAGCCGCTGATGGCACCAACTCCGCCATTGAGGCTGGTGATGAAGATATTCCGCCCGCTGAGGTTGGCGTCCTCGATCTTGGTCTCGGTATCGGTCTTGGTTCGTAATAAGGCAGGATTCAATGAATTTTTCAGTTCATGGTCCGTCCAACAGTAACCCGCCCTCAGATTGTTGTACTCGTTACTGTCGACAACGACGTGATAGGCGTACCCGACATCAAATGAGTTCCCCATCCCGCCGTATTTGGCATGGAGGTCATGGTATTCCTGGGTCCGCTTCGCCTCAAGGCGGCCAAGGGCGTCGGCATCCCAGCCGATGCCTGTGTAATAGGCGGTCTCTGCCGCCGAGAGCTGGACCTGGAAGCTGGCATCGTAGACTGACGGATTGGCCTGCTGATGGCGATTTTGCCAGTAACTCTGGTACTCACGGGTCTTCAACCCTTCGTAGGCCGCCAGGTTCTGGGCAAAGGCCGCATCGGCACCACCGGCTATCGTCAATCGCATTTCATTCCAGAGGCTGAGCAGTTTGTCTTCAGCGCGCTCATCGCGTCTGTCATTGGAGTTGGCGTCGATCAGGTTGCCGTTGTTTATCTGCAGATACACGTCACCGCCGGCAGAGCTGATGCTGTTGAGGCGCAGATCGTCAGCGGTCGCATTGTTGGCGTCATCAACCTGGGTCAGATAGACATCACCATAGGCCGAAGCGGTGAGCGTGCCAGTGCAATAGGTCTTGAGAGCAAGGCCGTTTGCACCGATGCCCCCGTTTGAAGCCACCAGGGAGAGGTTGTTCCCCGTCAGCACGGAGAGGGCGGTTGCAGCGGTGATGCTGCCATCGGCAATAAAACTGAGGTTGCCGCTGCCGGTGATGCAGTTCCCCAGCCGCATGTCGCCATCCAGTTCGCTGATCCTGATATCTCCGGAGGTGGTCGACGCCGCAAGCGAACCGTTACGGAGATCGGTCATGATTCGAGCATCGGTGAATGTGCCGTTTTGCTGTGGCAGCACACCGATACCTGTTGCGGCCTGGAGTGACACCGTTTCGCCCTGCAACAAGGCTGTTTTAGCACTCTGGGCAATGGCCCCTGAGCTTGAGCTGATGGTGGTCGAACCCTTGGTGTTGACGATGGAACCGCTCACAATGACGTTTTTCACCGAATCCACCGCGACGGTCCCCGCGTCATATCCGATAAACTCAATGGCAATGGGGTTGTCGGCCTTGATACTGACATTGTTGAATGCTTTGTCGGCCCGCTGATAGACCTTTTCCAGGTGATGTTTGGTGGTTGAGAAAATCCACCATCCATGGCTGGTGTCCCATGTCCGGGTGGAGATCAGTTTATCCGCACCGGTTTGGTAGCTGGAAAGGGCGGATATGGTCGCAGATGTCGCCGAGGTGATGCCATCGGTGTACTGCCAGGCAACAAAATCACCGGTGGGTAGCGGCGTGGTATCACCGATAACCACCGAAACATTGTCAGGTTGCGGGCCCGGATCGGCAACCAGCCAGTCGATGCCCCAGAAGTCTTCTGTGATCCATTCCTTGGTGGTGGTGACCGACTTGTCGGTCCCGGTCACATAAACATAGCGCTGGCCTTTCTCCGGCTGATAGCCGCCGGCGACAACCCTGGCCCCTGAGAGTGTGCTTGTGTGGGTGCCAGTGGCGTCTTGGACGATTTTTCCATCGCGGGTAATAGTGGTCATTTTGGGCACAGCGCCGATGATCTGGTCGCCGGCCCGCTGGATAACGGTCTTGGTGCCCAAACTGTTGCCGAAAATGGCGAGGAAGCAATCGTATAAAAGGTTGTCCGTGGTTTGAATGATGTCGTATGGATTACCGTTGCTGTCCTTGAAGGTATATTTGATTTCCGTTGCCTTGACCGTCGTGGAAGCGGTATCAATGATGTCGATCTTCCCTTTCACGCCCTCGCCGCCGGTATTGATGCCATTGATGCCCAACTCATAGTTGGTCTGGTTATGCACATTGACCGTACCAAAGCCGTCCATAACCTTGAGCTTGCCATTGCCGGTGCTCATGATGTGGCCGGCCAGGCGCATGTACCCGCCTTCCACCGCCACGTTGTCCATCTCAATCCGGTTGGTCTTGAAATTATACCAGGTTTGGATACCGGTGCCCTCACTGCTGGTGAGGATCAGGATGTCGGGATCGCCAACCTTATGCGCAGCAATGGCATCGGCGATTACCTGGTTCAACTCCGTACCCAGGGTGACCGACCGGTTGGATTTGCCGCTCTGGATCAGGCCGTTAATGTTCAGGTAGCGTGCGCTGATATAGACATTGTTTCCGGCGATGATGGAGCTTGCCGTTTTGGTGGCGAACACATGATTAGTCCCGGTTGCCTGCCCCGGGGTGAGCGCAATGATCTTGGTCAGCATCACCTGGGAATACAGGGTGTTCGTATCAATCGTTTTGCTGCCGATAATCTGTGCCGCATCTTCACTGGTGCGGGCCAGCCTGAATGAACGATTGTCCACCTTGATCACGTAATAGGTCTTGCCATCTTCCAGGCCGCCGATGGCCTTGCCGCCGTTGGCATGATAGACAATCGCCTCGCCGGATTTGAAGCCGTGGTCGTAGCTGAGGGTGATGGTGTCAGTCCGGCTGATAGTGACGGGAATTGTGAAGGTAAACAGGCCGGCATAGGTCCATTCCGCCAAGGTTGTGATCGACCGGCTCCCGATATTCTGGCTTGGGACGACCACCGTCACCGCCGCAAGACGATGGCTTGTGCCGGTGGCTGCAATGGTGATGGCATTGTTGGCATTGGCATTGGCCAGGCTGGAGGCCAGCTTGACGGTGTTGGCATCGATCCGGATGACGAAATAGGTCTTGGTATCGATCAGGCCGCCCAGGGATTCTCCGCCGTCACTGCTGTACCGGACCGGTTGACCGGTGACCAGTCCGTGGGCCGAGCTGTACTGTATCTGGTTATTGCTGACGTTGCCGACAGTGAAGGTCAGCTCCGGTTTTTGGTCAAAGGGGATGCCGCCGGCATGGAGGTAGTGATCGCTGGTCAGCACAAAATCCCGTCCCGCATCAATGACAACGGTTTTGGCGGTAATGGTCTCCTTGACGATGATATTACCTTTTTCGTTGTGAATTCTGACGGTTCCCAGGGCATTCTCCACCGAGCCTTCGATGAGGATGTCTGGCGCGGTCATGTTGGGGGTACCCGCTATGACCGGATTATATCTGTTCTCGATATTGATGACCGGCTCTGTTCCCGTGGACGTCAGTATGTTTTGGAAAATAGCCTGATTATGGTTTGCATTGCGGCTGCTGATCTGGCTGTTATCGGTGACCTTGGTCCCGTTGAAGAAAATCCGTCCTCCTTGGTCGGCCGGAATCAGCAGGTCTTTGGTGCGCAGGAAATAGGGACTCTTGTTGATAATCTCGATTTCGGCCCCACCGGAGCTGAGCAGACTGCCGGTGCCGTTCAGGGTGCTTCCCGTCACGCGGATATCGCCAGCGCTGGCCTTGATCTCAGGCACGTTGATATAAGCGACCTTGTAGCCGAGAATCGGCACCAGCCGACCATTTTCCACCCGTGCCAGGTTCATCTCTTTCAGCTGGTTCAGCATCTGGGTGATCTGCGCTTCAAACCCCTGGATGGCTGTGGTGTTGCCGTTATAGGCGATCTTCAGTTTTTCGAGCCGGTCAATCTCATTGGTCAGGTTTTGCCCCATATCCTCGATGGTAAAGGTAACGCTGCCGATACCATCGCTGATCCCGCTGCCACTGACGGCAACCTGAATGGCATTGTTTTCATTGGTCAGGCGTTCGGTGGCCAGCAGGCTCAGCACCGTGTCTGTTATTCCGGCGATATGGTAGGTGCCGTTGTTTTGAAGGGAACCAGTGATGGTGATGGTCTGGCCTTCGCGGAACTCGTCCGTTTTCCAGCTGCCGGAGGACCGGGTGATGGTGTCGGGGCCGTTGGCAACACTGGTGAAGGTAAGCAGAGGATTACCGTTCATGGTGTTGGTATAGATTCGTGCCGTCTGGGGAGCAGGCACTTGCAGGGTGGCGGTGAAATTGGCCGGGCCGCAGGTTTCGTCAGCAAAAACCTTGCTGCTGGTGATATTCAGGGTTTTTCCGTCCGCAGAAATCCGGTCGATGATAAAAGTGCCATTGTTGGCAGTAGTACCGGCTATTTCGATAGCCTGGCCGGCGGCAAAGCCGTCGGTAAGGAAACTGCCATTTGTTCGGCTGACACTATCACCTGGGGCATGGTGGGTGAAACTGAGCGAGGTGAATTCCTGGCCGCCGCTAGCTACAACCCGTTTGGGGGCGGCAGCCTGCAGGGTTGCGCCGGAGACGGCTGTTTCTGCTTGGAGGGCGGCGGTGGCGCTCAAGGTGAGGGTCAGTCCATCAGCCGCGACGGCATCGATCAGGTAGGCGCCATTATTGTGTGCGGTGCCCGTGACCATAAGTATCTGGCCGCTGGCGAACCCTTCGTCACGCCAGCTCCCCATGGTTCGGGTGATCGTGTCGGGGTTTGAGCCGTTGAGATTGAAATTAAGCGAAAATGAGCCGATCGGCAGGTCGGCAGAGCGCGTGGTGCCACTCACCCCGGTCTCGTCCTTCAGGGTGTCTTCCGAGATGGTTAGAATTTGGCCGTTACCGGATATGCCGGTAATGGCATAGGTCCCGTTATTCTTGCTGGTGCCGGTGACCGTGATCGTTTGCCCGGCAGCAAACCCATCACTATTCCAGTTGCCGCTGGCGCGGGTGATCGTATCCGGATTATCGGCATCGTGATCGAAATCAAGAGCAACGCCTGTGGTTTGTGCATAGGCCTTCACCGTGGCACCGCTGACCCCGCTTTCGTCTTGCAGGGTATCTTCCGCCAGGGTCAGTGTCCGGCCATCTCCGGAAACCGAGGCAATGGTAAAGGTGCCGTTATTATGACCCGTGCCGGAGAGGCTGATTTTCCGGCCAACGGTAAAACCTTCGTTGGTCCAGTTACCCATGGAACGGGTAATGGTGTCCGGGGCGCTTTGGTCATGATCAAAGGTGAGCGTCAGGGCGCCCATTGCCTTGAGGTTGGTATTATCCACCACGACGATGGACACGTCGGACTGGTCTGGCGCCACCTGCAAGGTCTGCCCGGCCTTGAGATACAGGGTGAATCCGTCAGCGGAGAAATGGTCTATTTCACAGAAACGGTCATTGGTGGCGGATCCCGTGATAGCGATGAGCTGCCCGGCGGCAAACCCGTCCTCAGCCCACTTGCCGTTCGAGCGCGAGATGGTGCCCCCGCTGCCTTGATTGCTGAAATCGAGGGTCGGGCCTCCCTGCATGACCACGGACTGACTGACAACGGCGTCGCCATCTCCAGAGGCAGATTCTCCTAAACGAGTACCCAGGCGCAGATAAAGCGTGTCAGCCGTGAGCGCGTCAATCTTGTATGTACCGTTATTGGCTCCGGCATTGGTGAGCGTTACATACTGGTTGGCGGCAAAGCCGTCAGCGATCCAGCTGCCGCCGGAGCGCGTCAAGGTGTCGCGGTCGGCTACATGGTGGAAGGTGAGCGCCTGGGCATTGTTCATCGAAATGGCCTGCTGGTTGACCAGGGAACCATCGATGATGAGGAACTGTTTGTTCTTGAAGCCGGCCTGTACCGTGCCATTGACGGTGACCGTCGTGTTCAATGTTTCCGTCTTGGTGCCGCCGGTTTCTTTGAGCGAGACATCCCCGCCGCCAAAAAGGTGACTGATACCACTGGCGATATCACCCGCCAACTGCTGGTAAAGATCCTGATAGGTCCAGTTGCCGCTGGCGGTCACCTGCGTGGCCGAGGCATCAAGATCGACATCCTGGACACTGCCCACATAGGCCCCTGCTTCAACCGTGATCGTGCTGTCGAGAAGGCTTTTTGCCTCAGCTTTCGGATTGGAACGGATGGGGAAAGCGGTTTTGTTCCAGAGATCGGCCTGCGCCTTGGTCTTCAGATCGCTGCCATGACCCGCATTATCACCGCCTGCCGCCATGCTGATCTTGTCTCCGGCCATGACGACCGCACCGGCACCGATCAGAATCGTATTATCCGCATTGGTGATTGCTTCTGATTCAGCCTGGGCGTATCCGGCCAAACCGTAGGTCTTGGCGTCGGCCTGCGCCTGCAGATCGACCTTGGCCCAGCTTGCCATGCTGATGGTGCCGTCACTCTGGAGCGTTGCTCTGCCGATGTTGATTTCGGCAACATTGGTGTTGTTGCGGATGAAGGATTGGGTCTTGGCGGTGGCAAGGGCACCGCCGGAGTCGATCTTGGCCTTGTCCCTGGCCGTCACGTCGTTATATGCACTCAAGACAACATTGCCGGTACCGCCGGCGCCTTTGGCAACCGTTACCATGGCGCCGTCACTGATACTGGCATGGGTGGCATTGGAGATGGTGGTGGTGCTGCTTCCAGCCGGGAAGGCTCCTACGCCGCCGGAGGCGGAGATCAGGTTGTAGTCGGTCAGCCAGTCTTTGAGAATCCGGTTGTCGGCTTCCACTTTGAGTTCTTGCGCTGCTATCTTCGCATTGGCCCCGATCTTGGCATCAACCGTGGTGTTGACCTTGTTGTCGATCACTGCACCGGCTGCATCAATAACACCACCGGAGGAGCCGTCGGCAGAGGCGTTGAACTTGGATGTATGGTCCGCTATGATGGAAAGGCTACCCACGTTGAGTCCGTTGCCGGTCCCTTTCCCGCCGATGGAGACCTCGGTGGTATTCGTATTGCCGGTAGATGCTTCTGAGGCGGAAACCGCCACTACCCCGCCGGTCCCGGAAACCGTCGTGGCCAGATTATCCTCAGTGCCGCCTGCCTTGAGACTGAATGCGCCGCCCGTTACCCGCACCCCGTCTTCCAAAAACGCTTTGATGGTGCTGTTGCTCGAAGCAGTTGATTTGTTGCCACCAACGGCCACCACAGCCCCTGTCTTGCCGGTGGCATTACCGCGCTGCTTGCTGTTGATCTCCGCCTGGATGGTGGTGCTGCCGGAGATGTTGAGGGTGCTGTTGGCCCCGGCAATGGCCTTGACCTGGCCGTCACCGCTAGCGCTGCTTTCAGTGGCGATAACCCCGACCATGGCGCCGCTGGAGCCGGTGGCGGAGGCGGAGGCGGAAATCGTGCTCGCCGGGAGGGCCTGGATGGCGGAGAGCTCCAATGTGGGTGCGGTGAGGGTGGCACCCGCGCCGATCAGGGCGTTGATGGTTGGTGAGGCTTCTGCCACGGCCTTGGATCCGCCGACGGCCACCGCGCCGCCGGCGACCCCGGAGGTCGTCGCCGAGGCCTCGACCGTGGCCTTGCCCGCCACTGTCACCTTATTGGTTGCGTTGATGGTGGCATTTGCCCCTATTTCTGCGGTAACCGCGGTTGGTTTGATGGTGGTAGTCGCGGTATTGACGCCCACCGCGACCAGTCCGCCGCTGACCGCGTCCGCAGTGGACGAGGCCTTCTCGATAGCAATCGCTTTGATGGTCAGGTCGTGACATGTGGTGATGGTGGCCGCATCGATGGTGGCAATGGTGCGTCCGGTGTTGGTGGCGGTGGCGACCATGACCCCAACCCCCACCCCGCCTGCGGCCACACCGCCGCTGTAGGCCGAGGTGGTATTGTTAGCCAGGGAGAAGAGCCCGATATCGCCGGTCACATTCAGGCTCGAACTCGCACCGATTTTGGTGTTCAACTTCGCCGAACCGGTCGCATTGGCCGTAGCGCCGTTAACGGAAACCACGCCGCCGCCCGGGGCGCTGGCATAGGCGTCGGCCTTTTTGTTGATGCTTGTGCCGTCGGCATTGGTGTTGTGCCGTGCGGTTAGGTTCACCGCAATGGCCGATATGATGGCGCTGCTGCCGATGGAGGTTTCCAGGTCCGGCGACAGGGTTGCGTCGGCATGGGAAACACCCACCCCGACTACCCCGCCGGATATTCCGTCGCCCTTGGCCTTGGAGGCCCCCTCGGAGATGGAGGTCACGGCGAGGGTGCCGGCGAGCGTCAGGTGAGCATTGTTCCCCGCATATGCTTTGATCACCGGGGTGACGACACTGTCCGCATCCGCGCCGTTGACGCCCACCAGCGCTCCGCCGCAGGCCAGGGCATAGGCATCGGCGCTGATGTTTGCGCTTGCGGTTATGCTGAGATTAGCCGCCGCGATGGTGGCGGCGCCGACATACGCGCTGACATTCGGGTTTGCGGTAATGGAGGCGGTTGAGGCGGCAACGCTGACGCCACCGGCACCGGCCACACCGATGGTGTCGGCATCGGCGAGCGCGGTCATTTGGGCGGCCAGCGTGAGATCGCCACTCAGCTTGATATCCGCATTGCCGCTCACATACGCCTTGACCGTCGGATCAATCCGGATGTCGGTGCTGTTGACTGCCACGGTAACACCGATGCCCCCGGAAACGGCCACCGATTTGGTGGTGGCGGTGATGTCAGCCAGCGCCTCGACGGTAACGTTAGCGACCGAAAGGCCGTTCGCCTTGCCTATCTTGACGATATTGCTGCCCTGACTGTCGCCGATAAAGGCCTGGGTGGTGCCACCGGCATGGGCCATGGACTGGGCCGCGCCCGCAGCGGCCAGGCCGCCGGCATTGACCCCCACGGACAGGGAATCGATGGTGGTAAGGTTCTCCGCCCGGAGGGCAAGGGTCTGCGCCTTCTGCACCTCGGTGCTGCCGCCGATGGAGGCGGTAATGGTGTTCAGGCAGTCGTTGCCAGCGTAGGCGTTGCCACCGGCGCCGATGACCCCGCCGGAGACATTGATGCTAATGGACTGCACTGTTGAACTGTCTCCCGCATAGACCACCACCGCATCGTCGGCTTTCAGGATCGAGGCCCCGGCCACTGTTGCGGTCACGGTGGAATCGAACAGGGTATAGGAGCTGGTGCTCCCGCCGCCCAGGCCGAGGGCCCCGGCCACCCCGGCTCCGAGGGAGAAGACCTTGGAGCCGGAGAGCGCCTCCACGGAAATACCCTGCGCGGTCACGGTCGCTGCATCGAGCCGGGCGCTGAGGCTGTTGCCGATATGGTTGCTGGAGACCGCCGCGCATCCGCTTCCACCGACAGATGCCGCAACACTGACGGCAAGGGAGAGGATGTTGGCCTGTCCCCCGTCGGCGCCCTCGTCCGACGCTTTCTGGAGGTAACTGTCGGTGGTGCTCCGGTTACTGGTGCTCAGGCCGGTCACCAGAAAATCACTGGGCCGATTGGTGGTGGGGCGGTCCGTGGCAATCACGGAAACCGATCCGGTCTGGGCCGTGACCGTGGAATTTTCTATGGTGGCGGAGATCGTGTTCTGGATGGTGTTCACCGCCACTGCACCGTTAAGGGAACCGATCAGGGAGGCGGAAAGACCGGCGGCCAGGGAACCGATCACCGGTGAGGATTCCGCCTTGACCAGGACGTTGCCGCCAGAGATGATGGTCGAGTTGTTGCGCACCTTCGCCTCGACGGTATTGGTGATCGCATTGACCGCCACCGCCGCCCCGGCGGCAATCATGCCTCCGGCATTACCCGCCACGGTGACATTACCGATGATCGGCCTGTCGCTGGCAGTGATATTGACCGATCCCTGGGCATTGAGGGCGGAATGGTCCACATACGCCTGGATGCGGTTGTGCATGGTATTGACCGAGACCGAGGCCCCCAGGGCCGCGACGGCGGAAATGCCCACGTTACCGGTCAGTGAGCCGATCACCGAGAGATCGCTGGCCGTGATGTCGATGGTACCGCCCGCCTTCACGCTTGGGGCATTGGCGATGGAGGCCCTGGTTTGATTGGTTACGGTGTTGACCGAGACCGAGGCCGAGGCGGATATGGTGCCGGTGGGGCTCCCGGCGGTGATGTTGCCGATGATTTCCGTGGAGTTGGCGCTGAGCTTGAGGTCGCGGCCAGCGTCCACATTACCGCCGTCAACGTAGGCTGCGGTGGTGTTGGCAATGGTGTTGACTGAGACGGCGCCGTCGACGGTGAAGCCGCCAGAGGCCATGGAATAGGTGATGGCACCGATGACCGAGGTGTCGGCAGAGGTGAGCCAGATGTCCCGGCCCGCCTTGGCCATCGGAGGCGAGGCGCTACCACTGGCCGTGCCTTTGAGGAAGGTTTCGGTGGTGTTGGCAATGGTGTTGACCGCCACTGCACCGCTCAGGGAAAAGCCGCCACCAGCCATGCTCACGGCGATATTGCCGATGACCGCCGTGCTGAGGGTATTGAGCCGGATATCATTGCCGGCAATGAGCGTGCTCGTTTCGGCAGAGGCGTAGATACGGTCGGCGATGGTATTGACGGAAACCGAGGCGCCGAAGGAAATTCCGCCAAAATTCAGGGCGCCGGCGACCACGCCGATCACCGAGGTGTTGCGGCTGTCGAGCAGGATGTCACGGCCGGCATTGAGGGTCGAACCATTGAGCACCTGGCTCCCGGTTTCACCACCGGCAATGGTGTTGACCGCCACGGTACCGCCCGCAGCAAATATTCCTACGGTGCCGCTGAAGGCGATATTGCCAATTACCGCATCGTTCATGCTGGTTAAGAGGATATCGCGGCCGGCGGTCAAGGCTGCCTTCTCGACCCTGGTCTTGAGGTGACTGTCGATGGTGTTCACCGCGACCCCGCAGCCAACCGTACCTCCGGTGACCGTGAACTGGATCGCTCCGGCCATGGCGCCGATGACCGAGGTGTCGGCAGCCTTGAGGCTGATATCCCGCCCGGTCTTCACGGTCGGCGTCTTGGTGGTTGTCCCGGCAATCGCGGCCTCTGTGGTGTTGGAGATGGTGTTGACCACCACCGAGCCACCGGCAGCGAAGAACTGCGCACCTGCGCCGCCGACGGCGACATTGCCGATCACGGCGCAGTTATCGGCGGCCAGAGAGAGGTCGCGCCCGGCATCAAGGTCGCTCCCCGTGGCTTTGGCGGTTATCGTATCCACCACCGTGTTGACCGAGATTGCCGCGCCCACCGCCCCGCCTTGGGCTCCGGCGACGGAACCCGCCCCGCTTCCGATCACCGAGGTGTTGTTGGCCGAAAGCATGATGTCCTGGCCCGCCTTTACTGTGGCATCGGAGATCTGCGCCTCTGTGGTGGTCACAGAGGTGTTGACGCCAGCAGAGATTTGGATGGCCACCCCCTGGGCGCCGCCACCGGCAACGGCGAGATTGCCAATCACCGCGACATCGGAGGCCTTAAGGGCAATGTCCCGCCCGGCGTTGAGGGTACTGCCAGTTTCAACCCGGGACGAGGTCTTGGTGACCAGCGTATCCACGGCCAGGGCCCCGCCGATGGAAAACCATTGCGATCCGCTGACCGAACCGGCGGCCGCCGCGATGACAGCGGCCTCACGGGAGCTGAGGCGGATATCCTGGGCAGCGTTCATCACTGAAGCGGTGGCCACCGCTTCCACGGTGTCAACAATGGTATTGACGGTGACCGATCCGCTTCCCGCCGCTGTACCGGCAAAGGCACCCCCCACCGCGATGCCGGCAATAACCGAGGTGTTGGTACTCGTGAGGCCAATGGTCCCGGTGGGGGTTTCGAGGACGATGGTCTCGGTGATCGGCGTCAGGCGAAGGTCCACAGCCTTTTGCGTGCTGCCGGAGGTTTGGTTGGAGGTGGCGGCGAGCTTGATGGTGGTGGCGTCGACCCGGATGACGTAGTAGGTCGCATTGTTGCGCACACCAGCCAGCTGGAGGTTGCCGTCGTTGTGATAGACCACGGCATCGTTGGTTTGCAGGTTGTGGGCGCTGCCGAAATGAATGGTATCCGCTTGGGCATCGACTGCGGTTACCGGGGTGAAGCTAAGGTGCCGGGTGATACCACTGCTCTGGACCTCAAAAGACGGAATCCGGTCGGCAACGGCAATCTCGATCGCCTTGTGAGTGGCTGCGTCTTCGGCGGAGGTCGCGAGTTTAATCGCGGTCGAATCAACCCAGATGGTGTAATAGGTGCGGCCGTTTTCCAGCCCGGTGATCCCGTTGGCGGAGGTGGTGTAGACAAAGGACTCTCCTTGGGTGAGGCCGTGCGCGGTGGCGAAGGTGATTTTGTCGTTGGCGGCATCCACGGTGAAGGTGCCAAATTGAACGGATTTGGCCGGTCTTTGCAGCGAATGCTGCGCGGTGGCTGTTCCCGCAAGAGGCGTCAAGGTCAGGGCAATGGCATTGTTGGCATTGGCCAGGGAACTGGCGAGCTTGATGGAAGTGCCGTCAAGGACGATGACAGAGTACACCGCGCCATCAATCAGGCCCATGGAGTCGCTGCCGCTATGGTGGTAGATCACCTGGTCGCCGGTGACAAAACCATGACCGCCGACGAAGGTGATGGTGTTATTCACCAGGTGGTTTTGTGGATCAAAACTGCGCAGTCCCGATTCGAGCTGGCTGTTGCTGGTTACGGAACGGGTGACATCAACAATGGTGTTCACCACTGCCGAGGTGCCGAAGGACGCTGTTTGCGCCCCCTGGACCGAACCGGCCAGAGCGCCGATGACCGCAGTGTTGGCGGCATTGAGATTAATATTGCCCAGCGCATAGAGGCTGGAGTCCTGCACAGTTGCCAGGGTGGTGCTGACAATCTGGTTGGCAGCAGCTGAACCGCCGATGGCTGCGGTCTGGGCAAACTGTCCGGCAACGGCGAGGGTGCCGATGACACAGACGTCCCTGGCATCAATGGTGAGGGTACCGCGGGCCACGAGTGTGCTCCCTCCAACGGAGGCGGTGGTGGGGTTGACGATGGTGTTGACGCTGACGGCCCCACCGAGGGCCGCTGTTTGCGCTATCTGCACGGAACCGGCCAAGGCGGCGATGGCGGACACATCCCGGGCGATGACGGCAATGTCGCCGCCCGCCGAGAGCGCGGAGGCGGTGGCGCCGTTTTTACGCACTGTGGCCAGAGTGGTTGCGGTCAGGGTGTTGACCGCCACCGAACCACCCAGGGACCATCCGCCCGAACCCTGCAACCCGGCAGCCATGGCGGCAATCACGCCGATATTCTCCGCATCCAGGCGGATGGTGCGTCCGGCGGTGAGTGTGCTGCCCTCGATGCGGGCCGACAGGTTCTTCACCAGGGTGTTGACAGCAATGGCCGCGCCCCCGGCGAAACTCTGCGCCCCCTGGAAGGCGCCAGCAAAGGCCCCGATCACCGATACATCCGTGGCCTGCACCGTGATATCGTTGGTAGCGGTGACCGTGGAATCCTGGATGTAGCTCTCGCTGAGGCCGACCAGGGTGTTGACGGTCACCGATCCGCCAATGGCGGCTTTCCCAGCGCCTTGACCCGCCCCGGCCAGACCGACGGTGACCGCCGCGTTGGTGGTCTTCAGGTTGACATCACGGGAGGAATGCACCGTACTCCCCGCGATCCCGCTGCGCACGGTGCTGACCAGGGAGTTGACCGCCACTGCCGCACCAGCGGCTACGCTCCCGCCGCCTTGAAAAGTTCCCGCCGCCGCACCGGTCACCGAGACGTTGAGGCTCTCAAGGGTAAGATCATTTCCGGTTGACAGGACAGAACCTTGGATGAGTGATTCGGTGGTGGAGACCAGGGTGTTGACGGCCACGGAACCGCCCAATGCCCAGCCTTTGGCATCCGCGGCCACCTGGCCGGTTCCGGCGAGATTGCCAATCACCGCGATATTCTTCGCTGAAAGCGCGAGGCTATGCCCAGCCTCCAGGCTGGCGCAGTTCTGGATTGTTGCCTTGACGTTGCTGACCTGGGTGAAAACGGAGACCGCCCCGCCCAGGGCGGCGGTGCCCGCACCCTGGACAGCCCCGGCCGCATTCAGGGTGCCGGAAGCGTCGAGCGCGGACAGGGTGAGGTCGTTGGTGACAAAGGCCTGGCTACCCGTCAGCTTGGCTTCCGTAGTGGTGACCACGGTGCCGATGGCAAAAGAACCGCCGACGGCCCACCCCTTGGCATCCGTGGCCAGCTGGCCGGCAACGGCGGTGGTGGCCAGGGCGCCCCAGCGGAGGGCCGAAATATTGAGGTTTGCCCCCTTGTCACTGGAGCGGTTGACCGTACCGTTCTCCACCCGGGCACTGGTCGAGCCGACGATGGTGTTGACCGCAACCGCTGCGCCCACGGCGGCCTGCTGCGCACCCTGGAAGGCACCGGCCAGGTTCAGCAGCACCGAGCCGTCGGTGGCTGAGACGGTGGTGGTAGTGTCGGCCAGGACCTGGGCGCCCTGGATAAAGGCATCGGTATCGTAGATTAGGGTGTTGACCGCCACCGACCCGCCCAGGGCGTACTTCTCCGCCCCTTGACCGCCGATGGCCAGGTTACCGATGAAGGCATTGTTTCGAGCTGCAACCTCGAGGCTCCCGTGGCTATCCACCAGCAGATTGTCAAAATGGTGGCGCCCGGTGAGGACTCCCGGCGGGGTCAGAGTAAGGACGTTGGCGTTTTTGGCATTGTCTGCGGAGGAAGCCAGTTTAATGGTGGTCGCATCGACTTTGACCACATAATAGGTGGCGCCATCGGTAAGGCCGCCAATGTTCCCTGGTGCGTCACGGTGATAGAGCACCGCATCGCCGGTTTGCAGGGTATGCGCCTGGCCGAAGTTGATCGTATCGTTGCTGATCGCACCCTGGTTGGGCCTGAGATCCAGCGTGTTCCGGTCCCCGAGAATAAAACTGTCCACCGTGTTCACCAGGGTGTTGACCGCAATCGATGCCCCGCCCGCAGCCCCTTTCTCGTTGGCCGCTCCGCTCTTCTTGCCAATACCCACCGCACCCGCCAGCGAGCCGATGACCGAGGTGTCGGTGGAGATGACCCGGATATCTCCCTGGGCGGATATTTTGCTGGGCGTGGTGCGATGCTGGCTGGCGCTGATCGAGCTGATGGTCTCAGCGACGATGGTGGTGGTGGCAAGGGAAATGGGGGCCGCTATCCCGCCATTGGAAATTGCGCCCGCCGCCGCCAGGGAGCCGGCTACCGAGGTGTTGCGGGCGTTCACGGCAATGGTGCCGCTGGCGGTGATGGAGGTATCTTCAATCGTACTTTTGATGCTGTTGACCAGGACCGTATTTGCCAGGGCCGGTCCCACCCCGGTACCGCCGGTGCCGACAAGACTGCCAGCAACTGCGCCGGTGACCGAGGTGTCTGTGGCTGTCACGGCGACGTCATGCACGCCGCTGATAGTGCTGTCGTTGATAAAGGCCTGTGTACTCAGCACATTTACCTCGGTGGCGCTGGAAAGGCCGACAGCTGTCCCCTTTTTAGACATGTTTGACAGCGCGCCGGTGGCCGCCAGGGCGCCGCGCACATCCAGCGTGGTGGCGGCAATGCCGAGATCGCCGCTCATGGAGACCGTCGAATTGGAAATACTTGCTTCCGTGGTGCCTACCACGATATTTGCCGCCAGGGAGACACCGATGCCCACGGAACCCTCTTCCGATTTCCAGGCCAGGGCAGCGGATCCGGCCGCCGCGCCGCTGATGGTGCTGTTGGCCACGTTGAGCTGGACGCCAACCGCCTTGGCGATGGTGGCCTGGGCAATGCGTGCCTTGGCTGTTTCAATACCCGTGTTGACCGCAATATTGCCGGAAAAATTAACGCCCCATTTTGAAAGCTTCTCTTCCTCTTTGGTCTCCTCCTTGGGGGTATCCTTTTCCCAGACCTTGCCCAGCGCCTTCTTATAGTCGGCCCAGCCGCCTTTGTGGAGGAGCTGGTTCAGGTTCTCCACCGCCGCTGTCGGGGTCTTGATGACCCGGCCGATGTTGTCAATCACTGCCAGCGGTTTTTCGAATTTTTCCTTCAGGTTTTTCCCCAGGTCGTTGGCCCCCTTGGAAACCGAATCCGGGACCGGTTGCGACGCGGAAACAACAGCGGAAAACGCGCCGGAGAAGCCGCTGTTTGCAGCCTTGATTGCGATACTTCCATCGGAGGACACAGATCCTGTCCCTTTTACTGTGTCTTCTGGGTCACCAATCTGCGCCTCGGTATCACGGTAGAGGACATTGACCGCTCCAGCCAGCCCGGCACCGAAGGATTTGCCAAAGGTGGCGCTGCCCGCAGCATTGACTGCCACCGTGGTATCGGTGGCCTGCACCAGAAGCGAGGCCTCGCTTCCCTCCAGCTTTTTGGCGCCGGTGGTCACCACCGCGTCTCCATCGATCCGGGCTTTGGTCTGATTGATCACCGTGGCCAGGGAAAGAGAGCCGCCCAAGCCCGTCTTTTCTGCCTTGACGCTGACTGGGGCAATGGCTACGCTCACCATGAGCGTGTCTGCGATAACGGCCAGGGTTTCCGCCCGCACCTTTGCGCCTTTACGGATCTCAGCGGAGACATCGTTGTAGTTGACGCCGACCAGGAGATTAAGGGCGCCACCGCCGCCCGCCTTGCCGCCAAACGGCGCAATGAAGTCGCCGATTGCGCCGCCCGGAATGGCCCCGGAAAAATTCACCGTGGTCATGTCGCTGGACGCTTTAATGAGGACATCCTGATTGCTGGAAGGGATGGTCCGCTGATTGATCTGGGCGGCCTCGTCGATAAAGGCGTGGCTCTTGTTGATCAAGAGTAAAACATTGGCTGTCCCTTGACCGGCAAAGCCGTCCGATTCGCCGGAGCTTCGGGCCCAGGTTGAAAACAGATTGCCGTGCAAACCGATGAGCCAGTCAGAGGTCCAGTCCGTGAATGAGGACTGAATCGAGGTCCCAAGGTTCAGGGTGCTTAATGCGCCAAAGGCGGCACCCGCGTCGGTGCCGAATTGGGCAAACCCTTCGCTCAGGTCGTTGTACATGCTGGCGTAGCCGGATTCCCAGGGGAGCGAGGTGCTGGAGAGGATGGAGATGGACCCCGGCGCATCCACCTGCGCATTCTTTCCGATATGGGCGTTCGCCTCACTGAGCAGAAAGCCGAAGGAAACGCTGCCGCCCAGGGCGGTCTGCTTGTCGGTCTTGCTGTCTTTTTTCTTGTTGACCCCGGAGATTTCGCTCTCTGCGGTGATCTTCGGGGTGTCGGAGGTGGTGGCCGAGACCAGGATGTTGCCATGTTGCGAGGTGACCGAGGCATTGTCGCCGATCCGGGCCAGACTGGTATTGGTGTGGATCGAGACCGCTGCGGAACCGGAGAGGGAAAGATCGTTGAGGAAACTTGCAGAACTGCCCGGTTTTTCCGGCTCGCTCTGGGTTTTTGACGTCTGCTTGGGGATCAGCTTGGAGTCCTTACCCGCCATGAACTGATTCAGGTTTTTGTAGCCATAGCTCGGATCTTTCGGATCGAATTGCCCGGAGACGTGGGTGCGGGGCTTTTTCCGTTCGAGCAGTTTGCTGTCCTTGCCCGACATGAAGGCATCGACGTTGCTGTAGTGGTCGCGGATGTTATAGGTCTTCTTTGCCGGGGTCGTTGCTGCGTCCTCCTCCTCCGGCTCTTCGGGTTCAAAGCTGGTGCTCGCCTCGGTCTGGTTGTCGCTGGTAGAGATCGCCGAACTGACCGAAATATCCTGTCCGGCGGTGACCGTGCCGTCGATGGCCGCAGTAGCGGTGCCGGAAAAGACCGAGACCGCGATACCAAAGGCAAACCGTCCCCCTGTTTCCGCGCCGACGGACTGACTCTTGGCGATATCCGCCCCAACGCTCAGAGCACCGCCGATATTGAGGGTGGAGCCTGCGGCTATGATGGCGGAGGCCTCCGCCACTCCCACCCCGACGCCCACAGACAGTTTGGGAAGCAGGTCCAGCTTTTCTTTCAGATCATCAAGCCATTTGATTTTCATACCGGATATGGCCCAGTCGCCGATTATGAGCGGCATCCAGGTCATGTCCGATTGCGCGGTGGCGTCAATGGTGCTTTCCGCCACCGCGTTCACCGTCATGTCGCCGGTGGTGATGATCTTAACCCCTGATTGTATTACCACGCGCGCCGTTGGCAGCGCCACTGCGACCCCGATATTGATAAAGGGAATCCCCTGCACCGCCACCCGGGCATTGGTCAGGGCGGTTGCGGCGAGGCTCAGGTCGTCGGTCGCGATCAGGGTGTTGTCGCCGGAAATGTCGATGGTGGCGCTGGCGATGGAGAGGGCCAGCGGCGAGAGGGTGAAGGTGGGTAAGGCCTTGGCGTCAAGCAGGGAATCGATGCCTCCGATGATCTCCAGGACCTGCCCCAGGGTATCGGTTTTTTTGGTCAGCGTCTGCCCGGAGCCAGAGGCAACCGACGGATCAAGGGTGATGCATTGCGGTGTCGCGGCCAGGGCATCGGCGCTGCTGGCCGCCAGTTTGACGGTCTGGGCATCCACCACGACCACGTAATAGGTCGAGCCGTTCTTCAGGCCGCCAAGCGCGGTGCCGTCGTCGCCGACGCTGTAGGTTACCGCGTCGCCGGTTTTGAAGTCATGGGGTTTGGCAAAGGAGATGCAGTTGCTGGTGCGGTCAACCGCAGCCGGATCAAAGCTGGCTCCCTTGGCATCGAACTGTTTCTGGTCCCCGGCATCGGCGGAGATGTTGACCTGCGCCCCCTTGATGACCGCATTGTTGATGGTGACCGAGGAGGCGTTGATGTCAATGGGCAGGATCAACGACGAGATGATATCTTTGAGGAAGGTTGGCCAGGTGCTAAGCAGTTCGCCCAGGATGCCGCCCTGCGGGGTGTCTTTGGCGGAAAGCGTGATGTTGCCGGCCTTGTAACTGCTGCCGGACTCGGTCTGGGCGAGGAGCTTGGATCCGGCCTCAAGGACGATGTGTTCGCCTTGCAGGGAAATATTGCCCGAGTCGCCGGAGGAAATCCCGTTCAGGTAATCAGCGGAGGCGACATTCCGTGAAGAGGCCATGACCCCCTGTTGGATCGTCAGGGTGCCGCCGGTGACGATCCTGATATTGCCTTGCACCAGGAGATCGCTGGTCAGATTGAAGCTGTCCGGATCATACAGGCTCAAGGAGCCGATGGCGCCGGAGTAATCGTACTGATCCGCGCCATACCCGCCGGCATAGATGTCATTGCCGCCACCACCACGGAGCGTATCGTTGCCGCCACCACCGTAGAGGATGTTATTGCCGCTGTCACCGATCAGGGTGTCGGCGAATTCGGAGCCGAGCAGATTCTGGATGCCGCTTAAGGTGTCATTGTTGCCAAAACCGTCATGGGCCGCGCCGCCGAGGGTGACGTTCACCCCGCCCGGATCGTGGGCGTAGGAAGCGGTATCGTTGCCGCCGCCACCGGTGATGGTGTCGTTGCCCGCACCGCCTTCCAGCAAGTCATTGCCCAGACCGCCGCTAATGGTGTCATCCCCCTTGCCGCCGTAGATGGTGTTGTCGCTGGCATCGCCGGTCAGGGTGTCGGCAAAGGCGGAACCGCACAGGTTTTCGATCCCGTCCAGGGTGTCGCTGCCAGCGCTGCCGGTGTTCTGGGTTCCGGTGTTCCCCAGATTGACCGTTACCCCTGCCGAGGCGTCCGCATAGGAGGCGATGTCAAGGCCCCCCTCACCAAACAACTGGTCGTCACCCCCGCCGCCCTCCAGGGAGTCATTCCCCGCACCGCCATGGAGTTGGTCATTACCGCCGCCACCGTAGAGGATATTGGCATCTGCATCACCGCTAAGGATGTCGTTGCCGCTGCCGCCGGTCAGGTTTTCGATCCCGCTGAAGTGGTCGAGATCGGCAGTGCCCGCTACTTGTCCCGTCCCGTTGGCCAGCGAAGCAACCACATTCGCCGTTTCTCCCTCATAGGAGGATGTATCGTTCCCCAGGCCACCGATCAGGGTGTCGCTGCCACGGCCCCCGATGAGGATATCCTCCCCGGCACCGCCGGTCAGTATGTTGTCCTGGGTATCCCCGGTCAGGGTGTCGTTGAAGGCGGAGCCGTAGAGGTTTTCGATTCCGTTGAGCAGGGTATCTTGGCCGTCGCCTCCCGTGTCTTGGACCAGGCCTGCCTTGTTGAGGGAAACGGTGACTCCGGAGGCGGCGAACATATAGGAGGCGGTGTCATTGCCGCTCCCGCCATCCAGGGTGTCGTTGCCGCTGCCGCCTTCCAGCCAGTCGTGGCCGCCCTCGCCGTGCAGGGTGTCCGCGCCGCTGCCACCAAAGAGCCGGTCCGCACCGTCGCCGCCAGACAGCAGGTCGTCGCCGCTGCGCCCGTAGAGAGCATTGTCGCTCCCACTGCCGGTCAAAGTATCGTTGTAGTCTGAGCCTTGGAGGTCTTCGATGCCGGACAGGGTGTCGCTCCCGGCCCGGACGGTATTTTGCGCCCCGGAGATGGTCAGGTCAACCGTGACCCCGGTCTGGGGATGCGGATCATTGGCCGCCACCGTGACCTCGGCGTAGGAGGCCATGTCGCGGCCGGTGCCACCGTCCAACCGGTCGTTGCCGAGTCCGCCCTCCAGGGTATCGTCGCCCGCGCCGCCAAAGAGCTGGTCATCGCCCGCACCGCCAAGGAGGGTGTTGGTGTTATCATCCCCGGTGAGGAGATCGTTGTACGCAGAACCACGCAGGTTTTCGATCCCGTTCAGGGTGTCACTGCCCGCGCTGCCGGTATTTTGGGCCACCGGGTTGCCGGAACCATCGACCGCGCCCAGATTGACCGTGACCCCGGCGGTGGCCTGGGCATAGGAGGCGGTATCGCCACCGTCGCCACCCACCAGCAGGTCGTTGCCGAGCCCGCCTTCGAGGAGATCATCTCCGGCCAGCCCCTCAATGCGGTTGTTGCCCTCGTTGCCGGTCAGGGTGTCGTCATAGACCGATCCTTGCAGGTTTTCAATATTGAGCAGGGTGTCGCTGCCCGCACGGACCGTGTTCTGGGCTGAGGTGAGACCGAGGTCCACGGTAACGCCCTTGTGCGGGTTCGGGTCTGTGGCCGCAACAGCAACGTCGGCATAGGAGACGGTATCCGTGCCGCCCGCACCGTCTAAACGGTCGTTCCCCAGGCCGCCGATGATCAGGTTGTCGCCGCTGTCCCCGGTCAGGCTATCGTTATACTGCGAGCCCATCAGGTTTTCAAACCCGCTCAGGGTGTCGTTCCCGGCTCCACCGGTATTCTGCGCTCCCGCCACACCTTGAGCATTCGCTTTGTTCAACTCGACCGTCACCCCGGTGCCTGCCGAGGCATAGGAAAGGGTATCGACTCCTGCGCCGCCGATGAGGACGTCGTTGCCCGCGCCACCATCGATGACATCATTGCCCCCACCGCCGTCGATGCGATTATTCTGGGCATCGCCAGTCAGGGTGTCGTCATACGCGGAGCCGATAATAATCTCAAAGCCGGAGAGCCATTCATTCCCAGCTCCCAGGGTATCCTGCTGATCCGTGGTGTTCAGGTCAACAATAACTCCGGCGGCGGCCTCTTCGTAGGAGAGGGTATCGTTGCCCGCTCCGCCGCGCAGGGTGTCGTCGCCGCTGCCGCCGGAAAGGAGGTCATCCCCGGCCATGCCATCCAGCACATCCGCTCCGCCACGTCCTTCCAGCCGGTTGGCCTGGATATCCCCGAGCAGAATGTCGTCGTACTCGGACCCCTCGACATTCTCGATTTTGGTCAGGGTGTCGCTGTCGCCGTAGCCATCGGTGGCCGAGACGCCCAGCCGGATGTCGACCCCGGCCGGGTCGTTGCGATAGGAAGCGGTGTCAGACCCATCGCCGCCGTCAATAGTGTCCTTGCCGGCGCCGCCATAGATGAAATCATCACCGGCGGCACCTTTCATGGTGTCGTCTCCCATGCCGCCGATCAGGATATTCGCGTTCCCGTCTCCGGTCAGGGTATCGTTATAGGCGGAGCCGATCAGGTTTTCGATTTCGGTCAGGGTGTCGCTCCCGGCCCGAACGGTATTCTGGGCCGCAGTCATCGTGAGATCAACGGTTACCCCGGTAGCGGGGTTGGGATCGTTTTCCGCTATCTCGACCCCGGAATACGAAGCCGCATCGCTTCCGGCACCACCGGTCAGCAGATCATTCCCCAGCCCGCCTTCGAGGATGTCGTCCCCAGCATCACCGTACAGGGTGTCGTGGCCGAGCCCGCCGTCGATCAGGTCATTACCGTCGCCGCCATGGATGGTGTCATCGCCTGCATCACCGTCGATAATGTTGTCCTGAGCATCACCGGTGAGGGCGTCGTTTAAGGCGGAGCCGATCAGGTTTTCTATTCCGGTCAGTGTATCCTGGTGGCCATAGCCATCGGTTGCCGACACGCCAAGGACGATATTGACACCGTTGGGGTCATACTCGTAAGAAGCGGTATCGCTCCCCTCGCCGCCGCTGAGGGTATCATTGCCGCGTCCGCCCGATAGTATGTCGTCGCCCGCGCCACCGTCGATGAGGTTGTCGTAGCGATCGCCGTAGAGGAAATCATTGAAGGCGGAGCCTTTAAGGTTTTCTATCCTCAGCAGGGTGTCGCTGTCGCCGTAGCCATCAACCGCAGCCGCGTTGAGAAAGACCTCCGCCCCGCCGGGATCGTCAGCGTAGGAGGCCTCGTCGTTACCACTCCCACCGTCGAGCAGGTCATTGCCAGCCCCGCCGTTGAGGATGTCATCTCCGGCCAGGCCATACAGGCGGTCATTGCCGGCCCCGCCACTGATCAGGTTGGCACCGCTGTTGCCGGTCAGGACGTCATCGTAATCAGAGCCGGTCAGATTCTCGATGCCGATGAGGGTATCCTGCGCGCCGGAACCGTCGGTGGCTGTGCCGCCCAGGGTGACATTGACCCCGGCCGCGTCGTCGGCATAGGAAACTGTGTCGCTGCCGCTACCCCCCCCTAAAAGGTCGGCTCCCGCCCCGCCCTGGAGGGTGTCGTTGCCGTCGCCGCCGGTAATCCGGTCATCGCCTGCGCCACCAACCAGGCGGTTGTCCCCGGCATCGCCCGTGAGGACATCGGTAAAGCGGCTGCCGATCAGGTTTTCTGCGTTGGTGATGGTGTCGTTGTTACCATAGCCGTCTTTAGCCGAGCCACCCAGGGTGACGTCAACCCCGTGCAGGGCATCCAGGTCGTAGGAGTAGGAGATAGTGTCGTTCCCCGCGCCGCCGTCTAGCAGGTCGTTCCCCGCGCCACCAGCAAGGTTGTCGTCCCCTTCGCCACCAGAAATCTGGTCATCCCCGGCGCCGCCGATGAGCAGGTTGTTTTCACCGTCTCCGATCAGCACATCATTTTTCGATGATCCGGCAACCTCCTCAATATCGGCCAGGGTATCTTTGTTGCCATACCCGTCGGTGGCGCTCAAGGTGGAGAGATCGACCCGCACCCCACTGGGGTCATCGGCATAGGAGATCCGGTCTGCACCGTCGCCACCGGAGAGGAGGTCCTTGCCCGCGCCACCTTGCAAGAAGTCGTTGCCCGCATCCCCGTAGAGGTGATCGTTACCCGCCCCGCCAAGGAGGGTGTCGTTGCCGCCATTGCCGGCCAGCAGGTTGTCGCTGCTGTTGCCCGTGAGACGGTCGTCGAATGAGGAGCCAATCAGGTTGGCGATGCTGGTCAGCGTATCGGTTCCCACGCCGAGGGTGTCCTGAGCGGTGAGCAGGTTCAGGTCGACCGTGACACCTGCCGTGGCATCCAGGTACGAGGCACTGTTCAGCCCGCTGCCGCCGTCGAGGAGGTCGTTGCCCAGGCCACCGGTCAGGAGATCATTACCTTCTTCCCCGAAGAGGTCATCGTTGCCCGCACCGCCATCCATGAGGTCATCGCCCTCGCTGCCATGAAGGACGTCGTTGCCCTCGCCGCCAGCCAGGGTGTCATCACCGCCGCCACCGGAAAGAACGTCGTTGCCCGCGCCGGAAAAGATCATGTTGGCGAATTTGTCGCCGGTCAGGGTGTCGTCATATCGGCTACCGATGAGGTGACTGATTTCCGATAAGGTATCGTTGCCTGCGCCAAGGGTATTCTGGGCAATGGGCCTCCCGTTGGCATCGCGCAGGCTCAGATCGATGGTGATGCCGGTATGGCTTTGATTTTCGATATCAGCGTAGGATACCGTGTTGGCCCCCTCGCCGCCGTCGAGCAGGTCATCGCCCAGGCCGCCTTCGAGGATATCGTTCCCCTTGTTGCCGTAGAGCTTGTCATTGCCCGCGCCGCCGCTGAGCAGGTTATCCTGGTCATTGCCAAACAGGGTGTCGTTATATCGGCTGCCGGTGAGATTTTCGATGTCGGTTAAGGTGTCGTTGCCACCGCCTACGGTGTCCTGCTTGGCGGTCAGGCCGAGATTGACCCGCACGCCCCGGGAATCGGTGATGTCGTTGTAGAGTGCCGTATCCTTGCCCCCTTCACCGGCTAAGAGGTCATCACCCGCGCCCCCGGTGAGGGTATCGTCACCGGTTCCGCCACGCAATTCGTCGTTTCCGGCCTCACCAAACAGGCTGTCATTGCCGTCGCCGCCATCAAGCTGGTCATTGCCCTCGCCACCGGAGAGAAGATCATTGCCGCTGCCGCCAGAGAGGGTGTCATTCCCCTTGCCGCCGATCAGGATGTTCGCGCCAGCGTCACCTTTGATCGTGTCGTTGCAATCAGTGCCAATGACCTTGTGGATATGCAGTACGCCAGCAGTGCCGGTGGCTGTGCCGGGGGAATGTTCATCGGATGCGGCGAGGTTGACGGTGATACCCGTCGTGCAGGCGGAATAATCCAGGGTGTTCAAAGAACCGGCGCCGCCGTCGATGACCCCGGCGAAGGTCGCGCCGTTTTCAAAGACAAAATGGTTCTCACCGCTGCCGCCAAGGAGTTGTTCCACATGGGCCACCTGGCTGATGAGCAGCGCGCCGCTTGCCGTCCGCACCGAGACCTTGCCGTTCTGGTGGAGGGTGAAGATCAGGTTCTGGCTCACGGAAGAGAAATCGAGGATATCCCGTGTGTTAGCTGGTTCGTTTTCCGCCTTGTTGGCATTGCCGCTGCTCGCCTGTTCGGTGATGGTGACCCCATTCCAGCCGGTGGCAAACCGGTAGTTGTCGGCGCCTCCTTTTCCTTCGAGCAGATCGCTGCCGCCACCGCCATCAAGGAGATTGTTGCCGGAACTGCCGATTAAATGATCCTTCAGGGTTGAACCGGTCAGGTTTTCCACCTCCTGGAGGATATCGGCCGCGCCGGATCCGTCCCTGGCCGTGCCATTGCCTAGGTCCGCAACCACCAGGTATCCATCGTGGGCCAGTGGGCCGGAATCATGGAGATAGGTGACAGTATCCGTGCCTGCTCCGCCATCCAGCCGGTCGGCGCCTGCGCCCCCTTCCAATAGATCGTTGCCCTTACCGCCGTGCAGGATGTTGTCGTACTGATCACCACGCAGGACATCGTCATAATCAGAGCCGATGAGCTCTTCGATGCCCACCAGCGTGTCATTGCCTGCGGCCAGGGAGTTCTGGGCACCGGTCAGGCTCAGATCGATGCTGACTTTTGAGGCCGCGTCCGCGTAGGAAGCGGCGTCATGCTCGAGCAGGGTGGAACCGGAAAGATACTCCCCGCCATCCAGCAGATCGTTGCCCAGTCCGCCGATGAGGATATCGGAGCCCTCCAAACCATACAACTGGTCATTACCGGCCCCGCCAGCAAGGGTATTGCTCAGGAGGTTTCCGCGCAGGATATCGCTATAGGCCGAACCGGTCAGGTTTTGCAGGCCTTGCAGGGTATCCTTGCCCGCACCGCTGGTCTCCTGGGCGTTGGTCAGGCTCAGGTCAACCCTGACCCCGCTGGTGGCACTGGCATAGGAGGCGGTGTCTTGATCGCCGGCCAAGGCCTGATCGAGGGTGCCGTTGGCGATCGCCTCCTGGATCGCATCGCCAAAGATGGAGATCAGGGTCGCCGGATTGAGCAGCTCCATCTGGGCCAGGTCAAAGCCGCCGTTCAGGAGATCGTTGCCCGCCCCGCCTTCCAGGATATCATGCCCGTCACGGCCGTACAGTTCGTCATTGCCGGCTCCGCCGAGCAGGAAGTTGTCTTTGCTATTGCCCCAAATGGTGTCGTTGCCTGATCCGCCAATGACGTTCTGCATGTTGCTGAACCAGCCGATAACGGTCTGGCCGGTCGTAGTCTGGGCATGGGCAAAGAGATTGGTGTCCGTTGTGGGGATGGTGATCCCCAGATCAATGGAAAGACCTGTGGTGTAAGCGGAAAAGTCCAGGGTGTTGCTGCCGCTGCCGCTCTCAAGGCCCAGAAGGGCCAACAACTGGTTGTCGATGCCGATGGTGCCGGCGAAAACGGCGCCGTTTTCAAACACGAAGGTGTCGTCCCCCTGGCCATCGATGAGTCGTTCGATGCCTGCGACGGGTTGTAACACATTGACGCCGTCGGTGACCGAGATCGTACCGTTTTGGTGGATGGTGAAGGTGAGATTGGAGGTGACGGCTGAAAAATCGAGGGTGTCGGCAGCGCCGCCGGTCTCGCCAAAGATGGTGTCATCGCCCCAGTCGTCGGCGAATTTGTAGGTGTCGGAGCCCGCACCACCGCTGAGCAGATCATCCCCCGTGCCGCCATCGAGGATATTGTCGCCGCTGTTGCCCACAAGCTGGTCATCGAAGGCGGAGCCGGTCAGGTTGTGGATCGAGGAAAAGCTCACCTGGCTGCTGCCGACCTGCTGGGCTGCTCCGGACAGATCGAAGTTGACCGCCCGGCCTGATTCGGCAAAGGACAGTGTGCCGTTTTCGAGGGTCCCGTTGAAACTGAGCGCGCCGCTGCCCGCCCTCACTGCCTGGATGTTGCTGATATGGCTGATTCCGGTGGCCGTCCCTTGCGTCAGATCGACCGCCACGGCTCCCTGATAGGCGGAATAGTCCAGGGTGTTGGTGCCGCCTCCGCCGTTGATTGTCCCGTTGAACTGCGCCCCATCCGCGAGGAGAAATCGGTCATCTCTTTGGCCACCGACCAGCAGGCTGGCCTGTGGTACAACCGTCAGGGTGTTGATGTTATCGGGCGCTGAAAGCGCAGCGCCTGGCATGGCCTCGATTTCGGTTAGAGGGTTGTCCCCATCGGAGACCGAAATGGTCCCATTGGCCGCAAGGGAGAATACCAGGCCCTTTTTCGCCGAGGAAAAATCCAGGATGACCGAGTCCGTCCCCTTAATGGCATCGTCACCCCAGTTGTCCTCAAACCGGAACCGGTCCGCGCCGCCGTGGCCGTTGAGGGTGTCATTCCCCGCGCCGCCGGTGATTACGTTAGCGGCAAGGTCGCCGGTGAGAGTGTCGTTAAATCGGGAGCCGATTAGGTTTTCAAAGCCGCTTAGGGTGTCCTTGTTGCCCGCGCCGTCGGTGGCGGTGCCCGCAGAGAGGTCCACTGTGACCCCTTGCTCCGCGTCGCCATAGGTGAGGGTGTCGATTCCCGCTGCCCCGATCAGGATGTCATCCCCAGCCCCGCCGTTTATGGTGTCATCACCCGCGCCGCCATCGATCCGGTTAGCACCGCCATCCCCGATCAGCGTGTCGCTGAAGGAGCTCCCCTCGAGGTGTTCAATCCCGGCCAAGGTGTCGACGGTGCCGAAGCCGTCGCGGCCCTCTGCCGTGGCCAGGTTGATGCTCACCCCTTGCGCTGCCGTTGCGTAGGAGACGGTATCTTGTCCGGCGCCGCCGTCCAGAAGGTTCTTGCCTGCCCCGCCATCGAGGAAATCATCGCCCTCGCCGCCGAGGAGCGTATCGTCGCCGCCAAGGCCGAAGATCCGGTCCTTGCCTGCGCCACCGCTGATCCGGTTGGCTGCGGCTGATCCGGCCAGGAGATCATCACCGCTGCCGCCGGTGAGGTGGCTGATCTGATCAAAAGCGCCGATCAACAGCGAACCATCGGCCTTGCGGGCCGTGCAGGTTTGCAGATTCACCTGGACGCCTGTGGTGTAGGCGCTGAAGTCAAAACTGTTATTTCCGCCGCTGCCGCCATGGATGGTACCGGAAAAGACAGCTCCCTCCTCAAAGGTGAAGGCATTCTTGCCGCTGCCGCCGATGAGGGTTTCCATGCCACCGGCAACTGTCAGGTTATTGGTGCCATCATTGATGGACAGGCGCCCGTCGGCATGGACTGTGAAAAAGAGATCCTTGGTGACAGCGGAGAAATTTAGGGTGTCGGGGCCGCCGGGATCGGTGATGGTATCCGTGCCCCAGGTATCGGCAAAGAGATAGCGATCATCCCCAGTGGTGCCGGTGAATGCCTCGTTGCCGGTGGTGCTGGTGAAATTTTGTAGCAGGGCGTCGTAGTTTGCGGCTGCAAGCGAGCGGGTCTCAATGGGACCGCTGGTGTATTCCAGGGTCCAGTCGCCGCCCAGAGCCGCCGAGCCGGTAGCGTTATCGGAAGCGGTCACATCGGCACCGGTGCTGTTCGCCAGGGCTTTGATGAAATCAGAGCCGTTTTCGCCCGCCGCGATATTGCAGCCGTAGAGCAGGATGTCGCCGTCCTTGTCCAGGGCCTGGCCCCATTGTTTGAGGGCCTCGCCGTGTTCGGGGATCGAATCGGCATCGAGGCTGGTGGTCCCCAGGCTCAGTTGGCCGCTGGCCCCGTGGGAGAGGATGTGGATGGCCGAGATCTCTGATCTCTGGTTGAGGATATCGGTGACTTGGGCAATGCCGTCGGTGGTGTTGTCGAGGGTGAATATCTCGTAGTTGATGCCTGCTTGCTGTGGTATCTGCGCCAGCAGGGATTGTCGGTCCTGGATCCCGGAGTCGATGAAGATCAACTGGACCGGGGGGGTACCGGGGGCGGCCACAACCGATGGCGAGTCGGCTCCCACTGCCTGCGTTTCGGTTGCCTGGCCGGGGTTAATCCCGCTGTGCTGGCCTTCAGGAGCTTCCGCCGGCGGCGCATGCCGGGCCGCTTCAATCCCCAGGTCGGCCGAGAGCAGGATGCGCGGTTCCAGCGTTTCGAACTGCATCCGGCGTCTGGTCGGAATATTCCGCTCAATATTCCGGCTTGTTTTGAGCTTTTTATAGAGGCGTCTCAGCATCGTGAACTCCTTGGGAGCAGATTCTTCATAACCTTACCTTTACCGGCCTGGCGGATGCGGTGATTACCGGAACAATTGCGAAAGTTTTTGCAGGTCCGCACCGGTAAGATTGTCGGCGGCTTTTTTGAGTTTGAGACTGTTGAGCAGGTAATCATACCGGGCCTTGGCGTATTCCTGCTTGGTCAGATACAGGTCGCGTTCGGCATCCAGGACGGCCAGGCTTGAATACAAGCCGGAAAGGAACCCTTCCTGTTTGGCTTCCAAAGCGAGTTTGTTGGCGGCGACCGACTGGTGCAGGGCTTCAACCCGGTTGATCGCACTTTTCACGCCGAGAAAGGCGCCGCGGGTCTGGCGTTCGATCGCCCGATTCTGCCGGATGAGTTCCTGGCGGGCCACGCTGCGCTGATGTTCGGCTTCGCGGACCCGGGAACTGACCATGCCGCCCTGGTAGAGGGGCACGTTCAGCTTGAGCAGCACCTCGGAGGTGTCCATATTGCTGCCGCCGCCAAAGGTCGATCCTTGGGTGTCTTCGTTGTTGAATCGCCCGACCAGATCAAGGGTCGGGTAGTGCCCGGAATTTTGTTTTTCGATTTCTTTGTCGGCAACTTCCACCGCATATTTTTGCAGCTGGATGGCCGGATTCTGCCGTAACGCCGCCTTGATCCAGGTGTCCAGATCGGCTGGATCGGGCTTGGCCAGGGGGATATCGGGTTGGAGCGCGTCCACCCCGGTTACCGACTCGCCGGTTATTTCCTGTAAGGCCTGCAGGGCGTCGTTTAACAGGTTCTCAGCCTCGATGGTCTGGGCGCTGACGGTTGCTTTGCGGGCTTTGGCGTCGTGCAGGTCGGTGATCGGGACCAGGCCTTTCTTGAACTTGTTGCTGGCCAGTTCAAAGTGTTGGTCAACGGCGCTCTGTTCAGCTCTGGCAAAGGCCAGTTGATCCTGGGCCGCCAGCACCTTCATGTAGAGATCGGCGGCCCGGATGACAAGGTCTTGGGCCGCTATCTGGTATTCGGCTTCGGAGCGCAGCGCCTCAGCCTTGGCGCGCTGCAGGCCGACGATGGATTCCCAGTGGAACAGCGGCTGGGTCAGGGTGAGGCCATAGATCGTGCTGGAAAAATCGGTTTTGCCGACCTCAAAGACGGAGTTGTCGCTGCTCTTGATATCCTGGTAGGTCTGGCCGGTTTCGGCAGAGCCCGCCAGGGTCGGCAGCATCTGGGCGAGTGCTTGTCGCTGTTGTTCCTTGATGCCTTGATTTTTGAAATAAGCAGCTTGAAAGGTGGGATCGTTTTTTTGGGCCAGCTGAAAAATTTCGGTCAAACCGGCGGCTGAAACCAGCTGCGGGCAGAAAACCTGGCCGAGCAGCAGGAGCAGCAGCAATCGACCCTGCAACGCCAAGATAGGGATAAGGCGGAAACAACCCATTGTGCACCTCTTGCATCGAACATTAGTAATAATAAAAGCAGCTTGGTTGGTACTCTGGCACTTTATATTTCACAACGTCGCTGAACATACCAGTTGGGGCTGACAAATACCTTACAATCGCAGGGTGGGGAGGAAAAAGAACGGTAAAAACAGCGTGGTCGACGGATTATGGTCGAGGAGGCCGACGGGCTGCAACCGTTACCGGTGGGAGGGGGATTCTGCCGAATCCTCGGCGGTTTTGATGGTGACGAAAAATTCGGCAATTTCGTCGTCGGTGTAGCCTTCTTGCCGCAGGATGGCTTCAAGGCGTTTCAGCACCCGGCGGGAACGCAACGCCGAGCGCCGTCCTTCCAGGCGATAGAGCTGGGCGTAGAGCTGGTCATTGAGGTCGTCGTTTTGCAGGGCCTTCTCAAGCACCTGGATGGCCAGCGGCAGGCGATCCGATTCGGCCAGCAGGTCGCTCCAGGCCAGGGCCATTTCGGACAGGGCGCGGCCGAGGGTGTCCCGAAAGAGCCGGATTCGCTCCTCGCCGGCGACCCCGGGGGCGAATTCACCGCACCATAACGGTTCGGTGACGGCAAAGACATTGCCGGCCTGCCAGAATTCCTGCAACCGATAATGGACCATGCCCCGCCTGACCCCGTCGATCAACCGGTGGGCATCGACGCGGCAATGCGCCAGCCAGAGCATGCCTTTTTCCCTGTTCAGGTACAGGTGGGCGGTGTTGGTCGGCAGCACTTCGTTCAGCGTCTTGCGCAGGCGCGACACCAGGGTGTCGAATTTGATTTTGACGGTATCCTGCGGGCTGTCCGGCCAGAAATGCAGGTGGATGGTATCCTGAGGAACCTTGCAGTCAGGCGCGGCCAGCAACAGGGCCAACAGCTCGCGCTGCAGCGGGGTCAGGTCCTCGGCGTCCAGCAGCGTTTCGGCCCGGTGGCGGATGGTGAAACCGCCGAGGGTCTGGATGTCGAGCAGGGGCAGGGCCGTGCCGTCATCGAGGAGCACCAGATCAAGGCGGTCGGCGGCCAGGCTACGGGCATAGGCGGGTTCAATCCCGTGGGTCACGGCAAAGGTCAGCACCTGCTCCATGGCCGCAGGGGTCCAGGCCCAGAAATGGCGGTAGGCGTTGCGTCGCATCAGTCGCAGGCCGGTTTCGACATCCGGGCGCGCCGACCTGGGCTCGTTGGCATCCAGGAGTATCGCGGCTCGATGCAGCAGGCCGCAGGCCTCAAGGTATTCGGTCGGCATTTGGCGGGCATCCTCGATCCCCTCGCCGAGCAACGCGATCCCTTGCTCGTGGCGGCAGCAATGGGCCAGGACTAGGCCGGTCAAAAGTTTGTTCAGGGTCGTGAAATAGCGTCCTCCCGATTCATCCCGCAATTGCCGTGACGTCAAGGCCGCGGTCACGGCCTGATCAGGCTGCTGCCGCAGGGTCAACGCCACGGCTTTGAGGTGCAGGATCTGGCTGGCCAGATGCGGGCTGAGAGGGGGGTGGCGGGCCAGGGCCTGTTCGGCGAGGTCCAGGGTCTTTTGGAAGCAGCCTTGATTGATGGCGATATCCATTTCCCAGATACAGCAAAAGGGCCCGGCGATCGACTGTGAGACCAGTTCAAGGCCGAAGGCATCGAGGAGTTGGTTTTTTTGATCGAAGTAGTTGGTGAACTCGCCGTCGTGGAAGAGGAAATTGAACAGCATCATCCGGATGCCCAGGCGGTTGAAGGCACCCACCTCGGGCCGGTGGACAAAGGGCGCGGCCTGTTCCAGGTGCAAGCGGGCCAGCGAAGTATGACCGGCAAATATTCGGATATATCCCATGACCATGAGCAGGGCGGCCTCGAAATTGACCAGGTGCTCCTTTCTGGCCAGAGTCAGACCCAGGATGGCATATCGCGTCGCCTCATCGGTATCGGCCAGAAAGATACAATAGCCCATGGCCAGGCTGCGGGCGACCAGGATGGTGGTGGAGGCATCGAGGACAGCGGCGGTTCGGGAAAAGAGCGGCACCGCCCGCTGCAGCAGCGCTTCTCCGCCGCGATGATGGCCGATTGTGGTGATTTGAATGGAGATGATATGGGTCAGGCTCAATAGTTCGCCCACCTCGTCGTGCCGGTCCGAGAAGATCGCCAGGGCCTGGTCGAGCAGCGGCAGGGCCTGGATCGGCGCGGCGTCCATCTGGGCCAGGGCCAGGAAGAAAGACGACCAGCCTTGCCGGTTTCGGCAGGATTCCGGAATCCGGTCGAGAATCGCGGCCAGGAGGGGTGCTTGGTTGGTCGCCAGGAAGTGCATGCCATTGTTCTTGAGGACGGCTTCAACCAGATCGTAGTCGGCGGAGCGCACAAGATAGTGGAGCGCTTTGGCTGGGTCGCCCTTGCCCAGGTAGAATTGCCCGGCCTGATGGAAAATTTCTTCAATGGCTGCAGGGCTGAGTTCCTGCCGCGCTTTTTCTCGCAGGAACTGCCGGAACAGATAATGCAGCCCGAATTCGCTGTGGTGTGCATCGAGTTGGCGGAGGAAGATGTTGCGCCGGGCAAGTTCTTTTAGAGAGTCGCCGAGTTCGGGCTTGCCGGTGAGTTCGATGGCCAATTCGACCGAAATGGTGTCTAGCAGGGAAACGGTCAGCAGCGAATGGTGCAGGGGTTTCTCGAGCAGGGTGAATACTTCCCGGCGGAAGTAGTCGAGGATTTCCTGATGATCGGTTTTCGCATTGTCGAGTTGAGCGGGCAGGGAAGGGTTGCCCTGGCACTGTTCCATCTGCAGTCCCAGCAGCCGAATCCCCATGACCCAGCCATCGGTGACCCGGGTGATTTCTTTGATGGTGTTCAGGGGGACGGCCAGGTGGAGCACCTGATGGAAAAAATCGGTTACCTCATGCTCATCCATGGCCAGGGTGCGGCTGTCAAGGCGCAGCACGCTGCGTTGGGAGGAGATGGCCTGCAAGTCTGAGAAGGGCAGCGGTTCGCGGGATGAGAGGATAAAGTGGAGCCGGGGAGGTGCCGATTCCAGCAAGTTGGTGAGGATGAACAGGCTGGTTGGATATGGCAGGAGGTAGTGGAGATCGTCAAAAACCAGGTACAGGTCATGTTTGAGGCAAAGGCGCAGCTCCTGGACTAGCAGGTCGAGCCGTCTTTGCAGGTCGAACCGGGAGCCGTCTCCCTCCGCGAGTAGCCGTATGGTGGCGACTGAGGGGCAATCCGGTCGTTGGCTGCTGATGCAGGCGGAGATGGCCTGGAGGAAAGAGTTTGGGTCGCCGTCTTCCCGTCCCACCTGATACCAGGCCGAAGCAATGGCGGCCTGGTCGAGATACTGCTTGATGGTGGTTGTCTTGCCCAGGCCGGCCTGGGCTTCAACGATGATGGTTGCCGGTCGGGAGCCGATCAGCCGCAGCAGAGAGGTGACCACCCGTTCCCGGTAGAGAAATTGCGGAGTGTCGACCTTGGGTGAGAAAAATTTATCGGGCTTGATTTGGGGTCTGAGTTCCGCCGATGGGCGCATGCGCTCTCCATGGATCCGCAGATCGATACAAGGCTGTGGGCAAGGAGGAGCCCTGGGGGGTACCCGGCAGTGCAGCAATCCGCCGTGTAACCTCCCGAAATTTTTACTACTCAGCTTGGATAAAATATGGTTGGAAAAATGTCAAGGCTATTGTAAGGGGCGTGTTTCGCCCAGGAGGCCATCCTGTTCGGCCCGTTCGTCGGGTTGCCGGCATCATATCCCGGGGCGGCAACGGTTCAGTCGTTATCTCTGGGTTCGCCGCATCTTCTCCCGGTAAGGGAACTGGGCTGGTACACCTCCAGCACGCCGGGTTCGGGCATGCGGATAATGTTGCGGATGTTGGGTGAATACCAGATGCCCACCTGTTGGCCGTCGGGGGTGAGGATGACGCCGCCGTAATACGGACAGTTCCAGCCGAAGTTGTCGGTGCGGTACCAGTTCAGCCAACCATTGAGCATCGCAGGGGTAAGGTCGGCTTGGGCCCAGACGCGGGTACGGAGGGTGTAGCGATTGTCGATGGCAATCACGGAATCGGGGGCGGCATAAGATCCCAGGTAATAATAGGTGTGTGCCGGAAGCAAGGTGCCGGCTTCAAAGGATTTTTTGACATTTGGGTCGGTCTCCCATTTTCCGGCGGGAACCTGTGGGGCGCAGCCGGAAAGCAGGATGAGACAGCTGAGTATTACGCGCAATGTGGTGAGCGGATTTGGTTGTTGCATCCTATTTGCCTCACTGTTTTGAGAGGGTTGGCCGGCGATAGATCCTGTTGCAAAGATGGTCGCGCTGGTCGCGCTTGTCAAGGCGGTCGCTGTGCCCTTGTACCGATCTTGACAAGGGACTCCTTGTTTGTACGGCAATTTGTCGCATATGTAGTATGATGGCAGGGGCTGGAGGAATTGTTGAACCGATAACCCCATCACCCAGCTTTACGCCACTTTTTTTAAGGATACCCATGAGAAAAACATTTCAGCTGACCCATCCGAAAATTAAACTGCCCAGGCTTGTCGAAGCGATAAAGTACGAGGTCAAAAAGTACATCAAAAGAGAACGCAATAAAAAGTTGCCGGAAGAGGTCGACTTCTGGGATTTCGACTGCAAATATGGGCCGACCGCCGAAGAGGCCAAGGAGATTCATTTGTCGGAAATCAATAAATGCATCGATAACGCCGAAGCGCAGCAATTGGCGTCCTTTTATCTGGAAATCCTGGTCAAGCCCGGTCACAGGATGAAAAAGATCAAGCCCAATGAATAAGCGCCGCGATCTTTTGCAAGGGGGCGGTGCGTACCTTCGGGCCGGCAAACAAGAGCTGTGCCCATGCAATTGACTGAACTTGGCATGGATGCCTGGTTCCATGACCATGCCCGGATATGCTGTGATCCCGGGCAACGTCTGGCCCGGGTGACGGCGGTGGATCGCGGCCAGTGCGTCGTGCGCAATGCGCAGGGGGAGGTGCCCGCCAAGGCGACGGGGAACTTCATGCGCGGTGTGGCCTCGGCCCTGGACATGCCGTGCGTCGGCGATTGGGTGTGCGTCGAATACCACGATGCCGAGCAGTTCGCGAGCATCCATGCGGTGCTGCCGCGGAAATCGTTTCTGCGCAGGAAATCAGTGGGAAAAACCCCCAACCCGCAGATGATCGCCGCCAATCTTGATGCGGTCTTGATTGTCCAATCCTGTCACTATGACTTTAATGTGGGACGGTTGGAACGGTATCTGTTGATGGCCGGCGATGGGCAGGTCGAACCAGTGCTGGTGTTGACCAAAACAGATTTAGTGAGTGGCGAGGTCTTAGCGCAATTGATGGCAACCATCCGCGATTCGGGGATAACCGCGCCGATTCTTGCGGTCAGTAATGTCAGCGGGTCTGGTTTGGACCAGGTCAGGGCGGTGATGCAGGCTGGCAAAACCTACTGCTTGGTGGGTTCCTCGGGGGTGGGCAAGAGTACGCTCATTAACCAGCTCACCGGCCATGCAACCGTGAAAACCGGCGTGGTCAGTAAATCCGGAGAAGGACGACACACAACGGTTCGCCGGCATCTTATTGCCCTGGCGCAGGGCGCAATGCTGATTGATACGCCGGGAATGCGCGAAGTCGGTGTATTGATGGCCTGCGAGGAGTTGGATGATTCCTTCGAGGTTATCTTGCAACTTGCCCCCGGGTGTCGTTTCACCAATTGCGGCCACACCAATGAACCTGGATGCGCCGTTTTGGAGGCGGTTGCCAACGGCACCCTGCAACAGGATCGCTACCACCAGTATATCAAACTCAAGGCGGAATCAACGCTGCAAGAAAGCGCGGCTCCGGACCGGCGGACCGGCGGCAGGAGATCCTGAACGTTTCGGCAGCATGGGGACTCCCCCGTCAATAATCTCAACGGCAGGCAATAACCATGGGGTGCAGAACAACACCGCTCCGGATGATCGATGCAACCACGGTTCCCTTCGTCCCCTCCGACGTGTGGCCGGTACTGGCCGATATTGCCGGGTATTCCCAATGGTGGCCGTGGTCATTGTTCGTTCGCCTGCGCCATGCGGAACCGGGGCTGGTCGGCACGGAGTTTGCCATACGTCCTTATGGCTGGAGATCGTTCCGTTGTCGGGTGGTATCCTTTGAGGAGCCCAGATGCATTTGTTTGCAATACGATGGTTGTTACCTGGGAGGGGTTGCCCAGTGGCGTCTCGAACCCGTCGGCCAGGGAACGAAGGTTATCTATGATATGGATGCAGTGGTGCACGACCCGCTGGTTACGCTGTTCGGGGCGCTGATCAGTCTGGAAAGCGTTCATGCCTATTCCATGCGCGGCATCTTTACCAATCTCGAACAGATGTTGATGCAAAAGTAGTTGGTAACTTGACCCTTATCCACGCTTGTCAGGGCGCATGGAACACTATCTCGAATGCAGTGCATATATCGACTGGAAGCATCCTTTGCTGGCTTTCCCGATTATTGAGGCGTTTGAAAGAGATTTGCCGGAAATTGCGGTTTCTTCCATTCGAGGTGATATGCAGAAAAGCAAATGTGTGATCAGGGTAAATTTTTCAAGAGTAATTTGATAAATATTGATATATTACAATGGGTTGTTGGGTTGGCAAGGCAAGGCGCCTAAGTTGGTCGGCACGGGGAACATCCAACGCTCAGTGCGAGTCGGGATGATATACAGATCAGCAGAATTACAGCTAGCCATAAATATGATAGAAAATCATATAAATCAGAAATTTCCAGGTGACTACGAAACTACAATTGCTTATCGCCATGAACTCATAAGGGTCTGCACTGATTTCGAAAATAGTGGTTTGGCTGATTCTAATTTTTTAACTAGTTGTCCCGTTTGGTTAGTGTCGTCTTTTAATTTTGAAACCTTCTCAAGTATTACCGCTGCGCTTTTTGTCCATGTGAATGGCTTGGCCGATCTATTGTTGTGTTGCTTGATAAATCGGTGAATCTCATCTCTGAGATTTTTGACACTTGTGAATACCCCTCGGTGGATCGATCTGCGTTCCAGTTGGCCAAACCAGCTTTCAACCGCATTCAGCCATGATGCGCTGGTTGGCGTAAAGTGGAACCTAAACCGAGGGTGGGCTTTGAGCCATTTCATCACTTCTGCCGTTTTATGGGTACTGCTGTTGTCCAGGATGACATGGAGGTCAACCTCGGCTGGAACGGCTCTATTTAACTGCCGCAAGAAGTCGAGAAACTCCTTGGCTCGATGCCTTTTGGTTGTTCGACCAAGTACATGTCCGGTCAAAATGTCAAAGGCAGCATATAAATTGGTAGTGCCATTTCGTTTGTAATCATGAGTTCGACGCTCAATCTGGCCTGGCCGCATGGGCAACATCGGTTGGGTGCGATCCAGCGCTTGAATCTGCGTTTTCTCATCAACGGAAAACACCGCCGCATTTTCAGGCGGATTCATGTACAGGCCAACAATATCGATTACTTTCTCAGCAAAATTCGGATCATTGCTGATTTTGAAATTTTTGAGCCGATGCGGTTTTAAATCGGCTGCATTCCATATTTGTCTTACCTGCCATGTGGTGATCTTGGCAGCTTTGGCCATAAGGCGAACACTCCAATGGGTTGCCTCATGAGGAATGCACTCAACTGTCATCCGTAAAACTTCCTTGACTGTTTCATCGGTCAGTTTTTTGGGCTGGCCGCTACGGGGACGATCGACAAGCCCTTGGATGCCGTGCTCTTTAAACCGTTTCCTCCACCGATAGATTGTGCGCAGAGTTGTTCCCAGCTCGACAATCAATTCCCCAGCAGTTTTACCAGAAGCCGTGAGGAGGACAATCTTTGCCCGAGATGCAAGATCTTGGGCAGTTTTCGGCGATCGCAACAGTGACTCAAGTTCCAGCCGCTGTTCGTCAGTTATGGTGAATTTCTCGTGTATGCGTGCCATACAGCACTATAACATGAAACATATTAAAAGACTACATTAACCGCACTGGACACTAGGCTCACATCTGGACATGATCCTACGTTCTGGTCGTGTTTGTCTGAAGCTTTATTAGCAGATCGACTTAAAAATCATACTTTCCCAAGTCGTTCTAGGATTGGTGAGGGACCTGATTTTCTGATAATGGCTGGTGAAAAAAGAGTATGGATAGAAGTAATTTGTCCTGAACCACGTGGTGTGTCGGGTGATTGGACGCAATTTAATGAAGGTGTATCTAATTTCCCGCATGAAAGTATACTTCTTAGATGGACTGCAGCTATAAAGGAAAAGACTGAAAAACTTATTGGTAGTGTCAGTAATCCCAATAGTGGTTATTTACACTCCGGTATTGTTGCACCTGATGATGCTTATGTAATTGCGGTAAATGGGGTGCAGCTCAGACACGGTCCGTTTTCTTCACATTTAGGTATAAGTCAATTTCCATTTGCTATCGAGGCAGTTTTCCCGGTTGGACCTTATCAACTAACAATTAATAGAGATACACATCAGGTGACAAACCGAGGCCATCAACACCGGCCGAGTATTATAAATCGCAATGGGGCTCATGTCCCGGCATATGCATTTTTAGAGCCACGTTTTAACCCAATCAGCGCTATATGGGCGGTAGATCTAAATGGAGGTTCAGTCTTCGGAAGCACTGAACCTATGACAGTAGTTCATAATCCAAATGCTATAAACCCGATTCCTACAAACTATTTACCGGCATTAGATGAATTTGTGGCAACGCCAATTAATTCTGACGAACTAGAAATTATGAGAATAACCACATGAAAACAAAGAGAAAGCGAGGTTAACTAAACGCTCTGGAATTTCGGAAACACGATATGAAATTCTAAACAGGGGAAGTTTCGGGACAGGAGTTCTGGGGGCACGATACTTAATTCCAACCAGAATATGTACCAGGTAAACCGTTGACATTCATGTTATGCTTCAAGTTTCACTCCATTGCTATCCACACGTTCGAACAAAAACCAGAGAGCCAGAAGCCTTGACCAAGTCAGGGGTAAGCGGCAGGGAACCCGTGCGCTAGATTTCCCGCAGGCCAACGCTGAGGACGTACCACCTGGCGAGGAACCTCTTGCAAAGGCGAGCAGAACACATGCCATCCAGGAAAATTGTCTGTCTAGGAGGGGGAAGTCTCTACTTTCCCAGATTGCTGCAGGACGTCGCGCTGGAGGAGGATCTCGCCGGCTCGGAGGTGGTCCTTTATGACCTGGACCTGGAGAAGGTCGAAATCATGGCAGAATTCGGCCGGCGGCTTGCCAGAAGTGCCGGTGGGGCGCTGCACATCCGGGCGACCACCGACCTTGCCGATGCGGTGGAGGGGGCGGATTTCGCCGTGTCGTCCATCGGCGGCAGTGGGGCCTCGTTCACCGCCAACGTCTACGAGTCTCGCTACCATGACGCGGATATGCATATCCCCGCCAGGTACGGCATTCACCAGGTCATCGGCGACACCTGTGGCCCGGCGGGGCTCATGATGGGGTTGCGCTCGATTCCGGCATACATCGCGATCTGCCGCGAGATGGAGAAGCGATGCCCCCAGGTGATCCTGATCAACCATTCCAACCCCATGGCCGTATTGATGCGCGCCCTGCACAAGTATACGGCCATAACCTCGATTGGCATTTGTCACGGCGTCCAGACCGGCATAGTGGACGCCGCCAACCTGCTCGGCGTCCCGCCCGACGAACTGGAGTGCCGCTGGATCGGCACAAACCATTACTACTGGTTTGCCCAGGTGCGCCACCGTGGCACGGATATGCTGCCTGAACTGCTGCGCCGCACCCGAACGTGTACGCCGCCTCCCGGCCATGCGCTGAGCAGCGCGCTTTCGGGAGTCTACGGCTACCGGATTGTGTACGCCGACGATGCGCATACGCTGGAGTTCTATCCCTTCTGCACCCAGGCCGCGCAACAGGCCGATTTGCCATACACCCTTGCTGCCTCGGCCAAGGAACACGGATATGATGCGTCCAAGCCTTTGCCCAAGCCCACTCGGACGACGCCCGCCATGCGCCGGCGTTTCTTGAGTCGATACCAGGCCATCCTTGCGGATATACAGATGCCTCAGGAGAAGGACAATTCGGTGACGGGCGAGGGGGTCGCAGCAATAATCGCCGCCATGGCAACCGGCAGGAGAAGGGTTTGCATCGCAAATATCGCCAATCAGGGGGCTATTCCCAATTTGCCGGCGACCGCCGAGGTAGAAGTCGAAGCGGTTACCGACTCGGCGGGGGTGCGCCCCGTGGTCATGGGGGAGGCACCCCCGCTGCTTAAGGCCCTGCTGGAAAAAAGGTTTGTTTGGCATGAGCTTGTTGCCGATGCCGCTGTGACCGGGGATCGCACCAAGGCGTTGCAGGCGCTGCTCGTTGATGAGATGGCGATCCTCCCGGAAAAAGCCCAGGCGATGCTCGACGAACTGCTAATAGCTTCAAGCGACTTGCTGCCCCAGTTCTTTCCGAAAGCAAAGCGAGTCTGAACAGCCGGTCGCAGCATGCGCAGAACCAGCAAATAATGGCGCCAAGCGCGTCAATGCACCAGGCCGGAAAGAGCCGCGTGCTTCAAGTGGCCGGCACCCCTTAATTGATCCCCGCAAAAGGCCGCATTTCGGTGTCGCAGACGCCGCCAACTTTCACGGTTTTGAACAGTTCCCCGCCTTGGCATTTTTCTCCCCGGTCCGCAACGCGGCAGGTCACTTCCAAGGGTTTGCCGCTATTAATCCAAGAGGGGGTTTTTCGATAGCGGCCGATTTTTTCGAATTGGCAGCCACTTGGAATGCCATAGGGCGGACAGCCGGCCGCCGCCTTCAGGGCAACCCGTCTCCCGTCCACGACGAACCCCGGATAGTTTTCGACGATCTTGATAACATCCCCGGTCGAATCTTCCTGCACGATGAAATTACGAAAGAAATACCCACCTGCCGTCTGTTGGTCCACTTGGATCCGGGTATTGGCAATCAGGGCGAAGTCGTTGCCCTTTCGGGCCACTGCCCCAGAAATGAATTCGACCCGGTCGTGATTGGGAAAGCACTTGCCCATTGCCGGGGCATGATAATAGTGCTTCAGGCTTTTCAGGTCGGCCAACGAGTTGTTCGGGAAAATCGCGGTAAGGTCTTGGTCGGAGCCAAACAAAATCCGCTGCACATTCCCCAGGTTCTGGGCATACATGCTTTGCAGTTTACTGTAATTTCGGGCGCTGGCGCTCTGCTCGCCGGCCAGATCATCGCGGAGGAAGCAGGAGGTGAGCCCGGAAATCTGGGTCAGGTATTCATCCCAGATATTGTATTGGGAGACGGTGGAGGCAACGCCTTGGAAATCCCCCGGAGCGCCGCAACCCAACCGTTTGGAACACGCCTCTCGGCCACGGTTGCGAATGGAAAGCGCGATGATGTCGCGTTCACAGGCACCGTAGGCGTTGCAACCACGCTCCAGGTGCCCCTCGAAGATGGCGGTACGCATGGTGTAGTCCAGATGTTTGGCGCGTTGCAGCGAGTCGCTGGACCAGCGACTTTGATAGTCGCGGATGAAGCGGCTCCAGGCTCCCTGCAACGCACTGCGACGTTCGAGCAGGCGTTGGTTGGTACTGTCGCAGTAGGTCGAGTTGTGAAAGGTCCGAATGATCTGGTCGAGTTCATTGCCGGACTTGCCGGCGGCAGCGGCATCGCTTGGCTTGCTCGGAAGCGGGGGGTCGAAGGCGGGCGCTTTTCCCATCGAGTGCAGGCTGCGGACATCGATTACATTTTTTACGCCGGCGTCGCAATGATGGTTAACGACCGTCAGCGATTGGCGGCTCTTGAGGACGTTTTTGTAGTGTTCCGCCGCAGCGGGTGTGGCGGTGCGGGCATCCATCACGATCTGGAAGCCCACATAGGGAATGCCCTGGGCGTCGGTGAGCGGTCGTCCGCCGTCCATGACTACACAGGGCACCAGGGAGGAACCTTGGGCGAGCGTGCCGGCCGGCGTCGTCGGCCCTGAGGTGCGAAAGGAGTCGACGTTGTAATAGGGGATGTCGAGGGCGCTGTTGAATCGATACAGGGTCATGACCGGCGTGGCCGGTATGTCCGCCCAGGCGGTCGACGCCAAGCAGAGGGTGAGCAGTAATAACAGTTTTTTCATGCCTTGTTTCCTCCCGGTCAGGGACCGGATGGTAGGTGGTCATCCGGCGCATATTTCTGCTTTGGTAACTGCTCCTTGCAATAAGAAGGAGCCAAGCGCAAACAAACGAAAGATTATTGGAAAATCTAGGGGCAGGGGAAAAGAAAAAGGGCTAATATCTCCATGTTTATAAGATATTAGCCCTGTTCTTTTCCTTGGTACCCGGAACGAGAATCGAACTCGTACAGCCAGAGGCCGAGGGATTTTAAGTCCCTTGCGTCTACCAGTTCCGCCATCCGGGCAGGTCGGCCATTTATACACTCCCCGTTTTGCTTTGTCAAACAGCAATTGTGGTAAAGCCATTGAAGTTACAGCAGGTTAACAGTGGCGCTTATACCTGCTGGTATGCTATGGTGGTGTAGTTTGAGTTTGATTATATTTCACGGATTCAGCGGGATAAGATGCGGAAAGTCATAGTCATAGCAGTTATTTTTATAACCCTGTTGCTCGTGGGCTCCTTAGGGTACATGTACTTCGAGAACATGGATTTCTGGATGGGGATGTACCTGACCATCATTACCGTGTTCACCGTGGGCTATGGTGATTTCGTGCCCGTGCATCCCTCGGGCCGGATTTTCACCGTTTTTTTGGTGTTCACCAGTGTTAGTTTTGTATTGTACACCTTTAGCAAGATCACCGAAACCATGATTGAGGGTGAATTGCGCGGATTATACAAGAGGAGAAAAATGATTCGACAGATAGGCCGGTTACGGGATCATTACATTGTCTGCGGTTTTGGCAGGATCGGTAAGGAAATCTGCAAGATTCTGCAGGAACACCAGCGCCCCCTGATCGTGATCGAGAAGGATGCCGAGGAGATCAAGGCTGTTGAGGAGTTGCAGTACCTGCAACTGCTGGGGGAGGCCTCGGACGACGAGGTGCTCATCAATGCGGGAATCGAGCATGCCCGAGGGCTGGTTTCGGTGGTGGCCTCCGATGCCGACAACCTCTACATTACCTTGACCGCCCGAGGGTTGAATCCCGATCTCTATATCATGACCCGGTCAAGTGGCGCTCCGGGGGTGCAGACCAAGCTCAAGCGGGCCGGGGCTACCAAGGTGATCTCGCCGTACTCGATCGGCGCTCGGCGCATGGCCCATCTGATTGTCCGGCCGACGGTCACCGATTTTATCGACCTGACCATGCGGGCCGGTGAGCTCGACCTGATTATGGAAGAACTGCATGTCAGCGCCAATTCCCACCTCAACGGCAAGAACCTGATCGAGTCCGAGATCAGGAAGAATTACGACGTCATCGTGGTGGCGATCAAGCGTCAGGACGGCACCATGCTGTTCAATCCCAAGTCGGAAACCCGGATCATGGCCAGCGACATTCTCATTGTGCTCGGCGCCAGCGAGCATATCCTCGGACTCGGCAAGGAAATGTGATTTGCCAGGCGATCGAAGGGGTTCAGGCCGGCCGCACGACCGCCAGCATTTCCCGGACCGCCTGGTCGATGCCCACCAGAACCGCCCGGCTGATAACCGCATGGCCGATGCTCAACTCCTCGATAAAGGGCAGGTCGGCGATCGGACCGGCATTGCGGTAGTCGAGTCCGTGGCCGGCATTTACCCGCAGGCCTGATTCATACGCCAGTTCGGCTGACTGCTCAATCAGGCGGAATTCCTGCTCCTGCAGATCCATGGTGCGGGCCTCGCAATAGCGGCCGGTGTGGAGTTCGACAAAGGTGGCGCCGGCATCGAGGGCGGCTTGAATCTGGGTGACATCGGGGTCGATGAAGATCGAGACCAGAATCCCCGCCTTGGTCATTTTCTCAATGGCTTTGCGTATTTTTTTATCATTTCCAAGGATGTCCAGCCCGCCCTCGGTGGTCAGTTCCTTGCGCTTCTCCGGCACCAGCGTCACCATGTCCGGGACAATTTCCAACGCGATATCGATAATTTCCGGGCACACAGCCATTTCCAGATTGAGCTTGGTCTTGACCGTCTGGCGCAGGATGCGCACGTCTCTGTCCTGGATGTGCCGCCGGTCTTCGCGGAGATGGACGACAATGCCTTCGGCACCGGCCAGTTCGCAGAGGGAGGCGGCCAGCACCGGGTCAGGCTCGACACCGCCCCGGGCCTGTCGGACAGTGGCAACATGATCAACATTGATGGCGAGGTAAGGCATATGGGCACTCCTTGATGTTTGTACGTGCTGGAACAGTTCTTTTTCAAAATCCCACATCCGCAGGGCTTCCTCTTCCGAGCGTTCATGGTCGTAACCGGTCAAATGGAGCAGGCCGTGGATGATCAGTTCGAGCAGACGGTGGTGCAGCGTGCACCCCTGGTCGACGGCCTCGCGTTTGGCGGTGTCGACACTGATGAGCACATCGCCCAGCTCCGCCTCCGGAATCACAAAGCCGTCATCGGTCTGGCTCGCCGGGAAACTGAGCACGTTGGTCGGCCCCTGCTTCTTGCGGTACAACGCATTGTACCCCGCCATTTCCGCGTCCCCCATCAGGACAATGCTGACTTCGGCCGCTTCCAGGTGGAGCAGTTGCAGCAGCCGGTCGCTGCGCTGCTTAAGCAGGTTGCGGTTAATGGGGTATCGGGCGATGTCGGCGGTGTAGCTCCAGTGGACGGTCATTTCAGGCCTTCTCTTGGTCTTCGTCGATCCGTCGGGTGGAACGTCGGGTCGCATCCTGCTGCTCGTAGGCCTGGATGATTTCCTGGACCAGGGGGTGACGGACCACGTCGGACTTGGAAAAATGATTGAAGGCGATTCCTTTGATTCCCCCCAGGATTCGTTCGGCCTGGATCAGGCCGGATTTCTGGCTACCGGGCAGGTCGATCTGGGTGACGTCGCCGGTGATCACCGCCTGACTGTCGAAGCCAATACGGGTGAGGAACATTTTCATCTGTTCCCTGGTGGTGTTCTGGGCCTCGTCGAGGATAATGAAGGCGTTGTTGAGCGTCCGGCCGCGCATGAAGGCCAGCGGCGCCACTTCGATCACGCCGCGTTCGGTGAGGTCGATGGTTTTTTCCTGGCCGAGCATCTCGTTGATGGCGTCGGTGAGCGGCCGCAGGTAGGGATCGACTTTCTGGGCCAGGTCGCCGGGCAGGAAACCGAGCTTTTCCCCGGCCTCCACCGCCGGTCGGGTGAGGATGATTTTGGCGACCTGTTCCCGGGAGAGGGCGGAAACCGCCATGGCCACAGCCAGGTAGGTCTTGCCGGTGCCGGCCGGGCCGATGCCGAAGACGATGTCGTTATCTCTAATCGCTTCGATATATCGTTTCTGGTTGACCGATTTCGGCGAGATCACCCGTTTGCGGGAGGTGATGCAGACCTTGTCGAGAAAGATCTCCTCCAGGTTGGCCTGGGGGGAAGACTCCAGGATCTTGACCCCGAAGGCGATGTCCTGGCTGAATACCGGATATCCCTTGAGCAGCAGGCCGTACATTTGCCGCAGGGTGGAGGCTGCCAGGTCCACTGCGTGGGTCCGACCGCTGATTTGCAGGTTGTTGCCGCGGACCTTGATCGTCACCCCGGTGGCCTGCTCGACGGTGACCAGATTGCGGCCTAACTCGCCGAAGAGTTGCTGGGCAACGCTGTTATCGGCGAAATCAAGATCTCTGACGGTCTCGGCATTGAGGGCGGCGGAGGGCTTCACCTCACTTGGCTCCGCTGGCCGGCTGGGCTTCATCGACCATGGCCTGGAGCGCGGTCAGGCTCCGATCCCGCACCGGTCGACCATTGATAAACAACGTTGGGGTGGAGGTGACGTCGGCCTGCTGGGCGTCGGTCTTGTCCTTGGCTAACTGCATTTGGGTCTCCGGGCTGACCAGGTCGGCTTTGAATTTTTCCATGTTCAATCCGACTTTCTGGGCGGTTTCATCGATTACGTTCGGGGACCAGGCGGTGGTCTGGAAGAGGGCATCGTGCATCTGCCAGAATTTTCCTTGTTTCTGGGCGGCGATCGCTGCCAGGGCTGCCGGTTCGGCTTGTTGATGCATGGGCAGCGGCAGGTGTTTGAAGACGATGCGGAGCTTATCTTTATTATTGTCGAGCAATTGTTTCAGCACCGGTTCCAGCTTGCTGCACCAAGGGCACTCGAAATCGGAGAACACAATCATGGTCACCGGCGCATCGGTTTTGCCCTGGATCGGCGCTCCGGTGATGTCGATCTTCTGGTTGAAGCTGATGTCGATGGCGGTGTAGGCATTGTTTTTACCGTTGATCAGGTAGAGCATCTCGCCTCTGGGGGCAATATCGATACCGCTGGTGTTGGGATCCACCGGCAGCTCACCCAATTTTTTGCCGTCCGGTGTGAAAATGTAGACCTTGGCGTCCGCACCGAGGATGAAGACCTTCTTGTTGTCCAGCGATTGGGCGATGTCCAATGGTTTGGTGGGCAGGGGCCAGGTATTCTGTACCGACCAGTTGAGGTCGCCCGAGGTGTTGTTTTTCTTCAATTCCAGGGCATGGGAGGTCAACGGCAGGAGCAGCAGGGCGCAGAACAGGATTTTTTTCAGCATGACGGGGATTTGATCCTTTGGGTTGGAGGAGAAAAGGCGTCGCCCCGTTTTCAAGGGGCGCCGGTTGTCAGGGGCCGGTCGCTGGCCGCCTCTTTTATCTCGTTGATATCTTTCTGTAATTGTTAGGGTGGGGCGAAAACTGGGCCACAGTATAATGGGCCGGGAACGATTGCGCAAGAACCAACAACAGGTCTCTGGCGAGAGGGTGTCGGGCCGCATCGGTCGACTCGAGCGTGCAGCGGCGGAAATCACTTCCCGTGTTCATTTCGGACCGACGAGCGGTGCGCTCCCGGTGGTTCCGGACGCCTGTGGCAGGGGCGCTTTTCATGCCCGTGGATGGGGGCTAAAAACGGGTTTTCTGCTGAACTCATTGAAAACAGGATATTTTGCAAAACACTACATGTTGCATGTTTTGTTCTTGATGCGCGCTACATGTTGTGATAAGTTGCCGTCGATGTTGCAGGGCGACACCAGGGCGCCCTCTCGAATTCCTTGCTGCAACCACCGGTTTTTCCGAGGAGATTGCAGAGGTGCGACCGGGGAGCGACTGGAGGTATTCGGTTACTGTCCGCACCGCCGGTCGTCGGCTGTTCAGGAGAGCGATGAAACCAAATCAAGCGAAAAGAGGGAAAAGATGACCAGAAGCATTCCACGTCAACAGTTGACCGATACCGCCGAGACCGTACTGGAGCGGCGATACTATCTGAAAGACGAGCAGGGAAATCCGCTTGAAAACTGGGAGGGGTTGTGTCGCCGGGTTGCCAACGCAGTTGCTTCGGTCGATCGCGACATGGGCGATTTTGCTGATCTGGGCGATCGTTTCTTCAATCTGATCTATTATCTCGATTTTCTGCCCAACTCCCCATGCCTGATGAACGCCGGCACCAACCTCGGCCAGTTGTCCGCCTGCTTCGTTCTGCCGGTGGAAGACTCGATGGACGGCATCTTCAGTTCCATTCGCAACGGGGCTTTGGTGCACAAGACCGGCGGCGGCACCGGCTATTCGTTTTCCCGGCTGCGGCCCAAGAATTCAGCGGTGCAGTCGACCCAGGGCGTGGCTTCCGGTCCTTTGAGTTTTGCGGCGGTCTTTGATATCGCCACCGAAACCATCAAGCAGGGCGGCAAACGGCGCGGCGCCAACATGGGCGTGCTGCGGGTCGATCACCCCGATATTCTCGAATTCATCTCCGCCAAGGAAGACCAGACCCGATTCACCAATTTCAATTTCAGCGTCGCCATCACCGATCGGTTCATGGAGGCGGTGCGGGACGACCTCGAATACGATCTGCTCGATCCCTCCAACGGCGATATTATCAACACCCTGCGGGCCCGGGAAGTGTTTGACAAGATTATCGATCTGGCCTGGCACAACGGCGAGCCCGGCGTATTGTTTATCGATGCCGCCAACCGCGACAATCCCACCCCGCAACTCGGCGACTTCGAGGCCACCAACCCTTGCGGCGAGCAGTGGCTGCTGCCTTACGAATCCTGCAACCTCGGTTCGGTCAATCTCGGTCAGTATGTCCGTGACGGCAAGGTCGATTGGGAGCGGTTGCGCGCCTCTACCCATCTGGCGGTCCGATTTCTCGATAACGTCATCGACTGCAACCGGTTCCCTATCCCGGAAATCGCCGAGATGACCCATAAAACCCGTAAGATCGGGCTGGGGATCATGGGACTGCACGACATGCTGATTCAGTTGCAGCTGTCCTACGGCAGCGAGGAGGGGCGGCAGGCCTCTTCCGAGGTTATGGCGTTCATCCGCAGCGAGGCGGAAATCGCTTCTGTCGCCCTGGCAGCGATCAAGGGGCCTTTCCCCGCCTTTGATGAAAAGATCAATCACTACCCGGCCCGGCGCAACGCCGCCCTGACCTCGATTCAGCCCACCGGCACGGTGTCGATGATTGCCGACTGCGCCTCCGGCTGCGAGCCGTATTTTTCCATCGTCATGATCAAAAACGTTATGGACGGCGACCGGCTTTTGATGGTCAATAAGCATTTTGAACGGGTCGCGCGGGAAGAGGGGTTCTTCACGGCGGCAATGCTCGAGCGGGTGGCCAGCAGCGGCACGGTCATCGGTCATCCCGAGATTCCTTTGAGCTGGCAGGAGATTTTCCGCACCGCCCAGGATATCAGCCCGGAGCAACATATCCGCATGCAGGGCGCCCTGCAGTGCAACGGAGTCGATGCCTCGATCAGCAAAACCATCAATCTGCCATCCAACGCCACCGTCGATGATGTCCGCACCTCCTATATGCTCGGTTACCAACTGGGGTGCAAGGGCTTGACCGTCTACCGCGACGGTTCCCGAGACCATCAGGTGCTCAATACCATGGCCTCGGGTGCGGAGAAGACGGCGACGGTTTCCTCCGAGGGCATGTTCCAAAAGTCGACCCTGCCCGATGTGCTCAGCGCCAAGCGTTACCGGCTCAAGGACATCAATCAGGAGACCATCTACCTGATCGTCTGTTTCGACGAGGATGAGAAACCCATGGAGGTCTTTGCCAAGTTCCCCTTTGACAACCGGGTGGACCTTAAAGACAAATCCACCATGTGGACCACCACCTGTCGGCTGGTGTCGCTGGCCCTGCGCTACCAGATTCCCATGGACGAGATCATCAAGCAGCTCGATCGCTCCAGCGGTCACATGCTCGATCTGCCCGCCCAGTTGGGCAAATTGCTCAAGTCGTTTATGGCCGCCACCCAGCATGGCTTTGCCTCGATCTGTCCGGAATGCCAGGGTAAATTGGTGTTCGAGGAAGGGTGCGAGGTGTGCCGCGATTGCGGGTATTCGAAGTGCTCGTGATGGGGGATGATCTGGTGTTTCGGAATTTGGAGAAAAAGTTCGATACACTCTTTGGCCCATTATGACTGTTAGGTCTCAGACCAAGATTCCACTATGCGTGAAGCACTAATTGCCGCAACAGAGGCTGCCATCCGCTCGGTGGACGTTGCGCGCTTTTTTCAGACAGAACGCGGGTTTCACGGCCGCTTCTACTACGCACTTCAAACCGAATTGGACCGCGCCGGCCTGATTGCAGACGGTGCCATCCTCGAAATGGAGTACCAAAAGAGCGCCAGGCACGGCTTAGGGCAGCGCCCTGATATTGTTTTCCACATTCCCGCTGAGCACTCTGGCGCTGGGGTGAGAGCAAACAATTTTGCTGTTTGGGCACTTAAAAGACAGGCCACAGTGGCCGAGGTCCGCGATGACTTCGACAAGCTCGACCAGATGTTCAACGCGCTAGAGTACCCACTCGGTTTCTTCGTAAACATTGACTCAACTAGCCCAATGCGTGAGCATTATGCAGGCGCCCATCGCACCCGGCTAGCTGCGGTTGCTGTCCAGCGAGTTGACACTCAAATAAATGTGCACTGGGCCCCGGCTGATGCGATGCTGAGCCCCGGGTAGGGTGGGTAAGCGTCTTTTTGCTTGCCCACCGATTGCTCGAATTCAAAGCAAGTACATTTTCCGGCGAGGAATTCCTGGGACACGATACGTAATTCCAACAATAACATCTGCGGACAAGCCGCAGATGTTCTCGTTTGGCCGCTTCATGGGATCGTCGTGGCCGCATCGAATCAACGTCGCAAGAAGGAGTTTATCTTGAGCTATTTGTTCGGCATCGGTGGAGTCCTGCTGCTCCAAGTTGGGTTCTCCTTCGCAATCATCTTGGCCACCTCAGGCGGTGGGTCATTTGTCGGCCTAGGTGCAATGTTGCTGGCCGTTCTGGGAATCCCGCTTACGGCGCTGATCAATTTTCTCCTCATTCGCTCCAATCGTAAGGACCCGCCGTCGCCCTACGTTCTTCGCCTAGTACTCGTTTCGCTGGCTCTGCCGTGCGCACAATTTGCCCTCATGATTCTCGTCTCCGTCTTTCGGCTTTGAGCCGGGTAGGGTGCGCACGGCTGTATCGTGCCCACCAACGACTCGAATTCATTCTCAATTCTTTCCCCCATCCTTCTGGAGCAATCTCCACCTCCGGTCTCCCTGCGGGAGTTAGTTAGGGTGTGCAAGCGTCTTTTTGTTTGCCCACCGATTGCTCAAATTCAAACCAAATCCATTTTCTGCCCCATCTGGAGAAATCAACAACCGCTGTCTCCCTGCGGGAGGCGCATTCTTTTCTTTGCGTGCCCAAAGAAAAGAACCAAAAGAAAGGGCAGCCCGGCCGCTGAGACGACCCCGTTCGCCGAGGTCCGGAACCGGCGGGGCAAAAACTCGCTGCGCTCAAACAGTTTGCCCCTTCTTCCCGTTTCCGCACCCCGCCGCCCGGCTCAGCGGCGAGGGCCCCCTCGTCCCCGAATACGTTTCGTTCAATACAACCATACCCTCGGCGGGGCGAGCATTTTGCACATTGCCGTCATGGTTATATTGCTTGATTTGGCTATGGGGACACGGAGTTTCGGGGACACGATACGTAATTCCAACGAGAACATCTACGGACAAGCCGCAGATGTTCTCGTTCGCTTGCGGAAAATCACCTTGGTTCAAGGAATCATAATTGACTAAGTTTCTCGTTAAGTTTATATTTAAACATGTAAACTTTAAACACGAGAGGCCAACATGAAAGCAACCGCAAAAGACCTGAGATTTCACTCAAAGGAACTGATAGATTCAGTAAGCAGAGGCGAGGAGGTTGTTATTACTTTCCGCGGAAAACCGTGCGCCAAACTTGTTCCCTACCAGGAAATAAAGAAGCAAACGGGAAAAAATGAGCTGTTCGGAATATGGAAAGATAACGACATCGTCCAGAATGTGGATGAGTATGTAAGAAATTTGAGAAAAGGAAGATTCTAATGCTCATCGATACTGACGTTCTCATTTGGTATATGCGGGGCAATGAGAAAGCATTTCAAGTCGTTGAGAATTCAAATAATTTCTTCCTCTCTGTAGTTACATATATGGAACTCGTTCAAGGATTGAGAAACAAAAAGGAACTCAACCATCTCCGTAAAGCACTCCATGGGTGGAATGCCCAAATTCTGTATGTATCTGAAATAATTTCCGCCAAAGCTATGTTCTATGTAGAACAACATTTTCTCAGCCATTCCATGCAATTGGCGGACGCTTTGATTGGAGCCACGGCAATAGCGTATGGCTTTCCCATTCTCACAGGAAATGACAAGCACTACAAAGTAATGAAAGATCTTGAGATTAAAAAATTTTTGCCATAGCCGGGTAGCCGGGTGGGCAAACGTCTTTTTGCTTGCCCGCAGATTGCTCGAATTCAAAGCAAAAACATTTTCCGTACCATCTGGATAGCTCAACAACCGCTGTCTCCCTGCGGGAGGCGCATTCTTTTCTTTGCGTGCCCAAAGAAAAGAACCAAAAGAAAGGGCAGCCCGGCCGCTGAGACGACCCCGCACCCCGCCGCCCGGCTCAGCGGCGAGGGCCCCCTCGTCCCCGAATACGCTTCGTTCAATACAACCATACCCTCGGCGGGGCGAGCATTTTGTAAATTGCCGTCTTGGCTATATTGCTTGATTTTCCATCTGCGGTGTCATTTCAGGGGAAAAAGGGGGACAGGTTTAAATGAAAGCGATCCTGGTTCAACGATTGCGATAGTATCTGGCCTCTTCCATCAAGCGGTCCAGATACTGTTCACTGGTATGGAGATCGTGCCGTACGCGATCCCGCTGCCTGTCGAGGTCACGGAGGCTGGACCGTATCCGGCGGCGGTTGTCATCGGAGAGGTCTTTATCCCAGAGTCGGCGTTCGTTATCCTGTATTTGGTCGTCTATCCGTTCAAGTTCCTTTCTGTCCTGGTAGACCTCGTAGGCCGCAAGGTTGTAGCGCTCAAAGACGGCATCGATCGAGGGCGGGCAGACACGCTGGTATCTTCGTCCTTCCATGCCGCTGTCAAAGGCGTTCTCGATTTGGCAATAATCCTGCAAACCTTGGGCTCGACCGTTTATATATTGCTGATTGTCTACATGAATTCCGTAGTCGACACAGGCCCGTACATGCTGGTCGAGCCGGCTGGCCGGTTGCCCGGCCTGGCCATCGGAGATGCCGATGCCGAACCAGTCGCCACGTTGACACTGCTCACGGCTCAAGGTGGCGCAACCGGTGAGCAGCAGGGCGGCCACTAGGCAAAAGACGACAGCTTTCATAGATGCATACCTCACGTGCATGTACGGCTCTCCCTTGGTGCATCCAGTTGCCAGCCCGGCAAGAGCCCTGCGTTTTCCTTGTTGCAAACTCACGTTTTGGATTTGGTCACGTTATGCAGCAGGCCTTTGAATTTATCCGGCATATCGAGGGTGAAGGCCATCGGTTGACCGCTGACCGGGTGGTTGAACTCCAGGGTGTAGGATTGCAGGGCCAGCCGTTTGATCGGGTCGGATTTGGCGCCATACTTTTTATCGCCGACCACGGGGTGGCCCAGGTCGGCTAAATGGACGCGGATCTGGTTTTTACGGCCGGTGATCAGGGTAATGTCAAGCAGGCTATACCCGCCCTGGGCTTGCACCACCTCGTAGCAGGTTTCGGCGTATTTGCACTCGCCGTTGTCGGTCGGCACCGAATAGACCCGGTGGATTTTCGACTCGCAGAGATAGCTTTTGATCGTATCGCTGTCCTTTTTTGGCACGCCTTCAACGATGGCCCGATATTTTTTGCGGGCATCCTGCCAGGAGCCCTGGAGGGTATGCTTGGCTTCTTCGTTTTTAGCAAAGACCAGCAGGCCGGAGGTGCCCTGGTCGAGGCGGTGAATGATAAAGATCCGTTCTTCGCCGTTGGTCCGCTCGGCCAGGCAGGCGGTCAGTTTGTAATAGGCGGTCTTCTTTTTTTCGGTCTCCGAGGCGATGGTCAACAGTCCCGGCGGTTTGTCGATAACGATGATGTCCGCATCTTCGTAGATGATATCCAGGCCGGGGCAGGGGGGGTAGTGGCCGGAGCCCTCTTTTTCCGAAGTAATAGTGAGGACGTCGCCGGGCGTCAGGACTTGATCAATCCGGGTCACCGGCAGATCACCCAGGCTTATTGCCCGGTATTTCAGCAGCTGTTTGACTTTGGTGCGCGAGTGCCCTTCTTTGAGTAAGGCGGCCAGAAGGGTGGTTTCTTCTTTGATGAACAATTTTTTCATGCAATGTCCTGATGCGGCCCGGTCGTCAGCGACAGTGGGGGTTCCGCTTTAAAAAAATAATGGGGTAGATGCTGGTCAATTCGGCTAAGAACGTTCGGCGATCAAAAGGGGCGGGTTCAGCTGTCGAGTACTGATCGGACGCACCGGGCAAGATCGGCCATGATTACCGGTTTATGAAGAAAGCCTTCTATGCCGATGACCTTGGATTTGCGACTGTCCAGCTGTTCGCTGAACCCGGTGCAGATGATCACCTTGACGCTCGGCCGGATTTTTTTGATTTCCCGGTAGAGCTGCAATCCGGTCATCTGCGGCATGCTCAGGTCGGCGATGAGCAGATCGATCTGGTCCGCCAGATTGCGGAAGGCCTCCAGCGCGTCATAGCTGCTGACTCGAACCGTCACCTTGTACCCCAGTCGCTCTAGCATGCTGGTGGTCACATCGGCAATCGATTTTTCGTCGTCAACCAGAAGAATATGCTCGGTACCCCTGGGCATCGGTTCGTTGAGGTCGTGCTGGAACGGGGTCTGCTCGTCGGCGAGCTCAAACACCGGGAAATAGAGATCGAAAATGGTGCCCTTGCCCAAGCTGCTGGCAACCCGAATCTCGCCGCCATAACCGCGCAGGATGCCGATCACCACGGCCAGGCCCAGGCCGCTGCCTTTGCCGCGCGGTTTGGTGGTGAAATAGGGATCGAAAATTTTGGCCATGGTGGCCTCATCCATGCCTTGGCCGGTGTCTTCAATGGTCAGTTGCTGGTATAAACCCGGGCTGGCGGAGAAATCATTGAACTCACCGACGCCGAGGGTAACGGTTTTCAGGCTGATGTGCAACTTCCCGCCCGTTTCTTCCATGGCATGGAAGGCGTTGGTGACCAGATTCATAATCACCTGGTGTAACTGGGTGGCGTCGGCCATGATGAGCGGACAATGGTCGGGCAAGACGAAATCGATTTCGATGGTGGCGGGCAGGGTGGGGCGCATCAGCTGGATGACTTCACGGATAATATCAGCAAGCGGTATCGGTTTGATCTCCTGATCAACCTGACGGCTGAAGGTGAGGATTTGTTTCACCAGATCGCGGGCGCGGCGCGAGGCATCGACAATGCCCCGGCAATGTTCCTGCAGTCCGGGGTTGTTGCTGTTTTCGATCAGCATCAGTTCAGCCCGGCCCATGATCGGGGTGAGGATATTGTTGAAATCGTGAGCGATTCCGCCGGCTAGACTACCGATGGCCTCGAGTTTCTGGGTGTGTTGCAGCTGTTTTTCAAAGGCTTTGTTTTCGTTGCGTAATCGTACCTGTTCGGTGATGTCGATCACCGTGACAAACACCTTGCGCCAGGTGGTTTCAAAACCTGCGGCGACAACTGTGCGCCGTTCGAACGTCAGGATGGAGCCGTCAATAGCTCTGTTTTGCAGAACGATTTCAGATTCGCCACTCTTGGCAAGCGAGATCAGCTCATTTTTAAAAGGGATGTCTTGTTCGTCCGGTAGTACTGCGGTGAGTCGAGTGAGCGCTTCGGTGTTGTCAACCCCGTACATTTTAAAAGCGGCCAGGTTGGCGTCAAGGATCCGCATCATGGTGGCGCAACGGATCAGGTATTCCGGGTTTTCGCTCAAGTAACGCTTCAGATTGGTGATCCCTTGCCCGGCTATCTGATCGAAGGAGGTTTTAATTGCACTTAAATCCACCTCCATTAAGGGAATGGGCGAATGTTCAAACAGGAGGCGATATCTGGCTTCGGTTTCTTCGAGCGCTTTGGATGTATCGGAAATGATAGTCTTTTTGCGTTGATTAAGGACAAACAAGCTCAGCAGCAGCAGGGCCACGATGATCAGACCGATAACCGTGAAAATATCGGAGAAATTGGTGCAGAAGTAAGAGTTTGTTTCGATCTGGTTGCTGCACAGACTGGGCAGTAATCCCGGTGCAAAGCGCTTAACTGGCTGGGATGTTAACGGAAAAAGATGTTCGGCATGACCGTGGCCCTGGAGTTTGCTTCTCCGCCGGGTTGCTTCGGTTTTCCCGGAAAATACGAGCGTTCCGGCCAAACGGCCGATGGACCTGGCGGGGTAACTATGCAACGGAACGGAATCTTTTTGCATGGAAAAAGCGGTGGCGCCATGGGGCTGGTGACAAAAACAGGGTGTGGAACGCTTAGACGGCATGAAACTATTTTAGGGGGGAAAGCTCGTCGATGTCAAAAAGAAAATCGGCATGCGAGAAATATAACGGGCTTTGAAGCGCAGGACAACGCCGTTTTGAACCATCGGTTGGGCAGTGTCTGCCGCAGCGGGATGCCTGCAATAGGCCCCGGTCGGGATCAGGTTGAGCAGCAACTTTGTGGCGAGGATTGGCTCTGATGCCTGAATGCTTGAGTCAATTTACCCCGATGGTGGTGAAGGACCATCGGTATTCAGCGGACAGGCCTTTACCGGAGGCCTCCGCCAGGGCCCGACTGGGAAGCACCGCGGTCCACTGTGTTCCCCCCAGACCATGGGGCGCAAGCGGGGTAGCACATTGCATCGTCAACTGGGTACCGTTCACGCTGCAGAATACCCCTTTGACCTCCGTATCGGAAAAGACCTGGATGGCATAGAAGGCCTCGCCTTGGGTCACCGGTTTGGAAAAGGTAACGGTCAAGACAGACAGGGAAGGGTAGGGGATGTTCTCGCCATTTGCCGGGGTGGTGGCAATGACCTGTAACCCGCCAAACAGGGTGTTGAGCAAGGTCTGGATCATCTTCCAAAGGGGGGTGAAGAGATTTTTCATGGGCAGGGAATCCTGTTTCGGCCGGGTGTTGGCAAAGGCCTTGATGCAGAGGTAGCCGTTGTGCCCCTGCCCGGCCTGGGTTGGAGGGATGTCCGCCAGGTCTGACCAGGCGGTGCCATCGGTGCGGATATAGCTGCGGCCGGGCTTCAGGCCGTTGTTGGCCTGACCATCCCAGACATAGTCACAGGCAAGGGGCGCTGACCAGTTGGCATGCCCGGCCGCCGCTCCGGAGAGCACCACCGAAAAACGCTGCCCCGGCGACAGTACGATGGGATGCGGCAGGCGGACTGTGTAGTACCCTGCGCAATCAACATACCTGCGTACCGTGCAGGCCGGCCCCGAGCTGTTCTCCGGCCCGTTATTGGGTTGGAAATGAAGCTCCACCGTGTATTCGTAGCCGGGATCGCTGGCGAAAAACGAGATAGCCTGCAATGTTTCCCGTGTTATCGCTTGGAAGACATTGGCTCCCTTGAGGAGGCTGCCGCTGATCAGATTGAGCATACCCCGCTTTTCGTGCTGATGGATAAGGGTGAAGTTGTCAACCGGTTCCGGGAGGTAGACCGCCATCCCCGCATACCCGAGGGTGCCGTCGTGATAAGAGATGAAGAAGAACCCCTGCTCGCCGAAGTCGGGGCCGCTGTTGTTTTTGGCGATGAAGGCGCCGTCGCCGGGCGGGGTCAGGGTGACGGGGCCATCCTTTGACTGATAGGTGTAGGTGAAACGCTCCCCCGCAAAATCGTCGTCCCAGCCGACAATCACCACGGCGTGCGCTGGGGATTTCTGGGGCCAATAATATGCCTTTTCCTGCGGAGCGGTCAGGCCGCGCCAGCTCGCCGAGGCATAGATGCCGCCATGCTGGACCAGATGGAATTTGATGCCATCATTGTCCAGGGCATGCTTCCTGGGCGGTGGGAAGAGGATGGTCTGGATATGCCGCTTGGGCGGGATAGCAGGATGCGAATCCGGGGCCTGTACATCGAAGTCGCCGGCGGCGATAGGCCCGCTCCAGGATGCGTAGTAGCCTGCGGCCAGTAATTCGTGCCCGCCGGTGCCGCATTCGTTATCCGCCACCTGCATGTGATCCTCGGAAAATGTTTCCAGGCTGCCCGGCGGCAGGAGCGAGGCTTCCAGCGCCCCTGTGGCCGCGACCGACCAGCAGGAGGCGCAGTCCGACAGCCGGGCCGGTGTGATCCGACCCTGGGTTCTGAGATCAAATGCGGCAGGATATGGACCAGGCCGAACGCCCGGGAGTTTGTTCAACTCCTGGCTGATTGGTTCACGGGGAACCCAGTGGGTCATCGGCCCGATTTCGTCTCTGGACGAGGTCATACGGTCGTGCCTCTTGCAAGGTATTCTTCTCCTGAGCCAGGGTATGCCCAAGCAGGGTCATTGACTTAATGATTTGAATTTATATAATAATATTTTCAAGACAACGTGTTGGTAGTGTTGCAGCATTTCCGGTCTGCCTGGGAACCGGTGCTATGGTGTCACGTTGACCCAGATGCCCTCTTGCGCTGCCAGGCGTGATCCTGGCACAAAGATTTTCAATTCTGTCATGCCTAAATTCATTATACCTTTGAACAAGTAATCGCCTCGCCGAGGGTGACGGCACCCGATGGTTGGGGAACCTTCTGGAAATCGTTCATCAGTGCCTCGTTTCGGTACCCCTGAATGACCATCTTGCAATGGGCTGGTGTCCAGGATATGTAGGTATTTTCAGGCACCCCTTGGTTGGCTGCCGTAGGCAATGAGGAAATTTGGGCAGATTGACAGGGGTTCTCCAGCGGAGGCGGTTCCGCGAGCGTTCCTTTTTCTATCTTTGCTTCTACCCCGGCAAGTCTGCTTTCCAGGGTCGCGTGGGCTGCAATGTGATTGGCTGCATCAGCTTGCAAATGTTCCACATTGGAGTCGAGTCTTACCATAAACTTGATAACTCCAACTGCCATCACCACGGCAGTGAGGACTGCACCCCACTGTATGGGTCCTTTGATCATCTGTCCCTCCCGTCAGTCTTTTCGCTGTCCCTGAAAAAGGTACTAACGCTTTGTGGTAGGTTGAAAAATTGTCTAGCCCGCTGGTCTGGGTCACTGGCACTGGGCTTCTCTTGTGTCTGTGGGCCTTATTGTTTGGAATCAACCTCTTGGGGCGCTTGTGGTTGCACTTCAATCGCCACTTGCTGCGCGTCGGTCAGCGCATTGGTAGGGATGATGAAGCAGATGTCGTCCTCGGAGCAATACCTTATCTGGGGCCTGAGCAAGATGCGCAGCTTGCCTGCCCCGGACCCAGGAGCACCGTGAAAGGCCAGGAATAAGCTGCCGCGTAACAATGGGCCGTATTCCTTTAAAACGTCTTTGTGTATTCTCCACTCCACGGTCGGGCATTTCCGTTTTTCATCCAGGAATTGGTAAAGGAACCAGTTTTTTTTGTTTTCAGCCTGCGATTCCAGTACGTTGGAGGCCAGCGTCAAGCCGCCCTCCAGGAGTTTGGCGGTCGGTAACACGGCTTCGAGGGTCTTGGTAAAGTCAGCGGCCGCCCTGGGAATTTTGGGCCATGCCAGCTCCCAGAAACTCTTGGTATTGCGGGAGGGGTGCAGCGCACTCATGGTTGCCGAAATCGGGATCGCCTCGGGTGCGTCTCCTTCGGGTTCGAGGACAAGATGAATGGCGAGGGCGCTTTCCTCGCAGAGTTCCTTCTGCCAGTCCCAGTAGAAACCTTCGAGGGGGGCTATGCCAAACGCCCAATCGTATCGATAGATGGATGGTGGCGTTGGGGTGTCTTGGACGGCGGCCAATGGCGAGGTGCAGGGCGCATTTTCGCCCTGCAGGCTTACATACCACCGCATGATGCACTTTGTTCCCAGTTCGGCCTGGTCTTTCGCTGCTGGAGGCCAGTGAGGCAAAACTCGGACCTTGGGTCTGTTGGTCTGGTAATCCTCGGCTAAGAAGTCGATGACTTGTCGCTTTGATTGCACGGTCATGTTTCCTCCGCTGTTTTTAGTATACTGCCACCTGTGTAACTCCATATTATTAAAAGAAATTGGCGATCAAGGGTGAATTCATAATCGCACCCTGCGCTGCTTGCGTAACTGACTGATAATACATTTAAAGATATGCTTGTGCAAGGGAAGAGCTTGTTGCGTTCTGGAGCGTGCAATGCATGGCAGGTGTACGGGCGGGGTGGCGTTATCCGGGATGAAGGATTTGCTGAAGCATTGCAAGCGAGTTTCCGCGGTGCAGGCCTCTTTCGACCCCGACAGGCGACCGGTCATGTTCGCCATCGAGGTAAAGATTGACAGCCGCCGGCTGATATGTGAAGACGGGACTGTTTCACATCGGGAATGGGCGTTGGCAATCAACGAGGGGATTTTATATGCAGGCGGCAACAGGCGGTGGATGGCAATTCTGGATCGATCGGGGCGGCACCTTCACCGACATCGTCGCCAGGCGTCCCGACGGCGGGATGACGACCTGTAAGCTGCTTTCGGAAAATCCGCAGCGTTACCCGGACGCCGCTCTCCATGGCATCCGGACCCTGCTGGGGCTGGGCGGCGATGATCCCATTCCTGCCGAACAGATCGCGGCGGTTAAGATGGGCACCACTGTGGCCACCAATGCTCTTTTGGAGCGGAAAGGCGAGCCAACCCTGCTGCTGATCACCCGGGGTTTTGGCGACGGACTGCGGATTGGCACCCAGAACCGGCCCCTGCTGTTTGCCCGTCACATCGTTTTACCGGAGATGCTTTATGTAGAGGTGGTCGAGGTGGAGGAGCGAATCGATGCCCAAGGTCGGGTGCAACTGCCGCTCAATGCACTGCGGGCCGAGATCGACCTCAAGCGGGCCTATGACCGGGGGCTGCGCTCGGTGGCTATTGTCCTGATGCACGGGTACCGGTTTCATCACCATGAGCAGCAGCTGGCCGACCTGGCCGAAACCATAGGGTTCACCCAGGTCTCGGTCAGTCACCGAGTCAGCCCGCTGGTCAAATTGATCAGCCGTGGCGACACCACCTTGGTCGATGCTTATCTCACCCCCATCCTCCGCCGTTACGTCGATCAGGTGGCCGGCCAGTTGGGGGCGACCCGGCTGATGTTCATGCAATCCAACGGCGGGCTCACCGACGCCCAGCTCTTCCGGGGCAAGGACGCGGTGCTCTCCGGCCCGGCCGGCGGTGTGGTCGGCATGGTGGCGACCGCGGCCATGGGCGGGTTTGCCCGTTTGATCGGCTTTGACATGGGCGGCACCTCCACCGATGTCACCCATTATGACGGTGCGTTCGAGCGCAGTTTTGAAACCCAGGTGGCCGGGGTGCGGATGCGGGCGCCGATGATGCATATCCATACCGTGGCCGCGGGCGGCGGCTCCATCCTCCATTGGGATGGCGGCCGTTTTCGGGTGGGACCCGATTCCGCTGGCGCCGACCCCGGTCCGGCCTGCTACCGTCGGTCCGGCCCTTTGACCGTGACCGATTGCAATGTGCTGCTGGGCCGAATCCAACCGCACCATTTCCCCCGGGTGTTCGGGCCGCAGGGCGACCAGGCCCTGGATTCGGCGGTGGTCCGGCGGGATTTTGCCCTGCTGGCCGCCAGGATCGGCGGCGCTGCCGGTGCGCCGCTGGCGGAGGTCGTGGCCGAGGGCTTTCTCCGGATCGCGGTGGAGAACATGGCCAATGCCATCAAGAAAATTTCGGTGCAGCGGGGCTACGACGTCACCGATTACACCCTGCAATGCTTTGGCGGCGCCGGCGGCCAGCATGCCTGCCGGGTGGCCGATGTTTTGGGTATGGAGCGAATTTTCCTCCACCCGCTGGCAGGGGTGCTTTCCGCCTATGGCATGGGGCTGGCCGATATTCGGGCTCTGCGCGAGGTGCAGATCGAACATCCCTTCAGCGATCCTGCCCTGGCCGATGTCCTGGCCACGGCGGCGAACCCGCTGCTGTCCGAGGCCTGCGACCAGGTTCGGCGGCAGGGAGTGGCTGAGGATCGGATAGCCAGTTTGGTCACGGTGCACCTGCGCTCCGCCGGCACCGACACTGCCCTGATGGTGGCCCTGGATGGTCCGGAGGCGATGCGGGGGGAGTTCGAAGCCGCCCACCTCCAGCAGTTCGGCTTCCTTGCCCCGGACCGCAGCCTGATCGTCGAGGCCCTGTCCATCGAGGCCATCGGCACCACCGAGTCCCTGGTCGATCTGGAACTGCCGTTGCAGCCCAGCATACCCCTGCCGACATCCATCGCCACCCTGTGGAGTCAAGGCGGGTGGGTGCAGGCGCCGCTCTTTCAGCGCGACCAGTTGGCGCCCGGCCAAAGCTTCCGTGGGCCGGCGCTGATTGTCGAGACCACCTCCACGGTGGTGCTCGAACCGGGCTGGGAGGCGACCATTACCACCCGCAACCATTTGCTGCTCCATCGGTATACACCGCGGCCCGGCGTCGAGGCGGTTGGCACTGCCGTTGACCCGGTGATGCTTGAGGTTTTCAGCAATCTGTTCATGTCGATCGCCGAACAGATGGGGATCACCCTGGCCAATACCGCCCATTCGGTCAATATCAAGGAACGGCTTGATTTCTCCTGCGCCCTGTTCGACCGGGAAGGCAATCTGGTGGCCAACGCCCCTCATGTGCCGGTGCACCTCGGCTCCATGGGCGAGTCGGTGCAGGCGATTATCCGCGACAACCGTGGGCGGATGCGGCCTGGCGATGTCTACATGCAAAACGGGCCTTACAACGGCGGCACCCACCTGCCGGACGTCACCGTGATCACCCCCTGTTGGGACGAAGGCGGCGACGAGATTCTTTTTTATGTCGGTTCCCGCGGCCACCATGCCGACATTGGCGGCCGCACTCCCGGTTCCTCGCCGCCCGACAGCCGCCGGATCGAAGAAGAGGGGATTGTTATCGACAACTGGCTGCTGGTGTCCCAGGGTCGATTTCGGGGTGAGGCCACCCGTGACCTGCTCCTGTCCGGTCCCTATCCCTGCCGCAAGGTCGAGCAGAATCTGGCCGACCTCACCGCCCAGGTCGCCGCCAATGCCACCGGCGTGCGCGAGTTGCAGCGGATGATTGTACATTTCGGCCTGGACACGGTCCGGGCCTACATGGGCCATGTCCAGGACCATGCCGAGGAATCGGTGCGGCGGGTGCTGGCGGTGCTGCGCGATGGCAGCTTCGTCTATCCCATGGACGACGGCAGCCGCATCCGGGTGCGGATCACCGTCGACCGGGACGCCCGGGAAGCGGTGATCGACTTCACCGGCACCTCAAGCCAGCATCCGGGCAACCGCAATGCCCCCCGGGGGGTGTGTAGGGCAGCGGTTTTGTATGTCTTTCGAACCCTGATAGCCGACGATATTCCCCTCAATCAGGGCTGCCTCAAACCGCTGAAGATTATCATCCCCGAAGGGTCGATGGTCAATCCCCGCTATCCGGCGGCGGTGGTCGCCGGTAACACCGAGGTCAGCCAGGCGATCACCGATTGCCTCTACGGGGCACTGGGGCTGCTGGCCGCCTCCCAGGGGACGATGAACAATGTGCTCTACGGCAATGAACGCCATCAGAACTACGAGACCATCTGCGGCGGCACCGGTGCCGGACCGGATCATCCCGGCACCAGCGCGGTCCACAGCCACATGACCAACACCCGGATGACCGATCCAGAGGTGCTGGAGCTGCGCTTTCCGGTGCAGGTGGAGGAGTTTTCGATCCGCCGGGGTTCCGGCGGCAGTGGCCGGTTCTGCGGCGGCGACGGCGCGGTGCGGCGGCTGCGCTTTTTGGAACCCATGACCGCCACCATCCTCTCGTCCAATCGGGTGACCCAACCCTACGGCCTGGAGGGCGGCGGCCCCGGCCTCCAGGGGCGCAACGCGCTGCACCGCCGCAACGGGGTGGTGCAGGAACTCCAGGGCAACGACGAGGTGGCGGTGGAGCCAGGCGATGTGCTGATCATCGAAACCCCTGGCGGCGGCGGTTTTGGCCTGCCACCTTCTCAATAATATCCATCCGGCAGGCTGTTGCCTATGAACACCTTCCTTTCCCGGCACGTCCCTTGCCATTACGGCTGGCTGATCGTCGCCGCCGGGGCTCTGGGCATCTTTGCCTGCATCGGTCTGGCGCGATTCGCCCTCGGCATGCTCCTGCCGGCCATGGGCCGGGATCTGCAACTCACCTACGCCCAGATGGGGGCGATTTCCACCGCCAACTTTCTGGGGTATCTTGCCGGTATCCTGGGAACCGCGCCTCTGGTACGACGGTTTGGTGCCCGATATTGTACCGGCGCTGCCTTGCTGCTTTCCGGTCTGGCCATGGTGGGGATCGGTTGTTCCTCCAGCCTGACCGCCATCATTGTACTCTACGTCCTCACCGGAGTTGGCAGCGCCATGGCCAATATCCCGATCATGGCGGTGCTGAGTTCCTGGTTCTCCAGCCAATTGCGGGGCAAAGCCGCGGGGTTGGTGGTCAGCGGCAACGGTGCGGCCATTGTTTTTGCCGGCCAGGCCGTACCTTGGATGAACGGGCTGACCATCTATGACTGGCGACTTTCCTGGGCGGTATTGGGTATGTTGGTATTGCTGATTGGCATCCTCTGTCTGGTGGTGCTGCGCAACCGTCCCCAGGATATGGGACTGCTGCCCGCCGGATACGAAGACCGGTCAGCTGCCCCGCAGCCGCATCGGTTGGGGAGCAAACGCACCGTATCCCCGCGCCTCATTCTCCACTGCGGTGCTATCTATTTCATCTTCGGGTTTACCTTTGTCTCTTATGCCACCTTTATCGTCACCACCATGGTGGAGCAATACGGTTTCAGCCAGCAGGTCGCCGGTGGTTTTTGGTCTTGGGTGGGTTTTTTCAGTCTTTTTTCCGGCCCGCTGTTCGGGATGCTGGCCGATCGGGTCAGTCGGCGTTTCAGCCTGATGGTGGTCTTCAGTATCCAGACCCTGGCCTATCTCCTGGCCGGTCTCCAGCCGGCCGTGCCCTGGTTGCTGCTTTCCATTGGCTGTTTCGGCATCGTCGCCTGGTCGATTCCCTCGATCATGGCGGCCTTGACCGGGGATTACGCCGGCCCGGAGCAAACCTTTGCCATGTTCAGCGCCATCACCTTCATTTTTGCCACCGGCCAGGTGGCCGGCCCCTTCCTCGCCGGGTTGATCGCCGAGCGGACCGGCACCTTTTCCGGGAGTTACCTGCTGGCCGCGGCCCTGACCGCCATTGCGGTCTTGCTGGCCTGGGCCCTCCCCCCACCGGACACCACGGGGCAAGGATAACGCTTTTTTGGGCAAGGCAAGGCCGTCGTTGCCAACGGTCCCCGGCAACGACCGTATACCCTCGGCGAGCCGCCCTGATCCTGTTGATCCGAGCGGCGATCCTGCGGAGAAAGTCACGGTTAACCTTGAAATAATATTGACAATAATCGATAATTCCGATATTTTTTGCGGCAATATATCTTGGGTACGACCTGTTTTGCCCTGAAAGGAGCGCACCATGGCACTCTTCACATACGAGGCGAAGGATCTGTTTCAGTGGCTCGTCGACCGCGCCGATATGGTGGTGGTCGATGTGAGAAATGATAAGGATTTCAATAGATTTCACGTTGAGAGCCCTTTTCCCTTCACCCTGCTCAATGTCTCCTATTACGATTTTATGGAGATGGAAGAGGATGCGGTTGCCCGGATTCCAAGAAACCGCAGTATCCGGATTGTCTGCGCCAAAGAGGGTTCTGCCCGATATGTCGCCGAGATCCTTGAACGTCACGGTTTTGACGATGTCGGCTACCTGGCCGGCGGCATCAAAACCTGGGGCAACCTGCTGGTGCCCAAATTGGTGGCCACGGACCAGGGCTACCAATTGTTCCAGTTCATCCGGCCCGGCAAGGCCTCCTGCAGTTACGGCTTGATCTGCGGCAAGGAGATGATGCTCTTTGACCCCTCCCGTAACATCGATTTCTATCTTGATTTTGCGGCGACTCAAGGCTGCATGGTCATCAAAACTTTTGAAACCCATCTCCAGGCCGATTACATCGCCGGCAGCAGGGAAATCGCTCAGCGAACCGGGGCGGTCTTCTATGGCAACGACGGCGACTTCAAAAACTCAAAAAATCCTTATATTCCGCTGGCCGATGGCACCAAGCACGGTTTCAGTCTCGGCGGTCCGACCGTCCGGGTGCTCTTTACCCCCGGTCATACGCCGGGTTCAACCTCCTACCTCATCGATGAACGCTTTTTCATTTCCGGCGATATGATCTTCATCAACTCGGTGGGGCGGCCTGATCTGGGCGGCAAGGCGGAGGAGTGGGCGGGGATGTTGTATGGCTCCATCCAGATGGTCAAGCAGTTGGACCATCGGTTGCTCGTTTTGCCGGGGCATTATATCGACTGGGAAGAGGCGAACGAGGATTTGGTCTTTGCCCGCAGCCTGGGTGAGGTGCTGGAGCGCAATCAACATATTTACGGGATGGCCGATCTGGCCGCGTTTGTCGCCTTCATTAAAGGAAACATGCGGCCCCAACCCGAGGAGTATGGGGTGATCCGGTTGGTCAACGCCAACCTCAGGCAGGAAGAAGAACTACGGCAGGAGGAACTCGATCTCGGCAAGAACGAGTGCGCCGCCTCCGCCTATGCGAAACAACAGGAGGCGCAGCGCGTCTAATAAACAGCGACCTTCATGCCGCCTTTTTTGGGTTGACCACCACCGGCGGCCATGAAGTGTTTTCCCTCTTACATTTACTTGAAAACAGACCTTATGAAACGTACCCAAACACACTCGTATGGCTGGAAACCCTGTGTATTCTTGTGCGTCCTTGCGTTGGTCGTCTGCTGCTGGTTTCTTCCCGTGGCTACCGCCCAGATGCCGACCACTCCGCGGGCCGAAAATTTGATTGCCCAGGCAAAACAAAAAATCGAACAGGAGCTTCGGCAGAAGGGCTTTGCCGTCGGCCAGCCGATTTTTGTCCGCATCTTCAAACTGCCCGGCATTCTCGAAGTGTGGATGAACAAAGGGCATGGGTATGATCTGTTCAAGACCTACCAGATCTGCAACTATTCCGGATTTCCCGGACCCAAGGTCAATGAGGGTGACTGGCAGAGTCCCGAAGGTTTTTATAGCGTTTCCGCCGAGAAGATGAATCCGAAATCCCAGTACCACTTAGCTTTTGATATCGGCTATCCCAATGAATTCGATACGTCTAAAAACCGCTCCGGCAGCCTGATCATGGTGCATGGCGATTGCCAGTCCGTCGGTTGTTTCGCCATGACGGACAACCGGATCGAAGAGATCTACATGCTGGCCCATGCGGCCTTGATGAAAGGACAGCAACGCTTCAACGTCCACATTTTCCCCTTCCCTCTGACCGCCAAAAACCTCAACAAATACTCCGCCTCACCCTGGACACCTTTTTGGAAAACCCTTGAGCCGGCCTACAGCGCCTTCGAGCACCACCACCAGGTTCCGGATGTGGTAGTTGCCAACGGTGAATATGTCATTACCCCGCGGCCCGCACAACTGGCGATGAAGCAATCCACCGGGCAGGCAAGATGAGCAACCCCGTCTCGGAGCAGCGCGAGGCCCGACGCATAGTCTTCAAAAGCAGCGCTATTGTCCGTTATGAGCAAGGCCAGGCCATGGAAGCCAAGGTGGACATCGCCGATATCAGTCTCAAGGGGCTGTATCTGGAAACCGAAACCCGCATCCCGCTGGAAACCCCCTGCACCATCGAGATTCGCTTGACCGGGCCGACCAGCAAAATGGATGTCAAGGCCAAGGGGCTCGTTTGCCGCCACGACCAGAGTGGCCTGGCGATCAGTTTTACCCATTTGGATCCGGACAGCACCCTGCATATCGTCAATCTGGTCAACCTCCACGCCGCAACCGAGTAAGGTCGCGATCATCCAGGGATGGGAGGCGTATCCCCGCGCTGGTTCGATCGTCCCTGCCTCCCCTCTTCGTGTGAAGGGGGGCGTCGGTTAGCCGCTCCTCCCTTGAACCCCCCTCCAGTCCTTATTGCAGGCCGCTTCAGTATCCGACCCCCAGGCCCGTGTTGAAGGATGCTCGGCAAGGTGGTGCCGCATTAGCCAGCATTGTTGTCGATCTTGGGAGGCCGTCGATCTCAGGAGGAGCTACCTACAAAAAGCGAGCAGGTTGTTGAAACCAGCAGCGCGCAATAAGCGGCGAGGATAAATACGGTTACCGGAAATTTTCTCCGCAATGTATAATATTTTTTATGGCCGGAGCGAGTAACGGGAGTTTTGCCAATTGAGGTTCACCCCACTTTAGGGTATGAAAAACTTACAATAGACCGATGCTGCATCCTTTTAAAGTGTTATGCAAAGATTTGAGAGGGAGGAACCCGGCCAGTGCAAGATGATGTTGTCGCAATACAAATAAGTGATAAAGATCCCTGCGAGTTTTCAGGCGACCTGCTGGTCTGTCTCGTTGAAGAAGATGTTCCCCACTTGGCATCTGAAGTTCCAGGGGCGATTCATCGGGCGCTGCAACAGGTCTGGTCCACCGGTGATTTCAAGGGAAGCAAGGAGCAAGCCTTGCTTTTGTATCCAGGAATGATTGCGACGGAGAGTGATACCCTGGTTCGGGCCAAACGCGTGCTGTTGGCCGGCTTGGGCAAACAGGACGATGCCATCAACGTGCGCAGAGAGCAACTTCGCCTGACCGGCGGAACGATCGCCAAGCAGGCGGGAATAGTGAAAGCCAAAGAGGTGCTGGTCGTCCTACCCAAGGAGTATCTGCTCGATGCGGCCGAAATTTCTCAATGTCTTACCGAAGGCCTCTTGCTCGGTAACTATCGTTTTGAGATCCACAAAACCCCCAAAGAGGAGCCGGATAAACCGACCCGGGTGGAGCGTTTTTTTCTTCATGACGGCGGACTGGCCGGCGGAGCGGTCCGCAAGGGCATGCAGCGGGGGAAAGCTCTGGCCGAGGCGGTCTGTGCCGCCCGAGACATGGCCAACCAGCCGGGAAATCACTGGACGCCGGCGGCCTTTGCGGAATACGCCAAAAAATTGGGGAAAAAGAGTAGCCTGAAGTGCAAGGTCCTCGACAAAGCCGCCATGCAGAAACTTGCGATGGGCGGCATTCTCGGCGTCAATCAGGGATCGGCTCTGCCGCCGCAACTGGTGATTCTTGAATATAAGACCGATAAAAAGAATCCCACGGTGTTGCTGGTGGGCAAAGGGCTGACCTTCGACTCCGGTGGCATCAGTCTCAAGCCGCCTGCCGGTATGGAAGATATGAAGTATGATATGTGCGGCGGCGCAGCAGTGCTTACCGCCATGCAGGCCCTGGTCGAGACCGGGGTCAGTGGCGTTAACGTGGTGGCCCTGATTCCGGCCACCGAGAATCTGTCGGGATCGGCGGCCTTGAAACCCGGCGATGTCATTCGCCATTTTGGCGGTAAAACCTCGGAGATCATCAATACCGATGCCGAGGGACGGCTTATCCTTGCCGATGCCCTGGCTTACGGAATCGCCACCTATGCGCCCGAGGCGGTCATCGATTTGGCCACCCTGACCGGAGCGGTGATTATCGGTCTTGGTCACCACTATACCGGGTTACTCGCGAATAACGATCAGTTGGCGACTCGATTGATTGATGCCGGCGCCCAGGTGGGGGAGCCGATGTGGCGCCTACCGCTGGGGCCCGAGTACCGTAAACAGATCGATTCACGGGTGGCTGACATTAAGAATGCCGGCAGCGACCGGAGCGCCGGGACCATAACAGCTGCCTGTTATTTACAGGAGTTCGTCGGCGAAACTCCCTGGGCCCACCTTGATATCGCTGGAACGGCCTGGGATTTCACCGAAAAAACCTACATTCCCAAAGGGCCTTCCGGAACAGGCGTGCGTACCTTGGTCGCCTGCTTAAGTCAATGGGAGTCCTTGAAAACTGCCGGCAAGAAACTGTAAGTCAACTGTCGGGATGCTGATGCCTCGCAGACCGAGAACGATACTAGGGAGAGGAATATGCTCGCAAAAAGAAAAGGCATTACCGTCAGCCGTCAAATCATGGATGACCAGTTGCTCCATCCGGAAGCAACCGGTGAACTCACTGGCCTGCTCAACGATCTGGTGGTCGCAGGCAAGATAATCAGTGCCGAGGTCAATATGGCGGGTCTGGCAGATATTCTGGGGCAGTCCGGCCGTACTAATATTCAGGGCGAGAGCGTTCAGAAACTCGACGTTTTTGCCAATCAGACCATCAAGCGGCGCATGGAGCAGTGCGGTCATGTTTGTGTCATGGCATCGGAGGAGGATGATGACATCATCCCGGTTCTTGATGGCTATCAGGGTAACTACACCATCGCCTTCGATCCCCTTGACGGTTCGACCAACATCGATGTCAATGTCAGCATCGGCACGATTTTTTCCATCCATAAACGGATCAGCGTCTCCGGCCAGGGTACGGTGGAGGATCTGCTGCAAAAAGGCAGCAAGCAGGTGGCGGCTGGCTATATCATCTACGGTTCTTCCACCGTGATGGTCTACACCACCGGTTCCGGTGTCCATGGTTTCACCCTTGATCCGAGCGTTGGCGAGTTTTTCCTGTCGCATCCGGATATTCGTATCCCCGAGACCTCGTTGTATTACAGCGTTAACGAGGCCTATGCCAACCATTGGTTCGACAGTACACGCAACTTTATCAACCATCTCAAGACCGCAGATGGCGGCAAGGGGCCCTACAGTCTTCGCTATATCGGTTCGCTGGTGGCGGATTTTCATCGCAATCTGATTAAGGGCGGCATCTTTCTTTATACCCGTGATAAAAAGAGCGGCGAAAAGTCCGAGGGCAAGCTGAGACTGCTTTACGAGGCCGCACCTCTGGCGCTGATCGTCGAGCAGGCCGGTGGCCGGGCGATCACCGATGACGGTCGTCGCATCCTCGATATCGAACCGAACAATCTCCATCAACGGGTGCCATTGATAATCGGTTCGAAGCGGGATGTCGATCTGGCGGAAAAATTTCTCCGCGGAGAAATGTGACGGCCGGGGAGGTGAATAGGGCGGCTTCACCCGGTGGGCGGTGCTTACCGGGTTGATTTGTGCCGCTTTCTTGCTTGACAAATACCATGGGCGCTTTAGTATAAGAAAAATTTAACGATGAACTGGACCATGGAATACGCACTTACTCTACCTCTTCTGCTTAGCCGACTGCACAGGGAAACTGTGGCAGGGAAGGGAGGTGTGTCCTGACGGACCGCATCGCATCTAAACTCACCAAGCCACGGTTTCCCAAACCGTGGCTTTTTTTTTGACTGCTTGACGGAGAACATAATGAATCAAGAAAAACTCAAGAAATATCGACCGTACCCGCCGGTCCATCTTCCTGACCGGACCTGGCCCAGCCAGGTGGTCACCAGCGCGCCGATCTGGTGCAGCGTCGATTTGCGTGACGGGAATCAAGCACTTGTCCAACCGATGAATCTGGAAGAGAAACTGGAGATGTTTCAACTGTTGGTGGAGATTGGTTTCAAGGAAATCGAGGTCGGCTTTCCTTCGGCTTCGCAGATCGAACACGATTTCCTTCGTCTGCTGATCGATGGCAAACATATCCCCGATGGCGTCGTTCCTCAGGTCCTGACCCAGGCACGGGAGCAGTTGATCAAAAAAACGTTCGCCTCCCTTCAGGGTGCACGGGAGGGGATTGTGCACCTCTACAATTCCACCTCCACCCTCCAGCGCGATATCGTCTTCAAAAAGGGGCGCAAAGAGATCATTGCACTCGGCGTGGCCGGGGCTCGGCTGATTCGCGAACAGGCCGCCAATACCGAGACCCGCATCCGTTATGAATATTCGCCGGAAAGTTTTACCGGCACCGAGCTCGATTTCGCCCTGGAGATCTGCGAGGCGATCATGGATGTCTGGGAGCCGACTCCGGAGAATCCGATGATTATCAACCTGCCGGCCACCGTGGAGATGTCGACCCCTAATATCTACGCCGATCAGATCGAATGGTTCTGCCGGAACATGAAAAACCGTGAGGCAGCCCTGGTCAGCCTGCATGCCCACAACGACCGTGGAGAAGCGGTGGCCGCCACCGAACTGGCGCTCATGGCCGGAGCGGATCGAGTGGAGGGGACGCTGTTCGGCAACGGCGAGCGCACTGGCAATGTTGATATCGTCACCCTGGCGCTCAACATGTTCACCCAAGGGGTCGACCCGGTGCTTGATTTTTCTCGAATCAACCGAGTAATCAATGCCTATGAGCGTTGCACCAAGATGAGCGTCCATTCCCGCCATCCCTATGCCGGAGAATTGGTCTATACTGCTTTTTCCGGATCGCACCAGGACGCGATTAACAAGGGGATGAGTGCCGTTGAATTAACCGAGAGCGGTCTTTGGGAGGTGCCCTATCTGCCCATCGATCCCCAGGATGTCGGACGCACCTACGAGTCGATTATCCGGATCAACAGTCAGTCCGGCAAGGGCGGCGTCGCGTATATTATGGATCGCGAGTTCGGATTCAAACTGCCCAAGGACATGCATCCGGGTTTTGGCCGGGTCATCCAGGAGGTCTCGGATGCCTATGGCGACGAATTGACCCCGGAGATGATTTTTCACACCTTTGAAAAGGAATATTTGCTCAATAATAACGGCTACTACTTAAAATCGTTCCATGTCATCAAACGCCATGTCGACCGGGAAGAAGAGTTGTCGACCGCGGAAATCGAGGCGGTGGTCGTGGTTAAAGGGCAGGAGACCACCATCAAAGCAGGAGGCAACGGGCCGTTGGATGCCTTCTGTACGGCTTTGCGTGAATGCCTGGGGCTACAGTTCGTCCTTCATTCGTATCACGAACATGCCCTGGCTCGAGGCAGTTCCTCCAAGGCTGTAAGTTATATTGAAATTATTGATCACGATGAGGAGAGTTGGTGGGGTGCCGGTGTTGATACGGATATCATCGTTGCCTCGATAAAATCGTTGCTCAGTGCTTTGAACCGATCATCAACAAAACCCAAGAGGTAATGAACAATGATGAGAATACAGACCATCTGCCTGGTGAGCGCTTTGCTGTTCTGGGTTGCGGCCCCCGTCGCTGCCGAGGAGATCGGCAGGGTCAGCACCACTTTTAAGTTTCTGGGTGCCAACGACAAAATTGTGATCGAGGCCTTTGACGACCCCGACATCAATGGTGCGACCTGTTACGTCAGTCGGGCGAAAACCGGTGGGGTTTCAGGGGCGATTGGCGTGGCCGAGGACACCTCCGACGCCTCGATTTCCTGCCGTCAGACCGGCCCGATCACCTTGTCGGAAGCGATTCGTTCCGGCAAGGAAGATGGCAGGGAGGTCTTTAAAAAATCGACCTCCATGCTCTTTAAAAAGATGCAGGTGGTCCGTTATTTCGACAAAAAACGTTCCACCCTGGTTTACCTCACCTATAGCGACAAATTGATCGAGGGTTCGCCCAAGAATTCCATTTCCACCATCGTGGTGCCGCCGGTCGGTCCTGGGGGCGTTTCCGCTTTCCAGGGGAATTGAACCCTGTCGTTGCATAGGGTGTGGAAAGCGAGCGCGGTTTTTGAAGCGCTCTTGAACTGTCGGCTAAGTGGTTGGCCCGGATGAGGTCGTGCACACAGGGTGGTTGTATCGGCATGGCAACGGTGGTCATTTCCCCGGCAATCTAACCTTCCATCACAGGAGTCTCCATGGAACATTTTTCCACCTGTTTACTCGGCGAGACCAAGACCTTGTTGCTGGCCACCGATGGTTCCCATTTCAGCGAGGGAGCCGTGCAGGAAGCCATCTTTTTTGGGCAGACCTACCGGGGCCGGGTGGTGGTACTCCATGTGGTCAGCACCCAAGCCGAGTCGATCAGCGCCGCGAATTTTGCAGTCAGGCAAGGACAGCAGGAGCTGGTGCCGCATCTGGACCACATCCGCAAGCTGGCCCGGGACAGCGGGGTGGAAATCGAGGTTGTGGTTGTCGGCTCGAACAAGCCGGAGCAAACGATTGTCGAACAGGCACGATTGCGGAACGCCGATATCATTCTCATGGGGCGGCACGGGAAGCGTGGCCGCCTGTCCTTGCTGGTTGGCAAAATGACGGCCAAGGTCATTGCCCAGGGGTTCCCGCGGGTGCTGGTTGCACCCAAAGATTTCATCATTACCGGCAGCCGGGTGCTGCTCGCGGTCAACGGCTCACCCAATAGCCAGCGGGCAGTGGAGGAGGCTTTGAGTCTGGGACGCAGCTGCGCCACCCTCCAGCAATTGGTTGTCATGTCGGTTGCCAAACGGGAAGAAGAGCGACCACGAGCCCAGGCAATGGTCGACGAGGTTTGCGACCTGATCGGCCGGGCTGGGCTGCCCATTCCCTGCAAGTCCTTGTTAAGTGTGGGTGATCCGGCCAATGGTATCGTCGATGCCGCGCGCGAAGCGGGGGTGGACATGATTGTGCTGGGGGCGCCGGGCAGAGGCGGGGTCGTCAAGATGTTTAAGGGCAACGTCACGGAAAACGTGATCGGCCGAGCCCATTGCGCCGTGCTGGTGGTGACCGCCTGAGGGCAGCGTCAATTTGTGAGAAAATCTGCACCGGAGCGGGCAGCATCCGTTGCCGCCACCGGTCAAGGCGACCTGCCCACGGGAAGCTCCTCACGGTTTCCTGATAACCATTTACAGCAGCATCCTTCGGAAGGCTGGATTATGGCAAGCAAACTGACATTGCGCTTCTTTCCGTTTCTCGCATGGTTTCCCGTCGCCACGCTCATCTTGCGTGGCGATTTGATCGCCGGTGTAATCGGGGCGCTGGTGCTGGTGCCCAAGGCAATGGCCTATGCCCAACTTGCCGGCTTGCCGCTCCAATTTGGCCTTTATACCGCCTTCGTGCCAGCGATCCTGGGGGCGCTGTGGGGTTCTTCGCGGCAGTTGTCCACCGGGCCCGTTGCCATTGTCTCGCTGATGACCGCTGCTGCGGTAACGCCACTGGCCGTGCCTTTTACCGAGGAATATATCGGTTTTGCTCTGCTGCTCACGCTGCTGGTCGGTTGCATCCAGCTCATCCTCGGCCTGGTTAAACTTGGCAGCGTGGTCAATTTTGTGGCCCACCCGGTGGTGCTCGGTTTCATGAACGCGGCGGCCATTATCATCGGTCTTTCCCAACTGGATATGCTGCTCGGCATCCCCAAGGGACGTACCGATTTCTTCCTGAAGGATATTTGGGAGATGCTCAGGTTCCTTCCCCAGACGCATTGGCCCACCTTGGCCATGTCGGTTTTCAGTCTTGTCCTGATGCTGGCAATGAAAAAGGTGTCGATCCTGGCCAAGTCCAGTGTGCTTATTGCTGTGGTCGTCACCACCCTGTTGAGTTCCCTGGTCGGTTATGAACATAATGCCAATGGCCAAATTAATGAGATAGCCACTCCTGAGGCCAAGGAACTGGTAAGTAACTTCAACCGGACCGCCCTGCGGATCAATGAACTGAACACCAGCGTTGTAAATTTTTCCGGGCAGGTGCGGCAGCAGGAAAAGGCCGGCGACGTCAGGGCTGCAGCAGATCTGCGGTACTGGTTTGAGTTGATGGAACTCGATATCCAAGCGCTTGAGGCTGAAAACAGCAAACGGTTACGCAGTATCCGCCAGCTTTCCTTTGCCCGCGGCAAGGTCGAAGTCGGGAAAACAGCATTATTGTATCAGACGGGCAGGGTGCCGGCCGGCGTCGAGACGGATGGGCGCCGTTGGCATATCAGGAAAATCGAGCACGGAGCGTTGCACCTGGTGGGTGGTGGTGAGGTGGTCGGCAAGGTCCCCGGCGGTTTGCCGACGTTTCGCCTGCCCGCCTTTAGCCTCGACAGCATGGTGCAATTGCTGACCGCCGCTATAATTATTGCCCTGGTGGCCTTTATGGAATCCATTTCCATGGCTAAGGCTATGGCCGGCAAGTCAAAGCAGCGCATCGATCCCAACCAGGAACTGATCGGTCAGGGGCTGGCCAATATCGGCGGATCTTTCTTTCAGGCCTATCCGGCCAGCGGATCGTTCACCGGTTCGGCCATCAACCAGCAGGCCGGGGCCGTGACCGGCTTGGCCATGGTCTGCAACGGTATCTTTGTGGCCGTCACCCTGCTGTTTCTCACGCCCTGCATTTACCACCTACCTAAGTCGGTACTGGCGGTGGTCATTCTGTTGGCTGTGGCCGGGCTGATCACGCCCCTCGCCTTCAGGCACACCTGGAAGGCCAGTCGCCCCGACGGTGCAGTGGCCGTGGTCACCTTTGTGATGACAATGCTGGCCGCGCCGCACCTCGATAAAGGTATCGTGATCGGCTCCGCCCTGGCCATCGGCCTGTATCTTTATCGCACCATGGCCCCCCGGGTTGCTATCCTCGGTCGTCACCATGACGGCACCCTGCGGGACATCAAAGTCAATCCGAACCTGGCCACCTCGATGCGGGTTGTGGCCATTCGCTTCGACGGTTCACTCTATTTCGCCAATGTGGCCCACTTTGAAGAGGCCGTGCTCGGTGCCCTGGCGGATAACCGGGATGCCCGTTACCTGCTCGTGGTCGGGGATGCCATCAACTATATCGACTCCTCCGGCGAGGAAATGCTGCACACCCTGGTGGCCCGGCTGCACGAAACCGGTGTGGAACTGGTCTTCTCCGGCCTGAAGAAACAGATTCTTGACGTGATGCGGGCCACGGGTCTGTTCAGTTATGTCGGCGAGGACAACATCTTTGCCACCGAGGACCAGGCCCTGGCCGCCATCAGCCGGCGGTTGGGCGAAGAGGCTCAAGGGGACGCCCTGTTCTGCCGGTTGTCGTGAGGCCGGGCCTGTCAGCCCAGGTGTTTGACCCGCAGGGTTTTTTTGTCGGTTTTGCCGACGCTGGTTTTGTCGATGGCCTCAACCACCTTGATCTTGATCAGCATGGCCTGCTTAGAGAGCATGCCTTTGTCGATGAACTGGTTGATGTGTCCGATTAGCTGGCGCGGTGTCGGGGCAGCGGTATCTTTTTTAGGGACCACCAGCGCCAAAGGGCGTTCACCCCATTTTTTATCGGACATGCCGATGACCGCCACCTCGGCAATTGCCGGGTGCAGGCCGATGACATCTTCCAATTCCAGTGAGCTCAGCCATTCGCCGCCGGTCTTGATCACATCCTTGATCCGGTCGGTGATGCCGACGTAATTCTGGCGGTTGATGTTGGCCACATCGCCGGTGTGGAGGTAGCCGCCGCGCCAAAGGTTTTCAGAATTGCGCTGATCCTTGAGGTAGCCTTGCGTCAACCATGGGGCACGAACCACAATCTCGCCGACCTGTTCGCCGTCCTTGTCGACATCGTTCATCTGCTCATCCACCAATCGCATCTGCACCAGCGGGAGCGGCCGTCCGGTCTTGCAACGGATGTTGACCTCCTCATCGGCTTCAAGGTCCTCCCGGCTGACATGGGCCATGGTCAGGAGCGGACAGGTCTCGGACATGCCGTAGCCGGTGAAGACATCGATGCCCTTGTTTAGCACTGCCTGGCACATGGCCTTGGTTAGGGCGGAGCCGCCGATCATCACTTTCCAACGGGAGAGATCGAGTTCCGCAAAACTCGGGTGGTTGATCAGCATGTGCATGATCGTGGGTACGCAGTGGGAAAAAGTGACCCTCTCCTGAACGATCAGCTGCAAGAGCGTGCCCGGGGCGTATTTTCCGGGATACACCTGCTTGACCCCCAGCGAGGTGGCCACATAGGGCAGCCCCCAGGCGTGGACATGGAACATCGGGGTCAGGGGCATGTAGACATCCTGTTGATGGAACCGGCCCTGGGTTGTGGGCGTGCCGAGGGCGGCTAAGGCCCCCAGGCTGTGGAGCACCAGCTGGCGGTGGCTGAAGTAGACCCCTTTGGGCATGCCGGTGGTGCCGGTGGTGTAAAAGGTGGTGGCCCGGGTGTTTTCGTCGAAATCCTCAAATTCAAACGTTGTGCCCGCATCGGCAAGCAGGTTTTCGTATTCACCGGCAAGGGGAATGGTAGTCTGGGGCGGGGTATCCAGATCGGTCAGCAGGACATAGCGTTTGACGGTATCGATGCGGCCTTTGATCTGCTCGATAATAGGGAGAAATTCATCGTTTACTAAAAGGAAGTCGTCCTCGGCGTGATCGATGGTGTAGAGGATTTGCTCCGCCGAGAGTCGGATATTGATGGTATGGAGGACCGCTCCGAGCATCGGGACGGCAAAAAAGCATTCAAGATAACGGTGCGAGTCCCAGTCCATCACCGCCACCGTGTCGCCAGGCTTGACACCTAGGGTGGTCAGGGCATTGGCCAGGCGATTGACCCGCTGGCGCAGGTCACGGTAGGTGTAGCGGAGCTGGTCGCGGTAGACGATTTCCTGGTCGGGATTGTCAACCACCGGGGCACAGAACAGGTTCTTGATCAGTAAAGGATATGTGTAGGCCGAGGCGGTGCGCTGGATGAGGGAGGCGGTCATAATCTGTTCCTTGGGTTGTCGGAAAACGGCACGGTGACTTTATTGTAATAACCGAAGTAAACCATTACTGAGCAACGGATAGCTTGTCAAAAGGTTTTGGTCGATAATGGAAAAGGTCATGGCGCTGATTCGGTTTTTTCTGCGGCTAATTCCGGGAAGGTCCAGGTCGGAACTACCCCAAGGAATAGGGGAAAGTGAAAAACATTGTTGACGGATTAGCTTTGCGTTAAAATAGTATTACATTGATTCTGCCGAGCTTTTACAGGCCTGGCAACCTTCTGCCATTCAGGCCTTGCCGCCTCTCTTGCTTCTGATTGAAATACCGGAATCCTACCAGGCCTATCCATGACAACACGTAGTCTCTCTGCAGCCATAGCGTTCAAGGCGCGTCTCGCCTTGAACGGAATAGGATATCTGCTGATTAATCGTTATACAGCCTTCCTGTTGGGCTTGTTCGCCTATTCTCTGCTCGTTAAGTTTTTGGGGTGCCCGGGAGGTATCGGGTTTTTCAGGGTCGATGGTTCCCTCGCGCTGAACCAGCAGTATCTTGAATCGGTGCTGGTTTTTTATCTGTATTGCTATTTTAACCAGATTCTGCGCCCTTCGCGCTGGCAGGCGCTGCTGGCAGCAGTCCCCCTGTTGCTCATGTATGTGGGTCAGGATATTTATTATCTGATGTATAGCAATGTTTTTCGTGTTGCCGTGCTGGCCGAGGTGCCCGAACTGCTCAAAGTGCTGACCCTCAAGCATATTGCGCTGCTCACGGTCTTCGCGGTTATTCCCCTGGGGTATTTTTTCTGGTCGGTGCAACTGCGGAAGTATGTGGTCATTATCGTTGGGTTGTTGCCGGTGTTGGGATTGATCGGTGCCGCCGAATACTATCCGGAACAATATGTGGCCGGTTACAACAAGGTGGGGCGAGAGATTATTTTTTGGTCCGATGCGGTGAGCATGGAGAATAACGGTCGGTTCATGATGCTGCTTTTCCGGGAAGCTGAGCGTAAAAACGCCCAGGCCAAAACCGTTACTTTTCGCAATCGCGAGCAATATGAGCACCAGGCACAGCAATTGGCGGGATGGGTCCAGGCCAACGGCAATAAGCGTAATGTCCATTTGATCGTGATGGAGAGTTTCATCGACCCCACCCTGTTCAAGGCGGCCACCTACACCAAGGATCCTTTCCATCCGAGTTTCAAAAAGCTGTTCGGCAACAAGACGGGGTTTTCCATCAGCCCGGTGGTTGGTGGGCAAACGGCGCAGGCCGAATTCGAGATCCTCTGCGGCGTGCCCGCCTTCGAAGAACTTACAGGGGTGGAGTTTAATGGTTTTACCGGTGCCCCGGCCTACTGCCTGCCCGGCACCCTGCAACTGGCCGGTTATCAGACCATCGCCTCGAACGCCTATAATCCGAGCTTCTTCAACGAACCGGTTGCTTATAAGGGAATGGGTTTCGGCAAGATCTATTTCCCGCGGGATTATCTCACCGGCAGCGACAGTTATCTGTCACTCGGCGACACTGCTGGCGAGATGGGCTACATGTTCGACAGTACCTTCTTCAATCAAAATCTTGAGTTTATCACCCCGTTCATCAAGGATCACGACGGGCCGCCGCTATTTAACTACCTGATGACGGTCTATGGGCATTTTCCCCATATCCTCAACGAGCAAAAGCGGCCCTTGGTGCTGAAAATGCTGTCCTCGTTCAAAGACCATCATCTGGAGATGGCCGCCAACCAGATCTTTTACCGATCCGAGGCGGTGGCCGATTATGTCAACCGTCTGCTCGAGATCGATGAGAAAAGTCTGATCATTCTGGTCAGCGATCATGTCCCTCCCGGGCAGTATGGTAAGGTGAGCTTTGATAAATTGCGTTATCTCAATAATAAAGACGATAGTATCCATATGAACCGCATCTTGATCGTCGAGGACGGTAAGGCCAAGAAATATGCCACCATTCATCATTATGATGTGCCGGCCATGGTGCTCAACTATCTTTCCAAGGGTGCCTACTGCAAGGAACGCCGCTGTGGCTTTGCGGAAAACAAGCTGCTCGATGACCGCATGGGGCGGCATGACGATTATATGCGGGTGATGGCCCACGCCACCGAGTGATGCTACGGGATAACGATCATGGACTCCAATAAAAAGAAACGAGTTTCCTCCGGGATTCCCCAGCTCGACAGTATCCTCAGCGATTTATATATCGGCGATAATGTCTTGTGGTATGAAGATGCGGGCAGTTTTTCCGCAGCGTTTTGCGTGAACTTCATTCGCGAGTCGCTTGCCCATAAAAAACCGACCATATATGTCAGCTTTGATCGCAGCCCGAAAAATGTGGTCACCTTTCTCGGGCCGTTGGCCGAGAGCCAGCATTTCACTATCCTGGACTGCTTTACCAACGGTAAGGGGGATCGATCCGAGGTCTTCAATAAGTTTTACGAAAAAGACGGGGCCCAATGGCCGCATCAGGTGATCAAGGTCAACGACCCCACCAATCCTGCTCTGGTGGGCGAGGCCATCTACGGCTTGCACGGCAACCTTTCCGGCGATATCCGGTTCATCATCGACAGCCTGACCGGTATGCAGGACCTGTGGGGTGGCGAGGAGCAGGTGATGAAATTCTATGCCCGGACCTGTCCCCGGCTCTATGAATTGGATACCATCGCCTACTGGGTGATTGAAAAAAGTGCCCATTCCAACCGATTGCGGGCCAATATCAACAAAATAGCCCAGGTTGCCATCGATTTGTCGGTGAAAAACGGCAAGCCGGCCCTCAAAATACTGAAAGCGGAGAAGCGGAACTCGAAGTTTCTCAATGAGGCCCAGACCTTCAGTTGCGAGGGGACGGAAATTGCCTTTGACCTGGCTCGCCCCTTACCGGAACGGTTTGATATCGGCGCTCGGATCAAGGCTGTCCGTAAAAAACAGGGACTCTCTCAAAAAGAATTGGCGGAGAAAACCGGTGTGACCCCGAGCAGTATCTCCCAGGTTGAGAAAAACCTCATTTATCCGTCCCTGCCAGCGCTGTTTCGCATGGCCGAAAGTCTTTCGGTCGAGGTGGGGACATTTTTTGATGGGTATGCCGCTGCGCATACCGGTTGCGTCTATCGAGGCGGTGAAGGGGTGAGCGCTACCTTTGACAGGACACCCAAGGGGCTAATGGAGGGGGTGCAGCTGTTGCCGCCGGATATGGAAGGCACCGGCGTGGAACCCTATCTGATCCGGATCGAGCCGGGCAGGAAACTCGCGAATCATTTTTTCAATCACAAGGGTGAAGAAATGGGCTATCTGCTGGCCGGAAAACTGACCGTCCAGGTCAATGAGCGAGCCCAAGAGGTGGGGGAAGGAGATATTGTCTATCTTAAGAAAGACACCCCTGAGCAATGGGAGAATTCCGGTACGATTCCAGCAGAACTTTTGTGGATTAAAATTAAATAACGTAAATATCAATCCGATCCGGACCGGATTGTGAATGCATTGTTTCCGGGCAGGCATGACCTGCCCGGAAAGTACAATGTCGCTTACATCGCCAGAATTTTCTTGGCGGTTTCGTCCTTGGCATCGGTGATATAGGTGATGCCGGTTTCTTGGGCCGTTTCCCGGTTGCCGGCAAACAGATCGTTACGGGTAAGTTTGTTGAGCTGGAATTTTCTTGCCCCGGCCAACAATTGCTGCAGGCCGCAAGCCAGTTTATCCGCCATGGTCCACATGGCGATTGCGCCGTAGGGAATATTCTTCATCTCGTCCTTACCTACTTTTTTCTGCACATCGTAGTAGGATGCGAAAATCTCTTCCGGGGTGCTGCCCATGGCACTGATGCTCGCCGGGAGTTTGTCCCAGTTCCCATTGACTTTTTCCTTTCTTTCCGGATGGATGGCTCCCTCGATGTTGGCCCCGAGGAATCCGGGAATCATGATGCCGCGTCCCATGCAGATCAGTTTGGTGAACGGCGCGCCCAGAGCGAGCCCTTTGAAGATGCTGTCTTCCAGGGCAAAACCACCGGCAAAGGAGAGGTCGACCACCCGTTTACCTTGAGCGGCCAGGATGGAGGCATACTCATAGGCCTTGGAATGCAGGTTGATCGAGGGCACGCCCCAGCTCTGCATCATGTTCCAGGGGCTCATGCCGGTACCGCCGCCGGAACCGTCGATGGTGAGCAGGTCCAGTTTGGCTTCCGTGGCGAATTTGATGGCCATGGCCAGTTCTTCCATGCCATAGGAGCCGGTTTTCAGTGAAATGCGTTTGAATCCGATCTTGCGCAGGTACTCGACCGACTTCATGAAATCTTCCTGAACCAACTCCACTGAGCTGAGATTGGTGCCGCCCAGCCGGCTGTGGCGGGCAAAGGATTTGATCGCGCCCTTTTCAAAGGCCATCTGCACTTCAGGAGAGGTCGGGTCGGGATCGACGATATACCCGCGATTCTTCAGGAACTGGGCATACTTGATGCTGGAAACCTGAATTTCGCCGCCGATATCTTTGGCGCCCTGGCCCCATTTCAATTCAACGATACAGCGGTCGCCGTATTTGCCGACCACATATTCAGCGACGCCGTTTCGGGTGTCTTCGACGTTCAACTGGACGATGATCGCCCCAAAATCTTCCTGATAGCGCAGGTAGGTGTCAATGCGGCGGTCGAGTTCCGGGGCCTTGGTGATTTTACCGTTACTGATTTCGGAGGCCTTGTCGACGCCGACCACATTCTCGCCGACCACGATCGGGATACCGACCAGGGCGCCGCCAATGGCAAACGAATCCCAGTATTTGGCAGCGATGAAGGTGGAGCCCAGGGCGCCGGTCATCAGCGGGATTTTGCTCTTGGTTTTGACCTCATAGCCAAATTCCGTGGTCAGATCTACATTGGGGAAGATACAGTTGTCCGCATCGTTGGAAAGACCTTGGGCCATACCGTGGGCACCATAGGCATATCCTTGAATTCGCAACGAGTTATAGGAAACACCCACGTGGGTGGTGTTGTTGGCTCCGGCGGTGACGACGCCGAAGTCACGGGGATAGAGCAGTTTTCGACCAACCAGGCTCGATTTCCAGGTCTCGCACTGGCCCATGCAATCGGCGCGGCATAGGGTGCACAGGCTGGATTCTGCAGGGTTTCCTCGGTTGGTTGTTCCTAAGACATCGTTGGTTTTTGAAAAACGCATAGTGTTCCTCTTGTTTTTAGGTTTAATTTTGCACTGTTAGGAGTGCTTGTCGGAAAAGACACGACAAAAAAAGGCGCCTGTCTCGGGAAAGAGAGACAGACGCCTTTGTCTTGTCGTGTATCACGCTGGCAACTTGCTCGCACGCCATTGTGCGGTCAGTTTTTATATACTTGTTATTTATTTAAACTTAATATTTATGTCAAGAAGTAAGTTCATGGTCGGCGTAGCTTTTACGGTGATGTTGCCTTGCTTCCAGTTGCTTGTGTTGCGAGTCCGGTTAATAGAGCTCGTTGGACAGAAGGATAGCCTCGGCCACCTCCAGCATGGTTTTGCGCGAATCCATGCTGCGTTTTTGGATCCAGCGGTAGGCTTCGTCGCCGTTGCTGCCGTGCCGTTCCATGATAATTTCCTTGGCCCGTTCGATCTTTTTGCGGGAGCGCAATTCTTCCTGAATAATTTTGGTTTTAATGATGAGTTCGGTGTTCAGGATGGCCACCGCTGCCTGGTTGGCTACCGTCGTCAACAGGTTGATGTCGGTTTTGGAAAAATCATGGGGGGTTGAGGTGAAGCAGTTGAGTACCCCGATAATCTTGTCTTTTTTCCCCTGCAGCGGCACTCCGACCATGGAAACTAGGCCCAGTTTGCGCGCCATTTCCTTTTCTTTGAATATTTCACATTGGAGTACGTCCTTGATCACCAGGGGTTTCTGGGTCGAGATCACATATCCCACCACACCCTCGTGGAGATCGAGCGATCGGTCGATCACGTATTCCGGTTCTATAGCCTGGGTGGCTTTGAGGCGGATTTTTAACGGGTTGGTATTTTCGTCCACCAGCCACAGCGAACAAATATCGACCCCGGTTACCTTGGCCACCACCATGACGATCAGTTTGAAAAAATCTTCCAGAAATAAATCCGAGGTGATGGCCTGGCTTATTTCCATCAACGCCTTGATGTAATTGTCATAACTGTGCTGGGGGGATTCGTTTATCATTAGGGCTCTGGACGTTTACAAGTTGACCTGGCGATGCAGATAATGCAGCCCCTTTTGGGTGATGAGCGAGAGTTGCCCGTCCACGTTGCTTTCGATAACCCCCAGGTCGTTCATTACTTTGAGCAGGAGTTGGGTTTCCGGGATGCTCATCTTTAACTGGTTGGCGATGTCGGTGGATCGAACCAATTGGGGCTGGGGATTTTTGAGATTCTCGGAGAGGATGTGGAGGACCTTGATTTTTTCTGCGCCTATGGACATGGGAACCTCTTTCTGGAATGTCACGCTTGATTTTCGGGAAAGAATAACCTGGTTTCTTGGACGGATTGGCTCGGAGTGGGGCTGTTTTTTCGGCCTCTGTATGGTTGTTGCAATGCAAAAGGTTGCGGCGGGTTTTGAGGGGCTTGTCCCTGTGGCTCGGCTGTCTGGGGGGAGCAGTCCGATGAGGAAATCGGGTGGGGGCCCGTTGTGGCACCATCATCCCTTCTTTTACGCCATCATGTTGCATCCGCATTATTAAATAAATACCGTAGAGCGCGATAACAGGCAATCAAAATAAATTTAAAATTAACTTTATCTATTATAAGTTATTTTAAATGAATTTACGGCCTGGCTTGCAACGCATGAACGCTTGGGAGGTTCTGGTGCTGCCAGGAGTCAGTGGCTGGTGTTGGCGACGGCAATGGAACATGGCGGGGAATGCTTGCAAGCGTTGGGAGGATCGGAGTCCGGAAGGTGAGCCCGGTTTGTGATCCCGGGCTCGAAGGTGAGAGCAGGAGAGTTTTTACTAGGCGATTGTCGGACAACCAAGGGCGGCGTCCGGTTCAGCGAAAAAGGTGGTCATGGCCTGCACCAGGTACCAGGGATCAAGATGCCCGGCGGTTTCCCGGATCGAGTGCATGCCCAATTGCGGGATACCGATATCCACGGTAGCCACGCCGAGTTCCGCCGCGGTCAGAGGGCCGATGGTGGAGCCGCAGGCCAGGTCGTTTCGCATCACGAATTGCTGACAGGGAACGCCGGCTTTCCGGCAGATCAAACGAAACAAGCCTGCGGTCAGTGCGTTGGTGGCGTAGCGTTGGTTGGCGTTCAGTTTGATAACCGGCCCATGGTTGAGCAGGGGCAGGTGGTCCGGGTCGTGCTTGGCGCTAAAATTGGGATGAACCGCATGGGCGTTATCCACGGAAACGAATAGCGAATGGGCAAGGACCTGTTGGCGGTGTTCCGGATTGGGCAGGAGCCGTTCCAGAATATTTTTGAGAAAAGGCCCCTGCGCCCCGGCGGTGGAGACGCTGCCCACCTCCTCGTGGTCATTGAGCACAATGAGGCAGTCCCGGCGGTTATCGGTTTGGGTCAGGGCCTCGAGCAGGGCGTGGCAGGAAAGGAGATTGTCCAGCCGCGAACCGGTAATGAATTCATCGTTGAGCCCTACCCGGGAAAGCGGTTGGGTGTCGTAGAGAAACAGGTCGTACTCCATGATCTCCGCGTCGGTTGCGTTCGGATGTTGGCTAAGCAACTGGGCGTTGAGCAGGGATTTGAAATCAGGGGGGCTGGCCTCAGAGGTTTGCATGATCAGCGGCACGAGATCGGTTTGCTTGTCAATGGTGCGCTTGGCGTTAACCTCTCGATCCAGATGAATGGCCAGGCTGGGGATGGTGGCGACCGGTCGCTGGAAGTCGATCAGGCTGCATTGCAGGGGGCCGCCCTTTTGGCTCCAAGCCACTCTTCCGGCAATGGAAAGGTTTCGGTCAAACCAGGGCGCGAGGAGGGCGCCGCCGTAGACCTCGATCCCTAATTGCATACAGGTGTGGCGGATTTGCAGCGGATTGGGCTTGATCTTGAGGCCGGGACTGTCGGTGTGCGCGCCTGCCATGCGGAGATGCAAGCCGGCATGCGGGCTGGTGGTCAGGGTAAAGGCGATCAGGCTGGAATCGTTGCGAATCACGTAATAAGAGCCCGGAGCCACTTGGTGCCAGGAGTCGGATTCGTGCAGACGTCGAAATCCCTGGGCAGCAAGCATGGTCGCACTGTTGGCCACTACATGAAAGGGGGTAGGGGATTGGTTGATAAAGGAAAAAAGAGTTTCGAGATAGTGGTGTTGCGGCATCGTTGGTCCTCTGTGCATGGGGAGAAGTGAGCGAGGTAGAAGCAGGGAAGCGTTCAGGCAACCGTATCCAGAGTTTGGGTGCGACGAGCAGCATTACTGGCAGTCGTTTGGTTTTGCCGGGATGGAACGCTGTCATCCGGTGGTTGGTTGCCTGCCCCCGATGGTTCTGCGGCGGCGTTTCGCTGTTGGGCCTGAATTTCCTGGCGTGCTTGAGCCTCAAGGGCGGCAGCTGCAGCGGCAATGCTACGGTCGGCAGATGAAGGTTCTGCCGGCGCCATGGCGGCTCGTTTGACAGTCTGCATTTTTTGAATGGTCTGCTCTGGGGTTTTTTCAGGGCTTATGTCGATCGGTACCTCGCCGCCAATGGCATATCGACGTCCATCCGGACCTTGCTGATAGGAATAGGTCGCGCCGCCCCGGGCGTACTGGCCGGCATTGGCCAGGTGAGCCTGCTCGTGGATTTTGACCTCCCGGTCGCGTTGTTGCAGTTCCGCTACCATCTTCTGCTCTTCAGGGGTCAATGACTGGCCGCCGGTTGTCTCCTGCCCGGCGGTGTTCTTTTGCTGGTCGGCATCGTCGGGGGTGGCCGAGGCATTGGTTTGACTATTGGACTCTTTGTCTTGGCGTGATTTTTCGACACCACTTCCGGAGAGTGTGACTTGATCTTTGTAATTTTCCTGAGTTGTGCTACCTTGTTCCGAAGTGGTCGCAATCTGTTGGGTCGCCTCGGCGCGGAACCGTAACGAACTGCTGCCGCTCCGGTCATAGGCAGCAATAAAGGGTGTAGTTGTGGTAGTCGCGTTAGAAAGCATGGCCTCAAACCGAACAAGGAGAAGATTTGTCTATAATATAAGATACTGTGTTAGCGTGACACAAGGGGCAATGCTGTTTTTATACGGTTATCTCGCTATTATTTTTGGTTGGCATCTCCTCGGCGGATAATTGTCATTGGCGACCGGGTGGCGTTGGGCTGGCAGGAAGGGCGCGATGCCAACAGATAAACCAAAAAGTTGGGTAAGGCTATGTTTGATGCTGAAAAATTGTTAGGCAAGATCGTCGGCGAAGTCATGGGCAAAGGAAGTGGATCCCATGGCGGTAAAACGTCGCTGTTGGGTGGGTTCGCCTCCGGCTCCGGACTGATGACCATAATCGGCTTGGGGGTTGGCGCCTTTGAGATCCTCAAGCAGCAAGGGCAACAAAATCAGCCCCAGGGCGTGGCGCAGGCGCCTCCAGCCCCAGGGGCTAATCCGTTCGCGACCGGAGCGCCCCCGCCTCCCCCCGGCGGGTTTCAGGCCCCGCCTCCGCCACCGCCCATGCCCGGCACGGTTCCTGTGGCGGCAACCTCACCGGTCATGGCGCCGCCGGCAAACAGCAACGCTGCCAACGCTCCCATTGGGGCGGAACTGGCGGTTCGCCTTATCCAGGTGATGGTGGCCGCCGCCCATGCCGATGGCGTCATGGATCAGGCGGAAGAACGGGCGGTGCTGGACAAGCTGCGGGGGGTTGAGTTGAGTCAGGAAGAGAAAATGTTTCTACTCGACGAGCTTCATCAGCCCAAAAGCGTCGAAGCCTTGACCGCCGGCATCAATAATCCCTCGGTGGCCAAAACCATGTACATGCTGGCGGTCGCCTCTGTCGAGATTGACACCGAGGCGGAACGGGCCTGGCTGGACAAATTGGCTCGGCAACTTAGTTTAAGCAAAGAGATACAGGTATTTATCGAAGAGCAACGCTGACCGGTAAACGATGCATGAACGGCACTTTTCCCATGAGTGTCGTTCGTGCATCAAATTGAGCGGATTTAGCGTTTGAGCAGGTCGGCGATCCCGCCGAGCATTGAACCCTCGTCTTGCCCGCCGCCCCCGGTTTGGGGTGCCGCTTCCCATATGCGTCCGGCCAGGCGGGAAAAAGGTAAGGACTGCAGCCAGACATGGCCCGGACCGCGCAGATTGGCAAAGAAGAATCCTTCGCCGCCAAAGATCGCGGACTTGACATTGCCGACAAATTCAATGTCATAGGCAACCGTACCGGTCAGCGCCACCATGCAGCCGGTGTCGACCCGGAGCAATTCGCCGGCGGCCAGTTCCTTTTCAACAATGGTGCCGCCGGCGTGGACGAAAATCTGGCCATCGCCGTCCAGTTGCTGCATGATGAACCCCTCGCCGCCAAAGAGGGCCACTCCAATTTTTTTCTGAAAAGCAATCCCCACCGAAACTCCCTTCGCCGCGCAGAGGAAGGCGTCTTTCTGGCATATAATCCGACCGTTGTATTTGGAGAGGTCCAGCGGAATGATCTTGCCCGGATAAGGGGCGGCGAAGGCAACCTTGCCCTTGCCGTTGCCGGTGTAGGTGAAAATGGTGGTGAACAACCCCTCGCCGGTGATCAACCGTTTTCCGGCTCCCAGCATCTTGTCGAAGAAGGTTCCGGACTGCGAACCAACGGAACCGTCACCGAACACCGTTTCCATCGCGATTTGATCGTGCATGTACATCATGGCGCCGGCTTCGGAGATGACGCTTTCCTGCGGGTCGAGTTCTATTTCGACAAACTGCATCTCGTTGCCGAAGATGGTGTAGTCGATTTCATGGGATTGTTGGCCTGAGAAGGGAGGTGGTGTCTGGGCCGCTGAACCTGCTTGTAATTCTTGTATCCGACCGGCGGGTTGCCAGTCGGCAAAGCCGTCGCGCCAGACCATGGTAGCCTCGTTGTATTGTCCTGAAGCCAGACCGCTGAGCACCTGTTGGGTGGTGAAGGGACCATAGGATTTTCCATCGATGGCAATAAACCAGTTTGACATGAAACACCTCAGTTTTGCAGAGTGAAAAGGAGAAAGATCAACCGTCATGTAGGCCTATGCTAAACGGATTATTCGGGAGAAGGAAAGCATTATTTGTATTTTTTCATAAACCCCTATTTTGGGGCCCGACTTCGATGCGAAAGGGCGGCAGAACAGCGATTCAGATATTTTTTCACCCAAGCTTTGATAAAGATTGCAATCAGCAGAATAAGATATATAAAATCGTAAAAAATTCGCAACCTGACGGGTTGATTACCCTGCAGCCCATGGATTCTTGCCGACAGGAACCGATGGTTCCAGGCTTGGGTGGAGATGCACTGGCCCAGGGCTTTTTTAGGCCGGGCGAGGGGGCCAAGTATAGAAAAGGGGGGCATGGTCAAGCCTCGAGGCAAAGGGCATGGGGAGAGATGCCGTTATCACGACGCCAAGGTCTTGGATGGGCAGTTATCTTTTTGAAGTTACAGGGAATAGCAAACGGTATTGCTTGCTGAAATTTTTTGAAAAACCATGGTTAATAATGCTTGTCAGTAAAACATATTAGCTGTATAGAGCGCTCCTTAAATAATATTATTATTCTTCCTGTCCTTTGCCCCTTCAAGGATGGGGATGCTTTTTAATCGTTCCCAGGAGAACAAGTAAATGCTTTATCCGGACCAGTTTGGAAAAGATCCTCTTTTTCCAAAACATTCTGATTTTGCGGTAGTTTTTAAGGATGAGTTGGCCGGTAGAGGAGTGATTTCCTACCGAGCCTTTAAAAAGGGCGAAGTTATCGCCAGGATGGCGGGGCATGTCGTCAATGAAATTCGTCAGCACACCCTGCAGCTGACTCCGGAAACCCATCTCTTCGACCCCTATTTTTCAGGGTATTTTCTTCATTCCTGTGCGCCTAACATCTCGCTGAATATGATTGATTTGACCGTCACGGCCTTGAGGGATATTCCTGCAGAGAGTTTTCTCTATATGGATTACGCCGAGACCGAGGATGTGCTCTTCAAACAGTTTCCTTGCTCCTGCGGGGCGGCAAGTTGTCGTGGTTGGGTCACCGGTCGGAAGGAAATGTTAAGCGCTGAAGTCATTGTGCCGGAACTGTTGAATAGTAACCAGGGCCTGCGTTGAATCAGCAAGCGTACTATCGCTGGTGGCAGAGAGCCGATCTCTGCTACCAGCGAGAGCACCTCTTTTTTGCCGGACGCCTGGTGCAAGGCCTGGCGGATCAATTCGGCAGCCCCTCCTTTGTGTATTCCGCAGCCCGGGTCAAGGAAAACCTCAACCGGCTGCACTCGGCCCTGACCGCCAATAATCTGGCGGGCAAATATTCGCTTCATTACGCCATGAAGGCCAACCGGTTCGCACCGCTGCTGACTTTTCTCAAGCAGACCGGTCTGTGCGGCATCGATGCCTGTTCACCCGGAGAGGTTGAGCATGCGGTCAGTTGCGGATTCACCCCGTCCGAAATTTCCTTTACCGCCTCCAGCCTATCCGAACAGGATCTGGCGATGCTGGCTCGGTATGACGGCATTTTTATGGATTGCGACAGTCTCCATGCCATCCATTGCTGGGGTAAGCTTAAACCGAAGACCAAAATAGGCATTCGGGTCAATCCGGCCATGGGTATCGGCCGGGCCGCTAATGATAAGCTCCTGTATTCTGGCGAAGTTACAACCAAATTCGGTATTTATCAGGAGCAATTCGATGAAGCCCTTGAGGTTGCCAAGTCCTATGGCCTGACGGTCAGTAAAATCCATTTTCATACCGGTTGCGGCTACCTGACGCCGCAGTTGCCACAACTCGAACGGATTATCGCCCATTGTTTCTGGTTCGTGGATCGAGCTGGACAGGTCGAGCGGGTCAATATCGGCGGTGGCCTTGGCGCTCCCCATGTGGCCGAGGATCAACTCCTGGCCCTTGACCAGTGGGCAGCGGTGCTGCAGCGACAATTCGGCGCCCGAAATCTTCATGTGGAGATCGAGCCGGGAGATTTTCTGGTTAAAGATGCCGGACTGCTGCTGCTGGGCAAGACCTTTGTCGAACGCAAACGAAACACGCTTTTTGTCGGTGTGGATGGGGGCTTTAACCTCGCACCTGAACCCGCTTATTACAGCCTGCCCTTTCAACCCGTGCCCTTGCGTTGCGACGATGCCCCGTGCTCTTTGGTGAGTGTGGTTGGTAATATCAATGAGGCCCTGGATGTGTGGTATGAACAGGCCTGGCTGCCAGATCTCACCGAACACCGTCATCTGGCATTGATCAATGCCGGCGCCTACTCCTCGGCCATGGCTTCCAACCATTGCATGCGTGGCCAGTTTAAAGAATTTCTGCTGTTGTAATTCTCACTTTTTCTTTGCTTGACACAACCGGATTGTTACTGGTCCGAATTGCTGCAACGCTCACAGTCTCTACCTTGCCACTGTTTCTATACTAACCTCTTGTGGTCATGTCTTGGTCGGGAGAAGTCCGTGATTGGGAGCAGTTGAAAAATGTCCGGTCGCAAGGGTCATGCAAAAAGGTCTCAAGAGAGGTCGTGCGGGGAATTGGGTCAGGTACTCAAAGGGGGAGGGGGGGCGGAGGGCGTCGCGCAAGAGTATTCGCGGTTTCAGGAACCTTTTTTAATATGCTTGGCCGAAATGTCGTGCTGTTTCATTTTGTCGTAGAGCGCAGTCTTGCCAAGTTTGAGGTGATTGGCGGCGGTGGAAACATTACCGCTGTATTTATGCAAAGCCCGGTCAATAATGGCGGCTTCGAATTCCGCCACAATCGACTTGAGCGGCAGGAGGCCAAGTTTTTCGTCGATGTTATAACTGTCGGTTTTCTGTTGCTCCATCCGCGGATCCTGATCGAACATCAGATCGTTATCAGTGATCATTTTGCCTTTGGCCATGAGCACGGCGCGCTGGATGAGGTTTTCGAGTTCGCGCACATTGCCGGGCCAGTCGTGGGTCAGTAAACGGTTGATGATCGATTTCGGCACAAAGTCGATCTCTTTTTTGAAGGCCTCCCGGTAGTGATTGACAAAATAGGAGACCAGTTCGACAATATCTTCCTTGCGGTCGCGCAGTGGCGGCATTTCGATGTTGATGATGTTGAGGCGGTAATAGAGGTCGAGGCGAAATTTCTTTTCTTTGACTGCTTGCGCCAGATCGACATTGGTGGCCGCGATCACCCGGACATCGATCTTGACCGGTTCGGTGCCGCCGACCCGAAGAATCTCACCGTTTTGCAGCACCCGCAGCAGGTTTACCTGCATTCTCGGGCTGATGTCACCGATCTCGTCGAGGAAGATGGTACCGTCGTTGACGACCTCGAATTTTCCGACCTTACGGGCGGTGGCACCGGTAAAGGCCCCTTTTTCGTAGCCAAAGAGGTCGGCTTCGAGGATGGAGTCGTTGATGGCGTTACAATTGATTTTGAGAAAGGGTTTGTCGTCCCTGGCGCTGGTTGCCTTGACCAGGTTGGCCACCAGTTCCTTGCCGGTTCCGGATTCGCCGGTGATTAGAATGGTGGCGTCGGACCCAGACACCTGGTGGATCATTTCCCGCAACTCGCGCATCTTGCGGCTTTTGCCCACCATCTTGTCAGCCTGGTGGTGATGTCCCAGTTGGCTTTTTAAGCTGTTGACCTGGCGGGAGAGTCGTTGCCGCATCTCCTCGCTAGCCTGTAATTTGCTGATTTTCTGTTGGAGAATAGTCTCGATGTTGGTGTTGAACTGAAGCAGTTCCCGTTCAAACGTTTTGCGTTGGGAGATATCGCGCATCACCAGCATGATCAGTTTTTCACCGGTATAGCCGACAAAAGGGACGGATGAATATTCCACGGTTGTGGCGCCGATTTGGGTTTCGATTACTCTGTTGCTGCCGGGTAACACCTCCGCTTGAGCCAGGTTTTCCTGGCAGGTGCGGCCGATTTCCTTCATGCTGTCGGTCACAAGCGGCGAACAGGGGAAACCAAAACAGGCCTTGGCGCTGCGATTCATATATTCAATTTCGAAGTCATCCCTGATCAGAAAGACCATCTCCGGCATGGCATCAAGCAGCGTTTGCCAGTTGGTGCTCAGGCGGTGAACTTCATCCTGGATGTTCGATAATGTCAGATCGTTAAGCGGCACGTCGTGGTGTTGGTCCGGTTGAGTTCGCAAGTAAACACTATAACCGTTTATAATGTAACATCCTGTTGCCTGGAAAACAATTTTTTTCCGTTAATTCGTAATTTAAATCAAGTAGTATCTTGATTACACTAAATTTATAAATCTAAAAGGGTAATGATAAATTACTCATTTCCGGAAAAAGCCTGCTGCTGCAGGGCGGCCACCAGCTGGCGATGGCCGGAAGGAAAAGGGAAATCCGATAGGCGCGATAGGGAAACCCAGGCGGAACGGGTCGCGGCGGTCAGCTTCGGTTCGGTCAACGGGGTGGGGAGATGACAGAGGAAACCGTGGAGGGTGACCCGGTAGCGGGTGTAATAATGCGTCACCGTGGTAAACGGGGTGAGTTCAATGACCTGCCAGCCGGTTTCTTCTGCGACTTCCCTGGCTGCGGCCTGGATCGGGGTCTCCTCTTCCTTGAGGCGGCCACCGGGAAATTCCCACAAGCCCCCCCAGATGTCATCGGGTAGGCGCTGTTGGATAAAATACAGGGACTCTTGGCGGATGATACCGCAGGCCATGACAATATCGACGCGTTGCTGTCGGGCGGCGGGCAAGGGACGGATATCCACCGTGTCCGCTTGCAGGGCCTGGCAGTAACCCTGGATCGGACAGATGGCGCAGTCCGGTTTTTTGGGAGTGCAGACCAGCGCTCCCAACTCCATGAGCGCCTGATTGAAATTACGCGGATTTCCTTGGTGGAGCAGGGCCTTCGCCATGGTTGCCAATCGTTTTTGGGTGGAACCCTGTTTGATTGGGCCGTCGATGTCGGCCAGTCGGGCAAAAAGCCGTTCCACATTGGCATCGAGCAGAGGGTAGGGCAGGTTGAAGGCGATCGACAAAATGGCGGCGGCTGTGTAGGGGCCGATTCCGGGAAGGGCAAGCAGTTGTTGGTGGTCGGCGGGAATGGCGTTCCTGGTTTCAAGGAGCTGCCGGGCGGCACGCTGGAGGTTGCGGGCGCGGCTGTAATAGCCTAGTCCTTCCCAAGCCTTGAGAATATCCTGTTCCGAAGCTGCGGCCACGGCAACCACATCGGGAAAGAGGGCGATCCATCGCTCAAAATAGACAGCGACCCGCTCAATCTGCGTCTGTTGTCCCATGATTTCCGAGATCCAGACGTGATACGGGTTGTAGGTCCGGCGCCAGGGCAGGGGGCGCTGGTGGGCGTCGAACCAGTCGAGCAGCCTCTGTTGGAAGTCGGCGATCACCCTTGCATTCTCCTTGTCAATCACCTTGCCTATCTCCTATAGTTTATCTTTGGTGTAACCTTCTTATTCCTTCCGCCCGGCACGGTATCATGACGTCTTGCACCTGTCAAAAAATGATCAAACTCTTGCTCGTCTTTCTCGGACTGCTGGGCCAAGCGACGGCGGTCTGGGCGCTTGATCCGGAGGAGGTGGCGGTGATTGCCAATGTGCGCGCCGCCGACAGCCTGGAGTTGGCTGAGTACTATCTGCGAAAGCGGCATATACCTTTGGATAACCTCGTGCGGATCAGCACGACCTGGAACGAGCATTGTTCCCGGACCGACTATCAAAAAGAGATCCGCAAACCGGTCCAGGAGGGGCTCGCCAGAATCGGGAAAACCAGACGGATTCGCTGCCTGGTGGTTATGTACGGCGTGCCCCTGGCGATCCGTCCGCTCGATCCCGGCGAGGACCAGCCGCTCGTCCTGCTTCAGAAAAGACTGCAGGCCTTGAAAACCGAGCAGAAGGGAGCGGAGGAGCAACGGCTGGGCTCGATTCTGGCCGAAAAAAAGCAAATCGAACAGCAGGTCGCCCAAAGAGAAAAGATGGACTCCCGGGCAGCTGTCGACAGTGAGCTCGCTTTGGTCCTGGCTGGCGACTACCCGTTGGAAGGCTGGTTGGCCAATCCCTATTTCCTTGGGTTTCATGATCAAAAAACCCTGCTGACGCGGGATGCGGTGCTCATGGTGAGCCGTCTGGACGGGCCTAATCCGGCAACCGTGCGGCGGCTGGTTGATGACGCCCTTTTGGTCGAAAAGACAGGGTTGCGGGGCCGCGCCTATTTCGATGCCCGCTGGCCCAAGCCCGACAAACAGGAGCTGAGCGGCTACGCCCTCTATGATGCAGCCCTGCATGCGGCGGCGGAAGGGGTGCGCAAGAGCGGTCGGATGGAGGAGGTGCGGCTTGATGCCCGCAGTGAGCTTTTCCAGCCCGGAGAAGCTCCGCAGGCAGCACTCTATTGCGGCTGGTATAGCCTGGGACGCTATGTCGATGCCTTTTCTTGGGTTCGGGGGGCTATCGGCTATCACATTGCCAGTGGTGAATGCGCCACCTTGAAACAGCCGGGTTCGCAGGTCTGGTGTAAACGCATGCTGGAAGAAGGGGTGGCGGCCACCGTCGGCCCGGTGTATGAACCCTATGTGCAGGCCTTCCCTCTGCCGGATACGTTTTTCCACGCCCTGACCGAGGGGTATCTCAGTCTCGCTGAAAGCTATCTGGTCAGCCTGCCATATCTTTCCTGGCAGATGGTGCTGATCGGCGATCCGCTTTACCAGCCGTTTGCCCCGAAGTAAACCTTCTTTTTTCACCAAGGCTCCTCTGGTTTTTCCCGGTCGCCGGAGTGACTACCTGGTTAATTTTGCTTGGCAATTTAACCGATTATGGTAGAAGAAGGCTTTTGTTTGCACCATTTTCCTCGCACTGGACCCGCAATGAATGCTCGTTTGTACCATCAACTCTTCTCGCCGCGAATGCTGGTGGCCTTTCTCATGGGGTTTACTTGCGGGGTGCCGCTGCTGCTGACCTCCTCGGTGCTTCAGGCCTGGATGACCGAGCAGGGGGTCGATCTCTCGACCATCGGGTTGTTTTCCCTGGTGGGGTTGCCCTACACCCTTAAGTTTCTTTGGGCCCCGGTCTTTGACCGGTTTACCCTGCCACTTTTCGGGCGACGGCGGGGCTGGTTGCTGGCGATGCAGCTGGTGCTGATCCTGGCCCTGATCTGCCTGGGGCTGACCGATCCGGGGCACACTCCCTGGCTGGTGGCCCTGGCCGCCTTTTTCGTCACCTTTTTTTCTGCTTCCCAGGATATTGTCGTCGATGCTTATCGGCGGGAAGATCTCCACGACAATCAATTGGGGCTGGGCAGTTCCCTCTATGTCAACGGGTACCGGGTGGGGATGTTGCTGTCCGGCAGCGGCGGTCTGATCCTTGCCGATCATTATTCCTTTGCCTGGGTCTATCTGCTGATGGCGGCTTCGCTCCTGGTCGGGGTGGCCACCACGCTGATCTGCCCCGAACCCGAACTTACCAGGGGGACGCCGCAGAATTTCCGGGAAGCGGTCCTGCATCCTTTTGTCGATTATTTCACCCGCGACCGGGCGCTTTTGCTGTTGCTGTTTATCCTTCTCTACAAGATCGGCGACCAGATGGCCTCAACGATGACCACACCCTTCTATCTATCTCTGGGATTCAGTAAGACCCAGATTGGGGCTGTGGCCAAAATGTTTGGGTTCTGGGCGACCCTGGCGGGTGGTTTACTGGGCGGAATCATCCTGCTGCGCATTGGTATTATCCGTAGTCTTTGGTGCTTCGGCTTCCTGCAGGCAGTTTCCACCCTTGGTTTTTCCCTGCTGGCCCTGCTGGGGCCTTCGCTCTCCGGTTTGGCGGCGGTGATCGCCTTTGAAAACCTCAGCGGCGGCATGGGGACAGCTGCCTATGTGGCCTATATGGCCTCGCTCACTAACAAAAAATTCACAGCCACCCAATATGCTCTGCTTTCCAGTTGTATGGGCATTCCCAGGGTGCTGGCCGCTGCTCCCACCGGCTGGATGGTTGAGTCCATGGGTTGGGCGGTCTTTTTTTTCGTCTGCACGGTGGTCGCCCTTCCCGGTCTGCTGTTGCTGCCCATGGTGGCGGCACAATACCGCCAGGATGCGCAATAACGTGTTGAGTTCTGTCGCGGTAGTATTTACAGTATGCAAACAACTTATAAATTCATCCACCTTGCTCAAATAATTCGGAATAGCAGATGTCGATTAAAATATACAACACCTTGAGCCGCAAGAAGGAACCGCTCGACCCTATCGAAGCCGGACATGTCAAGCTTTACGTATGCGGGATCACCTCCTACGATTACTGCCATATTGGGCACGCCCGCTCTGCTTTGGTGTTTGACATGGTGGTTCGTTATCTGCGCCACTGTGGCTTGAAGGTTACCTTTGTTCGAAATTTCACTGATATCGATGATAAGATCATCAACCGGGCCAACGAGCAGGGGATTGACGCCGCCAGCCTGGCCCTGCGGTTTATTAACGAATTCTATACCGACATGGATGCGCTTGGCACTCTGCGGCCCGATCTTGAACCCAAGGCTACCGAACACGTCGGCGAAATGATAGCGTTGATTGAAGAGCTGATCGTTAAGAATATGGCCTACCCGTCCAATGGCGACGTTTATTTTCGGGTGGAACGGTTCGCCGGTTACGGGCAACTCTCGGGCCGGGGATTGGAGGATATGCAGGCAGGTGCTCGGGTCGAGGTCAACGACAAGAAGGAGCACCCCATGGATTTTGTGCTCTGGAAAGGCGCGAAACCCGGCGAGCCGAAATGGGCCAGCCCCTGGGGCGATGGGCGGCCGGGTTGGCATATTGAGTGCTCGGCTATGAGCCGCAAGTATCTGGGAGAAACCTTCGATATCCATGGCGGCGGCAAGGATCTGGTTTTCCCTCACCATGAAAATGAGATCGCCCAAAGCTGCGGAGCCACGGGCAAATCCTTTGCTAACTTGTGGATGCACCATGGTTTTGTGACGATCAAAGACGAGAAAATGTCGAAATCGCTGGGGAATTTTTTGACCATCCGGGACGTACTCAAGCAGTACGCGCCTGAAACCCTGCGTTTGTTCATTTTCTCCACCCAATACCGCAACCCGCTGGATTTCACCGAGACCGCGCTCCAGGACGCTCAGTCAGGATTGGAGCGGATGTATGCGTGTCTGGCCCAGGTGGCGGGACTGCCCGCCGAGGGAACCGTCGGGGCTTCCAGTGTCAACGATCAGGACCGTCAAGGGCTGGAATCCCTGGTCGCCCGGTTTCACGAGGCCATGGACAACGATTTTAACACGGCCCAGGCCCTGGGGCATTTGTTTGATACCGTGAAAGTGTTCAATAAGATTCTGCGGGGGCTACCTGAGCAACCTGCTGCCGACGATCTGGCGCTGTTGCGGTCAGCGGCCGTCACTTTCCGCACGCTGGCCGGGGTGCTGGGGATTCTCCAGCAAGATCCGGTCGCAGCGGTCGCTGGCCAGAAGGCGAAGATTTTTGCAGGCATCGAGCTGGGCGAAGAGGAGATCACCCAACTGATCGAAAAGCGCAATCAGGCCAGGGCGGCCAAGGATTGGGCGGCCTCCGACGAGGTCCGTGATTATTTGCTCGGTTATCGTATCGTGCTCAAGGACAGCCCGGAAGGCACCACCTGGGAAGTGAAAAAATAGCGCTGCGCCGATGATGAACGGACGCAAGCGAACAGGCGCGAACAAGAGAGGACATTATGACAAGAATGCCGTCGGTCGCTGGTCGTTTTTATCCTGGAGACCCTGAACACCTGCAGTCCGCCATGGACATGCTCGTCCCGTCGGTGGCCGAGGCGGACAAGGTCTCGGCGCTGGCGGTGGTCATGCCCCATGCGGGATATGTCTATTCCGGTGCCACCGCGGGCAATACCATCAGCCGGGTCCGGGTGCCCGAAACCGTACTGATCATGGGGCCCAACCACCACGGCCGGGGCGAAGCTGTTGCCCTTGGAACCGAAGATTGGCAAATGCCGCTGGGCACTGTGCCGGTGGATCGGCAACTGGCGGCGGACATCATCCGTGGCTCTACCATTATTGTCGAAGATGAAGAGGCCCATCTCCTGGAGCACTCGCTTGAGGTGCAGGTGCCATTTCTCCAGCAGGTGCAGCCGGACCTGCGGATTGTTCCCTTGGTCGTCTCCCAGATTTCTTTTTCCCAGTGCCGTAAAGTGGCTCAGGATCTGGCAACTGCTATCCGAAATTATGAACAGCCGGTGCTGATGGTGGCGTCGACCGACATGAGCCATTACGAGTCTCGGCAGCAGGCGGCGCAGAAAGACAAACTGGCGATTGAGCGCATCCTGGCCTTGGATCCCCAGGGGCTGTACGCCACCGTGGTCGGGCAGCGGATCTCGATGTGCGGTGTCATCCCGACCACCATTGCCCTGCTGACCGCTCTGGAGTTGGGAGCTGCCAAGGTGCAGCTCGTCCGCTATACCGATTCCGGCGAGGCCAGCGGTGACACCAGCCAGGTGGTCGGTTATGCCGGACTGATCATCTCCTGATAGGCTGGCTAGATTCCGGAGAACGCTTGGAAGGTCCAATCCCTTGTACGGTTTGGTTTTCCCTTGACAACCAGGGCAAATCCATCTATTTTCACCGCAACTTTCCACCTGCTGGGGGATGGTCTAACGGCAAGACAGCGGACTCTGACTCCGCTTATCGAGGTTCGAATCCTCGTCCCCCAGCCAATAAAAACAAGCAGTTGCAGCATGTGGGTGGAAAGTTGAGTTCGGACAAATTCGGACATTGAAAAGGCGCCCAGAAATGGACGCTTTTTTTATTTTATACGAGGAAACTTTTGCCTTCTTTTCTTGAAAAGAAAAAAAACTTTTCTTTTTTTGAAAAGAAAATTATCGTGTATTTCACAATTCCACTTTTTTTCTATAATCAGAACAGCATAAACCCTGCTTTCCGCAGAGCTTTTCTTTGAAAAAAGGTACATCTCTTCGCTTTGACGAATGAGATCTAAACTGGCATCCCGAAATACGCTTCGAGGGAATGACCTTTTAAAGACACGAGACAGGCGGTGCCTCGACCCCTAAATCGTCCTTGTATCGGTTTTTTTGTCTAACCACTACAAGATGACGCAAAAGGCAGCTCTAACCGGATAGGACTTGTTCTGATTCACGGGGAAAATCTGAGCTGCACACCTACGTTGGCTTCCGATTGCAATTCATCGCAACTCGCCGAAAAGAAGCCGTTTTTTCCGCTCCTCGTAAAACAGGCGCAGAATTAAAACCAACTCTAAGCAATACCTCTCATTTTTTTTCAGGAAAAAAACAAAAAGCTCGATCTTGTATCGGTTTTTTTGTCTAACGTGACCGTTGTTTAATCCGCTATGACAAATCAAAAATTGTCGCTGTGAACTAAAAATCCACGACTACCATCACTACAAGATGACGCAAAAGGCAGCTCTAGTGGAGGATTTAGCTTATGCGCAAGAAGAGGAGTTCCGCCTACTCTGGACATCTTCGACCGAGAAGGCCCTGACAAAGAACTTCAAGTTCTCTCGTGAAGCAATAGATCGCATCGTCATCAACCCTTGGCTTCACCCAAGTCTCGTAAAAGCCGTGGAGAAATCAATTTTGTCGATCCCGGATTTCTCTAATCTCAAGGTAAAGCAGTCCAAAGTTACCGATGGCCCCGCATGGAAGCGTTTGGCCGAAAAGTACGCCTAACCCATCAATCGAGCGGATGCCTTGCAGCGCCAACCATTTCGAACATTCAAAGTCAAGATTACTCTGAATTATCTTGACTCAAGTTCCTCTTTTTTGAACCAGGTGAACCCAAATAGCGAGAAATTATGAGCAAAAAAAAAGATGTCGAAAAAAATATACACTCCCACAACTTTCAAATTTGCAGTTTTTGTGGGAAAAAAGCAAACGATGTCGAGGTAATTATTGTAGCATCTGATAAAGGGCCAAATATATGCAATGAGTGTGTAAGGCTATGTGAAGCCATGTTGGAAGAAAAAAAGAGAGATTATATTGATTACCGCGTCGTTCCAGGTGGGTTACATGCAGAATCCCAGAAAAAACTACATTTAATCACAAAAATTACTGAAGATTTTGTGATTTGTGAAACAAATTTATATGCCACTCATCCAAGTGTTGTAGCATGTTCAACCGATGGCGCTAAAACAGAGCATTTTTCAATACCTAAACAGCTTGCACTCTGGATGATTTCAACTGATCAAAAAATCGATATGGATAAGATGCGAAAAGAAGTCAAGAAAGACATATTAGATTCCATAAGTCAATATATTGGAACGTATTGACACAATTTGCTTTGCTGTTGATTAATTTATATTGATGAATATTGAGAAAATAAAACCTGTAAGACTCGGCCTTACCTTGGCGCATATCGAAGAGAAACTTGAAAACGCTATTGCTGAATTTAATTCTATCCCCCCAAGGCAGCGGCATGAATTTTATGGGGACCACGATCCTTTTCAAATACCAGTGTTCCTTTGTGACAAATGCGGCAAGAAGCCTGTTCTAAGGCAAACGACCACTTCACTCTGAACCAAAATAGCGAGGGGTGAAATGAAAAAACGCTTGAGCTTGAAACTCCTACTTGTCGCGGTGATGATGCTTGTCGCTTCCGTGGTGACAGTGAACGCCGCTGATCCTGTCCCTGCCAAGGTCGTGGGCGTCACCGATGGCGACACGATCAAGGCCGTCATCAACGGCGTTGAAATCAAGATCAGGTTATACGGTATCGATGCCCCCGAAAAAGCGCAGCCGTTCGGCCAAGTGGCGAGCGACGCCCTCAAACAGGCAACCACCGGCCACGCAGTGACCGTCCAGGCCATTGACCGGGATCGCTACGGCAGGACCGTTGCCCTTGTGTTCGCCGATGGAGTCAGCGTCAACGAGGCCATGGTCAAGTCCGGCAACGCCTGGGTGTATAACCAGTATTGCAAACTACCGACCTGTAGAGAGTGGGTCCGACTTCAGGCTACAGCAAAATCCGCCAAGGTCGGGCTTTGGCAGGACTCAACCCCAATCCCACCTTGGGAGTGGCGGCACGGCGAACCGCAAAGAACCTCTTCTCCCGAAAAACAGGTGGCTACCGTATTCCACGGTAACGTGAACAGTAAAAAATTTCATTCCAGCGGGTGCCGCCAGTACGATTGTTCAAACTGCACCGCAAAATTCGCAACCCGCGAGCAGGCTGTTGCTGCCGGGTACGCACCTTGCAAGATTTGTAGTCCTTAAAATTCCTTCGCTTGTTTTTCCCCTGTCCGAAAACGTTCGGTTTCGGACATGCATGTTTACATGTGTACGAAAGTAAGGTAAATTAATTTCGGATGCAAGCTTTGTTTCGTACATAAATTTCGGACGGGGTTGGACTCATGTCACGTGTTTTTGCCTACTGTCGGGTTTCTACTTCCGATCAAAACACCCAGAATCAGAGCATGGAAATCAAAACGGCCGGATTCGCCATTGAGAAGCACCGGTTTGTGGAAGAAATTATCAGTGGATCGGTGGCGGCAAATCAGCGGCCAGGTTTTATTAAACTCATTGACCGGATGGAAAAGGGGGATGTACTTGTCGTAACCAAGCTTGATAGACTGGGGCGTAATGCGATGGATGTTCGGGCAACCGTCGAACAACTTGCAAGTTCAGGCATACGAGTGCATTGCCTCGCACTCGGCGGGGTTGATCTTACCAGTCCGGCAGGAAAAATGACGATGCAGGTTATCGCATCTGTAGCCGAATTCGAGAGGGATCTGCTGATTGAACGAACACAATCGGGAATTATTAGGGCTAAGGCAGCTGGAAAACGGTTTGGTAGACGGCCATCTCTCAATGAAGAGCAAAAAGTTGTTGTTTTAGAGAGGCTGGATGCTGGTGATAATGTCGCCAAAGTCGCACGAGAATTCAAGACGACCAGACAAACTATCATGCGGGTACGGGAAGCAGCTCTAAAACTATCAGCAACAAAAGAGGAAAGGTCTTGTCGGGAAATAGGAAATTCGGTTCCAAATCCTATGGGATTTTAGTGTCGTTGTTTGTTTAAATTCAACCAAAGAAGCAGTTCGCCAGCAAGAGAGATACAGTAGACACCTCAAGTTTGAGCCACCTTTCAAATGGGTTTAGGTTCAGTCTGGCAACCTCTGGTACCTCATCTCATGAAGGACAGAAGCAGTGGGAGAAAACATTGCACTTTTGTCGCAAGGTACGTCTCGAAAGGTGCCAGCACTAGACGAGGGACAGATCAGCAGAATTACTTGTTTGCCATAAGAAACCAAGGTAACATGATGAATTTTATTTGATCCTAAATGAACGCATAATCACGTTTCATTGGGGAAATTTGCTTGAAAAAGAGAAAAAACACCTAGCCAAACCGGCTGGATCACTCTCAAGGGGAATGAAGACAAGCATGTTGCCTGAGTGCCAGCCAGGCAGCAAGACCTTTTCCGTCAAGATCACGGTGACCGACTTGCAAGAGCAAGAAGAAACCTTTCTGCTTCCCGTCTGGCGCGACCTGACCTGGCTCGCCCCCGCCAACAGAAGCCCCTTCTGAAAGCAATTAAGAGGAAGGAAGACCATGAGCGACAAGCAGCAAAACTCCTGGCAGAGGCCCACTGACGGGGCGACGCGGCGCAAAAAGGCCGAGGAGAAAGCCCGAAACATGGAGCCGATCTCCTTGGCCGCGCAAACCCCTGAAGCAATCCAGCAGATGCTGTACGAACTGCGGGTGCACCAGATCGAACTGGAGATGCAGAACGAGGAACTGCGTACGGCCAAGGCCCAGGTCGAAGCCGAGGGGGGACGCTGTTTCGACCTTTATGACCTGGCACCGGTGGGCTACTGTACCGTCAGTGAAAAGGAGCTGATCCTGGAGGCCAACCTAACCGCCGCCACCCTGTTGGGCGTGGCCCCCAAAGCGCTGGTCAAGCAGCCGCTTTCCCGCTTCATTCTCAAGGACGACCAAGACACCTACTACTTGCATCGGAAACAGCTCTTTGAAACGGGCGATCTCCAGGAGTGTGATCTTCGGCTGGTCAAGCCGGATGGTGCACTTTTCTGGGCGCATCTGAAGGGAACCGCTGCCCAGGCAGAAGACGGCTCGCCTTTATGCCTAGTAGTGATCAGCGACATCACCAGACGCAAGGAGTTGGAGGAGCAACTCTTTAACAGTAAGGCTACGCTGGCCATGGCCCTCGACGGTGTTTCCGATCCGCTTATTATGTTTGACGCAGATCTCCTCATAAAACAGCTGAATAAGGCTGCCATGCATTACTATGGCCTAAACAGTTTCGATCAGGTCATAGGCAAATATTGTTTTGAAGGGTTTAGGGGCAGGTCGATTCCATGTGAGGGCTGTGAGCGGCCCTTTTCAACCCTCCAAGGGTATTCGGGGTCCTATGAACGTAAAGGGGGAATGAACTCCGACAGGCTGGAGCAGGTGGTAGTGGACGTGGTAAAGGATGGGTCGGAAGCGACCGAGGCAACCATTATCCGCCTCCACGACATCACCCAAACAAGAATGATGGACCGGCAACTCATCCAGAGCGAGAAACTGGTCACCTTGGGTCTTTTGATCGCCGGAATCGCACATGAAATTAACAACCCTAATAATTTTATTTTTTTCAACACCCCTATTTTACGATCATACCTTGAATTTCTTCTCCCTATCGTCGATGAATATGTTGTAGCGCATCCGGATTTGCAGGTTTTCAATCGGCCTTATTCTGCCTTCCGGGAGGATTGCTTTAAATTGTTAGACAATATTGAGCATGGTTCTGTCCGGATCAACCAGATTGTCGGCAACTTGAAGGAGTTTGTGCGTGAGCGCGGAAATGGGGAAGTCCGGCGGATTGATCTAAAGCAAGTCGTTGAAAAAGGTTTAAATATTTGCCAGGGGCGTATACGGAAAACCGTCAAGACCTTTGAGGTCGATATTCCTGAAGGGCTGCCTGCCCTCTACTCTGACCCCTTGGCGATAGAGCAGGTGGTTGTTAACCTGCTGATCAACGCTATTCAAGCACTAGACAAAGATGATTCGTGGGTGCGGTTGCGGATAATCGCACCTGATCAACCCGATGGCGAAGTGACGCTAGAGGTTAGTGATAATGGGTGCGGAATGGATAGCGAAACCCAACGGAAAATTTTCGACCCCTTTTTCACCACCAAGGCCGCGGGCATAGGCACCGGGCTGGGTCTGTCTATCACCCAGCGCTTGCTGGAAGAACTTGGGGGGCGCATCGAGGTTAAAAGTATGGTTGGTGAGGGGAGCGTCTTCCTCGTTCTGCTCAAGGCTCGATCAACGCCCTTAAACCTATGAAGACAGGATAATAAACATGCAATCCCGCATTTTTTTAATCGATGATGAGCAGGACTTCCTGGAAAGCTTGGAACGTGGTTTGCTCATCAGTGGGTTTCGAAACATTCGAACTGAAAGTGATCCCCGCAAAGCAGCGACCTTGTTTCAGCAAGGCGAGCCGGTGGATATTGCTATCATCGATATCACTATGCCTGGGATGACCGGTATCGAATTGTTGGACTTGATCAGAAGTTGTAGCCCCGCAACCGAATGCATTATGGTAACCGCCGCCGATGAGGCCAGTCTGGCGGTCAGTTGCATTAAAAAGGGGGCTTTTGATTATCGGGTCAAACCCCTTAATATGGAAGAACTGCTCATTGTGATTTCCAAGGCTCTGGAACGAAAAAATTTCCTGGAAATTCAGCGGATAGGTAAACAGAAAAAAGTCCCGGATCTGGTGTTTCCTGAGGCCTTTACATCTATAATCACCCAGTCGGACAAGATGTTCCAGATCATGAGGGAAGCGGAGCTCCATGCCGCCAACAAGGTACCAATTCTGATTACCGGAGAAACCGGTACCGGGAAGGAACTTTTGGCCCAGGCCATTCATCGGGCCAGTTCCCGAGCGGGGCGGATTTTTACTCCAGTCAACATGTCCTCCATGAATACCTCCCTGTTCGAGGCGGAATTTTATGGGCATACCAAGGGCGCATTTACCGGGGCCACTCAGGATCGCAAAGGATATCTCGAAACAACCTCAGGCGGGACGCTGTTTCTTGACGAAATCGGCAGCCTTCCCCTCGAATTGCAGGGCAAACTGCTCCGGGTGCTCCAGGAGGGCGAATATTTCAAGCTGGGGATCAGCAGGCCCTTGGGGGTGGATGTTCGCTTCATTGCGGCGACTAACGCCGAACTCGACAAGTTGCAGGAACAAGGACTATTCAGGAAAGATCTATTCTACCGGCTGTGCGGCGCCTGGATCGATTTACCCCCTTTGCGAGAACGGGGGGGAGATATCCCCGTTTTGGTCGAAGAATTTCTAAAAGATGGTGATGACGGCCACGGCAGCAGGGACCTTGAGGAGTCGACCTGGACCATGTTAGGGACGTATGACTACCCCGGAAATGTCAGGGAACTGAAATCAATTGTGCAATATGCCGTCAGCATGGCCAAAGGAAAATCGATTTCGATCCATCATTTGCCCTCCTACGTGATGGTAGCGTTAGCCAAGAAACATCGCTCGAGGGTGCCGCAGGTGTCCTTTGACACCGTCGCCCCACTCGCCGCAGTGGAAAAGGAGCATATTCTTAGAGCCTACCGCCATACCGGCGAAAACAAACTGCAAACCGCGCGCTTGTTGGAAATCGGTTTGAATACCCTTCGACGCAAGCTGCTGTCGTATGGCATCGTTTAGGTGTGCCATAAAGGAGCATGGTTCCAAAATGGCATACTTTATCTAACTTCTTATTTTACTGATCATTTCTCAATATGCCATTCCAAAATGGCACGTTCATTGCCCTCGCACCCTCACGATTACCCTCGCCCCGCCTCCTCTTATTCCAGGTTTTAAATAAAATTATCAAATAGATAGTCGCTTTTTTGTTCGCCTGACCCATGTGGCACAACATTTGCCTTTAATGGTTAACGGCCTGATTGTGGCCAGAGACGGACATGGGGGCACGATAACCTGCCAAGATACCATGGTTTACGGTTGTTATGTCACCATTTGTAAAAATTAGGCTTCTCTGCTTGTGTTCGAATCCAGCTTCGGCCTGAGACTGTGAATTAGCCTTGCTCTCACCAAGGGGTTAGCATGAACATACTTGTTGTTGATGATGAAGTCATGATGTTGGAATCCATCAAAATTGGGTTGATGAGCAAAGGGTTCAACGTTGTCGGGTTCAATAATGGCCAGCAGGCGCTGGACTACCTTTCAGGTGAAAATCACGGCATTGATCTGGTCGTCACCGATTACTTGATGCCTATAATCAACGGCATGGATCTGCTGCTGGCAATTCGGCTGCGTTATCAAACCCTGCCTGTATTAATGATGACCGCCTATGCCGATACCAGTCTGGTTCTCGAAGCGTTTAATAACGGCTGTAACGGCTTTGTGGAAAAGCCGTTCAGTCGCGAGCAGCTGATTAGTGAAATCAATAAAATCGAACAGCGTCTTCTTAAACGCTCGATCGACAGATGAACCATACGCTCCTGGATTTGAGGAGTTTTATGGCACTGTTCCGATTTTTTTGGGCAATAGCTCCAAATTGCGAAGTGATGCCGAGTACGTCCAATCCCAACCAGTACGTATCCGATAACCGTCAAAGAGGCGCAGGACAACGATACTATTGTTCTTGGGTGGGTCCTGATTGCCCCCGGCAATCGACATACTTTGCTCAAACGCAGTGGTGATCGTTATTACGTTGAGGTCAAAGATGGCCCCTTGGTTTCGCGACATCGCCCTTCGGCGGATGTGCTGTTTCGTTCGGCGGCCCGTTATGCCTGCAAAAATGTGGTGGGCGTGATCATGACAGGCATGGGAGACGATGGGGCTCGGAGCATGGAAGAGATGTTTGATGGTGGGGCGATCACTATTGCCCAGGATGAGGCCAGCTGTGTGGTGTTCGGCATGCCTGCGGAAGCGATCAAGCACGGGGGCGTGCATAAGGTGCTGCCGTTGCAGCTCATTGCCCCGGAGGTGCTGCGCTTGTGCTTTTAAAAGACGGGGAGAGTGCTGTTATGTGGTAGTGGCGGCAATAGAGGCGCGGCCCAGCCTGTAAGAATTCAAGATATAAAGAAATGAAATGTTTGAAGAAATAAAAAATTATCGCAAAAAATGCGAACAGATGGTTCAAGCGAGCACCGACCAGCGCGCCGGTATCGCCAGACCTCATGCCCGCCTAAGGGGGATCGAGTTCGCGGTTCAGGCCGATGCATTCGTTCCAGGGAGCGCGCCATGAACACTACCCATCCTCACCATAGAAAATTTTCTCAGAGCCGAGTGCTTCTAGGTCTGTTCGCCTCCATGACGCTTCTTTTTGTAGCGATGAGCGTGTATTGGGTCATCAATACCAGGCAAGGGGAGAACCGACAGCATCACTATGAACAACTCGAAACCATCGCTCGACTGAAATCCAGTCAACTGCTCGCCTGGCGCCAGGAACGTCTAGCCGATGCCCGGCTGGATTCCTCGGGTTACATCCGGGCGCAGATGCTCGAGTGGCTCAACGCCGGAGACCCCTCTGCCTTAAAAAATATGGCTTCGCGGATGCGATTGTTTCAGGAGCTGCAAGGGTATCATAATATGATTCTGGCCGGTGCCGATGGCCGGATTCTGGTTTCTCTGGTGGATAGAAATACTGCCCTTGAGCCTGAAGTGAAAACCCTGATAGCCGAGGCCTTGTTGGCCTCACAACCGATATTCGGAGATTTTTATCACTGCCAGGGCTGCGAGGTTATCCATCTCAATGTTGCGATGCCGGTGTTTGACGAGAACCACAAGGCTGTGGCCGTGCTCATTCTGGTGGTTGATCCGGCAAAAGAAATTTTTTCTCTGATACAGACCTGGCCGGTGCCGCACGCCAATGCCGAAAGTTTTCTCATTCGCAAAGAAGGCGACCGCGTTCTTTTTCTCTCACCGCTTCGATATCAATCTTCCCCGCCCTTTAGTTTTTTTGGACTCCAGTTGTCACCGGTGAATTCTCCCGAGGTTCACGCCGTGCTTGGTGAAACCGGGATGGTCACGGGGAAGGATTACCGGGGTGTGCCTGTCCTTGCCGATATCCGTCCCGTGCCGGGAACCCAGTGGTACACAGTAACCAAGATGGATCTCAACCCCTTGCTCTTCGAGGCGCGGCTTTTCGGCTGGGGCGTTTTTTTTATAGCGTCACTGGTCGTCGTCATGACCGCCACCCTTGTCCGGCTTGCTCATGTTTCCAAGCAAAATGACCTTTCCGAGGCACTGCTGGAGGCACAGTCCCACCGCATCCGTGCCCAGGAGGAGATTCGCGCCACCCTCTACGGCATCGGTGCCGGTGTGATTGCAGCCGATGCCGACGGTCTGGTCACCCGCATGAATTCCGAGGCCGAAAGGATGTGCGGCTGGGCGGAACAGGAAGCCATCGGGCAACCGCTGGCAACGGTTTTCAACGTGATCAACGAGGAGTCCCAGGAACGAGTGGAGCTACCCTTCAAACAGGTTCTGAGCAAAGGAGAGATCGTTGGCGTGAGCCATCGCATCCTCCTGGTTGGCCGTGACAAGCAGTGTTGGCCGGTGACCGACAGCTGGTCCCCCATTTATAACGACAACGAAGAAATTACCGGCGTAGTGCTGGTGTTTCGCGACCAGACCACCAAAGAAGCCATGGAGCAGGCACAGGTCGAAATCAGCAAACGGTACAGTGAACTGGTCGAAAATGTCAACGGCCTGATCTGGGAAACGGATTCTCACCATCGGTTCACTTTTGTCAGCCGTCGGGTCTCGAATTTGTTTGGCTACTGCCCGGAGGAGATCATCGGCAGATCTTGGGATGCTTTTGTTTGTTCTGATGAAGTCAATTATGAAGAGTTAATCCGTCGACTCTCCCATCATCGACCCTTTGACATGGTCAACCAGACCTGGATGAGAAAAGATGGATGCAAGGTGATTATCGAATCAAGCGGATCGCCTATCTTTGACCAGCAAGAAGTGTTTCTTGGGTATCGGGGGATCAGTCGCGATATAACCGGCCGTCTGCTGGCGGAGGCGGAGCAGAAAAAGCTGCAGGAGCAACTTCGCCAGGCCCAGAAGATGGATACCATCGGCAGGCTTGCCGGTGGGGTTGCACATGATTTCAACAACATGTTGACCGTGATCTGCAATTATGCGGAAATTTCGCTGGATGAAATCGGGCAGGACCATCCTCTCCGCAAAAGGCTCGCCGCGATTCATCAGGCGGCTCTCCACTCAGCCGGGCTTACTCACCAACTGCTTGCTTTTGCCCGTAAACAGGTTATTGCGCCTCGTATTCTTGACCTCAACGACACCATCGAAGGGTCGCTGAAAATGCTTCGGCGCCTGATTGGCGAGAACATTGAATTGAGCTGGAAGCCAGGCGAGACAATCTGGTCGGTGGAAATGGACCCGACCCAGGTCGGCCAGGTCCTCGCCAACTTGGCGGTGAATGCCCGTGATGCCATTGTTGAAACTGGCCATCTGATCATAACAACAGAAAATCTGACGGTTGACCAGGCCCACTGCATCGGTCAGGCCGATTGTTGTCCCGGCGACTATGTCTGTATTACCGTCAGCGATGACGGGGTTGGCATGAAGAATGAAATCCTTGAAAGCATTTTTGAACCGTTTTTCACCACCAAGGCCGAAGGCCAGGGGACCGGGCTCGGCCTGGCCACAGTCCACGGGATCATCTACCAAAATGGCGGCTTTATCAATGTCTACAGCGAACCCGAGCAAGGCACAACCTTCCGTATCTATCTGCCGAGGATACATGCTGCTGCCGTCACTCCTCTGCCCTCTCAAGCCGGCGACACGGTCCGGGGCAACGAAACCATCTTGATTGTTGAGGATGAAATAACCATCCTTGAACTCAGCACAATGATTCTGCAAAAAAAGGGCTATACAGTTCTGACAGCCGGCACGCCGCATGCTGCACTGGATCTGGTCAAGACTCACGCCGGATCGATTGACCTGGTGATTACCGATGTGATTATGCCGCAAATGAACGGTCGTGACCTCATGGAACGGATTGCCAAGTTGCAGCCAGGGATCAAATGTCTTTTCATGTCGGGGTACACGGCCGATATCATTGCCCGACAAGGAATCCTTGAATACGGATTGCAGTTCATTGAAAAACCCTTTTCGGTTATCGGGCTCTGCAGCAAAGTGCGCGAAGTGCTCGATCAGGGATGAAACCTATCCCGATTCAGGAGGCTGTACCCCACGAAATATGGGACGGACGATTGCCTGCAAACACCCAGAGGGCTATGGATTGCCCCTTGCGATGCAGTGCACAAATGATCTTTAAATCATCAAGTCTTATTCAGGGCAAATGGCCGAATTTCACGACGGGATTGCCGAAAGCCGGTCGTGCTGAATAGTTACAAAAAACAAAACATTTTTTCTTGTCATTTCGAGTGATAGCGAGAAATCTCGCCCTTTGAATCCGGAGATTTTTCCCGTTGGTCGAAATGACAGGGCGTGCATGCGTTCATTTTGGAAAAGGCTCAGAAATAGAGAACATTAATGGGGAAATTGCATCACCGATACAATTCTTTAAATCATATAAATGGTTTGTGATGTCGAGGGTACATCATCTGCCGAAACCAGAGCATTGACTCAATGGAGTGAAGTTATGTTGAATAATTTGAAGATTGGAACGCGACTGAGCCTCGGTTTTGGCATTCTCCTCCTCCTTATGATGGCTGTGGGTGGATATGGGATCAAAAGCATTAAATCGTTGCATAAAGAAATTAAAACGCTGGCCGAAGACCGAATGGTCAAGGTCGAGCAGGCCAATGGAATCATCGACCAAATTAATATTGTCGCCCGTGCCATTCGCAATACGATGATCGACGACAGTAAGGAGAACCAGACAAAGGAGGTTCAACGTATCGCGGATGCCGGCAAAACCACCGGCGGACTTTTGGATCAATTGAAACAAACCATTAAAAGCGACAAGGGAGTGGCGATCCTGAACAAAATAACCAACGATATCCTCCCGATCTACAGTCGCCACTTGGAAACCCTATTAGGACTGATCAAAGAGGAGCAAACCCTTAAGGCCAAAATGCTGCTGCTAGGGGATTATAGGCAGATCCAGAGCACCTATTTCAAAACGATTGAGGAATTGATCACCTTTCAGAACGATTTGGCTAAAAAAGCTGGCAAGGATGCTGCCGATGCTGCCGATGCTGCGACCATCTTGATATCCACGTTGCTGGTTGTCGCCTTGGTTCTTAGCGTGATCCTTGCTTTCTTCATTATTCGCTCGATTACTGGCCCTGTGAGTAAGGCCGTCGCCCTGGCCGAAACCATGGCCAAGGGTGATTTTACCGCCAAGCTCGACATTAACCAGAAAGATGAGGTCGGCGTGATGGCCACGTCGCTCAATTCGATGGTGGGGCAACTGGGTATCATGATCCGGGACATCATCGGCGGTATTAACCGTCTGACCGCCTCTTCCAATGATCTGGCCGCTGTCTCCAAACAGCTCTCCGTCAATGCCAAAGACACCTCGGACAGAGCCGCCACAGTCGCCGCTGCTACCGAGGAAATGAGCACCAATATTCAGTCGGTGTCTGCCGCTATGGAGCAGTCGACCAGCAACGTCAACATGGTGGCATCCTCGGCCGAGGAGATGACCGCAACCGTGAGCGAAATCGCTCAGAGTGCTGAGAAGGCCCGAACCATAACTGAGGGCGCGGTCCGGCAGTCGCAGCAAGCTTCCGGGAAAATGGTTGTGCTCGGAGAATCGGCCCGCAAAATAGGCCGAGTGACCGAAACCATCACTGAGATTTCCGAACAGACCAACCTCCTTGCGCTCAACGCCACCATTGAGGCGGCTCGGGCCGGAGAAGCAGGCAAGGGCTTTGCCGTCGTTGCCAACGAAATAAAGGAATTGGCCCGCCAAACAGCGGCTGCCACAGTGGACATCAAAAACCAGATCAGCGAAATGCAGGAGACCACCGCTACAACGGTGGAGGATATCGAAAAAATTTCGGAGGTTATCACCGAGATCAACAACGTCATCAACGGTATAGCCAGTGCCGTGGAAGAGCAGTCCGCTGCAACCGGCGAGATTGCCGGCAACATAAATCAAGCCTCACAAGGTATCGCTGAGGTTAATGAAAACGTGGCACAAAGTACAGTGGTGATTGCTGACATCACCAAGGATATCGCAAGCATCAACCAGCAAGCGTCCCAAGTGGGTGAAGGGAGCGGGCAAGTGCAACTGAGTGCACAATCTTTGGCTGAATTGGCTGTTCAGCTGGAGCAATTAGTGAAGCAATTCAAGGTGTAACAGCTTACTGCTCAGGTTCTTGGTTAGTCCGCCAGGAATTCGTCTTGGCAGTAATGGACGTTACAATGTAACTGTTCAGTATAACGTATTGTTTTTTCATAAAAAGTTCTCGACATGATTATTGATGAAATTTTCAAAAATCAGTGTCGATAGTCACCTGTCTTGATTTGTCACGACAGGACACTCTGACTGCTTATGGATGCCGAAAGCTGGTCGTGCTGAATATTTACAAGTTTTTCATGATTATCGATGACTCATCAACCGTGGCAAGTGAACTGTTGTTGAAAACCGGGCGTCTCAGCTTTAATGAGTTCGAGCATATCCAGCAACATCCCTATATCGGTGCCTCCATCATTAATACCATCCCCAGTATTGCAGATATCCTTCCGGTGGTGGTTTCTCACCACGAACGTATGGACGGTAATGGCTACCCTCGAGGGTTGAAAGGGCTTGCCATTCCTTTGTGGGCTCGTATGACCGTAGTCGCCGATACCTACGACGCGCTGACCAGCGATAGACCGTACAGAGGAAAGGCAGGTCACACACCAAGGCGTTAGGCATTATCAACGATGTTTCAGGCACGCAACTTTGCCCCAGTTGTGTCTGCCTTTTTTTAGAATGGATTGCTGCTGAACGCACTGATATTATTAGTATTGTTAAAGAAAGCGGAGCAGATGTATCGTGAAATCACTCGGAGACCCCTGGCGCAGGATATCGGTATTGCCGAAGCTGTTTTGTTCAGCCCCTATTTTTTTCAATACCTGGAAATGATCAGCTCACGAAACGGAAAAAATCGTACCCGTTAGGGTGAGGGGAAACTTTTTCGAACTTCCGCATGTTTGTAATAGTTGTTTTGAATAGTTCAAACATGCACCCGGTGTAGAACAGATCTTCTGAGCTACTCAAATGAATTTTATTCTTTTAAAAATATGAACTTTAACATCTTCAAATTGCGGTCGTTGAAAACAAAAATGACCATCTTCACGCTGGCCATTTTTCTGATTAGTATATGGTCACTTGCGTTCTACGCCAGTCATTTGCTGTACAAAGATATACAGCGCCTGTCCGGAGATCAGCAGTTTTCGACGGTTTCATACATAGCCGCAGCTGTCAATGAAGAGTTGAGAAACCGACTCGAATCTCTGAGTGAAATTTCCAAAGAAATCACCCCTTCCATTTTAGCCAACCCGACATCCCTTCAGGTATTATTGGAAAAACACCCAGTTTTTCAAAGTTTGTTCAACGGTGGTACTTATATTACAGGAACGGAAGGCTCAGCAAAGGCATCTCTACCTCTCTCTGCCGACCGGATTGGCGTCAATTATATGGACCGTGATCATATAGTCGCGGCACTTATGGAAGGGAAAGCGACGATCAGTCGACCGTATGTGGGTAGGATGCTGCACGTTCCTATTTTCTCAATGGCAACACCTATTCGCGATGCCCAAGGGAAAGTGATCGGTGCTTTAACGGGCGTGGTCGATCTGAGCAAACCTAATTTCCTCGACAAAATTTCGGACAACCACTACGGCAAAACAGGCGGGTACATGCTTGTGGCACCGCAGAACCGATTGATTGTTACCGCCACCGACAAGAGTCGGATCATGGAAACGCTTCCCGTCCCTGGCATCAACCCGTTGGTGGATCGTTTCATCCAAGGTTATGAGGGTTCTGGTATCGGGACTTATACACACGGAGTCGAGGAACTGGTCTCTGCCAAAGGGATTCCGGTAGCTGGTTGGTATGTGGCCGTCTCGCAACCGACCGTAAGCGCTTTTGCCCCCATTCACTCTATGCAGCAGCGTATTCTACTGGCTGCTATCTTGATGACCATACTGGTAATAGGGCTAACCTGGTGGATGTTGCGGCATCTGCTCTCACCGATGGTTGCGGCTGCGAAATATCTTGCCATCCCTTCGAATACCATACAGGCTCCACAAGCCTTACATATAACTCATCAAGACGAAATCGGTGATTTGATAGGTGGCTTCAATCAACTACTAGCAACTCTGGCCCAACGGGACGAGGCGCTGCGGGCCAACCGTAAGCAACTATCTGATATCATAAGGTTTCTGCCAACAGCAACCCTTGCCGTTGATCAGGAAGGGTGTGTCATTATCTGGAATGAAGCTATTGAACAAATGACCGGTATTCCAGCAGCTGAGATGCTCGGTAAAAACAACTACGCCTATTCTATCCCGTTTTATGGAGCAGCAGGCCCTCTGTTACTTGATTTGATTCTTGAGGGCAGCAGTGAGATTCCAGCTCCGTATATCAACATTATTCACAAAAATGACAACCTCAGTGCAGAAGTGTTTTGCAGCGCACTTTATGGGAATAAAGGGGCATGGGTTTTCGCGAAGGCTGCCCCTCTGCACGATCAGGATGGAAATATTATTGGTGCAATCGAAAGTGTTCGAGATATTACTGAGCGTAAATTAGCAGAGACATATGGAGCCATAGGCAGGGAAGTCCTGCATATACTTAACGAACCTGCAGAATTGCGGATTGCTGTCCAGCGGGTTCTTACAACATTAAAGACACGTACCGGATTCAATGCGGTTGGTCTTCGCTTGCTAGAAGGAAAAGATTACCCGTATTTTGTCCAGGAGGGTTTTCCCTCAGACTTCCTGCTCAAAGAAAACACGCTGGTCGAATACACTGCGGATGGTGATATTTGTCGGGATAAAGACGGCAATGTTAAATTGGAGTGTACCTGTGGTCTGGTACTATCCGGCAAGACTGATTCAGCTAATCCCCTTTTTACACCGGGGGGTAGCTTCTGGACCAACGATTCAAAGCCGCTTCTGGACATTCCAGCCAGCGACGATCCCCGGCTCAATCCTCGTAACCAATGCATATATTACAACTATGCTTCGGTCGCTCTGGTACCTATTCGAGATAAGGAAAGAATTATTGGCCTAATTCAGTTCAATGACAGGCGTAAAGAAGTTCTTACGCTCAATATCGTTGAACACATGGAGAGTATTGCAACACATCTTGGCGCTGCGCTGATACGCAAGCATACCGAGGAAGAAACCAAGGCCCTGCAATCACAACTCCTCCAGGCACAGAAGATGGAGGCCATCGGCACATTAGCAGGCGGTATCGCTCACGACTTCAACAATATCCTTGGCGCAATACTCGGCTATACCGAACTCGCAAACGATTGCATTCCTCATGAATCGGAGGCCACCGGACATCTGAGTAAGGTCTTGAAAGCAAGTGAGCGGGCGGCTACCCTAGTCAAGCAAATCCTTGCCTTTAGTCGCCAAGCTAACATTGAAAAAATCCCCATGAAGCCCCGGCAAATTGTCGAGGAAGCTATCAAGTTGCTTCGTCCTTCCCTGCCATCAACCATCAAGATCAAGCAAAATATAGAGATGACCACCAAATCTATTCTTGCTGATCCGACCCAAGTTCATCAAATCTTGATGAATCTCTGCACAAACGCTTTTCATGCCATGGAGCAGACCGGCGGCACCCTCGAAATAACCCTTGAAGACTGCTCGCTCTCCCAAAAGGAGCTGCCACAACTGTCAGAAATACAGCCCGGCAGCTTTGTCTTGCTTTCTGTTCGCGATACCGGCCCTGGAATCCCACCGGAGATTCGGGATAAAATTTTCGATCCCTATTTCACCACAAAATCACAAGGGAAAGGCACCGGTATGGGACTGGCTATCACTCTCGGGATTATTACCAGCTATAATGGGTTCGTAACTTGCGAGAGTGTAATTGGCAAAGGTACAGTTTTTGAAATCTATTTTCCAACTATTGAGCAGGAAATCGCTTTTAATGTCCAGCCTGACGAGGTCGCACCTCTTGGTACAGAACACATTCTTTTGGTTGATGACGAGGTAATGTTGGCTGATCTAGGTATCGAGATGCTCGAAAGGTTGGGGTATACAGTAACAATGCGAACAAGCAGCTTGGATGCCTTGGCTCTATTCCAGGGTCATCCAGAGCAATTTGATGCTGTGATTACTGACCAGACTATGCCGGATATGACCGGGATGGATCTTGCCCGGCAGATGCTGCAGATACAGCCTGAGTTGCCGATCATTCTTTGTACCGGTTACAGTAATCTCATCAGCGAAAAGCAGGCGAAAGCAGAAGGAATCAAAGGATTCATAGAAAAACCTATGACCAAGAAGGAGATTGGTACACTTCTCAGGAAGGTATTGATGAGAAATCGGATACAAGAAAAATTGGTAGTCTTATGACAAACCCCAAACAGTATCCAAGGGAGACTTAACAAGGAATCGTTTGTCAAAATTTGTTCGGTGCCCCCCCTCCCAAAAAAACTTGGTCTGATAACCAGAAATGGCTTAAGGACATTGCAAACTCCAAGAAACATTTAATCATCAGGGTAGAAAGTGTATTTATGAATTTTTCATCGATTCGTTTTAAACTCATTATTGGCTGTATATTGACCGTTCTTATTCCTATGGCACTAGTTGGATTTGTCGCCAAAACAAACTCAACCAAGGCTATTATCCAGTTATGCAAGGTCAATGGGCAAACAATCGCTGAAAGTGTGGCACTGCAGATTTCAGCCGCTCTGGAGGGGGAACTCAGGTTTACGTCTTACTTTGCTGGCCGTACACAAGTTAAAATTGCAGCCGAGGCGGTAAATACTAAAGGGATAATGGGCGCAACCAGTTCAATAGGTGTGATTCGCAAGGATCTGGAAAAGCGCTTTGAACCGGTTAGGGATATTTATGTTGCGATCTTTATAACCGATGCCTCTGGCACCATGTATGCCGGAGCGGGGGAGGCCATCGAAGAACTCAAAAGTTGGGATATATCCAAGAAGCCTTTCTTCCTGGGGGCCAAAGCGACAAGAAAACCTGTGAGTGACGAAATCGTTCAATTCGACACAAAAGAACCTGTCATCACCCTCTGTGCACCTATTATTTCCGATTCAGGTTCCTTCTTGGGAGTGTTTGGTGTGCTTTTGAAGGCGTCAGTCCTCACAGACTTAGCCCCTTCCAGGAAAATTGGAGAGACGGGATACTGTTTTCTGATCAACTCTTCAGGGATCATGATAGGCCATCCGGATGCGAATAATGTTCTGCAACTTAACTTGAAAACAGTTAATGGAATGGAAAACATCACCACGGCAATGATGGCAGGTAAAACTGGAGCTGAATCCTATGTCTTTAAAGGAATTGATAAGATAGCTGGATTTGCCCCAGTCAATAAAAAGAATTGGAGCGTTGCTGCAACCCAAAATAGCAGTGAAGTCCTTGCAAGTGTTTCTTCGCTAATAAATAATATCACCATCATTATATTCCTCTCTGTAGTGGTCGCATGCATAGTTATTTTTGTGGCTGCTAAATCGATTACCCGTCCTTTGAACAAGGTCATTTATGGTCTCAAGGATATCGCCAAAGGTAAAGACCATCTCGCCCTGACCAAACGCATCGCAATTAACTCTGTTGATGAGATCGGTATTCTTTCTGGGGAGTTCAACAGTTTGATGGAATCAATCAATAACCTTTCAGTGTTCAAAAAGGTGATTGAGGAAGACGAGAGTTTGGACGATGTCTATCAGCGACTTGGCAGAGTCTTCACTCGGCAAATTGGTTTCAGTCGATGTTACATCTATCAGATGACTTCCGTAAATACTCTGCAACTGATCTATCCTGAAGATGTAAATGAGGCTGAAAGACCTGCATGTAGTTTTCATATTCTCGATAATTGCGACCTGTGCAAGGCCAAACGAACTGGTCATGGCATCAATTCCGTCTCTTTCCCCGATATTTGCAAGCCATTTGAAAGTGTAGATGGCTGGAATTACTCTTGCTTTCCCATCGTGGTCGGCGGCGCCACTGTCGCTGTTGTACAGTTTGTCTTTGAGGCAACGGACACTCCCTCTTATGCCGAATCTATTGAGGACAAGCTGTTTAGAGCAGAACAGTACATCAACGAATCCCTTGCGGTCATTGAAACAAAACGGTTGATGAGTTCCTTACGTGATGCTGCTTTGATCGATACCTTGACAGGGTTGAACAATAGGCGGTACTTGCAGGAATATACGGAAAAGATTGTTGCTGGAGTCCGTCGTCGCGGTAAATCTATTGGTTTGATCATGTGTGATCTGGATTATTTCAAACAAGTCAACGATACCTACGGGCATCATACCGGAGATCTTGTTCTTAAGGAATCAGCTAAAGTCATCCTGCAAAGTGTTCGTGAGGCCGATATTGTTATCCGCTTTGGTGGTGAGGAGTTTCTAGTAGTACTGCTCGATATCTCCGATGGAGAAAGTATGAAAATAGCAGAAAAAATCCGCTCAAATATCGAGCAACTCAAGATAAAGCTTCCAGGTGGTGTAATCGAGAAAACAATCAGTCTGGGTGTAAGTGAATTTCCTGCAGACACCGAAACACTTTGGAGTTGTATCAAATATTCAGACGTGGCGCTTTATCGGGCAAAAGAGGAAGGACGTAATAGGTGCGTCAGATTTACGAACGATATGTGGAAAGAAGATCAAGTTTGAGCATAATTTTTGGTTGTTTTTGAGATCGGCTTGCCCAAGCATCTTTGATGAAATCGCAAAAGATCCTTTTTTTGTCATTTCGACGAGTACAGCGAGGAGAAATCTCTCCTGAATTCAGAGATTTCTCACTGTGTTCGAAATGACAGAACAAAGGTTTTCCTACTTTTTGCGAAACTGTCATCTTTTGAACCTCAAACAAACTGGTGCCACCCGCCAAACTCTGTGAGGCATACGTGTGCCGGAAAAGGAATTATGAAGCAAAGTATAGCAACATCTTCATCAGGTGATCAAACATCGTTCGATATTTCCTCGAAATTTATTGATTTAAGGTTGCGTTGGGCTGTTTTTTTCTTTGCCCTGCTCATCCTGATCCTGTTGCTGGGTTTGCAACCGTTTGTTGTTAAGGCCGCTGAAAAAGGGCCAAAAGGCACCATCCGAGTGGGGGTGTTTCCCTTTACGCCTTTCAATTATCTCGATGAAAAAGGCGTTGCTCAGGGGTTGAACCCCGACCTGCTCCGAGAGATTGTCCGGAACGAGGACTGGGAAATTGAATTTGTGGGGGGAAGTTGGGCCGAAGGGTTAGATCGGCTGCAGCGCCAGGAGATTGATTTGATGCTTTCGGTTGCCTATTCTCCGGAACGCGGCGAGATCATGGATTACACCTACGAGTCAGTGGCCGAACTCTGGGGGCAAGTTTTTGTCCGCCCGGAAGGGAAATCTAAAAATATTTCCGATCTCGCTGGACAACGCGTCGGTATCATGCGCAAGGATATCAGCGGCAGCAATTTTATCAAAACAATTGAGCAGTTCGACGTCCTCTGCGAAATCGTCGAATTCCCCAGTCATGGGGAGGTTTTTGCTGCGGTACAGAAAGGGGTGGTGGATGCCGGGGTGGCCCCCCAGCATTTTGGTTTGCGGCATACGGATGAATACGGCCTCGTCGCCAGCACCATCATGTTCAGCCCTTTCTCCATCTATTTTGCCAGCAAGATAGGGACGCAGCATGAACTGCTGAGTCATATCGATGCGCATCTTTCCCGTTGGAAGAGAGACAAAAAGTCATTTTACTATCAGCGGCTCAATCAATGGATGGCAGCATCCCCTGAGGTCCCATGGGGCGTTCGTCCCGAACTGCTGTATGCTTTTTTAATTACCGGAATCCTCACCTTGTTTTTTGCCTGCTTAACCTACATCTTCAGAAAAATGGTAGCTCAGAAATCCAGAGAGTTAATGACAATCGAAAATAGCTACCGTGAGATTTTCAACTCGACCTCTGAAGCCATTATAATTCATGAAGCGGATTCAGGAATTATCTTGGATGTCAATGACACTGCCCTCACGATGTATGGGTTTGGAAGCAAGGAGGCAATGCTCGCCAGCTACATTGGCGGATTAAGCTCGCAAAGCCCCCCGCACACTGAGCATGAGGCCGGACAGTTGCTGATAAAATGTATCGAAGAGGGGCCGCAAACTTTTGAATGGCTGGCAAAAAAACAATCCGGGGAGACCTTCTGGGTTGAGGTTTCTCTGCGAAAAATAAAGATGGATCCGACAGGCAAGGTCTTAGCCGTAGTTCGCGATATCACAAAGCGCAAGTTGGCCGCAGAGGCTTTGCTTGAGAGCGAGGAGCGGTTTCGGACCTTAACAGCGCTGGCCCCTGTAGGAATTTACCTGACCAACTCTGAGGGCTTCTGTCAGTATGTGAACCCTCGCTGGTGTGCCATGGCTGGCCTGAGCCTGGAGGAAGCCTTGGGGAAAGGTTGGCTACGAGGGCTGCACCCCGAAGACCGGGATAAGGTTTTGGCTAACTGGGTGAAAATGACAGGCTCCGAAGGTCATTGGGGGTATGAATATCGCTTCCTTACCCCCGAAGGCAAAATTACCTGGGTGTATGGATTAGCTACACCTCAATTCGATACCAAAGGTAAAATTACCTGCTACATCGGCATCAACACCGACATCACCGAGCGCAAGCAGGCGGAATCTGTCCTGCGCGAAAGCGAAGAACGATACCACTCCCTCTTTGATTCCTCCCCTGACGGGCTGATGCTTACCGCTCCAGATGGGCGCATTTTATCGGCAAATGAAAGCATGTGCCGCCTGCTTGGGCGGACAGAGTCGGAAATTATACAGATCGGGCGAAGCGGGATAATGGACACTTCGGATCCCAGATTAGCGCTGGTGCTCGAAGAACGTGCTCGAACTGGCCGGATAATTAATGTTGAGTTAACCTGTGTACGGAAAGATGGGGAAAAAATTCCGGTCGAACTGTCTTCAACTGTTTTTCAAGACAAAGATGGTAATACCCGAACAAGCATGATCATTCATGACATCACCAAGCGCAAGCAGGCGGAAGTTGCCCTGCAAGCTTCTTTGGCTGATAAAGAAATCTTGCTGCGCGAGGTGCACCACCGGGTCAAAAATAATATGGCCGCCATCATCGGCCTTTTTGACCTGCAGCAGCAAGCTATGGACGATCAACATTCTCAGGCGATCCTGGTCGAGTTGAGTTCCCGGGTGCGAGCCATGAGCCTGGTGCACGAGAAACTCTATCGCTCCGAGTCCCTATCCCAAATCGATTTTCAAGAGTATATCCAATCCCTGCTCTCCCACCTGCGCACTTCCTACGGCTCACCGGATGTCCGCTGCAAGGTCGACGCTCATGGGATATTCTTGCCGCTGGATTTGGCTGTGCCCTGCGGGATGATCATCAATGAACTCATTACCAATGCGCTCAAGTATGCCTTCCCCGAAGAACGGTCGAAGGCAACGGATGAAGCCGCCCACCTTTGGATTGTGATGCGTCACGATCACGACCGTTTCTCCCTGTCGGTGGCAGATAACGGGGTGGGGTTTCCTCAAGGATTTGATTTAAACACCGCCAAAACCCTTGGCCTTTCCCTGGTCCGGATGTTGGGCCAACACCAACTGGGGGGCCGATACCAAGTAGACCAAACCCGTGGCATTCGATTTACCCTTACGTTTTCGATGCATAATGGAGTGAAAACATATGAGCAACGCAACCATCCTCATCGTTGAAGACGACGCTATCCTGGCCATGAACCTGGAAAGAATGGTGACGCTCCAGGGCCATAACGTGAGGGGGCCGGTGGCCTCCGGGGAAGACGCCCTTGCCTTTCTGGAGGAGGAAAAGGTGGATCTGGTGCTGATGGATATCGAACTGGCCGGGACCATGAACGGTATTGCCGCTGCTGAAATCATCAGCCGGACCTTTGATATCCCCATTGTCTTCCTGACCGGGTTCTCCCATGACCCCCTGCTGGAACATGCCAAGCTCGCCGCGCCCTATGGCTATCTGATCAAGCCTGTACCCGAGCGGGAACTGGCGGCCACCCTGGAGATGGCCTTGCATCGCCACAAGCTCGACATCCAACTCAAGGAAAGTCAGGCCGCTCTTACGATAAGCGAAGCGAAATATCGACATCTCTTCGAGAATTCGCCACTTGGCATTTTCCGGACCACGCTGGATGGCCGGGTTCTGGCGGTCAACGCCGAAATGGTCAGGATTTTCGGCTGCGATAGCCCCGAGGAGGTTTTAAGGGATTTTACCGATCTCGCTCAACAGTTCTACGTCGATCCTAACCGAAGGCGGAACTTCATCGCCCAGTTACGAACCCAGGGGATCGTGCAGCATTTTGAATGCGAAATTAAGCAAAGGACTGGTTCTACCATCTGGATTTCGATGAGTGCGAAGTTAACACAAAATGATGCAGCCAACGGGCAGCACAACGAGCAGACTGTCATCGACGGTTTTGCCATGGATGTCACCGAGCGCAAACGCATTGAATACGTGCAGGCCTTTCTTGCCCAGGCCAGCGACGGGACTGACAGCTCTTTTTTCAACAAATTAGCCGAATTTCTGGCCGATAGTCTTAAAATGGATTTCGTCTGTATTGATTACCTGGAAGGGGACGGCCTGAACGCTCGAACGGTGGCGGTCTGGCATGACGGCCATTTTGAAGACAACGTCACCTATGCGCTCAAGGATACCCCCTGCGGGGAGGTGGTGGAAAAAACCGTCTGCTGCTACCCCGCCAGTGTCTGTCAGTTTTTTCCTAAAGATCAGGTACTCCAGGACCTCAAGGCCGAAAGCTATGTCGGCACGACTCTGTTCAGCCATACCGGTCAGCCTATCGGTCTGATTGCCGTCGTCGGGCGAACCTCGATCGTCAACCGCCCGTTGGCTGAAATGACGCTTGCAATGGTGGCCGTTCGGGCAGCCGGAGAAATGGAGCGTCAGCAGGCCGAGACCGCGCTGCGAGAAAGCCAGATACAACACCAGACCCTGTTCCATGAAATGCTCGATGGGTTTGCCCTGCACGAAATTATCTGCAACCAAGAAGGCAATCCGGTGGATTATCGATTTCTCGCCGTCAATCCTGCCTTTGAACGGATGACCGGGCTCAAAGCCACCGATTTGGTCGGCCGGACGGTACTGGAGGTTTTGCCCCAGACCGAGCCTTATTGGATTGACACCTACGGTCAGGTGGCTCTGAGCGGTAAACCGTTCCACTTCGAGAACTATTCAGTTGATCTGCACAAACATTTTGAGGTGTCGGCATTCCAGCCCATGCCGAACTGCTTTGCCTGTACCTTCATCGACATCACCGAGCGCAAGCAGGCGGAGGAGGCACAGCGAGAGAGTGAATTACTCTTCGAAACTCTGGTGAATACAATTCCTGACCTGATCTGGCTTAAAGATATTGACGGTGTTTATCTGTCTTGCAACAAGAAGTTTGAACGGTTTTTTGGTGTCAGCGTAGCGGATATTCTCGGCAAAACCGACTATGACTTTGTAGATAAAGAGCTGGCAGACTTCTTTCGTGAGAAAGACCGAAAAGCAATAACTGTCGGTGGTCCAAGCCGCAACGAGGAACAGATCTTTTATGCTGACGATGGTCGCAAGGCTTTTCTTGAGACGATAAAAACGCCAATGTTCGGCACCAATGGAAAGCTTATCGGCGTCCTTGGGATTGGTCGCGATATCACCGAGCGCAAGCAGGCTGAGGCGAAGCTTGCCGAGAGCGAGGGGATTCTAAAGGACATCGTGGAGAGTACGCTTTCTGGATTCTGGGATTGGAATTTGGTGGCCAACACCGAATACCTGAGCCCGACCTTCAAGCGAATGTTCGGGTACGAAGATCACGAAATGGAGAATTCGCCGGAATCCTGGCAGAAGATCATCTTCCCAGAAGATCTTCCTGGTGTGCTTGAGGTGTTTGATTGGCACATTAAGAGCCGTGGCCAGGAACCTTTCTACAACGAGATCCGCTATCGGCATAAGGACGGTTCCACCGTCTGGGTCATCTGCGCAGGACGGGTCATTGAATGGGCCGAGGATGGAGTGCCAATCCGTATGGTTGGGTGCCATATCGACATCACCGAACGCAAGCAGTTTGAGGCGGAGAGGGAGAAACTCCAGGCCCAACTCCAGCAGGCGCAGAAAATGGAGGCCATCGGCACATTAGCAGGCGGTATCGCTCATGATTTCAACAATATCCTTGGCGCAATACTCGGCTATACCGAGATCGCTGTTGATTCCATCCCTCCTGATTCAATCGCCGTCGGTTATCTGGAAAAGGTGGCGGAGGCAAGCCATCGGGCCTCCAGCCTGGTCAAGCAAATACTCGCCTTCAGTCGCCAGGCCAACACCGAAGATGTGGCGCTGCAACCGGCTGCAATTATCAAGGAAGCCATCAAGATCCTTCGGCCTTCGCTGCCTTCGACTATCACCATCAAGCAGCAGATCTATACCGCCACCAAATCCATTCTCGCCGATCCGAGCCAGTTGCATCAAATCCTGATGAACCTTTGCACCAATGCCTATCATGCCATGGAAGAGCGTGGTGGTATCCTCGAAATTACCCTGGAAGACCGTGAACTCTTCCAGGATGATCTCGAAAACTACATAGGAGTGTCACCAGGCATTTTTGTAGTACTTACCGTCGGTGACTCGGGTCCGGGCATTACCGCGGAGATCCGCGATAAGATTTTTGATCCCTATTTCACCACAAAGGAGGTCGGTAAAGGGACCGGTATGGGACTGGCCATTGTCCATGGCATTGTCAAACGGCACGGAGGGTTCATCACCTGTGAGACAACCCTGGGAAAAGGGACGGTCTTTGAGGTTTATTTCCCAGCCATAGAGCAGGTGTTAACCGATCCCGATACAACTGTCGAAAACATCGTAACGGGGAAAGAACGTATTTTGTTCATTGATGACGAAGAGATCCTCGTTGACTTGGGTAAAACAATGCTCGAACGCCTTGGTTATGAGGTCGCGACCCTAACCAGTAGTCTGGAGGCTTGGAACACGTTCAGCAACCGGCCCGACCAGTTCGATATAGTGATCACTGACCAGACCATGCCCGGATTAACGGGCAGCGACCTGGCACTGAAGATGCTGCAGCTCCGGCCAAATCTCCCCATAATCCTCTGTACCGGCTACAGCAGCCTTATTTCAGAGAAAAAAGCAAAGTCTATGGGCATCCAAGGGTTTGCCATGAAACCTCTGGTGAGAAAAGAGATCTCTTTGCTGCTCAGAGAGTTGCTTGATGAGAGATCAGCGCGTTCGCTTACCAGGGGAGTAGGGCAGGATCTCAAAGATGGCCAACCAAGGGGTGCTTAAAAAAGGAATGTCATTCCTCCATAAACCTTTATCTAAGAATGAACTTGCCGCCAAAATCCGAGAGGCAATAGAGAGTTGAGTTTCGATCTGGGGTGTGCAAACATTGTCAAGCCAAGGCGGCTTCAGTGGATTTTGACTGAATCCGTATTCCTGCAGGTATAAGTGATTTGCCATGGCAACCTTCAGTTGAAAAGCATACCTCAAGGTTGAGACTATTCCTGACCACCTGCATCCTAAGAAAAGTATTTCAAACGCAGATCATTCCGTCCTTGATCTTGACGGTACGCTCTGCACGGGCAGCAAGTTCCGGGTTGTGGGTAATCATGATCGTCGTCAACCCCTCATCACTGAGCCGGCGCAAAATAGCATAGATTTTTTCGCTGTTTTCCGTGTCCAGGTTCCCCGTTGGTTCATCCGCCAGCAGCATTGCCGGATCATTGACCAGCCCACGGGCTATGGCGGTGCGTTGCATCTCGCCGCCGCTCAACTGCGCTGGGGCATGATTGAGGCGATGTTCGAGGCCAACCATTTCCGCTAGCTTTTCGATCTTGTGACGATCCGCCGGTTTTTTACTGAAGAGCAAAGGCAGGGCGATATTGTCAAAAACGCTCAATCCGGGGATCAGATAAAACTGCTGGAAAACAAAACCGATTTTCTCCCTGCGGATTTTTACCAGTTGCGATTCGGGCATGCTGGCGGTATTGACCCCATCAAAAATAACATCACCCTTCGTCGGTTGATCAAGGCAGCCAAGGATGTGCAGCAAGGTGGTCTTGCCGGCACCGGAAGGACCGACAATGGCCATCATCTCCCCCGCGTCGATAGTCAAATCAACGCCACGTAAGGCACGAACATCTTCCACCCCGCGACGATAGATTTTTTCGATATTTTTTAATTCAATCATCCCTTGATTGCCTCTACCGGATTAATTTTTGATGCTTTGACCGCCGGATAAATTCCGGCACAAAGACCGATAACAAAGATAAAGGCTACGCTTCCGAGCGCCACGCCCGGATCAAAGCTGATCAGTTGACCAGAGGGCACAAAGGGCATGACCGAGCGGACAAAGGCTTCGATCAACCGCGCACCGAGGATGGCCAGAACAATGCCGACAACACCACCACAAAGGGCGAGAATTGTTGTTTCATTTAAGATAATGCGGAAGATATCCCAGCGTGATGCGCCGACCGCACGCATCATGCCGATCTCCTGAGTGCGTTCGAACACCGCCATCAGAATCGAATTCATCACCCCGACGGCGCTGATCAGAATAGCAATCAGCACGATAGCCAGACTCAATGCCCGCGCTGCAGCTGCGAGATTGCTCACGGAATTCATCACTTCGCCCATGGTGACAATCTGGATGCCAGGGACCGTTGATGTCAGCGCATCGGTAATGGCACCAATGCGCGTCGGGTCATCGACCTTGACACCGATGGCGGTTGCCGCTCGTGGATAGCCAAGCAGGCTCTGGGCTGTTTTAATCGGCACGTAGACAAAGGCATCGTCCTGACTGCCTGAATATCCTACGATTCCTGCAACCACCAGATCAACGCCCTCGGCCGGCGAGGAGAAGTGATCACCCGGCTTGAGGTTGCCGTGCTTGGCAACTTCGTAACCCAACAGCACCTCATGCTCATGGCGCGGAATCGTGCCGGTGATTTTCCAACCCGGCTTTATCGCCTCCAGCACCGCCATGTCGATACCGTAGATCAGATCGATCTTGCCACGCTGTTGATCCGGCAACTGGGCCACCAGAATAGGTGTTGCCAGATCAATCCCGTCAGTGCGCCCCACATGCTCCATCACCCCGGTATCGAGAAACTTGGGGATGACCGCTCCGTGTAACACCAGAGCCGCCACCTCATGCGCACATCCGGATGGTACAATCATAAAATGCAGACCGGTACGCTCCAGTTCAAGCGCGAGACCTTCAGTAAAACCTTTGTTGAAAGATAACACGGCAAACAGCACGCCAACCGATGCGGCAATACCAAGCATAGTCAACACGCTGCGGGTACGATGACGCAGGATGTTTTTTGCGGCAAGTTTCAAATAGCTCGTCATTTGACTTCAACTCCGGTGGCAATCAACAAAAAAGCCTGCTGAGATTTTGCTACCGTACCACTGGCGATTACTGATTTGTTCGGCAGAGAGGGCAACTCGAATCCGTTGCGCGACAGGTCGACATAGACCTGACCGGTTTCGTCTTGCAGATAAAACCAGCAACCGTTCGAAGCACACTGACTTACTATGCGGCCTTCCAGAGTGACTTTTTTACCTATCAAATCCGGTCGCAGAAACATGTCCTTGACCTGAATTTTGGGCACACTGGGGTCAACCCCGGCGCCGTATTTATCACCTCCGCCGCTACAGGCTGCCATAAAAAGAGAAACAACAAGAAAAAACGCGAGTAATATTTTTTTCATCAGCACAACTCCTAATCGTCAAGCTTAACTGAACACGGTGTGAGACAGCCATATACAACGATTCCATATATTGTCAGAGAATTAAATAAAGAGATAAAGCAACAAACCTTGGCTCATGGTCGCCTTGTCTCAAGGCTGTTGCATCGTCACTTGCCGTAGCGAGGATGGAGTTTCATCCTCCTGCTTGGAGCCGAACCGTTGTTCCAGCCAGCCGTACCATACCGGGATGACGACCAGGGTCAGGATGGTGGAGGTTATGAGTCCGCCCATGACCACCACTGCCAGCGGTTTTTGGATATCCGCACCTGAGCCGGTAGCGTAGAGCATCGGCAGGTGACCGATAAAACTGGTGAGTGCCGTCATCAGCAGCGGCCGGAAACGCAATCGACAGCCCTCAAAGATGGTGTCATCGATGGTGCGGCCGCTGTCGCGCAGTTGCCGGAAAAAAGAGATGAGCACCACCCCGTTTTGCACTGCAATCCCCAGCAGGCAGATAAAGGCGACCGCTGCCGACACCGAGAGCGGCATCCCCCAAGCCCGGATAGCGAGAATCCCCCCCACCAGGGCAAAGGGCAGGTTAAGGATGACGAGCAGCGAGTCCCGGATGTTGCCCAAGGCCATGAAGAGCAGGCAAAGAATGAGGAAGAGCGCTATGGGCACGACTATCGAGAGACGCTGCATGGCCCGCTGCTGATTCTCGAACTGGCCACCGTATTCAAGGAAATAGCCGGTCGGCAATTCCTGTTCGAGGCTGCGCAGCTTCTTTTGCGTCTCAGCCACAAAGCCACCCAGATCACGGCCCCGGATGTTGACCTCGGCGGCCACCCTGCGCATCCCCTTCTCCCTTCCTATCTGGGCTGGTCCTTCCACAAGGTTGATGCGGGCCACCTGACCCAGGTGGAGGGGTTCTCCGGCTGCGCCGCGGATGAGTAATTTTTTCAAGGCATCAAGGTCTTCCCGATCCTTCGCGGCGAGACGCACTACCGTGGCGATTCGCAGTGGTCCTTCCACCACCTTGGTTGCCTCGCGTCCAGCCAGGGCGATCTCAATCACTTCATTGACATCGCCGGCATTGACCCCGTAGCGAGCGAGCGTCTTGCGATCGTAGGTGATCTCGATCTGTTCCATGCCCGAGACCTGTTCCACCTTCACGTCCCGCGCACCCTCAAGTCCGCTGAGAGTGGCGGCTATCCGGTCGGCATAGCCCTTCAATTTCTCCAGATCTTCGCCATAGACCTTGACCGCCAGGTCGCTTTTGACCCCGGAGATCAACTCATTCACTCGAAGGGCAATGGGTTGGGAGAAGGACAACCGTATGCCGGGAATTGTGGAGAGTTCCTTGTTCATCGCCTCGATCAATTCTGACTTGCTGCGGCCCGAACCCCATTCTTTTTTAGGTTTCAACATGATAAAGAAGTCGGTCTGTTCCGGGCCCATAGGGTCTTCCGAGATCTCGGCCCGGCCGGTTTTACTGACCACAGTCAAGACTTCGGGAAAGGCCGCCAGGAGCCGTTTTTCGACAAAACTACTGACCGCGACCGAGCCATCCAGTGAGGCGTTGGGCAGGCGCACGGCGTTGACGGCGATAGCCCCTTCATCAAGGTGGGGCATGAATTCAGTGCCTATACCGGTAACGGCCCAGCCCGCGGCGGCCAGCGCCATGACCGCCAGGGTCAGGGTCACGGCCGCGTACCGCCGGGCACGGACGAGCAGCGCCAGGTAGCCCCGGTTCAAGGCTCGCACGAACCAAAACTCCTTTTCCGGGGTCTGGCTGAGGCCAAGGGCGGAAAGGACCGGCACTGCCGTCAGCGCCACCACTAGGGAAACCAGGATAGCGATGATCATGGTGGCCGCGAGCGGCAGAAACATCTTGCCCTCGATCCCCTGGAGGGAAAAGAGCGGCACTAGGACGATGGCGATGATCAGGACGGAGAAGGCCACCGGTCGCGCCACCTCGGCCACGGCCAGCGCCGCTATCCGGCTTTTCATGGATTTGTCAGGGTTTTCCGCGAAATGGCGGCGCATATTCTCGACTATGACAATGGCCGCGTCCACTACCATGCCCACCGAAAAGGCAAGTCCGCCCAGGCTCATCAGGTTTGAGCTTATGCCGACCCAACCCATGATCAAAAAAGTGATCAAGAAGGTAATGGGCAGGGACAGCACGACGATCAAAGCAGTCCTGAGCTCGGCAAGGAAGAGAAAGAGCACCAGGATGACAAAGCCACCGCCTTCAAGGAGCGCGTCGACCACGGTCTTGATACAGGTCTCGATCAAGTCGGTGCGGTCATAAAAGACATTGATGCGAGCCCCTTCAGGCAGGCTTCCCTGGATGCGGGGGATGGCGTTTTTTACCCGGCTGACCACATCCTTGGAGTTCTCGCCCCGAAGCATGATGACCATACCGGCTACCGTCTCGCCTTTGCCGTCGCGGGTAACGGCGCCTTGTCTGGATTGGGGACCGATGGTGACTTCCGCCACGTCATGAACATGCACGGGAGTGCCGTCCTGGGACTTCAGCACCACCTCGCCGATATCTTCAGGCCCGGTGAGCTGGCCTAAGCCCCGGATGTAGGTCTGCTCCCAATCGCGGACGATGAAACCTCCGGCAGCGTTGGCATTGTTCTTTGCCAGCACCTCCACTATTTCCCGAAGACTGATCTTATATTTAATCAGCGCTTCCTGATTGACCAGAACCTGATACTGGCGGACAAAACCGCCAAAGCTGTTGACCTCATTGACCCCGGGGATTGGTCGAAGTTGGGGGGTGACAATTGCGTCCTGGAGGCGGCGGAGTTCCATGGCGGTCATACCGTCACCTTCGAGGGTATACTGGAAGATCTCGCCCAAACCGGTGCTGATGGGGCCGAGTTCCGGTTCGGCAAAGGTGGGCAGGTGTTGGCGGGCGAGGGTCAGCCTTTCAAAAATCTGCTGCCGGGCAAAATAAATATCGGTGCTGTCCGCAAAGACCACGATAACCTGCGATAGCCCAGCCTTGGACAGAGAGCGCACCTGGGTGACCTTGGGCACACCTCCCATTTGCTGCTCTATGGGATAGGTGATCTGTTGTTCCACATCGACGGAGGAGAGGCCCGGAGCTTCCGTGAGCACCATGACCTGCACATTGGTCACGTCCGGAAAAGCGTCGATTGGCAACTGGGTCCAAGCCACCCAGCCTGCAGTTGCCAAAAGTGCCGTTACGATAAGAACTACCCAGCGACGGGCGATGAGGAATTTGGTGAATCGTTCCATGGCTTCCCCTCCTTTATTCCGCGCACCCGGCGCCCATCTTGCTGCGCAGGACGTCACTCTTCAGCAGAAAGGAGCCGTCGGTGATAATTTTTTGTTCAGCTGTGATGCCAGAGGCGATTTCCACCATGCCGTCGAAGCGCGCCCCGAGGGTGACGGGCCGTCGTATCCAGTAATCTCCTTCTTTATGGGTGAAAACAAACGTCCGTCCTTCGTCGGCCAGCACCGCCACCTTGGGTACGACAAGGGTTTCTCCCTTGGCGGGCAACAAAAGACGTACCGAGACGAACATTCCAGGCTTGAGGAGACCCTCGGCATTATCAACGCTGAATCGGGCTTTCGCGGTGCGAGTCGCTTCGCTCATCCGGCCGGCCACTGTGTCCAGTCGGCCGCTAAAACTACGGCCCATAGCGTCGACTTTAGCCTCGCCGCCGGTGGCATTGGCAAGAGCGGCAAGTTCGGTTTCTTTCAAATCAGCCATGACCCACACCGTGCCAAGGTCGGAAATGGTGAGCAGTTCTTTGCCGGTTTCGGCACGTTCACCCGAGGCGGCGTTGCCCTCGATGACAGTTCCTGCCTTGGTGGCACGGATTACGACAAGCCCGTTGAGGGAGGCAGCTCCATTCTTAACCGAAATGCTTTCGGTTTCAGTCTTGGTGAGTCCCAGGCGCAACAAACGACCACGGGCGGCGGCGATCTCAGTCTCAGCCTCGGTCCGTTTAGCCTTGGCCGCCTGAACCTCGACCTCGGCAGCTATCTTTTGCGCAAACAACCGGGCTTCGCGTTCAGCCGACTTGACGGCAAGATCATATCCGGCCACAGCTTTGAGATAGCTGCTTTTGGCTTCGGCCACCTCAGGACTGTCGACCTCAAAGAGTGGGGTTCCGGCCTCGACTTTAGCTCCTGGCGTGATGAACCTGCGGGTAATCAGGCCGGTCAAGGGACTGGCCACTCGCACGGTCCGGGTATCATCTAATTGCACCTCGCCAGGTAAGCTGCGTTCTTGGTGGTGTTCTTGTTTCATTTCAGGAAAGCCAACGCGCACCAGGCCGTTGTCACCAAAGAGCGTGGCGTCAAGCTTGACTGTGCCTATTTCGTAGCGGCATTCGTCGCATTGGTGTTGGAGGATGTCATGTTCGCAACGAGCACCCCACATTTCTTCCACTGGTCGATCCATATCTGAGACTTCGGCCTCGTGGCCATGGCCGTCCTCCTGACCATGTTCTGCCTCGGGAGTTGCTTTGGGTGATGCAGTTTGTGCTGGTATGTCTGCCCGATGCAGTCGTTCGGCGGCGAAAAAACCTCCGGCTCCCGTCAGGGTGGCAATCACGACAACGCT
>CAZJEX010000001.1:0-412658 GCA_964545155.1 uncultured Desulfobulbus sp. | reverse complement strand
CCGGCCTGGCCTCCCATATGGCCTCCTCCCATCTGGCCTCCCGTTGCCCCAGTCTGGCCTCCCGTTGCCCCTGCCTGGCTTCCCGTCTGGGTGTTCATGTTCTTGTCCGTGTTCATGTTCGAGCCCGTGTTCATGTTTGTGTTCGTGTTCGTGTTCGCGGCAAAAGCGCTGGTGGTGACGAACGTAGCTAAGATAAGGGCTCCTGCTAAAATAACTTTCTTCATGATGTTTTGCTCCTTGGTTTAACATTATTAGAAGGCGGTTGCCTATGCCTGTACTTAAGCACTATTTGTGCCATGTTCGGCCAAACGAACGGAATGTTAATCCAAACTGCTGATTTGGTTATATAAAAACTGAAAAATATGATGCGAACGATTAGAAATACGAACCAAGAGCAAAGAGGATACAATTGTAAAAACGAGGGAAATGTCCAGGAATCGGACATTGCTAAAAAAGGAGACCGCATAACAGGTTGATAAAATGTATATTTTTCAACAACCCACTGTTGTCCCGAAAACGGACACCACAAAGTGGGACTGCCCATTCTTGTACCAGAGGGTACCTGCGAACCGGAGATCGTGTTGGAATATTGCATTTTCTACCTCTTGACTATTGGCGGTCCCAGCAGTGTATCAATCCACCGATGTCGAATATTGCCGCCAGCTTCAATCGTGACCTTGAGTGCCACATGCTTTCGACAGCTCTGTTACTGTAGGGGGCGACAATGCAACGCGTTGCCGATCATGTGTGCCCAGATTGTTGGATTCGTTTTCGGGGGAAATAAACACTTTAAAAAATTGGGGCGATACTCAGATGGCTGAAAGGTCTTCCAGCTTGTCGATTGCCAGCAAAACCACGGTGAGGTTGTCGTAGCCCCCAGCCCCATTAGCCTCCCGAACAAGCTGATCTACTATCTTGCCTACATCCCCAATATGAGTTTCGATGATTTCCGCAATTCTTGCATCCGATAACATGTTCGTCAATCCGTCCGTGCAAAGCAGCAGAATATCCCCCGGGAGTATTGCTCGATACTGCACCGTGGGCGTAACAACTGGTCCGGCGCCGATGGCGCGGGTGATGATATGGCGTTGCGGCGAATGCTCGGCCTGACTTGCTGTCAGCGCCCCTTTTTTAAACAATTCATTAACCAGGGAATGATCGGTGGTCACCCTGCTGAGTACAGCAGCACGCCAATGATAGACTCGGCTGTCACCGACATGGGCAACCGCAGCCTTCCCGCCACAGAGCTGCACCATGGCTAAAGTAGTCGCCATATTCCTGCCCATGGCATTTTTCTGCTGATACACGCCAGCATTGACGGCAGCAATCATGTCTTTAAGCAAGGAACAGTCTTCGGTGTTGAGGCGAGGAGGGCACCGCTTGGACGAGACAAGCAAAGACGAATAGATGTCTTTCAATTGCTGCAGGGCTGCCCTGCTGGCAACATCGCCCGCATCGAGCCCGCCCAGACCGTCAGCAACGGCAAAGAGACCGGCATCAGCCAGAATGAGCAGATAATCTTCGTTGCACTGACGCACACGACCCGGATCTGAGAGACCGGCGTACGTTACCAGACGATTGGAATGTATGCTATTTCCTTGAATGAGGCTCACCTGTCAATCGCTGCTCCTGGATATCCGAGAGGTAAACCAAGAGAAGCGAGCTGCTTTCACAGTACCGTAAAAGAACGTTGTGAACTCCTGGTTAATCCCTGGGCACTGAGCTCTTGAGTGATGGTGTATTTGCCAGGCGTTGCCGAGTCGGGCACTGCAAAAGTTAAGGTATTTTCCCAGGTGCCATTCTCTTTAATTGCCGATTCATCCTTGAGAACCGTTAGGTCCTTGCCGTCGGCGGAGAGTGTACTTTTCCCCGTAACTTTCAACCCCGAAGCTGGCGCTCCCGTGATGACATATCGCAAAATCAACTTCACCTCCTCGCCTTTTTTTACGTTTGCCGGTGAAATGGAAGCCTTTTCAATAGTGAAAACAAGCCCGATTTGCGGAGGAGGGTCAATTTGCTTTTTGGTTCGCTTCACATCGCCAAGTTTCCCAACCGGTTTTTTAGAGCTAAGTTTCCCAGAAAGTTTTTCACTGACAATTTTTTCAGCTGGTTCACCGGTAAATTCCTTAGCCGACTCGTCATCGGCAAGTTCCTCGCCAAGTTGCTTGTCACCAGCAGCTTCCCCAGTTGGTTGTTCACCGGAAATTTTCCTGGTCGTTTCCTTGATTGATTTGTCGAGATCCTGGAGAAATGTATCAATTTTCTGCAATGATTCTTTTTGAGTTGCAAGATAGCTAGCTCCACCGATAGCGGCAAGGAACAAAGGAGGAGCGCAGCCGGTCAATAAAAACGGTACGGCAATAAACAGGGCGATGTATAGTCTGGTGGGCTTCATGGCGGAGGCTTACTTAGTGAATTTTTCTAGAGCTATTTTCAATAACCAGCCAGTCCTGCTTGCTTGCGGTGCCGGTACCTGTTGGGTCTGCGGGAGGTCGGGATGCGGAGATTTTTGGTTGCCGTATGTCTTCCACCGCCTGCAAAGCTGAAGAGGTTTTTTCTTCCGCCTGATTACCAAGTAATTGTCCAGTCGCGGGTGCAATGAATGCAAGTTCTGCTGCAGTTGCCGCGATCTCGGCGGAGCGCGCAGAATGTGAAACTGGTTCCCCGGTAAAACGGCTGGTTAAGAAGTATCCGGCGAAAACCACCACCAGCATCGCAAGGAGGTATAATCCCTTGCGTTTGAATACCGGTGCAGTCTTACCTCGTCCGGCGGTCGGATCGAGCACGGTCGGATTACAAACGGTAACAACAGTGCTACCGTTATCCGGTGCGAGAAGGGTTACCTCCTGAATACCGCCTGGAAGGGTTATTGATTCGCTCCCCTCGTCGATTGCTGCAAGGGCATCAAGAAAGGCTGCGGCATCCTGATACCGATCCGAAGGCTTCTTGGCCAGAACTTTGTGCAGCACCCTCTTTACTTCGGTGGGGATGCCGGGCGGCAGTACAGTCAGGGCCGGTTGCTGAGTGAGGTGTCCTGAGAAAATTTCGGTCATCCCCCCCTTGAACGGTGGCACCCCAGCCAAAAGTTCATAGAGGATAATACCAACCGCATAGAGATCGGTAGCCGGGCAGATATCGCCAAAGGTCTGAGAATCTATCCGTTCCGGTGCCATGTACACCGGGGTGCCGGGCCCCTGGGTGCCAAGGGAAGTCAGACGCGTCATGCCGTCCGTTTCTGTTTCAGCCCGGGCAATGCCGAAATCGGTCAGTTTTACCAGATACCGTTCATCGCCTTGGAGTTGCAGAAGGATATTCGAGGTCTTGATATCGCGATGGACAATATCGCGACCATGGATACAGGCCAGCGCTTGCAGCAGCTGCCGGGTGATATCCAATGCTTGGCGAAGCGGCAAACCAGAGGGATCGGGCGTGGCAGCAAGCAGGCCGGCCAGAGTTTCACCAGCGAAATATTCCATAACAAGGTAGATTTGCCCGTCTTCCTCCACGGTATCATAGAGGGTGACTATATGGGGATGGGTACCGATAGCTGCATGCATGCGGCATTCGCGTTTAATCCGGGCACGTACCTCCTTATTGCCACTCAAGCTTGGGCGGACTGTCTTCACCGCCACTTGTCGCGACAACAACAGATCGTCAGCCAGATAGACGTTGCCCATGCCTCCTGCACCCAAGGTTCCAACAAAACGATAACGCCTGGTATCAAGTCTTCTGTCGCCCGTAACAACACCTAAAAAATGCCCACTACCATCGGTAAGTGTTTCTAAAGTGTTTAATGTTAACGAACGTCCTATCATTTCAGAATCCTCCAAAAAAGGCATATGGGTGGCTGGTTTTGGCAACAGATATATTTTACTAAAACCAGCCACTATTGAAAAAATCTAAGCCGCATTCTTTGTGACATCATGCTGAAATGTTATATTTTTTCATCTTAATATACAAGGTGGACCGGGCAATACCCACCAGCCCAGCGGCATCAATAATATTGCCGCCGGTTCGATCCAAGGCCGCTTTGATATGATTTTTCTCCAATTCTTCCAAGCTGGGAAAGATATCAACCCTGGCGGTGCCTGCCGAACCGAACTCCTCAGAAAGAGCAATAATCTCTTTGTCGGTAATCAATCTACCCTGGGACTGGACGGCGAGCCGGAGCAAGACATTGCGCAACTGTCGGATATTGCCCGGCCACTGATACTGGTGTAAGACCTGCATCCCATTGTCCGAGATTCTGGGCTCTTTCCAGTTATATTCGCCGGAAAATTTCTTGAGAAAATAGTGGATCAAAGGCTCAATATCCTCCACCCGTTCCCGAAGCGGCGGCACCTTCAGGGTGAAGCAGGAAAGGCGCTGGAACAAATCATCGCGGAACGTATGTTCTCGGATCATTCCCTCTACGTCTTTGTTGGTGGCGGTCACCACCCGTACGTCGAGCTTCTTCGTCCTGGTGTCGCCCAAGCGAGTGATCTCGCCGTTTTCCAGGAACCGGAGTAGCTTAGGCTGCAGGACCAACGACATGTCGGCCACCTCATCAAGAAACAGGGTACCGCATTCGGCCAGCTCCAGTTTACCCGGCTTGTCGATAGCCTCATGAAAAGCACCTTTGCGAGAGCCGAAAAGTTCGCTTTCAAAAATACCCTCCGGGATGGCGGCGCAGTTAAGGGGTATATAAGCGCCTTTTCGCTGAGAAAAGCTATGGATGGCTGCAGCCACATGCTCCTTGCCACAGCCGGCCTCGCCGGAAATAAAGACAGGCACGTTAATTGCCGCGATAGTGCGGATATCTTCGTAGAGGTTGATCATCTTTTCGCTACGGATGATAGTCTCATTCTTGGCGGCCACGCGTGCTTTCAAAGATTCCCGTTCCCGGTATATTCGCTTGCGACCCGTAAGATTGTCGAGGAGCACGCCCCCATGCAGCGTCAGGATTTCCAGAACATTTTGAATAGTGCTGCCGCAAAGATTTTTTCCGCCACGGTCAAGATAGAGGCAACCCATCGTTTTTCCTTCTCGCAACAAAGGTGCGCAAAGCATTGACCGTGCAGCGATGCCGCAACCGCGATCCATCACCTGTTGCACCACATCATGACGGAACTCACGGCTCTCCTTGTGTGGATCAAAGCAACGGGTGACAGCGTAGACGAGTTCGTTTTTCTCGTTAAGCAGGGCGAGAAAACCACGTTCTGCCTGGAGGAGTTCCACTGCCTTGTCGAGTAGCCGCTCCTGCAGCAAACTTTCCTCGTCGATCCCATGCAACTCCAGTACAAAATCTTTGAGTGAAGCCATGTTCGCGCGCTCTTCCAATAAAGACGCGGTATCCGGCTCAAGCAGGAGTTCTTCGCCGTTCTGTTCCAGATCAAAAAGGATAGTAGCTGAGCCGACAGATGCATCGCCCCCCGGGACAATATCTTGTAAGGCGAAAACGCGTGGCGGACGGTTGTCGTTTCTTTCGTGGATAAAAGTGAAAAAATAATCAACGATGCGGAAGGTCGTACCATGGGACAGGCGGATAGCATTGACCTTCTTGTTCTCCAGCCACACAGCGTTGGTGCTGTTGTGGTCAAAAAGCATATATGTGTCATCTTCCCGCTGATTGATAGACGCATGCTGCCGGGAGACCAACGGCGAAGCGAGGGTGATGTCGTTCTCCTCACCTCTGCCGATGGTTATCGAAGTCACAAATTCCACCACTCGATAATTTTGAGCATCCCGACAAACAATTAATTTGGGCATGGCGATTTTTCGAAAGTCTCAACCAAACAAGCTAAATTCACAGTATTCATTAGTCATTGCAACATCATTGTCTTGCAGACTGGAAATGAATCTTGTTGTGAAAACTGAGCGCCCTCAGATCTTCCTGAATTATAGTGCGGGCCAACAGCTTCAGAGAAGGTTCTGTTATCATCAGAATATTGCAAAGGCCTGAAAAAGATTACTTTTGTGTACCGACAGTCTCCCAAATTGCATAACAACTGAATCTGCTTAAACATACACAGGCCATCGTCTTCATCCATATCAATGACTTCTTCTATGAGTGCCAGTCGCTGCAATTCATGGTCAGCTGACACTGTTGTAATAGACCAAGGCTGTCCATCCTCCAATTCTTTGAAATTTGCAAACAACCGTTCGCTTTCATCTTTAAAAGCTGCTTGATTTTTGATGGCATAAACCACTGTTAAATAATTCATTAAAGATCTCCGTGTTAATCGGGTTTTGTTTTTAACAAACTTTCCCATTATCCGGTTACTGGATTTTTGCGCTCTTCAACTCCAAAATCATTCGAGCCTGCCAAACGCAGCTGAACAGTATTCCTTGCCCTTCTAAAGGCAAATACCGCTTGGCCGTATTGATAACTTTTCCAGGGGTACTTGATAGCACATTGTAGAAGGTGCGTTGCTCACGTCTCTTGATAATTCTGAGTCAAGCAGACAACCAAACGCTTATGTGGTTTGTCTCTCCAATACGCCTCTGCATCAAATGAGATACTCATTGCAGAAACCGTACCCCCCCTCCGTCGCCCGGCAAAGTGTCGGTAACAGGACGACGATGGAGGATGATAATAGTTTGAAATATAATAATATGTTCAAGTAGACATCTCCTTTCCTCACATTCATCTAGGGGGTTTTGGGTACGAGGCTGCTTACTTGTTACTTCGATAGAATTGATAATTTCCCAGAACTTTTGAAACGTAGGTCCTGGTTTCTGGGATGTTGGGGATCGAGCTTTTAACATTGCCCGGCCCCGCGTTGTATGCCGCCAGGCTCAACGCCACATCTCCGTCATAGCTGTCGAGCAGGTATCGCAAGTATTTGGTGCCTCCAACAATGTTTTCTAGCGGATCGAAGGGGTCGACAACCTGGAGCTCCTTAGCAGTCGCCGGCATTAGCTGCATTAAGCCTTGGGCTCCCTTAGCCGAGACCGCCCTGTGATCGAAATTCGATTCGGCTTTAATGATCGCTTTAATCAGTAGTGGGTCAACCTCATGTTTCGTGGCCGCCGCCTGTATGAATTCACTCAACATCCGGGCAGCCGAATTATCGTCTTTAAGTGCCATGTCTAGTTTCAAAGGCGCTGCAGATTTGCCAACAACGCCCGATGTTTTGAAACCCTTCCCGGACTTTCGCCCCAATTGGTACAGTGCGCTCCCCTTTGGCGGGACGTGATAGAATTCCCCTTTAGCGTCGATATACGCATATACTCTCGCCTCAGTCGTGCCCGGTAATAAAAAACAAAAAAGGAATAAAACGAAATGGACGAGGGGTTTCCTAAGCACGCCTACCATCCGCTCTTGTTGCACCCTTCCGCCCCTCTCTTCTTCACTATGCCTGGAATCTGTTAACATTTTGTTTTTACAATAAAAAAAGGCTTAACATAAAAAGATCTGTTTTAACCAAAATAATTGGGACAGGGTGTTTGAGACACATTAATCTGGGTGAGATGGAACAAGGCACCAATGCAGGCAGGCACAGCATTCCAAGGCATTCACAATGATCGCTATATACATATAGCGGTTTCAAAATGGACGGTTATCCTGTTTCGGGCATCCTGGAGCGCAAGAGAAAAGTGAGCCTGGCAGAGGATTATAAAAACCCCAGGGATGAGAGTAAACTGTTATGCTGGATGCCAGTTACCAGTTGGAGCAAGAGGTAGAACCAAAAAAAACAAATGATTTCCTGCAGTGATCGCCGCACATGCCGGGGCCGAACCGGATAGATATCGGGTTCAACAAGATGGAACCGGCGAGGAAGAAAACGGGGCACTTTTTGAGCGTATTCATTATATATTTGGCCGAATTTCAACTTAAGATTATTCTCTTCGGCAATAACCACTAGGGGATAATAGAAGAGAAAGGCGCAGGCAAAAATAGCCAGGACCAAGAGATTTTTGGTTTCTAGTCCCATGCCGAGTGCCCCGATGAAGCTGGAAACATACAGTGGATTGCGGACAATGGCATAAGGTCCCTCGGAAACGATACGATCCTCCTTGTAGCCACTGATATAGAGACTACTCCAGATGCGGCCGAAGGCGGCAATCACGATCAGCACAAATCCCAGAATGCTTATTATTAGGCCAATAATGCTTTCCTCTTCCCAAGAGGGAGGGGTTGTCAACAGAAGCGCCACGCAGGCCAGGACCACAACAATTGAGATTAGTTGTCGGGACTTGATCACCCATTCAAATGAGATATATTTAGTGGCAAAATTTTCTTTTGAAACAGACATTATTTATTTCCTATTGCATCATAGCTTGGCCGCCGTGCCATACTTTGACAAGGCGCTTCTTTTTATGGAGGAGATGCACGCCGCAGCCTCGTAGCGCAGACCAGCGAAGGGAACACACGGCGGGAATCCGATCACGATACGGTTTTCGTGAGTGCCATTATGGAATTCGACAATAACAAAAACTTCTCCTTGTGGGACCGTCACCGGTATTTGAGTTATAAATGCTGTTTCTACCGTTCCGCCAGCATAGGTACCCACCTTCTGAAGAACTTTTTGTGAATACCTGGCCGATAACTTTCTCTTGTTCGTCGCTAATAGTTCTGTCTATACGCCCAACCGAGAGTTGCTGTCTCCCTTCTTTTAATCGCCTCGCTAAGCCGTTCACTATCAGTTCCTCGTCGTCTTGCTTGAGAGGTGTCCTGGTAATTTGAGCATCAATTGTTTCGCCCGGAATTTTGACTGGAATATTATCATGAAGATTACCTATTATTGATGAGAGTGCGTAGCTCATTAAATTAAATTCACTGACGAACATAAAAGCTTCTACTTGTATAAATCTTGAACATTTCATTACATTCTCAATGTTGTTATTATTGTTTAATCATTTGAAATTGAACCGTATCTTTATGTATTTTATTCAAATAATCAATTATGCAAACATTTACGTTGATATATTCCGCATATTCATTTTCGAGTTCAATAAACACAATCCCGGCCACATATTGATCGCCAATTTTTGTAAAGTGCCTGGCCATAGCTCTTGACGTAATAATTTTTCTTCCGAGTAAAAATGTCACCCTGATTATGGAATCAACCGCAAACCTAGTTGGCATGCATACAGCTATCCCGCCCTCGCCAATATCGTATAAATAACCTGCAATGGCAGATTCACCTGTTGATATTTTCACTAAAATTTTTGAAATATCGAACAATTCACACACATCATCTTCACCTGTACGGAAATGGAACCTTTTCTCGATAAACATTTTTGACGAATATCTCTTGGATAGATTTAATTAATCGGCAAGAATATGTCCCCATGGCGTTTATTCTTGCCATTGACTGCCAATAGTGCGCATAGCATTGCACAACATTTTGACAATTATCATGATAAAGTCGGTCAAAACAACAATAAATATAGTAACATTATTCCAGACGCTTCATCTGTCAATCAATTCAGGTGATGGCCATTGTGAAACTTTACAGAGACAAAACTATCCTGTGGGGGGCTAACTGGAATTAGAGTTGTAAAAGATGACGTCATTCCATTTATTTCAGGAATATTTTTCGGTGAATAACTAGTAACAACTAGACAAATAATCTCACCTTCCTTGTTAATTATTTCTATATCTACGTGTCCTGCTATAGTACTTCTCCCGCCAGTTACGGTACGTTTCACCTGGCCTTTTACAAAAACATTCTCGCCTTCTTGCCTGGCTGAGGTTTGAATAAATTGCACTTCAGGTGCGGGTAAAATCTTAACAGGCAGCGTGCCTGGAGTTGTCGATGGCTTGGCAGCGCAAGCGGTCAGAATGCCCGCGCATACAATTGTCAAGATTATCGTGGAGATTATTTCCTGTTGTTTCATTGTGATGTCCTTTGAGTATTGGCAATTGCCAAGAAACATTTGTAAACGCAGAACTTTGCGGGCACAATAATACTCTGCAAAATCAACCAGTTCATGATTTGCGCATCCTGCAAGTGTCATTTCATTGTTATTTGCTACCCGAAAACACTTTAATTCGCCACGAAACGGTTGGTGCCATTTGCATTGACACCAACCGTGGGCATATTAGTTGATGAGTACTTGCAAAGCTTTTACTCCAGCAGAAAAATGTTGGTATTTAGAGGGTCGTCGAGGGGATTTGTCTTTATACACAGGAATAATAGTGAGTGTGTTAGCACCAGCATGTAATTCAATTTCATGTTCAACAACCACGTTATCAACGGGAATCTCAATCGTTAGTTTATGTTTTCCAGGAGAGAGAACGATGCGCTTATTGAAGTGATATCGCCATCCGGTACCGCTTTCAGGAATGTTGTGATTTTTCTGGCTATCTTCTAATACAGGTTCTGATTCTAGAATAGTTGTTTGCCCGTCAATATTCAAATAGACACGAAAAGGAGGGTCGCTGTGCTTTGCGTACGTTTCGAATAAGCGTGACGAAATACTTTTCACGGAAAAATTGATGTCAGTGATTGCTTTACTACTCTCAGTTTTTGAGTCAGAAGTTTCAGAAAATATATCATTTCTGGTTGAGAGCGATGACACCTTGTTTATTTCCCGGTTAGCAGCACATCCGCTGATTCCAATAATTGCAATCAAGGTTGCTCCGAGTATTATTGATTTCTTGTTTTTTTGTATGATCATTTTACATACACCAAGTATTTGTTATTTAGTTAAAGAAGCTTCGCCGCAAGGTAGATTGAGTTTCATCTTCCTGCTTGGAGCCGAACCGTTGTTCCAGCCAGCCGTACCACACCGGAATGACGACCAGGGTCAGGATGGTCGACGTGATCAGCCCACCCATGACCACCACGGCCAGCGGTTTTTGGATATCTGCACCTGAGCCGGTAGCGTAGAGCATCGGCAAGTGACCTATAAAGCTGGTGAGTGCCGTCATCAGGAGCGGCCGGAAACGTAATCGACAGCCCTCAATGATGGTGTCGTCGATGGTGCGGCCGTTGTCGCGCAATTGCCGGAAAAAGGTAATGAGCACTACGCCGTTTTGCACCGCAATACCCAAGAGGCAGATAAAGGCGACCGCCGCCGAAACCGAGAGCGGCATCCCCCAAGCCCGGATTGCAAGAATGCCGCCCACCAGGGCAAAGGGCAGATTAAGGATGACGAGCAGAGAGTCCCGGATGTTGCCCAATGCCATAAAGAGCAGACAGAGAATAAGGAAGAGGGCTATCGGCACGACTATAGAGAGACGCTGCATGGCGCGCTGCTGGTTCTCGAACTGGCCGCCGTATTCAAGGAAATAGCCGGTCGGCAATTCCTGTTCAATGCTGTGCAGCTTTTTTTGTGCCTCAGCCACGAAGCCACCTAAATCTCGGCCCCGGATGTTGACCTCGGCGGCCACCCTGCGCATTCCTTTTTCCCGTCCTATCTGGGCCGGTCCTTCCACCAGAGAAATGCGAGCCACTTGACCCAGACGCAGCGGTTCGCCGGAAGCGCCACGGATGAGCAGTTGCTCCAGGGTTTCCAGGTCGACCCGATCCTTCTCGGCAAGACGCACCACCGTGGCCGTCCGCAGGGGGCCGTCCACCACCTTGGTTGCCTCGCGTCCGGCCAAGGCGATCTCTATCACTTCATTAACATCGCCGGCATTGACCCCGTAGCGAGCAAGCGTCTTGCGGTCATAAGTAATCTCGATTTGTTCCATCCCCGAGACCTGCTCAACCTTGACATCCCGCGCGCCCTCAAGACCAGTGAGGGTGGCGGCGATCCGGTCGGCATACCCCTTCAACTTCTCTAGATCTTCGCCATAAACCTTGACCGCCAGGTCGCTCTTGACCCCGGAGATCAACTCATTTACCCGGAGGGCAATGGGTTGGGAAAATGACAACCGGATGCCGGGAATAGTGGAGAGCTCCTTGTTCATGGCCTCGATCAGTTCCGGCTTGCTGCGGCCCGGAGTCCATTCCCTTTTGGGTTTCAACATGATAAAAAAGTCGGTCTGCTCCGGACCCATGGGATCTTCCGAGATCTCAGCCCGGCCGGTTTTGCTAACCACCGTCAACACCTCGGGAAAGGTGGCCAAGAGGCGTTTTTCGACAAAACTACTGACTGCGACCGAACCATCGAGCGAAGCGTTGGGCAGGCGCACCGCATTGACGGCAATAGCTCCTTCATCGAGGTGGGGCATAAACTCGGTGCCGATGCCGGTAACCGCCCAGCCAGCAGCAGCAAGCGCCATGACTGCCAGGGTCAGGGTCACGGCCGCATGCCGCCGGGCACGGGTGAGCAGCGTCAGGTAGCCCTGGTTTAAAGCGCGCACGAACCAAAACTCCTTTTCCGGGGCTTGACTGAGGCCAAGGGCAGAGAGGACCGGTACCGCCGTCAGGGCCACTGCTAGGGAAACCAGGATAGCGATGATCATGGTGGCAGCGAGCGGCAGGAACATCTTGCCTTCGATTCCTTGGAGGGAAAAGAGCGGCACCAGGACGATGGCAATGATCAACACGGAGAAAGATACTGGTCGCGCCACCTCGGCCACGGCAAGAGCGGCTATCCGGCTTTTCATGGACTTGTCGGGGTTTTCCGCAAAATGGCGTCGCATATTCTCGACAATGACAATGGCCGCGTCCACCACCATGCCCACCGAAAAGGCAAGTCCGCCCAAGCTCATCAGGTTGGAGCTGATACCGACCCAGCCCATAATCAGAAAAGTGATCAAGAAGGTAATGGGCAGAGACAGCACCACAATCAAAGCAGTCCTGAGTTCGGCAAGGAAGAGGAAGAGCACCAGGACGACAAAGCCGCCGCCCTCAAGGAGCGCGTCGACCACCGTTTTGATACAGGTCTCGATCAGGTCGGTACGGTCATAGAATACATTGATTTTCGCCCCGTCAGGCAGACTTTCCTGGATGCGGGGAATGGAGTTTTTTACTCGACTGACCACATCCTTGGCATTCTCGCCCCGCAGCATGATGACCATGCCGGCCACCGTCTCGCCTTTGCCGTCGCGGGTGACCGCTCCTTGTCTGGACTGAGGACCGAGAGTGACTTCGGCCACATCGTGGACATGCACGGGCGTTCCGTCATGGGACTTCAGTACCACCTCGCCGATATCCTCAGGTCCGGTGAGTTGGCCCAAACCTCGAATATAGGTCTGCTCCCAACCCCGGACGATGAAACCTCCAGCGGCGTTGGCATTATTCTTCTCCAGTACCTCCACGATCTCCCGCAGACTGATCCCGTACTTGAGCAACGATTCCTGGTTGACCAGGACCTGATACTGACGGACAAAACCACCAAAGCTGTTGACTTCATTGATCCCTGGGATAGGCCGAAGTTGGGGCGTGACAATGGCATCCTGAAGACGACGGAGTTCCATGGCGGTCATGCCCTCACCTTCGAGGGTGTACTGGAAAATCTCGCCTAAGCCGGTACTGATGGGGCCGAGTTCCGGCTCGGCAAAAGAGGGCAGGTGTTCGCGGGCAATGGTTAGCCGTTCAAAGATCTGCTGGCGGGCAAAATAAATATCGGTGTTATCCTCAAAGACCACGATAACCTGAGACAGTCCGGCTTTAGACAGCGAGCGCACCTGGGTGACCTTGGGCACGCCGCCCATTTGCTGCTCGATAGGGTAGGTGATTTGTTGTTCGACATCGACCGAGGATAATCCTGGTGCCTCGGTGAGCACCATGACCTGCACATTGGTCACGTCTGGAAAAGCGTCAATGGGCAGCCGATTCCAGGCTAACCAGCCTGCGGTTGCCAAGAGGAATGTTATGACAAGGACTGCCCAGCGACGGGCAATGAGGAGTTGAGTGAATCGTTCCATGGCTCGTCTTCCTTTATTCCGCGCACCCGGCGCCCATCTTGCTGCGCAGGACGTCACTCTTCAGCAGAAAGGAGCCGTCGGTGATAATTTTTTGTTCAGCTGTGATGCCAGAGGCGATTTCCACCATGCCGTCGAAGCGCGCCCCGAGGGTGACGGGCCGTCGTATCCAGTAATCTCCTTCTTTATGGGTGAAAACAAACGTCCGTCCTTCGTCGGCCAGCACCGCCACCTTGGGTACGACAAGGGTTTCTCCCTTGGCGGGCAACAAAAGACGTACCGAGACGAACATTCCAGGCTTGAGGAGACCCTCGGCATTATCAACGCTGAATCGGGCTTTCGCGGTGCGAGTCGCTTCGCTCATCCGGCCGGCCACTGTGTCCAGTCGGCCGCTAAAACTACGGCCCATAGCGTCGACTTTAGCCTCGCCGCCGGTGGCATTGGCAAGAGCGGCAAGTTCGGTTTCTTTCAAATCAGCCATGACCCACACCGTGCCAAGGTCGGAAATGGTGAGCAGTTCTTTGCCGGTTTCGGCACGTTCACCCGAGGCGGCGTTGCCCTCGATGACAGTTCCTGCCTTGGTGGCACGGATTACGACAAGCCCGTTGAGGGAGGCAGCTCCATTCTTAACCGAAATGCTTTCGGTTTCAGTCTTGGTGAGTCCCAGGCGCAACAAACGACCACGGGCGGCGGCGATCTCAGTCTCAGCCTCGGTCCGTTTAGCCTTGGCCGCCTGAACCTCGACCTCGGCAGCTATCTTTTGCGCAAACAACCGGGCTTCGCGTTCAGCCGACTTGACGGCAAGATCATATCCGGCCACAGCTTTGAGATAGCTGCTTTTGGCTTCGGCCACCTCAGGACTGTCGACCTCAAAGAGTGGGGTTCCGGCCTCGACTTTAGCTCCTGGCGTGATGAACCTGCGGGTAATCAGGCCGGTCAAGGGACTGGCCACTCGCACGGTCCGGGTATCATCTAATTGCACCTCGCCAGGTAAGCTGCGTTCTTGGAGGTGTTCTTGTCTTTTTTCAGGATAGCCTGCGCGCACTAGGCCGTTGTCTCCAAGGAGCGTGGCATCAAGCTTGACTGTGCCTATTTCGTAGCGGCATTCGTCGCATTGGTGCTGGAGGATGTCGTGTTCGCAACGAGCGCCCCACATTTCTTCCACCGGTCGATCCATATCTGAGACTTCGGCCTCGTGACCATGGCCGTCTTCTTGACCATGCACGGCCTCTGGTGCCGCCTTGGGTGGTACGGTTTGCGCTGGCATGCCTGCCTGGTTCAGGTGTTCGGCGGCGAAAAAACCTCCGGCTCCCGTCAGGGTGGCAATCACGACAACGCTGATAAAAAGGAACGTCGTTTTCTTCTGGATCATGGGTTGCTCCTGTTGGCAGAGGCTGATGCAAGTTTTTCTGGAATTTTGGGAATGGCGGGCTTACCGAGGTAACGATCAAGAGTGATGGCAGCGCGGTTCAATTCGAGGATGGCATCCAGATAGCGGACCTTCATGGTCATGAGCGATTGAGAGGCTTCCAATACATCGCTGTAGCGGAACTTACCGGCCCGAAACCCCTCATGGACGGCCTCGGCGGCTTCCTTAGCCTTTTGCAAGCCATCGGTTCGTAATGCGCGAGCCTCTTGATCAGCGGAGACTAACACCGCATGCGTTTTGATCAGTTCCGTTTGCAGGCTTCGGGCCGCTGCCTGTTCGTTCATCGTAGCTTTGTGCGCAGTCGCTCCAGCCTCGGCAATTGCATTCTGATTACGCTGAAAAAGCGGCAAAGGAACAGAGAAACCAATGGCCACAGCGCGGGCATTTTCGCTTGGAACTTCACGCGCGGAGAGAGAAATGGCCGGGTCTGACCAAGCGTTGGATTGCTCCAGTGAGAGATTGGAAGTGGCAAATTGTGTCTCACTGCGGCGCAACAACAGCAAAGGAGAACTCTTCATTTCCGCCAACAATGCCTGTCTATCCGGAATAGTTACTTCACCCAAAAGACGGCCTTCTGCAGTCACGGTGTTGCTGTCCGACTCCGCAAGGACTGCGGCGAGATTCAGTTCGGCTTCACCCAAAAGGCGCTTATATTTCTGGGTTTCAGCCACCGTCTCTGCCTTTCTGGCCTCTGCTCTGGTTTCTTCGGTAGCAGCAAGTTTACCGGCGGCTACCTGTTCGTGGGTAATGCGGACCAATTCTGAGGCGATTTTCCCTGCTTCGTGTTGCAGGACCAGTCGTTCACGGGCGCTGAGGACTTCTAAAAAGGCTTTTCTAACTTCTGCGGCAATATCGAGCCAAGCCACAGCCTGTTCGCGTTGCAGGCGCAAAATTTCGGCCTGACCTTTGCTTTTCCTCGCCGAGGGTTTCCCCCCGATTTCAAGTGGCTGGCTCAGGGATACGATAGTCTCTTTAGCGTCGCCATTAGGCAGGTCGCCCCCCAAATTGTTCCACTCTATTCCAAGCTGTGGATTGGGGGGGAGACCGGCATGCTTCAGCTTGATTGCGGCGGCACCAAGATCCGTTTGATATGCCCTAAGCTCCGGTCTATTTCGAGAGGCACGGTCAAGAGCTTCTTCAAGAGTCAATTCGGTAGAGGGTGAGGATTTAGGAGAAGGCGGAGTTTGGGCTGTACTTATGGTTGCACACCAGAGCCCCGCAGAAAATACAAGAGTACACAAGGCGAATCGTTGGATACGCATAGAAAATCCTTTAGAAAACAGAAAAATATCGGATTATAAAGCTTCGCCGATCAACTCGATCGGACCGTCGGTATCGATGTTTTTTTGGGTGAGTTCCGGCGGCAACCTTACAGGGTGGTTACCGTTGACGGGGCTCAGGTGGGAGGGATCAAATCAGAAGAATGACGCTTTGCTGGAGTACGAATTGAGGCAGGGCAACGGTAGGGATGGTGAAAAAAGGCTTTGGGCCAGCTGGGGCTAGAACCACTGATGGCCCTAGAGAGATTAAGGCAGGAATCGGGAGTTGAACGATATTTCTATGGGGTGAGCTTGAGGCATCTCCCTTCAAGGAGATGTCCTGACAAGGAGATTGGCACTTGATCTGATTATGGTTGCAGGCGAGTGAGTCAGCGGTGGTCGGGCACCCCTTGACTAGTTCGCAGGAGGAATAATCGCTCTCTATATGGACATCCCCGTCAGTCGTTAAACAAAGGTTCACCTTCTCCCCAGCCCCAAACAAAAGGGAACCGAGGGCCAAGATGACGATGAAGTACCTGAGGTTATGCTGCATATTGTGGCGAAGAGTTAGGCCATAAAATATGGCAAGAAAGAAAAAGTATTATCAAAGCCAGACGTATCTTTTTTATTCATTTATATATTCTCTTTAAGAATACTCTAACATGGCGCACAAGGTCAACTGAAAAATTGCTCAATACAAACGAAGGTAATTTGTTATTATTTTAGATTCTTATGGAGTTTTAATTTATAATTGTTACAAAAAATCATTGACACGTTGTGGTACACTCTCTAACTTATGAGCAAATGATCATACGTAGGAGTAATGTTATGGAGCCTCTCCCCGGTGAAATAGATGTATGCACCCAGCCGTGTGAACACACCTCGGCCGTTTGTCTAGCTAAGGCTGAATTATTATCTGACGAAGATGCCAAACAAGTCGCTGAAACTTTTAAAATTTTGGGTGATACCACCAGGGTTAAAATTCTCTATGCGCTCTCCAAAAGAGAACTCTGTGTTTGCGACCTCGCGGTTGTTGTTGCCATGGGCCAATCAGCGGTGTCGCATCAACTTCGCCTACTCCGCAGCTCGCGGTTGGTCAAATATCGAAAAGAGGGAAAAATGGTCATCTATTCACTTGATGATCGACATGTTTTTTCACTTTTGTCTCAAGGGGTTGCACATATCACCCACAGGTAATTGCCATGAAACTCGATACTACTATAAATGCGGCCAATGAAAATAGTTGCCAGGATGGGTGCTGTAGCCATACTCATGCAGGGCAAGAGCAAGTAACCTGCGACCATCAGGATCCAACAGACCTTGAAACCATTAACAATTTGAAAATCCCTGATTTTAGACAAATTGACACGACGTTAAATCCAGACCGAAACTCAAGTACAAAACTAAAGGTCGAAAAATCTGTTATTCCTAGCGGGACCGGATCAAAAACGATCTACCGCATTGCTGGTATGGATTGTGGTGACTGCGCTGCAAAATTAGAAAAACGGATAACTGCAATACCGGGTGTCACCTCGGCAACCGTTAACTTTGCCACAGCAAAAATGATCGTCGAGCATTCCGTTGATAAGGCCATTATCGAGCGAACTGTGAAACAGTCTGGTTATAGCGCAGAGACCGATCAAACTCTTTCCCGTCAGAATAAAGCCAAGGCGATTTGGTGGCAGAATGCGAGAACCATGGCAACCATTGCGTCCGGAGCGTTATTGTCATGTGCGTTGGTTTTAAGTTGGCTTGAATTCTCCGAGGGTATTGTAACCCTGTTGTATGCCGTCGCTGCTTTCACTGGTGCATTCCATGCAGCGAAGAGTGGAATGTACAGTCTTCGCACCTTGTCGCTGGACATGAATTTTCTGATGACGGCCGCAATTATCGGTGCGGCAGTGCTCGGTGAATGGAGCGAAGGAGCCACCGTCGCTTTTTTGTTCTCATTTGGCAACACCCTGCAGGCCTACACCATGGAGAAGACACGCCGATCCATTCAGTCTTTGATGGAACTTGCGCCGCCAGAGGCCTTAGTCAGAAGGGGGGCCCTGGAAAAACGTTTACCGGTCGAAGATGTTGAGGTGGGCGACATTATAATCGTCAAGCCCGGCGAGCGGATTGCCATGGACGGCACTGTCCTTCATGGCGCTTCTGCGGTCAACCAGGCCACAATTACCGGCGAATCAATACCTGTTGAAAAAAACACCGGCGATCCAGTGTATGCCGGAACTATGAACGAACAGGGTGCGCTCGAAATTCAAGTGACCCAGATCGCCGCCAATTCGACATTGGCCAAAATTTTTCACCTTGTAGAAGAGGCTCAAGGGCAGAAAGCCCCCTCACAGCAGTTCGTCGATATTTTTGCAAAGTATTACACCCCACTTGTTTTGGTGGTAGCTGCCGGGGTTATGACGCTCCCCTGGCTGCTGTTTCAGCAGCCTTTTGCCCCATGGTTTTATAATGGATTGGTGTTGCTTGTTATCTCTTGTCCCTGTGCGTTGGTCATTTCCACACCAGTGTCTATCGTCTCTGCTATCGGCAATGCTTCTCGGCGTGGTGTACTCATCAAGGGAGGCGCGCACCTGGAAGAAATGAGTGCGATCAAGGCAATAGCGTTTGACAAAACCGGCACGTTGACCCAAGGACAACCGGTGGTGACCGATATTGTCGCCGTTGATGGATATTCCGAAACAGACATTTTGACAATAGCTGCAAGCATCGAGAACCGATCTGAACATCCCTTGGCACGCGCTATCGCGGAACGGGCAAAGGGATTGGAGTTGAAACCGGCACTGCAGTTTAAAGCACTGGTCGGGAAAGGGGCACAGGCAGAGGTCGATGGTCGACTCATGTCCATTGGAAATCATCGCCTGTTCGCGGAACTTGGTCTTGATATAAGTCAATATGAGCAGAAACTGGCAGGCCTCGAACAACAGGGGAAAACCGTACTCTTCCTTGGTTCGCAAGAGAAAATAATGGCGTTGATTGCGGTTGCCGATACGTTACGGCAAAACAGTCAAGAAACCGTAAAATCCCTTCACCAGGCAGGATTGAAACATATCGCCATGCTAACAGGAGATAACAAACGTGTGGCCGGAGCCATTGCCGCAACGCTTGACCTTGACGCTTTTTACAGTGATCTCTTGCCTGAAGATAAAGTTGCTGCGGTAAAGAAAATGCAGCTCGAATATGGCAAGGTGGCGATGGTGGGTGATGGCGTCAATGATGCCCCCGCCCTGGCATCAGCCACCGTTGGCATAGCCATGGGAGTGGCTGGGTCGGACACAGCACTTGAGACAGCGGACATAGCATTAATGACCGATGATCTCGGCAAACTCACCTATATTATGCAGTTGAGTCGAAAAACAGTGGCGATCATCAAGCAAAATATCAGTTTCTCCATTCTGGTAAAACTGATCTTCATACTGTTTTTGTTTTTTAATATGGCAACACTTTGGCTTGCGGTTTTTGCCGACATGGGGGCATCTCTCCTGGTCACGCTCAATGGTATGCGACTGATGGGCCGTTTAAAGTAACGCCAACATGAAGTGTCCGACCAACTGACCAACTTGAGGCCATTGACACGACCGTAAGCAGAGCCTCTAATTAACTCTCAAACCGATATTTTACAGACTTCTCATTCCGATTCTGCCAGGCTGAAAGGTTTGCGTAAATGGTACATTTGAACTCATTGGTATATTTCATCCTTGCCGGTCTTTGCGAGATTGGTGGCGGTTATCTTATATGGCTTTGGTTACGCGAAAAAAAACCAATATGGTGCGCGGTATTGGGCGCATTCGTGCTGATTCTCTATGGTGTGATCCCGACCTTCCAGCCAGCCAATTTCGGTCGAGTATATGCAGCTTATGGGGGTATATTCATTGTTCTTTCGATCGTTTGGGGATGGAAAATCGATGGTGTTGTTCCTGATAGATTTGATATTCTTGGTGGCCTAGTTTCATTGACAGGTGTGGCAATCATCATGTATTGGCCACGAGGATAGGTTTATCCTTGGATGAGCTAAGGCGGATTTCTACACGCCTTGGGGTTTATCTGTGAACGTACAGAGCTTGTGTTGTTTAATAAATTTTATTGCTAATCTTCGGAGATTTTGAGTGGAACACAATCACGAGCACCATCATTCCCCCAATAATTTTAATCGGGCCTTTGCCATCGGCACGGTACTCAACTTGCTCTTTGTTTTAGTTGAAGCTGGGTATGGCACAATATCCAACTCGCTTGCTCTAATAGCTGACGCTGGGCATAATTTAAGCGATGTCATGACCTTGCTGCTTGCTTGGGCAGCTATGACTGTCGCCAAACGTTCGGCTACGGCCAAGCACACCTTCGGTTTCAAAAAAGCGACAATCCTTGTGTCTTTGGGCAGCGCCCTTTTTCTGTACGCAGCTCTTGGTGTCATTATTTGGGAGGCTGTTGGCCGACTGCGCGCCCCGGTCCAGATGAATGGCATGACCATCGCGGTGGTCGCTACTATTGGCGTGGTGATTAACACGGCGACCGCTTTATTGTTCATGGCAGGCAGGAAGAATGATCTTAATATCAAAGGTGCCTTCCTCCACATGGCGGCTGATGCTGCTGTATCAGCTGGGGTTGTGGTTTCAGGGTTGGTAATCACTGCCACAGGCTGGAATATACTTGATCCCGTGATCTCAATTGCGATTGCGTTTGTGATTCTTTTTTCCGGATGGGGGTTACTAAAGGACTCGTTGAATTTGACTATGGCAGGCGTACCTGCTCAAATCGATGCAACAGCAGTGCTCAATTATCTGACCGGGCTTGCCGGAGTGCAATACGTTCATGATCTCCATATCTGGGCGGCGAGTACCACGGAAAACGTCCTTACCGCCCATCTAGTCATGCAATCTGGCGGCAGTGACGAACTCCTTCATCAAACAGCGGAGTACCTGCACCACACCTTCAATATTCACCATACGACCATCCAGATTGAGCGCAGCAATATTAGCGGTGTCTGCCACACCTACAACATGAGTGGACAAGGGCGCTGCTGGCCGGGAAACCAGGCGGATTCTCCCAGTTCTAGCCCCTCGGAATGTCATCTACATTGAGAATTCGCATGAAATTGAAAGAAAATATGTTCCAACCTGGTGTGCGTTCTGCATTGGGAGCCGCCCTGCTGTTTGGAGCGGGGACGCCACTTGCAAAACTGTTGCTGAACAGTGTTAGTCCTTGGTTGCTGGCAGGCCTGCTCTACCTTGGTGCGGGTGTCGGGCTGACGTTGTATCGCAAATTAACTCATGCCCCAGCGGGCAAATTGTCGCGGGCCGATGTACCGTGGTTTGCTGGAGCTATATTGGCTGGTGGCATTGTCGGCCCTGTATTATTGATGCTGGGACTGACCAGGATGCCCGCTTCAGGGGCCTCACTCTTACTGAACGCTGAAGGTGTGTTCACTGCCCTCTTGGCATGGTTCATCTTCAAAGAGAACTTTAGCCAGCGAATAGCCTTGGGAATGGCAGCAATCGTGGCTGGCGCGATCATTTTAAGCTGGCCTGACAAGATTTATTTCGAAGGATTATGGCCTGCATTGGCCGTTCTTGGTGCCTGCTTTGCCTGGGGTGTGGATAACAATTTAACGCGACAAGTATCACTGACAGATGCAACCTGGATCGCCTCTATGAAAGGGTTAGTCGCTGGTTCGGTCAATCTCGTTTTGGCTTTTGTTTTGGGAACCTCATGGCCATCGCTGCCAAATCTTATCATTACGATGGTCGTGGGTTTCCTGGCTTATGGCGTTAGCTTGACCCTGTTTGTCATTAGCTTGCGACATCTTGGCACAGCACGAACAGGGGCCTACTTTTCGGTCGCCCCATTCTTTGGCGCGGTGTTGGCAATAACGATGGGTGAATCAGTGACTGTTCCCCTGCTGATTGCAGGAGTTTTTATGATGCTGGGGATTTGGTTACATCTTACCGAAAGGCACGAGCACGAACATGCGCACGAGATGGTGGAGCATGAACATGAGCTTCTTCACGATGAACATCATCAACACCTTTCACCTTGTTCCCCCAAAAGTGACCACTGCCATCAACACAAGGAGCTCAAGCATACGCACCCCCACTTTCCAGATGTCCATCATCGGCACGGCCACTAATTAATTTCCATGCGCTTAATCTGAAACTGTCTGAATTTCCAAAACCTTCCTTACTGCGTATTCCGGTTGAATCCGGCCAGCATTCCGGCGGGAAAAAGGCCACCGTTCCGATGGGAAAAAGGCCAGCATTCCGATTCGATTGCGGCCACCATTCCGACGAAAAAGGCCAGTGTGCAATGAGAGAATAGTCGCGGGGTAACCTTCAACCGGTATCCTGTCTTCCTAGATTCAATATAAGGAGGGCTTGATGCCAAGAGAACGAGTTACCATGCGAAAAACACGAGAAATACTTCGCCTTGTCTGGTCCTGCAACCAGAGTCGGCGTGATACAGCCAGAACCTGCGGTGTCGGCAAAAGCACCGTGAATGCGACAATCCACCGTGCAACCGCCGCCGGCCTTTCCTGGCCATTGCCTTATGATCTTGATGACGAAGCCCTTGAACAACGTCTCTATCCCTCTGTAGTCCATTCATCTTTCCGCAAACTATCCCAGCCCGACTGGCAAGCTTTGCATGATGAACTTGCCACCAAAGAAAAGCTGAGCCTTATGCTGTTGTGGCAGGAGTACAAGGAGGGCACCCCCACCGGCTACCAGTACAGCCAATTCTGTGAGATCTACCGCCAGTGGCGCAAGAAGCTCGATCTATCCATGCGGCAGGAACACCGTGCCGGCGAGAAGTTCTTCGTCGACTACAGCGGCCAGACCCTGCCGATCGTGGACGCCTCAACTGGTGAGATTCGGCAAGCCCAGGTGTTCGTTGGCGTCATGGGTGGCAGCAACCAGACGTATGTCGAAGCCACCTGGACGCAGTCACTTCCGGATTGGACTGGGTCCCATGCCCGGGCCTTTGCTTTTCTGGGCGCGGTACCCCGTTGTTTGGTTCCCGACAACTTGCGCTCAGCAGTGACCAAGACCTGCCGTTATGAACCCGACCTCAATCCCACCTATACCGATTATGTTGTCACCTCACTTATGTGTTCAGCATTAAGGAACCTCCCGTTATTTCGCTGTTTTTTCAATAATTTTACAACATAAGTAAATGCCACCTTCCATCTAAAGCGCCTTGAGAAACGCCATCAATGTTGGCTGATCATTCCATCGTTTGGTAGTCTGCTCTGATGTGAATATTTCACAGTGCGCGAGGGCCTTGGCCTTCATTTCCAAATCTACCTCCGCATAAATATTGGTAGTATCGAGAGATACGTGTCCCAACCAAGCACGGATGGTGTTGATGTCCACGCCGGCACGGAGCAGGTGGACTGCGGTGGTATGTCTGATCGTATGGGCACTCACCTGTTTCGTGCATAACGAAGATACTATTTGGCTTGCCTTGAGAGCATAACGTTTTACAAGTGCATGGACACCGAAACGCGTGAGGCTCTGCCCGCGACAATTGAGGAATACTGACTGACTGCTTGGACGTCCGGCAATAAGAGTATCCAGCGTACTGGCTGTAAGCGCCCATAAAGGACAGATACGGATCTTGCCCCGCTTGCCCGCGATTGTAACCGCCGGTGACCGGCCTACTTCGAGATCCGCAACTTTCACCCGGGTAGCCTCATCAGCGCGGGCACCTGTATTGTAAAGGAACAGGAGCAGAGCATAATCTCGAAAGCCTTGTTTTGTGCTGGTATTGGGAGCGTTCAGAACGGTATCCATCTCCGTTTTATCCATATAGGACATGGCAGGGCTTGAGGTCTTCTTGAAGGGAATGGCTTTGATCTGGGTACACCAGGTGAGGTGCTCGGGGCTGCGTTCGCCGACAAATCGGACGAAGGTGTGAATTGCGGCGAGGCGTTGATTGCGGGTGGCGACAGAGCAGTCGCGTTGCTGTTCAAGGTGCAGCAGGAAGTGACGGATCAGATCAGGGGAGAGATGCTCAAGTGCAAGACGCTCTATGGGCTTGCCAACGCAAGCGGCGGCGAACGGCAGCAACAAGATTAGGGTGTCGCGATAACTTGCCTGGGTGTTGTGCGCCAGATTGCGTTCTCCTACCAAGTGTTCCATGAGGAACCGGCGGACCCACGGACCGATAATGTTTATGTTAGTCATGGTCTACCCTCCGTGTCAGGGCATAGTTTTCAAATCGTCTGCTGGCTTCGTGCAGCAGTTCGGGGGTCATCGACAGATAGCGCTGTGTTTCTGACACATCCACATGCCCCATATACGTTGCCAATTGGGGCAGCAGGCGCTGTACATCGGCCCCCTCGCGATACCAGAGCTCTAGGCGATGAACGGCAAAGGTATGCCTAATGTCATGAATTCTAGGAGCGAGGGTGGCGCCATCCAGACGTCGAACTCCAGCTTGTTTCCGTAATAGGGAAAAGATCTTTCTCACCCGGTGATACGATAACGCGCTGCCGGTGCGTGTAGAGAACAAAGACGAATCCTCGCACAAAGGGTGTGGCAATAACCGACGCTTGAGTAGATAAGCTTGCAGTTGATCCATCAGGTGTGGACCCATGGGTACCAGTCGCGTCTTGAAAAACTTGCTGACGCGCACGAGAAGCAATCGGTCGGCAAGACTTAAATCTGCGATGGTTAACGCCAGCGCTTCCCCAATGCGAAGGCCCGTACCGTAAAGGGTAAGCAGCAGGGTCCTGAATGTGGCCGCCTGCAGGGGGCTCATCGGGTTATCCAGCATATCAGTTGCCTTCAGGAGTCGTTGCAATTCATCGGTACTGTAGATATATGGCCGCAGCGGTTCGGGTTGTTTTGGCACTGTAGTCGGCAGTGGCGAGGAGTCGACATACCCCCGGCTTATCGCAAATCGATAGAGGCCAGCGAGGACTCTGTACTTCAGGTGCCAGTAAGCCGTGATCGGCCCCTTGCCGGCGATGAAAGCTACAACCGAGGAAGGATCAACTGTAGTTAAATCACTATCAGCAACCGATCTCAGGAACGAGCGAAAAATACTGGCTTCGGAATTAAAACGCATACCCATGTCCTGCTTTAACGAGACATACTCGGTTATAAGTTGTGAGAGCTTCATAGTAATCCTCCGATATCAAACGTGGCAACCTCACGGAGCCTTGACAGATCGACCTTGGCGTAGATCCTCGTGGCGGAAGAACAGCGATGCCCCAAGTGATCCCCAATCTCTTTGAGGGAGAACCCTTCAGCAACGAGGTGGGTGGCACACGAATGACGTAACGAATGAGGCCCAAGATGAGGAGCTTGTATACCGAGAGCTTTCATCCTATGGCTAATCATCTGATAGAGGCCTCCTCGGGAGATGGGCCTGTACGGAGGTGTGAGGGTGAGGAAAATTTCTCGACACAAAGATTGCTGCCGAACTTCGTTGATATAGCGGACGATGGCGTTGCCCACGAGAGAGACCAAGGGGTACGTCTGTCTTCCTCTGCGTTTGACACGAGATACAGACAGCAGGCTCTGCTCCCAATCAATATCTTCAAACCTGAGTGTTGCAACTTCCGTAGATCTAAAACCATAAACGGCAAACAGCATCGTTATGGCTTTGTCGCGGATGTCGCAAGCCAGGTTGGTCTCCATGCTCGCGATCAGGCGGTTCACATCCGGCCAGGATGGACCCAAAGGCAAATTTTCCTGGGCAAAGATTCGTGGGCCATGGATATCTAGAGCGATCCCAGGCGAGCACCACCCTTGAGCTCCTGCATACCTGAAAAAGGCTCTCAGCACTGTCGCCATGTTTTTTACCGATATGCGACAGTGGCCGTTGGCTCCGTAATGGCCCAGGAAAGCATCGACGTCGTTGAGGCAGACTTTAGAGAACTGGCCACTCTGACTGCCATACCAGAGGAGGAACTGTTTCAGATTGCGGCATTGCATTAGGATGGTCGACGAGGTAAAGCCGCGTTCATCCTGCATCCATATCTTGAAATCCACCAGTAGTTGCTCAAAAGGGACTGGTTGTTCCGGTTCGTGCCAGTAGCCAAGAAAGCGCAGCCACGACCTCGTGACTTGGATGAATCGAATACGGGTCCAGCAGAGATTCAGCTTCTGGCCGCAATAAAGTTCACGATTATTCCAGCCATTGGCAGCTGCGGCCTTAACTTGCTCAATGGTTACGCCAGAGTTAGGGCAGATCGGCAACTTCTGCGCAATCCAGAGCAGTTCTCTAGCGGTCAACAACAGGGTCTGAAGCGTGTAGCCTTGCTGCTCGCAGTGACGAAGATAACGTTCTCGTTCTTCTCTGTAGGGGGCGTTAACATGGCGGGCGATGATTGATGGGTGTCTGAATAGGGTCTTGAACATGGCGGGACCTCCTTTTGTTGGGATGTCCATCCATGTAACAGGAAAAGATTATGTGGTGTCAATCTGAGCAAAACCGTTACAACTCAAACATTTATGCTATATTCACAACATAAGTGAGGTGACAACATAATCCTGATTATGTTGCTAACAACATAATCACGAGCTTGCTGATCATTACGGCACCGCTGTCGTTCCTGCCCGTGTCCGCCATCCCAAGGATAAGGCCAAGGTCGAAGGCGGCGTGCTGATTGCCCAGCGTTTCATCCTGGCAAGCCTTCGCAACCGGACCTTCTTCAGCCTGGCCGAAGCCAATGCTGCCATTCGTGAACGTCTTGTTCTGCTCAACAGCCGCCCTTTCAGAAAACTACCAGGCTGCAGACAGAGCCGGTTTGAGGAGATAGACCTCCCAGCCATGCTGCCCTTGCCGGCGACTCCCTACCAGTATGCACAGTGGAAAAAGGCCAGGGTGCATATCGATTACCACGTTGAACTGGAAGGGCATTTCTACAGTGTCCCCCATCGGTTGGTGAAGGAGCAGATGGAACTCCGTTACACCGAGACGATCGTTGAGTGCTTCTATAAGGGAAACCGGGTTGCCTCTCATCCCAGGTCGTCTGTTCGGGGAATACACACTACAACCACGGAACATATGCCCAAGGCGCACCAAGAATTTGCCGCGTGGACACCAGGACGGATGATCTCGTGGGCAGCCAAGACCGGAACAGCGACGGCGCAAGTGGTAGAGAACATCCTCTCACGCAAGGCTTATCCCGAACATGGCTTCCGCTCCTGCATGGGGATCATCTCGCTTGCCAAACGCTATAGTGAAGAACGGCTGGAAAAGGCATGTGAACGGGCACTCACCATAAAAGGCATCTCTTACAGGAGTATCAAGTCGATCCTTGTACACAACCTGGATCAGCACCCGCTCCCCCGCCAGATAGAACTCCTGCCCGTTATTCACGAGAATATCAGGGGCTCAGATTACTACAACGACATGAGGAAACAGTATGCTGACACAGCCGACCATTGAGAAACTGAACTCTATGAAGCTCACCGCCATGGCCAAGGCCTTTGCCGACCAAATGCAATGCCCGGACATAACACAACTCACCTTTGAGGAGCGGTTCGGCTTGATTGTCGATCACCAGATGACTGATCTGGAAAACCGGAGGATGCAGAGCCGGCTCAAAAAAGCCAAACTGAGACTACCCGCTTCTCTTGAAGATCTTGACTTCAAGCAAGGACGCGGACTGGACCGTTCAACTGTTATGTCCCTTGCCCTGAATCAGTGGGTGACGAGCCATCACAATATCCTGGTGACCGGACCGACCGGAGCCGGCAAGAGTTACCTGGCCTGCGCCCTAGCCCAAAAGGCATGTCGGGACGGGTATGCAACACTCTACCAAAGAGTACCACGACTGCTTCAGGAGATTGCAGTTTCCAGACTGGACGGCCGCTACGCCAAGCTCATTGCGCCGATAACCAAATGCGAGGTGTTGATTCTGGACGATTTTCTCATCTCTCCCTTAACGCGAGAAGAACAACGGGAACTCTTGGAAATCGTCGAAGAACGTTATGACCGCAAGGCCACTATCGTTACCAGCCAATTGCCCGTGAAAGCTTGGCATGATGCCATGCAGGATCCGACTTTGGCTGACGCCATCTTGGATAGACTGGTTCACAACTCATATAAACTTGAACTGAAAGGAGAATCTATGCGACGAAAACGATCAATGCTTGACCAAAAAGCCGAAACTGTGACAGTATAAAAACACCAGCCCCGAGACACTCTCTTGGCACTGGCCTTTTTCACCGGAATGGTGGCCGCTTTCACAGCGGAACAGCGGCCGCTTTCGCGGCAGTTCGACTGACCTTTTTCGCCGGAATACCAACTTACGGTAAGGAAGGCTTTGGAGGAGCGAAAAACCATTAAATAATGGCAGCTATATACCTCTCCATTTCTGTATCAGGGGTCGCTTCAGAATTCGGGTAGAGTCGAGATGTGGCGCGGTGGCTTTGGGCTCCGTTTCCACATCCCGCTCATCGAACCGGACATGCGCATTTAACGCATCCGGCTCTCGGACAGAACTTCATGCCTTCGCCCACGTAAGGCTTTGCGGTATCTTCGGCAGTTGTATGAGTCCCAATTTGTTGTAAAAGAACTCGTCGGGGTAGCGTTTAATTCCCTTGCCGCTTTTCTTGTGTTTCTTGCAAAACCACCGGCGCAGCCGGGTTGTGGTGTACCTGTCTAAAAACCGGTAGGCCTTGGTCACCGAGCCAAGTTGAAAGTAGTTGGCCCATCCCCTCAGCTTCCGGTTCAATTGATCCACCATTTCTTCGGCATCCATCCATTCCATGTTTCGGCCTGTCTGGATATGGATAGCTTCGGCCATTCGTTTGATGGGGTCGCTTCAGAAAACGGAAAAAATCATACGCTAAGCCAAGTGATGGCTTCTAAAAAGGGGTACAGTACAGAACCTTTCTGTTGGACTTCACACCCCATCTCTGGAGGAGGTCGAAAGCCAGGCCATCCTCGAAACCCTGGAACAAACACAGGGGAACAAGAGTAAATCTCTCTAAATTATTGATCATCACGAGAACAGCCCTTAAATGTATAATAAATTGAAAAATATAACATCTCGGGGTGAAGGCAATGACAACTTCAAGTGAAAACCTGTTCCAGGTTGGCGATGTGCTTAACGACAAGTGGGTAATCCTCGAATTTATCGACAAAGGCGGTATGGGCGAGGTCTATCGGGCACATCAGGTCAAACTTAACCGGGATGTTGCTATAAAGGTAATGCTGCAAGAATGGCTTGAAGCTCTTGACGAGAATGATGAAGAGGCTGAAACGCTAGCCCAACGGTTCCGGAGGGAAGTTCAAGTCATGGGGCAGCTTTCCCACCCCAATGTCCTGCAAATCTTTGATTACGATTCTGTTACCGTGAAAAAGGGCGATCAAGACACGCCCATTGAATATATCGCCATGGAGTATGTTCCTGGAGGGTCGTTACGGACAACCATGTCGGATGAAGGTTTTTATCCTGACCAAGCTGCTATGGCGAGGTGGATCACAAATTATTTCTTCCCGGTGTTGGTGGGAGTTCAGGCCCTGCATGATCTCGAAATTGTGCATCGTGATTTGAAACCTGAAAATATTCTCATGGAAAAAAATATTCCGAAGATTGCCGACTTCGGGTTGGCGCGTTCTTGCAGATTAAAGCCGGTAACTCAATCGATCGACGTCAAAGGCTCTCCACAATATATGTCTCCCGAGCATTTTCTTGATTTCAAAAGAGCCGATAATAGAGCCGACATTTATTCGCTTGGCAAGATTTTATTTGAAGCTGTCGAGGGCAAAATCAAATTGAGTACAATTCCATTCAAAATCGTCGGGCTGGCCAAAACCGAATCCCCATTTCTCCAACAACTAGACCGAATTATCCAAAACGCCACTGCGGAGAACAGAGATGAGAGAATAGAATCCGTTCAGGATTTGCATGAGCAACTTGAACAAGTCGTTAAGGCGTTCGAACTCTCCGCATCTCCAGACAGGAGAAAGCCCGCATCCCGGCTTTCCCAGCCTAAGTGGCTCTGGGCGGGAATCGTGGTTGCCACACTTTCTGTATTGCTCATAGCCAGTTGGCACTTCATGGGTGAGACCGGATGGGATGTTACCAAGGGCGGTTTTTCAAAAGGCAGTGGCGTGCATGAATTACAAACGAAATCCGACAATGCCAAGACCGCCACAAAACCGGATACCGTTACCGCTTCAACCGCCTCCGAACATGTAGGAAAACAACATCTCATTCAGGGTGGAGAGTTTATTATGCCAGGAGTCGTATTGGGGAGTAATAAACAAACTGTTCAGGTTCAGCCCTTCTTCATGGATGAATTTTTAGTTACCAATCAGCAATTCGTCGATTTTCTCAATCACAATCTTTCCATAATCAGTTTAGAAAAAGAGGTGATTAAAGGCGATGGCGCAAACTGGCTCCTTCTGGGTGAAGTGTTTGCAGGTTACGAACCAATTGTGTACCAAAATAATGAATTTCATATAAGTAATCCAGCCTATATATCCAATCCAGCCCTACGTGTAACCGGTTATGGAGCCACGGCCTTCGCTAAATTCTATGACAGGCGGTTGCCGACGGAGACAGAGTTGCTGTATGTGATAACCAAGGGCGCGGCGCAATTAAATACAAAAGAGGCATTAAATAATTTGAGTGAGGAACCCCTCCCGCGCGACCAAAGCGCAAACACAAACGCTGAATCGCATACTACCAAGTCGGTTTTTGCTTCGCCACTTTTCGCTGCGAACACATTGGGTATCCGAGGCTTGTATGATAAGGCAATCGGAGAGTGGGTATTAAAAAGCCCGACCGTTTCCTCCGAGGGCCAAGCAAAAACGAATCAATATGCGGTTATCGGTGGGCGAGAGACCTCACACAGCAACGATGGAAGCCCCTTGTCAAGAGGTATAGCTCGGTTTCCCTGGGAGGGGCACGAAGATATTAGTTTTAGAACAGCAAATAACGCTCCAATAGGGAATCCTTGAGTCAAAGAGAGGGACGCTATGCGGTTGGCAGTGCTGTCGGATATTCATGGCAATCTGGAAGCATTCTGTCGTTGTTTGAACGATATTGAACTTTCCAGTGTCGATCAGATCGTCAACCTAGGGGATAGTATCGGTTATGGCCCGAATCCGGAAGAGGTCCTCAATCTGTTGTGTAAGTTAGGTATTCCGAATATCCTTGGCAATCATGAATTGGCGGCAATCGATAAAGATTTCCGCCTCTGGTTAACGCCACAAACGCTTGAATCCATCAAGCAAACGCGGAAATATTTAACATCTGCATCGCTGTCATATATTAAAACTCTTCCAACCAGTAGGGTGATTGAAGGGGCACTGCTGGTGCATGGCTGTCCGCCTGAATCCCCGACAATTTACCTAAACCACATGAGCTCATCAGAAATCATAGAGACTTTCGAGTCAAATGAGTTCAATATTGCCTTTGCTGGGCATACCCACCGCCTGATGCTCATTCGCTTTGACGGAAAAGACATTGCATTCATTTCCATGAACAATGACACCATTGTGCTTGAACAGGGGTATCGGTACATCGTCAATGTTGGCAGCGTTGGACAGCCCCGAGATGACGATCCGCGTACAAAATATGTGATCTGGGACAACAGTCTCAACACCCTGGAGATTCGGCGAATCTCATATGATATGGGCAATACGGCGGCAAAAATCCTAAAACGAGGCTTTCAGCGTAGGGATGCGGAACGGCTCTTTTCTGGGGTCGCATCAGGGAACAGTTCGAAGCCGCCTCAGAATACGTAATTAGTTGTCCAGATGCCATCTATCCAAGCAGGACTTAAATTCGAATGAAGTGGAAAGAAAGAATACGCCAACCTGGCATACGAGCTGCAATTGGGTTGCCTTATTATTTGGTACGGGAACACCATTTGCAAAATTGCTATTGAACAGTATCAACCCCTGGTTACTGCTGGTCTGCTTTACTTGGGTTTCGGTGTCGGTCTCGCACTGTGTATCATAGGGTGCATTTAAACAAATGACACAAAAGTCCCATAGGATTTTGCATAAATCCATATCCGGCAATGTTTCCCGCAATTTTTTTGCCCTCCCAATTTCAGACCAGTTCCAGTCCCGGATTTTTGGGAGGTGTCAAGCCCATCGAATCAACCATCCGTTCATCCGAGAAATCGAACTCCCCGTGCAGGTTGAAATGCGCCCAAGTGGCGACCGAGCCGTTACGAATGGATTCGATCAGCGCAGTTCGGCGCTCCTCACGCTTCTCCTTGGCAAGTACCCGTGAGAGATAGAGGTAGTTCCAGCATACGATGGCATTCTTTATTATCCGACGACAGGCCTCGGCAATCTCCTGGTCTTCCTTCTCGCCCTGGATAAACTCGTGGCTGTGGCCGAAGGAAACGGCCTTGGAGAACTTGTTCGAGCCCTCTCCTTTGTTGAGCTGCTTCTCAATGGCCTGCCTGAACTGGAGATCGTCGAAGTACTTCAAGATAAAAAGACTTTTCGTAATTTTCCCGAATTCCTTCAGGGCCCGGTATAGCGGGTGCTGCCTGGAGTAGGAGTTAAGGCGTTTGAAAAGCTGCGAAGCAGTTGTAATTTTCAGTCGAATGGTCGCAATAAAACGCAGGACCTCATCCCACTGGTCCTCGATCAGAGCTTCGCGGATATAGTGGTCGGGTAGCAATATCTGCCCTTTCTCCTGACAATGCTGACGATGCTTGAAAGCGTAGAGTTGCTGGCATTCATGCAATAGACGGGGGCGCCTCAAATAAGGGAAAATAAAGCACGGCAATGTAAAATTATATTTGAAAATTCAAGCTGTTACCTGCAGTGTATTTTTAATCCTGTTGTGACAGGTAACGGTCCTGATAATAATTTGTAATTATTATCTTTATTTTTTGTAAACGTATGATTTTTTTACGAATTCTGAATCGACCCCTTAATGAAAACAGCTTGAATATCCATTTCCGACGGAGGCAAGAAAAAAAAAGGAAGGCGAAGCCAGATCCAATAAAGGCATGAAATATGGTCCATTAAAGGAGCTGGCTTCAGTCGGAGCGGATTGAAGAGAACGGACAGAGAGGGTAATTAATTCAAAAAAAAGAGGTCTAGCAAATTGATGCCTCCCCCTTCGAGAAATAGAAACTTTTATTTGGTAACAGGCTTCATGTTTTTCTTGTCCATCTTCTCGGCATTCTTCATCATGTCCTGACCATGTTCCATCATCATCTTGCCGTCTTTTGTCATCATTTTTCCTTCTTTATTCATACCATTGTCCATCATCATCTTGCCATTGTCCATCATCATCTTGCCGTTATCCATCATCACCTTGCCATTGTCCATCATCATCTTACTGTTGCCCATCGGCATGCTACTGCTGTTCATTGGCATGGTACCCTTGTCCGTCATCATGCCTTTGTCCATCGGCATACCCGAGCCCATAGGCATATTACCTTTGTCGGTGTCGGCTGCTTGAGAGACGCCCGAGGAAAGCATCAAACAAAATACAAATGTCATAGCTGCAATAGAATGTAGAATTTTCTTCATTGAAAGACTCCCTTCGAGTTTAGATTTTTAAATCTTTAGCTGCACGATAAATTACTCGCAATTTCATACTGTAACACGATTTCCAAGCAGAACAACTCCCTCTTTCATTACCCTCTATATCGAGACTCTCTAAAAAAATAATACCAATGCAAAGTGACGTGGTCAACCAATGTGGACGATTTTCTCTTCTTGACTCGAAGCTTTCCTGTCTCTAAGTCCGGCAAGGAAAATATAATCGTAAAATAATAGTCTATTAGTGCCCTGGTTCGGACTTCAATGTCCGACTACATTCGTAGGTGTTCCCAACTGTGGGTCACATGGCATTTCCAGCATTCCTGGGGTTTGACGTTTTCATCAGAACCAATTTTGATTTGATGACGAACCTTCAAACGCTTCCAGAATGATTGATCCTGATGTGATAGCAGTGGACGATGACATTTTACGCAATTCTCAAGCTCAGCTAATGGGGGTTGTAAGCCCAAACCCCAGAAATTTCCGTCACCCAAAATCAAGCCCTGTAATGATAGCGTCCAGGTCGATCATCTTTCCATCGCTGTGGAAGATATAATGGCCGTTCATCAGTATATGCTGCCAAGCTACGGGTGACATCTGCGTAATCAATGTCAGCGTTTTGGTGTTGCCGCTTACCTCATACCGGTTCAGTAGCCGCGACAGGATCGCCGAGTTGTAGTAGATGATTATGTTCAAGTAAGCCGCTACGCGGCAGCCCCATCCTGCATTCCCCGCATTCACGTCTGCCGTTTTCCTTGATTCCCTCGTTGTTTCGATAAAGACTTCCGTACCAGCCGGTTTTCCGGTCTGCTTCTTTCCATCCATCAACCCTTTTGGAAAGGAGCAATCATCATGACCGACTGGTACGAAAGAGCGTTCAAGGCCCTGCAGCTTGCGGGATATGCGGAGAAATCACAGCAGTGCTACCTGCGGGGCATCCGTATGCTGGTGGAACACACCGGCAAAACTCCCGATCTCGTTACGGAGGAGGAACTGCAGGACTACTTCCTCCACCGGAGCAACGTCAACCGCTGGGCGCCGGGCACCATGCGCATCTGCTACAGCGGCCTGAAGTTCTTTTTCACCCGCGTCCTGCGACGCGAATGGGGTTGTAAGCCGGAACCGCCGAAAATTCTGCCGGAAAACACTGTGGGCGCAGTTTCCGGCCTTTTATACAATCCGACACTGTTTTCAGCACACATTTTACCCGGCTTTGACCGCTATTATCAGCCAATGGTCACTTGTGACGGAAAACAAGTGTTTGGCGTCAACCCGCACCAGTGCAGACTTTGCGCGCATGCCGGAAATTTCTGGGGTTCCGGCGTACAACCCCTATTCGGTATATTTGCTGCACTTGCAGAGTTTGAACGGGAACTTATATCTGAACGCACAAAAGCAGGGCTAGCATCAGCTCGTGCCCGTGGAAGGTCCGGTGGAGCACCTTATAAAATGACGGCAGCCAAGCTACGGCTTGCCATGGCTGCAATGGGACAACAAGAGACTAAGGTCGGAGTATTATGTAACGAACTGGGGATAACTCGGCAAACTCTTTACCGACACGTTGACCCTGAGGGAAACCTGCGTGACGACGGAAAGAAACTATTGGCAAACAGGGCTAACTTAAATAGCAATACTAAGTAATTATAATTGGTTAGCAGCGCAACCTTGCACTTTTGGTACGAATGTTGGGGTTACCCCAACTTGGCTCGGTAACCAAGTCCTACCGGTTTATAGACAGGTACACCACAACCCGGCTGCGCCGGTGGTTTTGCAAGAAACACAAGGAAAGTGGCAAGGGGATAACACGCTACCCCGACGAGTTCTTTTACAACAAACTGGGACTCATACAACTACCGAAGTTACCGCAAAACCTTCCGTGGGCGAAGGCATGAAGTTCTGTCCGAGAGCCGGATGCGTCAAATGCGCATGTCCGGTTCGATGAGCGGGATGTGGAAACGGAGCCCAAAAGCCACCGCGCCACATCTCGACTCTACCCGTTTTCTGAGACGACCCCTAATAGACCAACAGTGGTCAGAAAAACTTTGACCACATTAGGATCAAAGTGACGGCCGCTTTCTTTCTTGATCTCAACAAGAGCTTCCTCATGACTCATGGGGGCGTGGTAAGATCTTGTTGAGGTGAGAGCATCATATACGTCAACCACAGCAAAGAGTCTCGCCCCAAGGGGGATTTCTTCTCCCTTGAGCCCCCGGGGGTATCCACTGCCGTCAAAACGCTCATGATGAGCATAGACAATTTCCGCAGCCTCGCTTAGAAATTCGATTTTGTTCACAATCCCGTAGCCAACAGCCGGATGATTGCGCATTATTTTCTGTTCTTCGTCCGTCAGTGGGCCCAATTTCAGGAGAATGGCGTCGGGCACAGCAATCTTCCCCACATCATGCAAGAGCGCACCAAAACCGACAGCTCTTTTCTTGGCCTCATCGAGACCGAACCTCTCGGCCAAGAGAAGCGTATTCTGCCTGACTCGCTGTGAGTGAAGGTGGGTGCTGTGTTCCTTCATGTCGAGCGCCGACACAAGCCCGAGAAGTGTTTCTTCATGAGCCCGTACAAGATCTTTCAAGAGAGATCGCTCACGCTCAAAGAGCCGTCCGGCTACAAGCCCAGCGACCCAGAAGCTTATGAGTTCGCCACCTTGGTTAGCCTGTTCCATATAGTTTTTCGGCCAATCCAGAATCGCATGGAAAGAAAAAAAAATGCTGATCGTCAGCGTAACAAACATAGCCCCTCTAAATCCGAACCAAGCCGCCGCTATCACTGGAGGGAGAAAATAGAGTTTTCGCAGAACGATGTGTATTATGTGAAAGGTGTGCTGATCAGTTGGAACTAAAAAATGAAGAAAAGTGATTGTTCCTGTAAGCAGAACTAGAACAATAATTTTTCCCTTTGTGGACATGGCAACATTCTGCATCTCCAACCCTTTCCGTCTTTGGCAAGTATTCAATCATGCCCTGACATCGCCGTTGCATAGCGTGACAGTCTGTTCAAATCCAACCTTTACCTAGGGCCAGGAAACTGCACGTTGGCCGCCACCACCCTGGTCAAGGCTAGAGGCGCTTACTTTACTGTATAATGAAAAGTGAACTGGCGCTTACTCCCATCCGCCAGTTTGCTTCCGACCTGAAACTGGTACTCGCCTTTGCCCGGAAGAACAATGTCGGCCCCAAAATGATTACCCATGCCCATCAGCGGGATAGCCTCGCCGGTCTGGCCGGTCTTCGGATCGGTGATTTTCACGGCCACCGTTCCCTGTTCAATCGCCGCCCCGGTCTTGGCGTCACTGAACATAACCATAAAGTGGTAATTCTCCTTTTTACCCATCTGGGCCATCACAGCGCCGACATCATTGAGATGGGCCATCCCCTTGACGCCTTCGACTGTTTGCTCACCCAGTATGATCGTCTGCTTATTCATCATCGGCATAGTGCCATGATCACCTTGCGGCGGCGGCATCGCGTGTTGACTGTGATCGCTGGGGGTCTGACCGATTGCGAGTGCAGGCAAGGTCAAAAAAGAAAGAACGGTCAATAAAAGGACTGTGCGTTTCATGATAGTTTCTCCTTAGGTAATTCCTCAATCTGAGGCGGGTTGATAACAATTTCGTCTTCATGAAGAGGTGCTTCTGAACTGGCGACCAAGCTGGAATCAAGCCGCCGGGAGCGCCAGAGATAAAAAATAACCGGGTAAACGAGCAGTTCCATCAGGCCCGAAGTGACCACACCGCCGACCATGGGTGCGGCGATGCGCTTCATCACATCCGCCCCGGCGCCGTGGCTCCACATGATGGGCAGCAGACCGGCGATGATCACCGCGATGGTCATCACCTTGGGCCGGATGCGTTTGACCGCGCCATGATGGATGGCCTGAACCAGATCGCCGCGGGTGCGCATCCGCCCCTGGTCGCCCCAGAGTTTGTGGGCCAAATCGAGGTAGAGCAGCATCACCACCCCGGTTTCCGCGTCCAGCCCTGCTAGAGCGATGATCCCCACCCAGACGGCGATTGAGGTATGATAGTCGAGCAGATAGAGCAGCCAAAAGGCACCCACCAGGGAAAAGGGAACGGCGAGAAAGACGATACCGGTTTTGATCAGGCTTTTGGTGCTCAGGTAAATGATGACGAAGATGATCAGGATGGTCAGCGGAATGATGACCAGCAGCCGCGCCCTCGCCTTTTCCATATACTCGAACTGGCCGCTCCAGACGATGTTATAGCCGGGCGGCAGCTTGATGTGGGCCTCCACTGCCTTGCGGGCGTCGGCGACATAGGTGCCGATATCCACCCCCTGGATGTCGACATAGACCCAGGCGGTGCGACGGCCGTTTTCGCTCTTGATCGAGTCCGGTCCATGGCTGATGCTGATCTCGGCCAATTGGGCCAGGGGGATCTGCCTCCCCCCCGGACCCGGCACCAGCACCCGCATCAGGGCATCGGGATCGGAGCGGAAATCGCGGTCATAGCGGACATTGACCGAATAGCGCTCCAGCCCCTCGACTGTCTCGGTCACCGCCATGCCGCCCACCGCCGTTTGGATGATCTCCTGAATAGCGCCGACATTGATGCCGTAGCGGGCAGCCTTGGCCCGGTCGATCCGGATGTCGAGATAGTTGCCTCCCACGGCCCGTTCGGCAATGGCGCTCAGCGTTCCCGGCAGGGTCCGGACGACCCCCTCGATCTCGACGCCAATCCGGGAGAGCGTTGCCAGATCGTTGCCCATGACCTTGATCCCGACCGGGGTTTTAATCCCGGTGGACAACATATCGATCCGGGTCTTGATCGGCATGGTCCAGGCGTTGGTGAGACCGGGAAACTGGATGGCGTTGTTGAGCCGTTCGATCAACTGGTCAACGCTCATGGTTTTTTCTTCCGGCCAAAGACGGCGCAGGGGGCTTTTCAGCCATTCCAGCCCGCCCGGCCAGGTGGAATAGAAGCGCATGGCCGGTATCCGCCGCCATTCATTTTCCGGTTTAAGCATGATCGTGGTTTCAAGCATCATCATCGGCGCCGGATCGGTGGCGGTCTCGGCCCGTCCGACCTTCCCGAAAACATGCGCCACCTCGGGGAACTGGCGGATGATGCGGTCGGTCTGCTGCAGGATCTCCTTGGCCTTGGTCACCGAGAGGCCGGGAAAGGTGGTGGGCATGTAGAGGAGGTCGCCCTCGTAGAGCGGCGGCATGAATTCCGATCCCATCTTCGACAAGGGCCAGGCAATGGAAAGCATGGCCGCGAGCGCCAGTAACAGGGTCAGTTTGCGCCATTTGAGCACCCAGTCGACCACCGGATGGTAGAGGCGGATCAAAATCCGGTTGAGCGGGTTAGCCGACTCGGCCTTGATTTTTCCGCGGATGAACCAGCCCATGAGCACCGGCACCAGGGTGATCGACAACAGCGCCGCCGCGCCCATGGCATAGGTCTTGGTGAAGGCCAGCGGTTTAAACAGACGGCCGCTCTGCTCGGTGAGGGTGAACACCGGGGCAAAGGAAACGGTGATCACCAGGAGCGAGTAAAACAGGGTCGGCCCGACTTCGCTGGCGGCATCGAGGATGATCTGCCAGTGAGGCTTGCGGTCGCGATCACGCTCCAGATGTTTGTGGGCGTTCTCGATCATGATGATCGCGGCGTCGATCATGGCGCCGATGGCAATGGCAATGCCGCCCAGGCTCATAATATTGGCGTTGATCCCCTGGGCATGCATGATCACAAAGGCCAGCAGAATGGCCACCGGCAGGGTGCAGATGGCCACCAGGGCACTGGGCAGATGCGCGAGGAACAGCAGGGTCACCACGGCAACAACGATGGATTCCTCCAGCAGCTTTTCCTTGAGAGTGGCCACGGCCCGCTCGATCAGTCCGGAACGGTCATAAACGGTTTTTATGGTGACCCCTTCCGGCAGGCCGGCCTTGAGGCTTTCCAGTTTGGCCTTGACCCGTTCGATGGTTGCCAGGGCGTTTTCGCCAAAGCGCATGACGATGATGCCGCCGACTGTCTCGCCCTGCCCATCCGACTCGGCCACTCCGCGCCGCATCTCGGGTCCCAGCCGCACCTCGGCCAGATCCTTGACCAGCACCGGCGTGCCCTCACCGGTCGCCATCACCACGATATTACCGAGATCAGCCAGGCTGCGGATATACCCCTGACTGCGCACCACAAACTCGGTCTCGCCCATTTCGATGGAGCCGCCGCCGACATCGAGGTTGGCCCGCTGGATGGCCATCATTACCTCGGTGATCGGGATCTTGTAGGCCGCCAGTTTGTTGGGATCGACCGCCACCTGGTACTGCTTGACAAAACCGCCGAGGCTCGCCACTTCCGAGACCCCTTCGATTGAGGTCAACTCGTAGCGCAGATACCAGTCCTGGATGGAGCGTAGCTCCTGGAGATTGTGCCGGTTGCTCTCCAGCGTGTATTGAAAAATCCAGCCGACGCCGGTGGCATCGGGGCCAAGGGTTGGGGTCACCCCCTGAGGCAGGGTGGCCGAGGTGGTGCTCAGATATTCGAGCACCCGGGAACGGGCCCAGTAGATGTCGGTGCCGTCCTCAAAGATGATATAGACAAAGGAGGAACCGAAGAAGGAGTAACCGCGCACCACCTTAGCACCCGGCACCGACAACATCTTAGTGGTCAGGGGATAGGTCACCTGGTCCTCCACCACCTGGGGCGCCTGACCGGGATATTCGGTAAAGACGATCACCTGGACATCCGACAGATCGGGGATGGCATCCACCGGCGTTTGCCGGAGAGAGTAGACGCCGGCGATCACGACAAAGAGCGTCGACAGGATCACCAGAAACTTGTTGCGGATCGACCAGGCGATGATGGCTTCAAGCATAGCGACTCCCAGGGTTGGCTCTGGTTGACCTGCTCATTTGAACAGATCGTCCAATGCCTTGGCATCGGGCTTGTTCCCGGAAGGCACTTTTCCGGATTCGTCCAGCTTTGTCGCAGGACCGGGCCCGGGAGGGGAAGGAGTCTCCCCCTCCGTTTTCGGGCTCAGCATCTTGTCCAGAGCCTCGCGCAGCCTGCTTTCCGAATCGAGCATGAACTGGGCGGAAACCACCACGCTCTCGCCCTCGCTGAGGCCGGAGAGAATCTGGATGGCACCGCTCTCGTCACGCACACCGCTTTTTACGTTCCGCGGCGCAAATCGGCCTTCGCCCAGGGCAACAAAAACCGTTTGGCCCTTACCGGAATTCAGCAGCGCGGTCATGGGAATGGCGAGGGTCTCCTCCGCCACCCCAGTGGTAATGCTGACATTGGCAAACATGGCCGGCTTCAGTTCCAATCCGGGATTGGCCACCTCGATGCGGGCCTTGACTGTCCTGGTTTCGTTCTCCATGGTGGGGTAGAGATAGGCGATCGTGCCGTCAATCACCCTGCCGCTGGCCAAGGGCAGCTCCACGTGCACAGACTGCCCGACTTTGACCCAAGGGAGTTCATATTCATAGATATCGGCGTTGATCCAGACTGTGGAAAGATCAGCAATCTGCAGCAGTTCCTCGCCGGCCATGATCCGCGCCCCCGCCACCACTTTCTTGCTGGTCACAACCCCGCTCTGTTCGCTGAAAAGGGTCAGCGTTTTGAGCACCTGGCCGGATCGTTCCAGGGTGCGGATCTGCTCCGGGCTGATGTCCCAGTAGCGCAGACGGGTGCGGGCGGCCTCCACCAGCCGCCCGGCACCGGCGGCTATCTCGGGAAAGGGGCTGGCCGCCAGTCGCCCTCGGTTAGCCACGGCCAGCAGATATTCCTGCTGAGCGGCCACCAGTTCGGGGCTGTAGATCTCCAACAACGGTTGTCCCTTTTTCACCGGCTGGCCCTGCTGGTTGACATGGAGACGCTCCACCCAACCCTCGATCTTGGCGTTCACCGAGAACTGGCGATCATCGGCAACGGTGACCAGACCGACGGTGCGGATGGTCCGCTGCAGCCTGCGCTTGGCCACCTTCTCCGTCCGCACCCCCATGTTCTGCAGGGTGACCGGGTCGATTCGGATCCCCTCCGAGGCGGCCCCGCCCTCCTGGACCGGCACCAGATCATGCCCCATGGGGTCCTTTCCCGGCGCATCCCGCACATAGGTCGGATCCATGGGTGACCGCCATTTCTGCGCCCCGCCGCTGCTTGCCGCTTTGACTGGAGTGAGGGCCATGCCGCAAATCGGGCAGGCACCTGGGGCATCGCGGATGATGAACGGATGCATGGAGCAGGTATACTGGACCTTGGCCGCCTCTTGCCCCCCTTCGGAGACCAAAGGTTCGTGCTCGTGACGGCTGACACCTACCAGGTACCCGCCGCCTAGGGCCAGGGCCAGCCCAATGATCACTGCTATTGTTTTCACCGTTGTTGTTGCTCTCATCTAGGCTCCTTAACTAGCCGCGAATAGTTATCCACCCTCATTCCGCTGCTGTTCACGGAGCTGGCGGCAAGGGAGTGCCGACCACGTTTTCAAGCACCGCCAGCTGCATCTGATGCTCGGCCATGGCTCCATGGTATTCCCGCTCGAAGTTAAACAGGGCCATGCGGCTGGCCAAGACCTCGGAAAATTTTGCTTTATCGGTCCGGTACGCGGCCATGGCCGATTCAATAGCACCACCAGCCTGGAGGAGAATACCCTTGTCGTAGAGCCGGGTCAGTTTGCGGCTGCGTTCCAATTGGGCCAAGCCGTCGTTGATGGCCAAGCGGATCTGGTTCTGCAGGACGGCCAATTCCTGGACAGCCATCCGTTTTGAGGCCTGCATTTCGGCAATCTTGGCGTGGCGCCGGTCCGATTGAATCGGCAGGTTGAAGGACAATTGCGCGCCGTACATATCATCGCCCGGCGTATCCATGGCCGGCTCACGCTGCATGTATTCCAGGGAAACGGTGAAATCGGGATAGAGTTCTTTCTCCGCCAGTTGAACGCCGGCCTCAGCCTTGTCGATTTTCGCCTTCAGGGACTTCAGCGCCGGGCGATGGGCCAAGGCCAGGCTCTCAAGCTCGGCAGACGAAAAAGAAAAAGGGGGTAGGGATGTTTTGGGGATCTGGGGGATGGCGGTCTCCGGCGGACGGTAGGCCAAAGTGTTGAGGGTGGCGACCAGGGTCCGCCGCTTCTGTTCCAGGCCGATACGCATCTCCTCCATCTTTGAGCGCTCCAGCTGCGCCTGGAAAATCTCCTGCTGCCCTGCTTTACCGACGCCGTACATGGACTCCGCCAGACAGATGAGATCATCCAACAACCGAGCGGTGCCGGCAACTGTCTCCAGGGAGCGGTCAACCAGGTAAATCTGATACCAGGTCTCCTTGACCATCCGCCGCAACTCGATTCGCCGCTCATCAACCACCCAGCGCTCGGCATCGGCCTCGAATCCGGCCTCTTCCCGCATCAGGTCGCGCTTGCCGTAAAAGGGCAGTTTCTGGCTGAGGCCGATCACCTTGGCGGTCATGGTGTCGCGCTGGAAGTTGAGCGGATCACGGATCAGGGCATTCTGCACGCGGAACATCATCATCGGATCCTCAAGCGCCCCCGCCTGCCGGGCCCGTTCCACGCTCATCTGCCAGCGTTCCGCCGAGGCCCTGACCTCGGGATTGTTGGTCACCGCTTGGGCAATGAGGGCTTCGAGGTTTTCCGGGGCTTGCCCCTGACCGGCTTGGAGGAATTCGATATGGCAAACCAGAAGAAAAAAAAGAAAAAAAAGAATCCGAGGTGCAGGCATGGCAGATGAGCCCTCTACAGGAAAAAGGTTAGGTATTCCAGGCTATACATCCCATTACCTTGCTTACTGTACACCACCAGCGGGCAAGTAGAGTAACGAACTGAACAAACAAAACAACAGCATTTAGACAGTAATGTATGGAATAGTTATTTACCTTCAGGTGGTTAATGTAGGGGTTTTCTCAGTATTTAACTGTTACCCCATAAAGAAAGGAAAGTGTCCACTTTTTCACCACCACCTCATCCCATGCAGCTTTTAATAATCCAGGAACCGTCAAACTCCTGGAGTCATCTGGCAAAGCCGGGGGTACCCAAGAGAAATTAATGCTTCATTTCCATTCCATCGATTATCAACTGGATAATCGGTGTTGATGAGACTGGACTAGCAAAAGATGAGAAACTGATACCATTGGGTTTGTTTCCCATCGGGATTTTGGCAATCGTTTTATTGGTCGAAAGATCAATAACACTCATATCGTTTCCGTATATATTGGTTACATACGCATATTGACCCGAAGGTTCAACAACGACGCCATGAGATCCTTTGCCCGTTTCCACAGTGGAAGAAACCGAAAAGTTCCCGGTGTCAATGATCGAGACTGTCGTACTCGGCTTTTGTTCTGTCCCTTGATTAGCCACTAATACATGTTTATTATCCGGCGTGATAAAAATTTGGACAGGACCTATCCCAACCTTCACTTTTCCGATAACACTTTGTTTCTCGACATCAATCTTAACTACAGCATCCTCACCATTAAGTGAGACGTATGCGATTCTGCTATCCGATGAAAAGGCCACCTGCACCGGCTTATCGCCTACTGGTATGTCAACTATTTTAGCATTCTTTATTGCGTCGATCACACTCACACTATTGCCTTTAATGGTGGCAACATAGACATACTTCCCGTCAGGACTCGGCCTCAATCCGTGAGGATATTGCCCAACCGGTATTTTCTTCACAGTTTTCATGGAACCAACGTCAATAACGCTGACGGTGTTATCTCCGGCATTAGTAACATACACTCGTTTGCCATCTGGAGAAATTACAATGTGCGCCGGATGCTTTCCTGTTTGGACTGCACCATGCACTTTATATGTTGCCGTATCGATCATTACCGCCTTAGAATCATGACCGCTGACAACCCATACTGCCTTGCCGTCTGGAGAGACTTGCAGGTTGTGCGGGCCAGCAATTCCAGTCAATGTCGCGGCAACGTTATTTTGGCCGGCATTGATTACAGTAATGCTATTTCCTTCTTCATTCGCAACCCAAATACTCCCATGGACCAGCCCTTGAGTTGGTGACACTGCGGCAAGAAGCCAATTACTGCAACTGACAAATAACAATACCAAAGACAAAATAAAAAGGGTCTTTTTCATAACAGTCTCATTTTCTATTTGTTTATTGATGTTTATATGAATTGCCCGACACTTAAGTCAAGATATTCTCTGCATGTTTGACATCTACAGCATCCTGAATCCAGGTGTTCTCAACTTTGAGCACAGCTCGCAATCGACGCAGGTTACTGACCTGATGCATCAGCTATTATCATCCTGAATGTCAGTAACCGTCAGTTTTCCCTTATCGTTGATCGCTTTGAATTTGATTTTATCACCCACCTGAAGGTTATCCAGTAAACTTTTATCCCTTATTGTAAATACCATTGTCATTCCAGGCATATCAAGATTCTTAATTTTGCCATGTTTGAGAGTCAGCTTGCCCGCCTCCTTATCGATCTTGCGGACCTCTCCAGACGTCATCTCCGCTGCCTGGGGGGCGGCCGTCTTGGTCGACGCATTCTTATCCGTTGCAGCCTTGGCCACAACACCAACGGACAGGACGGATGCAACCGCAAAGGTTGCAACAGTTGCGATAATTTTGGTCGTTTTCAAAACAGTCTCCTTCAAGAATAATTGAAATGTTGAGGTGTTCTTTTGCCAACTTAACACCCTCATCAGGGCATATCTCTGCTTAATGGTTGTGGTCAGCAGAACCGTTGACCTTTGAACCCGGCCCCCCTGTCATCCCAGGTGAAACCGTAATTTTTCCTTTCATCCCGGCATCAAAGTGCCCTGGCAACAGGCAGGCGAAGCTGACCTTGCCTGTCTTAGTAAAATGCCATATAACTTCTCCGGTTTGACCGGGTGCTACGCTGATCATGTTTGCCTCGTCATGTTCCATCCCAGGTAATTTCCGCATCAGTTTATAATGCTCCTCAAGTTCCTTTTGAGTCCCCAAGACAAATTCATGTTGTTTTTGGCCGATGTTCTTCACCAAGAATCTAATAGTCTCGTCCTGTTTGACTGTGAGTTTGTCCGGGATGAAGCGCATGGAATCATTCATTTCAACGGTTACGGTCCGGCTAACCTGAGAAGCTTCACCCGGCTTGCCAATTATATTGTCGTGGCCATTTTCAGTGGAATGGGTGCCGCTGGCGAGTGCCACTCCGGCCATTGAAACCAGGCTGCAGAAAATAAGATTTAAAATAGATTTTGAGATCATTATGATATCCTCTTCAGCCAGGGATTAATGGTTTGAATGTTGAGTAGGCTTGCGAACCTGCACCTCGACATTGACATCGGATTTTTGGATGCGAGGCATGGATTGTCCACCTGCGGACCGAGAACGGGGTGGTTCCTTCAGTCTTTGTTTATACTCGGTAGCCCTGGTCCCTTTAGGGTGCTTAAACCATCCGGGATTTTTATAATCATTTGGTGCTTGGTCTCGCCGGACCTTGACGACACTGAACATGCCTCCCATCTCGACCGAACCAAAGGGACCTTCTCCCGTCATCATAGGGACGGTGTTATCCGGAATCGGCATTTCCATTTCGGTCATGTCGACCATGCCACGCTCTCCCATCACCATGTAATCCGGTATGAGCTCAGTAATTTTTTTAGCCAACCCTCTATGATCTACACCTATCATGGTCGGCACGTTGTGTCCCATGGCGTTCATGGTGTGATGACTCTTGTGACAGTGAAACGCCCAGTCACCCTCCTCATCAGCAATAAACTCGATCTGCCGCATCTGTCCCACCGCGACATCTGTGGTTACTTCGGGCCAGCGCGCTGACAGCGGTATTGGCCCACCATCTGTACCTGTCACCTGGAACTCGTGCCCATGCAGGTGCATCGGATGATTGGTCATCGTTAAGTTGCCGATACGAATGCGCACTTTGTCATTGAGACGGACATTCAGTGAGTCAATCCCCGGAAAGATGCGGCTGTTCCAACTCCAAAGGTTGAAGTCGAGCATGGTCATAATTTTTGGGGTAAAACTTCCCGGTTCAATGTCATAGGCATTGAGCAGAAACACAAAATCACGATCCACTTCCTCGATGAGAGGGTGCTTCTCCTTTGGATGGGTAATCCATGATCCCATCATACCCATAGCCATTTGGGTCATTTCATCGGCGTGGGGATGATACATGAAGGTACCGGGCCGGCGGGCAATAAATTCATAAACAAACGTTTTCCCGGGCTGGATAGCAGGTTGCGTCAGGCCCGAAACTCCATCCATGCCGTTAGGGAGCCGCTGGCCATGCCAATGAATACTGGTGTGTTCTGGAAGTCGGTTGGTGACGAAGATGCGAACGCGGTCACCTTCTACAACCTCAATGGTTGGGCCGGGACTCTGACCGTTGTACCCCCAGAGATGCGCCTTGAATCCCGGGGCCATTTCACGCACAACCGGTTCGGCCACCAAATGAAATTCTTTGATCCCGTTATTCATACGCCACGGCAAAGTCCAACCATTAAGCGTTACAACAGGGTTGTATGGGTGTCCGGTCTCCGGAAAGAGCGGTGGCATGGTATCAGGTTGATTCTGGAGCACAGGTTCAGGCAAGGCGGCTAATGCTGAACGATTCATCATCGCCACGGCTACTGCTCCACCAGCCAAACCTGCAGCTTTTAAAAACTCCCTTCTTGTTGTCATCAGATACCCTCAGCTCGATACCTATTTTTGCAGTCTAAAGCGCTGCCTAGTTCCTTGGTTAATGGGGTGCCCCAGTGCTTCCGCTTACTTTTATCGCTTGTTTGCCGACCTCAAAGGTCGCAGGATTACCCATCAATGCCGTCTGCAATGCCGCATTAGCCAACCAAAAATCCTGCTGCGCATTTATAGCGGCGATAACAGTATTCACTTGATCACGAGTATCGGCCAGCAGTTCAAAAACCCCAATCAACATGCCATTGTATTGCAGGACGTTTTCTTCGGAAATCACCTTGCGCAATGGCAAAACCTCGTCACGGTAATGCCTGGATACGTCATAAGCAGTGCGGTAGGCAGCGTAGGTTTCACGCAAGCTCGAGCCAGCTGCACGAACCGTAGCTTCCAGTCGATTAGCCGCCGCTAGAGTCTGCGCATTCATGGCATCACGTTGCATGTCTCCCCAGTCGAAGATAGGCAGACGAGCACTGATCTCATAGCCATCGCGATTGTTATGGGTACCGGCGGCATCATCAAACACGGTATCGTGCCGGAGACCGAACTCTATATCAGTCAGACTGGTGATCGAAGTTAATCCTTGAGCCTTGGCAGCAGTGTTGTAGGTGGCCTGTGCAAGTTGAATGTCAAGTCTTCCCGTTTGAGCAGCTTTACTTATTTCCTCGGGACTCCTTGGTGCTTCAGGTAAATCCGGCAATCGATCCGGCAGTTTGAGATTTTTTTCCTGGGCACTGGAGAGACCTAGTAAGCGGACTAATTCTTCGCGAGTCGAGATGGAGGTTTGTTGTACCACAGCCCATTGGGTCGCAGCATCGGCATAAAATGCTTGCTGGCGTGCCCGTTGAAGCCTGCTGAAGTTTCCGACCTTCTGCATGCGTCGCGCGAGTTCCGCGCTGACCTCTCCGACATCATTAACCTGTTTCGCATAATTCAAGTTTTGCTGAGCGGCAACGGCTTTCACCCATGCCTGTCGCACCTTGGTGATTTGATCTACCACCTCTATAGTGAGGCGTATTTGAGACTGCTCAATACGGCGTTGTGCAGCAGTATAACGCAGAGGCAGAGTTAATATATCGAGCAGGCCAAACGCTATCAATCGTTCGAACTCAACTTCATCGGCAAGGCTCTTTCGTTCAAAAACAAAGATCGGATTGGCAATACGCCCGGTTTGTGCCGCATTGGCTGCCTCCGACCAATTCTGTGCAAGCATGGCTTGCAGAGCTGGACTATTGATAAGAGCAAGATGAACCGCGTTTTTTAGATTCAAGGGTTGAGCGAGCAAGTCTTCTGCTGTCTTTGCCATTAGAGCTCGTTGCTCATCCGTTTGGGCCAAGGTTAGATGCCCCTCTGTGAATGCAGACGCTGTTTGATTGGTTTTGGCGAGAGAATCCTCAAAATTAACCTTGGCGCAACCAGACAATAAAACCGTTAAGAGCAGGCTGGCGGATAAAATTTTGTTAGCAAATAGGTTCCTAGAATTCATGGTTTTCTCCCATGGCCCGTGTGTTTGTCCGAGTCGTCAATAAGGGGAGAGGTCAGGGGCTGCTCCTGGATAACCGATTGCTGTCCAGATGGTTCCGGTTGTGATGCTTCTTCTGCGTAGAACCGCCACCCGCCAATTCGGCCAACGTTTGCGTTGGCTTCTGGCCAAGAGGTTACGACCTCCTCCTGATACCTTTGGTATTTATCAAACACCGAGAAATAGTAAAAATCAGGAGGAGCAAATTCGGCTGAGTCCCGAGCCGTTTTAACTGAATCCTGAAGGGGTTCCGCGTAGGCGATTGAAAAGGACAGTAGCACTGCAGCAAGCAGAAACACCGGAAAAACAATTAAAATCTTAATCAACCTTGTAACCATGTAACATTTCATGAAATCCTCTGGAGCAGATTGATTTTGCATTCCTCATGTTCAGAATGGATCATGTTCAGATTGCGTTGTATTTTCTTTTTTTCCAACGTGGTAGAAAAGCCGCCACGTCCTTCGCGTAATCAACATACATGCTGCCGAATTCCTGGCGAATCAGCTTTTCCTCCTGTTTGGCCAATCTGATGTAAACGACCAGCAATATCGGAAACATCAGCAGGGTCAACAAGGTCGGCCACATGAGCAAGAAGCCGAGCATAACCAGTATAAAACCATCATATTGCGGGTGACGCACCAAGCTGTAGGGGCCAGCGGTGGCAAGTTTACCTTCTTGCTGTGCTGCGTGTAACACCAGCCAGGCCCGATAAGTGAGGTAAAACCCCGCGAAAATCATGACATTGCTCAGCAGGTGAATGGGGTTGGTATGCGGATCTCCTTTCAAGCCGAACAGGGTGTACCAAAGGTGCCCTTCGCCATGGGCAAAGATATCAGATTGCGGAAACTTGGATTGCAGCCAGCCGGAGAGAAAGTAGATGGTCAGGGGAAACCCGTACATCTCGACAAAGAGAGCGATAATAAAGGCGGAAAAGGCACCCAGCGAGCGCCAATCAAGCTTGGTTTTCGGTTTGATGAAACTGAAGGCAAAGAAGATAAAAATAGCCGAGTTGATGATGACCAGGGACCATAAGCCGTATGCAGGGGCTGTCTCGTTCATGTTTTATTCCTCCTTTGCCGGTGGAATTTCATGCTGAGGCCCATGATCATCTTTATGGTGGCCGGTGTGGCCATGGTGCATAAAAATATGCATCAACGGGCACAACAGCAAAACCAAATACGGTAGAGCGGCCAGCAAGTGCGCCTGATGCTCTGTTCAGAGAAAATAGCCCCCTGCCGCAATAAAGGCCAGAAAAGCCAAGCGCGGCCCTGAAATAATTCTCAGAAAATTCGATAAAAACTCCTTGCTCGCCATGGTCTTGCCTCTCGGTAGGGTTGAACTGACATCCATATTCACTCTCAGAAATACTAAGAGTCACCTCCCATTCCTTGACGGCCCAAAAAGCTCATATTAAGTTTGCGGTAGATCTTCGGCGGATTGTGCAACCGGCATAAAAATCGCCCCTGGCAGGAAATTGCCCCGTCCTTCTGACCAGGGGCGGATGCGCAACCGTGGTAAAGAGATTATTTTGTTTTCATTTCCTGTTGCATCATCATGCCCTGCATCATCTCCTCCATCATATTCATTTTTTTATCCATCATCCCCATGCGCTCATCCATTGGCATGTCCTTGCCACCCATCATACCCTTGCCACCCATCATGCCCTGACCTTCCATCATTTTCATGCAATTCTTCATCATCTGCATCTGCTCTTGCATAAGTGCTTTTCGTGCTGCCGGGTCTTTCTCCATCTCGATCTTTCCCCGCATCTCTTCCATTTTCTTTGTCTGGGCATCCATCTGGTCCATTTCCATCTTGTCCGTCTTCATCTGGGCCGTTGCCGCCGCATCTTTCTTTTCGGGGTGGTGCTCGTCCACAGCTAAAGCAGAACCAGCAAAGAACAGCATCGACATCAGGGAAGCGGTCAAAATCATTTTTTTCATTTTCGTTCTCCTTGTGCACTAGTTATTGAATAAAAGGGGTATCATTCCCCTTGGCCAAACAGTGTTTCACATCAGGTGATTTTTGCTCGCCGCAACCTCAAAGCATTGCTTACCACGGAAACCGAGGAGAGGCTCATAGCCCCTGCCGCAATCATAGGCGATAACAAGATGCCGAGAAAGGGGTACAGCACCCCGGCGGCCACCGGTATACCCAGCGAGTTGTAGGCAAAGGCGAAAAAGAGATTTTGTTTGATATTTGCCATGGTGGCACGGGAGAGTTTCCTTGCCCGGATGATGCCGTTCAGGTCGCCCTTGACCAAGGTGACGCCAGCCGATTCCATGGCAACGTCGGTACCGGTGCCCATAGCGATGCCGACCTGAGCCTGCGCCAGGGCGGGCGCGTCATTGATGCCGTCACCGGCCATGGCCACCACGCAGCCTTCATCCTGAAATCTTTTTATGACCGCCGCCTTTTCATCGGGCAAGACTTCGGCCACGACCTGATCGATTCCCAGTTTGGCGGCCACCGCATCGGCGGTTACCTTATTATCGCCGGTCAGCATCACTACCCGCAGCCCTTCATCATGCAATGCACGAATGGCCTGTGGCGTAGTTTCCTTGATCGGGTCGGACACTGCCAGTAAACCGACGAGCTTGTCGTCGGCGCTGACGAACATAACCGTCTGCCCCTCTTTGCGCATGGCTTCGGCCCGTTCTGCAAGATCCTCGGTAACAACGCCGAAATCCTTCATCAGTTTAAGGTTGCCGAGCGACACTTTGCTTCCCTCAACCATTCCAGACACACCCTTGCCGGTATGGGACGCAAAATCAGTGACTTCAGCGAGCGTGACACCTCGTTCTTTGCTGCCATCCACGATGGCCGTTGCCAATGGATGTTCGCTCACCTTTTCAAGGCTGGCAGCAAGCTGCAAAATCTTTTCTTCGCTCACATTGCCCGTCGCTACCAGATCGGTCAGTTTCGGCTTGCCAAGAGTCAAGGTGCCCGTCTTGTCCACCACCAACGTGTCAATCTTGCGCATAGTCTCTATGGCTTCCGCATTTTTGAACAAGACCCCCATGGTCGCCCCCTTGCCGGTAGCCACCATAATGGACATGGGTGTGGCCAATCCCAGAGCACAGGGACAAGCGATGATCAGCACCGAAACTGCGGCGATTACAGCATGGGCCAAGGCAGGGTCAGGACCAAAATAATACCAGATGCCAAAAGCGACGACGGCAATACCAATGACGATCGGTACGAAATATCCGGAGACGGTATCGGCCAACTTCTGAATCGGTGCCCGAGAACGCTGGGCCAAGGCGACCATTTCGACAATTTGGGCGAGCAAGGTGTCGCGTCCTATTTTTTCGGCCCGCATGCTGAGTGTGCCGGTGGTGTTAACCGTCGCACCGATCACTTTGTCGCCCTGCTGTTTTTGAACAGGTATCGGCTCTCCCGAGATCATTGATTCATCAATCGAGCTTGCGCCGTCAATCACCAGGCCATCTACCGGTACCTTCTCTCCCGGACGAATTCGGAATATATCGCCGACCTCGACGTGTTCCAAAGGAATATCCACCTCGCTGCCATCTTCATTAATTTTACGTGCCGTCTTTGGAGCCAACCCCAGGAGCGCCTTGATGGCGGCACCGGTCTGGTTGCGAGCCTTCAATTCCATAACCTGGCCCAGCAAAATCAAGGTGACAATCACTGCCGCAGCTTCGAAATATAAACCAACAGCGCCGCCGTGTCCGCGCATGGTGTCAGGGAAGATATTGGGGAAAATAACGGCAATGATGCTGTAGCAATAGGCGACCGAGACTCCCAGTCCTATCAGGGTAAACATATTGAGACTTTTATTGATCACCGATTGCAAGGCTCGGACATAAAAGGCCCAACCGGCCCACAGCACCACCGGTGTTGCCAGAAACAATTCGAGCCAGCCAAGGGTCTTGGCAGAAGCCAATGTATCGATGACATGGCCGCCGGGCAGCATTTCGCGCATAGCAATAATCACCAGAGGTATGGTGAGTACAGCAGCGAAGATGAACCGCTTACGCATGAAATCGTATTCAGGGTTTGTTTCCTCCTCATCGAGACTGATGGTGCGTTTTTCAAGGGCCATGCCACATTTGGGACAGGAACCTGGGGTCTCCTGGACGACTTCGGGATGCATCGGGCAGGTGTATTCGGTGCGGGAGACAGGAACGACCGGAGTCATTGACTCAAGCGCCATACCGCATTTAGGGCAAGCGCCGGGACCATCTTGATTGACTTCCGGATGCATTGGGCAAGTGTATTTCTTACCGACAATCGGTTCGTGCTTCTTTGTCTGACCGTAAAATTCCGACTTTACTGCAAGAAATTTTTCGGGACTTTTTTTGAATGTTTCAAGGCAATGTTCGCTGCAGAAATAGTAATCTTGTTCTGCGAGGACATGATGGATGAAGACGCCCGTATCTTCGGTGCTCATACCGCAGACTGGATCGGTAAACACAGGCAGTTTTCCGTGATGAGGATGCTCTTCGTGTTGGTGCTGATGTTTAGAGTTTGTCACTTAACTCCCCCTTAAGCGGTTTTATCGGTATCAGTAAGTTGATCACGGATACCAATTGGAATAAAGGTCAAACAGTTACTTGCACTCCCCAGAAAAGAATAATTCTTTTGCGAGAATTTTTATTGATCAATAAAAGGGTAATCAACCTCCATGCAGAAAAACAGTTTCTTGTGTGACAGGGATGTCTTTAAGTTTATGGAAAGTACCTTTCTTATTCGAGACAGCTATAGTTTTTGAAGAGTGGAACATTTTAATAAAATTCTAATTATTGCTGCCCCTCTTGGCTAGTGCCACAGTTTTTTTCCATGGACCCATGGTGCCTAAAGAATACGTAGAGAGTTTGTTAAAGGAAACAGGTAATTAATCACCTCAGATGAGGAGCGCTCATTGAGCTCTCAAAATTGCCCGGATACGTTGGTATTCCTCTTCACTGATTTCTCCTTTTGCCAACCGTTGCTCCAGGATAAGAAGAGAATCTCGTTCATCTCGGCTTGCCGGAACTTTGGTATCTTTTGAGCGAAACAGCCTGTAAGCAAGAACGATTAAACCGAAAAAGACGATGAGCGTCAGGCCACTGCCTATAATTCCGTGACCAAAGAACCAATGCCCAACTCCAGAAAAACAACTCATTCCCTGATGCCACATAGCCGCGCCTCTCTTCCGTCATTATTTTTGTAAGGGATTGCCGTGAAGTTTGGTTTCACAGCAATCCCCCAACGATCTCTTGCTTACATTTGGTGATGGTTACCCATCGTGTCGTTCATATCGTGACCCATTTTTCCCTGCATATGCTTTCCCATCATGCCGGTGGAATCACAGTTCATTCCCAAATGCATACTTCCTGGCCCCATGAGCGGAACATTGTTTTTCCGCGCCTGTACTCTCAATTCATCTTCCGACTTGCTGATATTTTCGCTTAACGTCCTGATTCGTTTGGTATCCTGACTCTTTGCCGCGTTCAAGGCTTGCAATTCCGCTCGATCCGCCGCAAGGTTTGCACGAAGTGTAGCCGTCTGGTCAAAAAATGTTTGTTGATTCGTGTTGGTTGTAGGTGTCGTCTCGCTGGTGGTTGCGGCATAGGCACCGGAAGAGAGAAGAGCGGCCAGGGCCAACATTGCTGTAACGGATGTGATTTTTTTCATGATACGTACTCCTTGGTAAGGGTTAATGTTTTGGTTACCCTTACCTTAGCAGTATCCATGCCAAACATTTCTTATACATTTATCATTATGTAATTATTCGATTTTTATTAAAAACAACCCCGAAACCAACAAGCATATATTGAATGAACGGCTGTTGATGTTTAATTTCTGATCATTCAGGGCGGGGCATGTGTCTAATTTTTAAACACAGCGGCTGCCGAAGCCATCTTTGAGGCAGAAGAAGAGGAATGTATGTTTTTTCAGTGGATGAAGAGGAGCCAGGTGTATGGACCCTCCTGGATGATCATCGGGATCAGTTTGGTGCTCATGGCCGTGGTCCTCTTTATGGGGGGAACGAATTATCACCGGGGCAAGACCTCCATAGAGCACCTGTTACGTGAAAAGGGAGATGTGCTGATCCGGTCCTTTGAGGCCGGGACACAAACCGGCATGATGGGGATGATGGGGGATGAGGCACACTTGCAAAAACTTCTGGAAGAAACTGCGGCCCGTTCGGATGTTGCCTTCATTGCCTTGGTGGATAAAGACGGAGCGATTCTGGCCCATAGTGATGCACTATTAATCGGCACAATCGCCAAAGCCTTTGTACGAAATGAAACGTTTGCCCCGACCGACAAGTCTCAATGGCGCACGACTGCAGGTGCGCATGGGCGGACTTTGTTCGAAGTCTACAGGGATTTTCTTCCTGCCCCACCGCATTCCGGTCATATGGGCTCAATGGGAGAAAATCACTACCTCTCCTGTGCGCCAGGTTGGATCAGGGGCATGTCTCAAGAACGCATCCTGGATTCCAAGAACCGTCCTGCCATTGTCATTGGCATGAATAGTACGCCCTATGAAGCCGCTCTAACCAAGGACATCTGGAACAACCTGGTAACAGCAGGCGTGGTGCTTCTTTTAGCAATCACCGGGGTGGCATCCCTGTTCTGGGTGCAAAATTTTATGAATTCTCGCAAGCTGCTGCAGGATATTCGGACCTTTGCATCGGAAATCGTCAAGAATATTCCGGTCGGCATGGTGGTGATCAGCGGCGAAGGCAGGATCATGTTCATGAATGAATTGGCCTGCTGCCTCTTAGCTATTTCTTTAGAAGAATCCAACGATGCGCTGGCAAGGAATATTCTACCAGAGCCTTTGCTTCGGTTACGCGAAAACCAAGGTGGTGGCCGCTCTGTGGTTGCAAAAGAATGCAGTTTGGTACGAACGGACGGGACAACAGCACCCGTTAATGTTAGCGCAGCGAATATTGTGGGTGAGGATGGCCAATATATCGGTTTCATGTTCATCTTGCAGGACTTGACCGAAATACGCCGTCTGGAACTCAATGTCCGTCAACGTGAAAAACTTGCGGCCATTGGTAACCTTGCCGCCGGAATAGCCCATGAGATTAGGAACCCGCTCAGTTCTATCAAAGGGTACGTTACCTATTTTGGGAGTCTTTTCGAGGAGGGCAGTGAAAATCGAAAAGCTGCCGGAATTATGGTTGGAGAAGTGGATAGGGTAAATAGGGTTATTTCTGAATTGTTGGAATTCGCTCGCCCTTCCGATCTCAAACTGCGGAAGACTAACCTTCTAGAACTGATCGACCATTCCTTGCGTATTGTCAGCCACGAAGCTGAGTTTGCCCGTGTGCACATTGCAAAAGCGTTCAATGGGACTCTTCCCGAATTGACCCTTGACCCCGACCGTATTACCCAGGTCTTCCTTAACCTCCTTATAAATGCCATCCAGGCGATGCCAGAGGGTGGGGAGCTTACTTTGACCGCCGCACAAGAGGAGAACATGCTTTTCCTTCACATCACGGACACGGGCGAAGGGATTGCTCCTGAAAATCTGGCCGACATCTTTAATCCTTATTTTACCACAAAGAAAAACGGGACCGGCTTGGGGTTGGCCATTGTCCATAAGATCGTCGAAGATCATGGAGGGTCGATGCGGATTCGCAGCAAGCTGGAAGTGGGCACAACCGTTACCATAGTTCTGCCTATGACTAAGGAGGCATGACCATGAACGGTAAGATTTTGATTGTCGATGACGATGCGGCCCATCTGCACATGCTGAAAACGCTCTTGAAAAGTTTTGGTCACGAGGTAGAAAGCGCCACGGACGGTGAATATGCCATAGCTATGGTGAAGGGAAAACCATTTGATCTGATCCTGATGGATGTTCGCATGGCGCATATCGGCGGGATTGAGGCACTGCGGCAGATTAAGGAATGCAACCCCGCCATACCAGTTATCATCATGACAGCTTATTCATCGGTGGACACGGCGGTGGAAGCCATGAAGTTGGGCGCTTATGATTATTTGACCAAACCTTTGAATTTCGAAGAGTTGAAACTCATTCTGGACCGGGCGATGGATCATCTGCGGCTTACCTTAGAAAACCGGTCGCTGAAAGAAAAGATTGCTGCGGAAACCTCTCTTGCCGGGATCATCGGATCGAGCCTTGCCATGAGAAAAGTCCTGGACATGGCTCGCATTGTCGCCCCCACAGAAGCAACCGTTCTGATAACTGGAGAAAGCGGTACAGGCAAAGAGTTGTTCGCTAAAGCGATTCACGTCAACAGTGAACGCGCCAAAGGCCCCTTGGTTACTGTGAATTGTGCGGCACTGACCGAGACCTTGCTGGAATCTGAGTTGTTCGGTCACGAAAAAGGCACCTTTACCGGAGCGGACCGGCAAAGAAACGGACGTTTTATGCAGGCCGACAAGGGAACAATCTTTTTAGATGAAGTCGGAGAAATCCCCCTGCAAATGCAGGCCAAAATTCTGCGTACTATTCAGGAAAGGGAAATTCAACGATTGGGAAGCGATGAGGTTTTGCATGTCGATGTACGTATCGTTGCAGCCACTAACAGAAATCTTGAAGAGGACGTTAAGGTTGGTAAATTTCGCGAAGACCTCTATTACCGTCTCAACGTGATGAATATCCATATCCCGCCACTCAGGGAACGTGCCGAAGATATCCCTCTTTTAGCGCATCACTTTCTTCAAAAATACGTGCAAAAAAATCGGAAAGATTTGAAAGGGTTTACTCCTGCGGCAATGGATATGCTGACAAGAGCAAAGTGGTCCGGTAATGTCAGAGAATTAGAAAATGTTATTGAACGTGCAGTGATTCTCGCTGTGAGTCCCTATCTTTCCGAGAAAGACCTGCCTCCGTCGATGTTGTTGGAAGGGCAACCAAACAACGAAAACCGACCCGTTTTTGATCTTGGCGGCAAATCCTTGGATGAGATCGAAAGCCAAGCTATTTTCGAAACTCTGGAACAAACGCAAGGCAACAAGAGCGAAGCCGCCAAACTGCTCAATATCACTCGAACGACGCTAAACAACAAATTGAAAAAATATAACCTCTCTGAATGAAAGAAGCGTCTCCGGGAATTAGGACAAATCCTAACGTTAAAATTTGCTGTCAATGAAACTCTCCTCGTTTTTTTCTTCGAATTTCATGTATGATAAAGGACGTTATCATACATAAAACAACGCAGCCAGGGGCTGTGGTATTATCAATACATGCGGTGGCAGTCTCGCAGTTTGTCGCCTTGATCCCAAACGTGCGGGTCGTTATGGATGGCGAGGTCGCGTCATTGAATGCTGACTACGATTTGTAAGTCGACGGGGCGAATCGAAATAGGTTCAAGCCGAATCTACTTATAAAAATATTATCAAGATCGCTTTTTAAGATCTTGAACCAGCTTTTTTTCCGTACTATTCTTTCTGTTGAATTCCCCTTGCCTTTTTCGCCAAAACACTTATCGTTATATTAATTATTCTGACTCATTTTCAATGAGATACCCCTTTAAGGGTTTAGCTGAGCACGGTTTTCGTGTTCTTGAATTCCAGGTACGATAGCTGCGTTGTATTTTCCGGTAGAGGAGTTTAATCGCGGATGCGAACTTCCTGTTATTCTGCAGAGGGGAAATCATCGCCAGCAGGCAACTGAATTGATTTTAGATTCACTTGCCATTCCATTTCTCTTCTTCCCCCTCCCTTTCCCCGCTGAATAACCAGATTCGAAATCTTTCTCGGATTTTTCATGTTCTTAAGCGTGTTCCATATCTGAGGTCTGACCTTTCAAGCACTCATCTCGTTTAACAAACAACCAAAGAACCAATCAAACCCATCCACCGGGAGCGAAACAATGTCATGCTCCCAGCGGAGCCATGTCGTTTCTCTTCCCCAAACACACAGGAGGTAACAACCATGGTAACACTTCAAGAACAGATCCATTCGATCAACGAACGTTTGCGTTCATTCGGTATCGAGGCGATCCAGGAAATCAAAATGACCGACAAGGAAGGAAAACAGATCGGTCAGATTAAGTACGGCTACCGGCCGCAGTATGTCTTTGACAGCGTCAACGAGATACTCGGCCCGGAGAACTGGCGGTATGAACTGAGTAAGGAAGAAATCTTCGAGACCCAAGCGGTTGCCGAGATCAAACTTTTTCTCAAGGTCGATAACGAATGGCTCTGCAAAGGTTCCCACAAAGGCCAGATGCAGATCGTCAAAGGTAATGTCGGCGATGCTCAGAAAGGATCAATCACTGATGCCATCCAGAAATGCATGTCACTGCTTTCCATCGGCAGCGATGCCTACAAGGGCTTGCTGAAATACGTCTATCAAAACGCTCAGAAACCCCAACCCAGGAAAAATCAACCCGTAGAACAATCTGCAGATGAGAGTAGTCCAGAAATGACAGCCATGCCCAAGATCGCTGGAGTTACCTTTGAAAACCGTCAAGGTGTCATCATTGCTCTAGGCGAACGGCTGTTTGATAAAAAGGAATTGCTCAAGGCCGCAGGCTTTCAATGGGATACCACTGGAAAAACCTGGATAAAAAAAGCAGCCTGACCAACCCCACCCATACCCAGAGGGAGCGATACCATTCCCTCAGCGGGAATTCGTGTGTCCTCCCCTCATCAAACAATTAGGAGGATACCATGTCCGACCAGTTAATGATCACCCTGCAGACTGCGCTTCAGCAGTTGGCCCTTCAACACACAGTGGAAATGCTTGGCGATAGGACCACCTACCTCGGTGCCTCCGACATCGGCGCCTGCCCCCGCAAAACTATTCTTTCTAAACTCAAAACTCCGGAAGCTGATCTGGTTACCTTACTTCGTTTTCGAAGAGGTCACATGGCCGAGGATATCGTTGCCGCCGCCTTTACCGCCGCTGGTTTCACCAATTTTAAGCGACAGGTAGAGGTTCGTTATTCAGGCGACGTTCCCGTTATGGCTCACCTCGATTTTGTCTTCATCTCGGAAGCTCGTAAAACCATGGCGGTCCTGGAAGTGAAAGCACCGGAGACCATACCGGAACACCCGTATGGCTCATGGGAGACTCAGTTGTATGTACAGATGGGACTGCTGGCTAACAGCTATCCCGACTACACCGTGGAGAAAGGCGCCATTCTGGCCGTCAACTTCGGTGAACAGGGCATGCAGCTTTTTAACGGCTACACCCCGCAGACCCTGATCTATGAAGGACTGATGGACCGGGCGTCCACCATCTGGAATGCATACCAGCAATATGCGGCAGGCGAACTGACCACTCCGGTCATGGAAGCCGGCCTGTTGTGCGGGTACTGCCCCTTTCTCATGGATTGTCCGAAGTTTGAAGCAGAAGAAGTCAGGGAACTTACCGAGAGTGTCGAAATTCTGGTTGAACTGCAGCAACAGCAACGAGATCTGGAAACAGAGATCGGCATGCGTAAAAGCGATCTTTTGGCCATCGTTAACCAACGTGGCCCCTTGAAGGCCTATGATCGATTGCTCAGGAAAGCTGTTCGCACCAGGAAGGTTCTGGATACCGAGCGGTTGAGTCAATTTCTCCAAGATTTAGGTCAATCGCTGGCGGATTTTCACACGACCAGTTCGTATTCCTTCCTGGAAATCAAGAAAGCTGCTTAAGGCATCCGACAGTTTGCACCAGATTTACTGAAATCATCCGTACATAACCTAACCCACCATGGAGGACACCCAACCTTTCCCCATAGTGGGGACAGGTTTGCCCTTCTTTTTTACGACAAGGAGAACGACCATGTTGAACAAGACCATGCTGATCGGCAATTTAGGCGCTGACGTTGACACTCGCTATACCAAAACCCAGGTGGCAGTTGCCAGTTTCAGGGTAGCAACCACTGAACGGTGGAAGGATAATCAGGGCAATCCCCAGGAAGCGACCGAGTGGCATCGAATTGTTGCCTTCGGCCGTTTGGCGGAGATCTGCAGTGAATATCTTGCCAAAGGTTCCAGGGTGTATCTCGAAGGTCGCCTGCAGACCCGAAAATGGGAAGACGACAAAGGAAACACTCGATTCACCACGGAAATAATCGCTCGCGAGATGAAGATGCTTGGAGGTGGCGATAAGGCCGAGACTCCGGTTCCACCGGAAGACGGTAGTGAACCGCCGCCAAGCGACGACGTCCCGTTCTGATTGCCAGAATCTAAAAAACACTCCCCAAAAAAAAGCCTGAATCCTGCACCTGCAGGGTTCGGGCTTTCTACTCTCACGAGAGTGTCAATCTTCAAACCCCGTCCGGGGGCAATTGCCCACAATGGGGGGCCTGCCTCTGGATTACTCAAAGGAGCACGTCCATGGGATGGACCTATACCTACAGGGGCAACACCCCGGTGAAAGAATTTCTAGCCAGCAGAGTCAACTGCGAGAACGAACATGCCAGATGGCAAATACAAGACATTGCCATTGTCAGGATGAGGACCGCCTACATGGCGGTTGAAATCATACGGCGCAACCAGGAGACAGGAGCCTTGAATGAGACAACCAGAGAGGTGGTCGCCTTGGTCTTCCTGCTCGATTACCGACCAAATGATCGTAATTTTGATACGGGATACAAGGATATGGATGAAACGATGGGACCCTGCGAAAGCGAGTGCCCGGAGCGGATTCTTCAACTCCTCACCCCGACCACTCATGAATATGCTTTGGCTTGGCGGCAGCGCTGCTGGGACAATATTGCGCAGAGAAAATCGTTCAGATTTTCAAAGGACGATGTTCTTGAAACACAACCGATCTCTTTTATGGATGGTGTTGCACGATCCCGGTTCAAAGTCCTCAGCCTCAAACCGCTCCGGTTCCTTTGTCAGGACACCGGCGTGATGTGCAGGGTACCGCGAAAATGGCTGCAAGCCATGCTCATTCCGCAAAACAACCAGCGACATGAGGTGCAACCATGACGGCACGAACTGAGTCGGCCCAACACGCTCTCAGCGAACACTGCCGGATCAAGGGCGAACCTCTGGATACGCTGGAGACCGGGATCATCGATCTGCTGACCGACTTGATGCATTTGGCTCGAACCGAGGGCCTGGATGGTTTCATGCTCGCGCAAACGGCAATGATGCATTTTGTGGTCGAAGCGGAACAAGAACGTTCCAGTTGAAACAAATGAAAATACGAAAGGAGAATACCCATGGCACGACTGGGTTCACAAGCCAAGGCCGGCTACTATCCGACACCGGAGAGTGTATGCGGCCAACTCAAACAACTGCTCGATATTGATGAGGGGGCAAGACTCCTTGATCCCTGCTGCGGGGCCGGCATTACCCTTGCCGCTCTGGCAGAGGGAACAGGTGCGATTACCCACGGTATCGAACTTGACCATAAACGAGCCACCGAGGCGAGAACAAGAATCGCAAATCTGCTCTGGGGCGACGCCCTGGTGGAGATGCGAATTTCTTCTTGTTCCTTCGGTCTACTCTACCTCAATCCACCTTACGATTACAGCCTGGCTCCGGAAAGTAAGTCGGAACGACTGGAAGCGCTTTTTCTCAAGCGTTTTCAAGAGACCCTGCAAAAGGACGGCTGGCTGGTGCTGGTCATCCCTTATACGGTGCTGGTCCACTGCGCACCTATCTTGGCCCGTCATTTCGGGAAACTTCAGGTCTTTGCCTTTCCGGAGGATGATTTTCGGGTCTTTCACCAGTGTCTGGTTCTGGGACGGAAACGTGCCTTGGTTGCCAAGGCACAGGCCGCCAAGGCAGAGCAGGAAATGATCTGCATCGCCGGCATGGATCCCGAAATCTTTCTAAAAACAGCCCCTCAGTTGGCAAGCTGTTCGGAAAGACTGACCATCCCTGCGCCGAGACATCCGACCTGCACCTTCAAGTGCAACCGGATCGATCCACTGGAGGCTATCCCCCTGGTCCGCAAGAGCGGACTGTTGGAGGAAATCCTGGTTCATGACCTGGCACCCGGACAGCGCAACACCATCCGGCCTCTGGCCCCGTTGAAGAACGGCCATCTGGCTCTGATGTTGGCCGGTGGCTACATGAACGGCGAGATCGAAATGAACGGTCGCCACCTGGTCATCAAGGGTGTGGTCCACAAAACGGAGCAGGTGCACAGTATCGCTGAAAACAACAAAGGAGAAACCACGGTCACCACACGGGACCGCTACCAGCCCACGGTCAAGGCCATCGATATGGCCAAGGCCGAGATGCTGATCATCCAATAACCTTCTTTTTTATCCCTATCACTTACCCATGCCGGGGAGTCTTCCCCGTATGGGGCGGTCTCCCCTGTTTTTAAGGAGAGACACCATGAACGATTATCTCACGGTTCACAGCAATGGTTTTGTCACCTATTGCGATGGACTCATAGCCCGTATCACATCGAATCAGGCGCAGGCGTTTCTATTCAGCCTGGTCGGCAGTCCTTCCCATATCCAGGCCACCTCTGCTCATTTCTACAACGGCGGTCTCTGCCGGATCTCCGGCTGGGAGAACGAGGCCTTTGAACTGGGCCGCTGGACCGGAACCATCCGCTCCATCCGTGCCAGGAAGATCGGCGATATCGTCAATAAGGTGATGATCAGCGCCGATCACTTTGCCAGGAAAGCACAGCTCACCGATACAGCCCTGTCAGCGGTCGTCTTTGGCCCGGATATGGACACGGTCAAGAACCAGGCCTTTTTCCGGTTGGATAACAGTACCACCATGCCCTTGAAGCCCGAGTGGCAAGAATGGTTGTGGGATGAAGTTCTGCATCCGGAGAAACTGTTTTCGTTTGGCAACCGGCAACTGCAGGAGGCCTGGGCGATCAGCTGGCAAGACGAAAGCTTGGAAGAGCAGGTTCTGGAAGGGATCAGACAACACTATCTCAATTAATTTCAGAAAAACCCACCCGGGGAGGCAACACAATTCCCCTTGGCGGGAGTCGTTTGCCTTCTCCAAAAGGAGGAGAGACGATGGAAATAGCTTTGAGCGAATTTCTCGATCAATGGGGCGAGGTACTCAAGTCCCAGGTCATCAACACCATGCACCCGGTGTATCAACCCAAAACAGAGGATCACTGGGATCAAAAGGCCCGAGAACGGCTTGGCCTTCTCAAGCGACCGGCCTTCGAGGCTCAGATCCGCTGCGGCATCCTGCCGCTAGCCCGAGCCCTCTACAAGGAAGATCAAAGAGGAGCCTTTCTGGTTGGCGAGATGGGTGCCGGTAAAACGATCATGAGCCTGGCCATTGCCGCGCTCGATCCCAAGCCGGCCAAACGTATCCTGATCCAATGCCCTGGCCATCTGGTCCGCAAATGGATCCGGGAGACGGAAGGGACCCTTCCCGCCTGTACCTGTTTCAACCTCAATGGTCGGGAAATGGAACTCCTGCTGGCCCATAAGCTCAAATCCTCACAACCTCTGGGTACCGAGGTCTGGGTCATGGGCAAGGAAAGGGCCAAACTCCATTATCAACGAAAGCGAGCCACCACTATCCGTCAGGGCGCAGAATGTTGCCCCGACTGCGGTGGTCCGGTTCTCTACAACGTAAACGATCAAGCTCCGGTCTGTGAACACTGCCAAGCCAGGATGTGGTCGGCTGATGGTAGCCACAACCGGCGCTTTGCCAAGGCCGAGTTCATTAAGCGATACCTGCCCAAGGGTTTTTTCGACCTGGTCATCCTTGACGAGGTTCATGAACTCAAAGGCGGCGGTACAGCCCAAGGCCAGGCGATGTCCTGCTTGATTGCCCGCTCTCGCAAGGTACTGGCTCTCACTGGAACTTTAATGGGCGGCTATGCGAAAAATCTTTTTTTTCTGCTCTGGCGCATGTTTCCCCGGCAGATGGTCCAGGCCGGTTTCGAATATGGCCGCACCCTTGGTTTCGCCGAAAGGTACGGGGTGGTTGAACGAACTTATAAGGCTGATGATCTTGGTCCCGACTGGAATCAGGCCAGCATTGGCCGCAAGTCGGGTAAGGCCCGGATCAAGGAAGCACCGGGTATTTCTCCGCTGCTTCTGCCGGACCTCCTTCTGGAACGGTCTGCCTTTGTCCGGTTGGCCGATGTCAGTCAGGCCCTGCCGGAATACGAGGAAATCATCGTTTCCACCCCGATGAACGAGGAGTTGCGAATACACTACAACGATTTGTCGGATACTCTGGTCACTGCAACCCGCAAGGCCTTGGCCTGCGGCGACATGCGCCTGCTGGGCAAGATGCTGCAAAGCCTGCTTGCTTATCCGGACGGTTGCCGCTTTTCCGAACAGGTATTTCTGGAACGCGGGGGTGTGGAGGAGTTGATTGCCGCGGCCCCAGCTTTGGAGATCAACCTGTTGCCAAAAGAGGAACGTCTGTTGGAGATTCTGGCAGCGGAACGAAAACTGGGCAGGAAAACGGCTGTCTTTCTCGAACACACCGGCAGCCGTGATCTGCTCCCCACCTTGGTGGAAAAGCTGAAAAGCCATGGCTTTTCTCCCCTGGTACTCCGGGGGCAAGCGGTCAAACCGGAAAACCGGGAGGACTGGTTGAAAGAACATCTGGAGACCGGGCAATACGACTGTCTGCTGTGCAATCCCAACTTGGTGAAGACCGGGCTGGACCTTCTCGACTTTCCGACCATCGTCTTTTTCCAGTGTGGCTATTCGGTGTTCACCCTCAGACAGGCCAGCCGCCGTTCCTGGCGGATCGGTCAGAACCTGCCGGTACGGGTCTTTTACCTGGCCTATGCCGCAACCATGCAAGACAAGGCATTGAGCCTCATGGCCCAGAAGATGGAGACCTCGCTCGCAGTTGAAGGCGAACTCTCCGGCCAAGGGCTGGCGGCCCTGTCCGAATCGGAAAACAGTATGATGTACGAGTTGGCCAAGGCCCTCACCGGTCAACAGACCGTGGTCGATGTCAACACGGCCTGGAGCCGGTACCGCCAGCGCGAACTGGCTTCTGTTCTGGATCTCGATGAGGTCCAGGGTATCAGCACCGAAGAGCAAACCACCGTAACCACCACAACCACCATCACCTCACCCGACGGCCAGACCACCCTGATCAAGCATGAGCTGATCATTCGTGGGCGGGTTTATGTCCGAGGCCAGAGCGCTGTCGCCTATGTAGGGGCCAATAAGTTCCGGCTTCAATCGGGGGAGGTCTATTGGAACGACCGCAGGATCGGCAGCTATGACCGTCAGGGTCATGGCAAGATCAACAACAAACCGATCCGCATCTACCGACCTGCACATCTCAACCATTTTGTCTTGGCGGAGGTCCGGCAGGCGGCCTGAAAATTATGAGAAATCCTTGACGGGGCAAACTGCCCCAAGGGGGTAGTCTTGCCCCGTTTCCAAAAGGAGGCACGACATGCTCTACATTCAAGATCAGAGCGGGACCTATCGTCCTGCTCCCAAAGACACGGTTCTCATCGAGGCCCGCAGGCTCAGTAGTTATCAGCTCAGGCGCGGAGTATCGATCACTTCCCCGGCTGCCGCTAAGGATGCCATAGCCACCAAACTCATCGGTTTGGAGTGCGAGATGTTTGCCTGTCTGTTTCTCGACAGCAAGCATCAGGTGCTGGCTTGGCAGGAGATGTTCCGGGGTTCGGTGAACCGGGCCACGGTGCATCCCCGAGAGGTAGTCAAGGAGGCTCTCAGGTTGAATGCTTCGGCAATCATCCTGGCCCACAATCACCCTTCCGGCAACAGTACACCGAGCCCAGAGGACATTGATCTCACCAAAAAGTTGCAAGAGATCCTGAAGATAATCGATGTCAGGGTCCTCGATCATCTGATTATCGGTGACGACATCACAGCACTGAGCGAATCAGGACATGTTTTTTCATGAAACCCGTTGGGGCAGGACGAGCCCGGCGGGGCCGCTTGCCCTCTCATATCGCAGAGGAGATACGACCATGAAGACCGAGAAAATCAATATCTATGAAGAGATCACTCGCAAAATCATCGATGCCCTGGAAGATGGCGTCAACCCTTGGGCCAAGCCCTGGCAGGGTGTCAGCTATGGAGCGTTCCGCAATGCAATCACCAACCGACCCTATCGGGGGATGAATATCATCCTGCTTAACCTGATGGCCCTGATGAATGGGTATATCGATCCTCGCTGGCTCACCTTCCGCAACGCCGATCAGTTAGGCGGCCGGATCAAGAAAGGTGAGAAGGGAGTACCCGTCATTTTCTGGAAGTTTCTGCCGTTGAAGGGTAGGGAAGAAGATGCAGTCAAGGAGCAGGGGATAAACGATGACGAAGAGCAGAAGGTCATCCCCTTTGCCCGAGCCTACACGGTATTCAATGTAGAGCAGTGCGAGGGATTGGACCTGCCGGAACTTGAACCCAAAGAGGCGATGGAGACGGAACAGGAAGGTAACGAGCTGGCGGAAAGGATAATGGGTCTGCCGACATTGAAACATGGTGGCAATAAGGCCTGCTATCTCCCGGCTCCGGATGTCGTTATCCTGCCGAGCAGGTCCACCTTCGAGCATCCCGACTTTTACTTCTCAACTGGCTACCATGAAATCGTCCACTGGACAGGTCATCCAGCTCGGCTTGCCCGCACCTTCGGTAACCGTTTCGGTGATCTCAACTATGCCTTTGAGGAATTGGTGGCCGAGATTGGTGCCGCTTTCCTGGGCGCACACACTGCCATTCCCTTTGAGGCGATGCGCCATCCGGAATACATCAATGTCTGGCTGCAGATCCTGAAAGGTGACAACAAAGCGATCTTCACCGCCGCTGCCAAGGCCCAGAACGCCGCCGACTTTGTCCTCGATAAGGCCGGCATCACCAGCGTTCAGGAAGAATCTCTGCCGGTTGCAGCATAGAATAAACGAACCACATATAACGCAAACGGCTGCTCCAACCATTTTGGTTGGGCAGCCGTTTTTTATTGTTGGCTCAAAGTGTGACACGGGCAAGAAACCAAGAAACTCGGCCCTTGGCCCAAGAAAAAAAGAAACAGCGTGACCGAAAAATCGAAGAAATCCATCCACACGGATGGCGCCAACGCCAATAATAATGCCTTAAATATTCCTTGTCTTTTCAATCTTCTTAAGCTGAGCAGAATTGCCGAAGTTATGTTTTAGAATGCTTATGTCCTCATCTGTGAGCGTCTCAGCCTTAAGTTTTAGCAACGATGCGTTCCCACTAAGTTTTTTACACCATGAGGCTATGGATGCCTTGATGGTATTTGTAGAGACATCAGTGAAAACCTCCATAAGTCTTTGGCTTAGATCTGCATGATTATCGGTAGATCCGAGGATATTGTTGACAAGATCGTATTCTGAAAAGAGGCTGCTCGCAGTTTCTTCAATGGGGGAAAGGACAGCAATTTTAGGAATGACATTAAGAAAAAACCCTGAACCAAGGGACTCCGCGAGTCGAATTGCTTGTAGCCAGAGTCGCTTTCTGTGTGTGTCACTAAGTTCTGCCAGCAAAATAGTAGGTTCGAGGATAGCGCGACAATTTTTGCCTAGAGCGTCAAACCATAAGCGAATGCCTCGGTCTGGTTCGTTATCAGGCCCTTGTATCCCCTTCGCAAGGATATGAACTGTAGTCTGAATTCGATTTTCAACATCTTGAGATTGGACAACGGAAGACCAGGCGAGGGCGAGAAGATTTTGCCGTTCATCATTTGTCCAGTCGACACAGTCAATTAAATTTGCGGCTTGGGCTGGTGTAAGGTCTCCAAATCCATTCGTGAATGTATCAATAGCTTGGTCGGGTTTGGCAGTCCATGTAGCGCAGGCTGCTTCAATAATAGCTGCGTGTTGGGTAGCGGGAACCAGTTCTCGATCGAGCATATCGCGAAGCGAGCTAAGGAGCCCCTTTGAGGACGATTGAGGTTGAGTTATCGCAAAATTATGACCTTCGCTAAAGATCTGCACAGGGTTGTATGGACTGAGACTCGCTGATGGTACAGGCCAGCGTGCTACCATCCATGCATGTAACCACGCGTAGTGATTTGGTTGTCCCTTTGCTTGAGAAAAAAGGTTTTGAAGCGCCTGGCCCAATATTCCGGGTGATGCATGATGGAGCACGTTCACGATTGAAGGAAAGATGCGGACGAGATAGCTGTTTGGGTTATTGTGACGAGCAGCAATTTGAGGGAGAAGGTTGTCTAGGTGGTCTTTCAATGGACCTGTATCCCAGGCCTCATCAGGTACGTTCTTGACGAAGGCTGCATACTTCTTTCCGGTAGGCTCATCAATCGTGGGAGTGGAGACCACGGGATTAAATTGGGACATCGTGTTTGACTGCGTAGAACTATCAAGGGTGGGAAATACTAAGGCAAGCAATTTGATGCAATTAATTGGCAGATCCTTAAGAATACGTTGGGCCCAATTGTCGAAAACATGTTGAGCTACAGTCATATCTGCATGTTGAAGTTCTTTTACGACATCACATGATAGAAGAGCGGTGTCTTCAATCTGGCTCCAAAGAATAGCTAGCTCAGAAAGCTTTTTGAGAGTGCTAATGTCAATGTCAGTTAGCCTTGTTCGAATGAGACTGAGTAAAGTCTGGGCAGCTGGCTCCAATTTGAGCGACCATTCTTCGTCACTTGCTTCGTTAGTCAAGCGATCAATAAAATTATTGAGAAACTCACCAAAATAATCAGCGTTAGGTGATGTCACATGTTCTGCCATTACCTCCCAAGCTGCCTGAGAGGCCTCCGGCATATTGAGTGCCACATACCTGGTGATATTCTTCCAGAGAGTCGGCCGTGTATCTTCCCCGGCATTCCAAAGAGAGACAAAAACCTTGCGTGCTCGCATAATTGCTGCCGAGGTATCAATATCGGGTATTGTTTCACTTTCAAGTTCAGTGGCGAGAAGGTCTGTATAGCGATCCGAGAGTGTGGGCAGAAGGTGGTCTTCGTGGTCAGCCATCCATTGATCGAACTCTTCGAATGAGAACTGATGGTTCTTTCCGCCGATTTTGACGGTCCGATCAATGAGCCAATTTATAAGCTGAGTGTCTGCGGCTGGGTCAATACCATGAGCACGACGGATGGGTAAGACTAAGGAAACAGTTGCTTGAGCAAATTCCACGGCTTCTTCAAGATTAGGTGGCTCCATCGTTTCAAGCCGAATATGTATATCTTCATCGATAGTAAGTACGTCTTCGATAAGACGAGAAGCTACAGCTCTTTGGTCGTCGCCATGGGCCATTGCGAGAACGTTGGTAATCTTTTGGATTCCAAGTTGGGAACGAAGGTCGACAGAGTCACTAAGTTCGCGGCATAATGAACCAAGTAGTAAACGTGCTGTGTCTGTGGGAAGACGATCAACTAGATCTGCTATAACACGGGATGCGCTAGTTCTTCGAGCAACTGATTCATAACGTAGCTCTTCAATCATCTGAGAAAGAAGACGCGCTTCATCCTGTTTTAGCGATGAGGCATCAATATGCCTTCCCAGGCCCTCTAGCACACCTTGCGTATCACCGGAGACGAGAGCAGCATAGATAGTAGAGGCTTTGGGGCCGAACTTGCGGGTAATCGGATCCTCAGATAAAAGCAGGAGACTTTGAAGCGAGGCAGGCCATCTCAAACCGATAAGGCTGGCAAGAAACTGCCGTAAGGGACGATGTTCCGAGCGTAACTCTGGTTGGTCTTCTATTACCTTGAAATATCGTTCGGTGAATAGTTGCCGTGTAGCAAGAGGCTGTTCTTTGATAGATTTTCCACGCACCATAACGTCAGTCATACGATGAAGAAGTGCCGGGTCGTTCTGTAAGTCTTGGTAAAAGTCAGGGAAATTCACCTTTATTGCGGCCAATGCTCCTAAAGATATAGGGTGCATTGTGACAGAACCTTCATGAAGGCCGCCAGGTCTTTCGGTGCCAAGTTCTTCTGTTTCTCGTTTTTTGGCAAGCCACCAAGCCTGCGAAAAGGCATTCACAATCTGGATAGCGTTTCTTGGGTCACGGACACCGACGTGGATCATACGATCAACAAGCATGCCGATTGGAACACCGTGAGTATTGAGATCGGCCTCGATTCCAGGGAGTTCACTGAGCTTTTTAATTGCGTATTGGCGCATGTCATTGCGAGGGAACGGAGGAATCTCAAGGCGAAACTGGAAAATGCGATCAAGATAACGCCGTGCGTCCGATTGAGTAAATACGGTACCAGGCATGTCCCCTTGCCGACGGCGTTCGGCAAGTGCGTGAGCAACTTTTGCTTCGTCACACGAAATTACAAATACAAGGCCTAACCCCTTAGGTAAACGTGACTCTGGGATTTCCATGAAAGTCCGAACGGCATCAATGCCTAGAACCATCTCTTCAGCTGAGAGACGATCAAGGTCATCTACAAATACAATCAGTCGTTCACAATCCTTACATTTTTTACCGTCCAGTGTTTTGCTTTGCCCGGATTTAAACTTTGAAAGCTGGTCGATAAGAAGATCTTCATATTGCTCAGCAGTCGTAATGGGTAGTTCTATACGCGTTACCGGGTAATTAGCAGTTACCGTAGGAGCTTTGACCTGTTTGTACAGGTAGGTAAAGGCTCCAGAAATCGCGAGAACGATGATCGATCGCGGCAAATCATTCTGAACAGGTACAATTAACAGTACTAGGTAAAAGAAAAACAACAGGAGGAGAAAAGAGAAGATAAAGGCAGGAATAGGTATTATCCATGCACTAAGGGAATCCAATGTGTATTGCCACCAACCCTTTGGCATTTCACGAGTCTTGCGGATTTCACGAAAGAGACGGTCTTGAAGCTTCTCTTCGTCACCACCGAGTTCAAGAAAGACGTGTCGAAGTAAGGCTCTTTTGACGTCTTGGTCTCTGCCGCCGAAGCGCCAAGCGTTGAAGGTAATGCTATGAAACCGATTGAAACGAGTTTGGCCTGTTTTGCTCTTGCGAGCGTCGTTTTCGAGGTCACGAATATAAAGTTCTTTGATTGTACTTTTCCCGGTCCCCCAGCCCCCGAGAAGACCAACGCTGAATGGTGGGGGATGCGACTCTGATTCGATGAGACTTTGCAGAGCTTGTGCAAAATGCCTATGACCGAAAGCATCTTGATCGGCAGAAGAAATCTGTCGATCAAGAGATGACGGCATAAGGTCGTTATCTTTACTCATTACGAACCCCTCAAAAGATTTTGCGTATAGGATCTTTCGATCGTTTTATCCGACAACTATCAGATACCTCGGACAATAATTTGATTTATGAAATTATCCGAATCACATCCACATTAGTCTCCAGGCATGGTCGGAGATCCAAGTCATTTGCTCCGATCTGCAGCCAGTCGTCAGGCTTCTGATATAAATCAAAACCCCGCCCTATCTTTATCATCCAGCCATTGCTTAGCCGTACCGAGCGGTCGTGCAGGGTGGTGCTTTCCTTGATTTCAAGTTCGGTGTCGTATTGTTTCAGGCTCTCGGCAATGGAGATCAGTTTAGGCAGGGCCTCGTCTTTCTCAAACTGGGTGTCGAATTTAGTGACGAGCTTTATCCGCTTGGGTTTGCTGATGCGCACGACCGTCTCACAGAAGCGGAGAAAATTGATTATCTGGTGATGCTGGCGGATATACGGATCCTCGACCACAATCTCCTCACATCCGGGCAGGTAATCGCCAAATATACTCTCGTAAGAAAACCCGATGGCCCCGTAGTGGATGCGGTAATGACGTTCTTTAGGCTCATGGGCCTGTGGTGTTACCGGTTCATCTGCTGGAGGTGTTGGGACTGTTTCTGTTGCAGCCTGCTCTGGCTGGTCATCACTGGCTGTGCCTGCATCCGTAGCTTCAGCCTGTGGTTCAACGGCAACCACCTTGTCAACCGGCTTTCTAAGCGGATTCTGGGTGGCAACGGCCTCCCGTGATTCCGGACAGAAGACGGTGACGAGATTGCCGGTGGCATCGAAGTAGCCAAGATTGATGCTGGCAAATTCATCGTCAGGTTTTTTCTTGTTCAACTGTTCCTTGACCCGTCGCCGTCCTTCAATGGCATAGGCCAGATACTCATTCATTTCCTCCAGAGTGGGGTCATCACCGGGGTGGAGCATTTTGACAAAGGCGCAGACTGTCTTTAGCACAGCCGTCTGGTCACGTTGATCGTATCCGGGGCCAAGTTTACATTGTGCCTTAACCTGCGCAAAGCGGTTGGTCCTGCGGGCGAGATGGTGAAAGGCCTCGGCCAGATATTCGATGATCAGACCATAATTCCTGGTCAGGTTCTCATCCTTGTTTTTAGGGATTTCCCAACCCGGCACAAAGGTATGAAAACGATCCAGAATGGCCAGGTCGAAGACCGGATGCAGCGGCTTAAAGAGAGTATGTTCCGGTGAATTGACGATTGCTTCCACCGAGTCGTCAATATTGCCGACAAAGGCGAGGCTGGCGTTGGCGGTGACCGTCGTCGAACGGGTAAAATTGCCGTTGGCCATATACTGCTTCATGATCTGGAAGGTTTCCTTATCCCGAACCACCACCCCTTCCCCAACCTCATCAAAGGCAACCACGTCCCAGAATCCGATGAGCCCTACCTGTTTGCGCTGATTATTCCACCATAAGGTGGCGGCAGAAGTTGGAGCCCCGAGCAGAGTCGCATAAGGAGAAAATTCACTGAAGGTGTACGATTTACCGTTGCCGCGCGGGCCAAGCTCAATGAAATTAAAGTTGGATTCAACTAAGGGCGCTAAACGAGTCAGATAATGAAATTTGATGCGCTGGCTCATCCAACTCGGCTCTAGGCCAAACGACCGAATCAATACGTCCAGCCACTCATCCCGGGTAAACTGGCGACGACCTGCAACGAAGGCGTCAAAGTCAAATTTGGAAAGCTGGATGGGTTTAAGCTGTTCAATGTAGAAGGCATAGTCGTCATCCTCCACATCGTTATGCGCGACCGTGCATTCCGCCCAGATGCCGCCCTCAAATATGCGGTCATTTTCCGTTTTATAGAAGCGTTCATTGATGGCTATTCGTGAGGAGTTGAAGTTCTCCATCCGTGCCCAGGGCCTTTTTTCCTTCTCGAAATATTTCACATGAATCTTGTCGATGAAGGTGTGCTTGCCCTTCTGCTGCACCATCATCTGTGCCTTGTTGCTCTCATCCGGACGAACATAATTCTTCTGGATGGTTTCCAGCACCGCTTCCATGCCATCCTGGATTTCACGAGGATCATCGCTGGCACAGTAGCGGGCGAGGAGAAACTCCAGCACAAAGGATGGCACATTCGTTCCTTTTTTGACATGCAGCAGCAGGTCCTTGCGCACTACTTTGCCGAGAAAAACTTCATTCAATTTGGAATCAAGATCGGTTGCTGTCATTCGAGGTACCCTGTCTTGAGATTGATGCTTTGATGCTGCAAATTGGTCGACGGATCAAGCACGCGAACCGTGAAATTGCCTGAAAACTCGTCTTCCATCCTCAGACCGAATGAGATTGCGGTTCCGGCCTTGATCCTGACACAGCCTGTGGCCGGATTGACCGTCTGACCGGAACCAACACTGCCGACAACCACACCCTTGGCGTCGACCACCTCTATGGCCACTTCGATTTCATTATCCTGGGCAAAGAGATTGGCTTGCGGCCAGGCCAGATCGAGCACAGGACGACGGGAGGTAATCTTGTCGATCTTGCCCTGGCGATAGGTCAGGGTCAACGATACCTTAGCTTGGTTTTTTGTTCCCTTACTCGTCGCCTCCAGCTCAACGGTCATGCAAGGCAAGACGCATTCTTGCAGCGAGAGCCCCTCGTGGTAAAACATTGGCCCTCGGGAATATGGCACCAGCGCCCTGGGCACGGCATACTGCTTGAATTCACCGGGAATCCCCACGTCCGTGCGTTTCATCACAAGGTTGGCGGCATCCCCTTCGCCCCGGCCAAGCAGGCAGCGGGATTTTTCAATCAACCAGGAGCCTGCCGGTTTAGGAGCAACATTCCCTGCCTCCTGTCCCGGAAAAAGGATAAAACCATGATCCGTGGCAATGACCGCCTTGTTGAATCCCAACTCCGCCACCTTGTTCAAACCGCGCAGAATATTGCGGAGCAGCAGAGGAATCATCTGCAGGGCCTGATACGGACTGCCGTGGGCAATGGTGTCGATATCGCGAGTCCGAACCAGCAGCAACTTTACCGAGGAAGGCAGTTTGAGCTTCTTTTTCCGTAACAGTTCATCCAACTCGATATCCATGCACTGATCACCCTTGATCGATTTCAGATAATCCAGACGGGTGACCGGATTGACTGCCGGATTCTTCCCGAGGGTGGTGATCAGTTTGCCGTCTTTTTGGATCATGTTCAGGGCAGATTCGGCATCAGGCATCAGACTGGCCATGCCGACCTCGGTGTAGGTCGGCAATTGTGCGCAAACGGTATGCAGGGTTGATTGCTGTTTGTCGGAGAGCTGCTTTTCAAGCTCCACACCCAATTCGAAGCGGAACGAGTCGACCAGGAAATAAGCGACGCTCTCGCCAAGATCGAGGGCAGGTGCAACCATTTTATTGAAGATCTGGTTGTTGCGGAGAATCTGGCCGCTGCCGACCGGCCAGCCTTCAGCCGCCACCAGCCTGATGAATTCAGCCTGCAGCGCTTCAACTGAGCGAAAATATTCCGCCCTGGCCCGAGTGACAAGGGCATCGAGTCCGTCATGATCCCCCTGCCATTGATGGGCAGCCTGCTCCATCTCCCGGTGATGACGGTCCAGGTCCCGCCAGGTCAGGGCATAGCCATGGACGATGGCCTCCAGCGTCGGAAATTTCGGTGTGCTCAGTCGTCCGGAAACATCCAGCAAGTCGAGTGCCCTGGTAGCCAGAAACCACTCGGCTAATCGTTCTTCCTGACTCAGCCAGATGGATTTTTGCCGACTCCGGGCAATCTCCCTGGCTGTATCAAGCTCACCTTCAAGGGCACGATCAACCATTTGCTGCAAGAAAAAACGCTCTTCAAAAGAGAAGGTGTCCCGTTCACCAAGGCGAGTCATACTGCTGGAACGGGCTGCCAATTCCAGTTGATTCTCAACCTCCTGGGCAAAAGTAAGGTAGCTCTGCTTGTGGTCCTGATGTTTGCGCAACTCGTTGCAGACCTCATACACCAGGCTTTTGGCTTCCTCGCCAACCCTGGCAAGCGTTGCCAAGGTGGCAGGGATGTCCCCGGCGGAATCAAAAACAAACTCGCTGAACAACAGCACCTGCCACAGCTCGTCGGCAATGGACTGGCGGGTCTGGCCCCTGGTCTTTAGTTTATGCCCCAGGCTGCGCTGAATAAACTCACGGGCCTCACTGACCCAACTCGGGTCCTTTTTCAGCGCCGCATCCTGGTCCTGCGTCGGCGCGAGGATGCCGAGCACGATTTCCTTGGCGGAATCGGCAGCCAGCAAGGTCTTGAGCTTGGGCCAGGATCCTCCCTGGTCAAGTGCATCAACCAAATCGAAACTCGGTTCACCTTCCTCAAAGAGGCGATTGATCTCCGGCACATGATCCGGCTTGGCCATCCGACAGAGCGAGGCGTAATCGTCACCGTCTCCTCTAGGGAACACCGCGCCGATTTCGGCAAATACAGCAAACGGGTCTTGCTGTTTTTCGCTCACATCCTGCGGAGGTTTTGCCGGCACCCAGAGCACGAGCTGTTGGATTTGTCCGGCGGCCAGGGCAGCCAAAGCCTCTGTGGCCATCTCCCGCTGTTCGATCACCGAAAGCGAGGCATCGACCACCTGGCACTGCTCGGAAGCCATGGCCAGAGCGATCTCCCGGAATTTTCGAGTTGGATCGTAAATAACTAGGGTGTTATGGTCCTGCACCCGGCGGGTGAAAATCTGGTCTTGGATGTAGTCGCGTATGGTCATAGATATCTCAGTGGCCGACGCTCGGGCCGAATGTTTTCAAGGAGTATCATGATGCTGCCTTTTTGCCCCGCTTGGCCTTGGGTTTCGGGGGTTCGATCTGGCAGAGGTGCTCCAGGTTATGGGCGATGGCGACGGAGCGGTCTTTTTTGCAGACCTCCTCAACCCGCTTGGGCCAGATGCTGTAGGCCAGGTGGGCCCAATCGTAATCGCCCTTCTCCAGTTTTTCCCAGCAGGCCTTCAGGTCCTTCTGCCATTTGGGCAGGCGGAAAAGTTTCCATAGCGGGCTGGCGGTGATGATGACACCGTCGTTGAGGTTCGGTTTCCAGGGGAGTTTAATGATACGCTCGATTTCGCTGTGGAAATCGATCAGCTCATTTTCCAGGTCAAGCAATTCTTCCAGGCGAGTGCTGTTGTTGTTGGATTCACGCAGGATGCTGATTTCGGCGTGCACATCCTTGAGCTTCGGCTCGGCAAAGTCGGCCAAGGCGGTATGCAGGGTCTGATCGGTGAAGCGGGGGTAGTAAAGCCAAAGGGTGTAGGAGCCCTTGGCCGTAGAGAGGGGCCAGTAAATTGGGGCCTGACGGCGGCTTTTAGAGTAGCGTTTTAGGTGATCGGCAAAGAAGCCAGATGGCTTGCGGAAGTAGTCACGCAGTGTTTTGACGCCCATTAGCTCACAGGCTTCATCGGCAATACTATCGGTGCTGTCAGGGAACAGCACGACGAGGGCATCACGAATCCGACAATCGAAGTCCTCAGAATGGTTTGGGTCATCAACCAAAATACCGTGCCAAGAAATGCGCAGAGGATAATCAGCCGAAAGGTCGGCCGGGGTAGAAGGGAGACCGACGTTATTCTGCAGCATGCCTGGTGGGCAGACGGGTATTGGATCAAAGGGGCCGGGCTCCGGCGGCGTGTTTTTTTGACCAGTGGCCAGGCGCACGTCCCAACGGCCAAATGCGGCACCAAGGGCGTAGGCCAACAGGTCGGCGGTGAGCATAGGAGCATCGATGGAGGAAGTTTGCTCTTCTTCGTTTTCATCTGCTTCGGCAACAGTGTCGACGGTAGACTCGGTGGCAAGGTTGGTAGCCAAGGCGGCACGGTCTGTAGTATCGAGGCCGTAGAGGCGGAAGGCGAGATCATCAATCTTGGTCTGGATAGTGGCAATGGTTGCCTCGCTTGTGCGTACGCGGGCGACCCACGCGGCAGCGCCTTCTGTGAGAGTTTTGGTGGACTCCATGAGCAGTTGAGGGAGAACAAAAGCATGAGAAGTAGAAATAGCTATCTCGTGAGTGCGCCGTTCGCGCCACGCCTGCTGAGCAAGAGTAGCAAGCGGAATTTCGAGTTCGCCAAATGTGCGTGGCATGGGCGTCCTCTGAACGACGCCAACCTCGTATGAACCAAACGCCATTTGTAGCGCTAGCAGCGAGGAATAAACTGACGAATTGAAGACCGCGAGCATCGGTAGCAATTCTGACTCTGGAGCGAATATTCCAGGGCCTTTGTCGTGGAAAATCGTTTCCGCTGGGAGCGCTCGTACGCTGAACCCCTTCTGGGAGCGACGAGAATAAGTTAAGCCGGCTCGAAAAAAACTATCGGAAGATGCCGGGCGAATGAGCGGGCGATGAGGTGTTCCAAGAAAACCGGTGTAGCTGCCAATTTTGTCATCCCAATTGACGACGAGATGCTGATCGGCATAATAGCGACGGAACTCACCGCCCTTAGCAAGTGGTGCCCATCGTTTCGTTCGTCCTAGTAGTTCGACAGGTGGTTCCCAAAAACACCGGAAGTAGCGAGTGTCGTCTCCCGCAGGATTGGTGATACACGCGAGTCGGTCTGATGAGTCCCGAAACAGCGGTAGCGATACGAAAAGTTGTCGAATTTTTTCACTTACCCAATACCCGAAAGCGCGGCTAGGCAGCGCCTGAAAACCTGAAGGATTGCATACAAATGTTTTCATCTTCGCTGAACCTCGTACCGCATCAGCGAGCACTCCACCTTTGTCTTCATCTTCAAGCGCCCGGATGCATACTAACGGCGGAAAGACTGGCTTTGATGGAACCTTAACTGCTTTCACCGCCCTCCAGAGCGGTGTGTAACGGACGATATTGCCTGCACAGCGCTGTATAAAACCAGATGTTTCGAGGTGTTCCAGTTCTGCCGAAGCTTGGTGGCGCTTCAGGCCGTCCCGGGCGGCTTGCCACTTGGGGAGGCTGAAGCGGTCCTGCTTGTCGCGCACCACTTTTTCCAACGAAGGAACGAGCGAGAGGGTGAGGTCGCGAGTTTCCGACATGGAGAGGCTGCGCAGGACATAGGCTGCAACTTCGACCATGGCATCGAGTACACCCATGCCGAGATCGGCAAGGACAATGGGGCGGAAGAGACGAAGGACGACCCGGGTGCGCCAGTCTTCGCTCTGGCCGAGGAAAAAACCGGTACGGGAGCTGATGATACCGAGGTAGCCGGCGGAGATGAGCCGGGCCTGAAAGCACTCGACAAAGGCTTTATAAACGTCGCCCTTGGTATCGCCGTAGGTGTCATCGAGATAGGGCTTCGAAGGTAAGCTTGCGTCGCCGAAGGGTGGGTTCATGAGCGCCACGTCGTAACGCTGGCGGCATAGATCGATGAAGGCGAAACCACGGGCGGCATCCTCAGCGAAGAGACGGCGCTGGTAGCCACCAGACTCGGCCTGTTCGGTATAGACCTGCAGGGCGGTATATATTTGTTCCTCGACGGTTGCCCAAAATCGTTCGTCAGTAATGCCTGTGAGGTCAAGTCTGAGCTGTTCGGGTTTTTTGGGTAGTAGATCCCCAAAAAGATTACCCTGCTTGTATTCCGGACCTTTTTGCCAAAGGCCTTTTGCCTCACCTACTGCCGCACTTATTTCCTCCTCGATCTTGAGCAACGAACCGGCTTCGCCAGCCAGGGTCATGCGATCAAAGACACGTTCCAGGAGAAAAGAAAAAGCTGGCTGTTCACCGGTTTCAAACTGCGAAGCCACAAACTCCCGCAGCATCTGCTTATCCCCCGGCATCGGCTCGGCACAGACGATATTGGAACGGAGGATGGGCGGGCGTTGTATTGCGGAAACACGCCGCTTCTGCCAGCTCTTTTGCGCCCGGAGCCAAAGGGAAAGCCCGGCAATTTGGACAGCGCGTGGGTCGATGTCGATGCCGTGGATGTTGCGTTCAATAATCAGACGGGGAACTTCCCGAAGAAAGGTTTCCCTGTCCGGGAAATCAGCTCGAAGCGTCCCCACACCTAGATCCCAAGCCTCTTCATAGATCACCTCATAAAGATCAAACGCATAGAGGCCGAAATGCATGGAGCCGCAGGCTGGGTCAAGCATCCGCAGTTCGCGGGGGTCCTTGAGAGTGCGATGGGGGCTGTACACAGGTTGCTGGAGGAGTTCTTCCTGGCTTAGCCCCTCCTGAGACTGGGTTGCAGGTCCGACGGCCTCTATTCCTAGAAAGATCTCGGTGGGCCGACAGACTAGATAGCGGCACTGATCATTGAGCCGCGTCTCGCCTTTGGTCATCTCGTACCAGATGCGGCCAAGGGTGTTATCGGTGAGAAACTCCACCACGTAACGGGGGGTAAAGAACTGGTTGCGCACCGCCAGTTCACGGCTGTTGCGTGGGGCGGCGGATTCTTCCCGCATCTTCTTTCGTTCGGCCGGGTCGTTGTAATACTGGTAAATCCAGCCGATGGTCTCATCTTCAATCCAGAGAGGATCGAGGTCCGGGCCATTGAGGAGAGGCAACAGCGCCAGCAAAGTTGTCTCACGAGGAAAGAGCAGTCCCTGGGGCGAGCGGCGATCAAAGAGCACCCCCAGATCCACGGCTAGTTCATCAAAGAGGCAGAAGAGATAGCGGCGATAACGTTCATAGGTATCGCCCAGACCGGAGCCAGCTACCTGTTCAAAGACCTTGAATCCTCTTGACTGATAGCCCTTGCCCACGGATTCGGCGATCAGGCCGCGTTTCTCCGTCATGCGGATGGCGGCCAAGCGATTGAGGACGGTAAATGCCTGCTCCCGGGCTAGGCGTGCGACAGCGGCCTTGAGACCTTCACGATCATCCGGGTGGGTTTTGACGAGATAATCGATCCGTTCCCGCAATAGGGCGGCAGTGGCCAGACCCGCATCGTCGAGATGGCCGAGTTGATCAAGCGGGGTGATGGTCCCTTTATCCGAGATGCCATAGAGGCTTTGAAACTGCTGGGTAAACTCGTCGGCAATGAGACGCCGGGCCTCGGCGACAAAGGAGGCCAGGCGGTTACGGGTCGGTTTATCAAAGGCCATGAAATAATTCCTTGAAAAATGCTGGCTGGTTTCGGCAGGGGAAGGTCATTGCCGGGATCCTTTCGGCCGAAGCGACTCCAGCAGGGCGCGTCCTTGTTTGGTCAGGCGATATTGTTGATTGCTGCTGCGGGGTTTATCCGGAATGGTCATTTCGATCAACCCGGCTTCAAGGGCCGGCAGCAGATAGGCTTTGTTAAAACTATCGCGATGCCTCAATCCCAGTCGTTCTTGCAATTCGTTGCGACTTAAAGCTCCCTCGCAGACGACGAGAAGTCGATGCACTTGCCCGGTGACTTGCCCGGTAACTTGCCCGGTGACTTGCCCGGTGACTTCTCCGGTGACCGATGGCCCGGAATCCTCTCCTTCTTTGCCCTTCCGCCAGAGAGTGAGAATAAAGCAGCCCATATCGAGCCGAAATTCAGGCGGGCGGAGTCCGGCGGCGCGGCATTGTTCGGTCATCTCCAGGGTGCCGGAACCGACTTTCTCGATGTACTGGGCCAGAAACAGGGGCTCAGCGATGAGGGGATTGGCGGGGATGGAAGGATGGGGCCGGGTCAGGCTGTCCAGGCTCAAGGGTGGGCGCAGTTCGCCGGGGTTCCATATTTCGAGTCGGTCGGCAAAGAGCATCACCTGGACGCTGGCATTGCTGGTGTAATCGCGGTGCGCTATGGCATTGACCAGGGCCTCGGCGACAACCGGTTGGGGGATTTCGTACGCAACCGGAGCCTGCGGTCCCTGCTCGCGCGACCCGACTGAACGGTCAATCTTGGACATAACAAAATCGACCGCCTGGTCAGCCAGGTCAAAGACCGTCCCTTTGTAGATGTGGTAGGAAGGAATGGGCTTGCGGATCTGGGTGCCGTGGAAATGGGCGCACTTGACCTCTGAGGTCATCAGAAAACGTTGGGGGTCTTTGCCAAACAGGAGCACTGCCGCATGGGAGGGTGCCCCTTCATCCAGGAGATTCAGGTGGGTCAAGAGATCGGTTGGCGCTGTTGTTTCCGGCAGGGCGAAGTTGCGCGCCAAACGGGCTCGATTGAGAAACCAGCGTATTTTCTCGATTGAGAGGTCCTTAAGGGTGGCACGGGGACATCTGGCCGCGTCAAAGGGCAGGGTTCGGATATCGCCGCCACGCTCCAGGAAGCCGACCAGACTGGCATAGATGGAAGTAGTCAGCTCCGGGATGGTACCGAATCGACGGCGAACCACCTGGTCACCCGCCTTGCGCACAAGGGCCTGCATTTTTGGGTGGCGCGTGGTGTCGTCGCTACCCATGACGTAGATCAACCGTTCTTTTCCGGCGGTTGTGGCCCGGTCGTACTCCCGTTCCGTGGGAGAAACACCATCAGCGTCTTCAGATCCGTAGGTACTGCCAAGGAGACCGATGTAAAGGGTACAGCGGTCGACCTCCTGGAGATAGACATCGTCGGCACGGCGCCCGGAAGCCGGCAGGGCCTCGAAGAGAAAGACCTCGAAAAAACGTCGCAGGAGCGGGTCATTCTCAACGAATTCCTTGACCGCCCGGCGCTCGGCGGCAAACTCCTTTTGTACGCTGCTAAGGAAGATAAGCGATTTTCTTGAAAAGGAGGACATGGTGGTCAGTCGATCTCCTTCCAGGTGATGCGGAGATGCTCGGTGGGAGACATGCGGTTACGCAGTTTGGTTAATTCGGCCACCAGGAGATCAATATCCTTGGCTTTCGTGAACACTTTGGGAACAAGAACCTCGGTCTGGGTGACAAAGGGCTTTTTTATTTCTCCTGTTTCCGGTGTGAGGTCTTCTAATTCGGGATCCACCACCTTGGCGGCCTCACGATTGGCGGCGGCCTTCTTGACCAGATTAGCGGCGAGATCGCGCAGGCGGTGATTGAGGGAGTAGTCATGGCTGAGCAGCTTCTTCAATCCATCCAGGTTGCCTTCAACCTTAATCGCCAGTTGAGTAATCTCGCCGATAAACCATTGTTGTTCTTCTTGGTCCAGAGCAGGCCAATCTTCAGATGCTTGCCAGCGCGCCAGCTCTTCTTGTGCAAGGTGTGACTGTTGATCGGCAAGATTGGCGGTGGTGGCAGCCACCAAATTATCGAGTTCACTGGCGGAGGTGCCAAGTATAGCCGTCTCTTCAAAAAAGGATTCCCGGCCGAGAATGTCGGTAATTGTTGCGAGGTGTTCGGCAGCGTCACTTTTCAGTTTTGCCGGCAGGCCGGAATCGGGCAGGGCGCCAATCTCCAAACGCAACCGCTTTAGGTGCACGAGTTGTTCGCGCAAGCCATTATCAAGGGACTTCTTCAGTCTACGTGCCCAGACCAGGGAATCATAGAGCGGGCTATCCACACCTCCGAGACGGTTGACCGCATCGGAACCATCGCCGCTGACCACCTCGGTCAAGTCATTGGCAAGGTTTTCCGCCTTGTCGACCAGGCCTGCATCATTCAAGCCCAGAGAACGAAGATCCACGGCCAGCGGCCCGAAGGTAGATTGATAAGCGGGAAAATGCTTCTTGGCGGTGGTAGCGATTTCATCTTCCAGCGGCAGAACATTTTCTCCGGTGAGGTCGCGCAACCGATCGCTGGCCCGGATCAGGGATTCGGGATCCGGCCGCTCCTGACGCAGGGCAATGCCAACGGCACCAAGTGCCTTGTTCGAGGCAAAAGCCGCGAGGGTTTCATCGTTTTTCACCACATGATCATGGCCGGCGATCCGCATTTTGATCTCTCCGGCCAGGAATGCGGCTGCCAGCAGATAGCGGGTGGTATCCTTTGACCAGCCAAAGGGCGGATCGGCAAAGCGCTCAAGCAGACGACGCCCTTCAACCTGGCCCTGCTGGCCGAGGTAATCCTTGATGGAGACAATGGCTTTGTGATCGGCCTTGATCTGGGCCCGGCCACCGATCCGGCTGACCACGGAAAGTGGATCTTCGTTGGTGGTGATCCGATCCATCTGGGTCTTGAGAAATTTCTCGGCCAGATTGGAATCGGCCTGATGGGCGGCTTCACCATAGCGGTCAAAGACTCGGCCAGCGGCATCGGCCAGGAAATTCTTGGCCGCCTGCTGCACGTCCGGACCGCAGTTGGTCACCGGTTGATAAGCGCCATGGGCAACGAATGAGCCGGCAGCGAGGGCCGCCAGCAGTTTACGCTCCGTTTCATTAGATATCCGATTAAGCCGTTCATCGACAATGCGGACAAACTCCTGCGTTTCCGGGTCCGAAGCAGTCCGGTGCTGATCAAGAAATTTATGGCAGCGTACCATGGCAACAGCCAACTGATCGATCTCGGCATCAGAACGGGCCAGTAGGAAGATAGTGGCACGTTCCCGGCTAGAACGAGAGTCGTTTTCACGTTCGGTACGAACCATCTCGTATCGATCCACCGGCACAAACTCAGTATGGATCTGGATGGCTTCCTTGTCGCCTTCCAGGGAGATTGACTGCCCGTTAACCACAACCTTCAGGCCGGCGGTCACCGGTCGCACCCCGCTCAGCCGGGCAGACGGCAGCGGCTTGAAGATCGACCGCAGCGCCCCATTGGTTTCCGCCCGCAGATCCGCCTGCCGATATTCAATCGTGTCGAACTGCTTCTGCAAGGTAATGGCCGCCTGGGTGAGAAAACGAAGGCTGCCATTCTTTTCACCCAGGGGAATCATGCCGTCTTTGAGGATGGCGGCCACCGCTTTTTCGACCTCATCCCTGCGGGAGGGCGATTCCACCGCAGGTTGTAGGAGAGCGGCGATGTTCTGAGCCGTTACCGGCAGGTTTTCCAAAATCTGGAAAATGGCGATGGATTTCGCCACCTCATGATAGAGAGGCTCATGGGGGAATCGGTCGGCAACGCACTTGACGCCTTCCACGATGTAGCCGTAGCTGCTCTGGATGTCGCGTCGCAATGAGTTGTAGAAAGTAACTGTGTTGGCCAAGGTACCTAACGGATTGTCGGCGAGACAGTCTTGATGATCAATACGGTCGACCAGCACCTCCTGGAGCACCTTGATAGCTGATCGCAGACCCAGTCCACCGGTTTTTCTCGCCAGGCGGCCGAGGAGTTGCAGCAGGATTTCGAAATGGGCGGGAAGGAAGGGGTAGAGATCAATAAAGGTTTTTTTATCCAGGGTCGCTTCATACACTCCGCCATCCTTCAGTTGGGTGGCCGTGCGCAGTGAAGCACCGTTGGAGTCGAAAAGGGCGGTCAGGTCACGTTCGCCCGTAGCGGACTTGGTGAGCAAGCGGCGGTGACAGATTTCCTTGATGTCGCTGGCCTCAAGATGGACCTGGATCGGGAATCGATCTTTTAATTTGAAGAGGCCAGGGGCGTTGAGCATGGCCGTTGGATTGTCTTCGGTGAGCGTCTGCTGGGCAGTGGCAAAGAGCCAGACCGTGCCGTTGCCGATCTGTTTGAGATTCTTGGCCAGACCGTCGAGGTTGAGAATGAGGTTGGGTTTAGCGGAGACATACTGCCCCACCTCATCGACTATAAAGAGGATATTCTTTTTGCCCGATTTGCGACGGATCAGGTCGATCATTTCCTCGGTACGCTTAATCTCGGACTTGTTGACGTGCAGAGTAAGATTTTGGAAGTCCTCGGCCTTTGAAAACAATTTCGGGCAAAATTCAGTTGCCAGGCGAGCTGCAATCTGATTGGCCACCAGTGGCTGATTGCGGGCCTCAGCCCAGTCAATGCCGTCCAGTTCCTCTTTTGCTCTGGCCAGGAAGGCATCAAGGCGCCCCTCTGTCTCCAGCATCCTTTCCAGCTCGGCCACCTTGAGGTCCTCTGAATATCCAGCCCATTGGAGAACCTTCAAATAGAGCACCGTGGAAATATCCTCCATGGAAGCGCCGGCCAACATCTCACTTGCAAGATCCAAGAAAATAACCGCGGCATCGTAGGTGGCGGAGACCTGGTTGAAGAGCGCGCGGGTGGAGGCTGTTTTAACTTGGTTTTGCAGCAGCTTGAGAAAGCTGTCACTGCCGACCGTCATGGACCGATCCAGAGCGAATCCCAGATACTTGGTGAAAGAACTTTTACCGGAACCGTAAAATCCGGAGACCCAGACCCCGATCTCATGCCCGCCACCGCCTTGCTGGGCGGCCTGCATCTTCTTCAACAGGTCCGAGAAGCTCTCCTCGATATGCTCGGTGACCACGTATTCGGAGATTTCGGCCCGAATCTGGTCATCGGTACGATTATGGTAGGTGATTACCTTTTCGATGGGGCGACTGAGCGCCCGGGTTGAGTCGAAGAGATCAAGGATCTTGGTCATGAGGATATTTCCTTTTCAGCCAATATGTTCAGAACGGTAATTGGGATCGGCGGGATAAAATTCAAGAAAACGCAGACTGGTCTTCCCTTCTCTTTTGCCTGGATACAGCACGACAATGGGGCAGCGGATCAATCCTTGAATCTGGGCCTCGATACTGTTGATGCGGAGGTAGGGGTGCAATGCTTCCAGGTCGGTGAGGAGGAGCAGTGCTCCCGGGGTCGATGCCGCCTCGTCCATCTTGGATTTGAGCAGATTGATCAGATCCGTCCCTTCGGTCAGGGCCTTGGCCAGGGTCTTATTGATATCGTTAAAATCGATAGCGGTATTTTTTATCTCTGCCTGCTTAAGGAGCATCTTCTCGCCCAGCAGCCATTGTTTGCGCAATGGATGGCCTTGCAGGATTCGGTTAACCGCCTCTGCCATGGAAAAAATGATGACGTTCCATCCTTTGTTTTCCAGCTTGGCCATCCAGGCCCGGGTGTTTTGTTTGACCTTAAGAATATCGCTGACCGGAAAGACGAGATAATAAATGGGGTCCGATCCGGTACTCTCCAATCGTCGCCCCTGCCCAAGCCGCAGGCAGATTTCGTCAAATTTATCCTTGAGAGATTGCATCCAGGCATTCCTCCATGGTGCGATATTTCCAGGAAATCTGAACCAGATCAGCACTGGATTGAATCAACAGGTGGCCGTCGTGGCTGAGATTCTGAAGGAGACGGATAGTGTCCTGGGGCTCCAAGCCAAAAAGGCGCCAGTCCTGATGTTGGATCATGCCCATATCGCTTAAGCCGGAAAAGTGGAGATCATGGGCAAGGTAGAGGGCGACATCGTTGCGGATGGAGAAGCGTTGTATCGGACGGCTTTTTCCCCTACTGCTGGCCAAAAGACCGAAATCATGGCAGCAGCCCATCAAACGAGCGGCCATAATTTTGATGGTTGAATCGGACCAACGTTTTTGCATCCTACCGTCATCAAGGGCTCGATGAATGAACTGATCCGCATCTTCTTTTCCAAGGGAGGAGGCCCCCACGCTATATTTCGGCCAGAAGCATTCGATCACAAAATCTTTAAATATGTGTTGAGCGCGTGCGGTTTGCAGGAAAAAGAGCTGAACCATTGAATCATGCGGGAATCGATGATCAAGGAGGAATTGCAATCGAGATGCAACCTCGCCGCTGTGGGATAAAAAGCGGGGGGCAAACATCTCGATCACCAGGTTTCTTGCACGTCGGGCGGTTGCTCGGGAAAAAAGGCCTTGTTCGATGACACGATCAGAGAGCTGGGATGGAGTCATCCCCGGTTCCCAGAGACGAAGCAAGTCGATAGTCTCGGATATCATCCCCAGACCAGCTTGCAATTGGGTTGTATACATTCGTTGATCTGCCATCTTATTCGGCGGCAAAGTAGGGAAAACAACGGATTCCATCCTGGAAAGCTGAATAATAGTGCGCGGCAATCTCATTGATGGAGGTGGAGGTCATAATCTTTTGGGCTACGCCGACTTGAATAGGTCCTTCGGGAGCTTTGACAAAGCAGTCGGCAGCCTTATGGAGCGTTTCCATTGCAGTCTCGGGTGAACTGATCAGTTTGATGGTTTCAGCCCAGTCCAGTTTTTCAAAAACATGCTCAAGATGGTCTTCTAATGCCGGCGGCAATCTGAAGAGGTGATAATTGCCGACACGCCCCATTGCCTTGTCATGAACTCTGCAGGCGGCCTCGGTTGAGGATCTGAGTGCCGCTATGCGAGCCGTTCGCGGAAAAGTTGTTTCCAGGAATCGTAACCCGGTGGCATCAAGGAAATTGCAGTCCCACCAACCGAATTGGTTGGCCTGGCCGAGATAGGCTACAGCAAGGCGAATCTGGGCAAACTGATCAGGTATGTTTGATTGTGAGGTCATAAAGATTGTCGGTCGCGATTAATAGTGTTCAATTTCAAGCTGTAACTGCTCTCGTTCCCCTACACTTGGGATAATTTGAACATCCCCAAAACTGTTGACTTGCATTACTCCCTTTCTTGGCGGTCCTCAAGACCATCTCTGTGCCGCAACTGGGACAGAGTGGCTCTGTCGAGACGGTAACCTTCGGAGCGACCATCGGTTCCTTTCGAATAGGGGCACTATTCCTGACGGAATCGATCATCGCTGCCAGCTGCTGCCCTTCGACAAGATCCAGCGGTTTGCTCCGGGCAAAGGTTTTTGCCTCCTGGGTAAACATTCCCGACGTGATAAGAATGGCCCCGGCAGCTTGATGGGCTGTTACCAGGCCATACATCTCACGGACAACCTTGACCCCGACTTTCAGAGTCTTCCACTGCTTGCACTGGACCAAGTACCGGTTGCCATCCTTCCGCAGCCAGAGATCAACACCACCATCGGGACCGGCCCCTTCGTTCTCCAATACTGAATATCCCTGCCGCCGATAGGCCTCGCCAACCAACTCCTCAAACTGTTTCCATGTGAGGGACCTGATTGATTCGATATCTTTTTGTTTATCCAGAAGTCTCTTCTTGCGGATTGAGTTAAACAAAGAAAATGGAGCAGGAATCAAGAGAAGGAGCGCCACCCATGGTGCGAACATTGGTCCAAGTTTGGGGATCCCTACTAATAATGGACTATGGAGCTCAATCGAGGGCATGATGAACTGAAGAGCACAATAACTGATGCCAGCGACAGCAACGCTGACCCACCAGGGGCAAACGACAAGGATATCCAGAATGGTTTCGTTTCTTCGGGCCATACTTTATTTAACTCATAGAAAATTTATCTTTGCGGAAAATTAATATCAAAGGGATGAACCGTTGACATCTCTTCCTCACAGCTTTTCAGCAATGGGTATATCGGCTGGATCAAGCTGATAGAGCAAAGTTTTGAACTACTGGGAGCAGGAGAGAGCAAAACGTCAAACGAGAAGCGTTGTAGAATGGTCTCTCAAAAAACAACAACATGTAACTGTATGATAATAAAGTAAATGACACAAGGATACTTTTTCTCGGCGACTAGATTCTTCTGAAAGCTTTGGCGCCAGAGGAATTGCTTGAAAATGCACTGGCACAATGTGGTTGTTTATGAGAATGAGTCACCGAGACATGGTTGCGTCCGCCGGAAAGGAAATAAATGTCTTCGAAACATTGATCAGGTCAAATACCCAATCATCCACCAACCTGCCCCAGTCGTTAACCTGAATCCGTGACACCCTCGGCCAGACCTCCTCTTTCAGGCCTGTCGGGGGCGATTGTCAGCCTTGCGGGCTGATGCTGTTGCTTATAAGCCAAACGCTACGGTCACTTTGGCGTCTTGTTCATTGAAAAACCCGTCATTTGGCGAAGCGAAGGCGCAGTTGTCCTGTATCGTGCCGATTTACCATACATCTTCCTTAGCTTGCCGGCACAAGCCGCGAGTACACCACGCTGAAAGCGGTGAAGGCCGGGCAATGCCGACTGAACCGCAACTTTAACCGCCGGCCTGTGGTGATCAGCCGTCCGGCCAGATACATCAACTCTTGAATCACGGTGCGCAGTCGTCTGCGTTTGGCCGAATGTCGCACCGGTCCAAAGGGGGCGATCAGGCCCGTTTGCCCGATAAAGCGGAGGATGTTGTAGGCAAAGGCGCCCAAAGCCATCACCAGGGCGTTGGTGGCAAACTTGCCGCTCGGCAGCCGTTCGAGATCGAGATCGGTCTTGAACTCGCTGTGGAACTGCTCCGAGGTCGCATGCTGCCGGTAGAGTTCGATAATATCTTCCGGCTCCATCGCGAGGTCGGTCCACCAGCCCTCGAGAGTAATATCCGGAGTGAGAAGAAACTGACCTTTTTTGTCGATGGTCCGCTCAATCACTCGGACGATTCGCTTGAAGGTGTAGGTTGTTTCTTTGATCTTCCGTCTTTCCTCGACGACCATGGTGCCGACCCGCTTACCGGTTCTGGGCGTCTTGACCAGCCCCTCGGCAAACACCTTGTCGCGCCAGGCGACGGTGTCGCTTTTCCGGGGATTCCACTTGACGATGTAGTGGGTCTTTTCGGCGTTTTCCAGGGCGACCAGGGTCTCGAGGGCATCGTTGCCCGCGTCGGCGCGAACCAGGAGCGGCTGCTCGGTCAGATCCTTGGCGCCGGCAATCACCCGGTTGATAAAGTCGACAAACCCTTTCTGGCTATGCTGGCTTCCGGGCCGGAGTTCCACCTCCAGGCACCAGCCCTCCATGCCGAGATAGGCAGCCATGGGCGCATAACCATCATAGTTTTTGTACGTGCGGCTGACGCCCTCCTTCTTGGTATTGGAATTGTCTTGGGGAAAGACATCCACATCCAGAGGGATAAGGCCGTTCTTGTAGCCGGTGATCGGGGCCTTGAGCCGCTTGAGCATGGTCCGCGAAGATCGATCGATGACCGGCACAAGGCTGGTTCCGGCCTCGTCCAATCGTTGACGCAACCGCTCGACCGAGGGCATCCGGCCGATACCCAGAGCCTCTTTGAAGTATTCGTCCTCACGCATGGCGGCAATGGCCTGGTAATCGCTTTTGCCCAGACACAGCAGGCCAAGATAGCTGCGAAGGATATCGATCTCAGCAATGTGATCGCTTCCTTTGACCACCCTGCCGACATACCGGCCAAGGTCGCTGTACCGGTTGATGCAGGCGCCAGCCAGGGCCAGCCCGGAGTGGCTGGTGTAGAATTCTTCGCTGCTCTGTTCGAGGATCAATCGCTTCATATTTTCACCTGTCGAGTGAGTTTTCTAGACAGGTGGATATTTCAATATTTTTATAAAAAATTCAACAAGTTAATTGTTGAACTAGGGTTTTTTTACTGATGATTTCTCACTGATCTAGGGTTAAACCAATGGCCAGCAGAACCAGGCAACAACCGCTGTGTCCTTTCACAGGTTGCTTTTTGTCACTATCCCCCTCTCCTTCAAGAATTACGATGTCTATGGCATCGAAACTTCCATCACCATCAAGGTCCGCCGGATCAGAATCGTTCATATCATGCTGGAATAAAATTGTTTTTTCTATCCGCTTCCCAGAATGGTCAGGTTGGAAAAGCGGACGCGTTAATTTTCTTCTGTTTTTCCTTAAAAAGCAGTATGTAAAAAATATGTTATATTAAACAGTTATGATTAATTGCATGTGGCGATCAGCGCAATATAAAAATGACCATTTTGAAATTTCCTTCAAAACTCGACAACTTTCCGTTTTTCAAAGAAATCCTTGAACAAGGATACCATGTTTTCAGCCTGGAGAACGCGAAGTTACCGGATTATTACCCGAACAAGTTTCCCGATTACCCTGGTGTCAATCTGCAGAACCTCTATGACGGCGATGTGTTCACCATCAGAGTCTTTTTTCGAATAGGTTCTGGGGAAAATGTTCGTGCCGATGGCGGCTATCTGGATTTAGAGGTGGAACACATCGAGGGTGACACTGTGTTCGGGGTGATTCTAACAGAACTGCCCAAGGGATTTCCTCTGCAAAAAGGGGATTCTCTCGAAATATATCAAGACGAAATTCTGTATAAAGCTCAAATGACGGAACACTGAAATGAAACTCAAAAAAAAAATCAGGCTGCCTTAATCCTTGAAGCCTCTGAGGATGGTGAAATTACCGTTGACGTCGAATCGCCGGACATGAGTGGACTTTCTAGTGCCATATGCCACGCTCTCGCCAAAAAGTTGATGAACGATGAGCAATTTCAGGAGGAATTGATGGAGATGTTGGGGGAGGAACCTGGCAGGAAGGATGCTTGAAGGCTCCGTTGCCGTTTATAATGGTTTGGCAAGCAGTGTACACGATGCGAACCTGATGGCTTCCTTTGCCATATATCATTACCGGAACTGGGCACAGAAGAATGGCCCGTCCGAAAAAAATGTACAAATTTCGGACAAGGGGGCAACGGATCGCAGCCCCCGGCGCAAGCGTAATTTAAACGCCAGCGCATAAATAATATATGCCGACGCATAAGTTAACGCTCACAGGCCGGTTGATTTTTGAAGGATATTTCTCTTTACCAGTAGCAGGCCTCCCATTAAACCGAAGGGATTCCATGCCTTGCGGTTCAATTGTTCCTTCGATTATAGGATTGATAATTTCCCAGAACCTTTGAAACGTAGGTTCTGGTTTCGGGGATATTGGGGATAGCACCTTTAACATTGCCCGGCCCTGCGTTGTACGCCGCCAAGCTTAATTCTACATCCCCGTTATAGCTGTCGAGCAGTTGACGTAGGTGCTTGGTGCCACCGTTTATGTTCTGTAATGGATCAAAGGGATTTGCAACACTAAGATTCCTTGCCGTTCCCGGCATTAGTTGCATCAAACCCTGTGCGCCCTTTGGCGATACCGCCTTGGAATCAAAATTTGATTCAGCTTTTATGACCGCCTTGATGAGCAATGGATCCACTTGATGGTTCATTGCCGCTGTCTGAATATATCCATCCAGGGCTTGAGGATCTGCTCGATGGATATCATAGTCCCTAACCGGAATAGTCCTTGTTGAGGAGTTGTTCAATTTCCTTGCGATGATTTTGCATCGCCCTTTATTCGACACATCCTTGTAATGGCGGTCACCTTTCGCATCGAGGTATGCATACATTGTTGCCCCAGCCATCGCTGGCCACAAAACTGCCAAAAGGAGGACGCTCGCAAGAATGGTTTTTTCCTGCTGTCTCATCATTATCTATCCACCTGGTCGTTGAGATTCCACGTCCTGAACTTCATCGCCTTGCCATCGGGGACGAGGATTTGATCACCTGTTCAGCATATTCCGGCTGGTTCTCGTACATCTTTGGACAGTAACTAAAACCGTAAATCCGGGCAGGGTGATCTCATCCCTGGCCATATTGACTTTTTTACAAGAGATGGTAAGCATGTTGAGCAGGGTCCTTTTCGGGGTCTATTTTACCGACAGTGAGTATTTGTGAATCAAGGAGATTGCCATGGCCGAAAACATTTTTAAGCGTATAGGCCAATTCTGGGATCATCTCGTTAATGGCAAGCAGGGAGATACCGCTTCTTCCAGTAAGCCTTTTTATGTCGATCCGATGAAACCGGTTAATCTCATGGCCTCTGATGAAGATCGGGATGTAGACGAATGGATGGATGAGTGGGCTGAATCCTCACGCAGAAACGACATTGACCCCTCTTCCGACCCATCATATTCTTTTCTCCCCAATAATTTATTCCATACTGATTGAATAATAATGGCCTTATCGGTTCAAGGCCCACCAATGAAGTCGAGAGCCTTCTCTGCTGCATTGGTCACTGGATGCTGTATGCTCCCACCATTTTTCACCCTATTTTGATTTGTCTCTTTCCTCGCATTTGCCTCTCTCTCAATCTCAGCCGACGATGATGGGAGATCAGGCGGAGACGGAAATTTATGGTTGGGAGTGTAGCTGTCAGAAGAGACACCTTTTGTGTTGAATTCCGCCCTCGCGGCCGCCTGATGCACCTCGTTCTTCAGTCCTCCACCACCCCCTGCAACGTGTGAGCTATAGTTATTAATGGTGTTATGCACTGCTGTACTATTGCCACCCTGATGCCCCATGCGCCTGAGGAAGCTCTGGCTGATATCGTTCACGGTTGCAACGCCGGCAGCCCCTCCGTGTGTCAAAAAATGGCTAATATTGTCCATTGATTTCCTGATCGTCTCTGGCGTTTCCTCGTGATAGCGATTGACGGCGTAATCCCTCACCATTGCCGTCGTCAGGTTTTCACCAAAGGATTGTTGTGACCGGTTAATATTCCTGGCCTCGTCAAGCATACTGAAGGCTTCAGTATTCCCGACTCGCTGTGCTACTCCACGCAACCAGTTCATTCCCTGAGTGTTGCTGGCTACATTGCTGACGCTTTCGTTCCATGCCCGATCTTGCGCCGTCTTCAATGCTTTGACGGTTGATTCCGAAAATTTTTCTGTCACCTGATGACCATCCGTACCCGTTGTCGAGACTTCTCCATTAGCCCCGAATCCGAATCCCATAAAATTTCCGCCAGCTCTCACCATTGCACCGAGTCTTGACATCTCATCGTTGCGCGCATATTTCGATAAATCAGACCCGTCTTGCAACTGACGATCAAAACTTGATTGAAACGATGTTCTTAAACTCTCAGTAAAACCTTTGTTTGCTGCGCTACCTTGGCCGACTGAACTTGTTTCGCTCAAGATTTTCTCTAACCCGGTGTTGCTGGCAAGGCTGTGGGCGGCTCCATGGATTTTCATCTGCATGGACGTGTTTGCCAATTTCACCCCATCGAAACCGTTGATCGAGGCATTGGTGGTTCTGGTTCCGCCTTTCCCATCCAGTGCATAGGTTGCTTTATTGTCCGCTGCGGTAATGTCGTGCTGCACCCCGGTGCCTCCCGCGCCGGTGGTCATGACACTAGTGGATCCATCGGCATTAACCCGGTCCGCTTTCATTCTGGTTACTTGTCCGTTCGGGCCGGTGGAAACATCTACAGGGCCATTGGCCGTTCCTGCGGCCTGATGGGCCGAGGCCAGCATGGTTGCAAACTCGCTATTGGTGACATCCGGACTGACCTGTCCGGATTGCTGCAAAGTGTTCTTGGCGTTCATGGCGGCGCTGTACCCACCTACCGAGCGATGCAGGTCGAAGGACCGTGCGGCGGCCATGTTGGAAAACCGGTGTTCCGCCATACCGTCGAGCAACCCGGCTGCTTGTATCTGCCGAGTCATGGCCTCTGTTCGACCTTCCGGAGTAAGGAGCGCACCAGCTTGACTTCCGGCCCCCTGGACAAGTCCACTGAGGTTTGAAGCAAGATGGGCCAGGGCCGACCCGCCGAAACGAATGAGCATCGTCGAAAACAGGCTGGCCAGCATGATTCCTGCAGAACGGATCACACCGAACATCGCCAGGATTTTGGTGGCGTCGGAGGGGAACGCAGCCATGGCATAGACGCCAAGGTTGGATTGCCGCGCATCTTCAAAGCTGTACGCTGCATAGTCCATTGCTGCTCCGTGGATCACCGCATCGGTGACGCCCCAGGTCGCGAGAAAAACAAAAAATCCAACCAGCAGTGAAACGGCTTTGCCCAAGATTGGCGTGGGTAGGAACAAAGCCAGAAATGGAATAATCCCGATAGCCACGGCTGTCATAATCGCGCGGATTATGGGTATCCATTCGTTCATGGTAATACCGAGGCCTAAGCCGGAGGAGGTAATTTTCCGGTCACTCTCCATGCGAATTGAGGTCTCGTAATCGTCCTGGTAATAAAAGTTGTAGAGGATTTCGGCAATCTGCCGCTGCTGGATGATCCGCGCAGGGGTATAGCTCGATCCCGTGGTGAAATTGACGGTGTTGGAGAGCAAATTTTGACAAGTAGTCAGTTCTGTCGCATTCGATGGATCGAAATACGATTTGCTGCACACCTTTTTAATAGATTCATTGTAGTTGGCTGGATTGGCGTAAATGGGCCGTAGATTGTTCCAGGCGGTGGTACAACTCATGGCCGCCCCTGCTGGATTGCCGGCATCGTAATAGACGGTGAACACCGCAGGATTGACTGCCTGGGCCAGATCGGTCAAGAAATCGGTACTGGTGTTGCGAAGATTGTCCAAGGAAAGGGTCGTTCCCGGTCGTAACAATTCAAAGGTCACGCAATCCTTCATGTAGCGGATCATGCTGGTCCGCGCGTAATTGTCCTTGGGCGATGAATCTTTGATCGCCTCCAGAGCCTTGAAGCCGGTGCCACCGGCTGTTTGGCTATAAGCGGCATTAGGAGCGGCAGCCGTGTCGATGATGTCAACGACACCACGCTCAATCTTGTTGAGCGATCCGGCAGCCAGAACTATGGCATCGGGGATGCTGCCTATGGTCTGGAACCGGTTCAGGACCGGATCATAGACCGTGATATTGCCCTTCGGGATAAACAGACCCAGATAGAGGGCGGCCCCGCAAAAAACCGGGATCAGCCATACCAACGGGATGATCTTTCTACCGGTGGCAGCAGTGGCAAGCCATGAAATTCCACCGGAGACAATACCGATAATGGTCAAGACGGTCAGCAGCGACACATAATTTGCGTCGCTGAAAATAAGGGCAACCTTGTTGAACGCCTGGACGATGGGGTTAAATCCTCCGTAGGTGTAAAATTCCATGTTCAGTGCCAAGGCGGTATCGGCCAGCAGGAGGCAGGATGCAATCGCCAAGAGAAGGGGAGCTGTTTTCTTCATCAGTTCACCTGATTTTTTTGGTATTTTTGATGCCTCAATTTACATCTGCAACCGAGCCGCAATATCCTTCCCATACCGCCGGGTGAGTTCTGCGGTCATCTGTGTTTCCACTCGCTGCATGTGGCTCATATAGGTCATAATGGTGTTCATCTCATTGGCTGAAGCGAGATAACTAGTTTTGGCAGACTCTTTGAGCGTCTGGATCGTCTTCAGCATGAGCGAGATATTCTTGTCGGCATTTTGGGCAAACAGGACATCGGCGCACTTCTCCGGGGCCTGGCCGGCCGCCGGACCGGAGGACTTCTCAAGAATTTCCCTGGCCTTTCTGGCAATGGACTCTACCCGGACATACAGATCAGACAGCATCTGCAAGCTATAGGCCTTGGCGGTAATATCAGCCAACCCCGCTATTACTGGCTCTTTGGTGTTTGTCCCGACAGCGGTTTTAAGAATTGGGAGTGCTGAGAGAGGCGTCCCGTTGAGGAATGTTTGCTCCGCGACCGTCAAGGCACCTTTGGTTTCCACCTTGGTGTATATACTGTTCAAGGTTGTACTCACATATCCGTTCAAATCACGATTGGTATCGGTAATCTGGCTGCAGGTACCGGCCATGTCCTGGGCAAACGCCTCGCCTTCGGTGATCGCTTTGAGGTCATCAGGATTGTTTTGAGGGCACGGCGCCTGAGAGGATACCCGGTAGGCGGTGGCCGGCCCTTCCAGCCGCACATCTCCCACCAAACCGCGCATCAGATTAATATAGACGACAGGCAACCCCATGCCGGTGCCGATATTATTGAGCAGGGAACCGCCTGTTAAAAAGATTTTGGCAACATCGACATTGCACCCGCTGGTAACGTCAGCAACGTCTGCCGGTCTTGCCTGATTATTGCGGGAGCGGTCCTCCTTGGTGATGGTATCCCACATATCGGAGACGCCGCTGACCAGCTTGTTTTCCTTGATTGAGGTGCCGAGTTTTTCCCGCATAGCCTCAGACGAACGAAATCCATTTTCGTCAGCAACTATACCAACCAACTCCTTGCTGGCCGCGCATTCATCCATCTGCATGCTGTTGAGTTTGTCAGCCATGGCCTCGAAGTTCTTGATGGTGTTGGAGCATTGTTCGCAAAGGGTCTTCAGAGCCAGGTCAAAGGCCACCGCCGAGGCGCCTGACAAGATCGTTTGCAGTTTGTTCACCAGATAATTGGTGTTGAGAAAACTCATTCCGCCCATGAACACATCAATGCCGCCACACCCGCTCTTGATGCGCGGTGTCTCCACAGTGACGGGATAACTGGTAGTGTTATGCCAACGTCCGGAGAAACTGCCCCCGGAATAATATCCCCGCTGTTGGCCGGCGAAATAATTGGGAGAGCTTCCTGCTTTTTGCGTCAACCAGTCATCTACCCAACCAGCAGCATGTACTGAAGGAGCAAACAGCATCGCCCCGGCAATGACAGCGACAACAATATTTTTCTTCATGATTTGTCCTCAAGGATAGGAGGGGCCCTGGTTATCTGCGGTTTGGGGGCCGTTGTGGTTGATTCTTTAAAATTGCCGTGGGATCAAGGGCGCTGCCCTTTTGGTAATCATAAGTGGTGAACGAATCTATCGCGGTGTCACCCCGGAGATAGCGGATGGCCTGATACAGTTTTTGCTCCATTTCCGAGAGGGCAATCACGCCGACGGATAGGGGCATGAATTGTTCCTGATCCTGTTTGATAAGCAATAAGGTCGGCGTGAGGGTGATGTCGAATCGTGCGGCCAGGTCAGGCTGCTGGCTGATGTCCACGGTTTTGATCTGCCAGCCATACTTGTCCACGAAGTAGGCGAGGATTTGCACTTGTTTCTCGCAGAAGCCACACCCTGGTTTGACAAAAAACAGGATGGCGTGATCATCTTTTGCGCCGCTGATGGTTTCTGTGATCTCGACTTGCTGCATCTGGACCCGCGCCGAGACTCCCGGGCCAGACGTCGGATACACCTGATTGATATTAAAGATGCCGGCGTTTTTCTGAGTGACGTACTGCGCTGCATTGGAGTAGGCCAAAGCCTTGCGGCTGGCCATATCCTGCAGGGTGAGGTACTCAAGGACATTCTGCTCATTGGGATACTGGACCGCCTTCTTCTGTAGTTCGTTCAAAAGCTTCTGAAACTTGTCAGGGTGCATGTTCCACAGTTCTTCGGTGGAATATGCGGCAAGCGTTGGAGGCTTAGGCGGTCTTTCTTGTATCGACTCGCTGGACTTCTCCGGTTTGTTCTCTTCCGGTTCAAGAACCGGAGCCGGATCCTCATACCAAAACCAGCCGCGCTTGGTATCTTTATAAAAAGGGTCATGTGCAGTTGTGTCCTTCTCACCCGCAAAGGTCAGTGATGCAATAAGCACCAAGCTACAGGCCAGCAGCAACAGGTTACCAGATCGGTACGGCACGAAAGAGAATCTCGTTTTCACTGATGAATCCAAAGTATCTGCTGTCAAAGCTGCGGGGATCGGTGCCGGTCATGAACAACTGCCCCGCCGGCACCGGGCCATTAAAAACAAATTGTGGCAACGGGTTGCCCTTACTGTCTACCTCCAAGGCAACGCCAAGGGACCTCTCATTGCAGGTGAATTGTCGATCGGCACTCACTCTCAAGAATTGTCCCGGGGCACAGCCGACCTTTTTGATCATGCGGTCATTGTTGGTCAAACTTTTACGGGCGTATGCCTGATCTTCTGGGTGCCGAAACACCAGGTAATCGCCGGTTCTCATTTTTGTGAGGGCTGGACTCAGAAAAAAGATGCGGTGGCCAACCGATTCGCTGGTCACCACAGATAAACGCTGTGGCAACCATCCTCCCAACAACCCAAACGCGAGAACAACGATCAGCACGATCTGTTCCCTGCGGTTCAATTGCCAAAAGGGTTTATTTGATGGTGATCTCTCTTCCATTTTTGAGGACCACCTCTTTGAGGATGACCATCTGATTGGCAGGTTGATCTTGTAAAATCTGCTCTAATCTATCCAAGCCAGCCTTCCATTGTTCTTCCGTGATTTTGCCTGTGGTTAACAGTGCCTTCTGTTCCCCGAGGTAGCCTTTAATATCAAGCGCGACTACCTTGTTGGCAAAAAAATGGTCGTAGCCATACAGAGCCGCCATTGCCACCATGTGAGCTATAAAGAGCACTTCCAGGTATCCCGGAGTTGACGGCAGATTATCGCTCCTCAACTCGTTGCCCACTTTTTTGGTATCGGTCTCTTTGAGTTCGTTTTCACTTGTTTCGCTGTTCAATGGGCACCTCGCATACTGTCAATTAAGCTGGACAGCGCCGGACTGTGCGCTTCCCGGTTGATCTGTTCCAGGAGATAATCAAGTGCAGAATCACCCTGGACCGACCAGGAGTTTTCACCGCTCGCATAAACAACCGTTGGCACTTGGGTTACGTTATACTGCTTGAATAATGGGGAGTTGACTTGGACTGGCACCTGAATTCTCTTGCAGATATCGCCCTGCTTGTCCCGGCACTCCAAATCTTCCAGTAGTACCCGGTTGAAATACTCAGCATTGATCGCTTTGTTGGCGATCCCCTGGACCAAGCCATACATCACCGGAATTATCCTCTTGTCACCGGCACGAGCTGCCTTCATCAGATAGGTATGCACGACCTCTTCCGGCATAGAGCTGGAGATAAAAAGGTAGATCGTTTCCGAGGCGGAAAGTTTGCCTGGTTTACCGGGATCCACTTCGGTATTCGCGCCGAACACCTGTTGCTGTATCGTGGATTGCTCGCATTGCAGTCGTTTTTGAGACTGAGGGGCAGAGTATTGATCAGCCGCTTGCTGTGCTGCCTGCTGCCCTTCTTCTACATGAATATTGCCTGGAACCTGTATCATTTCTGACTTTTCCAGAGTTTTGGCTTCGATATCTGCCGCGCTCATACTCGCTGCCTTTTTCCGGGCTTCTTCCAGCATCTTGTCCACATTGGCCTTGGTGGCACCCTCCAAGTTATCCTTGATTTCTACTTGCAAAGACGCTGGAACGTTCTCCTTGGCCTGAGTGTTTTCTTCGCTCCGTATGGTGCTGCCTACCAGAAGAGCGACAAGGCCAATCACGGTGAGTGTAAATCGCAACTTTACTCGCAACATGAGCAACACTCTTGGAGCCGGTAGACTACCCAAAGGAATTCATCATTGGAGCCAAGGCTCCCCATGTACGGCGGATTCAAGCCGGAATCATAAAACTTGGCCGCTTTCCCGATGGGGTATACTCCTCGAATCCCTGGTCGTGCCGCATTGAGCTTGTAATGGCTCTTGATCCACACCGGAGTCCACATGCAGCCGCAAAGAGGGGTTGCATCGCAGATCATGCCGATTCGGTTCAGCTTGTAGATCAGCCTGGCTGCAGCGGTGGAGTTGGCCTGGACGATATTGTCATTATCGACATGCCCGGTCATGGGGTAAGCCGAGCCGCCGCTGCCCACACACCAGGGCATGGCGTCAAGCGGCCAGCCAACATTGACCGCTGCAGCATCGGCCATGCAGGCCATTTGGCTCGCCTGATTGGCATACAAGGTGGCCTCGGGATGGATGAGAGCAGAGAGCGTATCGTTTTGCCACATGGAATCAAATTCGCTCCACCAGGCACCGTAATCCGAGCGCGAACATACATTGTACATCAGGGGCAATAAGAACCCGTGCGCCTGGGCAAAGGTGGTTTCCGAAACATTGGCCGCATCGGAACTACTGTTTTTTCCTCCCAATTGACGGATGAGCGGGCCGCCAACAAAGGAGCCTAACATTGCCGAATAATTTGCCTCAGCAGACGTGTCCACCAGCATAAAGGGTTCCCAGTAACTGAATATGAGCCCGACTGTAAAAAAGACCGGTGGTGGCCTGGGGCAGATACAGATCCCTTTGATGGTGAAGTTGATTTCACTCCAATCAATGTCAGTCAATGGATTAAAGGGCGTTCCGGATGTGGCCCTCGCTTGCGTACTACCGAACAACAGGAGTAAGAGGGCAAGCAGCGTCGTTTTTTTATTTGTTTGCAATCTTCACCTCGCGCACCGTCATTGTTCTGCCTTGCGGCACAGCCACAGAAGGAACCGCCGCAAAGTGCAACCGATCCACGATGTCCTTGGTCAGGTAATACACGGGGCGTTTCAGCTGTTCGTTCAGACCTGCCGCATAGCCATCGGAGAGCAAGAGGATGGCCTGTTGGTTTGCAAAATAGGGAGAGGCCTTAAACCAGGTGACCTGTAAGGGGTCGCTGCCGTCGATTACGACCAGGCCGCCTGCCAAGTTCACATAGTGCAAGGGGTTGAAGGTAAAGCCCTTTTTGTAGAGGACCTGGGCCTTCTCATCCACTAGGTCGCGATCCAGGGTGTAGGTCATATCAACAGCAAAGGTTCTATCAGCCATTGCTTTCGGAAGTTTGTGCAGATTGGCAGGCTGATGATAGGCAAATGCATCCTTGATTTTCTTCAAATCCATCTTGGGTGCGCCTTGCTGCAGTTCCGCTATGATGTCCGGCTCCACAATCGGATACACCTTCCCCAACGTGCCGAGTTCTTTGACTGCTCCCGCATAGGTCCAAGAGGGTGCGGTCAGGAGGATAAACAAAAAAAATGCTGGGTTACAGTTCACCTTTCCCTCGCCGTTTGACCATTTCTGTGATTGCTTCGTGGTAGGTCGCACCACCGTTCACCATCTGCTCAATCGCGGCGATTTCGGTTGGTTTTGATGTGTAGATGAAATAGGCGTAATCGTTTACCACGAGCCGGGCCACCCCGATGCCAAAAGGCGTATCAAAAAATATTTCGGAATATTTAGGAGGATTGGACTTCACGCTTTTTAAGAGTTGGATGGCAAATTCATCGTAGTCAATCAGTCCATTTTTCTGGGCCTGATCAAAATCAGAGGACTCCAAAAACACTTTGAAGGCCGAGTTGCCATTGATGACCCTACCAACCTCGCCAAAACCTTCCAGATCAAGGATTGATTGCACGACCACCATAAAGCTGCCGTTATATTTTCTGGCTCTGCGGTAGCCTTCATCAATTACCCATGAAAGCATGGCCGCCTTGCCTAAAAACTGCCAAGCCTCTTCAAAGATGACCAACCGTGGCCGGGAGCGGTCGGAGAGATAAAGATCCTGGGTGACCGCATTGATGACAAGCAAGGTCACGACCCGGTACAGGTCCGGTTGGATTTTTAGATTTTCCAGTTCCAGCACGACAAAAGGATCCCGGTGAATATCAAAGGTGCTCGGACCGACAAAGAACTTTCCGTGGAAACCAAAACTGGTGAATTCTCTGATGTTGAAGGCCATCTTTCTGGCGGCTTCAACCAGTTGTTGATTATCCCCCATGGAGCCGAAATTTGAATCTGGCACCTCTGGAAACCGGGAGAGGAATTGATAGACCAGATCAGCGTCTGCATCCTGCCCCTTTTGTTGCCAGGCCCACCGCACCGCATTGCGGATCAGGTTCATCTCGGTGTCATCGCATTTCTCGGTGTCGGAGTTGGAGTAGGCCATCTGCGCAAAGACCGCTGTTACCGACTTCAATTCCTCATCCGGCTCCAGAATGTGGGTGAATGGATTAAGGCAGATGGTCGTCCCCGGTTGAAAATCGAGGTATTTGGCTCCCAGCATATTGGCAATTTTCTTGTAGGATCCGCCGATGTCGATGATGCGCACCAGAGCGCCGCAGGCGTAATAATTGAAAGCCACATAGTTGACGAAAAAGGATTTGCCGGAGCCGGAGGTCGCAGCGCACAGGATGTTGTGGTTGGTTGCTCCCTTGGCAAAAAAGTCGAGACTGATCAACTGGCCTTTTCTGCCGGTAAAGATCATTTTGGGAGTGCTACCGGAACCGGCAAAGTCTCCTTGCACCGGCAAGAGCGGCGTAATGGAGGGAACGGATGCGATATAATCCCGTTCCAGGTTCTCGATATTCCTGCCGGTTGTATACAGACAGAAAGGGAGAGAGGATAAAAAAAGGATCTTCAGAATCAAGGTCTCCTGTTGCATCACGTAACCCTGATCCTCCCAGAGCCTTCTCGCCCGGGTGCACGACTCCCGTGCTTTGTCCTGGTCATGGTGCCATACCAGCAGTACCGGCATCACCTTGGCAAACTTGATTCCATGTTCCAGGGCATCGGCGGCTTCCAGATATTCTTCCTGTTTCCGGCGGAGCAAGGGGGAAAGTGAGCCCACCGCTTTTTGATTCAACAGCAGGTTGCAACTGGCGTGGATTTTGGTCTCCAGGCCTTTCTCGAACACGACGTTAAAAGCGTAGAGAAAACCGGTCTTGATCTGGTCCTGGTCGGAGATCAACCCCCACAATCCCCCAAAGAGCGCATTGGTCTGCAAGGGATCAACGTGTGCCGGAACCGTCTTCGGTGTAGTACAGCAGAAGTAATTCTTGCCGATCTGTAGATGATCTCCCGATTCCTTGATGACGGTATCGGCGTTAATAATCTGTTTGCGCAGCGGGATGGTGTCGTTATACGCGGTGAAATTGTTCTCCGGATACCCGATGGGATACTGATTGAAGAGGCGACGCAGCCATTCCAGCAACCGATCCGGCGTCATTGAGAGGGGGGACAACCGGGCCGCTTTCAGGGTTTCGGTAATCTGTCGCTTGATGTCCTGCAGCGATGTCACTTTGGTTTGGTCGGCAAAATCTCCAGGGGCTGGGATGTCCGGGGCGTCTCCTGGTATTTTTACAGCCACAAACAGCCGAAAGTTCCGCACGGGGATATTGCTGCACGCCTCCAACCCGTTCCTTCCCTGGTCCATGAACTCAATAACCTTTTCGGTGCTGTTGAGGACGATAGGATCATCAATGGTTCGGCTCTCCCGGTATGCATCCAGGATGGGTTTGATATGGGAGTCTGCGTGCAGAATCAACTGCAGCACACTCCCCTTGGGGAGTCCGGCCCGGAACAAGCCTTCCAGCGAAGTGATGGTTTTAGGACCGGCATAGGTGGTAGGGACACACTCCCACAACATGCCGAGGCTGCAATCCTGATTCAGATAGATATCAAGATTGTAATCGTAAGCGAGATAGTTCAGAAACGCAGAGAATGGCTGCCTCCTGGTCATGGTGTCCAGGTCCTGAAACTTGAGCTGTTTCTCTGCCCCAAAAACGAGGTCATGAAAAAATGAAAGCATGGGTTATTTCTCTTTGATATCCGTGAGAATCCATTGCGCTTTCTCGATTTCGAGATAGGCGTACCTGGTCATAAACAACTCATTGTTATCCCCTTTGTAGGGCAGCACCAAAACCCGGAGAATTTTGGGAGGATTCAACATCGGAGCCTCTGGATTCTCCAACAGATCCGCTAGCGTTTTATAGCGGCTGTTCTGGGCGTCCAGTTGGGAGATGTTGATAGAGTTCTCACCCGCTTCCTCTATTGCTGGTGGATAGCGAGAATCCTTGTAGGCCGAAGGCGTGTCTACGCACTTGCCCTCGCTGTCCTTGGCCCGACACTTGAAGTTTTCTTCATAGGGGTTAATGACATCTTTGACCGGGGCGCATGCCGACAGAAGCGCCATTAGCAGCAAGCTGTAACCTGAAAATTTCATAGTTTTCCTAATCCCTCTATTTGCGATCTTATACGTCATCATCGTGCTGTTTTTTCTCCTTGATTTCCAAGTCCTTCCCTTCGGAAACAATGACCGTGATATGCTTGGTTGCTCCCACCTCGATAACCGGCGTGGCTTGCTTTGCCAGGGACAGGTAAAAATCATGCAGACTCTGCGCACCCTCGGACAGTCCGCCGCCAACGGCATATTTTGCAACCTGGGTTGAGTCCACGGTGTTGGTGACGCCAAGGGGTGAGACCGTCTGGGTGGTGGCGGAGGCTTTGAGCATATCGCCAGCGCCGCCAAAGAATCCGGCCACTATGGTTCTTGCCGTGGCAGCACCCATGCGCGACACAACCCTTCCCGCCAAGCCGACCTTGGAATCAGAATCGGTAACAAAGCCCTTAACCTGCGTATCAATGATAGCTCTCCCCTCGTTACTGAGACAGGAGAGGGATACCAGCCGCACATCGGCACGTTCCTTGTCGAGCCTTCCCACCGCCTCGGCGATGACAAAACAACCCGCCAGATTGGCCTTAATATCGTTGGGCAGCACCGCCGGGGTTTGGATCCGGAGCAGCAGCGGCTCGGGATTAGTCTTGCCGTTCCCGGAAGTAGCCGCATCGAAACCGGTCAACAGATTCGCCTCCATAAAAGAAGGGGGGAGATAAACGGTCCGTAATTTTTTTTTATCCTCTTTCTTCGCGCCCTGATTGGTGACCACCGTGATGTCACCGATAATCTTCTTTTCCTTTGGCGGTTGGGTTGTCGGTGCAACAGGGACAGGTAAAGATCCTCGTTGTTCCATTGATGGGGGATACGGCATCCCGGCTACCCGTTGCTCAACCTCGTCGGCATTGGGGATTTTGGGTAATGGTTCCTTTGTTGTAGCCACGGGCTTGGTTGCCCCCTCTTTCGGGGCGTCCGCTGTCGGCTTCTCGCTGATCACCTTGTCCAATGACTTTTGGAGCTTATCGACGGCCCCTTGGACATCATCGAGTTTTCGCCGTTGCTCCTTCAGGACGGTTTTGTCGATCAGGTCCGGGTCTAAGCGGATGTCTTTTCCTGCTTTGGCGACAGGAGGTGGCGTTTTATGGGCGGATCTGGAGTTGTAGCCACTGACGGTGCTGAGCAGCAGGACAATGCCTACCAAGGACCAAATGATCATTTCCTTGCCGGCTGGAGTGAGCTCATCAAATCGCTCTTTGATCTTAAAGTTCATCATTGCGCTCCCGCTTCTGTTGGGCTGGTTTCTATAGTCTTTGCGAGGGCCGGTTGGTGTTCTTTCTTCTCGACCACGAAAACCCTGGTTGTTTGGCCGGGTTTGAGCTTGTGTTCCTCAACAGCCACGGCAAGGATGGAATCGCTGACCTTGCTGGAAAGAAAGGTCTTCTCGTCTACATCGACACTGTTCTTGGAGATGATTTTGAACTCCTTGAGCCGCAGGCCAACCCCGTCCACTTCAACAAATTCCTGGAGTGCGACATCCAGATCAGGGCAGAGGGCGAGGGGTTGCCTCTTGTACGTCACCCGATAGCTGGACGGATAGGTGCCGTTGTAGGCCTCACGAATGATTTGCAGGGCCTGCTTCTCCACCGGCATGTTCCGATATCGAACAATATTCTTTTCAACCGTGTCGCTCTTAGGCATCGCTAAACGCACAGTCACCGCGTCGATCGCGGCAGGAGCGGCAATGATGGTGTAGACTGACCCGTTACAGACCGCATACAACTCGCTTGGCTCCTGGGCGTAGATGAGCTTGCCATTCTTGTCCTCGATGGTGAATTTGACAAAGGCATTGTTGCCGGAGAAGTGGCCGGTCATGCCCTTTTCCTTAGAGAAAATCAGATCGCTCATCGGTCCAGGGCAGACAACCCGGTTGATATTTCTGTTGGAGAGCTGAATCATGGTGGGAACCTCTGCCGGGATACCATCTTCAGCCAAGGCACCACTTCCTGTTACCATCAGGAGACAAGCAGCAACGAAGAGCTTTTTCATTGTTTTTTATTCCCCTCTTCTGTGAGGTTTTTTTCTTTGAATGATGTGATCTCAAACCTGCCGTCCCTGATCTGGTACTCAATCCGAAAGGTGCGAGAAGCGTTTTCTATGACTGCGGTTCCGGCGAACTGCTTCAGGTCGCCGAACACCTCGATGCTGTTGTCCTTCAAGGTGTATTTTTCGATATAAAAGACTGAGCTGACCTGTGATTCCTCGACTCTACCGGCAAGGGAATACCAGGACCGGGACGCCTCGGGATAGGCTTCAGGCGCGTAATAAAACAGCACCTCCTCAAACTGCTTTCTGGCGGTTGGCGGGGAATACGTGGTGGCCAGCGAAACCACGCGGCGGGCAATCTCGGTGACGTAGTTCTCGGTGGGTTTTCCCTGCACGAACTCCACCGTGCCGGTCATGTGTGGTGGGATGAGCACCACCTTTTGATAGCGGACAGCCCGGTACACCATGATCGAGTTGAAGACAAACGCAACGGCCAACACCACCACGACAAACCGGAGCAGTCGGTTAGAGACAAAAAGATTACTGGCCTTCTGGACAAACAACTCGATGTTCACTCGTGGAACTCCCGTTGAAAGTAATCTGGATATTTTTTCATGGAGACAAACCCGCACAGATACAGGACGTGTTTCAGAAATCCCCGGGGTCGTCTCCGTTTGATCCGGCTGTACCAATATTGACCCACCACAAAAAAGATCCAGGCAAGGCCCCCGTAAACCAGGGCCATGGTGAGCAGGAAGAGGAAAATGGCCAACTCATCCAACTCCAACCACAGCACCTGAAAAGACCGTGACAGGTATTGTGGGAACTTTCGGGACGAATCGGCCATTTTGTTTCCTCCTTACGCAACCATGCTGCCGATGGTTTGCACGACCGTGTTTGCTTTCAACAAAAACGCTCCGCCCAGGACAACGCCGGCCGCCGGTAAAATCATCTGCCGAACAGCCAGGATTGCCGCCACGCACATGAACGCCACACCTGCGATAAAACCAATAGGCCCGAGCAGGATCTGGTTGACACCGATGTCATAGAGATCATAGGCAAAGGAACCAGCGGCAGGGACAGCCATTGCCATGGCATTGCTTGTGACAAAGAGCAAGGACAGCAGGAATGCTGTTACCACTGTGACCTTGGGTTGTGGGTTGATAGATCTTTTCATGCCTTTCACGTTGTAGACCTCCTCTATTGTGGATTTTAAAACAACCTGTTGGATTCCAGGCTATTTGGTGATTTCAACTCGCCGGTTCAAGTGTATCAGCCCTTTGTCGGTTGTTACCGGATGTTGCGCTCCAACTCCCTTGACCTCAGCTACCCTGTACCCTTGCGCCGTGAGCACGGCGGCGACTCTTTCGGCCCGTTTCGTTGAGAGCACCTGGTTATCCTGGTCCTTGCCGAGCTTGCAGGTGTGTCCGATGATATGCAGGGGTGTGTCCGGGGCGATTTGGCATTGCTTCATTCCAGCCAATAGCAGGTCATTTTCCTTGGGCGACAAATCCGAATGGCCCAGCGGGAAATGCACCACTGGCAATTGACAAGAGGGAGCATCTATGGGGAGAGTTGAAACATCTTTGGGAACAGGTGAACCGCCAGTCGTTCCTCCGCTACGCGCCCGCTTATTTCCGCTGACAGCATTTGTGACCATGAACGTGTTGCTCACCGGGAATCGAACATTGCCCGCTGCAAACTGAGTCGTCTCTTGCCGGATGACCAAGGCCGATGCCTGGGAGGCGACGACCATAAACAGACAAACGGCAAAGAGTGTGATTGCTTTTCGTTGAACAGGCATGGGGACTCCGAATGGACAAATTGAGAATGGAACGATCATAATCTCCTCTACTTTCTTATTTCCGGGCCTGTGACCTGTTGGCTGATTTTTTTCTTGAATATTTATTTTGAGGCGAGGCTTTTTCATTTTTCGGTAACAGCCAATAAAGCAGTTTCTTCTTATTAGATTGCGTTTTGTAACAGCTCTTGCCGCTCGCTTTCGGCCCGTTTTATATCCCGGTGCCGGGCAATCCGAGCCCGGTTATGGAGGGCTTTCATCCGTTTGATCTGCTGTTTGTTCAGTTTGAAAAGGTAAGTGGCCTGGATTTCATCGATAACCTGTTCCAGAGAAAGTCCAGTGCCGGGCTTTTGGTTGCGAAACCGGGAGTAGGCGTAACGTTCCCACTTGGAGGCGAGATCAACCGTCCTCAGGAAGCTGAGGCGGACCCGATAGCGCATCCGACTCAGTTGCGGTCGCAGCACCTCTTTTTTTCCCCAGACCTTCTCCAGCAGTTGCAATCCGATCAGGTCGTTTTCACAGAGCGGGTCTTGAATGATCCCTTCTCTGTTCAACAGAAGGAAAACCTTTTTAGGGATCGGGGAGTGTTGGCAATACTCGGTAATGGATTCGTTCATCATGCGGCCTCGGTGATGCGTTGAATAGAATTTTGGATCAACCGACAGGCATGGCGGCGGCTGACCTTGAAATGAAGAGCCAGCTCCGGAGTGCCTACCGGATCCGGCTGTCTGAGAATCCAAGTACAGACCTCGTGCTGCCGTTTGCTGATCCCTTGCAAAGCCTGCTCGATTCGGTGGGTTTCAGGGGCTATCGGTTCCTCCTCCTGGCAGTCGTCAGCGAGGTAGTCTTCTAAGGCGTGGATGGTCGGGATACCGGTTGATAGCTTGATGCAGTTGGTCTTGAAGATGACTCGGAAGAAGGACATAAATCGGTGGGGTGCCTGCTTCTTCCTGGTGACGATCAGGGCTTTAAAGGCGGCAATGGTGGCTTCCTGAAAAAGATCATCGTCGTCAGCCACCATGTATTTGCTGTAGGGAGAAGCAATCTGGCAAATGAGGTTCTGGTTGGCGTTAACCCACTGCATGGTCGACTGCCAGATCTCATGGTTGGTGGGAGGTGGGTTGTTGCTCGGATCTGTCATTTTTTTGGGCTTTTCCCTTCGCCCTTCTTTTATGATTAAAGAAAGATTAAAAAAGATTAGGCAAAATTAGCGACTCTCGCCATTCCTTGGTTTTGTGCGGGTCTGCGAGGATTTTTGTGGGCCGCAGTGTGAGTGCTATGCCCCCTTAAGTGTGAGTGCTATGCCCCCCTGAGTGTGAGTGCTATGCCCCCCGGTGTGAGTGCTATGCCCCCCAGGTGTGAGTGCTATGCCCCCCAAGTGTGAGTGCTATGCCCCCTCATTACGACCGCTATGCCCCCCCCTAAATTTTGCCGCGACTGAGAGAAATAAATGTGCGGGTAACGTGTAACTTGTCGTCCTGATCAATTTCCCATCCCTGCACTGCTTCGGCCTGGACAAGTTCTTCCATCGCCGCTCGCAAACTCCTGCGAAAATCAACAAGACGAGAACACTCGGAACCGCAGAGGTATTTCAGGGTTGTGATCTTGACCGGATAGGGTTGTCGATGGCTGGCATAAAAACCGTGCAACCATTTGGCGAGATCGGTTTTCAGGCCTAGCCGCTGCTGCCATTGCAGCTGCGTCCACCCCACATCAAACAGGCCCGTCAGCTTGGGGTTGATTTTGATGAAGTACGACTGATCCTCATCGTTGTAGTAGAATTCGTCCACCAGCGAGCCGGTATAGGTGAAGATTCCGTCCTTATACCCATGGTTGAGTGCGGTTTTAATCTCAACGGCTGTGGCGGTCAGCCGGCGGAGGGAATCCTTGAGCCATTCTCGGCCTGATTTTCCTGTCTGGCGACCAATGGCGGTAAGGAAGGTTTTCACCTTGATCCGTAGGTATCGACCCGACGCCGTCTCTATTTGACGGGTTTGGAAATGCAAGGCTTGAGTCAGGACATCAAAATCTCCCTGGTCCAGACGCCAGCCGGTATAGCGGATATTGACATCCTTGAGAGAAGCGATGACTTCCCTTTTGACCGCCCTCCGTCGCCCGCGCTTGATCACTCCAAACAGAGCGGAGCGTAGGCAAAGATTGGGAGCACCCCGAGTCTTCTCCGGCCAGTCGGGGAGAGCGGGAACCAGTTCAAGGTCTTGTATTTTTTTTTGCAGTTCCGGAGGAAGCGACTGAAAACAACGATTCATGATTTCGCTGCCTCCCTCTGGCTCTATAGGGTTTTGATCATTTGGTGAAATAGCGGACCTCTTTTTTGTCAAATTGACACGATGCTCGTACCCTCATCGTTTATGCACCTCGACTCTCCGGCGTGGTCTACCAACGGTCACCGCTCGGATGCGTTTGCTTTGGAACCAGTCATTCAGGTCGGATTCCAGAATCAGCACGGTCTTCCCCGGTTTATAGGCAGCCAGGTCACCCCTCTTGATCGCGCGGTGGATGGTGTGGTAACTGCATTTGACCAACTGAGCCGCCTCATCTATCGTGACAGAATTATCTCGAATCATTTGCACATACCTGATGGACAGCCTCACGGATCTCGGAGGGTGTGCCCCAGACCCAAGTTACCTTGCTGATACCGGTTACCTCTTCCAAGCGAAGTGCAACTCTTGGTGGGCAACGACGGTTTCCTCGAATGATGTGAGATAAGAAGTCCGGTCCGATGTGAGCCAGTCCCGCTATCTCTTTCTGCGTGATTTTCTTTTTTGTGGTCTTCATGGTCTACTTAATTTGGTTGCCAAAAAGCATTCTGTCAATAAAAAAGCGGAAAAATTTCAATCCAACTGCCTATTTTTATTCAATAAATTGAGCAAATGATCAATAAATGATCCAGGGGTCATTTATTGCGCCAAAGACATGCCCTTAAAACACTGCCTTAATCAACGAACTTCGCGTTCCATGGTAACCAAGAGTCAAGGCGGTAAATATTCCATGAAAGAGACAGAACAATTTGGTGATACATTGTTATTCCCAGATCATGGACTCGTCTTCTGTCGGCTATCGTATGAGAAGGCGGCGGAAATTCCTATCGAGTCCTTCTTTGCACCATGCCAACCTGTTGAAACTGGGATTATTTTGACCAGTAACGTGTCCATCTTTACACTGGATTGAGGGGCGGGGGAAAGCAGGTATTCGCCTGAAATAAGGTGAGAATTACGGGATAACGTGTCCATCTTTACACGTTGCGGGACAGGTGGGGCGGGAGGTAACTTTTGACGATTTTTACGGTACTTATGCCAGTAGTCAGGGTTATGTTCCTGCCATTGTTTATGGGCGTTACGCTGATTTTCCTGATAATCGGGATCGGTGGCCATTTTTTTTCGTTGCCACGCTCTTTTGCGGGCTCGTTGGCAGTCAGGCCGGCCGCAGTAATTTTGTTTTTTGAGTCTTGGATTTGCCGGTATCTGACGCCTACAACATAAGCATTTCAATGTCCCCATGGTGTGTGTTCCCGGTAGCGCTGTAGCGCTATGAGTTTATATTTGCTGATTAAAACAAACATTGGCCATGGGGTATCAGAAATAATTAAGTATTATTTTGTTTACAATAAAAATTTCCACTTCGGCGATCACACTTTTCCCTTTTAAAAATTGAGCATTTGATCTATTTTTAATTATGGCAAATTTGATCTCCAACCAGTTTCAAGCCGCCCTGAATCACTTGCTGCGCCAAGAGGGCAGAGGTGCGCAAATTCGGCTGTCGGTTGAGCAGGACATTGACCGTGGCTACCTAAATGCGATCATCAAAGGGCGCAAACCCGGGGCTGAAGACATCCGCGCTAGGATCGCCACCCATTTCGGTATGGCTTATGAGGAGATGTTGGCCTTGGGCCGACGTATTCTGGAAGGAAAAATCGATTCGGAATCTAAGGTGGAACCGGAAGCTGCATTACTACCGGGGTTATTAAAAGTCGAAGAACATGTTGCTGACGGCAATGCTCCTCAAGAGATGGGAACTCGGCGGTTCAGATTTTCGGAGAAAATCCTGAAAGTGGTGGCGATTCTTGAATCGAATACGGAGTACGGAGATTCGTTGTCCGTGTTGATTGACGCCTATCACAAGGCGATTGCGTCGGGCAAAGGGAATCAGGCGCTTGCCAGTCGATTGAAGGCGATGGAGGATAGGGTGGAGAAACTGGAAGGGATGCTGTTTGTTAAGAAGAAGAACAAAGAGGCAAAGCCAAGCTCTTAGGCCGAATCTCAAATATTCAACGGAAACCCAATCTCCACGTTATCTTATGTCAGCTATCATTTCAAACGAGCTTATTCTTGCGATTAGGAACCAGTTCCAGATTAACTGGAGCGGTATCTATGGTGTTAGTCACTTGGCCAGGGTTTATGAGAATGGAATTCACCTGGCCGAGTCCACGGGAGCAAACAAAAGGGTGGTCAAGCTCTTTGCCTTGTTTCATGACAGTCGGAGGCTTAACGAAAGTTGGGACCCTGAACATGGTCCCCGAGGGGCATATCTTGCGGAATCGTGGAGGGGAAAATATTTTGAATTACCAGATAGTGAGTTCGACCTTCTCTTCACAGCGTGCAGTCTTCATACCCAAGCAAAAACGCATGTAGACACAACAGTCAAAACCTGTTTTGATGCAGATCGGCTTGATCTTGGCAGGGTCGGCAAGACCCCCGATCCAAGGTTTCTTTGTACCGAGGCTGCCAGGGATCCGCAAACAATCGAGTGGGCGACGCAGCGAAGTATCAGCGGTTATGTGCCAGATAATCTTCTCGGGAGAGCTTTAATAGCTTGATGGGCAACCGAGTCTATCTCGGTATCTGATTTCTGAAAATTACGCCTAAAATTACGACAATTAATTGCAATATTTTGTTATCGTTCACTTTTACTAGGATTCCTAATCCTGGTGCCGCTGGTTCGAGTCCAGCCTGGAGCACCAATAAAAACAAGCACTTAGACAGTAGCGGCTAAGTGCTTGTTTCTTTCCCGGTAGGATTTTGGTAGAGTTTTGTGGAATATTTTGTCCTAATTTCTCTACCGATTTTATTTTAGAGACTTTTCAACCTCTCCAATACATCAGCCGATGTATGCCCATCCCATTCAGGAGCTTTTTCAAGAGTCTTAGCGAAATCTGTTTCTTCCCATCGTTCAATTGGGAGGTGGTAAGTAATTTGATCTCCTTTTTCTTCGCTTATTCCCAAGACGAACCAATTTCCACCGAAAGCTAATTCACCATCGGAATGGTGTTTTGACCTCCAAACCGCATATTGAGGAATAAAATGGTCTTCTTCGTACCCCTTAAACAATTGGCGGCATAAAGCGATGAAAAGCGTAATTCGATGGTCGTATAATTCTCCGAAGGTGTGATACCCGTCAGAGATGTCGTTTGTGCTCATTTCTGGATTTAATTTTATGGTGCCATTTATATCGTCGAGCACTTGTTGTTCTTTTGTCATATTTTTATGTTTAATAATTATACACTTATGATAACATAGAGAAAATTTTTGAGAAGTGGATAACCTTCGGGGGCGGAATGTGACAAAAAGAGAATGGAAGATAGTAGCCGCCACCGTCACCATTGTCGGTGTCATATTCAGCATTCTTGAGGCAGTTGGTGCTCCTGAACAACTTGTATTCGGCACAGGTATGCCAGGGTACACTTTTGTGTTTTGGGTAAAGCTGATAATGACATCCGTCGCACCTATCGCTTACATAGTAATTGACCATTGGGAAGATATAAAAAAAAGGCTGGCAAGTTCTGGGTAGAATCTGGGTAGAGATAGTGGTATAAACTGTGGAAAATACGGTATGGGAAGGGATGGTATAGAAGGGACTTTTTGCAATTATTTTAAAAACTTACGTAATTTCAAAAAGTTAAGAAAAAAGACCTTTTACAATTCCTAATCCTGGTGCCGCAGGTTCGAATCCTGCCTGGAGCACCAATAAATTAAGCGCTTGGCCGATTTCGGTTAGGTGCTTTTTTTTGTTTGACGCTACCTTTGAAATAAATGTTTGCCATCGTTTGTCCTTATCTTAGACGTGCGATGATTTTGGAACTGACGACGGTTTTGGATCAGAATGCCCAAACCTTTACCGTACCCCCCTCGGTAAGTCGAATCTATCTCAATCCATTTTGATTCAAAATAACCCTGGCTGCCCTATGCCATCATGTCGCCCACTGAAAACCAGCCCACATCACCCATCTTCATCCCCTTGAGCCTGAAGGGTGTTTGCGGTCAACTTGTTGTCCCGGCAGGTCCGATAATTGTCGAGAACCTTGGCGACGGTGGTGAGTGCTTCCTGGCGGTGCCACAGGATGTTTTTGTCGTGGCGTAACGTCAGGTTGTCGTGGTAGGTTATTTTTTACAATCGAATTGCACCGCTGTAACCTGTTGAGGGCAAGCTCAAGCCACCGGTCGGGTCTGAACGCTGTCCATGCATGGTCAGTTTGCGCAGCGGTGTCAACCAATGAAGGCGTAGGCCTCAGTCATCTTTTGAGAAGAAACCATGTCGCGTATCGAATTTTCATCAACACAGTTTCTCCCCTATCTTCCTGAATCCTGCCAGGTTGAACCCGGTGCCTACGGGTTTGAACTAGCCAGTTGGCTTTCCCAGGCCTTAGCCAAGGCGGGTTATGTTACGAGGTACCCCAGCAGTGAAGAACGGGGCTGGTATCTCGAATACCTTGAAGGCGAGGCGGAATTCATGATCGGCTGCGGCTGCCAGGCTGAAGAGGGCGAGGGGTACAAGGGAACACCTGTATCCTGGCATATTTTTGTGCTGCAGAATCTATCGCTGCGCCAGTGTCTCAAGGGGGTGGATGTTCCGGATCTGGACGTGCAGCTTACCCAGGCGATCATGGCCGCTCTTCGTTCGGAAGGCATTGAGCCGATTCTCAAAGAAGGAGGTTGGTAGGCTAGGCTTTTGCCTGCAGAAACCTTTGGTCGAGGGCGCAGGGAGTTCGTGTTCTTGGCCCGCCGCAAGGGGACAGATGTTTTCTTCGCATTCTTCCGGGAACGTTGATATCTCCGAAAATTTAAAAAATGAGTTGACAGGAGGACCTGTTTTTTGCTTCATTGTTTGCAGCTAAGGTTGGAAGTGAAAAGATACAGATACCACCAAGTGCTATAACGCTTTTTGCTCCCCAATAGCTCCACCCCCATACAAGTATTTCGTTTTTCAGTTTGTAGCTGTTTTTGATAATACTATCCCGCCTGTTCACATTAGTTTCTTTTATATATTTGTAGTCTGCACGATTTGTTGTTTGAACAAGGAGTTGCACGAAAAGATACAAAGTTTTTCCGAGTAAGTACCCACCGGCCGAGCCGGGGACTTTTACAACTGGAATTTAAAGAAACATGCCAATTTTTCCACCCGTTTGCGACGAATGCGGTCTGCCTGAAGAGGACTTCAAGTTCTGTGAGAGCAGATGCATGCTGCCGAGCTGCTCTGACTGCACCTTTACTTTGCAGCTCTACGGCTCCGGCTGTGGCAACGTCCGCGTTTATTATCTTTGTCGTCCCTGTTATGAAGTATTGAGTGCCCGGGGTTTTATCGAACCATAAGGCCCGGAACCATGCAGGTGTATGTGCTATGCCGTATGAACAAAGTGTAAATGGCTCGGATAAACCCAAGCCGCCCCTTATCCGAAAGCAAAACTATAAAACAGAAAACACAGGAGGTGTGAGCTACCCAAGGACTTGTTGGTAAGTGACCTTTTCCCATGAGTTTTGTAAAATCTTAGGAAGGAGGTGTACCCTGGTATTCGAAAAATTCTCATCGTTGCTTAGTTCTTTTTTTAACCCAAAGAAGGAAAATCAGAAGGAGAATGGAATGGATCTCGACAAAAGGATGACGCTCAAGGATGCGGTAGCTAAATACATCCAAGATGGCGACACAATCTACTATGGTGGATTCCAGATTATGGTCCCCATGGCCCTGACGCATGAAATCATCAGGCAGAAAAAACGCCACCTGACCACCATCGAATCCTCCACCGACGTCGGTGGTCTGGATATTCTAGTAGGTGCCGGTTGCGTTACCGAAATTCACTCTGCCTGGATCATGAACTGGTATGTCAAGGCACCCTATGCCATTCGCCGAGCCTTCAACAAAGGACATCTCAAGCGATACGACATCTCCAATTTCGGTGCGACCAGTGCCCTGATCGCCGGTTTCCTCGGTATCCCCTTCATTCCGGTGAAAGGTAATATCGGCACGGACATGCCCAAGCACAATCCCACCGATATCCGCTTTGTTGAAGATCCTTTTACCGGCGAGAAAACAACGGTTGTACGGGCTTGGCGTGCTGATGTCGCTGTCATTCATGCCCAGAAAGCAGACCGTTACGGCAATGTGGTTTCCTATGGTACCCGCGGCGTCACCGATGAATTCGGCGCCATGGGCTCAAAACGTGGGGTTATTGTTACCTGCGAGGAAATCGTCGAGCCGGAAGAGGTCAGAAGCGATCCTGACCGCGTCATCGTCCCCTACTACAAAACCCTGGCCGTTGTCCACTGTCCCTACGGCGCCCATCCTTCCGCCTGCCGCGGCTACTACGGTCTCGATATCCGCTTCAGCCAGTATCAGGGCAAATATGAGCGGCATGAAGAACTCCTGCCGGAGTTCCTTGATGAATGGGTCTTTGGTTGCGAGGACCACGCTGCCTACATTGAGAAGTATAAAGCAAAATTCGGTCAAGAAGGCCTGGATCGCCTCAAGCCAACCCTCGGCTTCACCCCGAAACTGGCGGTTGATTACGGTTATCATGATCCGGCCTGCTGGAAAGGGGTACCCTTGTACTATGACGACCGTCTCAAAGCTTATGAAGAGGCACTCGCCGCTAAAAAAGGGGGTAAATAATCATGACTGCACCTACTTTCAAACTGACAGAATTGATGGCCATTCGTTGCGCCAAGGAAATCAATGACGGCGAGGTTGTCTTCGTTGGCGTTGGCCTGCCGTTGGTTGTTGCCGGATTTGCGATGGTTTCCCACGCTAAAAATATGGTCATGTTCACCGAGGGTGGCGCCATTCGGGCCACCGCGGCCCCTGGGCTCGCCATCACCGTCGATGATCCCTGCCTGTTCACCAATGCCGATGCGTCCTTCGGCATGCTGTCCACCATGGCAGCCCTGCAGCGCGGCGAGGTCGACGTGGCCTTCATCGGCGGCGCCCAGATCGATAAATTCGGCAACATCAACTCCACCGGCGCTGGCGACTGGACCAAAAAGGAAAGTTTCACTTACTTCGCCGGTAGCGGCGGCGCTAACGACATGGCCACCTCCGGCAAGCGGGTTTTGGCCATCATGCCCCAGGACAAAAAGAAGTTCGTTGAAAAAGTCGAGTATCTTACCACCCCTGGCTTCCTGGGCGGCCCGGGTGAACGCGAGAAACTCGGCATGATCGGCGGTGGACCGGACTGCGTGGTCAGCACCATGGGCGTTTACAGATTTGATGAAGACACCAAAGAAATGTACCTGGCCGAGTATTTCCCTGGCCAGACGGTGGAGAAAATCAAGGCCGCCTGTGCATGGGATCTCAAGGTATCGCCCAACGTGATCGAGACGCCGTCTCCCACCGAGGAAGAACTTGCAATCATCAGAGGCATTGACCCGACCAATTTCTATCTCGGTTAATTTTCACCTTTCTATTCTAAACCTTGCAGGGACGGTGCGTGTATGGCACCGTCCCTGCAACCTCCAAAAAGCCCTGCAGTAAATAATGGTTGCCAGGGTGTCTGCACCGTTTGCCGCCCTGCCGTGAAGTTCCCTCTGCCTGAAAGTGGTTCGCAGTCTCCGCACCGCACTTGTTTAGTCCTGCGACGTTTCAACAACCCAAGTATAATCTGGTTGGCCCCGACCAGAGCCGAATAGCGGCGCGTTTGGAAGAGGAACCCTCTGTCGGTTCACCACCAAAAAAGTTATCTGAAGCTAAAGGACGAGATGATGCTGTTGATGTCGCGTTGCCAAAGCTGGAAGCTCTTGTCCGCTTCCGCGGCAGTGCTGCCTTGTCCTCCGCAGGAAATCGTCCAGGTTAAGCCGGGGGTCGCGGTCATGACGACCCGTCCGGTGATAAAGGTCTTGTTGGGAGGTTTCCCCACGGTGTAGCGCACCCGGGCCAAATGGGCGGGGCGGGCATGGAGTTTGCCGGAACTGGCGGCCAGGATTTCGACCTCACTGGCACTCTGGCTGAGGATTTCCTTCAACTCGGCTGCAGATGGCGCCTCATTGAAGACCTCGTCGATATCGCTCTGTTTTGCCGAGGCGGCCTTTGGGTACCGCTTGACAATCACCACGCATTCAGCGCGCTGGGTGTTGGCTGGTGTTGTCAGTCGCACCCGGGCGTTGGGGACCGTGGAGGGGCCGGCCATCCAAGCGTCGGGGTGTTGGAGGCTGAAGCCGAATTCCTGATTACTATAGTTGGCCTGACGGGCAGTGGGGGTGGGGGGGGCGGGAGTTGTGCTGGCTGGATTTTTGGCGCAGGCCGTCAAGGGGGCGAGGAACGCCAGGTGAAAAATAAAAAGCCAAAGATATTTTCTGTGGTTGAAAACATGCATGTTGCTGTCCGTCCAGGTTGTTGGTGGAAGTAGGGGGTTGCACTGGTTACAAAGAAGTCACGGTGGATTTACCATTGGATCAGGGAATGATCAATGCCGTCATCAATCACCAAGTCATTAAAAAGGGTGACGGAGTCCGCCTTGGTCCATAGTCCGACATGGCCATGCAGTACTCTTTCCGCCTGATATCGCACCACGATTTCCCCGTCTACCTGGCAGCTAACCTCCTGTCCTTGTACCGAAACCTTGAGTACATACCATCGATTTTTGGTGATCGGAAGTTTGACTTGCGCTCGCTTGAAACGCCGGTTGTTGATGAATTCAAAAAGCATGGCATTGTCTTCCAAGGCATTGATTCGAAAAACAAAATAGTTGCCGATGTCCCGCAAGCCGAAAACCAGCCCACCCGCCTGATCGATACTGCCCCGCACCGGCTGCACCCGAACGGAAATATCCGCATTGCCCACCGCACCCCGTTTAGCAATCGCCAGCGGGAAATAGTAATACGCCCCGATATTGTCCATTAATTCCTGGTAGCTGCGGCCAAACGTCTTGGTGATCAAGTTCGATACCCCGGAAGCAAGGGAGTTAACCCAGGGCGAGCCGTCGGAAAGACAGCATTTTCTTCCATCGTTCTCTGTTTGTCGCCAGTAGCCCAGATGGGTGTAAAACGATAGGAGAGTATCGTTTTCTTTGCGGTTAAGCAGGTCGTAATGGCCGTTGATGAACGCTGCGGTCATGGTTTCGACCTCTTCCTGATTGGCAATCGCCATGTCAAGAAGCCGACTGCTGGCGAGCAACCGTCCAATTTGATCAAGTCGATCGAGCATTTCGGCACGGGGGAAACGGTTGAGGGTCGCCTCCAGCAACTCGCCCTGCAAGTGCACCGTGCAGCCCAACTTGCTGAGCACTTTGCCGAGGAACTGGATGCGCAGGGTCTTGCCGTAAAAGTTTCCAGCCCCGCCGGAGAACTGTAAGGACAAATAGTTGTGGTCCGGCTCCTCACTGCAGAGCGTGTCCAGGGTGGCAAAGTGGTAGCCGAATTTGGCTGAGAGATTGAGATAGTCGGTCCCGATCAGCGCGTAGCTGTCGCCCCCGGGTTCCGGTCCGAATTCCGCAGTGGCCGAGGCGGCCATCCGCGCTAGAAAACTGCTGTTGTCAAATTGCACGGTACCGCTCCAGTTGATGCCGGGGTGAGTAAATCCCCGCCAGAGGGCCTTGATCGGCTCGGAAATGAAATGCTCTGCTGTGACGGTGTTGCACGTGGTCAGGCCGGGTTGCAGCCCGCCGCCCAGATCGATGAGGTGCAGGGTCAGGGGGATGTGGGTGGCGAGTTTGACGGTAACGGATTGCTCCTCGGCCAGGTCGGAGAGGTTGAACATCTCGCGTACAGCCTGTTCATGGGCAAAACGGATGAGGTCATGGAGCGAGGCGCAGTGCTCGGGGGTGAAGTTCGGGGCCTCGGGGTTGGTCAGGTGCAGCGGCGAGATGTGGTCGAGGACGGCCCGCATTCTTTGATGGACCGTGCTGTCAACCATGCATCGTTTAGTCGGCGGCTTCTCCTGCGGCCCGCTGTCGATACGACCACGGTAGATGCGCGGCTTGGCTTGGGCGTACAGGGTGATCACCTCTTCTGAGGCCAGGGTTTGCGAGGCATTGGTGACGTCCACCGCCATCGGCACCCCGAATTCTCGGGCCACCGAGGCCAGGTGACAGGTAAGGCTGCCGACTTCGGTGATCAGCCCGCTGATCCGGCCCATTATTTCCGCATACCGGGGTGCGGCGGTGCGGGTGACCAGCACAACCTGATCCGGAATGGCGGCAAGGGTTTGCTGCTCCGACACGACATAGACCCTCCCTGTGGCTATGCCATAGGACGCGCCGATCCCCTTGTTGATCAGCGGGATATGATCGGTGGGCGGCGCAAGCGGTGCCGGTGGTTTGGTCACCACTTGCAGCGGTCGGCACTGGAGGATGGAGAGGTTCCGGGCAGGGTCTAGCGCCCATTCGATATCTTGCGGGCCGCCGAACAATTGTTCCAGCGATGCCCCAAAAAGAGCCAGTTGCTTCGCTTCCTGGTCGGAAATGGCAGCTGCTCGGGATTTGTCCGGGGCAACCTGCTGTTCGGCGACGCCTTCTCCTCGAGCATCGATGCGGGAATTTTCCACCGCTATTTCCCGATTGTCGACAGCGCCGGTCTGCCGGTTGATGCGCAAGGATTCGGCGGTGACGCTCCCGTCGACCAACTGCTCGCCCAGGCCAAGAACTGCGCTGATCAGCATGGTTTCCCCGTCGTCGCCGGAAGGGTCAGCGGTATACAGCACGCCACTGGCGGCCGCTTCAATCATAGCTAGCCCCAGGACGCACATCGGGGTTTCGGTGACCTCAATCCCCATCATCTGCCGATAGGCAATCGCCCTTGGCGAGAACGAACTGGCGATAACCGATTTGTAGGCATAGGCCAGATGCTCCTTGGTTACATTCAAAACGGAACGATATTGACCGGCAAACGAGGCCTCGGAATCTTCTCGCACTGCACTGCTGCGCATGGCAAGGCGAATGCCGGGGTCGGTCTGTTGGGCCACCGCATCATAATGGGCGTGCAGCAGGGAAACGAGTTCTTCGGGCACCTCGGCATGGGCGATGAGATCGGCGAGCCGTTTGCTGACCTCCGCCAATCGTGGATCCTCGGGGGCGAGTTCGGCCAGTTCGTCCAGAATCATCTGGTCGAGCCGATTGGCCTGCAGAAACCGTTCGTAGCCGGCGGTGGTCACGACAAAGCCTGCGGGAACAGGTAGCCCGGTTTCCTGTCCAATCCTGGCCAGGTTTGCTGCTTTGCCCCCGACCTTATGACCGGCTGTGGCTGCTGGTGCTTGCAGGCTGAGTACCAGGGCAACCGCCTCCTTGGCGTGCGTGGGCGTCAGGATGGTTTTGATATGGCCGTTAATGGTATCGGCTTGTTGGTCGAGTACGGCATAGCGATGATCGGCCAGGATGTTGAGCGAGCGGATAAGTGCCCGGATGTTGGTAAACAGCTGCTCGTAACGGTAGCTGACATCGGCGATGGTGAAGGACTGTCCGCTGTAATAGAGCAGTTCCATTTCGGCCAGAGCGCGCAGGGCGGTTCGATTGCTGGCGAGCAGTTCACGGAAGATCTGATATTTCTCCACATGCTTTCCAGGCAGACCTGAAAGCAGCACGCAGGCATCGCCTAGGGAAAACAGACGAAGCAATCCTTTCATAATCGATGTCCTCGGGTTGTCAGATGTGGGGGGCTATTCCGATCACCTTCACCTTAAGCAGTGGTCCCGGTCCGAGCCACTTTTTTGTGAAATCGGTGGGGTTAGGTGATCAACTGGAGGCTTTGGTCCATTTTAGGGTTTTCCTGGCTTGACTTTGTTACAAGTGTAACATATTTTATGTTCACTATGAAAGAAAAATGGATCCTGTTCTCGTATTCAGTCCCCGCCGCCAACGCCAAGGCGCGGATGCGTATTTGGCGGCGCATTTCTGCCAGCGGTGCGGTGCAGTTGAAAACCGGCCTGCAGGTGCTGCCCAACCGCGAAGACCTGCTGGAAAATATTACCTGGCTGATCGGCGAGGTGCAGGCGCTGGGCGGCGAGGCCTTGGCTGTCCAATGTGCCCGCATCGAAGGCATGGACGACGAACAGATTGCAAAGCTTTTTCAGGAGCAGGTCGACCCGCAATTCCTTCAGATCCAGACCGAGGCTAGGGTGTTGCTGGCCGAAACAGCTCCTCCTTCGGATGATGAAACCATCAAAACAACAACCCCGATCCTGCGCAAGCTGCGGAAAAGATGCGAAGCGCTCCAGAATCTGGATTTTTTTCCTTCGGGAACTGCGGGCAAAACCCTGGCCGTGCTCGAATCGGTTGCGGAAAAGCTGCGGCGTAAATGCCCTGAACCCATTCCGATCGTTGTTTTTACTCGGGGCGCCTATCAAAATCGTACCTGGGTGACCCGGGCGCGTCCCTATGTCGATCGGTTGGGCAGCGCCTGGCTGATCAGCCGGTTCATTGATGCCCAGGCCCGATTCGAGTTTTTGGATTCGGGAGAAAAAGCGCAGGTTGATCGAGGCGAGGTTCCCTTTGATATGGCCGGAGTCGAGTTCTCCCATCAGGGCGAACTGATCACCTTCGAGGTCATGGCCCGTGGTTTCGGCCTCCTCGATCCCGGGGTGCGCAAGATCGGCGAACTGGTCAGGTTTATCGATATCCAGGAAGAAGCGACCCTGCCCGGTGATGCCGATCTGCTGAAAAAACTGCTCGATGGCCTGATTGCCCTCTCAACCAGTGACCATGCATTGCTGGAACGCGCCTTGCTCGTCTTTGATGCGCTCTATGCAGGGTATTCCCTCAACAAATAATCAATGGGCAATCATGAACGCGGCATCCCTGACCACTGAAAAAGCCCAAGCCGGAGCCAGTTTGTTCCGCACCCTTTGTTCCATCGGTTTCCTGGCACGTTTCTCCTATGCCCTGGCCCGTAATCCCGTACTCCCCCTTTTTGCCGCTTCCCTGGGGGCTGGGCCGGAAGGCATCGGCTTGGCGGTCGGTATTTCGACGGTCACCGGGATTCTTTTTAAAATGCCCTCTGGCGCCATTTCCGACATCATCGGTCGTCGTCGCACCATGCTGGCAGGACTGGTCATTTTTGGGCTGATGCCCTTTGCCTACCTGTTGATCAGCCAGTATGCAGCTCTGGTCGTCGTGCGATTTTTCCATGGCCTGGCAACCGCCATTTACGGCCCGGTCGCCATGGCGGTGGTGGCTGATGTCGCAGGAAATCGGAAAGGCGAGTTGCTCAGCTGGTTTTCTTCGGTCTGCATTGCCGGAACCCTGCTGGGCGCGCCCATCGGCGGCTATGTCCTGCTTATTCTTGGCGGCAAAGGCGCCGCCACGCTTTGGGACTATCGTATGGTCTTCCTGCTGAGTGCGGTCACCGGCGTGGCGGCCCTCGTCCTTGGCCTCTTCACGCTGCGCAACGGTGATAAACCGGTGGCGGGCAAAGGGTTGGCGGAGCGGTTGCAACTGTTTGCCCGCGGCATCCGGGAGGTCGTCGCCGACAAGCGCGTCTTGATGACCTCGGCGATGGAGGGTATCCAAAACATCAGCATGGGCGCGCTGGAAGCTTTTCTTCCGGTTTATGCGGTCACCGTGGCTGGGCTCAATGTCTTTGAGGCCGGCTTGCTCTGGGCGGTGCAGATCGTCGTCACCTTTATTGCCAAGCCGCTGATGGGTAGGGTTTCCGACCGCTGGGGCAGGCGGCCCCTGATCGTCTCGGGAATGTTCCTCTGTGCCGTACCCATGGCCATTATCCCCCAGTTGACGGGGTTTGCTCCCTTGATGATCGCCGGGTGCTTCTTTGGCTTGGGTGAGGCATTTGTCACTTCGTCTTCAGCCGCCATGGTGGCGGATTACTGCAAGGCCCAGCACTACGGTGCGGCCATGGGCACCTTTGGCACCATTTTTGACGTCGGTCATGCTTCCGGCCCCATTGTTACCGGCCTTTTGGTGGCTTCCTTGGGGTACAGCTGGGCCTTTATCATCGTCGCGGCTGTACTGGTCGCTTCAGTCCCTTTATTTCTCATGATTGTCAGGGAAGAACCGAACTCGGGGAACCCTGATATTATTTAACCCAACCCTCAACAAACTCAAACAACTCTTAAGGAGAAATAGTATGCCTCCCTATCCCAAACATCTCGAAATAAGCACGCAAAGAACCGGTAAAGACTATCAGGCTTTGCATGATTGGCTGGATAATCATCCTGATGACAAGGCTGCCCGGCATGATCTCAGCGCCCTCACAGAAAACAGGGAATACGTTCGTTCTACCTGGGGAGAGGAGGCCGTAACCGAGTTCCTTCTCCATGTAGCTGAAGACCTCCTCATGAAGGATATCGCCACACTTGCCAAGGCCGGATGCCCGGAAGAGGCTGTGCAACATAGCCTGGAAGTGGCGAGAAAGTCCCTTGAGATTGCATCACGGGTACAGATTCCGGTGGATAAGCGACTCATCGCCAGAGGAGCCATCTTTCATGATCTTGGCAAATCAAAGACCTACGGCATGGAGCATGGCGAGATCGGCGCGAAAATGGCAGAAGAGCTGGGGCTTGAAGAAGAAATCCGGCAAATCATCCTCAAGCATATTCGGGGCGGCCTGACCGAGGCTGAGGCGAAGGAGCTCGGCCTGCCCGTCCGGGATTACACTTTAAAAACGCCTGAAGAGAAGATCGTCATCTATGCAGATCGGATGGTGGACATCTACATGGACGGTATCGTGCCGGATACCAACGAGCAAAAAGCAGAAGAACAGTTTGTGGAAATTCTCCGCGATTATGAAAAATACGGAAAGAATCCGGTCACCATGCAGCGGTATCTCGCCCTGCACGACGAAATTCACGGCTGGATGGCCTAACCAATGTGGCCTCGGCAAAGCTTTTATTGTCGAGGCCACCAATGGCGAACACCATGAACGTAATCAAAGTTGACACCGCAATTTTATTTTCTGCCCGAATTACCCGGCTCTTCGCTTACGGATTCGTCTCGGTCATTCTGGTTCTCTATCTTGCGGAAACGGGACTGAGCGGCACGGGCATCGGAGCGATATTGACTGCAACGCTTGCCGGAGATATTCTGGTTTCTCTCTGGATAACCATGATCGCGGACCGTATGGGCCGAAAGAAAATGCTCCTGCTCGGCGCATTGCTAATGGTCCTGGCCGGAATAGTGCTGCTCGTCACCCACAACCCGATATGGATCACCATCGCAGCCATCATTGGCATCATCAGTCCCAGCGGCAACGAAATAGGTCCCTTTTTATCGATAGAGCAAGCAGCTCTTGTCCAGTTGGTTCCCGACAAACGACGAACAGCAGTATTTGGCTGGTATAACCTTGCCGGTTCGTTTGCAACCGCCGCAGGAGCCCTTGCCGGCGGATGGTTGGCACAAGTACTTCAGGAATCTGGTTTCAGCGCCTTTGAATCCTATCGATATATCATGGCCGGATATGCAGGTTGTGGGATGGTGCTCTTTCTCCTGTTTTCGTTACTGTCTAAAGATTCGGAAGTATCTCCAATTGTTGCGCCTGGAACAGATAGGCCGCCAAAGAGCATAATCGGACTGCATCAATCGAAGAAGATTGTGTTCAGGTTGAGTTCTCTCTTTGCATTGGACGCCTTTGCCGGTGGGTTCGTCGTCCAGAGCATGATCGCCTGGTGGTTCCACGCGCGGTACGGAATTGACGAGGGGATGCTCGGCTCCATTTTCTTTGGAGCAAACCTGCTGGCCGGTTTTTCTGCACTGCTTGCCACGCGCATTGCTGATCGTATCGGGCTGGTAAACACTATGGTCTTCACCCATATTCCATCCAATATTTTTCTCTGTCTTGTGCCATTAATGCCCAATCTATGGTTGGCTATAACCGTTCTTCTCCTCCGGGCCAGCATCTCGCAAATGGATGTCCCGACGAGGCAATCTTATACCATGGCGGTAGTCAATCCTGACGAACGAACGGCAGCCTCAGGGGTTACCAATGTTGCCAGGTCCGTGGGAGCCGCAGTTTCCCCGGTTCTAGGCGGCCTGCTGATGACTGATCCCCTGCTTTTTAGCGCCTCGTTCATGGTCGCTGGTGGCTTGAAAATATTTTATGACCTATGCCTGTATCGAATGTTTCAGAAAATACGTCCACCTGAGGAAACAGCTCCTGGTTAATAACAATGGCCCCAAAAGATCATGGGAAACCGGCCGCACTTTTACTACGATTACTGTTAACTAAGGATTACGACCTGTCCAATTTGGTGATTTCAGATAAGATGATTTTATTAGCCAGAAAACCAATATTGACGGATAACTTAGAATCAAAGGTAGCCCCATGAAACTTTTTAATAGCAAGAAATCAAGTGATTCCTGCAAGCTGCTACCGACTTTGGATGCTGAACAAACAGGTCGGTACAGACGCTTCAGAAGGCTGCTTGATCACAACCGCACCGCCCTTACCCTGCAGGCGGATCTCGAACAAATTTATTATGACAATCGGCCCTTTATCCCCCAGATGGTGGAAAGGAAATGCAGACAGCTGCTCCTTGAGGTCGATGGCATGGTCAATGCCTTATCTGGTATGACTCAAAAAGAGTATGAACCGCTGTTTAAGGTTCTCGGCGAGATTGAGCAATCCGTTCAAGAAGAATGGCCGAAGTTTGACCACAGGCCCACTGAACCCCTTGTTATCCCGCTGGATCAAATACAGGAAAAACATGCAAGGGATGTGGGGGCCAAAGCAGGCAATCTGGCACACATACGCCGGGAATTGACGCTGCCTACTCCCACAGGCTTTTCAATTACCACGACAACTTACTGGCGATTTCTCCAGGAAACAGGGCTTGCTGAGGAAATCGATGAGATGTTGGCGGAATTGATTGATGACGACCCCGCACGTCTGGAATCCGTCAGCCAAACAATCAGCGACCGTATTATGAAAACGCCGCTGCCGCCTGAAATTCAAGCGGCATTGGACGACGCTACTAGCCAATTTTCTGCTGTCCAGCGGTTTGCGGTCCGCAGTTCGGCCATCGGTGAGGATGGCGAGATCTCGTTTGCGGGCCAGTATACCTCCGTCCTGAATGTATTGTTCAATAAACTCCCACTGGCTTATAAGCAGGTCGTCGCGAGTAAATACTCAGCCTCTGCGCTCTCTTATCGCATGCATCATGGTATCGATGACCGTGAAACGCCAATGGCTGTTCTGGTACTGACCATGGTTCAGCCACAATACAGCGGTGTTCTCTATACCGCTGATCCTAACGGAGAGGACCAGGAAAGCATCCGGATCAGCGCCGTCAGTGGATTGGGTGATGGCTTGGTCGGTGGTGATACCTCGCCTCAGCATATGTTTCGGATCGACAAAAGCACTTTCCGTATTTTTGAGACAAAGGGAAATGGGGTTCAAACCCCTACTAACACAGGATTCCTTGAAGAGTTGTCAAAATATGCGGTGCAAATGGAACAACACTTCCGGCACCCTTTGGATATCGAATGGGCGGTGGATGAACTGGACCGGTTGTTTCTCCTGCAGGTAAGGTCACTCTTGGTTACACCTAAAGAGGAGGCACAAGACACCGAGTTTGCCTTGGACTATCCTGACCACCCTGTTCTGATTCATGGTGGTAAATGTGCTGCCGGCGGCGTCGTTACGGGGCGGGTATTGGTAAAGGCTTTCGCCGGAACAGACGCGGCCACCCTGCCGCTTGAACCGGATACCATCCTGGTCGCCCGCACCGCCTCGACATCCATCACCCCTTGGGTCGGCAAGGTTCGCGGGATCATCACCGATATCGGGGGCACGGCCAGTCACCTGGCTTCTGTGGCGCGGGAGTTTGGCGTCCCCGCCTTGTTTGACACCCAAATCGCGACCGCAACGCTTAAAGATGGCGATGAAATCACCTTATGGGCCAACCAGGCCCGTGTTTACCGGGGTGTTGTGGAGCCGTTGGTCAACGGTCTACGTCAGGTAAAACGGCCCATCTTCAATAGCGCGGCGCATCTGCACCTGCAGAGGGTTTTAGACTTGATTTCGCCCCTAAACCTCACGGATCCTAACTCCCCTGAGTTCTCACCGGAACAATGTCGCACCGTGCATGATATTATCCGATATTGTCACGAGTTGTCCGTCCGCCAGATGTTCAATCTCGGCGAAACCATCGGCCGGACCCAAAACGCAGTTCGTCTGAAAGTGAACATCCCGATCATGCTCTATGCGCTTGATATGGGAGGTGGACTACGATCTGGATTGACCACCTGCCACGAAATCAATGCCCATGATGTGGTCAGCACCCCCTTTTGCGCCCTTTGGAAAGGGTTCAGCTATCCGGGAATTAACTGGTCAAGCGCTGTTGCCGTCGGCGCTCAGGATTTCATGTCAATGATGGCTGCGGGGGCCAGGCCGCAGCAGAACAACCAACTGGGAGGCGCGAGCTATGCGATTCTCTCCGGCGACTATCTGAATCTGAGCGTGCGCTTTGGCTATCATTTCGCCACGGTCGACGCTCTCTGCGGCTCCGACATTGAACATAACTATGTGACTTTGAGTTTTGCAGGAGGTGCCGGAGCCTACCACGGTCGCTCCCTGCGCATTCAGTACATGGCCAACGTCCTGACCCGCCTGGGGTTCGAAATCGCCATCAAGGGCGACTTGATCGAGGCCTCTCTCCTGCGGCTGGATCAACCCGCCATGGAAGTTGCCCTGGATCAGTTGGGTCGGCTCCTGGGCACCAGCCGGTTGCTCGACATGGCCTTGAAGACGCCCGATCAGGTCATGGGACTTACCGAATCCTTCTTTCAAGGCAAATACGATTTTCTTGAACCCGAACGCCCGGATGCGCCAGCCAATTTCTACCAGATCACCGGCGATTGGAAAAATATTGATTCGGAGATGGAACCCGGAATCCTCCAGGATGGTGCCCATTTCGTCTCGTCGATCTCCATCGGCGTGACCCAGGCCATGGCCCGTTTCATGGGGAAACGCTATCAGGCGTTTCTCGATAATATCGAGGCCTATTGTTATTTTCCCTTGGTCATCGCCAAGGAAAGCGGCATGGCTGATGGCTCTGCCCAGGTATGGGCCAAGCCCATGGCCGGAACTATCGACCAGGCTGGAGGTTTGGCTTTTGCAATCAAAGACTGGGCCAATTATTTTGTCTTTCGAGTCAACGCCCTGGAAGACAACGCCGTCTTATTCGAGTTCAAAAATGGCAAACGTGTAGAACGCGGGAGCATTGAAATCCCCGTTGCCCTTGGGCAGTGGCACCTTCTGCGTGTGGAAACGGAAGGACAACATCTAAAAGCATTTATTAACGACCAGCAGGTCATCGAATATGAGGCGGAACGCAGCTTGAGTGGCTATCTCGGTCTGTGGACCAAGGCGGACTCTGTCACTCTTTTTAAAGAATTAGCCATGAAGGCCAAAGATGGGCAGACTCGTCTTATACACTAAAGAGGAATGCATATGCCTATAACAGAAGACACGCAACCACCGGAATCAGTTTCTTTCAAGGAAGCGTTTGCGGTGTGGATGAAGATCGGATTTTTGAGTTTTGGTGGTCCGGCTGGGCAGATAGGCTTGATGCACAAGATGCTGGTTGATGACCGAAAATGGATCAGCAATGATCGTTTCCTCCATGCCCTAAATTATTGCAATCTTCTGCCTGGCCCTGAGGCACAGCAGTTAGCCATTTATATCGGCTGGCTGCTCCACGGAACCAGGGGGGGGGCTGGCCGCAGGGCTCTTGTTTGTCATTCCAGGCATGTTCACCGTCCTGGCATTGACCCTTCTCTATGCAGGATTTAATCAAGTTGCTTCGGTGCAGGCCTTTTTTTATGGGCTGAAACCGGCGGTGCTGGCCATCGTCGTCATGGCTGTCTTCCGCATTGCCAGCAAGTCCCCGAAAACACCGTATCTTGTGGCTGTCGCGGTGCTTTCTTTCATCGCTATGTTTTTCTATCAGGTTCCTTTTCCGTTGGTCATTTTCGGTTCCGGTATCCTTGGCTATCTCGGCCTGAGTGTCTGCCCCCATTACCTGGGCGAGGCTTGCCCCCAGTGGATTCACGGTGGCAAAACACTGGAGAGTTCTTCAGGTCAGCAGGATGGAATCATCGACATCCTCCTGGCCTCGGATACGGATGGAAAATTTGCGCCGACCTTAATGAGGAGTTTGAAAGTGCTGATGGTCTGGGGCGGCATTTGGCTGGGGCCGGTGCTGTTATTGCTCCTATTGCTGGGGCCAGATCATGTGTATTCACAAATCGCGCTCTATTTCAGCAAACTGGCCACTGTCACCTTTGGTGGTGCCTATGCGGTCCTGGCCTATATGGCGCAGGAGGCGGTCGCTAACTATGGCTGGCTCCAGCCAGGGGAGATGCTCGATGGCTTGGCGCTCGCTGAAACTACCCCCGGGCCACTGATTCAGGTGGTGCAATTTGTCGGGTTTCTTGGGGCCTTCCGGTCTCCGGGAGTCCTCAACCCCTATGTGGCCGGTACCCTCGGGGCGTTGCTGACCGTCTGGGTGACCTTTGCCCCTTGTTTTCTTTGGATTTTCCTGGGCGCACCCTATGTCGAGAAACTTCGACACAACCGGTTCATGAACGGGGCGCTTTCCGGGATTACCGCGGCCGTGGTGGGGGTGGTGCTTAATCTTTCCATCTGGTTCGGCCTGAATGCCATGTTCGGCAGCACCGGGAAGGTGCAGGCACTCGGGGCCACCATTCCGATTCCCGATTTGGCGACCGCCGATTGGTTCGCCTTAGCCTTGGCAGCCCTTTCGTATCTGGCCATGAAGGTTTTTAAATTGGAGATGATCCCGGTGCTGGTTGGTTGTGCCAACGTGGGCTTTTTATGGAAAACCTGGATGTAGGAGGACAAAGTATGAAAAAGATTATTACCCCATCGGAACTCGCCGGGCTGCTGGCCGCAGGAAAACAGGTGCGCTTGCTCGACGTGCGGCGCAAGGAGGATTACGATAAGGGACCCGAAGGGATCGAAACCGCCGAATGGCGAGACCCCGCCGCAGTGGCGCAATGGGGACAGGCCTTGCCGGCGCAGCAGGAAGTGGTGGTCTATTGCGTCCGGGGTGGTTCGGTCAGCCAGTCGGTGCAGCAGCAACTGGCTGATAGCGGCATTGCGGCGAGCTATCTGGAAGGGGGCCTCGAAGCGTATCTCAGTGGGCATCCACAGAGCGCTTGAACGTTCCCCGCCGTTTTTTTTCAGCAGCGGCCCTCTTGCGCCGATCATCCCTGCATTAATTCAGCCTGCTGATCCGGCCGGCAATGTCGGCGTTGAGGGGTTGCGGCTGGGCTTGGACGTACTGGATCAGGGCATCGGCGATAAAGGGGCCGACCACCGGATTCACCCCTTGGGTCAGGACAGTAAAATTGTCCCCTCCGCCCGCCAGGTATTCGTTGACGGTCACCGTATATTTCTTCTCCGATTGCAGCGGCTGACCGTTCTGCATCACGGCAACGATGCGCTTGCCCGCCGGTCGGTCGGCATCCCAGGTGTAGGTCAGGCCGGATACTTGCAGAAATCGGGCTTCGCTACTGCGATCGGTCCATTGCTGGTTGAGGAGTGCATATATCTGCTTGCCGGTCAGTTCCAGTTTGATCAGATTGATATTGTAGGGTTGGACGGTGTAATGATCGCCTTTGGTGATCCGGCCGGGCGCGATGTCGGCCTGGATACCCTCGGGGTGCATGAAGGCGAAATCGCTGCCCATGGCCGTGCGTTGGGCATCGGCCACCAGGTCGCCCATCGCAGATTCGCCAGCCTCGTTGGCAGCGCGGGTGATGGGTCGGGCGGCGCTGGCGATCACCTGCTCGGCGATATCGTTACCCATTGCCTCAACTCGATGCATCAAAGCTGCGACCCGGGTGTCCGGGTGGAGCCCCGGCCCATGATCGGCCCAGGTGGTGACGATCTGTGATGAAATGGCCACCACATCATTGCTGGCTCGACTGATTTCCAGGTCGATGGCAGCATATCCGGTCCCATAGGGCCAAGCCTGAGCGACCAGGATCTTTTTGCCGGTGCCGTTTTCGACCAGGGTGTTGTGGACGGTATGGGTATGACCCGCGAGCACCACATCCACCTCATTGTCCAACCGTTTGACGATGGTCGTGATGTCGCCTCCCAAGGTGCTGGTGTACGGGGATAGTTGGTTTGCGGGCTGTTGGAATCCTCCCTGATGCATGATTGCGATAATGGTGTGAACCCCCTGGGTCTGTAGCTGGCGAACATAGTTGTTGATGGTGTCTGCTTCGTCCAGGATCTGCAAATCTTCAAGGCTTTCGGGGCTGAGAAAGGAAGAAGCCTGGTGGAGGATGGCTCCGATGAATCCTACCGGCACGCCGTCGACCATGCGGACGACATAAGGGGTGAACAACGGCTGCCCGGTGGCGGCCTGCACCAAATTAGCGCAGATGTAGGGAAAACTGGCGCCCTGGTAGGGATTCTGGAGGTACGGTCCCCGGGCATGATTGCCGCCTTGGATGAGGCGCAGCATCTCCGGTATTCCTTCGTCCAGTTCATGGTTTCCGGGAATGCCAACCAGATTGCACTCCCGGCCATGGTCGGCGCCTGTTCGGCAGTGCTCATTGCCGAGCATATTAAAGAACATGATGCCTGGCTCGTCCTGGAGCAGTGCCGATTGCGGTTGCGAGGCGCCGACGTGATCTCCGGCATGGAGAATGAATGATTTGCCCTTGGCCCTGGCACTGGTGTCCTTGAGATAGGCGGCCAGGACCGGGGCACTGCCCACCGGCCGGCCATCGATGGTCAGGCCCGCGGTGATCTGGCTGTGGAAATCGTTGATGGACAGCAGTCGCAGGGGGATAGTCATGTCGTCTGCTTCGGGGCTTCGCCATGTAACCTTCCGGCTCGCCAAGTCGTGCAGTTCGGTTTCAGTGGCCGTTTGGCCTTGGGTGGCTGCCAAACCGACCAGGGTGCCCATCGCCGCCGCTCCCAGCAATCGACCTATTTTTTCCTTCAGCGCTTGTCGCATCAGTTCCTCCCTTGTTTGCATACCCGCAGAACGGGCATCGATCCAGTAACGTCGCCGTTATGGCGGGCGTCTTTGTTCCCCTCATCTGGAAGGATTTAAACAGACCCATGTTAGGGCAGGGTCAGCGATTGGTGAGAAGGTTGTATGGATATATTTCGGATTTGTTCAGGAAACGCGAGGTCGAGGGCGGCTGCGGCAAAGAGCTGGCATGCAACCCTTGGGATTTTGTTGGTCGGGGTCTTGGGCGGAATCGGTGTTATTGGCTGCTGGTCAAAGACGCTGATGCTTCGATGATCCGGCTCTATTCCAATTTGTTCTTTGCAGAGCTCCCAGGTCGGTTGCAGCGGCAGGTTTTCGAGGCGTTATGATTTCCGAGATGAAAAGATGGCGAATGTCACTGGCACGCAATTCCGGACTTTTTGTTTCGCTTACCCGTTCGAAGCCTGGGTTTGTTTCTCGGAATATCGTGGCGGGAGGGTCGTCATCGGCCTTTGATTCTGGCTAAAATAAGGTTTTCTTTTTCCCCGCACTCATAGCATTGATAGATTCCAAATCCAATGCTGCGATCCGCAGTCATCGGGATCGTCTTGCGGCAGGTAATGCAAAGGACGGTATTGTTTTTCACATCCTTGGTCTGATTGTAGAGCTTGGTGTCCTTTTCGGTGTACATTGCTGCTGCTCCTTCTTGGAATAATATCGCTGACCACCAGCGTTTGAGTTATGGCCCGGAATGTTTTCAGAGGTTCCGCCATGGGCAGGCAGAACACTCGAAAAAGAAGGATTTCTGTAACGTCTTGTCGCTGATTTCTTCATTCACAAAAATATCTTCCCCGCAATAAGGACACTGCTCGGAAGCGATACAGTCGGCCAGATGCTGATACCAGCCCTTTTGCCCGGAGGGCCTTGCGCCCTTTTTTTCTCTCACGGATGCTTTCATTGTTGCTGTTCCCGGTAGTGCGTTTTTTGCTTTGGTGTTTTTAGGAAATCGTACCCACCCATGCACTGTATCTCAAAGATCCGGGGAGGTGGGTTAGGGTTTTGTTAAAAAAGCGGACAGGTCGAACCTGTTTTGCACCGCTGTGTTTTGCTATGCAAACAAGGGGGCCATAGAATTACATAACAGAGAGCTGTTTGTTGTATTGAGCTGATATTGAAAGGTACTTTGGCATGGTGCCCAGGAGTGGGCCATGTCTGGGTTGGTTTGATTCGAGATTAACCAAAACCTAACCCAATAATAATGATCAACCGGTAGAATGTGTTGCCAATGCGGTATCGAATCCCTCAACAGGCATGGCATCATGGAACGGACCCCACCCCCCTTGTTCAATCTTGACGATCCCCAATGGTATCTGAACCGTGAATTGACCTGGCTGACCTTTAACTGGCGGGTTTTGCATGAGGGCCAGGACGACCGTGTCCCTCTGCTGGAGCGGGTCTTCTTTCTGGCGGTGGTGGGCTCGAACCTCGACGAGTTTTTTATGAAACGGATCGGCGGGCTCAAGCAGCAGGTGGGTGCCGGGGTCAGAGAACTGTCGGTGGACGGTCGCCGGCCGCAGGAGCAGATCGACGCCTGCGCCCTGGTGGTGCGGGATCTGCTTCGGGAGCAGGAGGAACTGGAGCAGGAGCTGAAGCGGTTGCTGGCCCGTAAAAAAATCAGGTTGGTGGCCTATGCCGATCTGAGTCTGGCGGAGAAAGGGCAGGCCGAGCGCTATTTTTACGAGCAGGTCTACCCGTTGCTCACCCCGCAGGGCATGGATCCCGCCCACCCCTTTCCCTTTATCTCCAACCTGTCGATCAACCTCCTGGTCAGTGTCCGCTATCCCGACAGCGAGCACAGTTACATGAACCGGATCAAGGTCCCGGTGAGCGATGACATGCCGCGATTCCTGGGTTTCGGCGAATCCGGTCACACCATCACCCTTGAGGATCTGATCGGTAACAATCTCGAAATCCTTTTTCCGGAGATGGTGGTCGAGACCTGCGAGGCCTTCCGGGTGACCCGAAACGCCATCACCGAACCGCATCAGGAACAGGCCAACGATCTCCTTCAGGTGATCGAATCGGCGTTGAGAGAGCGAAAATTCGCCGAGATCGTCAGGCTTGAGGTGGGCTGGGCGATGCTGCCGCAGCACCGCGGCATGCTGTCCGCTGAACTGGGGGTGGACGAAGACAACGATGTCTTCGAGGTTGACGGCATCCTCGGCAAACGCGATCTGTTTGAGATCGTCCGGCTTGATCGCCCGGAACTGCACTATCCGTCGCACAAACCACAGGATCATCCCGACCTGCTGGACGAAGACCCCAATATCTTCCACGTTATCCGCAAACACGGCGCCATTCTTCTCCAGCATCCTTACGAATCCTTCGATAATACCGTGGAGCGCTATCTCCGCGAAGCGAGCACCGATCCCAAAGTGCGGGCGATCAAGATGACCCTGTACCGAACGGCGGGCAAGTCGCGGGTGATCGAATACCTGATCGATGCCGCCCGCAACGGCAAGCAGGTGGCGGTGGTGCTGGAGTTGAAGGCCCGGTTTGATGAACAGGCCAATATTCGTTGGGCAGGGTTCCTGGAGGAGGCCGGGATCCATGTCACCTACGGGGTGGTCGGTTTCAAAACCCACAGCAAGGTGATCTTTGTGATCCGCAGGGACTACGACGGCCTGCGGCGTTACGCCCATATCGGCACCGGCAACTACCACGCCGGCACCGCTCGGATGTACTGTGATCTTGGCCTCTTTACCTGCGACCCTGATATCGGCGCTGATTTGACCGAGCTGTTTAATTACCTGACCACCGGTTACACTCCGATGCGCCCGTATCGCAAGCTCCTGCCCTCGCCGCGGATGTTGAAGAAGGCCTTGCTGCAAAAAATCGAGCGCGAAATCCGGGCACACAGTGCGGGGCAGCCCGGTCTGATCCAGTTGAAGGCCAACGCTCTGGAAGATCGGGAGATCATCGCCGGCCTCTATCGGGCTTCGCAGGCCGGCGTCCATATCGATCTTATCATCCGCGACACCTGCCGTCTGCGACCGGGGATTGCCGGACTGTCGGACCATATCCGGGTGGTGTCATTGGTCGGTCGATTCCTCGAACACGCCCGGCTTTTCTATTTCCGCAATAAGGGCGCAGATGAATATTTCATTGGTTCCGCCGACCTGATGCAGCGCAATCTTGAAAGCCGGGTGGAAATCTGCACTCCGGTGGAATCACCCAAGCTGAAAAAGCAACTGCGCGAACTGCTTGATCTCCAACTCAACAACCAGCGCAATGTCTGGGAGATGCAGGCCGACGGCAGCTATATCCAGCGGTTTGCCAAGGCCAGGGAAGGCTCGGTCTGCATCCATCGTAAACTGATCGAACGGGCCGAAAAACGATTGGCTGCTGGCGGTCGAACGGCAATCAACAAGAAAAACCGGAAGAAGAGCAACAAAGGGTGAGTCGTTGGGACTCCTTTTGCTGCAAGGTTATCGGTAAGCGGATGGCGCGTTCACCGTTGGCAGGGAGTCTTCGATGTAGCGCTTGCGTTTGGCCGGTTTGAGCTGGTGGATGTCAACCACCACCAGACCATCGACGCAGTTACCGAAATCCCGGTCGACATTGAAGTCGAGAAAACGCACCCCACCCGGCGGGCACAGCTCGGTATACTGTTTGTAGAGGGTGGGGATCGAGCTGCCCATGGTGCTGAGCAGGTTTTTGAGCAGGATGAGATCCTGATGGTAGTTGTCGCCGGTAAAAGAACGGGCCAGATCGGTGACCGGCAGGGAGAAGCGAAAGGGAGTGCGGGAGCAGGGCAGGGCAGAGGCGTCGGCGAAATAGCGCTTGTAGAAATAAATGAGCAGTTCCTTGGCCAGCTGCGGCATGGTGTTGCTGATGCTCACCAGCCCGAAAAGAAAGCGGTACTGGGGGTTGCGCCGCAGGTATGCTCCGATGCCGTACCAGAGATAATCGAGACTGCGTTTGCCCCAGTATTTCTGTTGGACAAAACTCCGGCCCAGTTCCAGCCCCTGCTCAAGATAGGGGCAATGACCCTGGTCGAAACCAAAGAGACTATGGCTGTAGAGCCCTTCGCACCCCTTAGCCTGGATCACGGCCGCCGCATCGGCGAAGCGGTAGGCGCCGACGATCTCCAGATCTTCCGTCGACCAGAGCACCAGGTGGCGGTAGTAATGATCAAAACGGTCCAGGTCCCGACGCTTGCCTGAACCTTCGCCGACCGCACGGAAGGTGATCTCGCGAAGCCGGGCGATTTCGCGGAGCACCGACGAATTTTCCTCCCCGGCAAACAGATAGATTTCCTTCCCATCGGGTGTCCTCCCCAGCAATTCTCCCGCCTGTATGCTTTTTTTCAACACCGCCCTTCGTTCCGGATGGGCAATGGCGGTTTCAGTGGCAAAGATGCCCTTTTTTCCCGCACCGATCCGGTAGAGATGCTTGTGGAACAAATCGATTTTGTCCTTTTCCCGGATTTTGAGGCCGTCATAGGCTGCAAAAGGGATCAGGCCGCCGATGGTAAGTCGCAGTGGCTGGCGCTGCCGCCGGAACATTTCGCCGATCAGCATCAAAGTGGAAAGCGGTTTGGACAGCATCGAGGCGGTATAGAAGGACAGCGAATTGCGGCCGCGGACATGGATGGGCAGGATCGGCGCCTTGGCGCGGGCGGCCAGACGGAGGAAACCTTTCTGCCAGCGCCCGTCCCTGATGCCGCCTGGACCGAAACGGGACACCTCGCCCGCCGGGAAAATGATAACGGCTTCTTCGTTGGCCAGGGCCTGGTCGATCCCGGCGATCTGCTCTTTGAGCGTGACTCCGGTCATTACCTTTACCGACAACAGGCAGGGTCGCAACGGTTTGACCGCCTCCAACAGGTCATTGGCGACGATCCGGACATCTGGCCGGCTGTCATGGACCAGTTTCAGCAGGGCCAGGCCGTCGAGGGTGCCGATGGGGTGGTTGGCAATGATCATCACCCGGCCGCTCGCCGGGATGTTTTCACGGTCCCGGTCCGCAACCGTGTAGGTGAACTGAAACGAATCGAGGATCTGCTCGACGAAATCCATACCGCGCAGATGGGGATACTGCTCGGTGAACCTGGCGAATTGATCTTCACGGAGCAGACGGCGAAGTAAGGCGCGGATTGAGGGCGTGATCAGCGGCAGCCCGGTCAGGCGGGGATAATACTGGGTGAGGATGGCATCAACCGTGAACATGGAATTTCCTCCGGGTTATTTGAAAACGAATGCGCCCACCAGAAGTACTCAGACGGCAAGGGCGCGGTGATACTCCCTGCCGCCCAGCCACTGTTCCCTGAAGGAGAGCGGCAGATATATCCGGGTTTTTGGGTCCGAAGCCATCCGTTGCACTTCAAATTCAAGAGCCAGGCCCGGCGCTCCGATCTTGTGCGAATTTGACTTGTCAACGGTCCGCAAGGAGCCGGAGTCGTGAACGATCACATTAGCTGTCGCCTCCCTTGCGGTAAGCAGACAGAGCGTCCCCTGTCCGGGACAAGGCGGGGCGATGGTCAGGCCTCGTTGCAGGCCATAGTTCGAGCGGGTGGTGACCGCCCGCAATTTTTTGGTGGAGAGCGCTATGGGTCGATCCGCGGACAGCACCACGGCGCCGTATCGTTCCTTGAGGAGCGGATGCGACAACAGGGCGAGCAACTGCAGTTGCTGGGTTTGGGCCGAAGCGGCGATTTGAAAATTGAGGATCAACACCGATACACCGTTTTTTCGAATCAGGGCGAACTGGGCGACCCAATCCTCGTCTTCTTGATCACCGGGAATCGGGAAACTGCCGCTGTTGAGCATCCACACTTCTGCGCCGGTCAGGATGGCCAAACCGCTAATCTCTTTTACCCGTCGCTTCGCACCAGCCTGTCGATGACGACTGGCCGCAAAGCAACTGTAGGTCATGCCCAAGGCTTCCGCTAAACTTCGGGTTGTGTCCCCGGTATCATCCAGGGTGCGTCGGATGGCTTGGCAACAAAGCACATCAACGGCGGTATGGCGCAGCGGCTCGATAGATGGCGTTCGCCGCTTGGTGGAGCAGGCCGGTACGGCGCCATTCTCCATCGTCATGATTGTGATCATGGTTTCTTCTCCATAACATTATGCGATCTTGCATCGTTGTTAACCCCTGCAGGCTATCGGGCCGGTTGAAGGGGCACCATCGGTTTGTCTTACGATTGTAGTACAGGGTCTTTGTTGCCTTGGGGTTAGCACCGTGTCATTCTTTGGTGAGGATCAGCCATTCGAAGCATATATTTTCGGTTCAGGTCGTCAGTCCTTCCTGCCGGGCTCGCGCATTTGGCGTTTTTCGCAGTTTTTACGCTATCAATCCCGAGGATGGGCCACGAAACAGGTCCTTGATGATCCTGCCTCGCCAATCGGGATGCGGAGCCAGGCCGAGGATTTCGGCCATGGTGGGGGCAAGATCCAAAAAAGACACGGATTGTTCCAACTCCACACCTTGGGGAATGCCCGGGCCAGCCAGGAGCAGGGGCAAACCGATCGTAGCCGGTTCCTCTAGTCCGGATTGGCAGTTGGAGCCAGCGTGACAGCTGAGAACCATGATTACGTAATCCTGCTGCAACCCGACCACGGCCAGGTGTTCAAGCAGCAGTCCCAGGGCCTGGTTGGCCTGTTCGACGCTTTCCAGGTACGGTTCCGATCGAAACCCAAAATGGACTCCGGCAATATCCGCACCCTGGAGAGAGAGCAGGCAGAAATCCGGTTTTTCTTTTTGCACATGTAAACAGGCCAGTTCGGTCAGTTCGCGATCAACATTGCAAATGGCCTGGGAATTGATGAACATCCCGGTTTGCAGGCTTCCATAAGGGTAGAGCAGGCGCATTCGGTCGCAGGAATAGAAGGCGGAACTATTCAGGTGGCGATAGCGAAGCAGTGAAAAAAGCGAGACGGCATGCGGCGAGACCACCGAGGCGCCACTGTTGGACAAAACACCGTGTTCCTCGGGGGGTAGAGAGGTGAACATGGAAACCTGGGTCGGTAGAGTCAGGGCAGGCTTGAGAGGTTCGAGTCGGCGGGCAATGACCCCGTTACGGATAAGGTGGTCGAAGCAGTGGACATGGGCGCAGGCTAAGGTCTCGGCCCGTAGGCCGTCGATGAGCACGCAAAGTAGTTTGGGCATGGGCCCTCTCGTAGAAGAATTGGCTGGAAGCAGAGGCGCCGGTTGAAGGAAGTCTGCTGCCATTTAGTTTGTGCCCGTTCTTCTACTCCCCGGTCGTTACGGGTGGGTTACAGTGTGGTTACGATTTAATCAGGCATAATCCGTGATCGACTGGCGGCTGCTGGTCCGTTGGAACCTGATGCAATCGTAATCGTTTTATAACTAGGGATTAAAACAACGCACTCATAATAGGAGTAATGATAGAAAGCGGCAGGGTGTACTGCTGCAGAACAACTTCGAGTCCCCCTCAAGAAACGGCTGATTACCCTTATGCGTTATGCCATCTCTATTGCTCCCCCTCCAGCCTCGACCCTCTGGCAACAGGGCTGCCGATGGCTCGGCCGGGATGCCTGCAGCGGGCAATCCCTGCTCCGTCCTTGTTTTCGTGGGGTCGATCCGGAACGTCTGGAAGAACTCACCCGTACCCCCGCCCACTACGGCTTTCATGCCACCATCGTTCCGCCTTTCCGCTTGACGGGACAAGTCAGTGAAGCCGACCTGTTACAAGGTCTTGACGATTTTGCCGACCGGCAACGACCGTTATCTCTGGCTCCCCTGGAAATAGCGCTGCTCAGCAGTTTTTTTTGCTTACGTCCTGTCGACCATTATCCTGCTCTGCAAACGCTTGCAGCCCTCGGCATCCGCGCCTTCGATCGTTTCCGGGCTCCCTTGAATCCGGGAGAACTCGCCCGGCGCAAAGCCGACATGCTCAGCGGTCAGGAAAAAAGAAACCTGGAGATCTGGGGGTATCCATATGTCTTTGAGCAATTTCGCTTTCATTTCACCCTGACGGCGCGTATGGCCGAGGGGCGTGAAATGGCTCTGGTCCATTCCGCGCTCCTTGAAACCTTCAGTTCATTGCTCCCCAGTCCGCTACTGATCGACGCTCTTTGCCTCTTCGTTGAAGACGATGCCGGTGAGCCGATGCGTTGCCGGTATCGCTTCCCCTTTCCCCCAACTTCTTCCGAACCCGAGGAACGCATCGCATATGACTCGCAGCTCCTCCCAGAAAACCTTCATCCTGGATACCAATGTCATCCTGCATGACTCGTCCTGTCTTCACCGGCGATATTCATCAGATCGACCATCCTTATCTCGACAGTCAATCCAACGGGTTGAGCCACCTTATTGAAAAGATGCGGGGGCAATCGCTCTACGCCCATATCAATTTAGAAAAAGGCGAGCGTTCCGAGCTCGCCATGATGGCCAGTGAACTCCTATGAAAACAAACCTTCCCGATCATTCCCTGGTGCGAGCCATCCTGCCGTTTGGTTTGTTCATGCTACTGCTGGCAGTGGCCAGCCCGGCTTCCCAGCTGTTACGGTATCGTGAGCAGACCGGTGAGAGCAGCTTCACCTTTCTCTGGCGCTCGGAGATCGACCGGGCCGGGGTCACCATTACCCAAGACCAGGGGGACGAAACCTACAGCTCTGTTTGTACCCCGGAGGGAACGACCCTTTCCTGGCGCTACATCCGTCGTCCGGATACCGATGTCCGGGCAGAACGGATCGGGGACCGTATTCAGTTGAGCGGCCGCTTGGCCGGCAAAGTGATTGACCAAAGCCGGGCCATTGATAGTCGGCCCTGGTTCCAGCCACTCTCCTTCTCGCTGCAGCGGATGGTTGCCCGTAATGCGCAAACCGCCACGTTCTGGACTATACGTCCTGATACCCTGGAGATAATCGCTATGAAGGCTGAGAAATTTGGCAGTGAACCGTTGCCGGGGGGAGATTCCAGCCAGACAGCCGATAAGGTGGTGATCCGCCTTGATGGCCTGCTGGCCGGGGTTTGGCATGCCGATTATTGGTTCCGGCAAAGCGACAACCTCTTTGTCGAGTACCGGGGGACCCATGGCCCGCCCGGCACAGCGGAGACCTCCATCAACCTGATCACCCCTTGAGAGGGGCGGTGGCGCAACGATTGACCGCCAGGTTGTCGAAAAACTGGCGGGTGCAGCGCTCCCAGGAAGATTCGGCGGCAAAATTGCGGCATGCGGTACCTTCAAAACCCGTAAGCCTGGGGCTCCGGTCGGATAAGGTAGGATTGGCGGATAACTCAGATGCGATCCGGTCGCACGGTAAACGAGAGGGTGGCCTCGGTGACCATGCTGCGGCCGAAGACCAAGAAGAGGCAGAACCAGAGCAACTGCAGGCCGAGGAACAGCAAGGGATTAAGCAGCAGGCTCAACCCAGAGGCAATGGCAGGCAGCGGCAGCGGGGTTGAGGATGGCACCAGGCAGAGACCGCCGCCGTAGATAATCGCCGCCAGGCTCATCTTCTGATAGGCCGAGATGCTGGTGAATCCCCGAAAATCGGCGCGGAGCGTTTCCGAGAGCACTCGCCAGACCTGGGAGACCAGCAGGGTGAGGAGAAAGGCGGTCCGGTACTGCCCTTGGAGAAAGAGATGGCAGCCGAGCAGGGCGGTGGCGGTATAGAGTAGACAGGTCAGGCCCTGGACCGGCACCAGTTTGACCCCGGCAAACCCTCCCTCGTAGACCGCTTTTTTGGTCGTCCCGACAAAGACAAAGGCCAGGCGATCAAACAGCAGCGTCGCAAGAGAACCGCACTGGTGCAGCGGTTTGCCGTAACAACAGCCGAAACTGATGCAGGCCAGTCGGCCGAGCCCCTCACCCAAGATATAGCCGATCCCGAGCGCAGCCAGCGTTACCTCCATATTAAGCAGCGGAGCGCCCAGCAACAAACAGCCGCCGTTGATCAGGAGGATGAGCAACGGCGTCGCCGCGAGTCCGCAGAAAAATGAACCGCCGATGGTGAAGGTGTATTGTTTTTTTTCCACCAGTCGGGCCACCAGTCGTGCCGCAGGCAGGCAAAGACCAACGATCAGGGAGAGCAGCACCACCACCGGCGTCGGGTCGGCATGGGCAGCAACCGCGAGGATGAGCACGAAGAGAACGGCAATGGTAACCGCAGAGGCGGTCAACGCCCCATAGGCGGTGAAGTTGATCCCGCGCCATTGGGAACCGCTTCTCCTGGCAACCGGCACCGAGGCCAGCACCTGATAGCGATCACCGGGCAAGAGCCGCCAGCCGACCACGATCAGCAGGGTGAAAAAGCCAGCAGCAGGAAGGAGAAAAAGCCACTCGTTCATGGTCTCGTCCCCCGGAAGCCCAGCGGAATGGGAGGGGTGGGATGGAGGTTACCGGCAGCTAGCCCTGGTTGCTTGACGGCAATGGTTGAGCGGACCTTGACATCGGTTTCCACCAACGGTCGGCCCAGGCCGGAAGAAAACCGGCTTTGCACGTCTCGGCGGGCCACATTTTTCCGCAGATCCTCACAAAAAACGATGGTGTCCTTTTCAAAAAGGAGGATGTCGGTGGAACTGCCGGGTCGGTAGAGGCTTTTGGGGCAGCCTTTGGTGAGCCGCATTCCTTTGACCACCGGTGCGGGATGGTCGTAATCGGCGGCAGAATAGCATTGCACGATATCGCCGATCATCAAGGCCACGACTTCGATCATTGCTACCAAGCCGATGCCGGTGCCGCCGTCCACATCGGTATCGATGATCGTAACTATCCGCCGGTTCTTGGCATGGAGTGAGGCCAGGGCGATCAATGCTTGTGGATTGCAGGAGTGATAGCCGCCTTCGAGTTCATAAATGTCGACCACTTCGCCGCTGACCGGGACATGATTATAATGGTATTTATCCGGGGTCAGACGGAAAATAGCGAAATCGCCCCCCGCAAAAAACGTATGCCACGGCGAGTCGCCCAGCAACTCCATGGTCGAGAAAAATTTTCCCTTGATAAACAGCTCCGGGGTTTCCTCCAGGGTGCCGATCAGGACCTTGGCGTCGGCCGGGGCGGCTATGGCCTGGGGATCCTGATCCATGGGGCGGCAGTCCCAATACCGAATCTGTCGCTCGAAAACCTGACGGGCGGTGGTGAAGCTGTGATGCGGGGCCAGGCATTCCCGCCAGTCGACTCCCATCCGATTGAGCAACGCCATGCCCTGGTCCTGGCAGAGCGGGAGGTTGAGGTCGAAATGGAGAAAGCCCAGCCAGTCGGACATCCGTTTTGAGGTTAATGCCCGAAACAGGCTCGGTGCATGTTCGCGTAAACGGTTATAGAGCAGGGCGATGGTCCGGTCGGCGATGAGCTTCTCGCAGACGATGGCGCCGGTCTCGCGGGCAATGTACTGATGTGCCATAAATGTTCTCCGTTTTCGGTTTACTCTTCGCCGCTCGTCTGTCGTTCCCCGTGCACGATCAACAGGGTCAGGAGAATGAGGGCATGGATTTCCTGGTCCGTGGCCTCGCCGGCCAGCACCCGGCTGCCGGTTTCCCGGATGAAGAGGGCGGCCGGGGCCCCGCCGGTTAACCGGTGTTTTAGTGCCACCACTTCGGGATCGCGGCAATGGTCGAGCCGGCAGCCGTCCTGCACCAAAGTTTCCAGGCCATCGGCCAAGTGCAGGCTGCAGAGGTCTTTGCGGTAATAGGTTTCCACCGCCCGGTTGAAGGTCCCTGCCTCGACCTGCATCGGATCGATGGCTCGGCCGTGCCGGTTGAGAATAGCCCCGGTCAATCGCTGGGCTGCCGTTGGTAAGGTCCCCTTGAGCATAGCCTCCAAGGTGTCAAAGGTTTCGTTTACCCCTTTCGTCTCGCCGATCCCGCCGCATTCGCGCTTCAGCAGGTCGAGACAGGCCTGTTGATAGGCTGCCACCTCGACGCGCAAATAGCCCTTGTATCGTCGGCTGGGACGCTGCCGCTCCACGAGGGCGAGGATCCGCCGCAGCATCATATTCTTGGTGTCGGCTCGAATGAAAACCGTGGGGATGCCGATGGCCGCGGCGAAAAAAATCTGCCGTCGCTCGCTCTCGGTGCCGGGATCGTCGGGTATATGCGCGTGTTCGACCGTGCCGTCGATCACCCATTGATAGGCCAGTCCGGTGACAATGGCCTGCAGGTCGACCGACAGGGCCAGAGTCTCACGTAAACCCGGGAAAATCGAATAATGGCGTCCTTCGAAACCGGAGAAGCCGTAGGCGGCGTGGGCGCGCATCCGGTAGGGCAGATAGATGGCCATGCGGCTGTCGAAAACACCCATCTCGGTCAGGTCCCGCTTGAGTCGTTCATGATTCTGTTCGACGCCATTGAGTGCCGGGCTCTGCTCGACGCTGTGCAGGGCCACCAGGTAATCGATCAGGCGGACATCCGGCAGGTAATCGCCGCGCAGCCGCAGCATGGTTTTGGTCAATCGGTCAAGCCAGAGCGGCCCCAAGGGGGTGAAGCTGTGGCCGCAGAAGCGTAAATCCGCTTTTTTCTTCCAACGCCGCCAGAGCATCCGCAGGTGGGTGTAGTCGAGCTCGTGCGGCAGGTAACCCAACACCTTTTCCGGATGAAAATCGCTGAACCCCAGACGGTGGGGAGCCGCCGAGCAGGTGGTGACAAACAGCGGCAGGAAATGCTCGACAATCTTGATCACCAGGTCGCCGAAATATTTTTCGAACCGTCCGGTGCCCGGTTCCTGGTAACAGCGGCTGAGCACGCGGCTGCCCAAGGTGATGTGGGTACCGTTGTTGGCCAGCGATGTGCTGGAGGTGTTAGGCAGAATCACCAGATTGTTGACGATGATTCCCGCCTCCTTGAGTTTGGCGATGGTGTTCAGCTGGCTACGGGAGAGCGTCCGGTGGCAGAGGCCCATGTACTCTTTTTTCACTTCACCCCGCTGCCATCCGGAGAGGCAGGGATTGAGGAATAACTCCCGGTAGAATTGGTCGGAAATGAGATCGTTGAGCTGTTTTTGCCGGGCCGGAGGATTGGGGGCCAGGTACATCCGGCAGGTCTGGCCGTGTTGTTCCAGGCGGAATGCACGGTTGGCGTGCTGGATAAGCAGGTGGAGCAGGAAAAATCTCCGACTGGTCTCGCGGGCGGTGTTTCGGCCGGGAAGTTCGTCGGCATCGCCGCTACTCAGGCTGAAGGAGATAACCTCCGGCGAGCAGTTGTCGCTGATCAGATGGTCCATCAAGCGTGAACCAATTCGACGCAGAAGCGAGTCGGCGTAGTCTGGCAGGCCGATGGCCTCGGCCAGCGAGAGCTTCAGCAGGTAGCTGATTGGGATCCGCAGCCAGGGTTCCCCCTCTTTGACAAAGAGGAACTGGTCGGCATCTTGTCGAACCGGGGACTGCGGGTTTGCTTTGTCGGCCCGCAGATCAAAGGCCAGGATGGTGGCGGCGTATTCCCCTAAAAACTGCCGGGGAAAACGGACCCAGGAATTTTCCCATATTTGTAATTGCTGTTCATTGAGAAAGGCGTCAAGTTCATTGAGCACGTGGGGGGAGAGGTCGCCCCGCAGGGCTCGCAGTGCCAGGTTTTTATAGTAACCGGAGTCGAGGATGGTCTGCGCCAGATCCACATCGTTCTTTTTGCCCTCGACCGCCACCTGGAACTCGTTCTCCACGCCTACGGTGGTGTCGATACCGGAGAACGGTTGTTGCTCCAAACCCTGGAGGATGTGCCGCCGGAAATGGAGGGCCTGATCGGCAAGCGCCTGCTCGGAATGCAACGGTGGGCCGGGCGGGAAAGGAATGGTCATGTGCACCTGGTGGGTTAATGCTGAACGGGATACAGATCTGATCAGCAAACTACAAACCCTTTGTTATGTTCAGGCCAGGAACGTATCAATTTTTCATCAGACCCAGCTGGCCGGCAACCACGCTGTCGCAATCAATGTCGTCAACTTAAGCTTTTTTCTACGATGCAGTATTTCCGGGGCGTCATTCCGGCGAAGGCCGGAATCCAGTTTTTTCAATTAGTTCTGGACCCCGGCCTTCGCCGGGGTGACGACAGGGACAACGAAATGGTTCTCAAGTTAATGACATTGCTGTCGCAATAGTATAACGGAGACCTGTCGGGACAATAATCACATCCTAACAATCACTCGGTAATCTTGCTTGCACCTGCGATGATTCCGGCGGGTTGCCGTTAATCCTGTGTTTTTGGTGACCGATCAATATATCAGGCGGTCACGCTTGTTTTGATGTGTAGGCAAAAATCACTTTGAAAAGGAGGGAACGATGCAAGCAGTAAGAATGCTTTGTTTCGCAGCTTTTGCGGCAGTGGTCTTTGCGTCGACAGCGGCCCAGGCCGAGATGCCCAAGTATGTCTTCTTTTTTCTGGGTGACGGCATGTCCACCGCCCAAATCCAGGCCACCGAGGCCTATCTGACCACCAAAAACGGCGGCAAGGCCACCGAGGCCAAGGATCTGCTTAAAGAGGAGAACCGGCTGAATATGACCAAATTGCCAGTTCTGGGGATGCAGACCACCTATGACGCCCATGCTTTGAACACCGATTCCGCCTCTGCTGGGACGGCCTTCGCCTGCGGCATCAAAACCATGAGCGGAGTTGTCGGCATGGATGACACCAAAACCATCAGCTACAAGTCCATTGCCCAGTTGGCTGCCGAACAGGGCAAGCGCATCGGCATTATCTCCAGCGTCTCCTTGGACCATGCCACCCCGGCCTCCTTTTACGCCAGCGTCCCTAGCAGAAGCGACTTGAACGCTATTGCCAAACAAATGGCGGTCACAGGCTACGATTTCTTTGGCGGCGGCGGTCTGGCGGCTTCCGAGGCGGACACGGTCAAAGCCCAGATGCAAGCGGGCGGCTATACTATTCTCAATGACCGGGAATCCATCCTTGCCCTGAAAAAGGCGCCGAAAAGCAAAGTGGTGTGCATCAACCCCTATCTTCAGGACGCTGCCGCCATGCCTTATGCCATCGATCGTCCGAATACCAACTTGTCGCTGGCCGAGATGACCGAAGTGGCCATAGATTCCTTATTCACCAAAAAGAAAGACAGCAGGAACGTTGGGTGGGCTAATCGGGACGAAGGCTTCTTCCTGATGGTGGAAGGCGGCAAGATCGACTGGGCCTGTCATGCCAACGATGCTATGGCCACCATCGGCGACACCTTGGATTTTGACGATGCCGTCGGTGCCGCTCTTGCATTCTACCGGAAATACCCGAATCAGACCCTGATCGTGGTCACCGGCGACCATGAGACCGGCGGTATGACCGTCGGCCACGCTACCACGGGATACTCCGCCTATTATGACCGTCTGCGTGGCCAGACCGTGAGTTCCACAGCTTTTGGTTTGAGCAAAGAGTGGCAGGCCATTAAAAGCAAATATGACCCCAAGACGTATGCCAACACAGGCAACAATTTGGCAAGTGACGACGCCATGCTTGCGTTGATGAAAAATGCCTTTGGCATCAATTTGCATGAGGATGCAGCCGCCTGCACGTCGGATAGCAAAAAAATATGCCTAAACAGTTTTCAGAAGAAAAAACTCGAGGACGCATTTGATAAATCAATCATCGGTTATGATAAGAACGACCCGGAAAGCAAACTGCTCTATGGCGGATATGAGCCCATCGTGGTCACCCTCACGCACCTGCTCAATGAAGTTTCCAGCATCGGTTGGACCTCCTATTCCCATACCGGCGTGCCGGTGCCGGTCTTTGCCATCGGGCCTGATTCGAAGCGCTTTGCCGGTTTTTACGACAACACCGACATAGCCAAGCAGATGGCCCGGTCGATGGGCATCTGGCAGCCGTTGCCAATTGAGAAAAAGGCTTCAGCCACCAACTGATTTTTCACCTTTTTATATCCGCTCCGATAATCCATGGTGCTGAGTTTTTGCAGCACCATGGGTCTTTCCTGCCTGTGGACGCCCATGAATCCGGTACGCCGCGAACTGCTCTTTTCCCTTATCCTGGCTCTGCTCTGCACCGCGCTGCTGTTCCTCGATATTGCCGGCGTTCCGCAGGCTCCGAGCGGCATCCGCTGCCGTGCCCTGATCACCAAGGTCGACAACTCCAAGGTGCGGACCAACTTGATTGTCAAGACCAACATCCAGTCCCTGACCGTTCAGTTGCTCTCCGGACCCCATGAAGGCCAGCAACTCGATGTGGTCAACATGCTCACCGGCAAGATGGAACTTGACGAGTTCTATGAGGCGGGTACGACCCTGCTGGTCGAGTACAGCGCCCCGGAGGGTAAACCGGTCAACGCCATGGCCCGAGGCTCCTATCGGTTAGGGCTGATTTTTTTCCTCGTCGTCCTTTTTGCCTTTCTGCTGGTCGCCGTTGCCGGGGTTACCGGTCTCAAGGCAGCCCTATCCTTTGTCTTTGCCGCCCTGGTGTTGTGGAAGCTCTTTTTCCCCCTGCTGCTGATGGGCTATCCGCCATTGCCCACCGGGCTGGGGATTGTCACCCTGCTGACCGGCGCGATCTGTTTTTCCGTGGGGGGGCTCACCCGTCGTGGTTTGGCCACCTTCGCCGGTTCAATGCTGGGCATCCTGCTCACCTGCGGCCTGGCAACGCTTTTCACCCACCTGTTCCGGCTACACGGCGCGGTTCGACCTTTTGCCGAAATGCTGCTGTATTCGGGGTATTACGATTTGAATCTCACCGATATTTTCATCGCCAGTGTCTTCATCGCCTGTTCCGGGGCGGTCATGGATCTGGCCATGGACATCGCCGCCACTATGGATGAAATCAAGTTGCAGCAGCCCGACATCGGCCTCGTTGACCACATGCGATCCGGTCTTCGGGTAGGTCGGGCGGTCACCGGCACCATGACCACCACCCTGCTGCTGGCCTATTCAGGGAGCCATATCACCATGTTCATGGTCTTCCTTGCTAAAGGCCTACCCCCGGCCAATTTGCTCAACGCCCCCTTCGTCGCCGCCGAGGTGCTCAATATTCTCGTGGGGAGTTTCGGGGTGATTGTCGTCGCCCCCTGCACCGTGGCCATCGCCGCATTGCTGTATCGAACCAAGGAGTAACATGACGCGAGAATTGCTGCCCTGCCAAGGGGCCATGCTTGAAGGCAATGCCTGTGCCTGCCATACGTTCGCTAGCTAATAAAACCAGGATCACCTCTCAAAACACGCCCTTTTTTGCGATAACCAAGAAAAGAGACCATGACAACCGAGACCTCTACCTCCTTAGCCTCCATGTTTTCCCTCTCCGCCACTGACTTCCTCTCTTGGATGAAAACCGGCAGCGCTTGGCTGCTCTGCCTGGTTTGCAGTCTGGTGGTTTTACTCGCTCCAGCCCTGTGGAATGGCTATGCCCTGACTTTTTTCGATACTTGCGGCTATATTGAAGCGGTGCAACGGATGCAGCAAGTCCCGGGGCGCTCTCTCTTTTACGGGCTTTTCCTCTGGATCGCTTCTCTTGGCTGGGCGACCTTCTGGGGGCCGGTCCTGGTGCAATCGCTGTGCACCCTGTGGCTGATCCATCTTATGCTTCGCTGCCATGACTTTGCCGCCGGACCACTGGCCACCTCCTTCTTTTGCATAGGCTTGGCATGCCTGACCGGGAGTTCCTGGTACACCGGGCAATTGATGCCCGATATTCTGGTGCCTTTGATGGTTCTGAGCCTCTGGCTTTTGGGATTCCGCAGGCACCGGTTAGGGCGAATGGAACAACTGGGATTGGCGGCAGTGGCCTTGCTCGGCCTGCTTTCACACATGTCATGCATGGCACTCGGCCTGGGTTTGATCATGGTCATCCTCGTGGCTTGGAGACTCTCGCTCAAAAGGGGATGGCCTCTGCCGGTGTCCGTCTTGCCACCAGTAGCCGTGGTTGTGCTTAGCCTGATTTTGATGCCTGTGCTGCACCTGGCCCTGACGGGCAAAGCTGGGTATACGCCCGGCGGTCCGGCGTTCCTCTTCGGGCGTCTGGTCCAGGATGGTCTCACCCAGCGCTGGCTGGCCGAACATTGTCCCGCGCCTGGTGTCAAGCTTTGCGCACTCCAGGATCGCCTGCCCACGACCGCCGATGAATTTCTTTGGAACGGCGGCTCACCCTTTCGCGAAATCGGTGGCTGGACAGGGGCTGCCGATGCCGAGTTGCGATACCTTACCCGAGCCTCCATCACCACCTATCCGGGCATGCTGGCCTGGACCTCCCTGCGTTCCACTGCCCAGCAGATGGTGAAGGTGGCAACCGGCGATGGTTTGGATGAAATGCATCTCGACACCCGTGGACTCATCGGCAAACTCCTCGCTGACACCGCCAAGCCGTTCAACGAATCCCGTCAGCAGCAGGATGAGATCACCCAGCCGCTGTTCGATGCCTTGAACAAGGTGCATGTTCCGGTGGCGTACCTGTCGATATTGGGGTTGCTGGTGATCATGGGTTGGAGGGGCCGCACTGCTCAATGCGATCTGGCGGGGTTGGCGCTCTTTGTGTTGCTGGCGCTCCTGGGCAATGCCTTTATCTGCGGGGTGCTCTCCAACCCCCATGACCGATATCAAAGTCGGCTGGTCTGGCTGGCAAGCCTGGTGGTCGGCATGGCTCTGCTGCGCTGGCGGCAACGGTCATCCACGTGTGACTGATGGGTGGCCGATGAATAGGGGCACAAAGGTTGGTTGCTTCGGGTTTCGGTGGATTCAATGCGGCCTGTGATTTTCCTGGCTAAACAAACGAAGGTCGAGCGATGCAGCCATGGCGGCGTACCCGGCATCGCTTGGGTGCAAATGATCGCCGCTGTCAAAGGCGGGCAAAAAGCGCTCGGGATGGGCGGGGTCGCGGACCACCTGATCAAAATCGACGATCGCATCAAAGGCGCCAGCCGTGCGAATCCATGCATTGACAGCTTGGCGCTTTGCCTCGGCCTCTTCCATGCGTGCTGATCCCTTGGCGCTATTAATGGGCAGTAAGGTGGCTCCCCAAATTTTGATGCCTTTTCTATGGGCGCGGTTGATCAGCACTTGCAGGCCTTCAATGATTTGTTGTTCGGAAACATGATCGCCGGGGGTTGCCAGCAGGCCTGCGGCGCTGATGTCGTTTATCCCTGCCATAACCAGAACCCAGCGTGTCCCGGGTTTGTTCAGGGCATCGCGATCAAATCGCGAGAGCACGCTCGGCCCCATGAATGGTTGTCCGGGGCCGTCATTGAGAATACGATTACCACTGATGCCAGCATTGACGACAGCGATTGACGCGAGTGCCGGGTCGCCCTGGAGTCGTGCGGCGAGCGCATCCGGCCAACGCCTGTTAGCGTCTTCCGTTGAACCAACGCCATCGGTAATTGAATCGCCAATAATCACGATAGCATGAGCGTCTGCGTCGGAAAGGACCTCCACATCGGTCAAGAAAAAGCGATTTTTGACAGTTTCGCCAATAGGAAACACCTCTACGGCGGTGGCATCACCGGTTCGGGTAATGTACGCGGTCTGCAGTGCTATGCCATGCATGGTTGCAGGCCCTGTGTGCTTGGGAAGATACAAACTCACCGCTAATTCTTGCAGCGCAGTGACCTTCATTTGGACGGGATCACTCAAGGCGCTGTCACCTTTTGCAATGGTGACGGCTGACTTGCCGCCAAACGTCAGGGCATGATCGCTCCCTGGCACAATGGCGGAGTCGTTGTCATGCAGTGCGACATGCACGGGACCAATGATTACCGGCACATTGCCGAAAAAATTTGAGAGGCGGATACGCAGGCTCGATCCGCCGAGGCTGGTTCGGATAACCTGGCGGATCGACTGTGCCCGCAGCGGCGGACCGGCGGAATCAGGAACAGCTGCCCATGAAGCAACCCATCCCTCGTCCGCGACTAACTGGACGGGTATCACCAAGACCAGGAAACAGAGGAGTAATCCGAATGCTGCGTATTGCAGCCTTGGACGATCTCTGATCTGGCATCCTGAAGAAATGGCCTCAAACTTTATCTGGCCGAAAAGAAAGGAGGTGGAAAAACACAATAGTTGGCAAAGAGTCTGTCGGACCTGCACCGGTAATGAATGGTTATGTTTGGCGTTAGACAAGCGGTCTACCCTTTGAGATATCGAGCTACGGTCTTCTCTCTTGTTCCCAGAGCTAGCTTCAAGAAAGATATAATTTGTTTAGTGTACTGAACGACCTTTGGTGTTCCTCTTCAGATGTGGCCAGCCACCGGAAATAGCTGAGGCCTTTATCTTATCGCCGTTATTATGATGACTGACGATCTGGCGTACGTAACCAAGAGCGTTAACCGCAATTGACAAATGACGAGAGTGCAAGGCCCTGGGGGATAAGTTTACGTTTCGTTTTGGTTGCATCCGTGTTAAATAATCCTGAATTGATGGAAAAACAGTGAGTAGAGGGGCTCTCTTGCTAAAAATCTCAGGGCTGTGGAATGAATCAGATACAAGCAAAACGTATAAGCTGTAACGTTCACCCCACCATGGAGAATGAACACTCCCACCGTGCTCCTCGCTATGAAAGATTTGGCTTTTCTGCAACGGGCTTTCGTTTTTTTCTTCTGTTGTTGATCAATTGTTATGCGCCGGTTTTACTGCTCTGGTCAGGCGCTATTCCTTTCGCCTACCGGTTTCATGTGCTGGTTGTTGTCCTGCTGAGTTTCATTCTGCACAGCATTCACCGAGGTTACAGCTTGCAGGATTTGGGATTCACCCTGGGAGACAGCTGGAATTCGATCCGCTGGAATCTCATATTCTGCGCCTTCGGCGGAGTCGGCTTGTATCTCGCCTATCTGACAGGCTTCTCGAAGCCTCGAACATACAGTTATTCTCTTGCTTGTTTTCTCTTTTATATTTTGATCCTCAGTCCGGTTCAAGAGCTCATTTTTCGCGGCATCATGTTTGCCGAGATGAAGAGATGTCGGATCATTGAACCCAAAATGATGCTCCTGATTTCAACCATCACCTTCTCTTTTCTCCATGTCATCTACAACCATCCTCCGTTGCTCCTGATAACCTTTGTCAGCGGCCTTGTCTGGGGGGGGATTTATCTGCGTTGGCCTTCAATCTGGGGCATCTCGCTTTCCCATTCCCTGCTCGGCGCTCTGGCCATGTTTCTCGGGGTGTTGTAGAGCGAGCAGAATCGTTCTGCGCCATCGCATGAGATTTTTTCTCTTCTTTCGTTGACTGCCAAAACGATCCACCAAGGATTGAAACGCCAGTCTTACCTCTGAGGCCGACGCAGTAGCGCTCCTGCAGCCCTCGTGTCAAGAGCCGTAGTAAAGCTTGTTCATGATTATTCCAAAATCAGGCGACAGACGATGCATCTTTCGTGTTCATAGGATGTTTTCCAGAGCGCTTGCGTTCCAGCAGACCGAAAAATCGAAACGCTATCGGGTAACTGCAGAAAGCCAGTGGCAAGGCCAGGGTGCAACCACCGACGAGCAGGACGATGCCGGCATCAAAACCCATCTTTCCTAGCAGGGGCAGTGCCTTAACCATCCCCACCTGCTGCACCTGTTCAATCGTGGTTCGCAACGCTTCCCAACTCGCCTTCTCTGAAAGAAAAAAATTACCCACCAACCAAGCTAGATAATAAAGGGGTAGATAGGTCAGGGGGTTGCAAAGGATCGTGCAGACAAGCAAGGCGGCGACCGTACTGCCACCGACAACCATGGTGATCAACACTATCAGCACGGACTTCAACGGCATCAGCGGGGCGATGCCGATAAAAATCCCTACAGCGGTACCTCTGGCAAGTGACGTTGGCGAACCTTGCAGTTGTCTGAACTTTTGCATGAGGCGGGAGAAGGATTTTTTCACGAGCATCTCCAGGTCGTTTCAGGAGCGTTTCGGTTGAATTTCACCATGGATATCCTGAAGATATGCATCCCCGCATGCTCACGTATTGTAATAATACGCTGTTTCCTGATGGGTCGGCGTAGCGGGCGTGCTCAGATACCGCATCCGTTTCATCTCGCTTCGGCCCCGGGTGACCGTATCAAGAATCAATCCGCAGGCCATGCAGAGAAAGCTGATAATCATCATGCTCATGGAAAGTACAGCGGTCGGCAGACGCCGGACCAGCCCGGTGGCAATGAACTCACTGAGGATGGGAAGCATGAGGACAACCGAGGTGAGGCAAAAAAACAGGGCCAGTAACGAGAAAAAGGACATGGGTTTTTCCTCTTTGATGAACACCAGGATCATCCACAGAATGCGAAACCCGTCTTTAAAGGTGCAGAGTTTGCTGGTCGAACCGGTGGGGCGGTCCTTGTAGGTCGTTCCAACCTCGGCGATCGGCATCCGTAAATGCAGGGCATGGATGGTGAGTTCGGTTTCGGTCTCAAACCCTACGGCGAGCGAAGGAAAACTCTTCACATACCGCCGAGAGAAAACGCGATAGCCGCTCAGCATATCCTTGAGGCGATTGCCAAAGGTCCAGGCCACAATGCTGGTCAGCAGCCAGTTACCGAAACGATGCCCCGGACGGTAGGCTTCCTTGATGTCGGTCACCCGGGCGCCGTTGACCATGTCAAGCTGCTGGTCGACCAGCAGTTTGATCATTGCAGGGGCAGCGGCCGCGTCATAGGTCGAGTCGCCATCGACCAGGACATACACAGCAGCTTCAATATCGGCAAACATCCGGCGAACCACGTTACCTTTCCCCTGGAGCGGTTCGGAGCGAACGATGGCGCCTGCCTCCAAGGCAATCTCGACCGTTCGATCTTTTGAATTGTTGTCGTACACAAAGATCTGCGCTTCAGGCAGGGCTTGACGGAAGTCACGGACCACTTCTCCAATGGTGGCTTCTTCGTTGAAACAGGGGATCAGGACGGCGGTATTCGGTTTAGTATTCATGGGGTCACGGCGAGTTGATGGGTTGGCTGCACATCGCAGCGTGCAAGGTTGATTCCCGGTTTGAATCAGGGCTCAGGTTGTCAAGCAATGGCCGGATGGCCGATTTGGCACTCCGGCAGTAAGGCGCAGCTTGGCAATGAAGCCGGTGCCTTGTCGAGGCCTGTTTCATGGGTGGCCTCGGTTGATAGCGTGATGTCGCTCCTTTTGCGGTTGAGCGCTTCCAGTCTGTGAACCGGTCCCTGCAAGAGCGTTTCGAGTGAGGCGGCGATTTCATCGGCACAGTGGTTCGCGTTAATCGAGAGTTGCAAAACACCGCCGGCCGCCTTGTTGACCGCCTTGATCCTGGTGGACACCTGCTGGGTGTTTTCGGTGGTGCGGGTGGTCAGGTCGACAATCGCCTCGGTGAGATCCTTCTGGATATCCACCGCGCCACCGATGGCGGCGGTCACCTGCTTCAACTGGTGCGCCCCCTGATCGATGGAGTCGAAGCAGTCGATAAAGGTCTGGCAGGTGGCATTGATCGTTTCGATCTTCCCCAAGACATCACGGGTTGCATGCGCCGTATCCTGGGAGAGTTTTTTCATTTCATCGGCAACCACGGCAAAGCCCCGACCATGTTCACCGGCCTTCACCGCTTCGATGGTGGCATTGATGGACAATATTTTGGTCTGATCGGTGATCACATGTACCGCCGCGACGATGGTGTCAATCTCGGACACCGACTGTTTGAGCCCGTCCAATTGTTGTCGCACCCGGCCGATTTCCCCGACAATATGCTGAACCTCGACGGCCTGGCCACCGAGTTGCGCATGGATATCGCCAACCACACTGCTGATCTGCTGGGACGAAGCAGAAACCTCATTGGTGTGGACGGCGGTATCGCTGGCCAGATCGGCGACATTTTTCGATTCCAGTTCGGTGATCCCGGCAAGGTCCTGGAGAGAAAGCGACATCTGGGCCATTTGCCGGACTTGATCGTCCAGGTGATGGATTGAGGTGGTCATGGTATCCACCAGGGTCTCGATGATGTGCTGTTCCTCGTCCTTGCGCCCCTCTTCCTGCTTCAGTGCAAGCAGCACCTCGCGGAAGCGCCGAATTCCCGAACTGAGCACCCCGATCTGGTCGCGGCGGTCCTGCCAGGGAACTTCGGGATATTGACCGGCACCAAGGGCTTCGACTATGGCGGTCAGCCGGTGGAGCGGTTTTTCGATAATGATGCGGGTTAGGAAAAAGAGGACCAGCACATTGGCGATAATGGTCGCCAGGCCGATGGAAAGGCTGAATCGTCGCTGCTGTCTGTTGGCGCTGGCCATCTCCTGCTCCATGGCGCTGATTTCGTCGACATAGCCGAGGATTTCGTTCCTGGTTTTTTCGGCCTCGATACTCTTGTCCGTGGCCACCTTGCGCAAGGCATCTATTTTTTGCTCAAGATCGGAGGAATTGTTCTGGCTGGCATAGGCCGCCGTCACATTTTTTTGGAGGGTGAGCAGATCTTCTTCGGGACGGCTGCTGGCCAGGCGCAATCGTTCGACGGTGTCGGTAAAGTTGCCCTGCGCATCAACCAGGCCGTGGGAAAACATGAGGTTGCCATTTTCGATATGCACCACCGCCAGTCCTTTGGCGAGGTCCCTTTTTTCGGTGCGGCTGAACCCCGAACCGTAGGCCTCCCGACCGGATATCTGCTGTTTGTCCTGCACTTGAAAATCGCGATCTACCTGAGCCAGCAGCGCTGTTTTGGGATCAGTTTGGAACAGGCGGGGCAGGGCCGTGAACTCCTGCTGCAGCTTGACGATGGTTTCCCGGAGGTTGACATCCACTTTTTCTCGGATGGCCAGCACCTTGGCCACCATTTGCTCGATATTCAGGGTCGACTGGTAATTGATAGTGAGCAGGGCGCCGATAAAGCAATTGGAAGCCAGCGCCACTCCGATCAACAGTTTGGCGCCTACCGTCATCCAGCGTTTGTCTCCGTTCTTTGCTATTTTGTTGTTCACCGCAAGGTATCCTTGGTTATTTTTTGATTGGCCCCGTTCAGCAGACGGTAGCTAAAGGGTTGAGCACCGCTTTCGACGTCTCTGGCACGAGTTCGTGGATGTAGAGAGAACTGCCGGAAATATCCTTGGCATGGTGCTTGGCGATGGCTGCTGCCTCCGAAAGATCGATGTGGCAGTGCCATTCTGACGGCTTGACCACCACCGCGCCGACGGACAGGGTCATCTGGCCATATTGTCGCTCTCGGCCTTCCCGGTCTGTGGCCGTGATCTTGCAGCCGATATTGCCGTTGTAGAGGCCGCCGATGCTGTCGTCGAATTGCTGCAGGATGCGTCGGACCGTCGCCTGCCAGTGGGTGCTATGGAAAATCGCCACAAAATCATCGCCGCCGATATGCCCAATGAAATCTTCCTGATCGTCGATGTTGGCGACCAGCAACTCGGAGACGAATCGCAGCACCTGGTCGCCTCGGCTGAAGCCGAAAAAATCATTGAAGGGTTTGAAGTGGTCGAGGTCGAAATAACAGACGACAAAAGGGATGTTTTGGCGGAATAGTTTCTGCAACTGTTGCTGGATTGGAACATTGGCTGGCAATTGAGTCAGTGGGTTAGCGTGTCGGGCCCGGTTGACTTGCAGTTTGGTTATTTCATGGAGCAGGTCGAGCAGCCGGCCTTTGCCGACCAGGCAGGAACCGTCCAGGATAATGAATTCGTCGGTGTAAAAGTCCAGAGAGGTGGTCAGGCGATAACTGGCCTCTTCCAGAGGCAGGTTTTTATCCACCTGCATGATGTTGCGGTTCATAAACCGGAGCACCGGCTGCTTGCCGTATAGGTCCTTGCCGTAGAGGCTGGCATAGATATCCATGAAATCTCGGCGCAGGATCAATCCCAGCACCTCGCTTTCATGCTCGACCACAATGGACTCCAATTCAGGGGTGGAGGTGAAGAGCTCGCCGGCCTGGCCGACCTTGGTCGTGGCCTGCACCGAGATCGCCGGCCTGAGGAGGATTTCCACCGTCGGCGATTCGTCTTCCTCGTAGCTTCGCAGTTCTTTTCGAAACAGCTTGGAGGATATGGTTAAAGGCGGCACCTCCACCGGGCGGCAGAAGTAGTACCCCTGCAGCATTTCCACCCCGATTTTGCGCAGGGTCGCATATTCTTTTTCGGTTTCGACCCCTTCGGTGATCACCCGACAGCCGAGCGCGGTGGCGGTTTTTAAAATGGCGCTGACAAACTGTTGCTTGGTGCGGTCCTGATCGACCCCCTGGATGAAATGTCGGTCGATCTTGACGATATCCGGGCGAATCTCAGACCACAGTTTCAGACCAGAATATCCGGCGCCGAGGTCATCAAGGGCGACCCGAAAACCCATCTGCCGATAATGGATCATAGCTTGCTGCATCAGCTGCACATCTTCAACCGGGTGGGTTTCGGTCAGCTCGATGATCACCTGGGAAGGGGTGAGTCCGGCCTGTTCGATCAGTTTCAAGGTCTGGCCTTCGCGAAAATGCTCATGGACCAGGCTGTACGGATCGACATTCATGAACAGCCGGCCGGGCAGGCCGAGTTGGGCAAACCGTTTGATCACCACCTCGCGGCAGAGGAGATCGAGTTCCGCCACGCAACCGGCCCAGGTCGCCGCCTCAAAGAGCCGGGTCGGGGCGTGAAGCACGGTGTTCACCGGGCCCCGGATCAACCCTTCGTACCCATAGATCTGTCTGTTCTGGATGTGGACGATCGGTTGGAAAACCGCCTTGACATTTTGCTGGCGGATAATGGTATGTAGTAAATCTTCGGTTATCTGGTCCATGGTGCTGGTTGCATTTCCCGGGTGGTATTCGATGGCAAGGTTGGTGATCCATAATCGTCGTGTTTGGCGACCTGTGTTCCAATGGGTATATTTACCGGTGGTATGTTGCCTTTTGATTAGGAAACAATTTTGATTGGGTGTAATTTTTTTTTCCAGGGGGCCACACCGTGGTGGCCGTGGAGGAGGCCATCGAACCGGTCGGAGGACAGCGGTTTTTGGGTGGTTGCAACGTCGCTGGCGGGGAAAGGATGTTGACAATAGAGACACAATCTGTAAACGTCCTCCACGGTTTCTCCTTTGCAGGAAATCCACCGAGAAACCCAGGCCCGAGACAACGACTGCCACCCGGAGCGGCAACCGGTATCGGTCAGCGCGGCGTGGCATCACAGCTTTGCCTGCCTGCGGCGCGCAGGTTTGGTACCAATTGACATGGGAAAGGACACGACAAACACATATGGCTGCCCTAGTTGACATGGCGCAGGCGAAATGGTCAGCCGTTTCGTCGGTGCTCACCCCCCCTATCCGGCGCAGTCTGGCCATGACCGCGGTTTGGCTGGTCATTGTCAATATCTTCGCGCTGCTGGCCTTTAATCGGCTGAATCTCGGCCCCGATACCGCCTTCTCCTGGTTGGCCTTGATCCCCATCGAGCATGTCCCGCAGAGTTGGGACCTCATTGGGCTGCATAACCGCTGGGATTCCTACTGGTACCTCGACATCGCCAAAAACGGATACTATCTGCGCGGTGAGCAGGATATTGCCAATGTTGTTTTTTTTCCGCTCTATCCGCTGCTGATGCGTCTGATGGCACCGCTTGCCGGGGGCGATCTGGTGCTGGCCGGCTGGATAGTGAGCTGCCTGTTCCTGCTGCTGGCGGTCGTGATGCTGACCCGGTTGTGCCAGGAGTTTCATCCGGACATCGACCCCTGCCTCCCTGTGGCCCTGCTGCTGGTCCATCCCACTGCTTTTTTTCTCAATGCGGTCTATTCCGAATCGCTGTTTCTGTTTCTGTCCCTGTCCACGGTGTTCTGGGCGCGACGGGGCGGTTTTTTGACAGCGAGCTGCTGGGCGGCCTTGGCTTCGGCCACACGGATCGCCGGGGTGTTCCTTTTCGTGGTGCTGCTGGTCGAGTTTATCCGGGCCAATGGCTGGCGTGCCCTGCTGACCCGTCGGGTCTGGCCGCTGGCCATCGCGCCGCTGGGCGCCGTGGCTTTTTTCCTGTATCATTGGGCCGCCTTCGGCGATTTTTTTCTGTATCTCCATGTCCAGGACTCCTTCGGCAGAGACTTCACGGTCGATGTCGCCGATATGTTGTATCGCAACAACACCGAACTGGCCAATAACCTGCTCGACTTCGGCTACGCCGGCCTGGCCGTCCTTTTCGGGATCTTGGTGCTGTGGCGGGTCCGGCTTTCCTATGGCCTCTACATGCTGGTCTCGCTGAGTATCGCGTTGAGCACCGGATCGTGCTTGGCGATTTCTCGGTACAGCATGGTGCTGTTTCCGATTTATATCATCGGGGCCGGCATCCGTTCGCCCGTTGGCCGGGGTGCCTGGGTGTTGAGTTCGACGCTGCTGATGGCCCTCGATACCATCCGTTTTATCAACCACTATTGGACCAGCTGATGATGCCCTCTTCCGAAGGAGCCGCTTTTTCTCGGGCGACCATCCCCGATACCCGCGATGTCCTGCCCATCGTCAGTATAGTCGTGCCCGCCTTCAACGAGGCCGAGAACATCCCGCTGCTCTATCGGCGAGCGAGCGAGGTTTTGCAGAAAATGGTCGATCAATGCTGGGAATTGATCCTGGTCGACGATGGCAGCCGCGATGCCACCTGGTCGGTGATCTGCGGGTTGGCTGCCAGCGATCCCAAGGTCCTGGGAGTGCGTCTGTCCCGGAATTTCGGTCACCAGTTTGCCCTGCTGGCCGGGTTGGAGATCGCCCGGGGCGAGGCGGTCATCACCATGGATTGCGATCTGCAGCATCCGGTGGAAATGCTCCCGGTGCTGGTTGAGAGCTGGCGCGCCGGCTTCAAGGTGGTCAAGACCCTGCGCCAGGATGTGGGCGAGGTCGGCTGGTTCAAGGGCTGGACGTCACGCAACTATTATCGGGTGTTTTCCTATCTCAGCGGGGTGCAGTTACAGCCCGGGGTGGCGGATTTCCGGTTGATGGACCGGCAGGTGCTGCAGGAGTTGCTGCGTTTCGGCGAGCATGCGCTGTTTCTGCGCGGGTTGACCGAATGGATCGGGTTTTCCTCCTGCTCGATCCCCTACAAGCCCGATCCGCGCGCCCGTGGCGTGACCCAGTACAGCCTGAGGAAAATGATCAGCCTCGCCTGGAAAGGGGTGAGCTCGTTTTCGATCATGCCTTTGCGGCTCGGGGTTTTTATTGGCGGGTTGGGCAGTTTGTTCTCGCTGTTCGGCGTTATCTACGCTTTTTTCAGCAAGATTTTCGGTGCGGGGACCGTGCCCGGTTGGGCCTCAACCCTGATGGTGCTCTCCTTTTTGTTTTTATTGTTGTTTATTTACCTTGGCATCCTCGGCGAGTATATCGGCCGGATCGTCGTCGAGGTGCGGGGGCGACCGCGGTTCATTGTCCGCGAAACCGCGGGATTCGGCCACCGCCGCCCTTTCCCCCATGAGTGAACCCCTCGGCGGCTCCGGTCAGCCCCCGGACATTCGGCTGGTGGTCAATGCCGACGATTTCGGCCTGTCGACGCGCATCAACGAGGGCATTGTCCGCAGCCATCGCGAAGGGATTGTCACCGCAACTTCCCTGATGGCGGTTGGCCGGGCCTTTGCGCATGCGGTGGAGTGCTGCCGCATGGTCCCGACCCTGGATGTGGGGGTGCATTTGACCCTGGTTGCCGAACAACCGCTGCTGCCGGGTCGCACCTCGCTGGTCGAGGACGATGGACGGTTTCCGGAAGGCGCCGGTGCCTTGCTGCGTCGCTGGCTGCGGGGGCGTATCCGGTTGGCCGATGTACGGGCGGAATGGTCGGCGCAAATCGAACGGGTCCTGAATCACGGGATTCGGGTGACCCATCTGGACAGTCACCAGCATGTGCACGCCCTGCCGGGGCTGGCCGAGGTCTGCCTGGAACTTGCTGCCCACTATCAGATCCCGTTTGTACGTGTGCCGATTGAACAACTGCAGTGGGAGCAATGTTTGAGTCGGCACGATGGCAAGCGCATGCTCGGCTCACTGGCGCTGCGGACCTGTGGGACGCTGGCAGGTTTGACCGGCAAGAGCCAGGGGATTTGTCGGCCATTGCGCTTTCTGGGGTTTCAGGACGGCGGGCGGCTGGATGAGCCTCGCCTGCAGCGGTTGCTTCGCTCCCTTCGACCCGGCCGGGCGTATGAGTTGATGTGTCATCCCGGACTCCACCCGGACGAGCAGGATCTGCAGCGCTGGGGGTATGGCCACGAGGCTGAATTGCACGCCCTCACCAGCCCGGCCATTCGGGATGAGATTGTTGCCCGGGGGATTGCCTTGTGCGGTTTTGCCGATTTGGCCAGGCCGGACTTGCACTGAATCCTGCCGCAGTGGCGCTGCCGGTCGATTTTATTGCTCAATCCCCAGACTTGTCCAGACGGTCGGATTCTACTCCAGATCAAAAGTCGTCTCAACTTTCGGCCCACCCCCCTTCCTCTCAACCTGTTGGCCAAGGTGGCAGCACCACTGGCATCCCGTCCCGCAATCCCCTGAAAAATCTGGTCCTCTTACAGAAAACCTTTAAATTTTCCCTGCGTTACTATAGTCTTTGAGACAACTGCGGCGATTTCCTCCTGGCACGTTGCGGTCTTCGCAAGGCGCGAAATTGCCGCGCTCATCTGGCATCGCTGGTCGGGACAGGGTCAATTGGAGGTGGAGAGATGTGCTTATTTATGAAGTGGAAACTGTGGCCGGCGGGGTTGGCCTTAACTGTTTTGGCCCTGTTTTCCATCCAGAACCCTGCCTGCGCCGGAGTAACCTTTGAGCGGATTAAGACCCGCGGGGATCTGCGCTGCGGGGTTAGTGAGGGGATTCCGGGGTTCTCCAGCAAAGACCCCAGCGGGAGCTGGCAGGGGCTGGATGTCGATTTTTGCCGGGCCCTGGCTGCGGCGGTGTTGGGCGATTCCCAAAAGGTCATCTTTTACCCCTTGCAGGCCAGCCAGCGATTTGCCTCCCTCAAGGCCGGAGAAATTGACGTCCTGGCCCGCAACACCACCTGGACTCTGGAGCGGGAGGCCACCCTGGAGGTCTTGTTCGCCGGGGTGCTCTATTACGATGCCCAGGCTTTTCTGGTTCCGGCCGCCAGCAGGACCAATGACCTCTCACATTTGGAGGGTAAGAGCATTTGTGTGGTAAAAGGCACAACCCAGGAAATGAATCTGGAGTACATCTTCCGTGATCGGAATTTGAGTTATCAGCCCATGGTGGTCGATACGTTGGCCAAAGGTGCAGAGGCCCTGGCTACGGGCGGCTGCGCAGCCTTAACTTCCGAGCAACCCCAATTGGCAGGCATTCGGATGAACGCCGCCGGTGGACCCGATACATTCGTTCAACTTCCGGAACAATTCGCCAAAGAGCCGCTTGGTCCGGTGGTCCGGCGCGGCGACGACGAGTGGTTCACCATCGTCCGTTGGGTGCTGTTCACCCTGGTCAGGGCCGAGGAACTGGGCATCACCCGGGCCAGTCTCCAATCGCGATTGAATAACAGCACCGATTCAAAAATGCAGCGATGGGCGGCCACCGACGGCATCATATCCCGGTCCCTGCAGATTCAACCCGGTTGGGCCGTGCGCGCCCTGGAAGCCGGCGGCAATTATGGTGAATTGTTTGAGCGCAATCTGGGCAGCCAAAGCCCGCTTAAACTTGAGCGAGGACTTAATCGCCTCTACACGCAGGGCGGGTTGATGTATGCCCCGCCGTTTCGTTAAAGGAGGCGGCGATGGCGCTTTTATTGCTTAGTGAGGTTGGCTATGAGTGAACTGCAGATACTGGTGACCCTGTTGGCTTTCGCCGGAGTGATTCTGGTAATCGCGTTCAACTGGCTCGATATGGCCCTGGCGGCCCTGCTGGGCGTGAGCATCATGCTCCTTTTCGGGGTGTTTACCCACCAGGAATTCATGAATGCCGCCCAGACCGCCGGCGGGTCGCTCTCGCTGCTGCTCGGAGGCATGGTGGTGGCCCGCACCCTGGTGCCCACCGGCATCTTCGAGCAGGTGGGGGTTCGGTTCCTGGGAGCCACCGGTGGTAGCGGCAAACGCTTCCTGCTGGGGATCATTGTCCTGGTGGCCCCGATTTGCGCGTTCCTGCCCAATGCCACCGCCGTGATCCTGATCGCCCCGATCATTATCCGGGTTGCCAAGGCCTTGGAGGTGGATTTCGTCGGACCTATTATCCTGACCGCTATCATCAGCAATTCTTCCGGGCTGCTTACCTTGGTGGGAGATCCGGCGACCTTCCTGGTGGGCAGTTCCATCGGTATCTCTTTTAGTGAGTATCTCCTCCGGGTCAGTCTCGGCGGTTTGATATCCGTGCTGGTGCTGATCCCACTCCTTCCCTGGGTAATGAAGGATATCTGGAATATCCAACGCACGCTGCCCGCCGAGATGGAGACGAAAAAACTGGAGCGTCCCGGATTCTGCCTGCTGGCTTTGCTCGTACTGGTGGTGATGGTGCTGCTCTTCCTTTTTGGAGATGCCATGCCGTTTCAGTTGGTCCCGCCCGCGGTTTCGATCATCGGTGCTTCCATGGCGCTGCTGATTATTTATTGCGTCAAGGTGGAGCCGGTGGACGCGGTGCTCAAGGATGTCGACTGGAAGACCCTGCTCTTTCTTGCCTGCATGTTCCTCATGGTCGAGGCTTTTACGCGAACCGGCATCCTCCACAGCTTGTCCCGGAATATGTCGATATGGTTTGGTACGAATTTGTTGGCGGTGGCTATGGTGATGCTGGTCGGGGTAGCAGTTACCTCCAGCGTGCTGGCCAATATCCCGGTGGTGGCGGCCATGATTCTGGTGGTTAAAGGGTACCTGGTCGCTGCGGAATTCGTGCCGGAAATGGCGATGGGGTCAGCGTTCATGGAGTGGCCGGCCGCAACCCTGCCGGTGTTCGTGGCCATGATGTTTGCCGGAACGCTTGGCGGCAACGCCACCCTGATCGGCGCCTCGGCCAATGTGGTGGGGGCGGGTATTTCGGCCTCGCATGGCCGGCCGATCTCCTTTGGTACCTTTGCCCGCTATGGCATTCCGCTCACCGTGTGCCAGTTGGCGGTATCGGCCCTCTATGTCATTGCTTTGCAGTGGGTGATGGCGGGGTAGCCCGGGATTTCCTGAAAAAGTAATGGACGAACTGCAGCGGTGCAGTTCGTCCATTGAGAGCGTTGTCCAATTTGATTGCTTATCTGCCTCTGCCGCCTCCTCCGCTTCTGCCACCACCACCGCCTGCCCTGCCTCCTCCTCCGCTGCTGGCGCGCGGTTGGGACTGGGCACGACTACCCTGGCTGAATTGACCGCCGCGCGATCCCTCCCGGGGCTGCGAGGCAAAACTTTGTCGGTTCTGGCTGAGCTGGTTACCGCGTGAGCGTGCTTGAGCCTGCGAATCCAGGTCGCGGGTGCTCGGGCTCAACTGACCCCCGCGTGAGGCAGCTGGCTGTGTTTGGGCCCGGTTGGATTGGGCGAGGTCTGCGCGTGGTTGCGCCTGGGCCTGGGTACGGCTAGGTTGGGCCAGGTTCGCCCGTGATTGGGCCTGTGATTGCAGGTTGTCACCCTTGGGCTGGGGTCTGTCTACCGGTGCCCAGCCGTTGCCGGTATTGGAACTCCAGTTGCCGCCGCTGTCTTTCTTGTAGACATTGCCATCCTTGCCAGCATAGACATTGCCATTTTTTCCTTTGACCACAGCCCCCTGGCTATTTTGGGTGTCCCAAGCCACCGCGCTGGAGCCACGGTTGGTTTGCGCGCCGGCCACCGTGCCGGCATCGGTGCTCCGATATCCGCCGCGAACGGCGGTGCCGGTGCTGGGATTGTAGGCGGCTCCTCTTCCGGCCGAGCCATAGGCGGTATCCACCCGGGCGCCGGCCGCACGTGCTCCGGTGTAGGGATTATATGCCCGTCCCACCGCGGCGCTGCCCGCCGGTCCGTAGACAGCGGCGCCGCGTGCGTAGGTTCCGGTCGCAGGGTTGTACGCCGCCGCGACGCCGCCGCCCCGGTATGGGCCGTAATGGGCGATGGGCGGACGGTAATACCCGCCGTAGCCATAGTGATAGCGAGCGCCGTAGCCGTAGGAATAGGGCATGGGGTAATAATGATCATGGTTGTTGATCAATGCGCCCACCAGCAGGCCGGCGCCGAACATCAGCACTCCATTGGCCGCTACATATTCGCCGCTGTAGCCGGCGGTTTGGGAGTAGACCACCGTGGTTGGCGTGCTGTTCTGTACGGTGACATAGGTCACGTTGTAGGCAGGGCTGGAAGGCGGAATGGTATAGATGGCTGCGGGCACATTGGTGCAATAGGTCCAGGGACCCGTGGGACTGCTGCCGGTGTACCAGACCCCCTGGTCGCAGCAGTAGTACGCGCCGTTGACCAGGAAGACCGCGCTGACCGAGTTGGTGGCATATTGGACCGTGGTTGAAGGGATTTCTTGAAATTTGGGATGCCCGTTATAGGCCACCTGTAGCTTCGGTGGCGTGTTGATATCCAAGGTGGTGGTGACCGGCACCGAGGCCAACAGGACTGCGTCTTTAGCTTCGGTGGTGCCGGGCACGGATGCCTTGACATAGGCGGCGGGATCGTTGTCCGGTATCTTGGCGAAATCCGCAGGCAGGTTGTTGCTTGCACTCGTCCAGGGGCCTTCCAGGCTGGCGGCGCGGAACCATCGACCGGCGGTCAGGAAGAAAAAGTTGCCATCGCCGGAATTGAGGAACAGGGGAGTGTCAGTATTGGTCACCCGCATCAGCTTGGTGCCGGGAATGGGGCTGTAGGTCGGCTCGCCTTTGGTCAGAATCAATTCGGACGGCTCTTTGCTGACATACACCATCGGTGCCTGTTTGGCCAGCTTGCCTGGCACCCGTGGGCGGACATCATCCCAGTTCTCGCCCGCGGGTAGGGACGCCATCCCGGCTGGCAAGGTCGTGGTCGGTGTCCAGGGACCATTGACCAGATCCTTGGTGGTCAGCCAATTTTCCTGGTCAAGCAGATAATAGACTTGACCGGTGGCATCGTAGAAGATGTCCCAGTTGGTGTTGACCACAAACATCAGGTCTTTCTGGTTGGGATCAACGGGCTGTAGTTGCGGTTCGCCCTGCACCAGCACCAGGATGGCGGGTTTGCGACTGTAGAAAATCTTCGGCGGATCCAGATTCAAATCGACCGTCGGCTGTTGCTTCTGCTGGGCAGGATCGATATATGCCAAAATCCGATCCAGCGACACGGTTATGGCCTGGCCGAAGGGACGCAGTTCCTCGACCACACTTCGCAGGGCGGCGGCTTCCGCATCCGTGGTGTTCGGGAATCGTATATCCCGCTTCTTGGGCATGACCGCCACCACTCGGGCCGCCTGATCAACGACGGTCTCCGCATAGAGATCGACCACGCCGAAGACTTCTTTTTTGGACTTGCCGTCTTTGACGGCGATGGCAAGCCGGATATGAATATTTTTATAATCCTCCCAGCTATCCACCTGGGGTTGGTAAATGGTGAGTTCCTTGTTGCCTTTTTGGGTGACCCTGGGCCAGCCGGGATCGCCGGGGGGCGATGGTGCTGCAAAGGCGACGGTGGCGCCGAAGCAGACGAGCAGCAGCGTGGGAATGATGCAAGTTTTTAAAAATCTCATAGTACGCCTCCTTTCTGCCATAACAGAGAAGATTTGCACGCAGGAAAAAGGGCCATTTCTCAGGGGACGTTCCATTTTTTCCTGCGTTGATGTGCTGTTATGCCGGTGGTTAATGTCCGGGGGTCAGTTCTTTCCTCGGACGGAAATAGCCACGGCTTCGGTATAGGTGATGACGATGGTGTCGCCGACCTTAACCTTGTCGAAATTGGTCGGATCCTGGACCTTGACCACCATCATTTCGTCGTTGGGCAGTTTAAGCGTGGCGGTTTCATTCACCCGGTCGAGGCCCAGGATGGTGGCGGTCACGGTGGTTTCGATCAACTCGGCCACACCCGGTTTGTTGCCTGGTTTGGCTTTGGTCATCATCTCGGCGGTTTCGTTGCGGACCTCACCGGGTTTAGCCATCCGCACAGCCAGCGATTGGACGTAATCCACCTCGATCTTGTCGCCCACCCGGACCTGCGGCAGATTCACCACCTCCTTCCCGGCATGGATGGTCATCGTGTCGCCCTCGGTCCCACGGATAGTGACCAATCGCTTATTCATGTCGATTTTTTCAACGGTTGCAGTCGCAGACACCACATTGGATCTTGCAACGTTGAGTTCTTGTTTCGGGGTCGCACTGGTGCAGCCCCAGACATTTAGAGACAGTACCAGCGCCAGCAGCATGCCAAATTCTTTTTTCATCATTTCCTCCGTACATGGGTTTTAGGTGGATATTGAGCCTGTATTGGTAACGTCAGTATGCTTGGTAGCAAATGTTTGGCAGAAGCAAACAGGCCGCTTTGAGAAGCCGCCGCCTGCCGTTGATCCGCTGTTGTTTCAATCCTCCGGCGCCGGGGGGGCCGTGTCCTGCACCAATCTGATGTCAAGTGGTCTGATGGTGTCAAGATGGACATCTCGCTGGGGGAAAGCCATGGAGATTTCCGCCTCCCGGAATTGTTGGTCGATGACCTGATGCAGCGCACTTCGCGCCGGAACCCGATCATCGACGTTGCCGATAAAACAGCGGAGCGTCAGCAGCAGCGCGTTATCGCCGAAGCTGTCGAAGGTGACTGCGGGCTTGGGATCTTCCAGGACCAGCGGATTGTCTTCAGCGGCCTGCTTCATCAAGGCCATGGCCTTTTGCACATCACTGCCATAGGCAATGCCGACCGGCAGCAGGAGGCGGACAATCGGATCGGAAAGCGACCAGTTGAGCAGGCGCCCGGAAATGAATTCCTTATTGGGGACCAGCAGTTCCTTGCGATCGAAATCGCGGATGGTGGTGGCGCGGATCCGGATGCGGGTCACCACTCCGTCGGTCGTGCCGATGGTGACCACATCGCCCACCCGAATGGGGCGCTCGAACAGAATAATGATACCGCTGATGAAGTTGGCGACAATTTCTTGCAAACCAAAACCGATACCAACCCCCAGGGCGGCCACCAGCCATTGGATTTGCGACCAGCTGAAGCCGAGGAGGCTGGCGATCGCTGACAAGCCCACGCCGCCGATCAGGTAGCGGGATAAGGTGGTGGCGGTATAACGGCTGCCGGGGGTCATGTCCAGATGCTGGAGCAGGACGATCTTCAGCAAGGACGGGAAATGTCGGGTGGCCGCAAGCGTAATGATGCCGATCAGGATGACCAGGCCGGCATCCGCCAGGGTGACGGGGACGACGGTGGCCTGGCCGTTGACCTGCACAGTATACCCCCAGAGCGTGAACTCGTTGAGAATACGCAGCGCCGGCAGCACCTCGCCCCAGACCCCCCATAATCCGAAGCAGAAAGTAAGGGTCGCCACCGTGTTGAGCAGTTTGCGGCTCTCCGCACTCAATTCAATCAGATCCTCCACCGGTTCTTCGGTCGGACCGGTATCCTTGTCGCTGGCCTGCTGCTCAGGTTCCGGGGCAGACTTCGCCAGGGCGCGGAGGCTCAGGGTCTTCTGCAAGGCAAGCTTGCGGCTGGATTGGATCAGCCAACGCTCGATCAGTTGGTGGCAGACCACAAGACCAAAGGCCAGCCAGACACTGTTGACGAGGCAGCGCAGCAGGGCACCCACCGCAAAAACATATCCGGCCAGGACTAAGCCGCTCATTGCCAAAGGAAGGGAGACGATAAGCACGAAAAAAAGCGGATAGAGACGGGCAGGGAGCTGGCTTGCATTTTCCCTTAAATAATGCTGCCACACCCCGGTCTTGGGGTGGAGTACACGGTAGAGCGTGAAGACTAGGATAAGCAAGGAGGCTATGAACGTTAGCCGTCCCAGTACATGACCGCCGCCGGCACTAAAAGTGGCCCAAAAGGTGAACTGGGTGAGAAAAACCGCAGGTAGAAAGGTGATAATAAACAAGCGTGTTTCGCGGCGGAGCAGATTGAGTGTGGTTTGTTGCCAATGAAAGAAACCGGCGGCTAACCCTTTGGGGAGCATCAGGAGGCGGACTGTTCGCAGGAGATAATAACGGTAAGCTAGTAATATCAAGCCCAGGCTTATCCCCCGGCTAAATTCCGTTGCTTCGTCATAAGCATGCATCTGCCATCCCAGAACCATAAGCAGCATCGGCCCTGGCAAGGCAAGCAGCAGGGTCAGCCCCAAAGCCTGCAGCGGTAGGGCAAAGTTGTAGGTGGCCGGTAAAGTGGCTTGGCGGACGGCTCTTTCCAGGGCGTTTTGTAAAGATCGTTTGTGCCAGACCAAAACGATGGTCAATAAGGCCGCCAGCAGGAAGATTGGCGAAGTGGTCACCTGGGTGATAATCAGTCTTCCGGTGGCCAGCCAAGGCCCGGGGGCGAAGATCATCGCTACTTCATGAGGCAGGTTGGTGAAATCTTTGAGGCGCATAAATGGGGTGCCTCGCAGCCAGAGCAGTCGTTCCGCAAGGAAGCTGTCAAAGACCCCCACTTCTTTCAGGAGTTGCTGCCGAAGCACTTCGAGCTCGGCAAGCATGGTGAGATGGGATTGATTGGAGGCGATGATTTTGTCGAGGAGATCCCGCCGACTGCTAAGGAGGTTTTTGAGTTCGGGAGTGATCTTTGTCAGTACATCCGGAGGGGTGCCGACGAGAAGTTCCGCCACATATCCATCCAGATCGGCGAGCTGCTTGCGTTCTTCCCGGTGCTGCACCTGAAGCAACCCGGTTTCGGCAATGATCGTTTCATTTTGGGCCGTCTTTTTGAGCAGGAGCCGTCTGTCGGGAAGCGACCGCCGCTGTTCATAGAGCAGCAGGCCAATGGCCTGGCTCACCCCGGCGAGTTCAATCTTCTGTTTGGTGTTTCGGAAGCTCTCTGTGATCTTTTTTACGTCCTTTTCGAGGGCCTCTTTTTCCGAGGTCAATTGTTCCAGAGCGGTGGTGACTTTTTGCAGTTCGTCACCTAAAGTAGTGTTCGCTGTTGCCGCCTGCTGGAGGATCGGAGGGCTGTCCGCCACCTGGCGCATGGCTTCTTGGGCCTGGTCCTTGCTCAAGCTCGCTTCTTCCTGCCGTTTGCGGATGACCTTGGCCTCCAGCCGAAGCACCTGGGATCGTGCTCCCTCCAAATTCACCGTTGCGACATCTTGCTGGGCACTGGCCAGTTCCATGAGCACGGGCATGCTCACCATTTCCTGGTTGAGCATGCGGGTTTCGCTGAGAAAGGCTTGTAGCTGGGTCTGCTGAAGCCAACGCTTGGCTTCTGTTATTAACGGATTTTCGTTTGCCGGTGCGGGTGCCTTCAGGGCAGCAACAAAGTCACCTTCGCTTTCTTTGATTTCAGCAAGCCGCTGACCAGCCTTGACTGGTCGTTCATTCTGGGTGGCGAGTTGACGGGTCAGAGTCGCATTTTCGGCTTCGGCTGCGGTGTAATTGGCTCTGGTTAGGAGTAGTTGCTGTTCGAGTTCTTTGAGTGAAATCTTGTCAACAAGGTCGTCGTCTGTATCCAGCGTCTTGGGTTGACGCGCCAGCTTGTCTATTCCTGCACGGATTGTTTTTGATTCGGCCGGCGCTGTCTCGATTGCCTGGACATATTTATTGGCCTGGGACTCATAAGAGGATGAGTTCTCAAGATTTTCAAGGCTTTTGCGGTACAATTCGAGTAGCTGTTTTTTGGTGTTCTCCTCCATCCCGGTGGATTGTTCGATGTCCTTGGCCTTGGCTTTGATCGCATCAGGGGAAACGAGCAACTTGGCATCCGAGGGCGTATTGGCAACCTCGGCGGTCCAACCCAGCCGCCATGGCACCAGCAGGAAGGACAGCAACAGGGCAAGGTGCGTAAGCAAGCGAAGGGATCGCATGAAAATCTTCAAAGTATTTGTCTCCTCATTACTCTGGTCCATGAAGACCTAACGGGAAATTGATGGAAACGTTTGACCTGGCCATGTCAATCAAGGTGATTGCAAAGAAACCGGCTGGGGTTCCTTGAGATGGGCCAGGAGAATGCGCCGGACTTCTTCAATTACCAGGGGATTGCCCTGGCTGGAATGGCCGGATCGCACCAGAAGCTCGGACTCCACATACTCCACATGCGCGCTGGTATAAGTAACTACGCCGTCATCACCTGCAGGCGGCTTTTCATTGCCGTCGATGGCGACGATGGAATGGCCTTTGATCCCAGGGGCCAGGGGAATATCGGCCAAGGCTTTGATAGTTGGATTGTCCGGGGACATGGCATCGAGGCTGGTCGTGGCGATGAACTGATTGGCCTGTGCCTCGGAAAGTCCCAGGTTGCCGACGGTTTTCACCAAATTGGCAGTCGATTGGATGACCCCACGGGGGAGGGTGATCATCTTGAGGACCAGGGTACGGACCCAGTTCTTGGATAAATAGCTGCCCCGGTGGGGGGTCGAGATGAAGACCACGCGTTTGACAAAGGGCAGTGGTGTAAATATGGCTTCTTTTTCGAGGCGTAGCCGATCTTCATCCGATAATTTGAGTTCCGCCAGCGATTTCCCGGTAGTCAACCGCACAAAGGCCTCGCCGGTATCGGTGGCGGTCAGTTTGGTGAGTAGCCCGCCCTGGCTGTGGCCAATGACGACCATTTGGTGCAAGGCGGCGTTGGTACCCTCTGGATCCATCTTCTGCACCTGTGCGCTCAAAGCCTCTCGCAGTTCTTGTGCGGAAATGCCGATCCGTTTACCGCTGTCGTAGAAAAAATTCCAGAATTGATATTTCCGGTTGATGACCGGATCGGCGCGGAGCGAGTTAGCCAATTCCGCCCAGGCTACCGGACTGCTGAAGGTGCCATGCACCAGGACAATGGGGATCTTGTCGGGTTCAAATGGCTGCATATAGAAGATGCCGGTTTTGATGTAGCTCGGCCCGTACAGGAATTCGTTAAAGCCCAGTCCTTGGACATAAGGCTGATCGATGGTGTAGGCCAGTTGGGCGGTAACATCTCGTTCCAGAGGGATTTTTTTACCGCTGACCTCGATTTCGGTTTGGTCGTAAGCGGAGAATAGGTCCAACCTGCCGGTGCAGGTGCCGGCCGCGATATCTTTCAACTGACAGTCAAACCGCAGGAAAAGGGTTCCCGGAGTGGTTCGGAACATGGGCGCCCCTGCCGGTTTCTTTTCAACGGCAATGATGGGGGCCCCCACTCCTGCTTCCCGGTTTCTGCGGCTCAGTCCGCGGACGCCGAATTGATCGGTGGCGACAAACTTGTCGTATTGATCGATATCCAGATGGAATTTTGTGGTGTCGACGGAAAAAGCAAAACTTCCGACCGGCAGTTGCACCTTGGCGGCCGCAAGCTGGAGATTGCCGTCACCATCGGCCAGGGCTTCCGCCAGGCTGCTGTTATAAAGATCGCAGGCGATGCGGAATCGCCGGTCAAAGGGATTGGGCGGTTCCAGCCATTCTTTGCCCAAAAGATAAAAATAGGCATAGATCGCCGAGGCGAAAAAATGGGGGCGCGATTGTTGGATGCCTTTGTGCCGATACCGCATGCCGATGAAATAATTAAGTTCAGACAGGGCAAAAAGCAGATCGTTGCGGGAATCTTTTTCCGCCTCATGGTGGAGAAAGGTGAGGACTTGCTGGGGATCTTCGTTAAAGGCTTGAACGAGGTTGTAGCGAGTCAGGACATCCTGGGAAAATCGAGAGTAGTCATCGGCGCTGATGGCGCTGACCGCTATCTGGGCATAGGTTTCACGGGGATCGTTCCGATCGACTCCCACGGTTGTGGCGCAACCGGTCATGCCAAAGGCGGTAGCGACGAGCAGCAGGAGGAGGCCTGTCTGGAGCGATTTGGCATGGCGCTTTTTTTCAGCGCGCCATTTTGTATGCATCGTCCACAAAATGGGTTGCATTTTCCTGGGGAAAAAAGGTCGTGCCATGGTTGCCGGTCTCCTTGTCGAGCGTGTTCCGATCAGTTCAGTCGACCTCTATTGGATAAATTTACCACATGAGGGAACCAATGCCAATGCCGCTCATCCACTGGGATGAAGAGCCGCGTTGGTCGACAATCGGGCTGTTATTTTTTGCATTGGAAACTCCTGTGTTGTTGCGTTTTTTTTTAGGTTTTGAAAACATAGGAGTTTATAATTTTTCCGTTCATCAAGGGGGTGCCAACGGAGGCATGCCCGGCAACCCCTGGCGGATGCGCAGGGAGAAATCGGTGGCCTGGTCGGCTGCTTGGGCCTTGGCGTTGACGATGCTGCTGGTTTTCAGTTCGGCAAAAGGCAGTGAGGTGTCCAGCATCTTCAGCTCGTAGACCAGTTCGTCGGAATACCCGTTGGCCAGGATTCGCCAGTCCCAGAAAACTTTGTTAAAATAGGGCCGGGTATGGCCGCGCAACTGGGTGGTGCAGTTATGCAGCAGGGCGTTGTACCAGGCCGGCTGGTCGTACAGTTTATTGATGGAGCGGATGTAGTCGAGAAAAATCTGGCGCACCAGTTCCTTGTCGGCCTGCACCCGGTACAGGTAGGTGGTTTCTCCTTGTCGGTAATTGGTCCGTAGCCGGACGACATCCCGTTCATCCGCCACCACATAGGTCAGTTCGTACTGCCGGAAAAAGCCTTTGAGGGTGGAATAACCTTCGCCTCTTTCCTTGCGGGCCTCAATGGAGATGGCGATGTAGTCGTGGTTGTCGAACCCGAAGCTGAGCATGGTGTGGGCCACGCTTTTTAGCCCCCAGTCGACCAGATAGAGATCGAGGCTGGTGAGCGCATCGAGGTCAAAGGTTCGGTCGTAGTGCTGGACGGTGAAGTCGGTCTCGGTGCGGTAGTCGCAGTTGCGGATGTTATGCAGCGTCACCAGGTTGCCTTGGAATGTGGCGTAGGGCAACAGGGCCAGGTCCGGCTGCCAGTCACGCTGGTTGGAGGGTTTTACAAGAAGGAACGCCACTAGCGCCAGCGCGAACAACACCGCAAAACGGCCAACCGCTTTTCTCCAGGTGCGGGCAAAGAAAAAGATTACCAGGGACGCCAGCACAAACCCCAACGCCGCCCCGGTGGCCCAAAGGCCGGGAAGCGGTGAGTACAGCAGGGATAATCCGCCCCAGCCCACCAGGGGCAGCGCCGATATCAGGGCGATGAGTGAGCGTCGATCTGGCATGCGGGCCTTTTAAGTCCTTGAAAGATGGCTGCAACGAGAAAGCAAGCTGGAAAAACAGGCATCTTTTTAAAAGAGGATGGTTCGGAGAGGGTACCCCGCCTGGTAGCCCCGTTCCCTCGGGATGGCCACCGCGACCAAGACGACCGGCATCCTGATCGCGGTACAAGTGTTGACGTTTTATTTATCCGGGGTGATTTTGGAGATCTTGCTTCCCTGGATGCCGAGTCCAGCCATCAGGCCCTTTTGGTCAAAGAAAAAGGCGTAAATGCCTTTTTTAGCCGTGCTGGTGGAAAACGAGTTGGCGGCGCCTTTGTCCATAACCACAATGGTCGGCCCGACCCCCAGTTCCCATCCATCGCTGTTTTTAAGATATTTCAAGCTTTCGTCGTCAAGGAAGAAGAGGGCGTAGCCAAAGGATTGCGCTCCTGCCTGCAAGCCGTAGGATGCGGCCACCGTGTTGTAGTAGCCGTCGGTCTTCCCTTTAATCCGGAGCGCCCCCTCGCCGTACTGGCCGCCGATAATCAGGCCCGCTTTAATGATATCGGGAAAAACCAGGATGCCTTTGGCGCTGCCGGCCAGTTGTTTGGCGACCGGAGTGCTCTTGTACAGGTCTTTTAAAGCATTGTTCACGTTTCGATCAATTTCGCCGGCCGTGGCGGCGACCGACAACCGGGGGATGGTCAGGACCAGGACGACCAGCAGCAATGCCAGCCAGGTTAATGATCCCTGAAGGGTTCGTAGCTTAAACCTTTTTTTCTGCGGTGTGTGCATGGGTCAGCTCATTTTCAATGGTTGAATGTTCTGCCATGTTGTCTTTACCGGAACAAGGTGAAACCCCATGGCTTTGCCGGCAATGGTTTGACATGAGGGGGGGCGCTCTTGCGAGTATTCGTCAGGCAGCGTTCCCTCGGGCCGGGGAGAAAAGCTTCTCGGCAACGAGCGGAGAGGTAAACCGCTGGGTTGGATAGATCTTGCAATAGCCACAGGCGATTCCCTGTCGAGTTGTTTGCTGCTATGCGAGTTATTGTTCGGCCGACACCTTTATAATTCTAAATCGATGGTGATAAGTCTTGCCTGGTAAGCTAACTGGGCTGCATGGGAAAATCAACAAAGAAATTGTAATTGTAACTGGTGGGTTAGGTTATGTGCAGCCGTCGGGGCAATTGGTCTTTCGCTCTTTTTTGGTATGCTGTCACTCGCCTGTAATTTTATTTTTCTTAGTCGATGCGACCGATTTTTTTTTGGGGGGGGGCGGTTGTCGTCGCAGCCGCGCATATGTCGTTGTGATTATGTCGGAGCGGCTGCGATCGCGATGGTTGGGGTGCTGATGGCTGCTGGTGGGAATTGTCGGAGGTTGCCGCGCCGGTTTTTTTTGATGGAATAAAAAAAGGGGTTACAGATAAACTCTGTAACCCCTAGATATTCTTGGTGGAGCTAAGCGGGATCGAACCGCTGACCTCTTGAATGCCATTCAAGCGCTCTCCCAGCTGAGCTATAGCCCCTTGATTCGTGCTGCCAATTACCACGCTTTGCAGTCCGCTGTCAAGTTTTTATCATTTTTTTTCGAACCAGCGCCATATGCATTGCCAAGTATTGGTTCTATTGGTAAAGTAAATAGCTTGTTTGTATCAAAGCTTATCCTTGTGTCAGCACCTGTCGCTGGGTCTGAAATGCTTTTTCGGCTGAGTCTGCTGGCAACACTTAGAACTCTATAGGTGAGATCGGAATGTTTTCCCCTTTTAATTTCCTTTTTGGCTGGCTATCCAACGATTTGGCTATCGACCTCGGTACTGCGAATACGGTTTTGTATGTGAAAGGCAAGGGGATCGTGCTGCGAGAACCTTCGGTGGTGGCGGTTCGCAAGGACAGCCGGGGGAGCAGAGTGCTTGCGGTGGGCAAAGAGGCCAAGGAAATGCTAGGCAGGACGCCCGGTAACATCGTGGCTATTCGACCCATGAAAGACGGGGTTATCGCTGATTTTGAAGTGACTGAAGCCATGCTGCGGTACTTTATCAACAAGGTGCATAATCGCCGGACCTGGGTGCATCCCCGGATTATAATATCCGTGCCGTCGGGCATTACCCAGGTGGAAAAGCGGGCCGTGCGGGATACCGCCGAGTCCGCCGGCGCCCGGGAAGTCTATCTGATAGAAGAGCCCATGGCCGCCGCCATCGGCGCCGATCTGCCCATAACCGAGCCGACCGCCAACATGATTGTCGATATCGGCGGCGGCACCACCGAGGTGGCGATCATCTCCCTGGCTGGCATCGTCTACGCCAAGTCGGTGCGGGTAGCCGGCGACAAGATGGATGAAGCCATTCTTCAGTATATCAAACGGAAGCATAACCTGGCCATTGGTGAGCGCACCGCTGAAGAGATCAAGACCACCATCGGTAATGTCTTGCCGGAGGAGCCCTACGAAACCATGGATATCAAGGGGCGCGATCTGGTGTCCGGTATTCCTAAAATTTTGACGATCACTTCCAAGGAAATTCAATCCGCCATTGCCGAGCAGGTGGATGTGATCGTTGATGCCGTCCGGGTGGCCTTGGAACAGACTCCTCCCGAACTGTCCGCCGATATCGTTGATCAAGGAATCGTACTCACCGGTGGCGGGGCTCTGTTGAAAAACCTCGATAAACTCTTGCAAAACGAGACCGGCATGCCGATTATCGTGGCTGACGATCCACTTTCCTCCGTGGTGCTCGGATCCGGGCTGGCCTTGGATAATCTCGAGATTCTTAGGGAAATCGCCATCGACTAGTACTGGTTTATGCGGATATGTTTTTCCTGTTCCCAGATCTGTTGTGCAGCCGGTTTTAGTCGCTCTATCCATGAGAAATAAGATCCCCAGAAAACGAAGCGGTCGAGCCAGGCTTTTTCGAATCGTTATTCTTGCCGGCATACTGCTGACCTTGGCGTTTATCTTTCTGGTCTCAACCCTTGGGAGTCAGCAATTCGGCTCGCTCCACAAACTGGTGCTCGAAGTCGCTGGGCCGTTACAGAAAATTACCACGACCAGCAGTTCCTATATTGTCACCTTCAAAAGAGAGTATCTTGATATCCTTCAGGATACCCTGAAACTCCGCGAAGAGAATAAGCGGCTTGTCCAGCAGTTGCAAGAAAACGAAGCTATCCTCAATAAAAGCCGGGAATCCCTGGCCACTAACGCCAGTCTCCGTAAGTTGCTGGAATTCAAAAGCAGGGTCGGTCAGCCTGTCGTCTCGGCTACGATCATCGGCAAAGATCCCTCGGCTTGGTTTCGATCGGTCATTATCGATCAAGGTTCCAACAGCGGAATCATGAAAGGAAATCCGGTGGTCAGCAGCGAGGGCGTGGTTGGTCAAATTTTCACCATCTCGCCCAACTATTCCAAGGTCTTGCTGGCAATCGCCCCATCCAGCGCTATTGATGTCCTTTTGCAGAAGTCGAGAGTTCGCGGCATCTTGAAAGGAACCGGAACGTTGACATACCGCCTTGAGTACATCCTTAAAACCGCTGAGGTTGAAGAAGGCGAACATGTGGTGACCGCCGGACATGGAGGGGTTTTCCCCACCGGACTGCCGGTTGGGGTGGTGACTAAAATCATCAAGAAGCCCCGTGGCATGTTCCACGAAATCGAGGTGACGCCGTTGGTGAATTACCAAACCCTTGAGAACCTCCTGGTCATCGAGCAACAAAACCTGACCGAACTTAAAAAAATGGAACGACATTGAAGCCGTGATTGCATAGGTTGCTTAGAGGCATCGTGGTATTCAGGTCGCAAGAGCAGTGTTTCAAAGGGGCATGAGCTTTTTTGCGGATACTTGCAAGCGTAACTGGTTTTTGCTGTGCGTTCGGCATGAAAGCGTCGGTTTCATGCTTTCCCAATACCTGGTCCGTGCGATTGGGAATGATTGATTATGATTGCATTGAACTTTATCCTGGTTGGCCTGTTGTTGGTTATCATGCAAACGACCGTTTGCATGCCCTCGCCCGTTTGGTTGTTGACGCCGGATTTTTATTATATCCTGGTGGCCTATCTGGCCTATCGATTCGACCTTTTGCGCAGCTTGATTGTGCTTTTCCCTTTGGTTTGCCTCCTTGACGTGCTTTCCGGTACGGTGCTGGGGATGTATGCCATACTTTGTTTCAGCGGGTATTTTCTTCTTCGGTTTGTTGCCAGGAAGCTGCCGGTCAATGAATCCTTGTATCAGATTCCGCTGATGGGTGTAAGTTACCTGTTGATTTCATGGGGCGTCTATATATTTATCCGTTGCATTGAACCGGAGGGATTGGTGTCCTGGTCCTGGTGGATAATGGGGATACGTGCTGTATTGGTCGTTGCGTTGGCCTACCCTCTTTTCTATGTTTTCGATCTGGTGCAGAAATATTCGAATCGTAGTCTTTTTCCCTGGAGCAAGCTGCGCCTGCGCACCGATAACCGGCGTCGGCGTAAAGCCTGATTGTCTCAATGGGTAAGTTTGCCGTGAATTTTGCAGATCTGTTTGGACGCCGCATGAAAAACATTAAAAAACCAAACCGGAAAAGAGCGGAGCCGCTCCTTGATGCCGAGCGGAGAAAGGACCCCGGGGTGACCATGCTGACCCCGCGGGACGACGGTGATTTGAACGGCTATAAAAAGAAAGCGTTGTATACGTTTGTCGTTCTCATTTTTTTCTTTGCAGTGGTTGTTACCCGTCTCTGGTACCTGCAGGTTCAACAGGGGACCTATTATAACGAATTAGCGGATTCTAATCGGGTTCGCTCCATTGAGATTGCCGCTCCCCGCGGCAATATTTACGACCGCAAGGGGCGCGAAATCGTCACCAACCGGCCTTCGTTCAATGTCGTCTGGATTCGCGAAAACAACAAAATCAACGATGAGTGGCTCAAAAGCTTGACCAAAATACTCGGCCAGGATCCCTCCAGTATTTTGGAGAAAATTCGCAAAATGACCGGGGTCGCGGGCCATGTCCCGGTTCGTCTGGCTGAAAACATCGACTGGGAGACCGTCGCCCGGATCGAAAACAACCGGATGTATTTGCCCGAAATCAAAATCGAAGTGGTACCGCTACGCATCTATCATTACGGCAACCTGGCCTCGCACCTTATCGGCTACATGGGGGAGATCAGCAAGGCCGAGTTGGACAAGGCAGACCAGCGGGTGTATCGGGGCGGGGACCTCATCGGCAAGATGGGGTTGGAGCGGTTGCGGGATAGCGATCTGCGCGGGGAAAAAGGGCACGATTACATGGAAGTCAACGCCCTGGGCTTTGAGCAGAAGAACCTCAAGGGGGATGAGCCCTTGCCCGGGCGGGATTTGTACCTTACCCTGGATGTGGAGTTGCAGAAAATAGCCGAAGAAGAAATGGCCATTGGTAATCGGGCCGGGGCGGTGGTGGCGATGGAAGCCAACACCGGTCGGGTGCTGGCGCTGGCCAGTGCCCCCACCCTCAAACTCGACGAGTTCGTCGGCGGGATTTCCCAGAAGGACTGGCAGGCCATGCTCAATAACCCCCTGCATCCGCTGGTCAATAAACTGGTACAGGGGCAATATCCACCGGCGTCTACGTATAAGACCGTAACCGCGCTGGCTGGCTTGGCGGAAAACATCATCACTCCGGATACTACCTTTCATTGCTCCGGATCGCTTCAATTTGGCAACCGGGTCTACCGCTGTTGGAAAAAAGGCGGCCATGGCCCGGTGAGTTTCAAACGGGCGGTCGCCGAATCCTGTGATGTCTATTTTTATCAGGTGGGGCAGAAGCTTGGCGTTGACCGGCTGGCTCGATACGCCAATTTGTTCGGTTTGGGTAATAAAACCGGCATCGAGATGGAGCATGAAAAGCCTGGCCTCATCCCGACCTCGGAATGGAAGAAGAAACGCTACGGTAAGCCCTGGCAGGAGGGTGAGACCCTGAGCGTTGCCATCGGCCAGGGCTTTGATCTGGCGACCCCCGTGCAGGTGGCGGTGATGACCATGGTGATCGCCAACGGCGGGACGCGCTATAAACCTGCGATTGTAGAACAGTTGCGCGACCCCGACGGCAAGGTGATCAGTTCTTTCACCCCCGAAGTCATGAGCCGGTTGTCAGGGCAGGGCAAAAACCTCAAGCTGGTCCGGGAGGGCATGGTCGAGGCGGTTAACAGCAAACGGGGCACCGGTCGGGAGGCCCAGATTGATTCCCAAGGGATCGTCGTCGGCGGCAAGACCGGCACGGCCCAGGTGGTGCGCCTGGCACAGTACAAGGGCCTGAAGGAAGCGAACATCCCTTACGAATTCAGGGATCACGCCTGGTTCACCTGCTTTGCCCCCGCCTCCAACCCGGAAATCGTGGTCACCGTGCTGGTGGAGCATGGCCTGCACGGCGGTTCGGCCTCGGCCCCCATCGCCTCCAAAATCCTCAATCGATATTTTGATGACAAATTTAAGGAGCAACAGGGGGGCTCACCGGAACAGCTTGGATCGGGCAAGCCCCGTAGTAGCCGTGTTCTGCTCTCTCCAGAGATGATTGAAGAGGCCGACGCTCCTCCCGTCGATGATAATGATATCGGGGGAGACACATCGCCCCTGCACCATGATGAAATCCAATGATGAACTGCTATGTTTCGATTTGACCGACAATTGCTGCAACATTTCGACTGGGTTATGCTGTTGATGCTGGTGCTGGTATGCGGGATGGCGCTGACCAATTTGTACAGTTCCACACATATTCCCGGCGTTGGTGCGTCCTCGATTTTTTATAAACAGTGCGTCTTCTCCGGGGCCGGGCTGGTATTGATTTTACTTTTAGTCTCGCAGGATTATCAGCGAATCGCCAAGCTTGGGTATGCGCTGTATGTAATTATCCTGGGATTGCTGGTCTACACCCTCCTGTTCGTTAAGGCCATTTCCGGATCCCAGCGGTGGATCGATCTCGGTTTTTTCAATCTGCAGCCCTCGGAGCCGACCAAGCTGGTGCTGATCCTGGTGCTGGCCTCCTGTTATGCCAATACCAATGCGGTGGGCGGTTACCGGTTGCGTGATCTGATCAAGCCGATCATTCTGACCGCCCTGCCGTTTGTGCTGATTGCCTTGCAGCCCGATTTGGGAACCGCTTTGATCTGCGCCATCATTTTTGTGTCCATGACCCTTTTTGTCCGGTTGCGATGGGGCACCTTCGCCATCCTTGGGGGCGCCGGGTTGACCTGCGCCTTTATCGGTTGGAAATTTTTATTAAAAGAGTATCAGCGCAAACGGATTGAAACCTTTCTGAATCCCGAAAGCGATCCCATGAACCATGGATATCAGGTCCTGCAATCCAAGATAGCGGTCGGGAGCGGTCAGTTCTTTGGTAAAGGCTTCCTGGAGGGAACCCAGGGGCATCTGCGTTTTTTGCCGGAACGGCACACGGATTTTGCGTTTTCGGTATGGGCTGAGGAGTGGGGGTTTGCCGGGTCGCTGTTTTTTTTGAGCTGCTATTTTTTCATGTTGATCTGGGGCGTCAATATCGCCATGTCGGCCAAGGATAAATTCGGCTCCATCCTGGCATTCGGCTGTATCATGCTGATCTTCTGGCAGGCGGTGATCAATCTTTTTATGGCGATGGGCTTTTTGCCGGTGGTCGGCGTGCCCTTGCCGATGTTCAGCTATGGCGGTTCATCGCTGCTCACCAACATGGCGGCCATCGGTATTTTAATGAGTGTCCGAATGCGCAGTTTTCCAACCCCCCCGCAGTAATTTGGGGTCAGGATTGGAGTCGCTGGCACACCAGGCTGCGCAGGGCCTCGATGAATAGGGGGTCGGCGTTGAGCGCTCGGGTGGATTCGAAACGGATCCCCAGGCCTTCGGCCATCTGTCGGTATTGGATGTCGATTTCAAAAAGCGTTTCCACATGATCGGAAACAAAGGACAGGGGCAAGACCAGCATATTTTTGGCACCTTGCGCCGCCAGGGCGGTGATCACCTCGGGTAACGCCGGTCCCAGCCATTCCACTGGTCCACTGCGGCTCTGGTAGCAGAGCGTTCCTTGGATTCCGGTTATGTGCTCGATGGCCCGGATGGTCTGCTTTAGATCGTTGACATAAGGGTCGCCTTCCTTGATACATTGTACCGGCAAGCTGTGGGCGCTGTAAACCAGGTGCACCGGTTGTTCGCCAAAGCAGCCCATGCCCTCTTGGATCCGTGCCGCCAAGCAGGCGACGTATTGCGGCAGCGTTGGCCAGGCGTTGATGCTGCGAATCGGGATGTTGAGGCGGAGTCGGTCGTTGGTTCGGTGCAGGTCGGCCAAGGAGGATCCGGTGGTGGCGATGGAGTAATGGGGGTAGAGCGGCAGGGCGATGATCTCGCTGACCTGCGCCGTCGCCATTTCCTGGAGCGCCTCCTCGGCAAAGGGGTGCCAGTAGCGCATGCAGGGCCGGACCATGTAGTTGCCGTCGGTCGCCAGCAGGTTTTCGAGGGCCCGCGCCTGTTCCTCGGTTTTTTCCCGGATGGGCGAACCTCCGCCGATCCGAGCATAATTGGCCATGCTTTTGGGAGCCCGTCGATGGGCGATGAAACGGGCAATGGTGCTCTGGAGCAACGCCGGTCCCAAGCGGATAATCTGCCGGTCGGAGAACAGATTGACTAAAAACGGGCGAACATCGTCAAGTCGTCCGGGCCCGCCCAGGTTCAGGAGTAATACGCCGATTTTATCTTGAGTATTCATGTCGTTAATGTACCGGCCTGATTGCAGAGCCGTCAAGAAAATGTGACATGCCCCCTTGATTTCCTTTCCTGTCAGTGTCTATAATTGAATCATGGTCAAGCGGTATCCTTTCATATTCAGTCACTTTGTGTGCAATTCGCACAATTATCCAAGAAATGCCTATAATAAGGTCCTGCCAGAGAGAGCAGGTTGTTGACCTTGAGCAAAGGATGCCGGTTTTTGACTTTAAGGCAGTGGCATGGGGCCGCTGGCGCTTTTCTCAGTGGAGGATGAGCATGGAATTAAAAATCGAGGCCAAAAATCTTGACATTCGAAAGAGTTGGCAAGAAAAAATAGAAGAAGAGCGCAATAAGCTTATTCGTCATTATGCGAATTTTGTTCTGCATCTGCGGGTAACCATCGAGGCGACGCCAGGATACAAAGAAGGCGGGTATGAGGTTCGCCTTGTCGCCTCTGTTCCCAACGACACGGTTGCCGTGAAACGCTGGGGCGAGAGTGTCAGGCCGTTGCTGGTCGAGGCGTTTGATGTATTGGGTGCACAACTCAAGGAAATAGTAAAGAAAAAGCAGAGTCATAAATCTGCCAAGCTCCAGGGCGCCACTCTTGACGGCAAATCCTCTGGGGTCATTCGTAAAATCTTTCCTGACGAAGCCTACGGATTCATTATCACCGATGATAAACTCGATGTGTTTTTCCATGCCAATGCCCTTCGGGATGTGGCTATGCAAGATCTCGCTGAAGGCGATGAGGTGTTGTTTGCCGTGGAAGACGGTGACAAGGGGCCTCAGGCCACTTGGGTGAAGGTCGGCCCGGCCTGACCGCTTAAATCGTCATATTTCCAGCTTGTCCGGTCTTTTGCGCCGTCTGTAAGCTGGTTGTCTTTAAACCCTGCCGCAAGGCGGGGTTTTTTATTTGCCGACTCCGAAACTTTTTTTTTGCGGCATCCTTTGGTGAAAGTGCTTGGTTGCGGATGCGTTGCCGTGTATTTATGTCGACAGTTCCCTCCGGCATGGGGGGCCCAGCTTGCTGCACCGCCGCTGTTTCCGAACAAGCAGCACCTGTCTTATTCTGAAAGGGAGACTATGACCGTACCTGAACTGTATCTGATCGACGGCAGCGCCTATATTTATCGAGCTTATCATGCCATTAAGCCGCTTTCCAATTCCAGCGGACTACCGACCCATGCGGTGTATGGTTTTCTGAGCATCCTGCGGCGATTAATCAAAGAACGTCAGCCGCAATACCTGGCCGTGGCCTTCGACACCAAAGGGCCGGTGTTCCGTCACCAGCTCTATAGCGCTTATAAGGCCAACCGGCCGCCGATGCCTGAGGATCTGCGGGCACAGATTCCCTATATCCGCCAAATGGTCGCTGCGTATCGGATCATGCATTTAGAACAGGGCGATCAGGAGGCCGATGACCTGATTGCTTCGGCCACCGCCCGGATGGTGGAACAAGGATATCGGGTGGTGATCGTTTCCGGCGATAAGGACCTGCTGCAGTTGGTTGCTGCCAATGTCACACTTTGGGACCCGATGAATGACCGGGTCATGGATGAGGCGGCGGTGGCTGAAAAATACGGCGTCGCCCCTTCCCTACTGCTTGATTACTTTGCCTTGACCGGCGACGCTTCAGACAATATCCCCGGCGTGCCAGGGATTGGGCCAAAGTCAGCGCAAAAACTGATCAGCGAATACGGTGACCTTGAGCATCTCTATCAGGCGGTTGGTCAGATGAAATCCTCACGGATGACCCAGCAGATTATTGATCATCAGGCCGAGGCTTTTTTGTCGCGTGATCTGGTTCGGCTCAATTGCGCAGCGGTTGTGCCTGTCGACATCGAACAGTACCGCCTGGTGGATCCTGACAACGACCGGTTGCGGGTGTTGTTGACCGAACTGGAATTTTCAACCTTGCTTAAAGAGGTCTCTTGCGCGGTGAAGGTCAACCCGGCCGGGTTTCATCTGGTTGATCGGTTGGAGACCATTGTGGCGCTAGGGCAGCGCCTTGCCAGTGCCAAGTTGTTGGCGGTCGATACCGAGACCGATTCCCTCGATACCCTGGCCGCCCATCTGGTCGGCGTGTCGTTGGGTGTCGAAGACGGGGAGGCCTGGTATCTGCCCTGCGGTCACCGCGATGCAACGGGGGGGCTGGTCGCCGGGCAGCTGCCGCTGGATCGGTTGGTCGAATTCCTGCGGCCTTTGTTTGAGAACCCGCAAATCACCAAGGTGGGCCATAATCTCAAATTTGACCTGGCGGTGTTGGCCGCCGCCCATAACGGCGGCCTGCGCCTCGCCGGCCCTCTCTACGACACCATGATCGGCGCCTGGCTGCTTGACCCGGATCGACGTTCCTATAAACTCGACGATCTCTGTCAGGATATCGACCTGCAGATGACCAGTTTTGCCGAGGTGACCGGGCACGATAAGAGCGAAGATGCTTTTTGCCGGGTAGCGTTGGAGGCGGCAAAAAATTACAGTTGTGAGGATGTCTATGGGGCTTTGAAGTTGTATCAGAGCCAGAGGCCCAGGCTGGCTCAATCCAGCCTGTTGCCCCTGCTCCACGAGGTGGAGGCGCCGTTGATCCCTGTGCTGGCGGCCATGGAACAGGCAGGCATTCGCGTCGACGCCGAGATGCTGCACCGCCTCTCCGTCGAATTCGGCCAGCGGTTGGAGGTGTATGAGCACTCCATTTATCGGGCTGCCGGTGAGCCATTCAATATTAACTCTCCCAAGCAGTTGGGGGACGTGCTGTTTGAAAAACTGCAGTTGCCTAAAGGACGAAAAACCAAGACCGGCTGGTCCACCGACGTCAAGGTGCTCGAGAATTTGAGCGCCACCCATGAACTGCCGGCGCTCATCCTCCAGTATCGTAATCTCGCCAAGCTCAAATCCACCTATGTGGACCGATTGGCCAGTCTGTGCAATCCGATCAGCGGCCGGGTGCATACTTCGTTCAATCAGTGCGGTACGGCCACGGGACGGCTTAGCTCAAGCAACCCGAATCTACAGAATATCCCTATTCGCACCGAAGAAGGGCGGCGCATCCGTTCCGCCTTCATCGCGGCCGAGGGGTGCTGTCTGCTGGCCGCTGATTACTCGCAGATCGATCTGCGCGTGCTGGCTCATTATTCCGGCGATGAAGAGTTGGTGGCCGCCTTTCAGTGCGGACAAGATATCCATCGGCGGACCGCGGCCCAAATATTCTATGTGGCTCCGGAGCTGGTGACTGCCGATATGCGGCGAGTGGCCAAGACTATCAATTTCGGAATCGTCTACGGAATGTCAAGTTTTGGACTGGCAAGTCAACTTCATGTCAGTCGTAAAGAAGCCCAGACCTTTATCGATCGGTATTTTGCCCATTTTTCCGGAATTAAGGATTTTATGGAATCGGTGGTGGCGCAAGCGAAGCAGGATGGCTACGTCACCACCCTTTTGGGACGAAGGCGACCCCTACCGGAGATCAATAGTACGAATCGCGTGCAGCGCGAATTCGCCGAGCGGACAGCCATCAATACCCCCATCCAGGGGACCGCTGCGGATATTATCAAGCTGGCCATGCTGCGGGTCCATCGGGAGCTTGCCGAACGAAGGTTTCAGGCCCGTATGTTGCTGCAGATACATGACGAATTGGTTCTGGAGGTGCCGGAGTTCGAGCTGGATGAAGTCTCTGTAATTCTCAAAAGTCATATGGAAGCAGCTCTGTCGCTCCGGGTTCCATTGGTGGTCCACCTCAGTCACGGTGCGAGTCTAGAGAAAGAAGAGGCCTGATTTTTAGCTTTCTTTTTCCTTCCAGCAAAGTATAGATAAAGAAAGCGAGCAAGCAAGTAAGAAGGTAAATGGTAGGTGTTTGAGGAATACGTCGCCGCTCCGGTTTTCCGGAAAATTTACTTGATTTCTCCACGTTTATGGAATGCTGATGGATTTCTCGGGGGAAAAGGGGGCGATGTCGCCGTTGCAAACGACCCTATTACAGGGTTTTAAATATTTTTACCGCAGGTCTGTTTCTTGCATTAATAAAGGTGAGGAATGTCGCAACCTGGAGGTAAGAGTATGAGCCTACGTGAAGCCATTCGAATTCTGATGCTCAGCCCAATTTATTTTCGATTGAGTCTGCCGCAGCGGTGGCAATTGGTACGAGAATACTGCCAGCGGTTTAACGCCAGTAAAATCTGATGCATAACGGGGAGTTGTCCGGCATGGAGAGTAAACCGGATACATTCGATGGCGGTGAGCGCCGTCGCAATAAACGTTACCGTGTCAAAGATGATGCGTTGGTTTTTCTTGGCAAAGACACCGGGACGATATTGGATATTAGCAGAGGCGGCATCTCGGTTAATTTTGTCGCTTTTGAGCATCAACAAACGTTGCCCTCCTACCTCGATCTTTTCTTCGCCCATTCGCGCTTTTACCTGCCTAATCTTCCTGTTCTCCTCGTCGGCGAGGTGCAAACCCTCACCAACTCGATCTTCAGTTCGCTCCGGGTCAAACGGCTCTGTCTGCAATTTGGATCTCTGTCCAACGAACAGCAAGCGCTTCTTGATGATTTTATCCTCCATAATACCGTTGCCGAGAGTTAAGTAAGCGGTTTTCATCGCAGCAAACTTCCCTTCGGGTATTTCAAGAGATTTTTTCCTATTTATATGCGGAGAGTTCCATGCAACAGCGGGTGTGTTATCTGGCAGCGCTCTTGTTTTGTCTGGGTACCGTCAACGCGAGTGCTGAAATCAGTGTGTCTGCTGGTGATCAGCAGTCGGTGGGAGTTACCATCTATAATAAAAATCTGGCCCTGGTTAAGGACCGTCGCCAGGTCGATGTACCCAAGGGGGTACAGACACTTGCCTTTCGCGAGGTGAGCGCGCAGATCAAACCGGAAACGGCCTTGATGAACGGTCAAGGTCTGGCGGTGCTCGAGCAGAATTTCGAATATGATTTGCTCACCCCGGAATCGTTGCTCCAAAAATATGTGGGCCGCGAGGTGACCATGATCAGGCGCCATCCGACCACCGGCGAGGATCAGTCCGTTCAGGCCAAAGTCCTGAGTGCCGGTAGCGGTGTGGTGCTGCAGGTGGGGGATCGCATCGAGACCGAGGTGAGCGGACGATTAGTCTATCCCGATGTTCCCGAGACCCTCCGTGACCGACCGACTTTAACCATGCGGGTGGAGAGTCAACAGGGTGGCCCCCGCGAGGTTGAGTTGTCCTACCTGACCGGAGGACTTTCCTGGCAGGCCGACTATGTCGCCGAACTCAATGTCACTGATGACCATCTCAATCTGAGCGGTTGGGTCACCCTAATCAATGAGAGTGGTGCCAGTTACCCACGGGCCCAACTGCAGTTGGTTGCCGGTGATGTCAATGTGGTCCAGAAAGATATGGACATACGAGGTATGCGCCAGATGGCCATGGCTGCAGTTCCGCGGGCAGAAGCCCCGCCTATGGCGGAAGAATCCATGTTCGAATACCACCTCTATACCCTCGGGCGTCCCACAGATATCGGCATTAATCAGAAGAAGCAAGTGGCCCTGCTCCAGGCTGCCGGGGTGGAATGCCGTAAGGAATTTGTATTGCAGGGTCAGGACTATTATTACACCGCCCAAGCGGGCGATATTGGCCGAAAACAGAAGGTGGGGGTGTTCGTGGAGTTGAAAAACAACAAAGCGTCCGGTTTGGGACTGCCTCTGCCCGGAGGCGTGGTCCGCGTCTATAAAAAGGATGGGGGCGGTTTGTTGCAGTTTGTAGGTGAGGATCGAGTGGATCATACCCCGGAGCAGGAACTTGTTCGGTTGCATCTGGGCGATGCATTCGACATCACCGCCGATAAACGCCAGGTCCATTTTAAAAAGATCGCCGGCTCCGGCGCAGGGAGCGCGATTATTGAAAGCGAATATGAGATTAAAGTGAAAAACGCCAAGAAAGAAACGGTGACGGTTAAAATCCAGGAGCCTCTTCCCGGTGATTGGGAAATTTTGGGGGAGTCGATCCGGCACACCAAGGAATCTGCCCATGTCGCTTCCTGGAAGTTGGCCGTGCCGCCCTTGGAAACTGCGGTTTTAACCTTTCGGGTTCGGGTGAAGTACTAACCGGTAACATCTTTCGAGGCTGGACAGCCAGGCAACGGATCGTGCAGTTGGGCCGCACGATCCGTTTTCTTGTTTACAGGACCACCGTCGTTGGGATGCCGTTGTTTATTGACGATCCCCCAGCGGTACGAATTGGCGTGGCGGCGAGCCGGTATAGATTTGCCGCGGCCGGTAGATTTTAGTTTGCGGATCCTCCCGCATCTCCTTCCACTGGGCGATCCATCCGGGAAGTCGGCCCAAGGCGAACATGACGGTGAACATGTTGGTGGGGATGCCGAGAGCCCGGTAGATGATGCCCGAGTAAAAATCGATATTAGGGTACAGGTTGCGGCTGATGAAAAAGTCGTCGCTAAGCACGATCTCTTCGAGATTTCGTGCTATTTCAAGCAATGGGTCTTTGAAGTCGAGGACGCCCAGGATGCCGTCGCAGGCATCTTTGATGATCTTGCCGCGGGGATCGAAGGTTCGGTAAATCCGGTGGCCGAATCCGGAGAGCCGGAACGGGTCGTTTTTATCCTTGGCCTTGGCGACGTATTTTTTATAATCGTTGTTGTCCCTATGGATCGCCTCCAGCATTTGGATAACCGCCTCGTTGGCGCCGCCGTGCAGGGGCCCCCAGAGGGCATTGATGCCCGCCGAGATCGAGGAATAGAGGTTGCCGCCGGCGCTGCCCACCAGGCGGACCGCCGAGGTCGAACAGTTCTGTTCGTGGTCGGCGTGGAGGATGAGCAATTTGTTTAAGGCCGCCACCACTTCGGGGAGGACAATATAGGGTCGCACCGGAGTGTTGAACATCATGTTGAGAAAATTACCGCAATACGACAGGTCATTACGCGGATAGATCAGCGGATGCCCGATGGATTTTTTATAGGAAAAAGCGGCAATGGTCCGGATTTTTGAAATGAGCCGGCTGGCGGTCTGGTCGATGTTTTCCAGGGGATCCGCACTCATCTCCGGGTAGTAGTTGTGCAGACTGTTGACCATCACCGAGAGGATCGACATGGGGGGGGCATTGGGCGGAAAACGATCGAAAAAATGGATCATGTCCTCATGGATCAAGGCGAACTGCTCAAGCAACGTCCGGAAACTTTCCAGTTCTTCCCGGTTGGGCAGTTTATTATGGAGCAGGAGATACGCGACCTCGATGAACAAACAGCGTTCGGCCAGCTCTTCGATGGCATAGCCGCGATACCGGAGCACGCCTTTGTCGCCGTCAAGATAGGTGATGGTGCTGCTGCAGGATGCCGAATTTTTGTAGCCGGTGTCATAGACGGTGTAGCCGGTGTTGCGGAGGAGGCCACGGATGTCGATGGCCTTGTCGCCCTCGGCTCCCTCGATCAGCGGCAGCAGGAATTTTTTTCCGTCGATGTGGAGCTCTGCGGTTTTTGTTTGCTCATGTTCAGACATGGATGCCTTTCTCCTATGAAAATGCTCGGAATGCTTGGCTATAACGGGGCGCCGGTGGCCGAAAAACCGGTTGAACCGTTTAAGAGCCATGCACGGCCGGTGCGGTTTAGTGAAACTGTGGCAACAGGACCTCTGGGCCCATGCCGGAAGGAACAGGTGGGCGTGGTCGCAGTGCGACCCGACTTTCTGGTGTGGTCGGACATTTCTTTTGCCAAAGCCAGGTTATATAATATCTGGCCGCTTAATTCAAGAAAGCCCCGGCACCCTTTTATCAGGCTGACGTAATTTCTTGCCGGCTGCCGGCTGCCGGCTGCCGTTTGCGTTGCAGCAGGCAAGGTATTTGATTATCATCATAATTAGCCCCTCTGGTGCCTCGAGTTTGAGTGATCGGTGCGGGGTTGCAAAACCAAAACCACAGGAACGACAGGAAAAGGTGAGCTGTTGAAGGAAATTAAAGAGAAGAAAAAAGCCATTCTCGAGGCCATGGACCATGCCGTCCCTGAAGAACATAGGGCAGAGGCCGAAGACGTCCTTGATATCTATCGCGAAGATTTGATTGGCTTGACCCTGTTGCTGGAGTTGTATACCCACCATCCAGAGGCCCGTGATGAATGGGTACGGGAAATACGGTTGGTCAATCGACAACAGGGGATTTTTCTGCTGGTCGCGATAACCGTGCAGGGAAAGTACCTGTATCTGGTCTCAAGCGAGGGGGTGGAGTTTCAAGGGCGGTTGGCGGACGGCTTTCTGGCGGACGAGTTGATCGATTTTTTCGGATATGACAGTGCCGAGTCCTTTAAAAAAATCTGTGCCAAGGTCGATGCTTTCCCGGTCTACGAACCGCTGCAGCTCGATGAAGACATCTGCCCGGCCTGTCATGCGGCTACCGGCGAAGTCCACGAACTGGGATGTCCGGTGGAGATCTGCCCCTGGTGCGGCGGTCAGCTGATTCATTGCGACTGCCGGTATGAAAAGCTGGGGTTGGATTCGATCAACTCCGAAGAAGATCTGGTGCAATTTGAAGTCCTGCTTGAGGAACGGGGACGCATACCCTATTCTAGTGAGCAGCGACCAAGTTTTGCCGATGACGGTATCGATATCGTCTTTGACTAGCAGAAGCCCATCCATCGATTTTTCTTCGGCCCCCTCATCGGCGGGACGATTAAAAGGGGGACGCACAAAGCGGCCCCCTTTTTCTTTATTTTTTCACCCGCTGGTTTTCCAGGTAGCGGAAGAGATCCGAATCGGCGGAGAGCACCAGCGAACTGTTTTTGGTGAGGATATTGCGGTAGCTTTCCAAGCTCTTCTGGAAGGCATAGAATTCCGGATGGCTCGAGTAAGCCAGGGCGTAAATTCGGGTGGCCTCAGCATCGGCCTTGCCGCGGATTTCGGTGGCCTCCCGTTGGGCCGCCGAAGTGATTTCCTGGAGTTCGCGCTCTACCCGGCCCAAAATCTCGGCCTTGCGGCCTTCACCGGTCGAGCGTTTTTCGGCGGCGATCCGTTTTCGCTCAGAGATCATCCGGTCATAGACCTTCAAGCGGACCGTTTCGATGTAGTTGACCCGCTTGAACATGACGTCCATCAGCTCGATGCCGTATTGCGGGGTGATTTTGGAGGCATCGTCGAGCACCATCTGGCTGATCTTATCCCGACCCACCTTGGGGGGGAGAACCATATCCCTTGATTCGATCACTGCGGCCATGAAATCCGGCGACCAGTCCGAGCTGCGGATGATTTCGATCAGATCGTTTTTGTTGACCAGGTCCCGCACCGTGCCGTCGAGGATGTCGTCGAGCAGACTCATGGCCCGCTTTTCCGTGCCCACTGCCTGGAGAAAGCGCAGCGGATCGGTGATGCGCCAGCGGGCGGTGTTCTCCATGTAAATGAAGGTTTTGTCATTGGTGGGAATCTGATTGGGATCACCGTTCCAGGTGAGGATTCGCTTGTCGAAATACTGCACCTGTTGGATAAAGGGGGTCTTGAACTTCAGCCCGGCATCCTTTAACGAATTGCCGACCGGGCGGCCGAACTGGGTGATGACGGCCTGTTGGCCCTCGGGGAGGATAAAGAAGCCGTCCCAGATGGTGATGACGGCGGCACCGACGATGAGGACGATGAGGAATTGAAGTATTTTTTTCATAGGGTCGTATCGATTGAATGGTTTAAGAACAATAAGTCCCGCCAGGGGTAGGGTTATTTGGTCACAGTTGGTGGCGCTTCTTTGCCAGTCTTCCGGGAAAGGTCCAGAAATGGCAGGACGCTCTGCTGGCTTTTATCCATAACATAGACATGTTCGACATGCGGGATGATGTCCTGCATGGCCTCGAGATACATCCGTTGCCGGGTGACCTCTTCGGCGCCCTGGTATTCTTTGACAATCGCCTTGAACCGATTGGTTTCACCGTTGGCCCGGTTAATCCGCTCCGCTGCATAGCCACGGGATTCTTCAACGATCTGTTTGGCACTGCCCCCTGCTTTGGGGATAATCTTGTTGTAGGTCTCTTCCGCCTCGTTGATTAACCGTTTCATATCCTGGTCGGCCTCGTTAACCTCGTTGAACGCCGGTTTTACCTGCTCGGGTGGATTGATGTCCAGTAGTTGGAGTGTGACCAGGGTGATGCCGCATTGCAGGCGATCCATCTGGGCCTGCAGTTCTTTTTTGGCGCTGGCGGCCAGCACCTCACGGTTGCTGAGCACGTAATCAAAGTCCATATTGCCGACAATCCGTCGGGTGACGGTTTCCGAGGCATCGCGGACCATCTGGGAGACATCACGGACCTTGAAAAGAAAATTTACCGGATCGCTCACCTTGTATTGGACAATCCAGGCAACTTCGATCACGTCTTTGTTGCCGGTGAGCATGAGGGCTTCCATGCTGTATCCTTTGCGGTCAAAGGCGGTGTTGACGCCTGGGTTGCGGGTGCGGAACCCGAATTCCTCTTTGCGGACGCTTTCGACATCAACCTTGGCCAGCTCTTCCAGGTAGGGCACTTTGAAATGGAGACCGGATTGGGCGGTGCGGTTATATTTTCCCAAGCGCAGGATGATGCCGACCTCACCAGGTTTAATGGTGTAAAAGCTGGAAAAGGCGGTTTGTACGACCAGGGCCGCCAACACAATGGCGACGATCTTGCTGGTGCTGGACAGCAGGCTCGGCTGTTCTTCGGTGGGCGGGGCACCCGATCCGTTGGGCTTGGGTTTCTGCGCATTTCCCGCAAAAGAGTCTCTGATTTTTTGGATAAGAATGGCTAGGAAATCTTCAGGCCCGGTGGGTTTCTTTTTCTGACCCCAGGGAGGTTGTTCATTCATCGGCATGAATACAGCTCCATTAGTATTGAACGTGAAATGTGAGATTAACGTAGAGGCCGGCATGCCGGCCGCAATCGGACCTGCATTGCACGAGGGCTTGTGAGAGCTCCTGCATGCAGATAGGTGTAAACGCGCCTACTCTATGCACTATAAAAACTAAGGTCAATTAAGATAAACGCCGGAAAATGTTTTTATCAAGAGGGGTGCCACGGCGTCTGTGGTTGGTCTACTTTTCAAGTTCAGCCAAGGGCCAGCAGCCAGGAAAGCACGATGGCGACCAGGGCAATGCCAAAGCAAAGAGCCTGAAACAAAGGTCGGCGGACTTTTGCGACCACACCGGAGCCGCCCAGCAGGATACCTGTGAGTATCCCGCTGATAAAACCAAAAAAATGTGCGCCCAAATCCGTCTGCACCCCTTCGCTGCCGAGGAAAGCCAGCAGGCCGGCTCCGGCCCCCAGAGGCAGGAGGAGTTCCTTGTACGGCCGTGCGGCCAACCGGGTGAGCTGCAGGCCGGTGAAGATGCCGATGGCGGCAAAGACCGAGGTGGAAAGGCCCACCGAGATGTGGGGGTGCCGGCGAAGAATGATATTGAGCAGGTTGCCAAGGGCTCCGTCCACGATCAGCAGCAGCCAGGCCAGGCCGTAACCGGTGGTCCTGCCGAGGAAATGGATGGTCAGGCCGCCGATGAGGCAATTGCCGACCAGATGGACCAGGTCGGCGTGCAGGGTGAGGGCGGTCACCAGGCGCCACCATTGGCCGTTGGTAAGGATGGCCACGCTGTCGATCGCCCCTTGGGCAAACCAGCGGCTGTCCGTGGCCCAGGGGCCGGTATGCAGATAAAACAGGGCCAACAGTCCCAGCATCATCAGGGTGGGCGGGGTCTGCGGGTGGAGGGTTTGGCGGGGTGGCGGCGGTGGCGGCCAGTGCTGGTTTTCCACCTGGAATGCGTTGAGGTGGAACACCGCTGTTTCGGTATCCGCTGCATCCACCAACAGTTCATCGGTCTGTTCATCGAGGAAATGTTCGATGCCGACGGCGGACAAGACCAGCGACTGGGACTCGAGCTGCCCGCGTTCCTTGCCGGCTATCCGAGCCAGTTCGGGGGCTTCATCGGGGCTGCGTGGCCGGGGTTTCAAATTGAAGCGGCGGCGGTGGACTCGAATCGGGGATGTCATCAAAAAACCGGCAGGAATGGTCGGTGAGCGGAATAGCTTGACAATGGATTGATCGTCATTAAAATATTCCCTGTTTACTATTTCAGATATTAACTGAGAATCTATTTGAGCCCTGCCAGGCAATGGTAGCGGACAAATTATTCTTTCACCCCGCAATTTACTTACGGAAGATTGATTATGCTCGCATTAATGAAACGATGTACCCCCTTCCTGCTGGTTTTTTTCGCGCTGACTTTCATGGAGGCCGGAATAACCTCGGAGTATGTTGAGGCTCGCTCCCAATCCGGCGGCCGGTCTTTCAGCAGTCCCGCCACCCGGCAGGCGCCCCAGCAGTCCACCAGTAAACTCAACCAGGGCCAGCCGGCCCAGCAGGGTGGTTTTGGCAAGGGGCTGATGGGCGGCCTTATCGGCGGTGCTCTAGGCGGCATGCTGCTGGGCAGCATGTTCGGCGCCAGCGGCAGCGGCATGGGCATCCTCCCCCTGCTGCTGTTGGGCGGGGTAGGGTATTTTCTCTACAAACGGTTCGCTAATCGGCCGACAGCGCCCTCTTCCACCGGTTTCCAGCCGCCCCCCGAACCCAACCGGTTTCAGGGCGCAGGCGGTCTGTTCGGCGGCGGCGCTGCCCCCACTTCTCCGCCCCCTATTTCGCCGATCCGGGAAATGGACAATGTCGAAGCCGGCCTGGCCGAGATTCGGATGACCGACCCGGGGTTTGACGACAAGCATTTCCTCGAGGTGGCTTCCGATGTGTTCTTCAAGATCCAGGCCGGGTGGATGCGCCGCGATCTCAGCTCCTACCGCCACCTGCTGGGAGACCAACTGGCCAATGAGTACGAGCGTCAATTTGTTGAGATGAAGGCCGCCGGCCATCTCAATAAGCTGGAAAGCATTGCGGTTCGCCGGTTGGAAATCGCCGCTGCCGGCAGTGAAAACAACGAGGATTTCGTCACCGTCCTGTTCACCGCCAATCTGCTGGACTACACAGTGGATGAAAAAACCGGCGCCCTGGTCAAAGGCCATATGACCGAGCCGATCAAATTTGCCGAGAAATGGACCTGGGCGCGTCCCATCCGCTCCGAAAACTGGCGGCTGGAAGGCATCGAGGTGGTCGAAGGCTGAATACCTCCTCGCTCAATTCTGGAAATAAAAAGGGCTGCACCTTAGAGGTGCAGCCCTTTTTATTTCTCTAGTTTTCACTCCACGCGGGAGCATCCATCAGCGAGCCTGCAGCTTCTCGGTCAGGACCGGCAGGAACTGCTTGAGATCGGCCACCACGAATACATCGGCCACCTCGCCGATGGGGGCGTCCTTATCGGTATTGATGGCCACGATGAAGTCCGATTTTTTCATGCCTGCCAGGTGCTGGATCGCCCCTGAAATCCCGCAGGCCACGTAGAGCTTTGGGGTGACGGTTCGGCCGGTGGTGCCCACCTGGCGATTGTGATCCACCCAGCCGGCATCGACCACCGGACGGCTGGCCCCGTATTCGCCGCCGAGTGCCACTGCCAGGGCCTGGACCATGGCGACATTCTCCGGCTTGCCTACGCCGCGACCGGCACTGACGATGATCTCGGACTTGGTCAGGTCGACCCCGCCCACCTCCGCAGCCTCATAGCCGGTACATTGCACCTTGGCGCCGGTGTCGGTATCCATAGTCACGACCGTGGGTGTACCTGCGGGCTCATCGTCCATGCCAAAGGCCCCGGCCTGGAGAGTAAGCACGGTCTGGGCCGTGGTCGCCTTGATCTTCCGCCGAAGTTTGGCGTTGCAGACCGGAACCACCGGAAGTCCGTCTTCAATGGCAATGACCTCGGAGACCTGGGCGGCCTTGAGGGCCACCCCGATCCGGGGGGCCAGGTCCCAGCCGTAAGAAGAGTGGAGGAACACAATGGTGTCCGGTTGTTCTTTGGCAATGGCGTCCAGAAGCAGCTGTTTATGGGCCGTGGGATTGTATTCCCCGTGCTTGGCGACATCGGCCAGATACAGGGGGCCGTCGAACAGGGGCAATTCGCCGGGACTGCCCACCAGGAACATCGAGGCCGTAGCCCCCAATCCTTTGGCAAAGGCGATCAGTTGGGTATATTCGGCACGCAGTTTTCCTTCCCGGAATTCCGCCACAAGTAAGGTCTTCATGGGTCTCTCCTAGGCCAAAACGCCGGTTTTTTCTTTGAGCAGTTGGATGAGTTTGTCCGCCAGTTCGGGCACGTCGCCCTCGAGAACAAGGCCGCCGCCCTTGCGCTCCGGGAAGTAGCAGGCGGCAGTTTCCTGGCAGGCCGAGATGCCGCCGGTATCGGGTGCCAGGGTGAGCAGCTCTTTTTTCTTGGCCTTCATAATGTTGGGCAGGGTCGGGTAGCGTGGGGTGTTCAGGCCCAACTGACAGGTCAGCAGTACCGGGGTGGTGGCGCTGACCAAGGCTTTGCTGCCGCCTTCGAGTTCGCGTTTCACTTTGATCGCACCGTTGTCGAAGCTAAAGCCGACGATGGTGGTGACAGCCGGAATGGCCAGCATCTCGGCCACCATGACGCCCACCTGGGCGCTGCCGCGATCCTGCGATTGCATGCCGGTGAAGATGAGATCGAAGTCTTTATCCTTGGCGAAACCGGCGATCATGGCGGCGATCTCGATGGGCTCGCGTTTGTGGGGTTCGGCATCGTTGATCTGGACGCCCCGGTCGCAGCCCATGGCCAGGGCCTTTTTCATGGTTTCTTTGACCTGATCGGGACCGATGCAGAGTACGGTCAGGTCGGCATCACCCACCTGCTCCTTCAGCCTGACGCCCTGTTCAACCGCGTATTCGTCGTATTCGTTCATTCGCCAGGCGAGGTCCGTCCGGTCGTACCAGTTGCCCTCGCCGTTAATCTTGAATTTCGATTCCATGTCCGGAACCTGTTTAATGCAGATCAGTATTTTCATCGTACTCCTCCAGCAGTCAGGCTAGGTGATAGTTGTCGGTCTGATTAAACGCTCTGCGGCTGGTCCACCAACCGCTCGGCGAGTATTTCGGCCAGGTCTTTGGGACGAAGTTGCGCTTCCACGTCAGCGCCTTTGACCCCGTCCTCAAACATGGTCAGGCAGAAGGGGCAGTTGGCCAGCAGTTGCTCGGCGCCGGTATCCACGGCCATCCGCACCCGTTTGATGTTGATGCGATCACCGAGGTTTTCCTCGGCCATGATTCGTCCGCCGCCGGCGCTGCAGCAGAAGGCCTGGTCGCGGTTCCTGGCCATCTCGGTCAGGTTGCCGCCTGCGGCCCGGATCAGGTTGCGCGGGCTTTCGTAAAGGTCGTTATGCCGTCCCAGGTAGCAGGAATCGTGGTAGGTGCAGGAGAAACTGTCCGCCTGGATCCGCAGTCGGCCCGAGCTGATCAATTGGTCAAGGAACACCACGTGGGGGACGATCTCGATCTCGAAATCCAGATCCCGGTAGTCCTTGGCCAAGGTGTTGAAGCAGTGCGGGCAGGTGGTGACGATTTTTTTGACCCCATAGCCCTTGATGGTCTCGATGGTCTCCACGGCGAGCGTCTGGTAGAGGTACTCGTTGCCCATCTTGCGCATCGGTTCGCCGCAGCATTTTTCTTCCTTGCCAAGGATGCCCACTTTGACCCCGGCGGCCTGACAGAGTTTGACGAAACTCTTGGCCACGGCGATGTTGCGTTTGTCAAACGAAGCATAACAGCCGACAAAGTAGAGAACCTCCACTTCAGCATCTTCGGCCAGTGTTTTGATGCCCAGTCCTTCGGCCCAGTCGCCGCGGGCGGCGTACCCAAGGCCCAAGGGGTTGCCGTTGACCTCGGTCTGTTCCATGGCGGTCATCACCTCTTCGCCGGGGAACTCGCCTTCCATCAGCACCAGATTGCGCCGCATTTCAACGATTTTGTTGACATGCTCGATGGACGCCGGGCAGATGTCCTGGCAGGCGCGGCAGGTGGTGCAGGCCCAGATGGCCTCACGGCCGACGGTGTCGATCAGGTTGGCCGTCGGATTGGTGAAGGCCAGGTCGCCGATCTGATTGATCACCTGCATCGGTGACAAAGGCTTGTCGGTGGTATGGGCCGGGCAGCGATCCTGGCACCGCTTGCACAGGGTGCAGGCATCGGCGTCGAAGATATCTTTCCAGCGCAGGTCGGTCAGTTCGCTGGCCCCGAATTTTTCAGTGGTTTCGTCTTCCAGGTTGATGGTGGTCAATTTGCCGGTCGGGCCGAGGTCGGCGAGAAAGGCGTTGGCGCTGGTGGTAAGGATATGCCGGAATTTAGTATAGGGGATGACCGCGATAAAGGCCAGCGCCAGTACGAGATGGAACCACCAGAGGACGGCGTGGAGGGTGCGCAGCGCACCTTCGCCCAGACCGGCGAGCAGTTGGGCGACACCCAGGCCAACCGGCGACCAGATAGCCAGCGGAGTGCCCAACTCGGTCACCGCCATCCGGGCGCCTTCGATGAGAAAGCCGGTGATCAGGATGGCCAGGAGCAGGCCGTGCATGAGGGCGTCGTCGCCCTTGGTCAGCAACCCCTCCGGACGTATCAGATAACGGCGCACCAACAGGCCGCCGAGCATGAGGATGGCGATCAGGCCGGCGAGATCAAGGATAACGGAAAAGAGCTTGTAAAAGGTGCCTTTGAGGAATTTGACCCCAAAGAACAGGTCGGTGAAGTCCGCCTGGGCAACAATCAAGGTGGTGCCGATGACCAGGATGAAAAAACTCCAGAAAAACAGGCCATGCGCCGTGCCGGCGCCCGGGACGCGGACGACTTTGGTCTGGAGGAGCACACTGTTCAGCAGGTTTCTGATCCTCGTGGTCCGCTGGTCGGTCCGGTCGAGCGGCTGTCCGAGCCGGTAGGTCTTGATCCGCTTCAGGCAGCCCTGGACCAGCACGGCCAGGGCAACCAGCAATAACCCATACATTGGCGCCAAGGTCGTAAACCCATGACCGACATTCCAATAAATTTCACGGGTGAACTCCATCCAGGCCTCCGTTTCCTAAAAAAAATCGAACAATGTTATGTGTTCATGCATAGAAGAAGAGAGGCGGTAAGAACCGCTACTCTCTTCTTGTGTCTCGTCATGGGGTTGGAGCAAAGGGCGCCCCAACCCCGCTGGGCGGGTGTGCTTATTTGGTCAAAGCGGCGCCGATGACTACCCGTTGGATTTCACTGGTGCCTTCGTAAATCTCGGTGATTTTGGCATCCCGCATCATCCGCTCCACCGGGAACTCGCGGGTGTAGCCATAACCGCCGTGGAGTTGCACCGATTGGGTGGTGACCCGCATCGCAGTCTCCGAGGCAAAGAGTTTGGCCATGGCTGATTCCTGGGAATAGGACAGCCCGGCGCTGGCCCGGTAGGCGGCGTTGTAGATCAGTAGGCGTGCAGCCTCGACCTGGGTGGCCATATCGGCCAGTTGAAACTGGACGCCCTGGAAGGTGGCTATCGGTTTGTTGAACTGCTCGCGTTCCTTGGTGTAGGCAATAGCTGCATCAAGCGCGCCTTGGGCAATGCCCAGGGCCTGGGCGGCGATGCCGATCCGGCCGCCGTCGAGGGTCTTCATGGCCACCTTGAATCCCTGCCCTTCCTGGCCCAGGAGGTTGTCGCCGGGGATGCGACAGTTTTCAAACACCAACTCCATGGTGGGTGAGGAGCGGATACCCATCTTGGCTTCCTTCTTGCCAAAGGAGAAACCGGGGGTCCCTTTCTCGACGATGAAGGCGGTGATGCCGCGGTGTTTTTCGGCGGCCTTGTCGCTGCGGGCCAGCACCACATAGGTTTCGGCCTCGCCGGCATTGGTGATGAAGATCTTGGAGCCGTTGAGGATCCAGTCGTTGCCGTCTTTGGTGGCGGTGGTCTTGGTGCCGCCGGCATCGGAACCGGCGGAGGGCTCGGTCAGGCCGAAGGCCCCCATTTTCTCGCCTTTGGCCAACGGAACCAGGAATTTCTGTTTCTGGGCCTCGGTGCCGAACATATAGATGGGATTGGCGCAGAGCGAAAGATGGGCAGATAAGGTAACGCCGGTGGAGCCACAGACCCGGGACAACTCCTCAACGGCAATGGCGTAGCTGATGTAATCGGCCCCTGCTCCGCCGTATTCTTCCGGGAACACGATCCCGGTCAGGCCGAGTTCGCCCAAACGGTCATACATCAGGGCCCGGTCAAAGGACTCGTCCTCATCTCGCTGCCGTGCGGACGGCGCTACTTCGGCTTCGGCGAAACTCCGGACCATGTCACGAATAAGGTTTTGTTCTTCAGTCAATTCGAAATTCATATGCTCTACTCCCCTAAGATTGTGTTGGTTACGCTTCTGTATTCGGTTTTTATACGTCAAGGCAACAAAATAGGAATATCAACCATTCTGGTCGCGAATCTGCACCATCACCACCGTGCCGGTGGCACAGATTTTGTTGGCGGCGGCAACGGTTAGTTCGACGATGACCTTTCTCTCTTTAATCTCCACGGGTTTGCCGCGAACCTCCAACTCGGTGTTAATCGGGGTTGGGGCCAGGTAGTCCACCTTGAGCGAAGCGGTGACAAACCGGGACAGCGGTTTGCCGTCTTTCCGGGCCTTGGCGGCCGAGGCTGTACCTGCGGCATGGCAGTCGATCAGCGAGGCAATCATGCCACCATAGAGAAAACCTGGAAAACCGCCGGTATATTTCGGGTCCGGGGTGAACCTGCAGACGCTTTCTTCTCCCTCCCAATAGCTTTTAAGATGGAGCCCTGCGGTGTTGAGTCGCCCACAACCGAAACAGTAGGCATAGTCATCGGGATATTGATCCTGAAAGGCCGGTGGCTCCATTGGGTACTGCTCCGTGGTGGTGGACCGGCCGGGATAGTCTGTTGTCCCGAAAGCGGTTCCTGTGGCCGCAGGCGGCCTGGTGTCTCAGTAGGTATAAAATCCCTTGCCGCTTTTGCGGCCCAGCCAGCCGGCCTCGACGTACTGGCGCAGCAGGGGGCAGGGCCGGTATTTGGGATCGCCCAGTCCTTGATACAGGGTGTTCATGATCGCCAGGCAGGTGTCCAGGCCAATAAGATCGGCCAGGGCCAGCGGGCCCATGGGGTGATTCATGCCCAACTTCATGACGGTGTCGATGTCTTCACGCTCGCCAACGCCGTGGTAGAGGCAGAACACCGCCTCGTTGATCATGGGCAGAAGAATGCGGTTGGCTATAAAACCAGGGTAATCGTTGGCCCGGGCCGGGGTCTTGTCCATCTGCTTGGTCAGTTCCAGGGTGGTCTCCAAGGTCTCGGGAGAGGTCGCCAGGCCGCAGATGACTTCCACCAGTTTCATTACCGGTACCGGGTTCATGAAATGCATGCCGATCACCTTGTCCGGCCGCTTGGTGTTGGCGGCGATCCGGCCGATGGGGATGGACGAGGTGTTGGAGGCCAGGATCACGTGGGGGGCGCAGATGGTGTCGAGGTCCTGGAACAGCTTGAATTTGATGACCTCGTTCTCGGAAGCGGCCTCGACCACGAAGTCGGCGGCTGCCATGTCCTTCAGGTCGACGCTGGTCTTGATTCGGCCCAGAATCAGGTCCTTCTCGCCGGCGGCCAACTTGCCTTTATCAACGCTGCGCTGCAGATTTTTGGTGATGGTTGCCAGGCCCCGGTCGACGAATTCCTGTTTGATGTCATTCATGATGACCGCAAGGCCGCTGGCGGCGGCCACTTGGGCGATACCGTTACCCATCTGGCCAGCGCCGATAACACCGAATGTTTTTACTTCCATCGTTCCACTCCCTTGCAAATTGATACGGGTTAAACCGGATGGTGGCCCAGCCGGAGAGGTATTGTTGCGATTGCTGCGATCAGCGATGTAATTCGCCGGTGAAAACCGGTTTGCGCTTTTCCAGGAACGCGCCGGTCCCTTCCTTGGCGTCGGGGCTGGCGAGGCAAAGGGCAAAGGCGTCGCGTTCGATGGCCAGGCCAGAGGGCAGGTCAACATTTAATCCCTGGTTGACGCTCTGCTTGGCGGCGCAAAGCGAGGCTTTGCCTTTGGTGGCAATCAGGCGGGAAATCTCATCCACCGCGGCCCGCAGTTCTTCCGGGGCAAAAATCTTATTGACCAGGCCGATGGCTTTGGCTTCGGCGGCACTTAGGTGTTTTCCGGTAAAAATCATTTCCTTGGCAAGGCTGGCGCCGATCAGTCGCGGCAGCCGCTGGGTGCCGCCGAAACCTGGAATGACGCCCAGGGTGGTTTCCGGCAGGCCGAAGATGGCCTTCTCCGAAGCGTAGATAAAGTCGCAGGCCAGCGCCATCTCGCAGCCGCCGCCCAGGGCGTAGCCGTTGACCGCGGCAATCACCGGGATGGCGAGGCTTTGCAGTTTGCTGATGATGTCTTGCCCGAATTGGGCGAATTTTTTGGCGGCCAAGGGGGTCAGGGTGGCGATTTCGGTGATGTCGGCCCCGGCGATAAAGGATTTCTCCCCGGCTCCGGTGAGGATCAGAACCCGGACGGTTTCGTCTTGGGCAATGCTGTCCAGGGCGTCCGCCAGTTCTTGGAGCAGGATGGTGTTGAGGGCATTGAGTGCTTTGGGGCGATTGAAGGTCAAGGTCGCAATGCCTTCGGTACGATCGAGTTCAATGGATGAATAGGTCACCGTTTCCTCCTGGTTGCAGGGTAATAAAAAATCATTTCTCAGCGTTGAACGAGGCGTCCAAAAAAAGAAAATGGAGGGTGATCGCAGGAGACTCGACCCTCTCATCCGTTCTTAAAAAAATAATCAAAGAGGGGGGAAACCTTTTTCCCTTGCCGGAGTGGTGTTTCCCTCGGTATCCATGGTAAGGTTAACCTGTTGAAAGTGCATATTTTTAGTCTATAGTCACTTGGCTGTCAAACATTTTGTTTCCAGTTCATTAATAGCGTAACCATTAGTAGCCTAACCTCTTCCCGGAATAACCAAATACGGCGGATCGGGCGGATGAAACTAAAGAAAATGGTGTCGTTGCGTTGCGAGATGCTCCAAGATACCCTGAGATCGGAAATCTTAAAGTGGAATAAAATACAAAAAGGGAGATGGAGTTACAATGCTAGAAAACTTATATAAAATATTACAATAAATGTAATAATTGGAATTCTTAGCTCAAAGAGGACAGATATGATCGCAAGTTATGTCCTTTCGTAAGACTCAGTTTGTGACGGATACGGTAACGGTGCAGGTTAATAGCAGATTCTGAGACATTCAGGAAATTGGCGATCTCTTTGGTACTCAAACCTTCCTTGATAAGATTGGCAATTTGCACTTCCTTGTTGGTGAGGCTTAAGAATTGCACAGACATTTTTTGGGCGAAGGGAGACACGATATCTTTCAGATTTGACTCAAGCACATTAATGTACGACCTGGATCCAGCATCTATTTTCCCCTTTAATTTCTCTATATATGGGAGGATGAGGAGTTTAATGTTGTAGAGAACATTTTCTTCTACGATCTTCTGGTCTTCGTTCCTCTGCTTCAGCAAAACTCGTAAAGCTGCGTTGAGATCTTCAAGTTCATGCGTCTTTGCCTTAAGATCGGACTCTCTTTTTTTGAGCGCTAATTCCATTTGCTTGCGTTCCGTAATTTCCCGGACAGTTTCGATGGCGCCAATAAAATTTCCATTGTTGTCGCAAAGTGGACCCGCTTTTCCCCAGAAAATTAAATTCTTGTTATTTAAGGTAAGGAGATCGGTTTCGGCAATCAGAAGCCCATCTTCCCTCTTGAAATAATGATACGTGTCCATTTCTGGCAATTTGTTTGGCGCAAAGACCTGATCAACCAGTATGGGTCTTCGAGTGCCGTAAAAGGGAATGGCGTATTCGTAGTCCCCCTTTCCCAGGATTTCGCTGGCTTTCACCTCGGTCAGTTCTTCCATGGCCCGATTCCAGATGATGACTTTCCCTGCCATGTCAATTGCAAATGTGGCGTCAGGAAGGAACTCGATAATGGATGCCAATCGTTGGACGGATTCCTTGAGGGATCCTTCGGTCAATTTACGGTTTTCAACTTGCATCGAGTTGCCTAGAATAGCTGCTCGTCCCTCGTAAGAGATGGCGGTGACTGTCTCGACAACGCGCCTGATGTTCCCTTGCTTCGTCATGATCCTGAACTCATAGGGCGTAGTGCGTTCACCTCGCAGCATCGCCCGCGAATTCTCTCTCATTTCGTCAAGATCTTCATGATAAACAAAAATCTCAGAACTCTTGCCAATCAATTCTTCTGCCTGATATCCGGCGCAGGAGGCGGCACTTTGATTGATAGACCTGAAATTCCCATCCTGAACAATTGAGATGCCCGAGAACGACTGCTCTCTCAGTGTTCTGAAAATTTCTTCGCTCTCATGCCGCGCTTGTTCCTTGCGCTTGGGTCCGGAAAATTTCCCTTCTAATTCCTCCGTGTTGGGCTTCTGTCGCTTGTTGGTGGATTGTACAGCCATCTTGATTTCCTGTGCCTGAGGCGTTCAAATGTTTATTGTTGGCAATAATAGATGGTTACGATGCTCGTCATGACGGGATGCCGGGTTTTTTCTTTGCAAGTACGTGTAATGATCATATTCCATCTGGATACTGGTACGCTCGCCTTCTGAAAGAGAGTGAAAAGGATTGCTTCAATGTTGGTTTGCCCGCCCTGTGACCGGCAGAGGTGTTGAACCAGGATCAACCCTTCCCCAGTTCAATAATCGCTTCGACCTCGATTGCCGCTCCCAAGGGCAGGGCGGCGACCTGCACCGCGCTTCGGGCTGGGTAGGGCTCGCTGAAATACTGGGCATACACCCCGTTGACCACCGCGAAATTGCTGAGATCGGTCAGGAAGACGGTGACCTTGACCGCCTTGGCCAGACTGGTGCCGCCGGCCTCAGCCAGGGCGCTGAGGTTGCGGAAAACCAGATGTGCATGGTCCTCGATGCCGCCCTCCGGGATTGTACCGGTTTGCGGGTCGATGGGGATGGTGCCCGAGGTGAACAGCAAGGTCTCGGTGGCGATGGCTTGGGAATACGGGCCGATGGCTTTGGGTGCTTTGTCGGTTTGGATGGGGTTTCGGGTCATACCTTTGCTCCTGTTTGGTGTCTGCGGATGATTTCCTTGGAAGAGATCAGGGCGGTGGCGGCGGCGGAGACGATATTACCGGCCACCCCGGGACCGTCGCCTGCGACGAAGAGGCCGGTGATGGCGGTTTCCAGGTGCGTGTCGGTTTCCACCTGGGTGGCGAAAAATTTGATCTCCGGAGCGTACAGCAAGGTTTCGTCGTTGGCCACGCCGGGGATGATCTGGTTGAGCTGTTCCAGGCCGTCGACCAGATTGGTGAGGATGCGCTCCGGCAGAGCCATGGCGATATCGCCGCAGACCACGTTTTTCAGGGTCGGCTCGATGTAGCTGTTGCGAATTCGGTTCCAGGTTGAGCGGCGGCCGCGTTTGAGATCCCCGTAGCGCTGTAGAATCGGTTTGCCCCCGCCGATCAGGGTGGCCAGTTTGCCGATAGATTCGCCGTAAGCCTGGTTGTCCTCCACCGGGTCGGTGAGGACCACCTTGGAGAGGAAGGCGAAATTGGTGTTTTCGGATTTTTTGTCCATCAGGGCATGGCCGTTGACGCAGATAAAATCCTGGTAATTTTCCAGGGCAACATAACCGCCGAAATTGGTGCAGAAAGTGCGGGTCTGGTCATCGTACTTGGCGGTGCGGATGAAAAAAGTCGGGTCATAGATGATCGAGCAGAGGTCTTGCATGATCTCGTTATGCACTTCGACCCGAACGCCGACCTCGATACCCCGTTGCGAAACGCGGATGTTGTTGCGGCGGGCGATCCCCGCCACCCATTCGGCCCCGACCCGCCCCGGCGCCAGGATGACGTTGGGGGCTAAATAGGCGCTGCGCTCGGTGACCACGCCGACGACTTGGCCATTTTCGACGAGGATATCCTTGGCCACCTCGGAATGGTGCAGGCATACCCCCCGGTCTTCGATGTGTCGGGCCATGGCGGCAATGTGGCGGGGCAGGTTGTCGCTGCCCAGATGTTTTTGTTTGATGAGCAGGAGGTCGATGCCGCTTTTCCTCGCCTCCTTGCGAATAGTGCGGGCGGTTTCCATGTCGGTGGGAAAAACCTGACCGTCCATGCCGAAGCGGTTAAAGATGGCTTCGGTTTCGTCGATCAGTTGACAGGCTTCGGCCGTGTCGAGAAACTGGGTAAGGTCGGTCTTGCCCAGTTTATGGATGAAGTTGAGCTTGCCGTCGGAAAAGAGCCCCGCTCCGCCGATGCCGCAGAGGATGTTGCATGGTCGGCAACGTCGGCATTCCTGGTCGCTGATCGGGCATTGACGTCGCAGTGGCGGCTTGCCCTGTTCAATCAGCAGGACTTTAAGGGGGGAGTGTTCGCTGAGGTAGTAGGCTGCAAAAAGACCGGCCGGTCCGCCGCCGACAATAATGACATCAAAGGTCTGGGGTTGCGCGGTATCGGTCATAGGGCTCCGTCGGGTGAATGCTGCTGACCGCGGGAGAGATCGAGAGGCTTCCCGGCCAGTATCTATTAAATTTTGACATTTTTTCAGGTGAATGACCAGCCATTTTCCTTGTGAGGCAGACGCAGTGGGAGAACTTTCTCGATGGAAGAGGGCGGCTGTTAAGGATGGGTGATAAAGAAATTTTCGATATCCGCACCAGATAATGGTTGTTTTTGATCAACCATCGGTTGGATTTAGTGTATCGTAGAATATGAATGAAAAAAATAGCTGTAACCGTCTGTTTGTTGCAAACCTTTGTATGGATTTTTTCTTCTGGAGCATTGCACCATGAAAAAACAGCATTATTCCGAACTCGGATTGGTGAACACCAAGGCTATGTTTCAGCAGGCCATGGAGGATCGGTTTGCGGTTCCTGCCTACAATTTCAATAACATGGAACAGCTGCAGGCGATTGTTATCGGCTGCGCCCGGTCCGCTTCTCCGGTGATTATCCAGGTGTCGGGCAGTGCCCGTAGCTATATCGGTACCTCGTTCCTTCCGCATATGGCGGCGGCGGCTGTGGAACTGGCCAGGGAAACTGGTATTGCCGTGCCCATTGCCCTGCATCTCGACCACGGTTCCAGTTTCGAGTTGGCCAGGGATTGCATCGATTCCGGATTTTCTTCGGTGATGATCGATGCCTCCCATCACAGTTTTGGTGACAATGTCGCCTTGACCAAACAGGTGGTTGAATACGCCCACGGACACGGGGTGACGGTCGAGGCAGAACTCGGCGTGCTCGCTGGAATTGAGGACGAGGTCAGCGCCGAGACGTCCTCCTACACCAGGCCGCAGGAGGTCGAGCGCTTTCTCCACGAGACCGGGGTAGACAGTCTGGCCATCTCGATCGGCACCTCACACGGGGCTTTCAAATTCAAACTGCAGCCCGGCCAGGAGCCGCCGCCCCTACGGTTTGATATCCTGGAAGAGATCGAATCTCTGGTGCCTGGTTTCCCCATCGTCCTGCATGGCGCCTCGTCGGTGACCCGTGAGCATGTCGAGATGATCAATCAATACGGCGGACGAATGGACAATACCGCCGGGATTCCGGAAGAGCAGCTGCGTCGGGCGGCGGCCTCGGCGGTCTGCAAGGTCAATATCGACAGCGACGGTCGTTTGGCGATGACTGCGGTGATCCGCAAAATCTTTGCCGAGAAGCCTGGGGAGTTCGACCCGAGGAAATACCTCGGGCCGGCGCGCGACGAACTGATCGCCATGGTTATGCATAAGAACACCACCGTGCTGGGCAGTGCCGGCCGGGTCAAGTGAGGCGTCGGCGGATCCGGACACGGAGGGCGCCGAAAACCGAAATCAGGGTTGATCCCTGGGCCTCTGTGGTTCAGGGACGATAAGGCGATGGGCAAGCTGCAAGGATCGGGACAGTATGAGAGATGACCGCAATCTGATATGGATCGACCTGGAGATGACCGGGCTGAATCCCTTTAACGATCAGATTCTGGAAGTGGCGACGGTGATTACCAGTTCGCAATTGGAGATTCTTGCCGACGGCCCGGTCATCGCCATTCATCAGCCAGAAGAGGTGCTGGATGCCATGGATCGATGGAACTCCGAGCACCATCGGAGTTCGGGGCTTATTGACCGGGTCCGGCAGAGCACCTACACCTGTAGGCAAGCGGAGTTAGAAATCCTGGGATTTATCCGGCAATGGGTCGGGGACCGGATTTCGCCGATGTGCGGCAATTCGGTCTGGTTCGACCGGCGTTTCCTCGCCCGTTTCATGCCGGAGCTGGAGCGTTATTTCCATTATCGCAATATTGACGTCAGCACGCTCAAAGAACTGGCATTGCGCTGGGCGCCCGAGTTGGCCAAGTTTGCCAAGGAGCACCGACACCTGGCCCTGGATGATATCCGGGAATCCATTGCCGAGCTCAAGCACTATAGCGATTGCTTTATAAAAAAAGATTAAGCCAACAGATTTGATCTAAGGGGGGCTGTCGAGCGGTTTCCGCCACTGACAGCCTGGCCCCCCTTGTCCCGCCTCAATCCCCGACCTTCACCCCCCAGATTTCTTCCGCATATTCCCGGATTGTCCGGTCACTGGAAAATTTTCCCATCCGCGCCACGTTGAGGATCGAGCGTTGTACCCAGGTGGCTTGATCGGCGTAGACCTCCCCGACCAGTTGCTGACACTGCAGGTAGGATTCGAGATCAAGCAGCAGCAGGTACGGATCGTTTTCGCTGAGCAGGTCGTTGATCAGCGGCCGGAAGAGTTCGGTGTTGCCGTCGCTGAAGGCCCCACCTGCGATCGAATCAATGATGTCGCGCACCTCCGGGTTGTTTTCATAGATTTGGTACGGCTTGCGCGATTTGCATTTCTTCTCGTATTCGGCCTCCTGGGCCGTCATGCCGAAGATAAAGATATTCTCCGCCCCGACTTCTTCCAGGATTTCGATATTGGCCCCGTCGAGGGTGCCAATTGTCAGGGCGCCGTTGAGGGCGAATTTCATATTGCCGGTGCCCGATGCCTCGGTACCGGCGGTTGAGATCTGCTCGGAGAGGTCGGCGGCGGGAATGATCCGTTCCGCCAGCGACACGCAATAGTTGGGGATAAAGACCACTTTGAGGCGATCGCCGACCCGGGGGTCGCGGTTGACCACGTCCCCAACCGAATTGATCAGCTTGATAATCAGTTTGGCCCGGTGATAGGAGGGCGCGGCCTTGCCGGCGAAGATAATGGTGCGCGGCGTCACCGGTTCGTCGGGGCGAGTGATCATCCGGTGATATAAATGGATGACGTGCAGCACATTGAGCAACTGCCGCTTATACTCGTGAATCCGTTTGACATGGATGTCGAATAGGGAGTTCGGGTCTACAGTGATCCCGCAGGTCGTGGCAATGATTTTGGCCAAACGTTTTTTATTACCCAGCTTGACCGTTTGCCATTCGCGATGAAAGTCCTGGTCCTGGCTGTAGGACTCAAGTCCCCGGAGTTTATCGAGGGCCACGACCCAGTCCAGGCCGATCTTTTCGCCGATCAGATGAGCCAGTTTAGGGTTGCATTTCAATAGCCAGCGGCGCGGGGTGATCCCGTTGGTTTTGGAATTGATCCGATTGGGATACATTTCGTGGAAATTACTGAACAGGAAATTCTTGAGCAGTTCGGTATGGAGGGCGGCCACCCCGTTGACCGAATGGCTGCCGATGATGGCGAGATTGGCCATCCGCACCCGTCGGACCTGACCTTCGTCGATGATCGACATCTCCTGCAGTTTGCGGATATTGCCGGGATAGCGCATGGCGACCTCTTCCAGGAACCGACGGTTGATCTCGTAGATAATCTCAAGATGCCGCGGCAGGACCCGGCCGAGCATGTCCACCGGCCAGGTCTCCAGGGCCTCGGGCATGAGCGTGTGGTTGGTGTAGGCAAAGGTTCTGACACAGATATCCCAGGCCATTTCCCAGCCCAGCCCCTCGGTATCGAGCAGCAGGCGCATCAGCTCCGGGATGGCGATGGCCGGGTGGGTGTCGTTGAGCTGCACCGCCACCTGGTCGGGGAAATCGGTGAAGGTTTCGTTTTCCTTGCGGTAGCGGCGGAGGATGTCCTGGAAGGTGGCGGCCACAAAGAAATACTGCTGTTTAAGGCGCAGCTCCTGGCCTTCGCTGATGTCGTCGCTGGGGTAGAGGACCTTGGAAATGGTCTCGGATCGGACCTTGCTCTCGACGGCGTTGATGTAGTCGCCGGCATTGAAAAAATGCAGATCCAGTTCGCGCGAGGCCTTGGCCCGCCACAGGCGCATATTGATGACGTGGTCGTTGTTGAATCCCGGCACCAGCATGTCGCAGGCCATGGCCATGACGATCTGGGTATCGGTCCAGCGGGCCCGGTAGCGGCCGCTCTTGTCGGTGGTGGCGGTGACGTGTCCGTAAAACTGCACCGGATACATGAACGAGGTCCGCTCATACATCCAGGGCGAGCCGAGCCGCAGCCAGCTGTCCGGGGTTTCGACCTGGTAGCCGTCGACGATCTTCTGGTTGAACAGGCCGAAATCGTAGCGGATACCGTATCCGTAGGCCGGAATTTTCATGGTGGCGATGGAATCCATGAAGCAGGAAGCCAGCCGGCCAAGCCCGCCGTTGCCGAGCGCGGCATCCTCTTCGCATTCCCGCAGCTTTTCCAGGTCATAGCCCAATTGTTCCAGGGCCTCGGTGACCTCGTCCATCAATCCCATGTTGATGATGGCGTTGCCCAGCGACCGGCCGACCAGAAATTCAAGAGAGAGGTAGTAGACCCGTTTCATCTTGCCGGCGTAAAAGGTCTTCTGGGTTCTGATCCATTTTTCCATCAGGACGTCGCGCAGGGCATACGACAAGGCCCGGTAGACGTCCGGGTCGCCGGCCCGGTCCGGGTCGCGTCCCTGGAAACTCATCAGGTGATGTTGGATGCACTGCTTGAACTGTTCAACTCCGGTGCCTTGAAAGATGGAGTTATAGGCGCTGACGGTCGAGGTTTCGATCTGTTGGTCCATTTATAACCTCCGATGCAAGGGGGGGAGGGAAGGGCGCAAGGAGTACTTATTGGTATTGTATCGTATAAAGACCGGACCGGCAAATGAGGTTTGTCGCGGAGCTGTTTTTTTATCGAGTGCCCGCCGGGAGTGAATTCAATGCGCATGCTCCATTTTTTAGCAAAAGATGTCACGAAAGCGCCAAGAATGGTGCCCTGTGAAAGGGGTGACGGGACAAAAGAATGGGTAAAAAAAAGGCTTTATCCCTTTGATTGTGGGATAAAGCCTTGATTTTTTCATTGGTGCCGAAGAGAAGACTCGAACTTCCACGAGCGTACGCCCACTAGACCCTGAACCTAGCGCGTCTACCAATTCCGCCACTTCGGCACTGCGTCGACGAATATGCTAGCCAATCGTTGCCCCTGGTGATGCTAAAGGTGGGAAGGGTGGGATTGGCCGTATCCGTTCGGCACAGGCGGTGGGTGGTGACCATTTTTCATTTTTTTTGCAGCGCATTTTCTCAATGTGCACAAGCTTGTGCACAAAGATTAAACGAGGCAATGTCATTAGTACACGAAAACGAACGGAAATTCAGGAAAAAGAGATCGCTGAAGACGGCGTCTGATAACCAGATACTCTCCAGAGTGTCATAGCATCTTGGATCAAAAGAGGTCATGCTCCTCTCGGTTTTCATGCAAAAAAAAATGTACTGTTTTCAAGAGGCACCGACGAGTTCGTCGTTTGGCATTTCATCGGAGTCAGGTTCAATAACGTTGTCGGAATTTGGAAAGCCTACACCAGGAGCCAGATCTTTTCTGATATGCAACCCTTCCGGCAGCATTGGAGTGAGCAGCCCCTGGTAGAGATGTTCAACGGTAGGAGTTTCTTTCTTCAGCTCAATGTTCCGCTTGAAGACATACTCACAAAGAAAATACCCAAGGTCTTTATAGGATATTTTCTGGATTTTAAGTGCATCGCCCAGTTTGCGCTTTTCCTCGTCAATGCATTTTACCATACCGGTTAATTCTCTATAATTCGGGTAGAGCCAGTGTTTAAATGATGAGTAGGTGAAGCCGGTATATTCTTCAGTTGACCCAGTGTAATAATTAAATTCGTCTTTTTTTGGTGTGAAAAACATAAATTTCGGCCGGATATATTTTTCGTCGATGGTTCTCACTGAAGCAGGCAAGAAATGAGTCCTGAATACAAATCCGTGATCGTCATCTATATCATAAAATGCTAGCCGAATTTGTGAGGGGTGAAATGTGGTTGGCCGTAGCTTTTTTGTAAAACGCGTCGGATGGTTTTTTCTGTGAATAGTTGTTGGCCAAAAATCAGCCGCTGTCATGTCGCACAGTATGAAAATTTTCACGTTCCTTACCGTTCCTTTGATCCCATCAGTACCAAATTCAAAGCACCCCAGCCCGCACCGTTCGCGTGTTTCTAACCCTTGTTTCAATACTCCGGGCTGCATAGCATGGTAGATAGTCGACCGTATGCGATTAGCAGATACTCGATTGTTTATATTGCAAGCCGCCATTAGCTTGCCCGAACCCACCTTCTTCGTACAGTATTGTTCTGACGCTGTGATATGGTTAAAAATCAATTCAGCGGCTTTGAAGTATTCCTCAATATTGCTTACCCCATGCAAAAGAGTTTGAGTGGTTGCTGTAAATTTGTAACCTCCAGTCGGCGTCCGCGAGCGACAGCGTTCACTACCGCACACATAGTCTTCATCACCCAGATTTCTAACCTTATCAATATCTCCACACCGAGTACATGTCGGAACCTTCTGTGTCCTTTGCAACAAATCGGCTGACACTTTGAACCGACACCCCTCGCCGTATTTTACTGTCTTGCACTTGTTTATATTGCTGCATTCGTAAACACCACTCGCCAAACGATGAACTTTGCCTGAAGTCCGGCATTGAGGGCAGACGATATCGGTTGGCTGTGCAGAACCAAATCGAACAGCATTCATCAGATTTTCCAAATCGATTGTTGTCATCTTGCCCCCCAGCGATAGCCAGCTAGCCTTATCAAAGATTACAAAATTAGCTGCAAACTTTTAATTTATATAAATAGTCAGTTTTTACGGGAGCTGCAACTTGTCGACGAGGCTAAGTGGAAAATTTTATTTGTTGAAATAACAGAGAGTTAATCGTTACTTTGGTTCAAAAATAACTAAAACCAGCTAAAAGATCGGGCATCTATGGGTCAGCCCTAAGAGGAATAGATAGAAACGGAAAAATAGGTATCAAAAACCTGTTGAGCGGAGACCTCGGCCTTCAACGGTTCCGGAAAATTTGGGAGCCACATAGCCTCATCGTTAGATTGAGGTTAACTTCCTCTCAGATCCATACCTGTTTTCTCCACGGAATATCAACGGTTTCCGGTGAAACCTCTAGGAGAACCCCAGTATGAAATCTCGTTACAAACAACGCACTTTTCTCGATCCGTACAGCCAGCACCAGTTTGACCATGTGCTTCAAGAGTACATCGAAGCACATCCATTGCAGCCAGTGCCTGCAGAGCTAATTGCTGCAGCGCCGAAACTCTTATCGTTTGAGAGGTGTTCTGACATCAGCCATAAGGCCGGAAAGCTTGGACGGTTTATGGCATTGCTCCCAAAGTGCATTACTGGATGCCCAGTCTATACACTTGAGCAGCATGATACCGGTTTTCACTTCCGTCACGATCTGACGTATGTCGACCACATGTCGAGCGGACAGATGAATGCCCTTGCTACCCCTGACCAGTTAGCGCTCCCGTTCCAATGCGCTGGGTACAACGCTGCTCATGCTGTCATTGGCTACGATACGGAGTTCGTGACTGTTGAACGGGAAATCACTGATGACATGCGGAGCGGTGAAATCACCGAGAGCATCCAGATGGTGTCGCACCAAATCTATCTATCCCTTGGGATCGAACATATTTGCGTGGTGATCGTTACTGACCTCCGGTTCACGCAGAACGCCTTTGTTAGGCACCTGCTCGCTAACGCTATTCCTGACTCTATGGTGGTATACAAATCAAAAATAAAAACCGGCAAATTAGTAGTTAGAAAAGTGCCTATCACAAAGGTCTACTTGGTCGCGCACTTCTCATTGATCGAAGGCGGCCTCCTTATTCCGTCGTATGACAAGATTGAGAAAATAGGCGCGGATGGTGAGCCGTACAGCTTTGAGCGCATGATCATTCCGGTCAGTGAAAAAACCTGGGGAGGCGATACCGTGTTGCGCCATCGACGGAATTTTACTCCGCAGACACTGTTAGGCAGAAAATTTGTTGATGACGTCGATGTCGACAACCGCATGCAACCTCGTAAGCGGTCACGGGCATCTAGCAAACGACCAGCGGGCTTGCCTGTTAAAAGTTCCGTCAGATTCCGTTCTGGTACCATTGCCAAAGGCAAGACTATAAAAATTTGTTTTGCCGATTCGATAGCAGTGAGTCCAGGCAGCCTTGCAAAGGCTGGTGATGAAACTGGCATACCAAAAATCGATAACGATTCTATCTCTAAAATGGATGAACTGTGGCTGGAGTACCCACGGCGTTTTGTGGAATATGCCGCCCGTGACGCGATTATAACAGCTCAGACTTTTTTATTCCGTTACAGGCTCCTTTCGCCGTTCGTCGGCGGGCAGATAGCGACTCGTATGGCGAAATATGCGGAAAACCACTTCAAGATCGTTTTGCAAGGTATCTACACAAAGATTGCTACAGGGGCTCCGCAACAGATCAGCGACAGGACGGGACTGCCAATGCGTGTACCGAAAGCTGTCTGGAAGCCATTTCTCGGTCAGCACTTGAAAATGTTCCCAGCGGGCAACAAACGGTTAACCGTCCAGGGGTTTATTAAATCTATGTTTAAGGAGGAACTCGATCACTATCCAGAGACCTTCGAGGAGTATGCAGCGTACTTGCTGGCGCGTGAGACAGCGTTACCTGGGGCTTTGCAACTAAACACTGTGTCAACTCTCGCAGCTTTCTACGAGGGTAAATATCAGGCGGAGTTGTCCAAAACCATAAATTTATTGGTGCCAACACCAGGAGTCATCAGTTTCCTGCCGTTCTATTATGGCGGTCGTGTCGAATCCCGTGTCGTGGGCGTTTACGGTCCGGCAATTTACTGGGATTTACGATCAGCGTTTCCCACAGCGCTTTTGATGATGCTCTGCGATTACGATTTTCAGCGTTGCATGACAACAACGGGAGCCGCCTGTATGGGGCGGATCGCGGTACTGGTGAAGGATGGCCCTTTCCAGGCTGTCGGCGTGTATTGCTCATGGCGGGTCAAAGATGGTTTCGAGCCAATCTTCCCGGTGAAGGCTGAAGGTCGGAGATACCAAGGCGAAAAGACCGAAACGATGATTTTTCCAATGTGCGGGTCGGGTCACATAATGTGGCCAGTCTTCTTTGTTGCCTATACCCAGGGAATGCTTGACGAGCTCATTGTTCATTCAATCGTTGAATTCGAGCGGCTTGATTCACATGAACTTTCAGATCACATGGGGAGGCTGATGGAACTCCGTAGGGATGATCCGTATAACATTATTAAACCAATTATTTCGATGAGTTACGGTAAGACGGCGCAAAACGTCGCCAACCTGCGTGAGGACCCTAATGACGTTGAGGGGATGTCGGCAGTATCGTGTCCGCCACTTGCTGCGCTGATGACCGCAGTATGTTTGGCCGTGATCGGCGAGCTAATTAACTGTAACGACTGGTATTTTATCGCTACAGACGCCGTGGTGATCGCCGGACATGATCTGATTAAGACTGGTCCCGTCACCGATATGATCCAAAAGAAACTGGACGAGTTCGGCTATAAATTCGTCCAACGGGATTTCATAGCGGACCAAGGGCTCTTTCTCAGATCCCAAGGCGAGTTCATGGTTGGGAGACGCGTGAAGGACGATGTCCCTATCGCTGTCCCGACCGCCAAAATGGCCGCAATGGGTATGAAAGTCGATAAGGCACCGGACCTATTGGAACCAGGTCGAATGGGCGCGCGGCAGGTCCATGATTTCATGATCGGTCTGATTACTGGTGAACTGCGGTCCATCAATTTCCAGTCGTTTTCCGATTTAGATGACCAGTATCGGGACCAGGAAACCAGACGCAAGGATCTGCAGGTCAAATTGAAACTCAACCGGAATGGGCAATCACGGCTCCGTATTTCCGTTGGGATCAGCACTGAGCATTTACGGACGATTTTTAGCAAACAGGCCGCTGGTTTCGGGGAATCCTTTGCCGATTTTGAGCATGAGTGCGTTACCAATTTCATCGCCACCGGATCACTCAAAGCAAACACGCTGCAGCAATTGATTGAGGATCACCGGAAACTCCATGATGAATATGAGGCGGTCATTAACCGGCAAATATTCCCACGGAAATACCTTCGGACCACTTCCGTTAATACGACATACGATTTTAAGCGGGTGCCCCTTGTCGAGACTATTGAACCAGAGACCACAATCTTTTCCTATGGTCCATCTGATGACCCAACTACCAACAACTATACCTTTGAGCACGTTCGGTTCCAGACGCGCCCTCTGTATTCTGCTGATGAATACCGGCAACTGATCCTGGCCGCAAAGCCACGAATGACCAGCCAGGAATATATCGACATGCTTGAGGACCTGAAAAACCACGGTGTTCTTAGTGGAAATCAGAAACCATCCAACTCATTTCGTACAAACGACACTGTAACCAGCGACGCTAAGCACGTCGTTTCTTTCAACCTTCCATTATTGGAGAAGTGACATGGATTATCGTACTTTTGCTGTTTATTATGGCCCCGTTGAAGTCTGCCGCTTTGACCTCCTCGATTGTGTGGAGGAGGCTGTCGACGAGTTCAGAAATTTAATCTTCCGGTTGGAGGCTGCGTTTGTGCTTGAGCATCCAGACCTTGGATGTAACATCGAATTTAAAATGAGAGACCCGAAAACCACTCCACCTCCAAAGGTTGACGTGCATTTCATGGCATCAGCCGACAGTAAACCACTGTTAGATTTTTTGGAAGATGTCGTGAATATCGGATCAGAACTAAACCGAATATCCGTTGATATCAATGCTACCGGCTTGCCGTCGTGTGGTGGCGCAGGTTACTCGCCAATGATCCAGGACCCGTCTTATGGGGAGGTAAATGATCTCGATTACGATCAAAGCCCTTTTTCCCATCTAGAATCCTATGTAACCCAACGGATTTCAGCTTCATATATTAGAGCTGTTAGTATTCTCATTCCTAGTTATTTGGTTGAACTGGGGAGTGCTTATCAATCAATGACAGTTAAAGACGGGATTTTTATTCCGGACACTGTTACTGAAACACCGCGTCATTGGTACATCGTGTCCACGGATTTTGCTCAAGCCGCAAAAGCCGAAGGTGATGGCGACAAGATTTTTGAGCATCCGTTCGGTTTGTTATGGTCTTGCGATGACAACTTGAACGCTCTTCCGGATAATCAAACGGTCCAGCGAATTTTTAATCGCATGGGGGTTCCTTGTCCCTGGATGTTACCATGTTAGCGGTATAGTCTTAGCCTTGCTGCAGAAAGTCATATAGCCTCATCAGGGTGGAGAGGCTATATGACTTTCTATTTATACCACCATTCATCCTTCCCGCAAGTCGGCAAAATCTTTATTAAAATTATTGAGCCATACCTTGCAAAGCCTGGCAAACCGAGTTGCCAGAGTCAATGAAACCGGTGTTCCGGCACTGGGATCTTTTTGCTAGTAGCTTGGTAAGGAACTTATCCAGTTTACTATCTTCGGCAGGAGGTCATGGGAATGAAGGTGGAACCAATACGCGCGGTCAGGGACATCCGAGCAATCAAGAGAATGCTTGGACAATCCCCTCGTGACCTTGCTATTTTTGTGGTGGGGGTCAATACAAACCTGAGAGCATCAGACATCTTGGCGCTGACCGTCGGTCATGTGAGGGGCCTAGATGTGGGTGGTGACATTGTTTTGAAAGAGAAAAAAACCGGGAAACAGCGGCGGATCACAGCCAATGCAGAAATTGCCGACGCGATCGGAAAGTTACTGGCAGCAAGGGAGGGCGGTGACCGAGCTCTGTCGGATCACGAGCCGCTGTTTGTAGGCCAAAGGGGGAGGTTGACTGTGCCCACATTGTCACGGATGGTTAAAAACTGGTGTGAGATGGTGAACCTGACCGGGAATTATGCGGCGCATTCGATGAGGAAAACGTGGGGTTACCATCAGAGGGTGCGGCTGAATACGAGCGTGCCAGAGCTTATGGTCATGTTCAACCATTCCAGCCAGCGGCAGACCTTGGATTATCTTGGAGTACAGCCGGAGGAAATTAAAGAGGCGTATCTGAAGTTGAGTTATTAATCGCGACCGGGGGTATTTTTGTTAAGACTCCTGTTTTACTTCCAAGACTTTCCTGAGTCGCTCAAGTTCTTCAACAACCGGATTTCGTTCCCCTTCAGAGCCTGTATAGGGCCGGAGATCAATTCGGTTCACTTCTTCAACTTTCTTGCCTAGAAATTCATAGGCAGCTGTAACATTGAATTGTGTGGGCGACACATCGGATTGTGAATTCTCCCTGAAAAGTACCCAGCCCGGTCCGAGAGCAAAAATCAATTCAGCCTCCGGTGGAAAACTGTCGATGGGGACTGAAAATGCATTCATGGTTCTGAGATTTTTGTCCGCATTATCCTTTTCACCAAACTGAAAAAAATCCCGATCGAGATCGAGTCGTAGATTCTGCGCACCCGTTCGACCGATATTTTTAACTCGGAGATATAAAAACGGTGTGTGGGATCTAATAAAAGGTGCAATGGTAATATATGGACGCAGCATCGCATCCGATTGATCACGCATAGCCTCCACGGAAGCCTCACTAGCCTTAGCCATCCGATAGGTCAGGTAAGCATAAATTGCTGTGATAAAAGCGAGTATGGCTGTGAGGTACTCAATTATCATCCTGTCCGGTCTCCGTGTGACGGGTTGTCAAATAACATGAAGCATAAGAGTCCGCCCAGCCTCGCTAGCCGGTCATGCAACGGCTGGTTGCTGTTGGTACAGATACTTCTGGAATCCAGTGAACACCGTTCCGATCTCTTCCGGCTTGCCCAAATCGGCGACAGCATCAGCAATCGAGTCATGGTACTTGAGCTTCAATAAGGGGGTCAGCTTGGCTTGGTCAAGTTCTTCCACGCCGATGGTCACATAATGCGACAGTACAAAGTTAAGAAAAACCTGCTGCTTGGTATTAAAATGTTGGGTGATGAGAACCATAGCCTTGGCGGCTCTTTCTTCACGGGAAAGCGGTGGCAGGGCATAGGCTACATGGGCCAGCACATCGAACAGGTCGCTTTTCTCTGCATCGATAATTTTCTGCATCTCGGCAAGTTGGTCTTTGCCGAAACCTTTTTCGGCCAGTCCTTCCAGCAATTTTCGACGAGTATCCGGCAAGCTCCATATGGATCTCAGTTCAGCTTCATCTTTGAACAACTCCGGCAGTTTCCCAAGAAGAGCTTCCATGAACTGCTGCGCAGACATGGGGGTGCCGTCTGGATGCCAGAAACTGGTTGATATCATGTGCTGGATGGTGCGTTCCTTGCCATCCGCAAGTTTGACCTTCACTTTGTTGCACACACATGGACTCTGGCAGCATTTTAAACAAGGATCAGTCAACGGTTTCGGACATTCACAGGGGCGTTGTCCGCAAACCTTGCATGGTAATGGCGGCAGTTTTATACACGCGCATGGATCACAACCACATTTTGGGCAGATTTCCGTTTCAGGTGGTGGAGGTTCTCCGTCCCATTCTGGATCGCTGAAATTGTGGTATGCCTTAACGAAATCATAGATAGTGAAATAATCCTTACCATCATACAGCCGGGTACCACGCCCGATGATCTGCTTGAATTCGATCATGGAATTGATCGGTCGCATCAGTACAATGTTGCGGATGTTGCGAGCATCGACACCGGTAGAAAGTTTTTGCGATGTGGTCAAGATCGTCGGAATGGTTCTTTCATTATCCTGGAAATCTCGCAGGTGCTTGTTCCCCCGCTCGCCGTCATTAGCCGTCACCCGTTGGCAGTAATTCGGATCGGTGCTGGTTTTCATCTGGTTGATGAGGTCCCGCACGGCCAGCGCGTGGTCTTGAGTGGCGCAGAACACCAGCGTCTTTTCTCGCTGGTCTATCAGTGACATGAATATTTCGACCCGTTTTCGTTCCCTTTCCTTGATCTCAATGATCTTGTTGAAATCAGCTTCTTCATATAGCTTGCCGACCTCGACCTCGCCTTGAACAACGGTATCATCGGCGGTGTAAATGTAATCGTCCAGGGTGGTGGAAATCTGTTTAACTTTGAACGGAGTCAGGTAACCGTCGTTGATTCCGTCCTTCAGTGAATAGATATAAACCGGTTCGCCGAAATAGGCGTAGGTGTCTACATTGTCTTTCCGTTTGGGAGTAGCGGTCAATCCGAGTTGTACGGCTGGCGCAAAGTAATTGAGGATCTCGCGCCAGTTGCTCTCATCGTTAGCACCGCCACGGTGGCACTCATCGATGACAATGAAGTCGAAAAAATCCGGTGGATACTCGCCGAAGTATGGGCTGGGGTGGCCGTCCTTTGGTGGACCGCTCATGAATGTCTGGAAAATGGTGAAAAAGATGCTGCCGTTCTTGGGAACCTTGCCTTTCTTTTTGATCTCGTCAGGCTCAATCCGCACCAGCGCGTCTTCGGGGAATGCTGAAAAGGCATTGTATGCTTGGTCGGCTAAAATGTTCCGGTCGGCGAGGAATAGGATGCGCGGTCGTCGGGTTGGCTCGTGCTCGGCTGTCCAGTCGGTCAGGTTCCAGCGACTATTAAAGAGTTTCCAGGCGACCTGGAACGCAATGAAGGTCTTGCCCGTGCCGGTCGCGAGCGTAAGCAGGATGCGCGGCTGGTGGTTGGAGGCGATGGCCTCCAGCACTCGTTCTATAGCAATGTCTTGATAGTAGCGCCCCTGGAAGTAACCACCTCGATCCTCGAATGGTACGGCGGCAAAGCGATCACGCCATTTGTTCTGGATGGCAAAGGTACGGTTCCAGAGTTCATCTGGGGTCGGATACTGCAGCAGTTCGTCTTCGGTACCGGTGTCCATGTCGATACTGTAGATGCTCTGCCCGTTGGTGGAGTAGGTGAAACGTATGGCCAGTTTGCCAGCATAGTCCTTGGCTTGTCCGACGCCTTCGGTCAGCAGCTTGCTCCATGGTTTTGCTTCGATCACAGCCAACTTGGTGTTGCGATACTCCAGTACATAATCGGCGGTGAGTGCCTTGCCACGTTTGCCGTGTCCCTCAATCCGTCCAAGAGTGATTGGATATTCGCGCCGGATGCGGCTGCCATCGACAACACCCCAGCCAGCAGCTTTCAGAGCAGGGTCGATGTGTTCGGCTCGGGTTTCAGCTTCGTTCATGGGAAATAGATTAATCCTTGAAGTTGTGAGTCCTGATCAGAACGCCTCATATCCTTGCCCACAGGATTCACAGTATCAGGTTGTCGGAAAGACGATGAACTGAAATCCTAGTTTTTTCAACTTGGCTAGGAAAGACTGCTTGTTCCCTTTTAACTCACTTTCCGTCCATGTTTGATAAATAAAGAGCCAATGTTTGTCCTTATCACTTGAGTCACTTGATTTGAGTTCAGTCGCGCGCTTTTTGATAGCTTTCTGCACTTTCTTCAGGTCGTGCTTAGCGGCGTACTCCAAAAGTAAAACATTGGTAAGGCAATCGTCGATTTTCAGGATTTCCAACAATTCATCTTCTGACACCAAAAGTGCAATTTCATACTTCAGTGCGTAATAGAGAGCGTGGGAAATCGCGTCTGGATATAATTTTCGAATACCTAAACGAACGAGCGCTGCTGAAAACTCGCCGATCTTTGCTGTAGTTCCATCATATCTGTATTTTTCAAATACAAATTTTTCAAGGATAGGTGCGAGGTATGGATACGAAAGGGCGAGGTTAATAGCTTCCTGAGTATAAAGGCGTTGTGCTCTCGAATTCAGCGGCCTTTCACCTCGACTGTCTGCCAACATCTTAATTGCATAGTTTAGCGGTGCCGAAGTCCCAGCTTTTTGAGCGTTCTCCAAAGCCAAGTCAAGGAAGGACCGTACCGTCGAAAAACTCATAGCATCGCCTTTCGGGAAGACAAAACGCTTTAGCTCTTGTATCCAGTTTTCTGCACTTGGCCTCGGGAGAGGAAGGATTAGTGTCTTCTTCTCATTAAGCGACATTTCGTATGCACGCAGATTCAGACCCAAGTCTTTGAGAAATTGCTCGGCTTGAGAGTAGGAGTTCGCATAAAACTCATAGTCATCAATGTAGCGCTTGAGCTTAGTGTATCCCTTTGCCAGTAACATCGTATCTATGCTGGTCAAAATAAGTTCTGAAATGATATTAGATGCATGAGGGCCGATCAACAATCCGTTCGTCTGTTTGTCTCTAGTATTCTGACTGCATTTGTCCAGAAGATTGCCAGTAAGGTTTTTCAAACTGTGGTTTTTCTTTGCGATTTCTTTTCCATGAAGCGCCCATGGTATTGAATGTGTATAGATACTCGGGAAACACGCAGCAACATCTGCCTTAACCACAAATTGTGCACCTGCTATCCATTGAATCTCATCCTCTTCAAGTTGATAACGTTCATCGCCTTTGTAGTTCATTTTAAAGATGCAACCGTCACCAACATGCCTGACATAGATCCTACTGACCGAGGGGGTTGGTTTAGCGCAGTGATCCTTAATCGCATCCCAACTTTTCTTGATCGCCAAGGCTTGAACCGAATAACTTTCCGGGTGCGGAATACCAAGATGTCTGGGAATGTTGATGTCCCGCAGCGCTTCGTAGCGAACGTAATCATGGGACGTTTTATCAATATTCTTCTTTAATTTATTTTCTTCATCCTCGTCCAGGAGGTCACCTAAGAAAACTTCAGCGATAACTGAGAGGCCATTGGAGGTGAAACAAGGTGGCACCTTTTCCGCGAACAGACCATGGTCAAGCAGTCCAATTAGAACATCATCAGCACTTAAGCCTTCATCCATCAAACTAATTAGATTGAGCAACTCGAGAAACGGATCGACTATTGAGTCTTCTGAAATAGTTTCGGCTTTGATCATGATTATGTCCTAGAGCTGACCGGTGAAGGCTTGGTCGAGGAGTGATTTTTTCAATGCGTCAAGGGCAGCGAGTTTCTGTTGATAGATGGATTCGAGGCGTTGGGTTTCGTCGGCCAATTTGTTTAGTATGGAAACAATCTTTTTTTGCTCGTCAACCTTCGGAAATGGAAACTTTTGACTATCGAATGTTCCAAGGTTGATATTGTCACGAGCGGTTCCTTTCCCCTTTTCCTTCAGAAGAGCTTTAAAAGATTGAAGTAAATAATCTACATATTCGTTAACGGCGAGTTGATCATTAGTGACAATTCCGATAACGCTATCGGGGAAACAAGCGTCAAAATCAAGTATCGCTGTTTCTCCAACATTCGCCCCAACGATGGCAATGCAAACCGTTCCTCTAGGCCATAACTTGCTCTGAGCCAAGCCCATCTCGCTATATGTTTGCGAGTAGCTAGTTATCCAATGAGCCGCATTGCTGATGTCGCCCGTTTGAATGAAAGGGTAATCTCCATTATACAATTTTGGCTCGTTCCGTGGTCGGTGTTTGGATTTCCCCCGGCCAAAATCTTTGGCAATTTTAGACAGTGATTTGTATTCCCATCCATGTCCTCGCTGGGTGAATATAGATTGCAGATGGCTTTCAAAAAGGGCACGGGCGTTTTGGAGGTTCTCCTCGGCGTTGGCTTTAGCGGCATCAATGCCACCAAACGCTTCATCGAGAATATTGGCAATTCGCTTCTGGTCGGATACGGAGGCCGGAAATCTAACTGAAAAGTTATCTGCCAGAACAGAGCGGGAAAGTTCGGTTTGGCCTCCACAACCTTCACCGGCTTCCTTGATGGCCTCTTCAATTACGATGAGCATGTAGCCGAAGAAATCCGGAAAAAATTTGTTCGGCTTGGGGCGAACAATAGTAACATGGGAATCCACTGTAGTCAGCTCGGGAGGGAGTTCGCGAACTTGCGCTACACGTCCTAACGTTCCGGTTCCTGTTGAATTGACCAGGACGTCACCAAGTTGAATGAAGCGCGCATCGCTGACAGCCTTGGCCTCCATGTCATGTCTTCGAGCCTGTTCATAGCTGATACGATGGTCACGTATGCATTTCTGGTTGAGAACACAGACGCCACCTTCCTCAATATATTTCGGAGAGATACCACGATTCAAAAAGGCGCACACTTCTCCCAATTTTTCAGTATACCATCCCACCGCCCCGAAAGCGGCTTTGTCCTGAGTTGTATTTCGCCGTTGATAGAAAATAACACCGACCCTTTCAATGTGGTCGCGCAATTTGGCGTGATCAAGGTCATCGAAAATCAGCAGGTCAACGCTGTAAGGGAGCAGTAGGTCATCCACCTCGGAGTCTATCTTGCCGAGTTCCTTTAAGGAAATCCCAGTACCGTGGAGGCTCAAATCGATATCAGAACCAGGCCGGAAATTACCCTTAGCTCGCGATCCATACAGTACGGCCTTGTCGATAGCCGAATGCTTGGCAAACACACCGCATATTTTTTCAATAGTTTGTTCGCTGAGACCGAAGCGCATTATTCGTTCCCAGCTTGTTCCGACAACGACGTAAATTTTCGGGCGAGTTGTTCAAATGCTGGATAAAAGCGCGTCAGGATATCCCCGGCAATTTCTTCAGCAGTCTCTATGTTGTATGTATGGGAACTGCTGTTGCGAGCTTTGATCATATCCATCCAGACCTCACCATCCTCTACTAGGCCGTTTTCGAAGGCTTTACGGCTTGCGTCTCTCGACCCTATCAAGTTTGTGATGCCCTGATATTCCAGATAGTCCTTCAGGAGATTCCATGCCAACTCGTGTGTGAACTCAAAACCCTGGATGAGTCCTTGCTCCTCCAGGTTGGAAAGATCACGTTCTTCAGCCAATGCCACAGCATCCGTCATTGTTCTCAGTGCTCGGAGGTAGTTGTTGAAACGCTGTTGCCAGCGAATATCTTCAGGCATGGCTCTTGTCTCCTTTATTAGCAGTCAGTAAGCTGCGAATTCCAGCCAAGATCGCGGCGCTTTGCGCATCCAACGCCGCAATCTCGTCCATAATATCTAGCGGGCTACGATGCACAACTTCTTCACCGCCATTTGGATTCTTCACTGACAGATCAAATGTAGCCTGGTCAATACCGGCAACATCCACGCTCCAGCTCTTGGGCGAGTCAGCAAAAGTCTTTTGCAATTCGATGAACTCGGTCAGGTCTTCATCGTTGAGCGGGTTGGTTTTACCCATGTTGCGGCCGGGGTCCAACTGGTAGTACCAGACCTTGCGTGTCGGCGAGCCTTTCTCGAAAAACAGCACAACCGTTTTCACACCCGCACCCTGAAACGTACCACCGGGACAGTCGAGCACGGTATGCAGATTGCAGCTTTCCAGCAAGAGTTTCCGTAGGCTCACCGAGGCATTGTCAGTGTTCGATAGAAAAGTGTTTTTGATAACCACGCCACCCCGACCACCGGCCCTGAGCATCTTGATAAAGTGCTGCAGAAAGAGGAATGCAGTTTCCCCAGTGCGGATCGGAAAGTTCTGCTGGACCTCCTTGCGCTCCTTGCCGCCGAAAGGCGGATTGGCTAGCACGATGTCATACCGATCCTTCTCCTGAACGTCGGCCAGATTTTCCGTTAAGGTGTTGGTGTGGATGATGTTCGGCGCTTCGATGCCATGCAAAATCATATTCATGATGGCGATAACGTAGGCCAGTGACTTCTTTTCCTTGCCGTAGAAAGTGCGCTCTTGCAGCGTTTTCAGGTCGGAGGTCGTCAGGTTTGGCTGCGACTTGAGATAGTCGAACGCTTCACACAAAAAGCCTGCCGATCCAACCGCACCGTCATAGATACGCTGGCCGATCTCCGGCTTTACCACCTGAACGATGGCGCGGATAAGCGGACGCGGGGTGTAATATTCTCCGCCGTTCCTACCGGCGTTCCCCATGTTTTTGATTTTGGCTTCGTAGAGGTGAGATAGTTCATGCTTCTCGGTCTGGGAGCGGAAACGCAGTTCGTCGATGTGGTCGATGATGTCGCGCAGAATGTAACCGCTGTGGATCTTGTTTTTTATTTCGCCGAAGATCTGGCCAATTTTGTATTCAATGGTGTTCGGTCCGGTGGCCTTTTGCTTGAATCCGTGCAGATAGGGGAACAGCTTGCGGTCTACGAAGTCCCGCAGGTCATCGCCGACCATGGCCTTGTTGTGGTCGAGCTTACCGTCGCCGTTTTTCGGAGCGGCCCAGCTTTCCCAGCGGTACGGCTCATCGAGGATAAAGGAATACTGTTTTCCTTCCATAGCGGCTTCCATCGACTTGTCCTGCTCAAGACTGTCCAAGTATTTAAGGAACAGCAACCAGGAGGTCTGTTCGGCATAGTCTAACTCACTGGCACATCCGGCTTCTTTGCGGAGGGCATCGTCGATATTTTTGAAGGCTTGTTCGAACATGGATTCCTATGTTTTGTGGAGCGCGCGAGGCGGGCTCTCGTTATGAGTATCTCTTTATAACAACAACTCTTTTTATACTGATTAATGATCACCGTGGCAAGGCAGTTCGAGCGAAAGGGCTGGGCTGGGCGGCGTTAATCCGTGAACGGAACTTATCGATCCAATATATAATACAGGATAATACAAGGCCCGTAACACCATTAAATTTAACGACAATTTAACATGCTGCTTCACAGTCGCATGACCTCCGACCGTCAATGAGGCTATGCCCCTCCGAGAAATTGTTCCGTCACAGCAATCTCACCCCAGAGTTTTTGAATCGGTGAGTCTTCTACGAAACATCTCTACTATAAAATACAGCGAACTGTAACTTTTGTATCACGCTGAAATTATATCGTTTGCCAGACGCATTTTTCGGAGTCGTATAACATCCGCTCGGTAAAGATGTCATGTGCCTCAGGAGATTATTGCGAACGATAAGCCTCGGCAATAATTGTAAAAATATTCAATTTTTTATCCAGTTTCAGTAACATATAGATCTTCTGCTTACCTGATATTATCAGCCACCATCCGCGCGGTCGTGTTCCGCACGGAAATCCAAAAATTCAATTCAATTGGAGATAATACTCATGGACAGATTTCAACTTGAAGCTACTGCCGACCGGCATATCTGGGACGACGTATCCGATCAGATTTTCAACGAATACATGGAGCAATCATGCATTGCTGACATCATCGAGAAGACGATCCACGAAAACAGCGATACATGGGACGTGCCGAGCATTTTTCAATGGTGGCGAGTTGATAAAGGTTTCGGAATAGCGGCACTAACCGCTGGTGAGGTAATTGTCGAAACGCCTCTCGGTACTCTTTGGGGACGGCAAACCTGTGGTCAACCGGTTTACCAGGATCTCAATGTTCAGGACATCTTTACGGCAATGCACGCTGTTTGATCGATCCATCAACGAACTGGCTGCTGAGTTAAAGTGGCCGGTCCTTTGTCAGATTTTTTCATTCAAATTTTTGAATTTTATTTCGATAAAACAACAAATTGACGTCTTTAGCTTATCAGATATTATCAACAATCTTTTGTGTGCGGACCTGTTGCGCACGGAAGCAACATTCAAACTCTGCCGAGGTATTATTTATGACATTTTTCAAATTATCGACTGCCGTAAAAAGTCATATTCTGTACAACGTGACCAGTCGGGTCATGCGTGAATGTGATGAACAAACGGAATTAGCAACAGAAATAAATGCAGTAATTGAAACCTTGGGCGAACCGGACAAAAAACCTGCTGATTATGAATGGTGGGTCGTGTCCAGCGATTTTGCCTATGCTGCGATAGAAGCAGCGGAAATTGTCGCTGTTACACCATATGGTGTCGTCTGGGGGCGTGATCCTCTCGGACCATTAATAGCGCTCGATGAAATCGTACAAGAAATCATGAAAACTATTCAGGAAGCTAACGCGCAAAACTGACAGCTTGGCAGCCGGTATGATTCAAGATATCGGCTGTTGATTCATTTTCTCCTCATTTTCTCTCCTCTATTTCGTTTCCAGATATTTCCAATTTCAGGCACTGAAATACCGTCGGCCGAATCCCCTAAAGAGTTTGATCACTACTGGCAAACTCTGTCGGTCGGCTTGGCCCATTACCAGGTTGAGCCAACAACCTGTAAGGGGCTGTTAACACGAATCTTTTCAGTTGAGCACCTTCAACCATGGCTACCAACAGAATCGCTAAACTCTGGGTGAACCACGTCAGCATGACTGGTGATCCATCAAGACACCTGGCTTACCTCATCGACGGACACCAATTGAACGCAGACGAACAGCCGCAGATTTGGACCAAGGGTTTGCCGAAGGAATGCAAACACGATAACGCCGCCCTTGTCGCACATTGGCGCGGAATCTACGAGCGGTTCCAATCCGAGCGTGCCACGCCAGGCAGCATGATTCACCACAATGCTAAAGTGACAGCGCGGCAGTTTGTCATAAATTTACCGAACGGCATTAGCGACGCTCAGGTGCACCAATTGGTGAAAAATGTCCTCAAAGATTTCCCACGGCACATACCCGTGAGCATGGTCCTGCATCGAACATCGAACCGTGGAATGGCCCACAACCACCTGCAAGGGCTTTTCTCATACCGCAACGGTGGCTACGGAGCCATTCAGGAGCCGTTCAGGCTCGGAATTACAAATATTATGAAAGCTACTGTTGCCAGGGAATTGACTAACTTCGGCTACCAGGTCGATCAAGGTACTCCCGGCAGTATCAATACCAAAGAGCGCCGCTGGCTCAATGCCCAAGGATCAGTTGAGCAACGACGAAATCCACGATTCATGATGACACTGTCCTCAACAGCAACAAGTCCACGGCTACAATCATACTGCGCCAGACAAGCGCAATCGATGTCTGCCCGTGTGGGACCAGCTACCAAATCTGTCGATAATATGCTGCAAATGATGGAAACCATGCTTGAGCTTCAGTCTACCCCTTATCAAGACAGCAATTCCCTGCGGGATCAGTCCGGGACCGGTCATCCACGCCGACCATCCGAGCCATTGACGCAGCAGGCCTTAGAACACGCACTTATAGGGGCGAGACGATGGCAGCATACGAAGAGAAATTCAGAGAGTATCAGGTTTTAAAGCAGAGATCGCGGAACACGAACGTGCCCATAACCGTACTAATCAAATTTAAGGATCGCGCGTTCAGGACACATTTGATTTCATTGTACAGCAATGGATCACCGTTATCCGAGCTGGCCGAGTATGTGGCGATTTTTTACGGTGTTGTTGGATTGTCACCGCAGCAGTTGAGAAAAATCCTACAAAGATGCGACAAGGAAGCATGGACCGCAGCAACGGAGAGTTATCAAAATTACCGTCAGTCAAAGCAGCAAGAACGCTCCATTTCTGCCAAGGGTGACTGAAATGCGACATCACATGAAATTCGACGGCCTGGCTATCCTGGACATCGGGACATCGGTTACTCCTGTAAAGTTGTCCCATGGTGACCTTGGAACTCCTCCGGTTCTCGATGGATCGGTTGTGGGTTTTCTTGTCCGATGGCATCCAAGGCTGAGGTCATTAGCGCTTGATAATATCATGCGGCAGCATTGTCTCTTGTTCCCCTATGAAGACGGTCAAGAAGCTCTCAGTCGGTTGGAAACCTTGCTGAGTGATCGGTGCGCGGTTCCAGTGCAGGATGATACTGCGCCAGACGGGCTATGGCGTTGCGGTGACGTGCTCCGGTTGGAACTGGTGCTGAAATCTCCGGCAATAAAAAACATTGATCATGATCCACCATCACTGGTGGAATTTGCTGTCACCGAAATAGTCCGCAACGCCTACCGCAGGCTGCACGCGCTGGAACTACCGCTGTCGGAATGGTTCTTCTCTGTTTTTCTTCAGACATCCCAGCCAACGCAGATTCCGTTAGATGTATTGTTCAAGCATTCAGTTGAACAGGTGCGCCCTACGCCCACGGAATCAACCGCTATCATGCGAGAAAATGCTACCTTTTGGAAAGCGGAACTCCAATCACTTGGCAACCAGTACTTGCTGGCTACAGTTCCTGATCCACGGCTGATGACTTTGCAAAATGCAGCACTGTACCAACAATTAAAACGATTCCTAGGCGAGGAGGCTTAACCATGGCGTCTGGAATGAAAGCGGATTTGTTGACCTACGAACAATTACTGGAAATGATATCGGCGTTCCAATGGATGCCGGAACAAAAACGCCTTCGGTTTGCGTTGGACCTGGAACGAGATAACGGGCCTGGCAATCCAGTGTACGGATGCCTTCACCATTTTGCTCCAGCTATTGAGCGGATGGAAAGGCGTGGCTCGTTGACCTGCCATGAAATAAATTTGTTTCTGGTCGAATTGGCGCAAAGGTACGAGATGATTCAACGGATTGATGCTGAAAATGTGGTGACCGAGGTCAATCGACTCGTCCAGACCATCAGTGTCGATCTTGTTATGATCGGAGTTGGCAATGCTTATGTGACTGGCTTTGTCCTTGTTATGCGTCGAGTGGCTTCTATGGAATGGAACCGGTTTTGCGACTATGCCGACAAGCAGCCCTGGAAAGTGGATATGCCACAAGCTGGCGCGCAATCGCATGCGGTGACGAGTGCAGCCGGAGCCAATGCAGAATTATGTTCTGATACACTGGCTACAAACGACATGCTGGTTGAACCTGTGACCGCTGAACAACCAGCTCCACAGGGTAGAGGTCTAGCGCGGGCATTTGAAAACAACGAGTACGCCGCCTATGCTGATGCAATCTTGAATAGCTGTCGAGATAATGTGAGGGAGTGCGGACAGGTTGAGGACGATCAGGAAATCTCTAGCGGCAGCGATCCTCTTCTCCGCGCGGAGAATGACGCAGGCGGAAGGTCGCACGGATGGAGTTTTAAAAAATTCGGATCACGGTAATCTTGCAGTGGTGTCTGCTGATTGGCGGATAGCTATCCGCCAATCCTATATTTTAAGGGATGAATTTCGGTTCATTCTCAACTGTCTGTTATTTAGGTTAAATTTCCGTTATGCCGCCGGAGTCCTATAGCATCATGTCAGCACTGAGGCTATAGGACTCTGGGGAATTCCTGCACGAGATCGATTCGCGTTTTGACTTTTGATGCTGCCATGATAGCATGCAGCGACTGATTAAACTCAGAGGGGTCTATTAATGGAACGTGAGTCGGTAACGTCTGGTGGTCTGAAATTCGCTCAAGGTGTGCAAGAGTTTGAAAAATACCTTGCTACTTTACCGAATGACGATGCCAATCGGACTCTTCACCGTGAAGCAGCGGAAGCTTTCTTTAACAAGGCTCATGCAGCTGGTTGTACGGAGGCGCTTCGCGCGCAAGCTCTGTTGCGATTCGACGGTTTTGACGGATGGTCCACCGGTAGATATTGGAAGGAGTTCAAGGCGATTCAAACCTTGATGCATGAATATGTATCTGAAGCTCTTGAGAGTGATGCAATAAATCCGGTTCTCGCTCCGTATTTTCGGTTTTTGAAACGGACCAATGGCTCTGAAGAATTGTTCGCTGAAGGACCATTGTCATTCATGCTTACGCTCGATATGTCGAGTCGTTTTCACAAATATCTCACGATTAATACGGCGTGCTTTTTAGAAGGTTCTCCATTGATATCAGTGCCACAAGATCCCTCACTAGAGTTGCACGGATTGCAAATGGCTCAAGCTCGTCCGAACGCATTAACCGCCTATGCTTTATATCTTGAGGCTATTGACCCAGCTTCAAGATTGTCGGCGGAACAACGGGCTGATGTGAAAGATTCGATATTTTGGAAAGGTTTAAAATTCTGGCATCCGGAACATTTTCGTGCATACGTGATTGACAGATTACCGGAGTACATTCCACTTGGTTTAAAAGCCCCTGAACATGAGGATACTGAAAAACTTAGGGTATCTTTAACATCTGATATGGTGAAAAGTATTCAGTACATTTGCGAACATGGATATCCTGTAATCAACGAGTTTGTCGACCCCTTCAAAATCCTTAGCGATAATCTGGCTTGGATGAGAAAAAATAATAAGAATTACAAGAAACCGAAAGCGGTGGCTGAATATTTGATTGGCCGTGAGTTGGAACGTAAGAATTACACGGGAGTCCTGAAATATCCCATAGCCAATGCGGCTTTTACACCGAGGGTTATGGACCGTAATGGACCAGCTGTAGCACCGTTCTGGTTCAAGCGTTCTGTTGAAACTGATGAGGACATTATTTCCATGGTCGCTTCTGCTTCAGATATAGAGCGTTGGCGCAGCGCTAAACTTTCGGACAGTCTTTCCTTTAAAATCTGAAACCGACCCCTTAGCAGCCCGTTGAAAAAGGATTATTGTCCGTGTTGAAGTACTGTATATAGGTGATCTACGTGTAGATTGTCTATCTGTAGTGGGTCAGTTGCTATGGTTTCGTGTTTTTCAACGGGCTGTTAGGGGATAAGCCCACGACTAAAATTAGTTGGTTGCGTTGTTAAAATATTCTTCCGGCGCGTAGTCGTTCAGTACGTCTAGAAACGGTCGAACTTTCCAGTATTGAGCCAACTCGCAATCCACGTGCAGGACGCCATGTACGCGGAGATCTTTCAATTCCTTGAAGGACACATACCCCCATTCGGCGTTATCCCAGTCTCCACCGAGGACAGCATAGCCGAAAAACAAATCGTTGCCATCGTATTCGGCAATGAACCAATCGCAGTTTCCTATGAAAAAATGCAAATGAATGAGGGTATCTTCGAGAGGGATGTTGTCGGTCGCGTAGAGGCGTGGCAGTTTGGCTAATCGTTTGGCAGATGGAATGTTAAGCATGACCTATATCTCCTTGGATTGGTGTTTGAATTGATATTTCCAATTGATGGATCTATCGTATAAAACCCAGCCAGGATGTACAGGATTACGTGCTGAAATTATTGAGAAAATAAAAATGGTTTAGTTAACGCCACCCTGAGTAGCAAACAATTTTATTCGATTAGTCTTATCTCTTTTTTCTTTTTTTTCATTGGACATATTCCGCACGTCACACTATCATAGTGTTACACTATAACACTTCAAGAAAGGTGACGGTAATGCCAACAATAAGAATTGATGACGAGGTATATGCTTGGCTTCAAAAATCGGCATGTCCTTTTGAGGATACTCCAAATTCCGTGCTTCGACGAATAGCCAAACTTGACGAGGTTAAAAAAATGGAAAAACAATTAAATCGGCAGGATACGACTGGCGCCACTTCAAAAGGTACTCAAAAAACCCCACAATATGCTTTCAGAGACCCTATTTTGAAAATACTAAAAAAATTGGGTGGGCAAGGCCACCGTATGGAAATCATCAAGGAACTCGAAAGCATGATGGCGGGACTGCTCACTGACTTCGACAAATCTGACATTAGCTCCGGTACTTTACGGTGGCAAAAGAGTGCCGAATGGGAAGTGAGAGTCATGCGCGAACAACAATTTCTTAAACCTGTCTCAGAAACTTCTCGTGGAGTATGGGCGTTAACAGCAAAAGGACATAAAGCTATTGCTATTGATTAGACAAATAATTCATTTTGTCTAGTGTTCGGAACCAAAAAAAAGAGGAGCGTGGTTTGGTCAACATACTTCCAATATGCCAACCAGAAGAAATCCAAATGAGGGAATTTTATTTGCTCAGGAGAAAAATGGTATATAGGAATGGAACCTAACGGAAAGGCTGCTATCATGCTGTTGTACTAAAAAAATTCAAGCAGGTTCGTAAAAGTCGGGTAGCCTAACAGGCCTGTTAGGCTACCCGACTATCCGGAATTCATACACCTCATCCTGCACTCCAGGTCGTCAACTTGATCTCTCCGTAGTCAATTGCCTCAACCGCATCCAGAAACGGCTTGAGGGCAGCTTTCTTCGCATACGCGGTACATTCACTCTCGATTGAATCAGTCAGCGCTCTTCATTTTCAGGAAGTCGTGCTGCACCACTTCGGAAAATTTATCATAAATCACCGTGTGGTATTTTTGCAGATAACTCGCTACTTTTTCATTGGCCAGCAACCTTTTCAGGTATGCCTGGAGCAACGTCAGGTTCAACATATCCGTTCCATATGACTCTTTTAGAGAACTAATGTCCTCACTCAAAGAGATATTTTCCTCTTCCAGCCGGACACGTTTTTCTAAAGCGGCAGGAGAAACTCTTTTCTTTACTGTTCCTTCTACAAGCTGGTCTTCCGAAGTGCTATCAAGCAAACTTTTTGCATAAATAAACCCAAAACGATTCTGATCGTTCATGAGCATAGCGACCCTTATTTGACGAGAGGCCTTCATTTTTTTTAACACTCGGAATACTTTCTCCGAGATTATTTTGTCCTTCAATAAATCAATGGCTTCCGGGCAAATGCCGTCCAGCATCATTTTTTTGTCCCGAAGCGTACGCATGTCAATATTCAGCGCATTGGCGAGCTTTTCTTCGGAAACTCCAGCGTCCAAGGCTTTAACAATCATTTTATGCTCTTGGACCGCGGAGAGGCGATTGATATATTTGTTGTAGGTATAGCCTTCGTCGTCTATGGAAACCAAACAGGATACTCGTTCCTCACCCAACTCTTTGAGCGCCATAATTCGCAAATGGCCGTCCAGCAAAAGATACTCCCGGCTCTTTTGAGCCAAAGCGACAACAGGCGGTTCGATCAACCCCACCGCACGGATGGATGAAAGTATCTGTGAATATTTTCTCCCGTGCTTCACCTGAACAGATAGAGATTTTGTCGGGAGCAGTTCAGCGATGACAAGGTTGACAAGCTCTCTCTGGAATCCCTGTTTAATCCCGACTCTCATGACTATACGCCGTTTAGCAGGTCGGACAGTTGTTTAGGGATATCGTTCAGACCTTCTGCCTTTAATTGATTGGAAAAATGGATATCGTTCAACAATTGGTTGAGTGCCGCCGTTGAATACATCAAGACATGCTTTACATAGTCAGCCTGAGCCAGTAAGCGTTTTTTGCTTTTGAGGCTGCTATTATAAAAAGCAACTAATTCTTCTGTTGACTGAATCGATTTCTGTTTTGACGGTCCAGAAAGTTTTTTACCGTAGAGCTTACGCCTATCAAGCAATTTTTGTAAGGTTATCAAGTTGCTGCCACTCAATTGTCCAGTTTCGTGAGCCTCAGCCAGCGACCTTTGAACCACCGCATCATCCTCCGTCGCAATTTTGAGCGCAATATAGATTGGTATCCGGCCTTTTTCCAACGCGTTCACTAATCGCTCTTCTCCTTTTTCGAGGAGCCTAATGATACCGTGAATATATTCCCGGCCGAGAGTGGTTTTGGCCGCAATCTCGCTTTCGTCGTATCCTTGATTTTTAAGATTTTTTATGCTTTGCAGCAGTTCCAGAGAGCTGTTATTTCGACGAGCGATATTCTCAATAAGGCTCATTATGTGCGCATCTTCTGAACTGGCGTTGATAACAAGAGCGGGGATTTCTTTTTCTCCTGCTTCTACATATGCCTCTAGCCTTCCCTGACCGCACACAAGATTGAACTTTTTGCCATTTTTTATTTCAGTTTGAGGCGTTACGGTTATGGGACGTTTGAGCCCAATACTTCGAATATTCCGGCGGATCTCTTCCGCAATTAGCTGATTGCGTACTCTGGGGTTTAAGATGTTTATTTCACTGACGGGAATGAGTTCTACCGAGTTATGTTCCATTTCAGGCCGCCTTATCAAGACTGACGTTGACACTCATGCCCAGTAAATAGTCCAGACTGTCGGAGCGGAAACTATCCAGCAACTCGGTGTTGTTGTCTTCACATAGCTTCAAATCATGCGTTCCGAACTCCAGGAAGGGCAGAATATAATAGTCATAAATATTTTCATTACTTGCATCCATGCGCACTGCAACGGTGATATCCGGATGCAGACCGGCATCAAAACGGATTTTCCACCGAAATTTTCCGGATGATGTCCGCAAGCAACGGCTGATGACAATTGAAATGAATAAATTGTGGTTCAGTTCCAGAAGGTCAGTTTCCGGATCAACAGCAATTCGTCTCCCGCAAAGTGTTTCAATACCGGCCAAAGTGTCCGCCATAACATCACTGTGTACCTCGCGTAGCTTTCTGTTTATTTCGACGTACCGAAAATCACGCTCGGGCATATACCCAATAAGCCGGTATGCTCTCAGCAGACCGCCAAAGCGGTGGCTGTACAGGCTGCTGGGAGGCATCCACTCAGACTCGTCAATAATCATCGCCGACAACAGGCCTCTTTGAGATTGGAGTTTTTTGAGTCGTTCCAGCAATTCTAAATCAGATAGTTTTTTATTTCGCTCCTTGATGATGCCCTGCACCAAGTAAAAGCGTTCAGCCTCAATAACCGGACTGAACGCCCCTTCTTTTCTAATCCACTCGCTTTCTGGATTATCCCTGCTCTTGCTTTTCAACTTGGCTGAGCGGCGATTGAACAGATTGTTGCCAATATATTTCTCATTAGACAGGACTTCACGGACTGTGCCCCGCGTCCATTGCCTTCCGAAATCCGTTTTCCAGCCTTCAGTATTCAGTTGCTCCGCGATCTGGTTTTCACGAATTCCGGCTATGAATTGATCGTATATCCAGCGTATTTTTTCCTGCTCAGTCTGAGGACCGGGGACCAGTATAACCCGCTCGGTCTGAAGGCTTTTGCGCTGTCCGGCAGCCAGCTCCTGTTTTGGTTTTCCCGATTCATCCAGCAACATTCTGCGTAATCCGAACCCTGCAGGGCCACCTTGGCGATACCCTTTCATAATCAGATTACACTGGCCGCTATATACCTTCTGAGAAAGTTGACGACAGTAATCGCTGGCACTTTCATCCCGCAGTAAGGTGATGATACGTTCAGCAATATTACTGGCTAACGTGAGTGGCTGATCACAGGACTGGCATACAACATTTTTGTGTTCCAGCCGCATGCGGTGATACTCAGCCTCACGGCTGTCCACAAAACGTCCCCAGCGGCTTTCCTCCAGATACAACACGATGTTATAGGCATTGCGGCCTTGTTCCACGTCATCAAGCAAAGCCTGGAATTGTTCACGCTTCTCAGCGGTCATTCCGCTAACGCCCAGATCTACATATGCTTTGACGATTTCGATACCGTATTTAAGGGCATAAGCCCGTATTGCGCGTTCTTGGTTCTCTGGCGACTCCACCTGTAACTCTGTTGACATGCGGATATACATAGCGCCTTTAAGGTGCAGTTGTTTGATTTCGTCTGTTGTATATACCGTTCCTGCCCGTCGCATCGTCGGATATCTCCTTATTATGCCTGGAAATACTTCAGGTCTATAATGTCAACCAAGGAGAACCGTATGTCCAATGAAAATTTGTGGCAGATTTGCCACAGAAATGAGCTTGACAATTGGCAATTAACGAAGAATGTGGTGGACATGATGCGAAAACAGGGGATTACGACAAAACAAGCGGCCATGGATCTCAATATACCTACTGAGCGTGCTCGCAACTGGTATCATCGGAATACTGGAATGACGGCCCTAGACTTGCTGAGGATGATACAGCAATATGAATTTGTAAGACAGGCGGTTGAAAACTCGTTACCGCACAGGATACATTGAAGCAGACGGATAAATTCTGAGCATGAACGCAAGGCAACTGTGTACCTATTCAATATAAGCAAACAAATCGCAAATCATGATATTGTATTGATTTGTCAGCGTATTTTTACAGGAAAACTCTGAGGAGCATAACCTCATTCATTTAATGAGGTCATCCGCCTCCCGTAATTTGTCGTGATGCCGATTGGTCATACGGAAAATTTGAGCTAACGAATACTTCGCAACTTTTTAATAAGTACCTCATTTTGTACTCCAGGCTGTTAATTTGATGTTTTCATAATCGATGGCATCAATCGCAGCCAGAAGCGGCCGAATGTCCGTTTTCTTCGCATACCTGGTATAACTCTCTCGTTCACCTCTCTGGTGACCGACAACTGCCGCAGTGTGAGCCTCAGGAATCCCAGCAGCCCATAGCTTGGTAATGACGGAGTGGCGGATGCCATGGAAAGTTTGGCCGCTCCCCTCGACACCAATTGAGGACATATATTTGGAAAAGAATTTCGAGACCTGGTGACCGTATTTACCGTTGTAAGGTTTAACGTCCTCGAACAATTTCAGTCCGCGTCTGTGTTCCGCGAACGCCACCAGCCCAGCATCAAGCAGAACCGTATGGAGCGGCACGATCCGTTTTGCATTGTTGTTTTTCAATCGCTTGTCACCACGGTCGTTAATGTCGATGCACCATGTCCCGTTCATATTGACAATGTCGTCACCATCCAATTGGGCGATCTCGCTCTGTCGCATACCGGTAAAGCTGGCGACCAAGGGAATCCAAAATTTCGATGGCTCGGCCTGTGACCGTGGTAGGTTTTCGATGATGATTTTAATATCATCGTCTGATACCGCCGGTCTCTCCGCGTCATCGCTTTTCTGGATTTTCAGGACAGCTTTTTTGAACGGGTGGCTCTCGATCACTGCATTGTTAACCGCCCAATTGAACAACGTGGCGATCTCAATCAACCGCATGTTCACGGTCTTGATGGAAAGCAGTTCTTCAGCCGGGCGTTCCATGTTTACGATGTCATCCATGGACATGCCTTGGTATTCTTTTCGGTTGATACACTTGGGCATCTGCTGCAGGACGTCACGGTACCGGAGCTTGTCCTCGACCGTGTAGCAATCAATCGGCTTGTCTGAAACGATCTCCATAAACCGGAGCAGATTTTTCTCGATACCTTTCGCGATAAGCTCTCCGCGCTGGACGGTCACCTCCGCGATGTACAGCCGGAGGAGTTCACTCAAAGAGATACGCTGACTGACTTGTTGAACAGGGGGAATCTGTGAAGAGGGTAGGGCGGGCGTGGGCTCTGGTGTGATATCAGGCGTGGGTAGTGAATCATTGTTGCTGGTAGCCGAATCAGCAGCCTTGAACACCTTGTTCCAAAGCTCCCTTTCGCGGTCACGAATTGTCGGTGGGGAATCTAACTGTCTTAAAGTGGTAAGGTCGAGCAATTGGTCGGTGGGACTGGTGCCTGTGAGCTCAGCTTTGAAATGGCTCAGCCTCAACGACTCGAACACCTGTTCGGCAGCGACGACATACTGGCGGCACCGCCTGAGTGCGACGGTCTTGCTCTTGGTCCGGAGAGATTTCTTTAACTCGGTGCGGTTGAAAATCGGCCGCAGATCGGTGGGAACCCTCATCCGGAAATAATAAATGGATTCGAGGCTTTTGAAAAAATAGGTGGGAATTTGCATTTTATCTCCTTAAATTAGACTGATAAGGAGAAAACGCGGTGCGCAAAAATGAGTACAGCCAAGACAACTAAGCTGTCCTGGCTGCAACATATCGCTTTGATTCAAGCGAAAACGGTAACGAAATCGGTGGGATAATTATCCCGTTAACTCCGTTGAATGTAAAAATGGTGCCGAAGAGAAGACTCGAACTTCCACGAGCGTACGCCCACTAGACCCTGAACCTAGCGCGTCTACCAATTCCGCCACTTCGGCACTGCGTCGACGAATATGCTAGCCAATCGGCTTTTTGTCAAGTAATTCTTTGGGAACTAGTGCTGTGAACGTGCATAAAACGAAAAGTGCTTGTCTCGTTAGCCGGCAAATTCGGTACGGAATCGCTGGTCGACGGAGGTTGGAATTTCGTTTTTTATACGGAAATTCAAGGTTTCCTTGGAGTTGCAGAGAAAAATGATGACTATGTAATTCGCCAGCTGTTTTTTTTCGGATCGCTGGTAACCCGTACACGGCCGATGGTATGAACTGTTTGCTTGTTTCTCCGATTTGGAGTACATATCCCGTCCTCATGGTCGCGAGGTTCTCTTGGCCAACCGGGAAATTCACTTTTTTGTTTTGCAACGAGCCCGTCTCGTAACCGGCGGCGCTGCTTCCATGGAATTATACACAGATCTTAAAGATATTCGAACCCCCTTTCCGCAGGCGCATGTCACCATCGGTAATTTCGATGGCGTGCATCTTGGCCACCAGAAACTGTTTGATCAGGTGGTGGCCAGGGCCCGGCAGGACAAGGGAACCAGTATAGCCATCACCTTTGATCCCCATCCACTCAAGGTGCTGAGTCCGCAGAGTATCAGGCTGATTTCGACCACACCCCAAAAAATAGAACTGATTGAACGGGCCGGGATCGACATCCTGGTGATCATTCCGTTTAACCGCGAAATCGCCGTAACCACGGCGGTTGATTTTGTCGACGAGGTGCTGCTGGGGCGTATCGGGATGCGCGATCTGGTGGTTGGCTATGATTATGCGTTGGGCAAGGGGCGTCAGGGCGATACTGCTTTTTTGCAGCGCCAGGGTGCGGAGAAAGGTTTTTCGGTGATGGTGATGCCGGCCTACTACGAGCAAGGCATGCTGGTTTCCAGTACCAGGATCAGAGAACTGGTCGCCGCCGGTAAAATGCGCGATGTTCGCCGGTTGCTGGGCCGTTTTTATCAGATTCGGGGGGATGTGCAGTGGGGCCGTCAGCGAGGCGGCAAACTGCTTGGGTTTCCCACCGCCAATCTGTGCATTTCGGAAGAAGATTTGTGCCCGAAACGGGGAGTCTACGTCACCCAGGTTATTTATGACGGCAAACAATACGGCGGGGTGTCGAACATCGGCTACAATCCGACTTTTGGCGATACCGCGCTGGTGGCTGAAACCCATATTTTTGACTTCAATGCCGATATCTACGGCAAACCTTTGAAGATTAACCTGCTCCGGCACCTGCGTGGTGAAATCACCTTCAGCGGCCCGGAACCACTTGCGCGCCAGATCCGTAAGGATATTGCAGTGGCACAAAAGGTTTTGGCCCAGGAGCGCCAACGGAAACTGATCGCCTATCATCAGGGTTCAGGCGCGTAACCAAAGGTTTGCTGGTCGTTATAATTTCCGGAACGGGTAACTTGCTTCCAGATCATTTGTGACTATACTATGGAAACTTTACCCTTTGAAGTGGCGAAAAATAGCCGGCAAGGGCATGGCTTTTAAACATAATAGAAAAGGTTTTTTATGACTGACGTGCAAAAAAACGCCGAAATTTCGGACGTTATCAAAGAACTCGAAAAAGTGGTGCAGGAAAAGCCGGATAACGTTTTTGCCCGGCATCATCTCGGTCTGGTGTATCGGCAGGCAGGTCGGATCGACGATGCCATCACCCAATTGGAAAAGGCCATTGAGCTCGACGACCAGTCCATGGAGAGCATGATCAATCTCGGGGCAATCTTTTTTGATCGGGGCGATACCGACCGGGCACTGGCCCTCAATAAAAGAGCACTGGTTATCTCGCCGAAGATGGCGGAAGCTCATGTCAATATCGGACTTATCCACCAGCATCGTCATGAAGTCGCCGAGGCCATAGAGTGCTACGACACCGCGGTGCAGATCGATCCGCAACTGCTGACGGCCTGGATCAATCTGACCTCGGCCTATACGATGATTGAAGAGGATGAAAAAGCCGTGGACGCCGCCAGACAGGCGGTGACGCTTGAGCCCGACAGCCCGATGGCCCGAAACAATCTGGCGGTGGCGCTCTATTTCAAGGGCGACTTCAAGGAAGCGCAGCGTAACATGGAAAAGGCCAAGGAACTTGGATACTCCGTTGATCCCCGCTTTGCTGAAGCGCTCCAGGCGAAGCTTATCGATCTTTCATGAGCAGTAAGGCCGAAGCACAGCTCAAGCCCTGGTGCCCGTTTTGCGGCATGGATGTCGGTCGGCCGACCGACGGCATCCAGCGTAAGATGCGCGAATTTCCCATGGGGGTCTGCGAATGCGGTGCGGTCTATGTCGCCGAGGCGACCGGGCACAATATCGGGGCCGCTATGGTCGAGTGTCTGGTCAGCGCCTGCAACGAGCAATGGGACCTGGCCTGGGACCTGGTGCCGGAAGAGGATTATCTCACCGGTACCCTCGACGATTATGACGATGTGACCCACCAAATTGTGGCCAAACGGAATCTCGACGGCCGGGCGGTGCGCGGGGTGCTCTATTTTGTTCGGCTGCATAAAGAGGTGGCCGACCTGGTGAAGCGTTATGAGCAGAAGCATGGGGGGGGCGCGTACTTAACCGATGCGGCCGGCGCGGCGGTGGAGCCATCCGCCGAAGCCCAGCCGGCGATCGAATCCCCGCGGGATCCCAAACGGGTTAAGAAACGAGCCGACAAGCAACTCGTCATGCAGATGGCCCAGCGAGCCGATGTCGACGCACTGTTCGAATCTTACCTTGATGACCCCAAGGTGCTGCGGTACCTGCAGCGTCTGCTCTATGAGCCTGACCCGGCGGCCCGGTATCGGATTGCCTGGGTGATCGGGCAGGTCTGCGGCCGGATTGCCGTCCGCCAGCCCGGCCCGGTGGCGGATATGCTCCATAGGCTGTTTGAAGCTTGTTCGGACTCGGCCGCCAGTTCCTGGGGCATGGTGGAGACCATCGGCGCGATCATCGCGGCCAGGCCTGATATCTACGGGGCTTTCACCCGCCATCTGTTTAATTTTATGGGCGATCCCGGCACCCGCGAAGCGGTGCTCTGGGGGCTGGGCGAAATTGCCGTCGCTCGGCCGGATCTCGTCCGCAAGACACCCTTTTATTCGTTGTTTCCTGTGCTCAACCACAGTGACCCTATGCTGCGCGGTCTGACGCTACGGCTTCTCGGCCGCATCAAAGCCCAGGAGGCCGGGTTCCAGATCATGGCGTTGCAGCACGACGAAACCCCTGTGACCATCTGTGAACAGGGCCAATCTCTCGCAACCACGGTGGCTGCCCTTTCAGCCCAGGCCACCCGAAATATTCATAAGGAAGAAGGCAATGGTGAGTGACAATATCAAGCCCCTCAGTTCCATCGGGCCCATGGCCCAGAGCAATGCAGGCGATGCGCAGGAAAGCGATCCCGCTCGGAAGGACTACCTCGAAGGCCGCAGGCTGCTCGGTGAAGGCGACTATGCCCAGGCTGCCCAAGCGTTTCACAATGCCCTTTTGGGCTTTGAAGAACAAGGCAATGAGCAGGGGATAGCCAATGCCTCTGACCGGTTGGGGGATGCTTGCCTGGCCCGAGACGAATACGCCATGGCGATCGCCAATTTTCAACGGGCTTACACTATTTGCGAGAAAGAGGATGACAGTTTTTCTCAGCTAGCCTTGAATAAAAAGATGGCCGTGGCCTATCGTAAACTCGGAGATCATGAAAAGGCCTTTGAGCTGCTTTACGACATTTTGGAGCATTACCGCTTGACCCAGAATCCCAAAGGGGCTGTTGAAATTTTAATTGTGATTGCTGAAGTCTACAACGAACTGGGCGATCGGAGCAAGGCGGCCGATACCTACCGTTCGGTGGCCAGTATCCATGCCAGGTTCAAACATGCCCGGCTGGCTGAAGAGTTCAACCAGCGTGCCGCGGTTCTGGAGCTGGCGCAGTAGATGTTCACCGGGATCATTCAGGGGTTGGGGACGCTCTTTGAGAAGCGTCCTGCCGGTGGAGGAATGGTCTTTGGTCTGGAGGCGGATTTTTCGCTGACCGACCCGGAAGAGGGCGAGTCCATCGCCGTGAATGGTGCCTGCCTGACGGCACGCAATATTAAAGGCAATCGCTTTTATGCTGATGTTTCGCCGGAGAGTCTGGCCCGGACCGGTTTGGGGCACCTGCAAACCGGCAACCGCGTTAATCTGGAGCGGGCCCTGCGGCTCTGCGATCGACTGGGGGGCCATCTGGTCAGCGGGCATGTCGACGCCCAGGGGCAGGTCGTACAGCGTAGAAATGTCGGAGATTACACCCTGTTTGTTTTTTCATTGGATCCGGGGTTGACTAAATATGTTATTGAAAAAGGATCAATCACCATCAATGGCGTCAGCCTGACGGTAAACACCTGCGAACCGAGCCGGTTCTCGGTCTCCATCATCCCGCACACCCTGGCAAGTACGACGCTGGGTGCGCTCAGGGAGGGGGACCGGGTGAATATCGAGGTGGACATGATCGGTAAATATGTTGAAAAGCTCCTGGCGGAAAAATCCGCCGGAGGCGAGATGCAAAGCCGGATTAATCCCGGCTTTCTCGCGGAGCATGGATTTTTATGAGCGCAAGATGGGGCGGAGCACTCCCGAAATGTTGCGTTATTCTTGTAGGCAGAGAGGATAAGGGGACCATCTTAATGAGCGGTCATCCCTGTAACGAGGCACGCTATGGCAGTCAGTTCGATTGAGGACGTAGTAAAGGATATCAAGGCCGGTAAAATGGTTATTCTGGTCGATGATGAGGACCGGGAAAACGAAGGCGATCTCTGCATGGCCGCGGAAATGGTGACACCGGAGGCGATCAATTTCATGGCCACCCACGGCCGGGGATTGATCTGTCTGGCGATGAGTCCGGACATCATTGAGCAGTTGGGCCTGCCGATGATGGTTTCAAACAACCAATCACCCTATGGCACTGGATTCACTGTCAGTATCGAGGCGCGGACCGGGGTGAGCACCGGTATCTCGGCCGCTGATCGGGCCCGCACCATCGAGGCGGCTGTTCATCCGTCGGCAACGCCGCGGGATATTATCAGCCCCGGCCATATTTTTCCGTTGCGCGCCCGGGGTGGTGGTGTACTGGTTCGCACCGGCCAGACCGAGGGATCGGTCGATCTGGCGCGGATTGCCGGTCTGCGTACCGCCGGCATCATCTGCGAGATCATGAATGCCGACGGCACCATGGCAAGGATGCCGGACCTTGAAGCCTTTGCCCAAGAGCATGGCCTCAAAATCGCTACCATCGCCGATCTGGTGGCATATCGGCTACGAAAGGATGTGTTGGTGCGGCGAGCGGCCGAGGCGCGTTTGCCGACGGCTCATGCCGGCGAGTTCCGTTTCATTGCTTATCAAAACGATGTGGACAAGGATGAGCATGTCGCTCTGGTCAAAGGCGAGATCTCCCCCGACGAGCCGATCATGGTTCGGGTCCATTCCGAGTGTCTGACCGGCGATGTCTTTGGCTCCGCCCGCTGCGACTGCGGCTCCCAACTCCATGCCGCGATGCGGATGGTGGAGCAGGAAGGTAAGGGCGTCGTGCTCTATATGCGCCAGGAGGGCAGGGGCATCGGCCTGATCAACAAGCTGCGGGCTTACGTGCTTCAAGACAACGATGGCCTGGACACGGTCGAAGCCAACACCCGTCTGGGTTTCAAGCCCGATTTGCGGGATTACGGCATCGGGGCCCAGATTTTGCGGGATCTAGGGGTGCGAAAGATGCGGCTTCTGACAAATAATCCTAAGAAGATTATAGGTTTGGAGGGTTACGGGCTTGAGGTGGTCGATCGCCTTCCCATCGAGATTATCGGCGACGAGGAAAATAGTAAGTATTTACGAACCAAACGCGACAAAATGGGACATATCCTCGAGTTGTACGGCGATCAGCCGATGGGGTGTGTGACCAGGGATCCGTGATAACTAAAACAGGGACGAACATGGCACAGTATCTAGAAGGAAATTTACAGGGCGCGGGGCGAAAAATTGGTATTGTTGTCGCCCGTTTCAACTCTTTTATTGTTGAAAAACTCCTTGACGGGGCCATCGACAGTTTGGTCCGCTCCGGAGTCAACGGGGATGATATCGTGGTTGCCCGCGTGCCAGGGGCCTTTGAAATCCCACTGGCCGCCCAGAAAATGGCAAAATCCGGTCGCTACGATGCGGTCATCTGCCTCGGCGCAGTGATTCGCGGGGCGACCCCGCATTTTGACTATGTCGCCGGCGAGGTGTCCAAGGGTACGGCTCAGGTGATGCTGGATTCTGGAATCCCGGTGCTCTTCGGTGTTCTGACCACCGAAACCATTGAGCAGGCGATTGAAAGGGCGGGCACCAAGGCCGGTAACAAGGGCTCGGATGTGGCCATCGCGGCCCTTGAAATGATCAATTTGATGGGGCTGCTCAGCTGATCTGCCTCTTTCTTTACAACTACAGTGCGCCACCATGGTGCGCTGTAGTTTGTTAAATTTTATGTTTTTATCGAGTTTTCATGGGATTACGTCGTAAATCGCGGGAACTGGCTCTGCAATTCCTTTTCAGTCACGATTTTCAGGAGCTCTCTGATTCTCCGGAAGCGGTGGCTTTAGACTTTGATTTATTTTGCCAGGCCTTTGATGTTGGCGACAAAGCCTTGCCCTATGGGCGTCAGCTGATTGAGGGGATCTGTCAACACCTGGTTGAGATTGATAGTCTGTTAGCGGAACATTCGCATAATTGGCGGGTGGCGCGGATGTCTCTGGTCGACCGGAATATCCTCCGAATCGCTGTCTTTGAATTGCAGTACATTGACGATGCACCGGCCCAGGTGGCGATCAACGAAGCCTTGGAAATCGCCAAGCGCTATTCCATCGAGGATTCGGTTTCGTTTATCAACGGGATCCTCGACGCCGTTCAAATCGCCCTGAACAAATAATCCACTAGGCTCCTCGAGGGCGCTGTTCTGTTTGTTCGGTCTGCAATTGGTGGGTTTGCCTGATCGATTGATGAAACATCAGTTGCCGTGGGCTTGCATTGCGGTTCTGAGGGGGAGAGGGTTCAGGGCTGTTTCCGGGATAGAGCGATGCGATCGCCCAGCGCGTTCCTATTATAGGATGTGATCTGCTTCCTTGCCCGCATCGTGTTAGGCTGATGGCTGCACAGGTAGAATTCGTATCTGTTCTTATTCTTTAGCTCATAGATCAAAAGCGTGCATACTGCATTGTCGTAATGGCGGCCTCCGACCCACACATAGAGAACAGGAATCGGCGGGAGGTCGTGGCGCTTATCCTGCTGTTCCTCATCGTCTTTCTCCTGCTCGGCCTCTGCAGCTATATTCTGTCGTTTTTCGGCAAGGCCCCCGGGTTCCAGCAGCCTGCAGCCAACTGGTGTGGTTCCTTTGGTTTTTATTCGGCCCACTATCTTTTTTCCTTCCTCGGTTTGATCGCATTTTTCCCTGTTGGTATCCTTTGTTATGCGACGATCAACGTTCTGCTTTCAAAGGATGTTGCCAGTCGTTTACCCTATATCGTGGCCGGGATTACCGGGATTACGATCAGCAGTTCCGGGCTGTTCGGATCCTTCGAGGAGTTGCTTCTGCCTGCCGTCTTTGTTCAACCCGGAGGATATCTCGGCAGTTTGGTTTGGGCACTCTTAAGCGGGATCATCGGCGATGCCGGGTCGGTGCTTGTTTTGTTACTGCTGCTGATTTTCTCGTTGATGGCCGCGGTTCGTTTTTCGCCGTTCAGCGTGGTCAAATGGTTTTGGCGGCGTGGTGATCGCTCCCAAGGTATGCCTCCCGTCCAGGGACGCGAAGAACTGTTTTCTAAAAAAGAAATAACCGCACCCAGGCAACGGATCAAAAAACAGGATACCAAAAGCCAACGAAACGATTCTTTCCCGGCGCCCGCACTCCATGAGCCGATGAAAACAGTGGTCACTGCAGATAAGGATAAACAGAGTGTGTCCCAGAAACCATCGAAGCGCGGAGCGTATCAGATGCCTCCGCTTTCGTTGCTTGATCCCAATGACGAGGGAGATATTGAAGTCAGTCGCGAGCATTACTACGAAGTGAGCGCAATTCTTACCGCCAAACTCCAGGATTTCGGTGTCCAGGGTAATGTGGCCGGAATCTCACCGGGCCCGGTGGTCACCACCTATGAATTTTCTCCTGCTCCAGGAGTGAAAATTAATAAAATCGTTACGCTGGCTGATGATTTAGCCATGGTGCTCAAGGTCGATCGTGTACGGATAGTCGGATCGATTCCCGGGAAAGCCGCCATTGGCATTGAAATACCCAATCCGGTGCGGAAAAAGGTCTTTCTTAAGGATATCCTGGTGACCGCCGAATATCAGGATGCCGCTTCCATGCTCACCATCGCGCTGGGGTTTGATGTGATCGGCAGGCCAATAGTCACCAATCTCGCCCGGATGCCCCATCTGCTCATCGCCGGCGCCACCGGAGCGGGGAAATCGGTCGCGATTAATGCTTTTATCGCCTCTATTCTTTTCAAGGCGACTCCTGAAGATGTCCGGTTGTTGATGATTGATCCTAAACGGATTGAACTCTCCATGTACGACGATATCCCCCACCTGCTCCATCCGGTGGTGGTCGAAGCGAAAATGGCCTCAAGGGCGTTGTTGTGGGCCGTCCGTGAAATGGAACGACGTTACCGACTGCTCGAAGAAAAACGGGTGAAATCCTTTGTTTCATTCAACGAAATCTCTGAAGAAAAGTTGCCGTATATCGTTATTATTGTCGATGAGCTTGCCGATCTGATGATGGTGGCTTCCAAGGATGTCGAAACCTCCATCGCTCGGTTGGCACAAATGGCAAGGGCTGCCGGGATGCATATAATTCTGGCTACGCAGCGTCCTTCTGTCGATGTGTTGACCGGTTTGATTAAAGCCAATTTCCCCACCAGAATATCGTTTAAAGTATCTTCGAAGGTTGACTCCAGAACCATTCTGGACGGCTCCGGCGCCGAGCATCTACTGGGCATGGGAGATATGCTGTTTCTGCCACCAGGAGCCGCCAAATTACAAAGAATCCACGGCGCTTTTATTTCAGAGCAGGAAACGGAGCGGCTGGTTAGTTTCCTTAAAGCACAGGGCTTGGCTGAATACGATGCGTCGGTGTTGCAGATTGTTGAGGAAGATGCTGAAAGTGAAGAAACCAGCAGCGAAGAGTATGACGAGAAGTACGATGAGGCGGTAGCCGTGGTGACGGAAACGGGGCAGGCGTCGATCTCCATGGTTCAGCGTCGTCTTCGGGTTGGCTACAATCGTGCCGCGAGGATGATTGAGATTATGGAGAAAGAGGGGATCGTCGGCCCGGCCGACGGGTCCAGGCCGCGTGAGGTTCTAGCACGTTCGGGGTACAGCGACAATGATTGATAGGAACTGGGCAGGGATGGCTATAATCGATGCCAAGGCCACAATAGAATGCTATCCCCCTTGCGAAATCCTCGAAAATGGCAATGCCACAAGGGGGTTGCTGGTATATATACATAATCTTGATACTTATATTAAGTTTTGTTGTTCAATCTTGTTTCGACGATTTTTCTTGACATCGAGGGGGGAACAAATTAAAAGAGTTTGACGACCAGAAATGAGTGGCTGTTCATTTTTTATCTTGGTTTTTCATGTTTGAAAAACCTCGTAAAGTGAATGGCTTGCATGGGTGGTCGAGGTGGAAAACGGATGGCTGCAAGGCATGAGTGTTTGTTTTTCTTGAATTAAGAAACTAGAGGTTATTGGCTATCCAGTTCGGGTGCCATAAAGGAAAATCCAAGTGAGGAGGTAGTTTAATGCCAAGTTACGTAGATCCTTCAAAATGTGATGGTTGCAAGGGCGGGGACAAGACCGCCTGCATGTACATCTGCCCTAACGACCTGATGGTCCTCAATGTTGAGGCTATGAAGGCGTACAATCAGGAGCCGGATGCATGCTGGGAGTGTTACTCGTGTGTTAAGATTTGCCCGCAGGGTGCGATTTTTGTACGTGGTTATGACGACTTTGTGCCGCTTGGAGGTCAGGTGCATCCGATGCGTTCTTCTGATTCCATCATGTGGACTGTAAAATTCCGCAATGGCAACATTAAACGCTTCAAGTTCCCGATTCGGACAACTGCTGAAGGCGCTGCCAATGAGTATCCTGGTCAGAGAGGAGCAAACCTTGATGACGAATGTTTGCTGCTTGAGGCCAATCTGCCTACGCCCACCAAGCTGGCTTAATTGCCATCGTGGGGTACAGGGATTAACTAATAGTTCTATTCTAAAATAATTACTTAGGAGATAGGATATGGCATTACCTAATAAGCCGAAAGGCGAGCTTAACGCCGTTGTCGATCCGGAGATCGTTGAGCACAGCTGTGACGTGCTGATCGTTGGCGGTGGTATGGCAGCTTGCGGTACAGCTTTCGAGATGTCCAAGTGGGCTCCTGCCGACATGAAGATCATCCTTGTTGACAAGGCGTCTCTGGAGCGCTCCGGTGCTGTTGCTCAGGGTCTTTCCGCTATCAACACCTATATCGGCGAGAATCCCATCGAGAATTATGTCAAGATGGTTCGTAACGACCTGATGGGCGTTGTTCGTGAAGATCTTATTTATGATCTCGGTCGTCATGTAGATGAGTCTGTTAAGCTGTTTGAAGAGTGGGGTCTGCCCATTTGGAAGAAAGCTGAAGACGGTGGCAACCTTGATGGTGCCAAGCCTGCCAAAACCCTCCGTGAGGGTGGTACACCGGTTCGTACCGGTAAATGGCAGATCATGATCAACGGTGAGTCCTACAAGTGCATCGTTGCCGAGCCGGCCAAAAAAGCGCTGGGCGAAGCCAATATTCACGAGCGTGTTTTCATCGTCAAGATGCTGCTTGATAAGAACAAAGAGAACACCATCGCTGGTGCGGTTGGCTTCTCGACCCGTGAAAATAAAGTCCATGTGTATACCTGCAAGACCGCTATGGTTGCTTGCGGTGGCGCGGTAAACATCTTCCGTCCCCGGTCCACCGGTGAGGGTAAAGGTCGCGCTTGGTATCCGGTTTGGAATGCAGGTTCCACCTATACCATGTGTGCCCAGGTTGGCGCTACCTTGACCATGATGGAAAACCGGTTCACCCCGGCTCGTTTCAAAGATGGTTATGGTCCAGTAGGTGCTTGGTTCTTGCTGTTCAAGGCCAAAGTTCAGAATGGCCTTGGTGAGTTCTATGCCAATAGCCCGGATGTTAAAGCTGAGCTTGAGAAGTTCATGCCTTACGGCGCATCAGCAGTGACCCCGACCTGTCTGCGGAATCACCTGATGATCAATGAGCTGAAGGCTGGACGTGGTCCGATCTATATGGCCACCGACGTTGCCCTCAACGCCTTCTTGGATGACATGCGCGCAGCCGGTAAAGATGAGAAAGAAGTTAAAAAATTCTGGAAACATCTTGAGTCCGAGGCATGGGAAGACTTCCTCGATATGTCCGTTGGCCAGGCCGGCCTCTGGGCAGGCACCAACACCGAGCCTGAGAAAGTCGGATCCGAGATCATGCCGACCGAACCCTACATGCTGGGCTCCCATTCCGGTTGTTGCGGTATTTGGGTTTCCGGTCCTGACGAGAGCTGGGTACCATCAGTCGACGGTCCTCGTTCGCATCAGTACAAATGGGGTTACAACCGCATGACCACCGTTAACGGCCTGTTCACCGCGGGTGACGGCGTTGGCGCATCCGGCCATAAGTTCTCCTCCGGTTCGCATGCAGAGGGACGTATCTGCGCTAAACAAATGGTTAAGTATTGCCGTGATAACGCTGATTTCAAACCTGAGCTCGCTCAGACCGCCAAGGAATTGGCCGCTGAAATCTATGCACCGGTACGTCTGTATCATGAGTTCAAAGATGCTTCCACCGCGACTGATGTCAACCCGAACTATGTTAAACCGGCCGGTTTGATGATGCGCCTGATGAAGGCCACCGACGAATACGGCGGTGGTGTTGCCACCTACTACATGACCTCCGGCAAACTGCTGAACATCTGTCTTGATCTGCTCGCCGTAATGCGTGAAGATGCTGCCAAGATGGCTGCCGGCGACCTGCACGAGTTGATGCGCGCTTGGGAAAACTATCACCGCATCTGGTGCGTAGAGACCCACATTCGCCACATCGAGTTCCGTAAAGAATCCCGTTATCCCGGATTCTATTACCGGTCAGATTATCCGACCTGTGATGACGAGAACTGGAAGGTCTTCGTTAACTCCACCTTTGATCCTAAGACCCAAGAGTGGAAGTGCGAAAAAGTCAATTGTGTGAACATCATCGAGACCACTCCTTGGATCTGATCTCGAAGCGACACTGATTGCGTACAATAAAATCTCCAGACTCCCTAGTGGGGTCTGGAGATTTTTTATATACACCTTTTTTTGTTTGAGTTGATGCGAAAGATCAAGTAACACTTTTTGTTTCGGATCAATTGAACCAGAAATCACCTTTCATCAATACCAGCAGTTATGGAGGTTTGGCATGAGTGACACTGCAGGCAATGGTGCGGTACTGGTTGTGGGTGGCGGTATTAGTGGGCTTACCGCCGCACTCGAAGCTGCTGAAGTCGGCAATGATGTTTTTCTCGTCGAGAAAAACGCTTATTTCGGTGGCCGGGTTGCACAACTTAACCAGTATTTCCCCAAACTTTGTCCCCCGACATGTGGACTTGAAATCAATTTCAAACGTATTAAAGACAACCGTAAGATCAGGACCTACACCCTGACGACGGTCAAATCGATCACCGGCGGTCCTGGAAACTTTGAGGTTCAACTGGAAACGACCCCTCGATTCATCAATTCCAATTGTACCGCTTGCGGCGATTGCGCTCTGGTCTGCGCCGACGAAATCGACGATGATTTTAACTTTGGCATGAAAAAGGTCAAAGCTGCCTATCTGCCCCATGAAATGGCTTTCCCTCGTCGTTTTGTTTTGGCAAAAGAGGCATGTACCTCCGCCACGCTAAATGCAGTTAAGGCTGCCTGTAAATACAATGCGGTTGATCTGGATATGCAACCCCAGACGTTTACTCTCAAGGTAAGCTCAATTATCTGGTCGACTGGCTGGAATCCATATGACGCTAATAAAATCACCAACCTGAATTACAATTCGTCACCAGCCATTATCACCAATATGATGATGGAACGCTTGGCCGCCGATAATGGCCCGACGTGTGGCAAAATTGTTCGCCCCGGTGATAACAAAGAGCCAGCTTCCTTTGCTTTTGTTCAATGCGCAGGATCTAGAGATGAAAATCATTTAGAGCATTGCTCTTATATCTGCTGCATGGCAACTTTTAAGCACATTTCATACATTCGGGATCAATATCCCGACGCCAAGATTTATGTGTTTTACATCGATCTTCGCACCCCTGGGAAATATGAACATTTCCGTGAGAAATTTATGGCAGACCCCAATACCACCTTTATCAAAGGTAAGGTTGCCGACATTGTCGCCGAACGTGACGGTGGTGTCACCTTAGTTGCTGAAAATGCAGTAACAGGTACCAAGGTTCACCAGAAAGTTGATCTCTGCATCCTCGCAACCGGCATGGAGCCTGCCTTAGGCGCACAAGGCAAGGCCTTGGGTGTCAATATGGATGGAAACGGATTTGTTGTATCTGATCCTGAGAAGGGTATGATTTCAGCTGGTTGTGCAAAATCAGCCGTTGATGTGTATTCCAGTGGACAATCCTCCACGGCAGCTGCCCTTAAAGCAATTCAGATTGGACGGTAGGAGGAAGGTCAATGAAAAAAGTATATGGTGCATATCTTTGTACTGGCTGTGGCATTGGCAATGTCCTCGATGTTGATGGACTGAAAGACGCAGCATCCGATGCTGGCATTGCCATGAACGATCACAGCTGTCTGTGCGGCGCCGATGGGCGTGCGTTTATCGAAAAGGACATCGCTGAAAAAGGAGTCAACACAATCGTTGTTTGTGCCTGCTCTCCACGGGTCATGCAAAATGAATTCAACTTTGGCGAGGAGACGATCACGGTTCGTGGCAATCTTCGCGAACAGGTGGCTTGGACCGCCGGCGAAGCCAAGGAAGATGGCAGCGTTGACGACTTTTTGCAGGAAATGGGAACAGACTATGTCCGCATGGCCGTCACCCGGGCGCAGAAAACCGAACTGCCGGTTCCATACAACATGGAATCCATAAGCAAGAAAATTTTGGTTATGGGTGGTGGTATTGCTGGCCTTACCGCAGCTAAAGAAGCGGCTCAAGCCGGTTATGAAGTAACTCTGGTCGAAAAAGAAGCGCAACTCGGCGGCAAGGCCCTCGGCTGGCGTAAAATGTTTCCGACCGCTTATCCCTATTCGGCGCTGGAGAATCCCAATATCCAACAGATGATTGCCGACGTGCAGTCAAATGGCAAGATCACCGTGAAGACCGGCTGCGAAGTCGCCCGTATCGGTGGGGCCCCTGGACAGTTTAATGTCACCTTGAAATTTGCGGGGGAAACTACCGAATGGGATGCTCCCGCCAAGGTTTCCGCCGAACTCAATGATCTCATCACCAAAGGTGAGGCGGAAGATCCTAATAAAGGATTGCAAAAATACACTGCTCTTAATCCCGATGGTGAGATGTTTGGCGCCGTTGTTCTGGCTACTGGCTGGAAACCAGCGGATGTCTCTCAGTATGACCACCTTGGTCATGGATCTCTGACCAACGTTGTCACTAATGCAGAATTTGAAAAATTAGCAAAGAATGGCAAGGTTCCAGCCCGGGTTGCTTTTGTTCAAAGCCCCGGCGGCAAAGACAATGACAAGGACTTCCCCTACTGTAACTCCGTCACCTCCATGGTGGCACTGAAACAGGCCAATTACGTGGTGGAAGATAATCCTGTTGATGGCAAGGCATACATTCTCTACCAGCATATGCGAACGCCCGGCAATGCCGAGCTCTTCTATAAAGGTATGCAGGCCAAAGACGGCATTTTCATGACCAAAGCCGCGGTTACCAAAGTGGCTGCCTCTGGCAATGGTCTCACCGTTGACGCTGAGGACACACTTCTGGGTGAAAATCTCCAGATTGACGTCGATATGGTTGTCCTGGCAGCCGGAATGGTTCCTACCACCGCGACCGAGAACGTGATCAACCTGGCGTATCGTCAGGGACCCGCGTTCCTCGATTTGGATCTGTTTGACGGCTATGCCGATTCACATTTCATCTGTTTTCCGTATGAGACGAGAAGAACAGGTATTTATAACTGTGGTGGGGTGCGTAAAGCCGAAACCATGGAAGAAACCATCGACGATGCCACCGGCGCTGCCTTGAAAGCGATTCAGTGTATCGAATCGTCCAATCGTGGAGTGGCCGTACATCCCCGGTCAGGCGATCAGACCTATCCTGATTTCTTTTTCTCTCGTTGCACCCAGTGCAAACGCTGTACGGAAGAGTGCCCCTTCGGCGCCTTGGATGATGATGAAAAGGGGACACCACTGCCCAATCCAACCCGGTGCCGTCGATGCGGGACCTGCATGGGTGCCTGTCCTGAACGCATTATCAATTTCGCCGATTACAGCATTGATATGATCGGTTCGATGGTTAAAGCCGTTGAAGTGCCCGATGATGATGAAGAAAAATTGCGGATTTTGGTTTTTGTCTGTGAAAATGATGCCTACCCTGCGATCGACATGTCCGGCATGCACCGGAATAAGATCAACAGGCTCGTTCGCTTTATTCCAGTCCGTTGCCTGGGTTCCATGAACATGGTCTGGATCAAGGATGCGATGTCTTCGGGTATGGATGGTGTTTTGCTTCTGGGATGCAAGTATGGTGACGATTATCAATGCCACTTTGTCAAAGGATCAGAGATCGCAACCAAGCGCATGGAAAATATCGGTGAAACTTTGGGTTCTTTAGGGTTGGAACCTGAGCGTTGTGGAACACGAGAAATCGCGATCTCCGATTACGATAAAATCCCTGCTATCCTTGACGAGTTTGTCGAAGAGATTATCGCCATGGGGCCCAATCCTTTCAAGGGCTTCTGATTACGTCTGACTCTAATCCTTGCCGCCATCTTTTGCAGATGGCGGCAAATATTTTGCTGAGTGGCGTTAAGCCTACTCGACATGGTGATCATCACCTTTCATGACAGGAGGAAATAATGTCTATGAACGTGCAACCCGATCTTGAATTTATTAAAGCCATGAAGGAGGCGGGTGGCGACACTTTGAAACAGTGTTATCAATGTGCGACCTGTTCGGTCGCGTGCCCGCTTTCCTCCGATGATAAGCCTTTTCCCAGAAAAGAGATGATTTTAGCTCAATGGGGATTGAAGGACCAACTGATCAGCGATCCAAACGTGTATCTCTGTCACCAATGCGGGGATTGTACAGAAATGTGTCCGCGAGGCGCGCGTCCCGGCGACGTGCTTGGGGCGATCCGAGCTTACGCCTACCGGGCGCTTGGTTGGCCAACTGCCTTGTCAACACTCTGCAGCTCAGTTAAGAATTTGCCAATTCTTATCGGGATACCTGCAGCCGTTATTCTTTTTTGCTGGTTGATCTCCGGTGGAATGCATATTCCTTCGGGCGAACAATTCGCACGGGTCGGTTATACCCAATTTTTTGGCCATTGGGATTTTCGACTACTTGCTAAAAATGTGCTTTTCATCGATCTCATCATGCTGACTACCGTCGGTATCGCCGTGACCTCTCTCTATAAGAGTATTTCGACCTTATGGAAGGGCATGGAGGCCTCTCTTGGCGTGAAGGATGTCCCCTATCGGCCTTCGGTCACCCAATTCGTTTCGCAGTTTCTCTGGCCATCCTTGCTTGAAATACTTGAGCATAAACGTTTCCGAGAATGTACGGTCAATGCCGACCGGGTCAAGGGGCATCGCCCATTGATGTTGGGCTTTATCGGCTTGTTCATTGTTACCTGTTATTCTTTATTTACCCAGGATGTCATCGGGATTTTCATCCCGTCCATGCATGGGCCTATTTCCATGTGGAATCCGGTCAAACTTCTGGCCAACGTCTCGGCGGTGGCCATGATTGGCGGTATCGGCATCCTTTGGCTTAATCGCACCAAAATGGAAGCAGCAGGCAAGGCGACCAATACCTTTTATGACTGGTTCCTGATCTGGATGATCATGGGCGTTGGCGTGACCGGACTGGCCGCTCAAGTGCTGCGACTGATTGGCATTCCGTCCTTGGGGTATGTGGTCTATTACCTCCACCTGATCTCGGTTGCCATGCTCTTCTTGTATCTGCCCTACACTAAATTTGCCCATATCGTTTATCGGACCTTTGCCATGGCCTTTGAACGGTATCGTGAATCGTCGTTCATTAAGAATCCTTTAAATCAATAATACCAAAAGTCTTTTTTGGGAACGTGATAATAAAGCCGGGAAGCCAACTTCCCGGCTTTATTATTGATAAAGGCCTTTAAAGTAATCGGCCAATGAAAAAAACTATTGATTTATATTTTTAATAGGGTATATTTTTCGGGTTAATGCTGGCGTAGCTCAATTGGCAGAGCACCTGATTTGTAATCAGGGGGTTGCGGGTTCAAGTCCCATCGCCAGCTCCAGATTGGGTTAGGAAGCAAAAGTCAGGCAGCAGTTCGGCATGTAGTGTGTCTGCTTTCTGTCTTTTGTTTTCTAGTTGTTCAGTGGAGGGGTTCCCGAGCGGCCAAAGGGAACAGACTGTAAATCTGTCGGCTAAGCCTTCGGAGGTTCGAATCCTCCCCCCTCCACCATTTAATGCAAGCCCGGCCGGCACTGTTTTGGGTGCATGTTTTAAGCGGGAATAGCTCAACGGTAGAGCATCAGCCTTCCAAGCTGAGGGTTGCGGGTTCGAATCTCGTTTCCCGCTCCATTGCTAACGGGCTCCAAGGCAGACGGTACGGGTAGGTTGTCATTGTTATCGTTCTTCGCCCACGTAACTCAGTGGTAGAGTACCTCCTTGGTAAGGAGGAAGTCATCGGTTCAATCCCGATCGTGGGCTCCAAGTATCAGTTGGTTGGTTGTTAGGTGGATCAGCTGAGTCTAGTTGAACTTCTGTCTAAGGAGACATGAGATGGCTAAAGAGAAGTTTTCGCGGACAAAACCGCATTGCAATGTGGGAACGATTGGTCACATTGATCATGGTAAAACAACATTGACGGCAGCTATTACCCGGGTGCTTGCAACCAAAGGCTGGGCAAAATTTGTCGATTTCAGTGAAATCGACAAAGCCCCCGAAGAAAAGGAGCGCGGCATTACGATTGCAACTGCCCATGTTGAATACGAGACCGCAAACCGCCATTACGCTCATGTTGATTGTCCAGGCCATGCCGACTATATCAAAAACATGATCACCGGCGCTGCCCAGATGGATGGTGCGATCCTGGTAGTCGGTGCCAATGACGGCCCCATGCCGCAAACCCGCGAGCACATCCTGCTTGCCCGGCAGGTAGGTGTACCGGCCATGGTGGTTTTTCTTAATAAATGCGATATGGTTGACGATCCGGAACTTATAGAGCTGGTTGAGATGGAGCTGCGTGAGTTGCTCGATAAATACGACTTCCCCGGTGACGATATTCCGATCATTCAGGGTTCGGCCCTGCAAGCACTCGAGTTTCCTGAAGATCCCGAGAAATCCAAATGTATCTGGAATCTCATGGAAGCGGTCGACAGTTATATTCCGCAACCGGAACGGGCCGTTGACAAACCTTTCCTTATGCCGGTTGAAGATGTCTTTTCCATCTCCGGTCGAGGCACCGTTGCCACTGGCCGGATCGAACGTGGCGTGGTCCATGTTGGCGATGAGATTGAGATCGTCGGTATTCGGAATACGGCCAAGACAACATGCACCGGTGTCGAGATGTTTCGCAAGCTGCTCGATGAAGGACAGGCCGGCGATAACATCGGCGCCCTGTTGCGCGGCGTCAAGCGGGAAGATGTTGTTCGGGGTCAGGTGTTAGCGAAACCCGGTTCGATCAAACCGCACAAGAAATTCAAGGCTGAGGCATATATTCTGACCAAAGAGGAAGGCGGTCGTCACACACCGTTTTTCAACGGGTATCGCCCCCAGTTTTACTTTAGAACTACTGACGTTACCGGTGTCTGTACCCTTGATGAAGGTGTCGAGATGGTTATGCCCGGCGACAATATCCATATTTTGGGAGAGTTGATTACACCCATCGCCATGGAAGCAGGTCTTCGATTTGCAATCCGTGAAGGTGGCCGTACCGTCGGCGCAGGCGTTGTCAGCGAAATTATCGAATAATCGCTATTCCTTGACAGGAATATCATTGAAGTGAGATGAGCAGCCGGGCTTGACCCGGCTGCTGTCACTCTAGTTGAGTTAATTATGAGAGATAATATAACGTTAGCTTGTCAAGTTTGTAAGCAGCGCAATTACACCACCACCAAAAACAAACGCACTATCCCTCACAAACTGGAGCTGAAAAAATATTGCCCCTTTTGTAAGGCGCACACGCCACACAAGGAAACCAAATAGACAGGCCAGTAGCTCGAATGGTAGAGCATCGGACTCCAAATCCGAGGGTTGGGGGTTCGAATCCCTCCTGGCCTGCCATCATAGAGTATTCACAGCAATGTGAATTTATAAGCTTCTCAGCAAAATAATGTCGATAAAAAAAACAATTCGGACAGGTAAGGTGGGTATGGATACCAAAAAAGAGTCTGGTGATCTTGAAGGTCATTCCTACTTCTCCCCATCTGGCATTCGTGAATTTATTCTTGAGGTACAATCCGAATTCCGTAAGATCGTTTGGCCGGGAAAGAAAACTACCGCTGGGTTGACAGGTTTCGTCATTCTTTTGGTCGTCATTATCTCATTATATCTCGGTTCTGTTGATCTTCTTCTAGGCAAATTAGTGTCAACCATTCTTAAATAATTGACACGCTGGGGCTTTTCTCATGGCAAAATGTTGGTACATAGTTCATACGCACACTGGTTTTGAAAATAAAGTTAAAACAACACTTGAAGAACGGATCAGAATAGCGGGTCAGGAGGAACTCTTTGGTGAAATTCTTGTTCCCACCGAGCAGGTCGTTGAGATGGTGAAAGGGGCAAGGAAAACATCGGAACGGAAATTTTTTCCAGGATATATCCTGGTAAATATGGAGATGAATGAGCACTCTTGGCACACGGTACAAGAAACACCAAGAGTAACCGGTTTCGTTGGCATTAATATGAATCAAGCCGGTTCAGACAAAGATATTTACAAAAAAATTCCTTCTCTGACAGATCAAGAAGCTCGAAAAATTTTAGGCCGGATTGCTGAGGGAGCGAACAAGCCTAAACCCAAAGTGATCTTTGTTGAGGGTGACCCCGTACGAGTTATCGACGGACCGTTTGCTAATTTCCAAGGTGTCATCGAAGAAGTGTATCCGGAGAAGGGCCGGGTGAGAGTGACCGTTTCCATTTTTGGTCGTTCAACACCGGTTGAACTCGAATATATCCAGGTGAGTAAAAATTGAGCTCCCGGTTTATCGTGGAGGATTAAATTATGGCAAAAAAAATTACAGCATTCATCAAACTGCAGATTCCAGCGGGAAAAGCCAACCCTTCTCCCCCTGTAGGTCCGGCTCTTGGGCAACATGGTGTGAACATAATGGATTTTTGTAAATCCTTTAATGCTCAAACCCAATCCGTTGGTGACACCATCATTCCGGTTGTTATCACTGTCTATTCGGATCGTTCCTACAGCTTTATTACTAAAACACCACCTGCGTCGGTATTGCTCAAAAAAGCTGCAGGTTTGTCCAAGGGGTCTAGTAATCCCAAAAAAGAACGCGTGGCTGAATTAGATTCTGCAAAAATTCGAGAAATCGCCGAGATTAAGATGCCAGATTTGAATGCCTATGATGTAAATCAAGCCATTCGCATCATCGAGGGAACAGCTAGAAGTTGCGGAATTACCGTTATTAAATAAGTTGTTTAAATTCGTTATACCTGTGCATACCACTGTGCACCAGGGAGAATAGAGGGGTTATTATGCCTAAACGTGGGAAAAAGTATAAAAATGTCGTTGCCTCGGTAGATCGTAAAGCGCTCCATGATCTCGCAGAAGGGCTTGAACATGTACTCAAAGCAAAATTCGCCAAATTTGACGAATCTGTCGATATCGCTGTGCGTTTGGGCGTTGATCCCCGCCATGCGGATCAGATGGTACGCTCTAGCGTTATTCTTCCCAATGGCACAGGAAAGACCGCCCGTGTACTCGTTTTTGCCAAAGGGGAAAAGGAAAAAGAAGCATTAGCTGCAGGAGCTGATTTCGCTGGTTCGGACGAATTAGTTGAAAAAATTAAAGGTGGTTGGCTCGAATTTGATAAGACCATCGCCACTCCTGACATGATGGGTGAGGTTGGAAAGATTGGTCGCATCCTGGGGCCTAGAAATCTTATGCCTAACGCAAAGCTGGGAACCGTTACCTTCGATATCGAACGGGTCGTCAACGAGATAAAGAAAGGCAAGGTTGACTTTCGTGTCGATAAGGCTGGGGTTGTGCATGCCGTCATGGGTAAAAGCTCTTTTGGCGTTGAAAAACTTTCTGAAAATATTCTAACCTTCATTGACAAACTCATTCAACTTAAGCCCTCGACCAGCAAAGGTATTTATTTACGTGCTATTTCCGTCTCCAGCACAATGGGTCCAGGCTTCAAAATCGATCCTTTGCAGATACGCTCGCTGATTAAAGCTACTTGACCCCAACAGGAATGCGCTTCTCCTTAACGGGCAATTATTATTAAAAATTTTAAATAAGCAATAAGATTAATTTTAGGGAAGGTCAGAGACAGCAGGCACGGAAGTGTAATGGCACAACTTTCATTGTGATAGTTTGCCACCTGCTTAGACCAATCCGGCTCAATTTTATTATACCGGCTGATTGTCTTCATTCCTCTACTCTGCTCTTCTGACAGTCCCACAACATATGTAAGGAGGTATAACCGTTGAATCGCGATCAAAAAACCGATGCCATTAGTGAACTGAACGAAACTTTTTCTAAAGCTAAGTTTGCTGTTGTCACCGATTACCGCGGGCTTAAAGTTACGGAACTGGAAAAATTACGGAAAAATCTTAGGGAAAACGACGCTCAAATCCAAGTTGCCAAAAACACTTTACTGCGACTTGCAGTTAAAGGTACGGCATATGAGGGGTTAAGCGATTCCTTTACCGGCACCACCGCTGTTGCGATCGGGTTTACTGAACCTGTGGGCCCTGCAAAAGTTTTAACTGCTTTTGCAAAAGAATTTAACGCATTTACCATCCGTTCCGCAGTCCTTGCCGGAAGTATGCTAAGCGTAGAAGATGTGCAGGCGCTCTCTCTGCTGCCAAGCAGAGAAGAATTGCTTGCCAAGCTCCTTGGAACTATGGCAGCTGTACCAACAAGCTTTGTACGTGTTCTCAATGCAGTGCCGCAAGGATTGGTGTACGCCTTAACGGCAATAAAAGAGCAGAAGGAAAATTAAAAATTTCAAACCCTCGGCGAAACAACTGATGGGTATATTTTGATTATTTTCAGGAGGAATGAAAATGGCCGTAACAAAACAAGATGTGATCGATTTTATAGCTAATATGACAGTATTGGAACTCTCTGAGCTTATCAAAGAGTTGGAAGAGAAGTTTGGAGTTTCAGCTGCTGCACCGGTTGCGGTTGCTGCAGTTTCCGCCAGTGGAGAAGGTGCTGCGGTTGCTGAAGAGCAAACCGAATTTGATGTTATCCTGACTAATGCAGGCGACCAGAAAATTAAGGTAATCAAAGAAGTCCGTGCTATCACTTCATTAGGCTTGAAAGAAGCAAAGGATTTAGTGGAAGGCGTTCCTGCAGCTGTTAAAGAAGCAGTCAGCAAGGACGAAGCTGCAGCAATCAAGGCTCAGATTGAAAGTGCTGGCGGAAGTGTAGAAATCAAATAATTATTTTTACTTGTGCTTATCGGGCAATAACTTGCCCGATGGCAAAACATGCATCAGGTAACGCTATAGGGCTTCAAGCCCCGTAGCGTTCCTGTGTTTGTAGGTTTTTTTTTTTTACAGGTTGGATATTCGTTGAATATTTGTTTGTAAATTCAATGGAATATCACATGTCAATCTGAATCACGCGGAATGTTTCGAGGAAACTATGAGAAGAGTACGTAAGAGTTTTGCTAAGACAAGCCAGATTATCGAACCGCCACATCTTATCGCAATGCAGCGGGAATCTTACGAGCACTTTCTGCAAAGGGGGATTGCACCTGAATTACGTAAAGACAATGGGCTGCAAGCCATATTCCAGAGTATATTTCCTATTTCTGATTTCAATGGTTTATGTTCCTTAGAGTTTGTCCGGTATTCCTTTGGTGAACCGAAGTACACTGTTCCAGAATGCATCGAACGAGGCATGACTTACGAAGCTCCCCTCAAAATCACCGTACGTTTGATAACCTTTGATGTCGACGAGGAAACCGGGGTCCAATCCGTTCGTGATATCAAAGAACAAGAAGTGTTCCTCGGCGCCTTACCGCTCATGACCCAAGATGGCGTATTCGTTGTGAATGGCACAGAGCGGGTCGTCGTTAATCAATTGCAGCGTTCACCCGGTTTGTTTTACACTCATGATCACGGCAAATCTCACGCCTCCGGCAAGCGACTCTATTCTGCGCGAATAATTCCTGTACGCGGCTCATGGCTTGATTTCGAATTTGATATCAAAGATGTCCTTTATGTACGAATTGATCGACGCCGTAAACTTCCGGTCAGTGTTCTTCTTAAAGCACTTGGCTATAATGATGAGGAATTGCTCAATGAATTTTATCATTCCGATATTATTCATTTTGATGGTGAAAAATACGCGGTTGCCTTTAATCCTGTAACGTTCGCTAATCAACGTTTGGCCACCGATATTATCAATCCGGTTGATGGCACTGTCATTGCCAAAAAAGGGAAAAAAGTTACAAAAACCCTTGCTAAAAAAATTGAAAGTCTTGGGGTAACCTCTCTGGCCGTCGAAGTTGAGGAACTGCATGGTCGTTTTTTTGCCAGGGACATCATTCATCCACAAACCGATGAAATTCTTGTTAAATGCAATGATATCGTTACCCCAGTCACCCTCCAGGCCTTTAAGGACGCTGGCGTCAACTCTTTTGCCTTGCTCTTTATTGATGGCGTTAATTTCAGCGAGTCCTTCCGGAAAACGCTCTTGATCGACAAAATCAAGGACACTGAAGAAGCTCTGATTGAAATTTATCGCCGTTTGCGACCCTCCAGTCCTCCCACTCAGGAAGTGGCAAAGACATTCTTCGATAATTTGTTTTTCAGTGCCACCACCTATGACCTTTCCGAGGTCGGCCGTTATAAAATTAATACGAAGCTTGGCGTTCAGACACCTATAGAAGTCCGAACCTTGACCAAAGAGGACATCGTTAAAAGCGTTAAGCATCTGGTTAGGATTAAAGATGAGTTGAAAGACGGCGATGACATTGATCATCTGGGTAACCGGCGGGTTCGAACTGTTGGCGAACTCTGTGAAAACCAGTTTCGCATGGGACTTGTACGGATGGAACGCGCCATCAAGGAGCGGATGACCCTGCAGGAAATCGAGACCTTGATGCCCCACGATCTTGTCAATCCTAAGCCTGTGACCTCTGCGATCAAAGAATTTTTTGGCACCAGCCAATTGTCTCAGTTTATGGATCAGACCAATCCGTTATCAGAGGTTACACACAAGCGTCGACTTTCTGCACTCGGACCAGGAGGGCTTTCACGGGAGCGTGCCGGCTTTGAGGTCCGCGATGTGCATCCAACCCATTATGGCCGAATTTGCCCGGTTGAAACGCCTGAGGGGCCCAACATTGGCTTAATCGTTTCCCTTGCCACCTACGCTAAGGTGAATCCTTATGGATTCATCGAAACCCCGTATCGGTATGTGAAAGAGCGAATGGTTTCTGATGATTATAAATACCTTTCCGCCTTGCAGGAAGAAAATCATGTTATCGCACCCGCAAAGGTCGCGATCTCTGGAGGGCGTCTGGTCGATGAATATCTGATTGCCCGTCATGAGAGCGAGGTATCTATGGTATCCGCTGACGATATATCCATGATGGATGTCGCACCTAATCAGATGGTCTCGGTTGCTGCATCACTTATCCCATTTCTCGAAAACGATGACGCGAACCGTGCTTTAATGGGTTCCAACATGCAACGTCAAGCCGTTCCCCTCCTGAAAACCCGCTCGCCTTTAGTCGGGACCGGGGTGGAAAAATATGTGGCTCGCGATTCGGGGGCCTGTCTGCTAGCCGGTGGCAGTGGTGTGGTTGAAGAGTCCGATGCCAATCGTATTGTGATTCGCTACGATGAACCCGGTATTGATGGCTTTGACACCGGAATAGGCGTGTATCATTTATCGAAATATAAAAAATCAAACCAAAACACCTGTTTCAATCAGAGGGCCTTGGTTCTTCCCGGAGAACGTGTCGTCAAAGGGTCGGTGCTTGCCGATGGGCCTTCAACTGAAGCCGGTGAACTCGCGCTTGGCAAGAATGTCACCATCGCTTTTATGCCTTGGCGGGGATATAACTTCGAAGATTCCATTCTGATCAATGAACGTTTGTTAAAAGAAGATACTTTTACTTCCGTGCATGTCGAAATTTTCGAGACCATGGCACGGGACACCAAACTCGGCAAAGAGGAAATTACTCGGGATATTCCTAATGTTGGTGAAGAAGGACTTCGTAATCTCGACGAGTCAGGAATTGTACGTATCGGCGCTGAAGTTCGCGCCGGAGACATGCTGGTTGGCAAAGTCACTCCCAAAGGTGAAAGTATGCTTTCACCTGAAGAAAAGTTGCTCCGAGCCATTTTCGGTGAAAAGGCCGGTGATGTAAAAGACTCGTCCCTGCGTGTCCCACCCGGAATCGAGGGCGTGGTCATAGACGCCAAGGTCTTCTCCCGAAAAGGCGTGGATAAAGATGAACGCACCCTCATGATCGAAGAAATTGAGATCGAACGCCTCAATCGCGACATGGAAGATGAGTTGAAGAGTTTGAAAAAAGGCGTTCGTAAATCCTTGGCAACGCTTCTGGAAGGGCGCACCGCCAAAAGCGATATTACAGACAAAAAAGGCAAGGTGCTTCTCAAGCTTGGCAAGCAGTTAACCGCCAAAATTATAGATCAGATCAGTTTTGCCGAATTACGAGAATTGGATTTCGCCGACAAGGCGAAATATGCTGATGATATTGAGTCAGTTTTTATTCGATATAACAGTCAAGCTAGTGTCGTTCGCGGACGGTATCAAGGCGTTGTCGAACGTATGGAGAAAGGCGACGATCTGCCTCCGGGTGTGGTTAAAATGGTTAAAATTTACGTTGCGACCAAACGAAAATTGTCTGTGGGCGATAAAATGGCCGGTCGTCACGGCAACAAAGGTGTCGTTTCCCGGTTGTTGCCCGAAGAAGATATGCCTTTCTTTGCCGACGGTACCACGGTCGATATCGTTCTTAACCCCTTAGGCGTTCCCTCGCGTATGAATGTCGGGCAGGTGCTGGAATGCCACCTTGGTTTTGCCGCCAAGAAACTTGGTGAACAGGTGGCCGCATTTGCCAAACAGAATGAAGTGGAACAATTGAAACAACGTCTGCAAGATGTGTACAGCCAGGATGAATACCGACGTTTGACCGATGGACTCAGCGATGATGCACTCGTCGATTCAATGCGTAAATACGGGCATGGAATTCATGTTGCCACCCCGGTCTTTGACGGCGCTTCCGAATCTGAAATCCGGCAAATGCTGGTTGAGGCAGGAGTCGACGAGGTCGGGCAATCTACGCTTTACGATGGTTTGACCGGAGAGGCCTTCGACAATCAAGTCACGGTGGGGGTGATGTACATGCTCAAACTGCATCACTTGGTTGACAATAAAATTCATGCCCGATCGACAGGCCCCTATTCGCTTGTAACCCAACAACCTTTAGGCGGTAAGGCCCAGTTCGGTGGTCAGCGGTTGGGAGAGATGGAGGTCTGGGCAATGGAGGCCTATGGCGCTGCCTATACCCTCAAGGAATTTTTGACAGTCAAGTCCGATGATGTCGAAGGGCGTACCACGATGTATGAAAAAATCGTCAAAGGCAACAACTTCCTTGAGACGGGGTTGCCTGAATCGTTCCATGTACTCGTCAAAGAGTTGAAAGGGCTTTGCCTGGATATTGAGCTGCAAGAATAGCTTGCATAGCTTTCGCCAACCAGGAATGTATTTAAAAGAAACCATTGTTTCGGCCGTTTTAACGGATTGATTTGAAATAGGATAGGTGATTTCGTGGAAGAACTGTTTAGTTTCTTTGCAAAGCCGAAAGGTCCCGTCAGTTTTAACAAGGTGAAAATTTCGCTCGCCTCCCCTGAAAAGATCAGGGAATGGTCGCATGGAGAAGTAAAAAAGCCTGAAACCATCAATTATAGAACGTTCAAACCCGAACGTGACGGTCTTTTCTGCGCCAAAATTTTTGGTCCGGTAAAAGACTATGAATGCAATTGCGGTAAGTATAAACGGATGAAGCACCGCGGTGTCGTCTGTGAAAAATGCGGTGTCGAAGTCATCCAGTCCAAAGTGCGTAGGGAACGGTTAGGACATATTGAACTGGCCGCCCCTGTAGCGCATATTTGGTTCCTGAAGAGTTTGCCATCCAAAATTGGCGCTATTCTGGACATGACGCTGAAGCAATTGGAAAGAATTCTATACTTTGAGTCTTATGCAGTGGTTGCGTCCGGGGTTGAAGATATCCCGGTTGGTTCCTTGCTCAATGAAGATCAGTATCGCACGGCGTTGGAAGAGCATCCTGGGAAATTCCGGGTGGGGATCGGTGCCGAAGCTATTCGTGAAATGCTCATGGGGCTTGATCTCAAGGAACTATCCATCACCCTTCGAAAAGAAATGAAGGAAACTGGATCCGTTACCAAACGCACCAAGTACGGGAAACGGCTCAACGTGGTTGAAGCCTTTCGCGACTCTGGCAACCGCCCCGAATGGATGATTTTAGAGGTCATCCCGGTGTTGCCTCCTGATTTACGACCACTGGTGCCCCTAGAAGGTGGACGGTTCGCCACTTCCGATCTTAATGATCTCTACCGGCGGGTTATCAATCGGAATAACCGATTGAAACGACTATTAGAACTCGATGCTCCCGATATTATCATTCGTAACGAAAAACGAATGTTGCAGGAAGCCGTTGATGTGTTGTTTGATAACGGTCGAAGAGGACGCACTATTACTGGCCCCAATAAACGGCCGCTCAAATCGCTTTCCGATATGCTTAAAGGCAAACAGGGGCGGTTTCGGCAGAATCTGTTGGGTAAACGGGTCGATTATTCAGGTCGTTCGGTTATTGTTGTAGGTCCTAATTTGCGTCTGCATCAGTGCGGCTTGCCGAAAAAGATGGCGCTTGAGTTGTTCAAACCTTTCATCTACAACAAACTCGAGCGCAAGGGGTATGTCACCACCATCAAGAGTGCCAGGAAGATGGTCGAAAAAGGCACCAAAGAAGTGTGGGATGTGCTCGATGACATTGTTCAGGAGTATCCGGTTATCCTTAACCGTGCTCCTACCCTGCACAGGTTGGGCATGCAGGCCTTTGAGGTGGTCTTGATTGAAGGCAAGGCTATCCAGTTGCACCCCTTGGTTTGCGCTGCTTTCAATGCGGACTTTGACGGCGACCAGATGGCGGTTCATGTGCCCCTGTCGGTCGAAGCACAGGTCGAAGCCAGGGTGTTGATGATGTCGACCAATAATATTCTTTCCCCTGCTAACGGTGGCCCCATTATTATACCCAGCCAGGATATTGTGCTCGGGTTATATTATATGACCCGTGAACGTTTCGGAGTCACCGGTGAGGGGATGATTTTCAGTTCTGCTGAAGAGGCCCGTATCGCCTATGATCATGATGCCGTTCATATGCAGGCTCGGGTTAAAATACGAATTAACGGGACATTGGTCAATACCACCATCGGCAGGATGCTCGTCGGGGAATTGTTGCCACCTGTCGTACCCTATGCCCTGGTCAACAAAGAATTGTCAAAGAAAGAGCTGGCCTTTTTGATTGATTATACTTATCGACATGGCGGCACCAAAGAAACCGTTATCCTTGCCGATAGATTGAAAGATCTCGGCTATGAATATGCCACCCGTGCAGGCATATCCATATGTATCAACGATATGAAGATACCGGTTCGAAAAGAAGAGTTTGTCGAGGATGCAGAAAAAGAAGCCGCGGACGTTGATCAGCAGTATTCAGACGGGTTGATTACCGATGGTGAGAAATATAATAAAATTATTGATATATGGTCAAAAGCCACCGATAAAATCACCAAGGAAATGATGGACGAAATGGCGGTGCAGTTCGTTCAGGATTCGTCCGGAAAGGTTCAGGAGATCAAGAGTTTCAATTCGGTTTATATCATGGCTGACTCCGGTGCTCGTGGGTCAAAGGATCAGATCAGACAGCTTGCGGGTATGCGCGGCCTGATGGCTAAACCTTCAGGTGAAATTATTGAAACCCCGATCAAGGCTAACTTCCGTGAAGGGCTAAGCGTACTCGAATATTTTATTTCTACCCATGGCGCACGCAAAGGGTTGGCGGATACAGCGCTGAAAACAGCCAACTCCGGGTATTTGACCCGTCGACTGGTTGATGTGGCCCAGGATTCCACCATCGTCATGAAAGATTGCGGAACTATGCGGGGAACACTTGCAGAACCGTTGATTGAGGGTGGCGAAGTGATTGTCCGTATCGGTGAACGTATCTTGGGTCGTGTAGCACTTGAAGATATAGTCGACCCTCATACCGGTGAGATCCTCGTCGGGATGGAGAAAGAAATCACGGAGGATCGTGTTGAAGCCATCGAGGCAGCTGGTGTTGATCGTGTGCCTATCAGATCGGTGCTGACCTGCGAGGCCAAGCGTGGTGTTTGTGCTATGTGTTATGGCCGAGATCTCGGTCGTGGCCATATGGTGAATATCGGTGAAGCTGTTGGTATTATTGCAGCTCAATCTATTGGCGAACCTGGCACGCAGTTGACCATGCGGACCTTCCATATTGGTGGTACAGCAAGGGGCGCGGTTGAACAAGCAGAGGTGAGAACACAACGTGGCGGGCAGATTCGTTACAAAAACCTGCATTCGGTCAAGAATAATGATGGCTTTGAAGTTGTCATGAACCGAAACGCCGAAATCACGGTACTCGACGATAAAGGCGTTGACCGGGAACGATTTCCCGTACCCTATGGCGCCACGCTGCGGATTACCCATGGGCTGGTGGTGGACCCTGGAACCGTCATCGCCGATTGGGATGCTTTCTCGGTTCCTATTGTTGCCGAAGTTGGTGGTAAAATTAAATACGGTGATGTTACCGAAGGCGACTCCATGCAGGAACGGGTTGACCAGATTACCGGCAAAGCCAGCAAGGTCATTACCCCGACGAGTTCCACCAAGCAGATGAACCCTCGCATTTCCATCAAAGATGACCGTGGCAGGACCTTGAAACTGCCGGATGGCGAGTTGGCCGCACGGTATCCGTTACCGGTAGGCTCGATCATCACTGTCAATGAGCAGGATGTTATTACACCAGGTACAGTGATCGCTAAAATTCCAAGGGAAACAACTAAAACCAAAGATATCACCGGTGGCTTGCCTCGGGTTGCAGAACTATTTGAAGTGCGAAAGCCCAAGGAACAAGCGATAATTACTGAGATTGACGGTCGGGTAAGTTTCGGCAAGGATTTAAAAGGGAAACGTCGGGTTATAATTACGCCTGAAATTGGAGAATCCAAAGAGTACCTGATTGCCAAATCTAAACATATCACCGTGCACGAAAATGATCGTGTTGAAGCTGGAGATCCTTTGATGGAAGGTATCAGGCTTCCAAACGATATTCTTCGTGTCAAAGGTGCAGAGGCCTTGGCGCGCTTTCTGGTCAATGAAATCCAGGAGGTTTATCGTCTGCAAGGTGTTAAAATTAATGATAAACACATCGAAACCATTGTTCGCCAGATGTTGAAACGTGTCCGGATCACCGATTCGGGCGACTCTAAATTTATGCTTGACCAACAAGTGGAGTGGTGGAAATTTCAAGAAGAGAATGAGCATTTGTTGCGCGACAAGTTGCAACCGGCCGCCGCTGAACCGCTGCTGCTGGGGGTAACCAAAGCCTCCCTTTCAACGGATTCTTTTATTTCCGCGGCATCCTTTCAGGAAACCACCAAGGTCTTGACCAACGCCGCCATGGCCGGGAAAATCGACGATCTGTCGGGGTTGAAAGAGAACGTCATTATGGGGCGGTTGATTTCTGCTGGAACCGGTCTGCAGAGATATCGGCTTGATAAGACTAATCTGCAAAGATAAAACTTGACCTTTACCTAGTATTGGATTATTAATTCGTTCTTTCATGCCTGTCCCTCTGTTTAAGGGAAGGCTTGACTGTATTATTAAAAGGAGTTGCTTGGATGCCCACTATTAATCAGCTTGTCAGGAATGGTCGGAAGAAGATGACCAAACGGTCTAACACTCCCGCGCTGCAGGATTGCCCGCAAAAACGAGGTGTGTGTGTGCGTGTGTATACAACCACCCCAAAGAAACCGAACTCGGCTTTGCGTAAGGTGGCCAGGGTGCGTCTGACCAACGGGATAGAGGTCACCTCTTATATTCCCGGTATCGGGCATAACCTGCAAGAGCACTCGGTGGTGCTGATTCGCGGGGGCCGCGTGAAGGATTTACCTGGTGTTCGATACCACATCATTCGTGGTACGCTGGATACCCTTGGGGTTAATGACCGTCGTCAGGGGCGCTCTAAGTACGGAGCTAAACGTCCTAAATAAATCTATGTTTATGATTTGCAAAGAGTTAAGGTATGCCAAGAAAGAAATTATTAGATAAGCGACCCGTTGCTCCGGACCCTAAGTTTAACTCTGTTTTGGTGGCCAAGTTCACCAATGGGTTGATGGGTGATGGTAAGAAAACTGTTGCGCGCCGTCTGTTTTATGACGCAATGGAGATCATCGACACGAAGATTGCAGATCATGAGCCGTTAACGGTTTTTGAGGAAGCGATGGAGAATGTGCGCCCGCGCGTCGAGGTTAAAAGTCGTCGTGTCGGTGGCGCAACCTACCAGGTGCCCGTCGAGGTGCGGCCGGAGCGTCGCAATGCCTTGGCGATCCGCTGGATTATCGGATTTTCAAAGGGCAGGTCGGGCCAGAAAATGTCTGAAAAATTGGCCGCTGAACTTTTAGATGCCTATAACAACCGCGGAGCATCGATTAAGAAAAAAGATGACACCCATAAAATGGCGGAAGCTAACAAGGCTTTTGCTCATTATCGCTGGTAAATCAAAAGAATCTTTTCTCGTTGGGATAAGTAGTTTGATATCTGCGAGGTGATGCTGTGATTGCAGCGACATTTTTCTTGGATTGAATACCGAGAAAAGAATTTGGAATATACGGGAAATTATTTTGGCGGGGATAGAACCATTATCCAATGTGCGCAATATCGGCATAATGGCCCATATCGATGCGGGGAAAACTACTACGACAGAACGCATTCTTTATTACACGGGGCGTTCGCATAAGCTAGGTGAGGTTCATGACGGTACGGCAGTCATGGATTGGATGGAACAGGAGCAGGAGCGTGGAATCACTATTACCTCAGCTGCCACTACCTGTTTCTGGAAAGAATTCCAGGTTAACATCATCGATACACCTGGGCATGTAGATTTTACCGTAGAAGTTGAGCGGTGTTTAAGGGTTCTAGATGGTGCAGTAGCAGTTTTTTGTGCGGTTGGAGGCGTTGAACCTCAGTCCGAAACTGTATGGCGACAAGCTGATCGGTATAAAATACCGCGGATTGCCTTTGTAAATAAAATGGATCGAACCGGGGCATCTTTTACTAGGTGTCTCGAGCAGATTGAAAATCGATTAGGTGCAGTTCCGGTTGCAATATCACTCCCTGTCGGTTATGAAGACCAGTTCGAAGGTGTAATCGATCTGGTCAGTCAAAAAATGCTTAGATTTGACGAAATCTCTATGGGGCAACTCGTCACTGAAGAGCCAATACCGGAAATATTATTAAAAGATTCATCGGCCGCCCGAATGGCGCTCCTCGAGAAGTTGGCCGACTTCGATGAGGGCGTCATGGAAAAATATTTAAATGATCAAGAGATCACTCCCGGTGAAATTCGTACAGCGTTGAGAAAAGCGACGCTTGCGCTGGATTTGGTTCCAGTTCTCTGTGGTTCAGCCTTCAAGAATAAAGGTATACAGCCTCTCTTGGATGCCATCGCATGGTACTTACCTTCACCCGTTGATGTTCCGCCTGTTGAGGGGACGGATAAGGACGGTGCGCCGCTTATCCGCAAGCCAGAACGGAGTGAAAGGTTTTGTGGTTTAGTTTTTAAACTGCAAAATGATCCGTATGTGGGGAATTTAACCTTTATTCGAGTCTATTCAGGTAATCTTGCGACTGGATCTAAGGTGTTTAACCCACGTAAAAATAAAACGGAAAAAATCTCGAAACTAGTAAAACTTCACGCCAATAAGCGTGAAGAAGTTGCCATGATAGGCACTGGTGACATAGGCGCGATATCCGGCTTGAAATTTACAAGGACCGGAGACACTCTATGTGAAAATGGTGACTATGTGGTTCTTGAAACAATTACCTTTCCTGAACCAGTGATAGGTGTGGCCATTGAACCCAAGACTAAAGCTGATGAACAACAACTCGCTGAAAGTCTGGAAAAAATTGTGCGTGAAGACCCTAGTTTTCGGGTATCTGTAAGCGAGGACACTGGGCAAACGATCATTTCAGGGATGGGAGAATTACATCTTGAAATTATCATTGACCGGCTAGTCAGGGAATTCAAGGTGTCGGCCAATATCGGAAAACCACAGGTTGCTTATCGCGAAGCTTTGACGACCCTAAGTAAAGCTGAAGCCAAATTTGAAACCCAAGGCACCGGTAAAGAGCAGTACGGCCATGTTGAACTGGAATTACATCCAGGACCTAAAGGCTGCGGAAATCAGTTTGAATGCTTGGTGGATGAAACCTTTATTCCCCTGCAATTCATCGATTCCATCCGAAAAGGCGTGCTGGATAGCTTAGATTCAGGACCTCTTATCGGTTACCCGATGCTCGATGTTCTTGTTAAATTGACCGGTGGATCCTTTGATGAAGAAAAATCAACGGAAATGGCATTCGGCGTAGCGGCCACTATGGCCTGTCGAAAAGCCGCCATCCAAGGACACCCGGTATTGCTTGAACCTGTAATGGATTTAGAGGTTATTACCCCCGATGATTATCTCGGGGAAGTGATCAACGATCTGAATAAAAAGCGTGCTCAGGTCAATGGGGTTGATGTTGAAAGAAACCGACAGATTGTCCGGGCTAAGGCACCTTTGGCGGAAATGTTCGGATATTCGACGGACCTGAGGTCGGCAACTCAGGGGCGTGCTACGTTTACGATGAAATTTAGTGAATTTGCAGTGGTACCATCCAAGAGGGCGGAAACCATAATACACAAGATCAGAGGCGTATAAATTATTATACCCGATTGAGGTACGTTACGATGGCTAAAGAGAAATTTTCGCGGACAAAACCGCATTGCAATGTGGGAACGATTGGTCACATTGATCATGGTAAAACAACATTGACGGCAGCTATTACCCGGGTGCTTGCAACCAAAGGCTGGGCAAAATTTGTCGATTTCAGTGAAATCGACAAAGCCCCCGAAGAAAAGGAGCGCGGCATTACGATTGCAACTGCCCATGTTGAATACGAGACCGCAAACCGCCATTACGCTCATGTTGATTGTCCAGGCCATGCCGACTATATCAAAAACATGATCACCGGCGCTGCCCAGATGGATGGTGCGATCCTGGTAGTCGGTGCCAATGACGGCCCCATGCCGCAAACCCGCGAGCACATCCTGCTTGCCCGGCAGGTAGGTGTACCGGCCATGGTGGTTTTTCTTAATAAATGCGATATGGTTGACGATCCGGAACTTATAGAGCTGGTTGAGATGGAGCTGCGTGAGTTGCTCGATAAATACGACTTCCCCGGTGACGATATTCCGATCATTCAGGGTTCGGCCCTGCAAGCACTCGAGTTTCCTGAAGATCCCGAGAAATCCAAATGTATCTGGAATCTCATGGAAGCGGTCGACAGTTATATTCCGCAACCGGAACGGGCCGTTGACAAACCTTTCCTTATGCCGGTTGAAGATGTCTTTTCCATCTCCGGTCGAGGCACCGTTGCCACTGGCCGGATCGAACGTGGCGTGGTCCATGTTGGCGATGAGATTGAGATCGTCGGTATTCGGAATACGGCCAAGACAACATGCACCGGTGTCGAGATGTTTCGCAAGCTGCTCGATGAAGGACAGGCCGGCGATAACATCGGCGCCCTGTTGCGCGGCGTCAAGCGGGAAGATGTTGTTCGGGGTCAGGTGTTAGCGAAACCCGGTTCGATCAAACCGCACAAGAAATTCAAGGCTGAGGCATATATTCTGACCAAAGAGGAAGGCGGTCGTCACACACCGTTTTTCAACGGGTATCGCCCCCAGTTTTACTTTAGAACTACTGACGTTACCGGTGTCTGTACCCTTGATGAAGGTGTCGAGATGGTTATGCCCGGCGACAATATCCATATTTTGGGAGAGTTGATTACACCCATCGCCATGGAAGCAGGTCTTCGATTTGCAATCCGTGAAGGTGGCCGTACCGTCGGCGCAGGCGTTGTCAGCGAAATTATCGAATAAGAGGTTATACATGATTCCAACAGACAAAATCCGGATCAGATTGAAAGGTTATGATCATAAATTGCTTGACCTTTCTACCCGAGAAATTGTAGATACCGCCAGGCGTACCGGAGCAACCGTCATTGGACCGATACCACTTCCGACCAGTATTAATAAATTTACGGTATTACGCTCTCCTCATGTTGATAAAAAATCTCGTGAACAATTCGAGATGCGGACACATCGTCGGTTACTCGATATACTAGAGCCGACCCAACAGACGATTGATTCCCTCATGAAACTGGAATTGTCTGCTGGAGTAGATGTGGAAATCAAACTGCCCTGATTCTGCTGTTCTTATATAAGAATGGTCTAGGGTGTGTTAACTTGGTTAATGTAACAGAGAATAGAATTCAGGTAGACAGATGCCGAATACGAAAGGAATATTAGGACGGAAACTTGGTATGACTCGGGTGTATGACGAAAATGGCCGAGCCATCCCCGTTACCGTTATTGAAGCTGGTCCTTGTACGATTCTTCAGAAGAAGACTGTTGGTAAGGAAGGCTATAATGCCATTCAGATAGGTTTTCTGGAAAAGAAAGAATCGAGATTGAATAAACCAGAAGCCGGTCATTTTAAACGATCCGGGGGGAAAGGTTTTTATCACATCAAAGAGTTCAGAGTTACAGACCCTGAAGCCTATGAAGTTGGGCAGCAGATTTCTCTGACAGATATCTTAGCCATTGGCGATATTATTGATATATCAGGCAATACCAAAGGCATGGGGTTTCAGGGCGTTATTAAACGTCATGGTTTCTCCGGCGGTGGAGCGTCACATGGATCCAACTTTCATCGCGCCCCTGGTTCGATTGGTTGCAGTGCCTGGCCGTCGCGCGTTTACAAAGGAAAAAAAATGCCTGGCCGGATGGGTAACACATTGATGACTCAAAAAAATCTGCGAGTCATTGATATTCGGAACGAAGATAATGTTTTGCTCGTCCGTGGAACCGTTCCGGGAGCAAAAAACGGGTTGCTCAATATTTATACAAAAGCCTAATCGCCAGGACTGCTTTTAAGGAGATTCTCATGGCAGTTTGTGATGTTTTAAACACTCTAGCTGAAAAAATTGGTGAAATCGAATTGAACGATTCATTATTCAATGTCGAAATCAATACCGGTATCTTGCATGAAGTTGTTTGTATGCAAAGAGCCAATCGCCGAAGTGGTAATGCTTGTACCAAAACTCGAGGTGAAGTCAGTGGCGGCGGTGCCAAACCTTGGAAACAAAAGGGTACCGGCCGGGCTCGAGCCGGGAGCAACCGTTCTCCAGTGTGGCGAGGTGGTGGTACCGTTTTCGGACCTAAACCACGTGATTATAGTTACTCCCTACCCAAAAAAGTCAGAAGATTGGCCTTGAAGATGGCGTTGAGTGCTCGTAATCAAGAGGGGAATCTTGTTATTGTCGACCAAATTGAGATCACCGAAATCAAGACCAAAAATTTTACTAAAATTATGAATAATTTTAGTTTCGACGAGTGTCTTATTGTTACTGAAGGTGTTGATGAGAAGATCAATTTGTCTGCACGAAATGCAATAGGATTTAAGGTTTTACCGGTAGCTGGATTGAATGTTTATGACATCTTGAAATATTCTAAACTAATGCTTCTTCAATCAAGCCTTGCTAAATTAGAAGAGAGGTTGATATCATGAAAGCAATTTATGACATTATTAAAAAACCCTGTTTAACTGAAAAAGGAAATCATCTGCAGGAAACACAGGGGAAGGTCATATTTGAGGTTAATCCAAAAGCTAATAAAATCGAAATTAAAAAAGCTGTTGAAAGTTTATTTAACGTTTCGGTTTCCAAAGTAGCAACCAGCAACATGAATGGAAAACAGAAACGAGTTGGAGCCCGATCCACAGGTAAAACGAGTGATTGGAAAAAAGCATACATAACACTCAAGGAAGGTAAAATTAACTTCCTCGATGAACTTTGATCCTCTTTTACCTTTGATTGAGATCTGCAGAGACTAGATTACAGGAAATCCAATGTCTATTAAAATTCATAAACCGACATCACCCGGAAAACGGCATCACGTATCTGTTCATCAGGAATTCACTGATAAAGATCCCGAGAAAAGTCTTTTAACACCTTTGAAGAAATCCGGAGGTCGAAATGTCTACGGAAGAATCACCTGCCGGCATAAAGGAGGCGGGCATAAAAGAAAGTATAGAATAGTCGAATGGAAGCGAAACAAAACTGGGATACCCGCTCAGGTAACCGCTATTGAATACGATCCGAACCGTTCAGCCAATCTAGCTTTACTAACCTATGCCGATGGCGAAAAAACTTATATTCTCGCCCCTAATGGTATTGCCGTTGGTGACATTGTCATCGCTGGTTCTGACGCAGATATTAAGCTAGGTAATTGTTTGCCCATGATTAATATTCCGTTAGGCACGGTTATTCATAATATAGAAATGAAGATTGGGAAAGGCGCCCAATTAGTTAGATCTGCCGGAGCTTCAGCTCAACTTATGGCAAAAGATGGAAATCAAGTTTTGGTTAAGTTGCCATCGGGCGAAGTTCGCAGGTTTAATAAAGAATGTCGTGCTTGCATAGGCCAAGTCGGAAATCCCGAACATGGAAGGCAAAAATTGGGAAAAGCTGGACGTTCGCGCTGGAAAGGCATTAGGCCTTCCGTGCGTGGCGTGGCGATGAACCCAGTCGATCATCCTATGGGTGGAGGCGAAGGGAAGAGTTCAGGTGGTCGCCATCCCTGTTCGCCTTGGGGTATCCCGACCAAAGGATTCAAAACCAGAAAACCTAAAATATCAGATCGTGATATTGTCAACAAACGGAATAAGTAGGTAAGGGAGATTAGGTCATGGCTCGATCCATAAAGAAAGGTCCTTTTGTCGATGATCATCTGATGAAAAAAGTTGTACAGGCCCAAGAGACCGGTTCAAAAAAAGTTATTAAAACTTGGTCTCGGCGCTCTGATATATTACCAGAAATGGTTGGTTTGACTTTTGCGGTTCATAACGGCAATAAATTTATACCAGTATATGTCTCAGAAAATATGGTGGGACATAAACTTGGTGAGTTTTCGCCGACCAGAACTTATTATGGTCATACTTCAGATAAAAAAGGCCGATAAGTTATAATTGAATTTTACAGTAGGCCCCCCCCAGGAGTGAATCGATGGAAACAAAAGCCGTCGCAAAATATATCCGTATCTCACCGCAAAAAGCACGTTTGGTAGCAGACGTCATTCGAGGTATGAACGCGGAGAAAGCAGTAACCACATTACGATTTATGCCGAAAAAAGCTGCTCGTATAATTAGAAAAGTGTTAGAGTCTGCGGTTGCTAATGCTGATCAAATGGAATCGATTGACGTCGATACGCTCTATGTGAAAGAGATCTTTATCGACGGCGGACCTATGCTTAAACGTTTCATGCCCCGTGCAATGGGACGAGCTACGCGAATTCTTAAACGAACTAGCCATATAACAGTTGTCGTCGATGAAGCATTATCCAGTCGACAGATTTAGATTAGATTAACTGTAGAGGGAACGGAGGAATATCTTGGGACAAAAAGTCAATCCCATCGGACTGCGTTTAGGTATTACGCGATCTTGGGAATCCATCTGGTATGCGGACAAAGATTACGCTAAGAACCTGCATCAGGACCAGCTTATACGTAAATACTTGAAACAGCGACTTTATCACTCAGGTATCTCGCGTGTAGTTATTGAACGGACAGGGGAAAAAATTAAAGTTAAACTTTACACCGCTCGTCCAGGCATCGTTATCGGGAAAAAAGGTACGGAAATTGAGGGTCTCAAAAAAGACCTTGAATTGAAATTCAAGCGTACTTTTTTCATTGATATCCAAGAAGTACGCCGTCCTGAAGCAGATGCACAACTTGTTGCTGAAAACATTGCAACCCAACTTGAACGGAGAATCGCTTTCCGTCGGGCAATGAAAAAATCAATAAATTCAGCACTTCGTTTCGGTGTGCAAGGTATTAAAATATCATGCTCTGGACGGTTAGGTGGTGCAGAAATGTCCCGTACTGAATGGTTTAAAGAGGGTAGGGTTCCTCTGCATACTTTACGAGCTGATATTGATTACGGAACAGCAGAAGCTAAGACTACTTATGGCATTATTGGAGTAAAAGTTTGGATTTTTAAAGGTGAAATACTTGCAGACAGTGAAAACATCACCGAACAAGGATCACATAGTAATTAATCAACGAATTTTTTGTTCTAATAGTTTCGATCCTCCAAGAGGAGAATACAAATAATGTTAAGCCCACGTAAAGTTAAGCATAGAAAACAACATAAAGGGCGGATGTGTGGAGAAGCGCATCGTGGCTCTGACTTCGCATTTGGTGACTTTGCTCTTAAAGCTGTCGGGTGTGGTCGAATGACCGCACAACAAATAGAAGCTGCTCGTATAGCTATAAATAGAAAAGTTAAGCGCGGTGGTAAACTGTGGATCAGAATTTTTCCTGATAAACCGATTACCAGAAAACCGGCAGAAACTCGAATGGGTAAGGGTAAAGGTGCTCCTGATCACTGGGTCGCTACTATCCGACCTGGTAGGATACTGTATGAACTCAAAGGCATTCCTGAAGAATTAGCACTCGAGGCATTAAGGCTTGCGAGTTTCAAATTACCCTTTCCTACGACTGTTGTCAGTAAGAGCCAAACGATATGAAAGCTAAAGAACTAAGAAGCTTAAATGTTGAAGACTTGCTCAAAAAAAGCAATGATATCCGTGAAGACCTCTTTAGGCTTCGTTTTAAACATGGTATTCGTCGTCTTGAAAACCCAGCAAAACTTGCTCAATTGAAAAAGGATATCGCAAGAATCCAGACAATACTTGCTGAAAAGAAACAAAACTAATATTCTTGACTGACTTCAATTTGTCATTGGATGGAACTATGAGTACTCATGTTAGAAAAACGCGGCTAGGATTTGTAGTAAGCAACAAGATGGACAAAAGCGTCGTTATCTTAGTTGAAAGAAAAATCCCTCACAAGCGATATGGTAAATATATACGGCAACAAGTCAAATATATGGCTCACGATGCAGCGAACCAATGCCAGATTGGTGATATGGTTTTAATTGAAGAGTGTAGACCTTTATCGAAAAATAAAAGGTGGCTTGTTCGAAATATTGTCGAGCGTGCTGCTTAATTTTGATATTTGTCCCAAGGCACACATTTTATATATTCGTAATGACAAGATAATCAGGTGAGGTCATGATCCAAACTGAAAGCATGTTAAATGTCGCCGATAACTCCGGTGCAAAAAAAGTACTCTGTATCAGAGTGTTAGGTGGGACCCGGAAACGTTATGCACGCATTGGGGACATTATAGTGGTCACAGTAAAAGAAGCTATCCCCCATGCTAAGGTCAAAAAGGGTGACGTCTTGAACGCTGTGGTCGTGCGGACAGTGAAGGAGATCAACCGGCCTGAGAACACCACAGTTAAATTTGATGAAAACGCAGCCGTCCTTTTGGCAAATAATGGCGAACCTATAGGAACAAGAATTTTTGGGCCTATTGCACGCGAACTCAGATCGCTCGGATTTATGAAAATAATTTCGCTTGCTCCTGAAGTTTTATAAACCATTAGCGATTTTTAAGTAAAATAGAGGAAAATCACATGCGCGAAGGACACACTAAATTACGTGTTAATGATAAGGTTGAAGTCATAGCTGGTAAGGATAAAGGCCGTGTCGGGAAAATATTAAAAATTCAAAAAGATGTTAATCGCGTTGTTATCGAACGCATTAACATGATAAAAAAGCATCAAAAAGCTAATGATGCAACTAAATCCGGTCAAATAATCGAAAGAGAAGCTGCGATTCATATATCTAACGTTATGCTTGTTTGCCCTGAATGTGCAGAAACAGTTAAATCCGGCACTAAGATTTTAGAAGATGGCACAAAAACAAGAGTCTGTAAAAGTTGCAACGCAACTATCGAACTATCAAAATAGACGAATTCGGCTGCTTACGGAGTAAGAGATGGGTACCTTGAAAGAACAATTTGAAAATGAACTTAAAGCCGAGCTTCAAAAAACGCTTGGTATCACTAATGTTATGGAAATCCCTAAAATTGAGAAAATTGTCCTTAATATGGGATTAGGTGACGCGGTTCAAAACCCAAAAATAGTTGAAAAAGCATCGCAAGAATTAACATTAATAGCTGGCCAAAAAGCAGTCGTAACTCGAGCTAAAAAATCCATAGCGACTTTCAAGCTGCGAGAAGGAATGCCTATCGGTACAAGGGTGACGCTTCGTCAAGAAAAAATGTACGATTTTCTCTCCAAACTCATCAATATCGCACTCCCGCGAGTGCGAGATTTTCGCGGTGTATCTGCAAAGGGGTTTGATGGTAGAGGGAATTTTTCAATGGGAATTACAGAACACATTATTTTTCCTGAGATCGATTATGATAAAATCGATCAAATAAGGGGCATGAATGTAACAATCGTTACCACCGCCAAAACCGACGAAAGTGCTCTTGCCTTGTTGGATGCCCTTGGAATACCATTCAGAAAGAAATAGTCTGTTTCATTAATATAAGTAGTTTATCAAATTGATTTCTCAGGAGGATTCTGTGGCCAAAAAATCACTCATTGCCAAAGCAGGTCGCAAACAAAAATTTTCAGTTCGTTCTTATAATCGCTGTCCTTTATGTGGCAGGGCGAGAGCTTATTATAGAAAATTCGGAATTTGTCGTCTCTGTTTTCGTAAATTAGCATCGCAAGGTGAAATTACCGGCGTCACAAAATCGAGTTGGTAAATATATTATTTTTTATAATTATTACCGCTGTAATTCGACAGATCTCAAATTTGACGTCTTATAAAAAAGAGGAAACAATCAATGTCTATGAGTGATCCGTTAGCTGATATGCTGACAAGAATAAGGAATGCTGTAAAAGCACGTTTCAGTTCAGTCGAAATGCCACTATCTAAACTTAAGGTTAATGTTGCAAAAGTACTTGAAGCTGAGGGTTATATACAAGGGTTTCAGGTTGTCGAAGAAGGTCCTCAAGGTACCTTGAAAATTTATCTTAAATACGGGTCAAATAATGAGCAGGTTATCAACGGAATTCGTAAAAGAAGTAAACCAGGCCACCGACAATATAAACCAAGTGATCGTATACCTAAAGTGATGAGCGGACTTGGAGTAGCTATACTCACTACTTCCCAAGGTGTTATTACTGATAGGCAGGCGCGCCAGCAGAACATTGGTGGCGAACTGCTCTGTGAAGTTTGGTGATAAGCGAATTTGTCGTTAAAAGGAGACACGTATGTCCAGGATAGGAAAGCAACCGATTAGCATCCCTAATGGTGTTAAGGTTGAAATTCAAGGGACTCATATTAAAGTTCTTGGCAGCAAGGGTGTTCTTGAAAGAGATATCCGACCAGAAATTGAAATTCAACAGCAAGACAATGACTTGGTTTGTTCGCCCAAAGGAACTAGTAAACGAGTTATGGCTTTTTGGGGTATGACCAGATCCTTGATAAGTAATATGATTACCGGCGTTGATCAAGGTTTTACCAAGAAATTGGTCGTAGAGGGGGTTGGGTATCGTGCGAATATTGCAGATTCAACAATTACTCTCAATGTTGGATTCTCTAATGCTGTCAACTTCACACTTCCTTTAGGGATTTCTGCGATCGTCGATAAAGATAACTCTATTACTCTCCAAGGAATTGATAAAGAACTTGTTGGCCTAACTGCTGCTAAAATTAGAGAAATCAGAAAACCTGAACCTTATAAAGGGAAAGGCATTAGATACATCAATGAACATATCGTTCGGAAAGTTGGTAAAGCCGGCGGTAAAAAATAACCTCTATGTATTGATGCAAGAGTTCTATCATGGCTAAAACTAATTCGAAAGTTGCTGCAAGGAAGAAGCGGGTTAAAAGAATCCGAACAAAAATATTTGGTACTGCTGAACGTCCACGACTGAGTGTTTACCGCAGTAATCGACATATTTATGTCCAAATCATAGATGATATTCAGCATAAAACACTCGTTGCTATGTCAACAGGCGATAAAGACTTCAACCGTGATGATCTTGATGGCAAATGTGAACAGGCAAAAAGAGTTGGTTTGATTTTAGCTGAAAAAGCAAAAACTGCTGGCATTGAAAAAGTAGTCTTTGATCGTGGAGGCAATTTATATCACGGTAGAATTAAGGCTCTTTCGGAAGGCGCTCGCGAGGGCGGACTAGTTTTCTGATGTCTTCATTTTATTTATTTTCTGATAATTTTATAATAACGGGGGTGTTTCTTGGCTGAATTTAAGAGAGCGAAAGAAGGGATTCAGGAGGAGCTCATCGAAAAAATCGTTTTTATCAATCGTGTCGCAAAGGTTGTTAAGGGCGGAAGACGTTTCAGCTTTAGCGCTATAGTCGTTGTAGGCGATGGGAAAGGAAATGTTGGACATGGATTAGGTAAAGCTAATCAGGTCCCCGAAGCCATTAGGAAGGGAATTGAACAGGCACGCAAGGATATGCAAAAAGTTTCTCTGACTGCTGTATCTATTCCACATGACATCGTCGGTAAGTTTAAATCAGGTAGTGTCATGCTCAAACCAGCATCCGATGGTACAGGTGTTATCGCTGGTGGTGCCGTGCGTGCTGTTCTAGAAGCTGCAGGTGTGCAAAACATTCTCACCAAGTGTCTTGGTTCCAATAACCCACATAATTTGGTCAAGGCAACCATGAATGGTTTAAGGAAATTGCGCACTGCCCAACAAATCGCAAAACTTCGAAATTTAAAAATCGAAGAAATGATTGCCTGAACTTTTCTAGAAATACTAGGTGTAATATATGGACAAAAGCATCACTTTCACTCAGGTTAAAAGCGGTATCGGCAGCACCAAATCTATCAGAGCAACATTGATTGGTCTGGGCTTGACCAAAATGTATAAAACTATATCTAGAAAAGATACCCCTGAGATACGCGGAATGTTGAATAAAGTAAAACATCTTATAAAGATGGAGGAATAATCCGTGCTTAAATTGAATAACCTTTCTCCGAGTATCGGAGCTAGAAAACCGAAAAAAAGAGTTGGTCGTGGTCAGGGAAGCGGCAGTGGAAAAACAGCCGCTCGTGGTCATAAGGGTGCTCGGGCAAGATCCGGATACAGCGCTAGTCCCGGGTTTGAGGGCGGACAGATGCCTTTACATCGGCGACTTCCTAAAAGAGGCTTCACAAACATCTTTAAAAAAATTTACAATATTGTCACGCTTGACGACCTGAATACTTTTGAGGCGGGTACATTGGTAGATCTTGATGCCCTAATCGGTGCCGGTATTGTCAAGACACCCGGACTTATCAAAATACTTGCCAACGGTGAAATATCCAAAGCCATCAATGTCAAGGTTGACAAGGTGAGTCAAGGCGCCAAAGAAAAAATTGAAGCAGTTGGCGGGACCGTTGAGGGGTAAGCGATGAGTGGTCTCGTTAGTGCTGCCAGTATTCCAGAATTACGCAAGAGAGTGATTTTCACTCTCTTGATGCTTTTCGTCTATAGAATGGGGGTCCAGGTCCCTACTCCAGGAATTAACGGCGAAGCTCTCGCAGCCTTTTTCGAAAAAAATGCAAGTACCCTGTTTGGAATGTTTAATATGTTCTCGGGGGGCGCCTTAGAAAATTTTTCAATTTTTGCCTTGGGCATTATGCCCTACATATCCGCTTCCATTATTATTCAATTACTCACCGTTGTTGTTCCCCAACTTGAAGCTCTTTCGAAAGAAGGAGAGTCCGGGAGACGGAAAATTACGCAATATACGCGCTACGGTACGGTAGTCCTTTCAATTATTCAGGGATTTTTTATTGCATCCGGTTTAGAAGGGATGAGCAGTCCCAATGGCATTGCGATCGTTTTAGACCCCGGGACACAATTTAAATTAATGACTGTGCTCACTTTGACATCAGGCACTGCATTTATTATGTGGCTCGGCGAGCAGATGACCGAACGAGGCATTGGTAATGGGATTTCCCTCATCATCTTTGCAGGGATTGTCGCTAATATGCCAGCAGCAGTAGGAAACACCATTGCACTTATTAAATCAGGTGAACTGGCGTTGATTTTTGCCCCTATTATTATAGCAATGATACTTTTGATCATCGGGTTAGTGATTTTTATTGAAACCTCACAGCGTCGTATTCCTATACAGTATGCTAAGCGGGTGGTTGGAAGGCGTGTGTATGGTGGACAGTCATCGCATCTCCCTTTAAAAATAAATATATCCGGCGTAATTCCTCCAATATTTGCCTCTTCGATCATGATGTTTCCTGCCACTATTGGGTCCTTTATTCAGATTGATTGGGTGCAGCAGGTTTCCGCGGCCTTTTCCCCTGGAACGATTTACTATTATTTAATGTTTGTGGCGATGATCGTCTTCTTTTGTTTCTTTTATACTGCGGTTACTTTCAAACCTGACGATGTGGCCGAAAATCTAAAGAAAAACGGTGGCTTTATTCCTGGGATCCGACCTGGTAAGAAGACTGCCGAATTCCTTGATAAAGCATTAGTTCGCCTGACTGTGGTCGGAGCGATATATTTAAGTGCCGTTTGTGTTATGCCCCAAATTCTTATCAGTAAATTGAATGTTCCTTTTTATTTTGGCGGAACAGCCTTGCTGATTGTTGTTGGTGTAGCCATTGATACGATATCTCAAATTGAATCCCATCTAATCATGAGAAACTACGATGGGTTCATGAAATCTGGAAGGGTTCGCGGTAGACACTGAGGCCTAAGTGAATAGTGCTGATCAGAGCAAAGCCATTGTCGTAAAAACACCTGAAGAAATCCAAATAATGTATCGTGCAAACCAGATTGTATCTGGGGTGCTGGCATTACTTGAACAGGAAATTAAACCCGGTATATCTACCTTTACACTTGATCGTCTCGCAGAGGAATATTGTAGAGGCCATCAAGCTCTCCCAGCGTTCAAAGGATATAAAGGATATCCGGCAAGTCTTTGCGCTTCGGTTAATGAGGAAGTCGTGCACGGAATCCCTTCAAAGAAAAAGATATTGCAAAACGGCGACATAATCTCCTTAGATTTCGGCACCTTTTTTAAAGGCTTTTATGGAGATGCTGCAGTAACCGTTGCAGTTGGGGAAGTCAATCCTCAAGTAGCTTTATTACTTAAAGTTACAAAAACCGCCCTTGAAAAAGGGATTGAACAGGCTCGCATCGGGAACAGAATAGCAGATATCTCCCGAGCCGTACAAAATTATGCTGAGCAACATGGATTTTCAGTAGTTCGTCAATTTGTCGGGCACGGCATAGGGACAAGCCTCCATGAGGCGCCTGAAGTACCTAACTATGTACAACGACAAGTTTCACCACGTATTCTAGAAGGCATGGTACTCGCCATCGAACCAATGGTTAACCTTGGGTCTGCCAAAGTGAAAATTTTAAATGATCAGTGGACCGTTATCACAGCTGATCGGAAACCTTCGGCCCATTTCGAACATTCTGTCGCAGTGACAGGTGATGGACCTTTTATCCTCAGCGAACGCTCGCCTAAAGCCTAGCCTGGGTTTCGAATTACAGACGCGTCTATACAATAATTTATAGACTAGTCTTAAAAAATGTTGAAAATTTGAGCGTTTTTCGATATATATTGAAAATTTCTGCTCGGCTGATCGGGAGTGAAAAATAATATGGCGAAAGAAGATGCCATTGAAGTTGAGGGTACTATTGTTGAGCCCTTGCCTAATGCTATGTTCCAGGTTGAGTTAGATAATGGACACAAGGTTCTGGCACACATATCTGGTAAGATGCGAATGCATTACATTAAGATTCTTCCCGGTGATCGGGTTACAGTTGAACTGTCTCCTTACGATTTGACCAGAGGCAGGGTAACTTTCCGTGCTAAAGGCGGTAAGGGGAAAAAATAATTATATTACTGTCAGGGGAATGACATGAAAGTACGTTCATCGGTTAAGAAGATATGCAGTGAATGTAAAATTTTAAAACGTAAGGGTGTCATCAGGGTTAGTTGTGCGAATAAAAAACACAAACAACGTCAGGGATAACTCATCTTTTTAAAATTTAGCAAGATTCAGATTAAGGAGTAAGAACTTGGCACGAATAGCTGGTGTGGATTTACCACGCAACAAACACATGGATCGCGCGCTCACATATATATTTGGAATTGGTTTAACTTCAGCCCGCCAAATCCTCGATAAGGCTGATCTTCCTTATCAGATGAACAGTGATGATTTAAGTGGCGATGATGTAAACCGTATACGTATTATTATTGAAGCTGAATATGTTGTCGAAGGTGATCGAAGACGCGAAGTTTCAATGGATATTAAGCGGCTTATGGACCTCGGATGTTATCGAGGCCGTCGTCACCGACGAGGGCTACCCTGCAGAGGACAAAGAACCAAAACTAATGCTCGCACAAGAAAAGGTCCAAGGCGTGCTGCCGCTGTCCGGAAAAAATAATTTCTTGATGCACTGTTCAATAAAGATAGGTATTTAGGAGCAAAAATGGCAAAAGCGGGTAAAGTTAACGTAAAAGTTAAAAGAAAAGACAAGAAAAATATTCCTGAAGGAATAGTGTATATTTATTCAACATTCAATAATACGGTCATTACCATATCTGACCGGCAAGGCAATACTCTTTCTTGGTCAAGTGCAGGTGTTCTTGGTTTTAAAGGATCAAGGAAATCTACTCCTTTTGCAGCTCAAAATGCCTTAAGCGATGCTGTTGCCAAGGCCAAAGAGCATGGATTGAAGAAGGTGGAGGTCAGGGTGAAAGGCCCAGGCCCGGGACGAGAAGCAGCATTGCGGGCTTTGACAACTGTTGATCTCGACGTGAGTCGCATAATCGATGTTACTCCGTTACCACATAACGGTTGTAAACCGCCCAAAAGAAGAAGAGTTTGATCCGTATTTGTAATATACGATTGTATATGTCTTGAAGTGAAAATAGGGCAATAATTGGAGGTATAAGTTGGCTAGATATACAGGAGCATCCTGCAGACTTTGCAGACGCGAAAACCTGAAAATGTTCCTTAAGGGAGATCGCTGCTACTCAGATAAATGCGCTTTTGAACGCCGTTCTTTCGCTCCCGGACAACACGGACAGAACAAGTTTCGAAAAGTTTCTGATTACGCTGTTCAGCTTCGTGAAAAACAAAAGGTTAAACAGATGTACGGTATGCTTGAAGCTCAATTCAGACGGTATTTTGAACGAGCTGATCGCGCTAAAGGTGTAACCGGCGAAAACCTTCTTGTCATGTTGGAAAGAAGATTCGATAATACATTATATAGAGCTGGTTTTGCTAGTTCTCGTGACCAAGCCCGACAAATGGTTCGTCACGATCTGTTTTTTATTAACGGTAAAAAGGTCAATATACCATCTTATCAAGTAAAAGCAGGTGACACCATTACCTTAAAAGAAAAAAATCATAAAAATGAAGTAATTATTGATAATCTGGAAGGTGCGGTGCGTCGCGGATTACCGAGTTGGTTGGAGCTTGAGCAACCTAAGTTTCAATGCGTTGTCAAAGCGTTACCAAACCGAGACGAAATAACGATGCCAATTCAGGAACAGCTGATCGTTGAGCTGTACTCCAAGTAACTCTTTTCGTTAGGTATTGCATGGCACAGGAAATACGGGATGATAATCCCTTTTATAAAAACTGGCATACTCTCATTTCACCTGAAAAACTTGAGGTAAATGAAGGAACACTTACTGCTCAATACGGTAAATTTGTATGTCAGCCTTTAGAACGGGGATTTGCCACCACCATTGGTAATTCGTTGCGGCGTATAATGCTTTCTTCTATCCGGGGTGCTGCTGTAACCTCGGTTCGATTGAATAGTGCGTTGCATGAATTTACAACTATTGATGGTGTCCATGAGGATGTAGCTGAAATTATCCTTAATACTAAACAAGTCAGGTTGAAACTCAATGGTCCTGAATCTAGGACCGTCGTTATAGAAAAAACCGGACCTGGGAAAGTATACGCCGGAGATATTAATTGTGGGGCTTATGTTGAGGTGATGAACCCTGATCATGTTATTTGTACCATCACAAATGATATGACCTTCAAGGCTGAATTTGAAGTCCAGTGGGGCAAAGGGTATGTACCCGCTGAACATAATAAAAAAGAAGGGCAGCCTATTGGGGTCATTCCAATTGACGCTGCATTCTCGCCCATCGTACAAGTCCAATATGTCATTAGTCAAGCCAGGGTTGGGCAACAAACCGACTATGATCGATTAACCATAGAAATTGAAACGGACGGAAGCATTGAACCGCAAAACGCTTTGGCTTATGCTGCAAAAATTCTTAAAGAACAAATGACTATTTTTATCAACTTTAATGAAGAGATTGCCAAGGCGCCTGACAGTTCAGATGGAGATGAAGACGGTAAAGCATATCCACCGTTCCTTGATAAAAATGTTGAAGACCTTGAATTATCTGTACGGTCGGCCAACTGCCTGAAGAACGCTCAAATTCAATACATTGGGCAACTGGTTAATAAAACCGATGCAGAAATGCTTAAAACGAAAAATTTTGGCAGAAAATCTCTTAATGAGATAAAAGCGCTACTCTCGGAACACAACCTGACCCTTGGTATGAAATACGACGGCTGGGTCGCACCTGAAAAACGAGAAGAACAAATCGAAGAATGATCCAGTTTAGGTATCGATTGAGTCTTTTTTATAAAGCTGAAAGGATAGGCAAATGAGACATAGAAAAACTGGTCGAACACTCGGCCGTACATCTTCGCACCGTGATGCAATGCTGAGGAATATGGTTACATCATTGCTTGATCAAGAACGCATTGTAACCACCTTGCCTAAAGCGAAAGAAGCACGTCGTCTGGCTGAACAAATGATAACCTTGGGTAAGCGCGGTGATTTACATGCTCGGCGCCAAGCTATGGCTTATATCCGTTCAGAAAATACTGTTGCAAAACTTTTTGGCCAGTTGAGTAGTCAGTACGCCGAAAGACAGGGTGGGTATACCCGTATTATTCGAACTGGTAAACGATTGGGAGATGCTGCCCCCATGGCTATCATTGAATTGGTAGATTACAAAGATAATGCAGGGGATGTTGCCGCAGTTCAAGAACAATAACCACGTTCCTTGTTGTGTATTGTAAAGCTGGTATGATTTTTCATACCAGCTTTTTTTTTATTGCATACGTTAAGGACTCCAATGGACGATGGTCAGCATTTACCACCCGGTCAATCTGCAATTGAGGGGGGGGGCTTCAATTTTCACTGCCATTCAGGCGTGTCTTGTTTTCTTTCGTGCTGCCGGAATGTTGATATGTTACTTTTTCCATATGATCTTGTCAGGTTAAAGCAAAGGTTGAAGATCCATTCTTCAGATTTTATCCGGCAGTACACTCAATTGTGTGCAGGAAGCCATCCTTATTTTCCAGGTCTGAAACTTAAACTGACGGAAGAGTCCCTGCCATCTTGCCCCTTTCTTGATCCGCAAGGCTGTAGTGTCTATGAAGACCGACCTTCAGCTTGCCGAACCTACCCGCTTGAACGGGGAGTTGAACAGCCTGGACCTGGCAAGCCTCTCAAAATTCATTATTTCATGACCAACCATAGCTATTGCAAAGGGCATCTCGAACCCCATGCTTATAGTCTTAAACAATGGGAACGAGATCAAAAGCTTTACGATTACAATTTATATAATGATCTGTGGGCCGAGCTTGATGCCTTTTTTGCTACCAACCCTTGGGGAGGCGAAGGGAAGGCCGGGCCCTATCAACAGCTGGCCTTTATGGTTTGTTATAATATCGATGGGTTTCGTGACTATATTGAAAATTATAAAGTGTTAAATACCGTCAAGTTAACTAAAGACGAGCGTCGGCGCATTACCAATAGTGATGAACAGTTGCTCCGGTTTGGCTTTGTTTGGCTGGAATTCCTTCTGGGCGGGCGGAAAAACCTCCTCGCAAAATAAATGATAAAGGTGCAGTTTTGTTTCTGCCGGTTTCCCCTAAGCTGGAAGGTAGGCTTGATATTAATATTAGATCGTGATATTATAAAAAGTTCGTTTATTCGACAGATAGTTTGCCCACGACGGGCCAACATCTCAATTCACACATCCCCATTTGTTGCCACTTGGTGTTCTGCTGATAACGCAGGATTGGCTGTAGGGATGGCGGAGCTAACCAAAAACAGGAGATAGTTATGGCAGCTGTTACAATGCGTCAAATGCTCGAAGCTGGATTGCATTTTGGTCATCAAACCCGAAGATGGAACCCGAAAATGAAGCCTTATATTTATGGGCCTCGGAACGGAATCTACATCATCAACCTTGATATCACCATGAAGCTTTTTAGAAAAGCCTACCAACATATGGTCGAAGGCGTCGCTGATGGTGGTACGGTACTTTTTGTCTGTACAAAACGCCAAGGCCAGACCATTGTAAAAGAAGAAGCCCAGCGTTGCGGCATGTTCTTCATCAATCATCGGTGGCTCGGTGGGATGATGACCAATTTTCAGACCATCAAGCATTCGGTTGATCGTTTGAAAAAGATTGAGTCAATGCAGGCTGATGGCTCTATTAACCGTTTTCCTAAAAAAGAAATATTGCAGATGGAAAAGGAACGGGTGAAATTGGACCGGAACATCGGCGGGATCAAGAACATGCGTTCGTTGCCTGACATCCTTTTTGTTGTTGATCCGAAGAAAGAAGATATCGCCGTAGGGGAAGCCGTCAAGTTGGGCATTCCTGTCATCGCCTTGACCGACACCAACTGCGATCCCGATGGCATTAATTTCGTTATTCCCGGCAATGATGACGCCATCCGTGCCATCAAACTGATAGCCTCAACCATGGCCGAAGCAGTGCTCGAGGGCAAGGCCCGTCGTGGTGAAGAGGCAGAACCCAATATCGCCGAACTTGAAACAGCAATGACGCCGGAGATTGACGAAGATCTGGCCGCCAAAATCGAAGAGGAATAAAAGATCTTCGACCCGCATTTTTTTTGTATTTTTTTCATCTACATGGGGAGGAACCCCTCCCCATGTCTTTCAAAACTCAGGTATATACGAACTTGTTTAAGTGCAGATGAGTCGTTTTCTGTAACCAAGGAGATTGTATCGTGAATATTACTAGCCAGATGGTCAAAGAACTTCGGGATAAAACCAATGCCGGCATGATGGACTGCAAAAAGGCGTTGGGTGAAACTGCCGGTGACATGGAAAAGGCTGTCGACCTGTTACGGCAAAAAGGGTTGGCCGTTGCAGCCAAACGAGCCGGAAGGGAAACCAAAGAAGGGCTTGTGGAATCGTATATCCATGCCGGCGGGAAACTCGGGGTCATGGTTGAGGTCGGCTGCGAAACTGATTTTGTCGCCAAGACCGATGATTTCAAGACCTTTGTAAAGGACGTCGCCATGCATATAGCCGCTGTCAATCCCATTGCAGTTAGCCGGGAAGAAGTCCCCGCGGAAATTTTACAGCGCGAAAAAGATATTTACATCAATCAGGCGTTGGAATCCGGCAAACCGCAACAGATTGTTGAGAAAATGGTCGGCGGCAAGGTTGAAAAATATTTGGCGGAAATTTGTTTGCTTGAACAGAAGTTTGTGAAAAATCCTGATTTAAGTATTCAGGATCTACTCAATGAACTGATTGCCAAAATGGGTGAAAATATTTCAATTAAGCAGTTCGCTCGCTTTCAGATCGGCTGATTCCGTTGCTAGAATATCCAGGTTTTCATTGTTAAAGCACCGTTTTTTCATCCGATTGTTTTTCTTGCGTATGAGTTGCAGAGGCTGGCAGTATGAAATTTAAACGAGTACTCTTGAAAATCAGCGGTGAAGCGCTGATGGGGGATAGAGCGTATGGGATAAGTACCGAAGTGATTCGGTTCTTGTCCCGCGAAATCCAAGCATTGCATGAGCTTGGAATCGAACTTGCTCTCGTGATTGGCGCTGGCAATATTTTCCGTGGAGTGGCCGGGGCCGCCAGCGGTATGGACCGCAGTTCAGCTGACAATATGGGCATGTTGGGTACGGTCATGAACTCCTTGGCCGTTCAGGACGGTCTCGAAAGCTTAGGTATTCCAGCCAAGGTCATGTCCGCCATCACCATGCTCAATGTCTGCGAACCCTATGAACGGTTGAAAGCTTTGGAACATCTGGAAAGTAAACGGGTGGTCATCTTCGCCGCCGGCACCGGCAACCCATATTTTACCACCGATACGGCCGCTGTTTTAAGAGCATTGGAGATCAAAGCTGATGTGATTATGAAGGCCACCAGGGTCGATGGCGTTTATGACCGTGATCCCGAGAAGGATGATCAAGCAGTTAGGTACCATACGCTCACCTATACGACTGTCTTGCAAAAAGACCTTCGGATTATGGACGCTGCAGGTATTTCTCTTGCGCGTGATAACAATCTGCCCATCTTCGTTTTTGACATGACCGAAACCGGTAATATCGTCAGAGCGGTTATGGGAGATGATGTCGGAACCTTGATAACCACCTGAAAAAAGGCGGCGGCGGTGTGCATAGTCAGCGTCTTTTATGATTTGCCTTTTTAAATCCCTGCAACAACAGGATAACGCTTTGCGAGGGTGATATGACCAACGCTATCATAAATCAATTAAAAGAAAAAATGGCGTCAAGTGTTGACGCTTTGAAGCGAGAACTCGTGAAAATTAGAACGGGACGGGCCTCGCTCTCGTTGCTTGATGGTATTAAAGTTAAGGCCTACGGTTCGCTGATGTCTGTCGATCAGGTTGGCACCATGACGATTCCTGAAAGCAGTATGATCATCATTAAACCCTGGGATCCGCAAGTTTTGCCGTCCATCGAAAAAGCTATCCTGGCATCAGGTCTTGGATTGACTCCTGCAAGTGATGGCAATGTGGTTCGCCTGACCATACCGCCGCTCACTGGGGAACGGCGGAAAGAGTTGGTCAAGCAGGTTAAAAAGATCAGCGAAGAATATAAGGTCGCCGTTCGCAATGTTCGACGTGATTCCAATGAGGCCTTGAAAAAGCTCAAAAAAGATAAGGAAATATCTGAAGACGATTTGTTCCGACTCCAGGAAGAGGCGCAAAAGGTGACTGACAGCTTTATCAGCCAGATCGAAGATATTGCCAGCGGAAAAGAAAAGGAAGTGATGGAGGTATGACCTCTTCTTTTACTGTGCAAATTGGTTGTCGTGGTTGACTCAGAACCCCTCCCTTCTGTACCTCGCCATATTGCCATAATCATGGACGGCAATGGGCGATGGGCCGAGGAGCGTCATCGTCCCAGGTTGTTCGGACACAAAGCAGGGGTGGATTCCGTTCGCGAGATTGTCGAAATCTCTCGGACAATAGGGGTTGATTTTTTAACCCTGTATGCATTTTCAACAGAAAACTGGAACCGACCACCTGGCGAGGTAACTGGCTTGATGGGTTTATTGAAACGGTATCTCCAGTCCGAGTTGAAAAACATGCTGAAAAACGATATTCGCCTTTGTTGCGTGGGGCAGCAGAACCGTTTGCCGGTCGATGTGCAAACTGTCCTTCAGCAAACCATAGCAGATACCAAAGCCTGTCGTGGGATGACCCTGAATCTCGCTCTGAGTTATGGGGGGCGCAGTGAACTGGTCCAAGCCGCGCGTCTCCTCGCCCAACAGTGTCAGGATGGCACGCTGCAATGGCAGGAGATCTCCGAAGACTCCATCAGCGAACATCTTTTTACCGCAGGACAACCCGACCCGGATTTACTGATCCGCACGGGCGGCGAACACCGCCTATCCAATTTTCTCCTCTGGCAAACCTCCTACGCTGAACTGTATTTCACCGATGTGAAATGGCCGGATTTTCGAAAAGATCAGTTGCTCGAAGCTATCAATATATATAATCGCCGACAGCGCCGATTCGGCAAAATCAGTGCGCAACTTCAAGGGGAGTAACCTGTAATGAGCCGAGTGATTCCTGGGATTCTCATGGCGGGCGCCTGGCTACTCCTGCTGTATTTTGGAACTGCGAAGCTGTTCTGGGCGATTGTTGTCGGTGGGGCGGTGATCGCTCTTTCTGAATTTTTTCGTATGACCTGTCGTTCGCTTATCGCTCCCCGCCTGTATGTGACAATTTTTCTTTGTCTTTTTCCGGTGTTCGCTGCGTATTTCGGCAGGGGGGATGTTGTTTTAGCCGGGGTGATCGCCAGCCTGATGGCCACGGTGGCGGTGGTGCTCCACGGGTATACAACCATTGACGATGTCTTCAAGTATTTCAGCTGCAGCCTGTTGGCCAGTGTCTATATTTCACTTTGCATGGCCCATGTGGTTCTTATCCGGTTTTTACCCAACGGCCCGTTCTGGTTGACGCTTCTGGTCGCGGTAGTGGCAGGTTCTGATACCGGAGCCTATTATGCCGGTCGAGCCTTCGGGCAACGCAAACTTTTCCCCCAGATCAGTCCTAAAAAGACCGTGGCCGGTGGTTTCGGTGGGCTGGTTGCAGGCATTGCCATTGCAGAAGGATTGGCCCTGGTTTTTCCAGGGAAGGTAGATCCGCTGTCCTTGTTCTTTGCCGCCGCGCTGCTCATTATTGTCGGTATTGCCGGGGACTTAACCGAGTCGATGATCAAACGGGCCATGAACGTCAAAGATTCGGGTACCATTCTGCGCGGCCATGGGGGCTTATTGGATAGGGTAGACAGCTTGTTGTTAACCGGGCCGGTGCTCTATTATCTGCTCGCCTTCGGTTTGCTGAGATGAAAGCTCTCGCGGTTCTTGGATCTACCGGATCGATCGGCCAAAATGTCCTGGCCGTGGTCCGGCAGTTTCCCCAACAGTTTCGCATCGTCGGGCTCTCGGCCGGACGCCGTGTTGATATCCTTGCAGAACAGGTGCTTGAATTCAAACCGGAATGTATCGCGGTGGGCGATCCGGCGCTCGTCGATGCACTGGCTGAAAAGCTCCCGTCGTCCTATCGGGACCGGATTGTCAGCGGATTAGAAGGCAATTGCACCGTCGCTTCGTTACCCGCTGCCGACATGATGGTCTCCGCCGTTGTCGGGGCGGTGGGACTGTTGCCGACCCTGGCTGCTATTCGAGCCGGCAAGGATATCGGTCTGGCCAACAAGGAGACACTGGTTATGGCCGGTCGTCTGATCATGGCAACCGTTCAGCACCATCGAGTGCGCCTCCTCCCCATCGATTCGGAACATAGCGCTATTTTTCAGGCCTTGGAGGCCGGTCGAAAACAAGATGTCGCCCGGATTATTCTCACCGCCTCAGGGGGACCGTTTCGAACCTGGGAGCACAAGTCCTTGCTAACCGCAACTCCGGAACAGGCCCTAGCCCATCCCAATTGGACCATGGGACGGAAGATTTCCATAGATTCCGCAACGCTTATGAATAAAGGGCTCGAAGTGATCGAAGCCCGTTGGCTCTTTGATGTCATGCCTAAACAGATCGAGGTTGTGATTCATCCGCAATCGATTGTGCATTCGCTGGTGGAATATTGTGACGGATCGGTGGTGGCGCAGATGGGAATACCGGATATGCGCATCCCCATTGCCTACGCCCTTTCTTATCCAGAACGGCTGGAACTCGGGCTCTCCCGCCTCAGTCTGGCGCAGTGCGGCGGCCTAGACTTTGAACCCCCCGACCATCCCCGTTTTCCCGCCCTGCAGCTTGCCTATGACGCACTGCACATGGGTGGCGTAAAACCGGCAGCCCTCAATGCTGCCAATGAAGTGGCGGTGGAGGCCTTTCTCGCTGGCCGGATCGGATTCACCCGAATAGCCGAAGTGGTCGGCATAGCAGTGCAAAAGACTACCCAGGGTGACGAGATGAATCTGCAGGCGATTCTGGCTGCGGACGAGGAGGCCCGAATCGTGGCGGCTCGCGAGATTCAAGCCGCCTGACCGGAGGTCCCGTACCCGTCCGAAATCATCTCTTACCCTTCTGTTTCGAAATTTTTCCCAAGGATTTTCATGAATTCCGTCCTTTCCTTTGTCCTCGTTTTAGGTGTGCTCATCTTTGTCCATGAATTCGGGCATTTTTTATTGGCCAAGCTTTTTGGCGTTAAAGTCCTGAAGTTTTCCCTGGGGTTTGGTCAAAAGGTGATTGGGCGGCAGTGGGGGGAAACCGAGTACCTCATCAGCGCCTTCCCTTTGGGTGGCTACGTCAAAATGTACGGCGAGCAGCAGGGAGAAGAAATACTCCCGGAAAATGTACACCGGTCGTTTTCCCACAAACCGGTCTGGCAGCGTTTCGGTATTGTTTTTGGCGGCCCGCTGTTCAATCTTGTGTTTGCCATCTTATTGTTTTTTTGCATTTTTTTGTTTTCCGGTCTGCCCGAGCCGGTCGACTCAACCCGGATTGGTGAAGTCGGTGCTGGTTCAGTGGCTGAACAGGCGGGGATCAAGGTCGGCGACGTGGTCCAGAGCATCAATGGGCAGCCGACCACCTCCTGGGCCCAGGTCTCCGACGGCATCAAGAACAGCCAAGGACAGACCGTGTCCCTGGTGATTGTCCGTCACGGCGAGGAGTTGCGATTCAGCGCCCAACCCACCATACAGAAGATGAAAAATCTTTTTGGGGAAGCGGTTGGGGAACGGTTTATGCTCGGCATCGTTCGCAGCGATGAAATTCGCTATAAAAAAGTTGGAATAATTGAGTCGGGCAGCGCCGCCCTAATGCAGACCTGGAATCTTAGCTATCTGACGGTGATGGGTATCGTTAAAATGGTGCAGCGGGTCATTCCAGCCAGCGAACTCGGCGGACCGATTCGGATTGCCGAAATTGCCGGTCAGCAGATGGAAGCCGGGTGGATGAACCTGCTCTATTTCATGGGTCTTTTGAGTGTCAATCTTGGTATCCTCAATCTCCTCCCCATTCCGGTGCTTGACGGTGGGCATCTGGTCTTTCTTTCGTTGGAAGCGATGCGTCGCAAACCCTTGAACGACCGGACCATGGAGATTAGCCAGAAAATCGGCATGGCCATCCTGGGAACGCTGATGGTGTTTGTTTTCTATAATGATATTCTTCGATTGGTCAAGCGATGGCTGATCTCCTGATCCTGGCCATTGAGACAGCGACCGGGTGCGGCGGTGTCTCTTTGACGAGGGGAAATCGTCATAACGGCAAGGTGCTGGCCGAATACACGCTCCAGCCCGACCTCACCCATTCAAGGCGTCTGCTTGGTCTGATTGCGTCCATGATGGCCGCGGTCGGTACGGCTTGGAGCGATCTCGATGGGGTCGCCGTCAGTCAGGGGCCAGGCTCCTTCACCGGATTACGCATCGGCATGGCGGCGGCCAAGGGGATTGCCATGGCTGCGGGGGTTCCTCTGGTGGGGATTCCCACCTTGGACGGATTGGCTGCGCAGGTCCCATCCTTGGAACTGCCGGTCTGTTGTCTGCTGGATGCAAGAAAACAGCAGGTCTATGCGGCGTTTTATCGGTGCGGCGACGATTTTAGCTATAGCCGGGTCAGCGAACCCCTGGTGCTTGCGCCGGAGGCACTGGTCCGAAGAATTCAAGAACCCACCTTGGTGGCCGGGCCTGGTATTCTCGCTTGCGCCGCCGAGTTGGCCGCCCACCGGCTGGCCCGGGTGCTGCCCGCCGGGACGATCCATCCGCGTGCCGCTCTTATCGGGTTTTGCGGCGCGGAGGTTTTCGCGGCAGGGAGCGCTGGCGATGGCGCTGATCTGGTTCCCTGGTACGTCCGTGCCTCAGAAGCGGAAATGAATCTGCAGTAACGGCACGTGCCGGGTCGGGAGCAAACAATGATTACACGAAAAAAAACGCGACAGATTCATGTCGGTACCGTGGCGATTGGCGGCGAGGCTCCGATTGCGGTGCAGTCGATGACCAACACCCTGACCGGGGACATTATTGCAACGGTGCAGCAGATTCACCAACTGGAGCGCGCCGGATGCGAATTGATTCGGGTGGCGGTTCCTGATCTGGAAGCCGCAGCGGCGATCACCGCCATCCGGACGCAGATAACCATTCCCCTGATCGCCGATATCCATTTTGACAGTCGGTTGGCGGTGGCCGCCATGGAACACGGAGCCCAGGGCATCAGGATCAATCCCGGCAATCTGGGCGGTCCCGATAAACTCGCCAGAGTGGTGGACGCGGCCAAGATGCATGGGGTGCCGATCAGGGTTGGGGTCAATTCCGGATCCATCGCCAAGGATCTTCTCAAACAGTACGGCTATCCTACCCCGGAACGGCCCGAGGCCTTGATCGCCAGTGCGCTGGAAAACGTTCGCCTGCTTGAGCAGCTGGGGTTTTCTGAGATCAAAATCTCGATTAAATCTGCCGATACCCTGACCACCATCGCCGGGTATCGGCAGTTGGCGCAACAAACCGATTATCCCCTGCACCTTGGGGTTACCGAGGCAGGGGGCCTTATTGCCGGGACCGTCAAGTCCAGTGTGGCGCTTGGTATTCTCCTGGCCGAGGGCATCGGCGACACTTTTCGGATCTCGCTGACCCGCGATCCAGTCGAGGAAATCAGGGTCGGATATGAACTGCTCCGGTCGCTGCGCATCCGTGAGCGTGGGCCTGAGTTGATCTCCTGTCCCACCTGCGGTCGGACCAGGCTCGATCTTTTCACCTTGGCCGAGCAGGTTGAGCAGCGCCTCCAAACCATGCAGGCCACCATCAAAGTCGCGGTCATGGGCTGCGTGGTCAACGGACCTGGAGAGGCCCGTGAGGCTGATATCGGCATTGCCGGCGGCCACGGGGTCGGCATTATTTTTAAAAAAGGCGAGATTTTCAGGAAGGTCGCCGAGACCGAGTTGTTGCCGGTGTTTCTTGAGGAACTCGAAAAACTTGAAGCCGAATATCAGAGCCGGAACTCAGGATAAACAGACGTCACTCTTTTTTCCATGGAGTGGTTTTAATTCGAACGGAGATTTGCCATGCGTTACTCTCAGATGTTGCTGCCCACCACCAAAGAAACCCCGTCGGAGGCCGAGGTTATCAGTCATCAGTTGTTGGTCCGGGGTGGATTCATCCGTAAACTGACCTCGGGGATGTATACCTATCTGCCCCTCGGGTTTATGGTACTGCAGAAAGTGACCGAGATTGTCCGACGGGAAATGAACCGCGCAGGTGCCCAGGAGATCCTTATGCCCATGGTGCAGCCCGGCGATCTCTGGGAGGAGTCGGGCCGCTGGAAGAAATACGGTCCCGAACTCCTGCGTTTCCGTGATCGGCATGATCGGGATTACTGCCTGGGACCAACCCATGAGGAAGTGATCACCGATATCGCCCGCCGCGAGATGCAGTCCTATCGGCAATTGCCGGTCAATCTCTACCAGATCCAGACCAAATTCCGGGACGAAATCCGCCCGCGCTTCGGCCTGATGCGCGGCCGCGAGTTTTTGATGAAGGACGCCTACTCCTTTGATGTCGACGATGCCGGCGCTGGCCGCAGTTACGAGAGCATGCGCGAGGCGTATCATCGGATTTTTACTAGCTGCGGTTTGGATTTCAGGGCGGTGGAGGCCGACAGCGGCTCGATCGGCGGCTCTTTTTCCCATGAATTCATGGTCCTGGCTGATACCGGTGAGGATACCCTGGTCATCTGCACCTCTTGCAGCTATGCCGCCAATGTCGAGAAAGCCGCCATCGGACCGCAAGCGTCACCCGTGGCTGCCGAAGTCATCTTGCAGGAGTTGGTGCGGGTGGCCACGCCGGGCCTGAAAAAAGTGGACAAGGTTGCCGAATTTCTGCAGGTGCAACCGGCCGATCTGATCAAAACCATGTTCTACCTGGCTGACGGCGAACCGGTGGCGGCGCTGGTGCGAGGCGACCGCGAAGTGCAGTCGGTCAAGCTGAAGAATTTGCTGGGGGCAACCGATATCGAACCCATGGACGAAGATCAGGTTTGGCAGCAGACCCGCTTGCCCGTCGGGTACCTCGGGCCGGTTGGGTTGGAGGTGAAGATGGTGGCCGACCAGGAGGTGATGCGCATGGTCAATGCGGTGGCCGGGGCCAACGAAAAGGGCATGCACCTCACCGGGGTCAATCCCGGCCGGGATTTCCAGCCCATGGTGAGTGGCGATCTCCGCCAGATCACCACCACCGATCACTGTCCCTTGTGCGGGGGCGGGCTGCGGCTGCGCGAAGGGATCGAGGTGGGGCATATTTTCAAGCTGGGCACCAAATATTCCGAAGCCATGGCCGCCACCTTTCAAGACAGTGACGGTCAGGAAAAACCCTTTGTGATGGGCTGCTACGGCATTGGGGTCAGCCGGGTGATGGCGGCGGCCATCGAACAGAACCATGACGCCAAAGGCATTATCTTCCCTCTGCCCCTGGCCCCATTCCAGGTGATTGTCCTCAACCTCGGCCCCAAAGACGCCTCCTACTGCCAGGCCGCCGAGGAGCTGTATCTCGGCCTGCGGGCTCGGGGATTCGACATTCTCTACGATGACCGCGACGAACGGCCGGGTTCCAAATTCAACGATGCCGATCTCCTCGGCATCCCCTACCGCCTCACCGTGGGCAAGACCTTCGAGAAGGAGGGTAAGGTGGAATTGCGCTCCCGTCGGACCGGGGAAACCCAGGTGCTTGCAATGGCGGAAGCGGTCGAGCGGATCACGGCGCTCATTCGACCGGGGTTTTGCTGAAGGTACTGGCCGTCATGCAACGACGCCGCAACGGTCAGCTCAATCATGGGGCAACAATTTAATCTGATTTTCGGTTAGAATCGGAATACTTTAGAAACAATGACGGACATCAAGCACCTCCTCTCTCTGGCCGGAGGGTATCTCCACGATGTGGATCTGACTCCGCTGGCCAAGGCCTTCGAGTTCATCAGCGAGCGTCACGCCGGACAACAGTATGTCTCCGGTGAGCCCTATGTCGAACATCTGCTGGCGGTGGCCTCAAGTCTTGCCGCCATGAAGCTCGATCTTGAAGCCATTGTCGCCGGGTTGCTCCATGGAACGCTCAAGGAGCGGGTGGCCACCCTAGATGAGCTCAAAAAGCAATTTGGCAACGATATCGCCAATATTGTCAATGGGGCGACCCGGATCACCAATGTTCGCTATACCTCTGAGCTGACCCATGAGGCGGAAAATATCCGCAAGCTTCTGCTGGCCATGGGGGCCGATATCCGGGTCCTGCTGGTCAAGCTGGCCGACCGGCTGCAGGATATGCTGACCCTTGATGCCGTCGATGCAGAAGAGCAACGGTACAAGGCCAGGGAAACCATGGACCTGTACGCCCCGCTCGCCAGCCGTCTCGGGATCGAGTGGCTCAAACGCGAGTTGGAAGATCTGTCTTTCCGGTATCTATTCCCGGTGGAATACGGTGAGCTGAACGCCCATCTCGAAAGCACCCTGGCCGAGCGTCAGGCGTATGTCGATGAGGTCAAGGAGATCCTGGACAACAAGCTTAAGGCCAGCAAGATTGAACCGATCCGGATCGTCGGCCGGCCCAAGCATATCTATTCCATCTATAAAAAATTGGTGGCCCAGAAAATTCCTCTGGAGCGGGTGTACGACAAGGTCGCCTTCCGTATTATCGTTAACTCGGTCAAGGATTGCTATCAGGCACTGGGAACGGTCCATGCCGACTGGACACCGGTTCCCGGTCGGATCAAGGATTTTATCAGCGCTCCGAAATCGAACAATTATCAGTCGCTGCACACCACGGTTGCCGGCCCGCGCGGGCACTTCATCGAGATTCAGATTCGCACCGAGGAGATGGACCGGATAGCCCAGGAAGGCGTAGCCGCCCATTGGGCCTACAAGGAGGGCCAGAAAATCTCCAGCGGTGATGCCCGTCTGTTTAAGAATTTGAAGCAGTTGGTCCAGACCCTCCAGGAGGTCGAGGACCCCAGCGAGTTCATGGAGTCGGTGCGGGGCGAGCTGTTCGAGCCGGATGTCTATGCCTTGACTCCCACCGGCGAGGTTCGCGAACTGCCCCGGGGCAGTACGCCCATTGATTTTGCCTATGCCATCCATACCGCGGTTGGCGATACCTGTGTCGGCGCCAAAGTGAACGGCCAGATCGTCCAGCTCAGACATGAACTGCAGAGTGGCGATATTGTTGAGATTCTCACCCAGAAACAGCAGCATCCCCGACGCGCCTGGCTCCAACTGGTCAAGACCAGCCGGGCGCGGACCAGAATTCGCCAGTACCTCCGGCGTGAGGAAAATGAACGGTCGTTGAAGCTTGGCCGCGAGATCTGCGAACGGGAACTGAAAAAATTCGACGTCAATCTGCGGGGATTACTCAAAAGCGGCCACCTTCGCCTGCTGCTCAAACAGCTCAAGTGCGGTTCGCTGGACGAGATGCTCGTCCGGGTGGGGACCGGTTCCATCACCATGCCCCATCTGCTGCGGACGCTGCAGCCCGAAGAATTTCAGGAGGCTGAAGAAAAACGGCGGGTGGCGGAGATGGTCGAGCGAGCCCATCGGGCCGCAGTGGAAAGTAAAACCGGGCCGGCCCGGCGCAATGCCATTGATATCGACGGGGTTGACGGGATGCTGGTCAAGGTCAGCCAGTGCTGTCACCCGGTACCCGGCGATGCGATCATCGGGTTCATCACCACCGGCGCCGGTATTTCCATCCACAAGACCCATTGTCCGAACCTTTTGGCCACCGATCCGACCCGTTGGCTTGATGTGGCCTGGGCCGGTTCACCGCAGAGCACCCATCGGGCCTCCCTGCTGATCCGGGCCGAGAACCGTAAAAACCTGCTGGCGGAAATCAGCAGCACCATCAGTGCCGACGATGCCGATATCATCGAGCTCAACGCCCGGACCACGGTGGAGAATATTGCGGAGTTGGATGTTCTGCTGGCGGTGGTCAATCTCAAACATCTCCACCTTCTGCAGCAGCATTTACTGCAGATGCCGGAAGTGATCGAGGTCCGCAGGCGCTAGACGCGGGTACCGGGATGCAAACCGACGATTCGGACTTGATGCGGCTGGCGATTTGCTCAGTCTGCGGCAATGAAGTGGAGGCCGGGATTTCTCCTTGCCCCTTTTGCCAGGCTGAAGGCGGCAATAGCCGTCCCCGGCCGACCGGGCCCATACAGCGGACGGTCAATCTGGAGAAGGGGATGCCGTTGGTGCAGCAGGCTCTGGATCGAATGGAGTTGGAGCTTGCCGCCTGCCGCAAGCAGGGGATCAAGGTGCTCACCCTGATCCATGGCTATGGCTCCAGCGGCGAAGGCGGCGCCATCAAAACCGCGGTGCTTGGTCGGTTGCAGTTCCTCCACCACCAGGGCCGGATCAAGGAAGTCATCCCCGGTGAAGAGTTTGAAGGCCGGTCTGGCCGAGGCCGGCAATTGCTCCGCCGTTTCCCCTCTTTACGAGACCACCGCGATCTTAATCGTGGGAATCCTGGCATCATTCTGGTCCTCTTGTGACCGGCACAGGCGATTGGCTGCTTGTGCGTTCATTGTTCATCGCCAAAGAGTATAGCATTCTACCATGGAGAAAATATGAGAAGTGGCAATCGCCCGGTCGGCGAACTGCGTCCGGTCAGTGTGGAATATGGCATCCAGCCCAATGCCGATGGCTCGGCGCTGATTCGAATGGGCAACACCCATGTGCTCTGCGGGGTCACCATCGAAGCCAAGGTGCCCCCCTTTCTCAAGGGCCGGGGGCAGGGGTGGATCACCGCCGAATACGGCATGCTGCCCTGTGCGACCCATAGTCGAGGCAGGAGAGAAGCGATTTTCGGGCTTTCCGGTCGCACCCATGAAATTCAGCGACTGATCGGTCGCTCGTTGCGGATGATGGTCGATTTGCAGTTGCTGGGCGAACATACCCTGCGGGTGGATTGCGATGTCCTCAACGCCGATGGCGGCACCCGTTGCGCCTCGATCACGGGGAGCGCCCTGGCCCTTCGTCAGGCGCTGGAACGGATGGTCGAACGGCAGCAGCTGCTGTCGCTGCCCGCCCTCCTGCCGGTGGCCGCCATCAGCGCCGGGGTGGTAGGCGGCCTGCCGATGCTGGATCTTGACTATGCCGAGGATTCCGCCGCCGATGTCGACGCCAATTTTGTGATGTGCCGCGACGGACGCTGGATTGAGATGCAGTCCACCGCCGAGGGGGCGCCTTTTCAACCGGAACTGTTCACCGCCATGGCCGGGTTGGCTGCCGAGGGCATCCAGCAGTTGTTCCGTCTGTGGGACGACACTGCGGTCAGTAAATGACCAGAGCTGTTTCTTTTTGTGGGGATTCAGCGTGCAAGGCGCGGTTTACTCCCGCTTTTGAGCAGCCTGTCTGGCTTCGGAAAGTGGGCGTCGGGAGTCGCCTTTGGCAGGTCTTGGAGGGGGGGGTGAGTAGGCTGGGTCGAAGGTAATATCTTGTTATCAATCAATAATTGATGAAAACTTGATGGCCTCAAGGTATTTGTCGTACACCAGTTCCGGTGCGGCTTTCAGGAGTTGCAAGGCCTGTAAACATTCATCAGGTTGGCCTTGTTCGTAGGCGATGACCGCTTGCAGAAACGGCATGAGTGGCCCGCGCAGATGGATGAGCGCCTCTTTGACCTCGTTGGAAAGCGGCATTTTGTCCATCATCAGCTGCATTGGGGTGTCAAGGATGGCGTCAATCAGTGAAAAAAGCCCGAGCAGGAAGATTTCGGAGGTTTCCACGGTGCATTGGGATCCTTCGGCCAGCAGTTCGCAGAACCGGGCTCGAATTAATGACAGCCGCAGCAGTTCCGAAGGTTTGTCTGCGGTTAGTTCGGAGATGACCACCAGCATCACAAAACGGCGGATTTCCCGTTCTCCGAGATAGATGATGGCTTGCCGGATGGACGTGACCTCTCTGAGCAGGTAGTAGTAGGCCGAGTTGATATAGCGGAGCAGTTTGTAGGCGATGGCCACATCGGTTTCGATGATTTTCTGCAGGTCTTTAAAATCGGGGATGGGTTTGGTGATCTCGGCCAGGAGGCGAAGTTTGCTGATTTTAATTGAGGAAACTTCCTTCATCCGAATGGCTTCGGGTTTGGCGAAAAAATATCCCTGGAAATAATGGAAGCCAAGCTTGCGAGCGTGTTCGAATTCCTCGTAGGTTTCCACCTTTTCAGCAAGAAATTTAAGATCATGGTGTTGCAGGCGGTGGAGCGTCCGTTCAATCTCATCCGAGGTCGAAAGCCGGTAATCGATCTTGATGATGCTGGCCAGTTCGATCAAGGGCAGTAGATTTTTTTTGAAGACGAAATCGTCCAGAGCTATTTGGTAGCCGAGTTGGGAAAGATTGCGACAGGCCTCGATGACCTCGTCGGTGGGGTGCACGTCCTCCAGGATTTCAATGACAATGGCGTTTTTAGGGAAGGATTTAGCGATCCCCTTGATCAGGAGATTCTGGGTGAAGTTGATAAAACAGATTTTGTTGCCGGCAATTTTTTCGATCCCTTCGGTGAGAAAGGTGGTGGACAGCAGGCTGGTGGTAGCCCGGTCGCCATTGAGCTCGCCCAGGTTCAATCCCAGAGTATGACGAAAGAGCAGCTCGTAGGCAAATAATTTTTTCTGCGCGGTGAAGATCGGCTGCCGGGCTATATTGACAAACATCAGGCTCCTGTCTGCAAACTTGAAAAGTACTCTTCAGCAAAGTATAGGGCAGAACACCTCATTTTGCCAAAAAATAACCGTTTTCACAGTATGATTTTCTGGAGCAATTGCAGCCCGTCCGGGGTCACCGGTTCGGTTTGATGCAGGGATGCAATCTCGGTCAGCGGGATAAACCTGCCGTGTTCGATCTCTTCGGCTTGCAGGGAGAAGGGGCCGTTGCTGGTACAGGAGAAAATCCTCCCCCATACTTTGTTGTCGGCATCCTCATAATAGTGATCAAAGAGCCTCTTGAGTTTGGCCTTGCCCAGTCCCAATTCTTCTCGAAGTTCCCGGTGCGCGGATTCTTCGTAGCTTTCACCGGCGAGGACAACACCGCCTGCGGCCAAATCCCAGTAGCCCGGATAGATATCCTTGTTCAGGGTACGTTTTTGAATGAACAACTGGCCCGCAGTGTTGAAGACCAGAATATACGAGGCCCGGTGAATAAGTTGCTGCTGCCGCATGATCCGGCGAGTAACCGCGCCAATGGGGCGATTGTCCCGGTCAACAATGGCAACAATTTCCTCGGCCGGATTGATGGTCACCGCGGCGTCCTCTCCGGAGTGGTTGCGGATCCCGGTTGATGCCGGAATTCCCAGCAGCGGTGGATACGGTGATTGCGTCGGAAATCCGGTGGAATGGTCGCCTCGCTGATTTCCTCCACCGTGAATTCGGCAAGGAGCGCTTCCGCCAACTTGAATTTACGGAAATTGGTGGAAAAGATCAGGACCCCCGCCTTGGCCAGGTGTTGCATGGCCAGTCGCAGCAGCGCGACGTGGTCGTTTTGGATATCAAACGTAAGTTTACGGTGGCGGGCATTGGAAAAGGTTGGGGGGTCGAGGAAAATCACCCCATAGCGATCGTGGTTGTGTCTGAGCCAGTCCATGCAGTCGGCCTCGACCATTTGATGCAGAGGCCCGCCGAAGCCGTTGAGGGCCAGATTGGCGTTGGCCCGGGAAAGATAGGTTTCGGAGAGATCGACCGAGGTGGTGGAGGTCGCTCCCCCCAGGGCGGCGTAGATGGTGGCGGAACCGGTATAGGCGAACAGGTTGAGAAAGGTCTTGCCTATAGCCAGCTGCCCCAGCCGTGCCCGGGTAATCCGATGGTCGAGAAACAGACCGGTATCCAAGTAATCGGTGAAATTGACCAGGAAACGCCCGCCGCCTTCACGAACCTCATGCAGCGTGCCGCTGCCCGGTTTTTTCTGGTATTGCTGCGCGCCTTTTTGTTTTTGGCGGGTTTTGATGAAGATCCGGCTGCGGGGGACATCAAAGACCGTGCGGATAACCTGCAGGGCGAGGCTGAACCGCTGCTCCGCTTTTTCCGGGTCAATGGTGGCCGGCGGGGCGTATTCCTGCACATGGATCCACTCTTCATAGAAATCGACCGCCAGATTGTATTCGGGGATGTCGCCGTCATAGATCCTGAAACAGGTCACCTCCGCCTCTTTTGCCCATGGAAGGAGGACGGCGCAATTCTTGATCAGGCGATTGGCGAAATCCTCGCCGGGGCTCTCGGCCTCCAGAGCGACCGGTACCCAGGCATGGGGCGCCCGCTGGGTCAACTGGCTTTCGCGGCCGACCAGCAACTGGCATTTGATCGGCCCGTTGTAGAGTCGGTGCCGCTGTTCCCAGACCATGCCGGTCATCTCCGCCAGATCGGGGTTGGCGGTAAAAAAGCCCAGGCGCCAGCCGTCGAAATGGGTGCGGAAGGTCCGGCCCAGGCAGCGGTACAGGTATTTCACCGTTTCTTTTTCCGATAATCGCTCGCCGTACGGCGGATTGGTGAGCAGGCACCCCTTGGGACCCGGACTTTGCAGTCGAGCCAACTGCCGGTGTTTGATGACGATCACGTCGCGCAGACCGGCGGCAATCACGTTTTTCCGGGCTGCGGCCACCACCGTGGGGTCGGCGTCGTAGCCGATGAATTGCGGACAGGTGTCCGGAAGTCCTTGGCCTTCACGGTCCAGGGCCTCCTGCACCAGCCGTTCCCAAAGCTGGGGATCATGTCGGTTCCAGGCCATGAAGCCAAAGGTCTTCCTTTGCAATCCCGGAGCGCTGTCGCTGAGCATGAGCGCCGCTTCGATCAGCAGGGTGCCGCTGCCGCACATCGGATCGAGCAGGATGGGTTCGGTGTCGGTATGTTCCAGCCAACCCGAGAGACGGACCATGGCCGCAGCCAGGGTTTCCTTGAGGGGGGCCTCGCCGCTGCTGGTGCGATAACCGCGCCGGTGCAGGCTTTCCCCGGAAAGATCCAGGGAGAGCGAGGCTTCGGTGCCTTGCACATGCAGATTGATGCGAATGTCGGGATGCGAGCCGTCGACATCCGGGCGTTGGCCGAATCGTTTGCGAAATTGGTCGACAATGGCGTCCTTGATTCGGAGCGAGGCGAATTGACTGTGGGCCAGCGCGGCAGTGGTTTGGACCAGGGTGGTATGGACGGCAAAGGTCGATTTCAGGGTAAAATGCTCGTCCCAGAGAATGTCGCCGGCATGGGCGTAGAGCGCATCGGGGTCGGGAGCCTCGAATCGGGCCAGCTCCAGCAGGATGCGTGAGGCAAACCGCGACCAGAGGCAGGCCCGGTAGCCGGTTTCCAGGTTGCCCACCCAACGAACTGCCCCGGGGGTGGTTTCGATCGATTCTCCCCCGAACTCGGCGATTTCTTCGCTGACCAGCGGTTCCAGGCCCGTGCCGCAGGTGGCGGTAAATTGCAGGGGCAGCTTTTTCTTTTTCTTGGACGTCGGGTGTGTGCGATGCATAAAGTATTCAGTGTATTTGGCTGTACGGATCAGCGAAGAAGATAACCTGGCGCCCCGTTAGCGGCTGGGATACGAGCGTTTTTGACGGGGCGGGTATGGCGCAGTCGGTTGAATAGATTGACAAGGGGTGTAGTCTGTGCAAACCATGGTGCGGCTCCTTGGTGATTGCATGGGGAGCGTTCGGTTGCGGTGCGTTGACTTTCGGGCGCAACATAGTCATTTGCTGGAGGGAAGTAAACAAGAACCACTCTCTTGTCGGTATTCTTCCGGCGGGGGTGGTCGTCCTCCAGGGCATGCAGCGGGAATGAAACGGATATTTGTTTTTGATAACGGCAGGTTTTTTATTTGCTGGATTTTCCAAGGAGAGAAACGATGGCCGAGCGAGTTGCACCCTTAGGTCCGCTCAGGTTGGGGGCAAGTCGCCTCGATCGTGAGGATAAACACGAATTGCTCAATATCTTCAGTATTATCAGTGCCAATGCGGATTTGGTCAGAGAAGATCCTGAAGCAGCAGCGTCGCGGCAGCGGCGGCTTGAGCGTATCGTTTCCGCCTGTCGACGCGGGGAGACGCTGGTGCGGCGACTCGGCCACCCCGATAGCCCCCCCGAGTCCAGGAAAGAGGCATCGGTCAGGGAGGCCACCGGAGGGGGCGAGCCATCGGGTCGGGTGCTGGTGGTGGACGACGAGGCCGATATTGTCGAGATCATTGGCCGGTATCTCATGAAGGCTGGGTATAGCGTCCAAGGAGTCACCGACAGCGAGGAGGCTTTGGCCATGATGCAGGCTAATCCGTTTTGCTGTGACCTGCTGATCACCGATTTAGATATGCCCGGAATGTCCGGAGGGGCGTTGTGCAGCCAGCTCGAAGCGATCAGGCCGGCACTTCCGGTGCTTCTGATCACCGGCTATGATCGGGAATTCGCGGATGAACAGAATCCAGCCCGAAAGGGAAAAGATCTGCTCCTGAAGCCCTTGGACCGAGGTCTCCTGCTGGACGCGGTTCGGCGTTTATTGACTGCTTGACATTTATCACTGCTGGGTGTGTAATAGATTTGATTTGGAAAGTATCGTTGAGTGATGTTGTTACAGTGAGTTAACAGGACTTGTTCCGGCTGGTTTTCCCTTTCACGGGATAGTGCAAATGGCAGAAATCCTCATTATTGACGATGACGAACTTTTTGCCGAGACCGTTGCCGACAAGCTGGACAGCCTGCAACACACTCCCTGTTGTGTCCACACGCTGGCCATGGGCATCGAGGCGGCCGCCAAGGGTGCCTTTGATGTCGTTCTCCTGGATGTCTATCTTCCGGACGGCAATGGCCTGGAGATGATCAACCAGCTCCGTTCCGTAGCTTCCGAGCCGCAGGTTATTATCATTACCGGTCAGGGCGACCCTGATGGGGCCGAGTTGGCCATCCACCATGGCGCCTGGTGCTATCTAGAGAAAAATTCCATCGTCAAAGAGATTGCGCTCCCCCTAACCCGCGCCTTGCAATACCGACGGGCCCTGTCCGGCCAGAAAGCTGCGTTGCAAGCGGTCGAGCGGGAGCAATTGGTTGGCGAGAGCCCGCGTTTCCTGCACTGTCTCGAACTCCTGGCCAAGGCGGCGGCCGCTGATGTCAGTGTCCTCATTTCCGGCGAATCGGGCACCGGCAAGGAGGCCTTCTCCCGCGCCATTCATGCCAACAGCCCGAGGAGAAATGGTAATTTTGTGGTGGTCGACTGCGCCGCCCTTCCCGAACAGTTGGTGGAAAGTGTCCTGTTCGGGCATGTCAAAGGCGCGTTCACCGGCGCAGATCGTGCCAATCGCGGCCTGGTCCGTCATGCGGATAAAGGGACGCTCTTTCTTGATGAAATCGGTGAATTGCCTTTAATCACCCAGAGAAGTTTTTTGCGGGTCCTGCAGGAGCGGACCTTCTGTCCCGTGGGCAGCCAGGAAGAGAGTAGCAGCGATTTCAGGCTGATTTGTGCCACCAACCGCGACTTGGCAACCATGGCCGAACAAGGCCTGTTCCGTAAAGATCTCCTCTACCGTCTCCGCGGCATGTCTATGACCCTGCCGCCCTTGCGTGAACGGGATGGCGATATTCCACTGCTGCTCGAGCATTTCCTCAACCGCCAGGTCGAGCGTTATGGCCAGGAGAAAAAGGAATGCATGCCTGATTTTATCGAATGTCTTACCACCTACGGTTGGCCGGGCAATGTCCGGGAACTGTCCCATGCGGTCGAAGCCGTTTTTGCCCAGGCCGTCCACTCTCCCCTCCTGTTTACCCAGCATCTGCCGGTGCATATCCGTACCGCCCATGCCCGTGCCAATGTCAAGGGGCACCCTGCAGTTCGACCTCGACTCCCCCTCTCTCCGGCTGCGGTCTTGTCGTGGCGGGAGGCCAAGGATACCTTTGAAAGAGAATACACCCGGCAATTGCTCCTCCATAGCGAGGGTCGTATCACGGAGGCAGGCCGTATTTCCGGACTCTCCCGTACCCGCCTTTATCAGTTGTTGAAAAAACATCCTGAAGCGTAACGTTCCGTTTTTGTTTTTCGATCGATACTGTTTCCGTACGCTGTACTTGCAGGGCGGTTATGCCGGCAGCTTGCCGAATCAGCATCCGCCTGTTCCTTGCGGGCTCCCCGTTTCCATTGTTCATCGCAATAATTTCTCAATCAGTACTGCCCACTTTTCTGGACGCTGTTTCCTTTTGTGCACTGTGAGATGGTGCCTTCGACCATAAGTCTTGGGCAATCAAAAACTTCACTGGCCTGTGGCGCAGGCTTTCCGGGATTTCTTCCATGTCTCTCTTAACAGGCATGCCCTTTGCCTAATAAGCGTAGGCAGCCGCCTTTCGGCTGTCTCGGGAAAGGTGGAGCCATCCTATGAACGTGCTTTTATATGCCGAAAAACAGACCACTAACGGTGAACGGCTAAAACGATCCATTGAGACGCTGGACTCTCTGGAATCTTTGACTGGTTGCTGGAATTTGGCTGAGTTGGCGGCTTGTTTGCAAACACCCGCCCCGCTTCCGGCAACCGTGGTCCTGCAGGCCGCCAACCGGGAGGAGCTCAAAGCCTTTGAGGCCTTTCGTTTCCGGCTGGAGCAAGTGTTTTTTATCCTGGTGTTGCCCGATGCCGATGCCGAAACCGTGGCCTGCGGTCATCGGCTGCGGCCACGGTTTATTGCCTACCATGACAGTGATTTCAGCGAGGTGTGTGCGGTGCTTGATCGGTTTGCAGCCCGGCGGGGTCGAAATGTCAGCGGGATTAGTGTGCCTTAGTTGTGACAGCTGCGCGTTTTATTTGAACGTAACCAGAGGGACCTTTGCTTATGAGCCAGGAACAACTTTTTGCTTCCTTCATTCTTGATCGCCGGACCGGCATCGAAATCGCCCTGCCGGCGGCGCAGGTGGTCGAAGCCATGTCACTTCGCTCACCCATCCTGCCCATACCGACAGGTGCCGCCTTCCTTGAAGGCATCATGCATCTGCGCGAAGATATCATCCCGGTGATTAATCTCAAAAAACGGTTGTCCCTGGCGGAAACTGGCTATGACGCAGACGCCAAGGTTGCGGTTATCCAGTGGAACGCCAAACGTTATGGCCTGCTGTTTGACGACATCCGCGAGGTCCTTCGAATTCCAGCCCATGCTATCGAGCACCTGGATCATTTTTTATTGGCCGAAGATGCGATCATAGTCGATCTGATCAAGCTGGAGCAGGGGCAGCGCACCCTGGAGTTGCTCGATCTGCAGCGTTTTTTTGCCGATGGCGCCGCCCAGATCGAGTGCAGCCTTGACCGGGGAGAAAGGATGGCGACGGTGCCGCGGGTCTACTCGCAGTTCGTGGTCTTTTCCTGCCGGCATCAGGTGTATGGCATTCCGGTTGGGGATGCCCAGGAACTTTGTTTTTTCTCCGATATAGATCAGACCTTTAAGAGCGGCATGGTGGAAGGCGCCCTGCAGTTGCGCGGGCAGACCATTCCCGTGCTGAGCAGCGCCACCCTGCTTGGTTGTTCGGAACAATTGTCACCGCCCGATGAGGACACCAGAATCCTGGTTATGCAGACCGAAGAACTCAGTTTCGGGCTGATTGTCGACAAGGTCCATCAGATCCTGGTGGTGGCGGAGGATGAGATCCTGGGTATTCCCGGACATCATCTGCCGCATCTCCGGGGGGTCTGTCAGTCTAAGCAATACAACAATGTGATGCTGCTCAATGTGATGGGACTGATCGGCGCCCAGGTAGATAAAATTAACGCCATGACCAGATTACGTAAGCAGGACGAGCAAGCAAGTACCGCTGTGGCTGCATCCCGCCATCTGATTACCGAACACTGTTACCTGGTGTTCTCCATTGGCAAGAAGTACGCCATTGAGCTGAAGGATGTGCAGGAGATCATCGATTGCGACGATTTTATGACCATCGCCAATGGCAACGGCCTGGTGCACGGCATCATCAATCTTCGCGGCCGGATCGTGCCGGTACTGGGTTTGCGCCCCTTTTACAATTGCCCGGAACAAGCACCGGACGGGCAGGCGCAGAAACTGATCATCGGCAAGGCCAACGGCAACCTCGTCGCGCTGTTGGTCGACGAGATTGTCACCATTTTCAAACAGGAGCAGTTTCATCAAACCCCATCGCTGCGGCCCGAACTGCAGTCGAAAAAGGACACGCTTGACCGGCTCATCGAGTTTATCAATGCAAACGATCTGAAAGAGCATGTGCTGGTTGTCAACGTCGCCAATATATTGCGCAACCACCTCCAGATCGCTGACCAGGAGGCGGTAACGGCTGCCGAGGCGGAAGCATTGGCGGACTGTGCCGAGATCAGGGCTCTAGTTTGATGATCGACAACGAAACTATGTAGAGACACGACCCAGATTAATGTAACGGAGGGAGCTATGGCCACTGGAGACAAAGCAATGATCGGCATGGATGCGGCGCATTTGGAATTGTTGGTTGGACCGGGATTTATGGTTGATGCCAAACGCACTATCACCTGGGCCAATGCGGCCTTTTTGGATACTTTCGGCCTGACTGCCGAGCAGGTGGTGGGCAAGATGACCTGTGAAGAGAGCTGCAACCTGCATCTCTGCGGCACCAAGGATTGCCCGGTGGAAAAGGCGGGGCGGGTCAATAAACCGGTTGAGGCGGAAGCCATTTACAAGAACGGAGCCGGGGTTCGTTACTATCATTCCTTGGCTCGGCCCCTCAAGGGCAGCAACGGCCAAACCCTGGTCACCATGACCGATATCAGCGAAAAAAAGGATCTGGAAGCCCGGCTGCGGCAGATGGAAACCGATATAAACGTGATCCCGACCCCGATTTTGGAGATTGACGATAAGTTCACCATTACCTTCATGAACCCCGCCGGCGCAGCGGTGGCCGGCTTGACCCCGGACGAGGCGGTGGGGCGTAAATGTTATGATCTGTTCAAGACCCCGCACTGCAAGACTGAGAAATGCGCTTGTGCCCGGGCGATGAAGACCGACAGCGTTGTTACCGAGCAGACCATCGCCCGGCCCCGGGATGGGGTGATTATTCCGATCAAGTATACCGGAGCACCGATCAAGGATGCCAAGGGCAACATCATCGGGGCGGTCGAGTATGTCCTGGACGTCACCGAAGAATCCCGGCAGCAGCAGATGGCGGACGAGAAAATCGAAAATCTCAACACCATCCCCACACCGATCCTGTCGATGGATTGCGATTTCAATATCACCTTCATTAATCCTGCGGGTGCGGCGGTGGCCGGGTTGACCCCGGACGAGGCTGTGGGGCGCAAATGCTACGATCTGTTCAAAACCCCGCACTGCAAGACCGAAAAATGCGCCTGCGCCCGGGCGATGAAGACCGACAGCATCGTCACCGAGCAGACCATTGCCCGGCCCCGGGACGGGGTGATCATCCCGATCAAATATACCGGAGCGCCGATCAAGGACGCCAAGGGCAACATTAAGGGCGTTCTTGAATATGTCCTCGACATGACCGAGGAAAATCGCCAGCAGCAGGTGGCGGACGAGAAAATCGAAAATCTCAATACCATTCCAACCCCGATCATGGCCATCGACACCGAGCATACCATCACCTTCATGAATCCGGCCGGCGCGGCGATTGCCGGGTTGACCCCGGATGAGGTGGTGGGGCGGAAATGCTACGACCTGTTCAAAACCCCGCACTGCAAGACCGAGAAATGCGCCTGCACCCAGGCCATGAAAAAAGATGCGATCGTCACCGAAGAGACCATCGCCCGTCCGCGCGACGGCATGATCGTGCCGATCCGGTACACCGGTGCACCGATCAAGGACGCCAAGGGAAATATCAAAGGGGCGCTCGAATTTATTCTTGATGTGACCGAAGAGTCGCGGCAGCGGCATGAAGCCAATACCAAGATCGAGAACCTCAATGCCATTCCGACGCCGATCATTTCCATGGATACGGATTTCAACATTACCTATATTAATCCTGCCGGTGCGGGCGTGGTGGGTTTGACCCCGGACAGCGCCATCGGCCGGAAGTGCTACGATTTATTCAGAACTCCGCACTGCCAGACGGAGAAATGCGCCTGTGCCCGAGCCATGAAGACCGACTCGGTCATCAGCGAAGAGACTATCGCCCGGCCCAAAGACGGCGTGATCATGCCGATCAAGTACACCGGTGCCCCGATCAAGGATGCCAAGGGCAATATCACCGGCGTCCTGGAGTTTGTGCTTGATATTACCGAAGAATCCCGGCAACGGCAGGAGGCTAACGAGAAAATTGAAAATCTCAATGTCATCCCCACCCCCATCTTTTCCATTGATACCGATTTCGCCATCACCTACATCAATCCGGCCGGGGCCAGGGCGTTGGGATTCAGGGCTGATGAGCTGATTGGGAAAAAATGTTTCACCCTCTTCAATACCACCCATTGCCAGACCGATCAGTGCGCCTGCGGCCAGGCGATGAAGACCGACTCGGTGGTTTCCGCCAAGACCATCGCCCGGATCAACGGTCGGGAGGTCGCGCTTAAGTATACCGGCGCACCGATTAAGGATGCCAAGGGCAATATCAAGGGCGCTTTGGAGTTTGCCCTGGATGTCAGTGCCGAAGGCGAGGTCGAGCATTTGGTGAGCCTGGCCAGTCAGGAGGTCGCCGCGCTGGTGGCTGCCTCCCAGCAGGAGATGGAACAGGTGCAGCAAAATCTGCACCTTATGAGTGAATCGCTGAACCAGGAGGTGGTCCGTCTCGATGAATCGGACGCCACCATCCACCGGATGTTGGATTCCTCAACCGAGATGCGCACGGTCAGCGAGAAGGTCAGCAAGCTCGCCGGGGCCATGTCTCGCGAAGCGGAGAACGGCCAGAAAGCCGGGGCCGAGGCTGGCGAGAAAATGCAGCAGATCAATCGATCCATGCAGCAGAATAACGAGAAAGTATCGACCCTGGTTTCCCAAGTCGAGAAGATCGGCGGCTTTGTGGACATTATCAAGGAGATCGCTTCGCAGACCAACCTGTTGGCGTTTAATGCCGCCATCGAGGCGGCCCGGGCCGGCGATGCCGGTCGCGGTTTTGCGGTGGTTGCCGATGAGGTCCGTAAATTGGCGGAAAACAGTTCGCGCTCGGCCGTGGATATCTCCCATATCGTCAAGATGGTGGAGAACGACAGTCGCCAGACCATTGCCGCCATGCAGGACGGCATGCGGATGCTCGATGACGGCAGCAAGGTCATCAATACCGCACTTTCTGCCATGGAGGAAATTTCCGGCGGCATCATGACCATATCGACTTCGGTCGATGATGTCAGCGGGCGGGCGGCCACTTTGGCTGATCAGGGGCAGCAGGTGATGCGGCAGATCCAGACGGTGGTCAAGTCTTCGGGTGACAATCAGGCCACCACCCAGACCGTGCAGTCCTCGGTCGGCGATACGGTCAAGGCGCTGGACCGTTTGATGTCGTCGAGCAGTTCGCTGCAGTCGGCGGTTAATAATATGTGCAAGTAAGAGAGGGATGGATGCGGAGAGGGGCCGGCATGCCGGTAACTCTCCGTGTCCAGGAGCGGAGGACGGTATCATGACCATTTTCGGTAATCGCATCTTCACCATACGCTTACAGCTCCGGCGTATCGAGGTGGAAGATCTGCAACTCCTGGCTGAGTGGAGCAATGATCCGGCCGCCTCCGGCGACTATCTGACTCCGAAACGATTATCCGTCACCCAATTGGAAAGCCGGCTGCTGACCGGAAGGTGGTGGAGCGAGCGCAACAAGACGTTTCTGATTGAATTGCGGCAGGGAACGCCGATCGGTACCGTGCATTACTGGATACGACCGGAAGATCCGGCGACAGCGGTGATCGCCGTCAAGATTGCCCGGCCCGACGAACGCGGCAAAGGTTACGGCACTGAAGCCCAGAAATATGTAATCCTGTTTTTGTTCAACCGGCTCAATATCAATCAGGTGGAAATGGTTACGGATGTGCATAATATCGCCCAGCAACGCTGTTTGCAGAAGCTCGGTTTTGAATTAACCAGCGCCATGCCGTATGTCGATCGACAGGTGCAGCGCAATGGGTATCTCTTCCGCCTTTGCAGGCAGCGTTTTGTCGAAGAACCCCTCTATCGGCATCATTATGCATAAAGCGCCAGGGGTGGTGTTCGACCGCCGGTACTATGAGCATGGTATCCCCCAGCTTTCCCTGGAGAATGCCAATCGGGTCAGGGGCCTCTATCACACGCTGGAAAAAACGGAATATGCTGGCAAGCTGAACACTTATCGGCCCCGGGAGGCGACGGGTGCTGAAATCGAGGCGGTCCATTCCGCCTTTTACCTTGAACAGCTCAGGGAGCATGCCAATGCCGAAAACCCGTATTCCTATGACCGGGATACTTATCTGATGGAGCAGAGCCTCTATACCGCCGCCTTGGCCGCCGGTGGCTGCATGGAGCTTGCCGACCGGATCGCCGGTGGCGAGATCGACTATGGATTCGCCCTCATTCGTCCGCCGGGCCATCATGCCGAGCCCGGACGCGGCATGGGGTTTTGCGTATTCAACAATGTGGCGATCACGGCCCAGTATCTCCGTCAATACTACGGCTTGCAGCGGATTCTCATCCTTGATTTCGATGTGCATCACGGCAACGGCACCCAGGCGGTGTTCTATGAAACCGATCAGGTTTTTGTCCTTTCGATTCATCAGGAAAAATTATTTCCTTTCACCGGCATGGCCCAGGAAACCGGCAGCGGCAAGGGCCGGGGCTATACCATCAATCTGCCGGTACATCCGCAGTTCGGCGATTCGGAATATATGTACCTCATGGGCAAGGTGCTCGGCGGCGTGGTCGAGCAATATCTGCCCCAGATCATTCTTGTCTCCGCAGGATACGACGGCCATTGTGACGACGCCATCAGCAAAACCCTGTTGACCACCGGCTGGTACGCAATCCTCACCGAGCTGCTGAAATATCTGGCCCATGAGGCCTGCGACGATCGGTTGCTGTTTGTCCTTGAGGGGGGCTACAATCCGGTATCGCTGGAAGCCTCGGTGCTGGCGACCATGGAAAGTCTGTTGCTGCCGGTGGGGCGGAGGCCGGGGGCGGTCCATTCGGAGCGGGCCGGCAGGATTCTGGATAACCACCCGCTGCACGCCTATTGGACGATATAGGATCGCCCCAGGTCGGTCTGGCACCATGTTCTTCTGCCTTACGAGTTGTTATGACAAAAAATATCTCAGTGGATTCGACCGCCTTGCGGACCATTTTGGCCGAGTGCCGACAATGCGGCACCTGCTGCAAATCGTACCGCAAGATTACCCTGCAGCCTGATGAGGTGGCCTTTATCCGCAAAATGGGCGGGCATGTCGGGGTCAATGTCAATTTGAATGATCTACGGGAAAAGTCGATGGATCAATTGGTTGCGGAGGCCGAGGCCACCGGCAAGATTTTTATGATTCATCCCGATGAGAAAGGCTGCCTCTTCTTGCAGAAAAAAAACGACAAGTACAGCTGCGGCATCTACCACTACCGGCCGCAGGCCTGCAGGGGGTTTCGCTGCAACCTTGCCGACTCGAGTTTTCTCGATTTGTTCGGCGGTCCCAACGCCATGCATCTCCTGGGGCAGGACCGGTTCGGGTTGCCTTTGAAAATAAGGTGAACCGTTCTAGTTGGTTGGTGGGGAAATGGGTAAAGATACCGTAATACCGTTATTATTTAGCAAGCCCGGAGGTGAAGGTGTTTGACGGGCTTCGGGTTTTGGCATAGGATAGCATGTAGAGGGAAGTTCGCATTTGCTGCTGTTTGCGGCAGTCACAGGCAGGTCCTCCCTGGGAGGGGGAACACCATGCGGAACATCCGAAAATTTGTGGCCCCTGAGATTATATTCGGGGATGGCGCTCTTGGGTTGCTTGGCCAGTATGCGGTTAATCTCGGCGCGAACCGGGTGCTGGTCGTCACGGATGCAGGGATCAAACAGAAGACGGGGCTGCTTGGGCAAGCCCTCGGAATTCTCCGGCAGTCCGGTGTGGATGCGGTGGTCTATGACCGGGTCAGTGCCAATCCCCGTGATCTTGAGGTGATGGCCGGCGCGGAAATGTATCAGCAGTCCGGTGCCGATGTCATCGTGGCCCTGGGGGGCGGCAGTCCGATGGATTGCGCCAAGGGCATCAGCATCGTTTCCGCCAATCGGCAAGACATTTTGGCCTTTGAAGGTGTCGACAAGGTTGAAGTCCCCGGTCCGCCGCTCATCTGTGTGCCCACCACCGCCGGTTCTTCCGCCGATGTCTCGCAGTTTGCCATCATCACTCATACCCGGGAAAAAGTCAAAATAGCCATCATCAGCAAGATGGTGGTGCCGGATGTGGCCCTGATCGATCCGAGCACTACCCTGCGCATGGACCGGGATTTGACGGTGTACACCGGTGTGGATGCCCTGGTCCATGCGGTTGAGGCCTATGTCTCCACCACCGGTTCTGCGCTGACCGACCTCCATGCCCTGGATGCTATCCGCCTGATACAGGGCTATCTGCCGGAGGTGGTGGCCCGGCCCGATGCTGTCGAACTCCGGGAAAAGATCATGCTCGCCAGCCTGGAAGCCGGGCTGGCCTTCTCCAATGCCAGTTTGGGCGCCGTGCATGCCATGGCCCACAGCCTGGGCGGGTTGCTGGATCTGCCCCACGGCGAGTGCAATGCCTTGTTGCTCGACCATGTGATCGCCTTTAACTATGCTGCTGTCCCTGAACGCTACGACCGGATCGGCGAAGTCTTTGGCGCACAGTTGACAGGTCTGGCGGAGCAGGAAAAATGCGCGGCCATTGTGCAGGGGGTGCGGAATTTCAAAGCACGGTTGGGGATAGCCCCCGGCTTGTCCGGACGGGGCGTGCAGCCCAGCGATATCGCCGATCTGGCCCGGAAGGCCATGGCTGATCCATGCATGGTGACCAATCCAAGACGTCCTCAACTCGTCGATGTCGAGAGACTGTATGCGGAGGCGCTCTGAAACATGACCAAACGCACAGACAACGGAGAGCAATGGGATAGTCTCAAGGACAGTATCGCCGGGCTGGGGGAACGGTCGATTCGTAAGAACTATTATCCTGCATTGAAGGAGAAAATCAGAGACCTCGACCAGCAGCGCATTTTTTTTCAATCGACCTTGAACAGTATCCCCGAAGGGGTGCTGGTTCGGGATTCCTCGGGCAGGATCATTCAAGGGAATCCAGCCTTTTGCAGGATGTTCGGCTATACCAATGAAGAACTGATCGGCCTGGATCCCGCACAATTATACGAGGCATCTTCTGAGGTTTTCCAACGCCAGGTGTTTCCCGCCGCCTGGTGTCGACGTTTTGTACGCAAGGATGGGGTGCTTTTTTTCGGCGAGACACTTGATAGTGAAATTCGTGACGAGCATGGGATACTGTTGGGTCATCTGGAGGTAATCCGTGACCTGACCGAAGAAATCGCCTTGCTTGAACAAAAAAAGCAAATGGAGGAACATCTGCGTCAATCGCAGAAAATGGCCGCCATCGGCACTTTGGCCGGCGGCATTGCGCACGATTTCAACAACCTCCTGGCTGCCATCATGGGGCATGCCGAGCTGGCGCTCCTCAAACTTCCGCCGGAATCTATTGTAAACCGCGAAATAGGGCAGATTCTTGTCGCCGGCCGCAAGGCGGCGGAATTGGTCAATCAGATCCTGGCGTTCAGTAGAAAAGAAACCACCCAGCGAATTCTCCTGCAGCCCGGAGCACTGCTGAAAGAGGCATTGAAACTGCTGCGGGGCTCCATTCCCTCAACAATCATGATCCATGAGCAGATCCTCGTCACCGACCGGTTGATTCTTGCCAATCCCACCCAGTTGCACCAAGTGGTCATGAACTTGTGCATCAACGCCTCTCATGCTATGGAAGTCCAAGGGGGCGACCTGACCATAAGTCTGGATTTGGTTGAGCAAAGTGATGGTGATATCGGAGAGGAGCGTACGTATGTCAGAATCAGTGTGGCCGATAACGGAGCCGGTATCGACGCCACGACCCTGGATCGCATCTTTGAACCCTATTACACCACCAAGCCCAGCGGCAAGGGCACGGGCATGGGACTGGCCGTGGTCCACGGAATCGTTGAAAACCATGAGGGCCGGATCGAGGTGGAGAGTGAACCGGGGGCCGGTACGGTTTTCAAGGTCTATTTTCCGGTGATTCCCGGAGAGGAGGCGCCGCAGTCGCAGGCAAGGGCTGCGACCCTGGTCGGCGGCCGCGAATCGATCCTGGTGGTTGACGATGAGCAGATGGTGGCAGAGTATCTCAAGGGATTTCTTGAGCAGCTAGGGTACCGAATCATGGTCTGCAACGATGGATTAAGAGCGCTGGCAGTATTTGAGCAGCATCCCAATCGCTTTGATTTGGTGATTACCGATCAGACCATGCCGGGAAAAACCGGGTTCGACATGGCCTGTGCAATGCTGGCCAGGCGCCCCGAGATGCCGATCATCCTCTGCTCGGGCTACAGTTCCGCGCTTTCGCCGGAGTTGGTCACAGGTGTCGGTATCCGGGAGTTTCTGATGAAACCGGTGTCGCTGCAAGAGCTGGCGCCGCTGATCCGTAAAATCCTGGACGCTTCGTGAGCATGGCCCTGTCGAAAACCGGGAGCAAGCTGCCTCTGCTGGACAGGCGCTACTTCTTTTTGCCTATATTCTGCGTTTGTTGCACGTATTCGTCTTCCTTGATGATGCCGTCCCGATCAACGTCCCAGAAGGTGCAGTTCTTTTCCGCCACGCTTCTGGTTATGTAGATGTTCATGCATTCGGCCACGGAAAGCTCACCATCCTTGTTCGCGTCCACCTGCTCCAGCAACATCTTGAAGACATTCCTGGCATTGTCGGCCGGCGGTCCCGCCGTGTAGCCCGGAGCGGCAATTGTTAAGGTGATGAGTAAGGCTGTTGATGCGATTCTCCTCTTCATTTTTTGTCCCTCCTGATGATTATCAGATCAGACCTTCCTCTTCTTTTGCAACAACGGCAAGAGATGCTCCACACGAAATCCGCATCGAGTACAGGTGATTGACCATTTTTCAGGCTCATTCTTCATTTTTAAATTTTTATTTGTACCCGTTGGGCAACGTGGACAAATACCTTTCATCATTTGGCTAAGATCACGATTTATTTCCATGTGTGCCTCCCCAAGTTCCAGTCAGGCTGATTACCACAGACCGATTTCACAATTTTAACTGTACCATGGTGGCGCTGTTTCGGGTGTCATATTTGTATAATTACAATCCGCTAATAAAGAAAAAATAGGAACTTAGATCTTGCATGCCCCGGTTGGACGCAGGAAGGCTTTCTTGCCCGCTGGTTAAGACTGTATCCCCCGGGACTTGACAATGAAATAGAGTACTGGCACCGCCATCCGGCTGATCAGCAGCGAAGCGATTTCGCCGAACATCAATGAGATCGCTAACCCCTGGAATATCGGGTCGGCCAGGATCACCGAGGCCCCGACCACCACGGCGAGCGCGGTCAGCAGCATGGGCCGGAAACGGATGGCCCCGGCCTCGACCACCGCCTCGGCCAACGGCAGCCCGTGGCTGATCCGTAGTTCGATAAAATCAACCAGGATGATCGAGTTGCGGACCACGATCCCGGCCCCGGCCATGAAGCCGATCATCGAGGTGGCGGTGAAAAAGGCGTTCAGTGCCCAATGCGCCGGCAAAATGCCGATCAGCGAGAAGGGGATGGCGGCCATCACCACCAGCGGAGTGCTATAGTCCTTAAACCAGCCCACCATCAGCATGTAGATCAGCACCATCACCACGCAGAAGGCCAAACCCAGGTCGCGGAACACCTCCAGGGTTATATGCCATTCGCCGTCCCACTTCATCGCCAGCTCGCTTTCGAAAAAGGGTTGGCTGAGGTTGTACACCTTGACCGGGCCGGCCGGGCCGCCGAAACGGGAAGCGTCAAGGCTCTTGAGCCGCTGGTTCATCGCCAGGATCGGGTAGACCGGGCTCTCGGCCGCGCCGGCCACATCGCCGGTGACATAGAGCACCGGTTTGAGGTTCTTGCGGTAGATCGGCTGCTCCACGGGTTGCTCGCTCACCCGCACCAGTTCCCGTAACGGCACCAATGGGGCCTGGGGATTGGACTCCGGCCGCAAAGAGATGTTGAGCAGATTGTCGATCCAAGCTCGCTGGGCCTGCGGCAGTTGCAGGATGAGCTCGATCTCCTCCTGGTCGCGGGGCTGGTGGAAGAGGTCAACCGACCGGCCGGAAAGCGCCATGTCGATGGTTCTGGTGATCTCTCCCTCGGCAATGGCATTGAGGGCGGCTTTCTCCTTGTCCACGGTCAGTACCAGTTTGGTCCGCTCCTGCTCCCGGAACCAATCGATATCCACCACCCCTGGGGTTTCGGCGAAGATTTGCTTCACCTCCGTGGCCAGTTGCACCCGGCTTTGCTCATCCGGGCCGTAAATCTCGGCCACCAGGGTCTGCAGCACCGGCGGGCCGGGCGGCACCTCGGCCACCGCCACGGTCGCGTCGTATTTCGCCGCGATCCGGGCAATCTCCGGCCGCACCCGTTTGGCGATGTCGTGGCTTTGGCTGTCGCGGTCCGCCTTTCCCTTGAGATTGACCTGGACATCGGCCACGGTCGGGCCGGAGCGCAGGAAGTAGTGGCGTACCAGGCCGTTGAAATTGAAGGGCGAGGCGGTGCCGGTGTAGATCTGAAAGTTGACCACCTCGGGTTCCCGACCCGCCACCTCGGCCATCTCGGCGGCCACCCTGGCGGTTTGCTCCAGGGTCGAGCCTTCGGGCATGTTGAGGATAATCTGGAATTCCGATTTGTTGTCAAAGGGCAGCATCTTGACTTTGACCTTGCCGAAAACAACCAGGGCGCAGGCGGTGAGCAGGAACACAATGATGATCGCAAAAAATCCGATCCGCCAACGGGTATGGGCCAGCAGCGGGTCCATGATCCGGTGGTAGAGTCGGGTGAAGAAATCGTCGGGGGCATGATCGGGGTCGTGCTCGTCGCTCCCGGCGGTGGTTTTGGGTTTGCGCAGGATATGGATCGCGGCCCAGGGGGTGACGGTGAAGGCAATCAGCAGGGAGAAGAGCATGGCCGCCGAGGCCCCGATGGGAATGGGCCGCATGTATGGCCCCATCAGGCCGCCGACGAAGGCCATGGGCAGAATGGCGGCGATCACCGCCCAGGTGGCCAGGATCGTGGGGTTGCCGACCTCGATCACCGCGCCGATGGCGATTGCTTTGAGCGAGGCCCGCTGGTTGGCCGGCAGGCGCAGGTGGCGGACAATGTTTTCGACCACCACGATGGCGTCATCCACCAGAATGCCAATGGAAAAGATCAGGGCAAACAGGGTGATCCGGTTGAGGGTATAGCCGTAGAGATAGAAGAGCAGCAGGGTCAGCGACAGGGTTGAGGGGATGGCCAGCATCACGATGGTCGATTCCCGCCAGCCCAGGAACAGGAGGATCAGGACGGCGACGCCGAACACCGCGATGCCCATGTGGAGCAGGAGCTCATTAGATTTTTCCGCGGCGGTTTCGCCGTAATCACGGGTGACCGTAATTTCCACTTCGGGTGGGATCAGCGAACCTTTGAGGTGCTCCACTTTGTGAAGCACGGTATCGACCACGGCAACGGCATTGGCCCCGGGCCGCTTGGCCACCGACAGGGTCACCGCAGCCTCGGGCTCGGTGCCCTGGGAACCGTACAGGACATAGGACTGCGGGTCCGATGGTCCGTCGATGACGGTGGCGACCTCGCTGAGGTACACCGGTTTGCCGCCATGGACACCGACCACGACCCGGCCTGCCTCCGCCGCCGAGGTCAAGAAAGTGCCGGTCTGGACCAGCACCTCCTGGTTCATGGCTTGCAGCGTGCCAGAGTGCGATTGACGGTTGGCCTGTTGCAGGCGCAGGGTCAGGTCGGCCGGGCTCAAGTTGCGGGCTGCCAGCAACAGCGGATCGAACTGGACCCGCAATTGTCGGCGGGTGCCGCCGATCAGTTTGGTCTCCGCCACCTCGAAGATGGATTTGATGGAATTGTCCACCTCGGCGGCCAGGCGGCGGAGGGTGTAGTGGTCGAGGGTTTTGGAGTGCAAGGTCAGGGCCAGGATGGGCACGTCGTCGATGGTATGCGGTTTGACCAGGGGCAACGACACCCCGTGCGGGATCCGGTCGAAATTGGTCTGCAACTTCTGGTTGAGGCTGACAATCGCTTTTTCCAAATCCTCGCCCACGTAGAAACGAGCGATCAGCAGACACTGGCCAGGTTGGGAGGTGGAATAGATATATTCGATGCCCGGCAGTTCGTAGAGCAGCTTTTCCATGGGCACGGCCAACCGCTGTTCCACTTCTTTGGCACTGGCGCCGGGCATGGCCACCATGACATCGATCATCGGCACCTTGATCTGGGGCTCTTCCTCCCGGGGCAACAAGGTGACGGCCAGCAGGCCGAGGAGCAGTGAGGCGATCAAGCCCAGTGGGGTAAGTTTTGAGCCGATGAAGGCCGCGGCCAGGCGTCCGGCAAATCCGGGACTCGGGGTATCGGTGTTGCTCATGGCTCGATCCGCAACCGTTGGCCATTGACCAGGCGGCGATTGTTAGTGGTGACCACGGTCTCGCCCGGATTGAGGCCGCTGAGAATCTCGGTCAGGCCATCGAGGACTCTGCCGGTACGGACCAAGCGCAGGCGGGCGCGGTCCCCAGCAACCACAAAAACCCGGTCCATCTGTCCGGAAGGGACAATGGAGCTGGTCGGGATGACCAATGTTTTCGAGTTATTACCTGGCAGGTGGACACGGGCGAATTGTCCGGTTCGGAGGTTGGGGTCTGCGGGCAGGTCGAGGATCATTGCGGCAGTACGCGAATTTGGATCAGCCGCTGGCGCTATTTCAGCGATGGTTCCCTGGGTGACCACCTCTGCGGTGTCCAATACAACCGTGAGGACATCGCCGCTGTGAAGTCGAAGGGCTAAACTTTCCGGCACTGCGGTGCGCACCTGCAATTTTCGGCTGTTTTCCAATTGCAGGAGGATGGTGCCCGGCATGGCGAGATCGCCGTTGTTCACCATTTTTTGGGTGACCACCCCGTCAAAAGGGGCGGTGATGGTGGTGTAGCCCAACATGGCCTTGGCCTCCCGGTAACCGGCCTGGGCGATGGCATGGAGATCCTGCATCGACTTGACAGTATCCGCAGTGGCTGCATTTTTTTGGAGGAGATTCTGCTCGCGATCCAGATTTCGCCGGGCCTGGGCCAATTGAGCCTCGGCCTGGTTGAACCGGGCGGCGATTTCCTCGGCGCTGATCGCTACCAAAAGATCGCCGGTTTTCACTGTAGATCCCAAAACCACGGGTATCCGGGTGATAATTCCGGTAACCTTGGCGGCGATGGCGGCCCGCTCGGCGGCCTGGAGCGTGCCGACGACCTCGGCCACGGCGGGGAGGGTTTGCTCGCTTGCCGTGGCAACCGTGACCGCAATGGGTGCGGCGCCCTCTTTGGCGCCGGATTCCGCAGCCTCGGATCCGATGGGCAAGGCCAGCAGGTGCAGAACGAGGAGCCACGGCAGCAGGGGCAGGGTGCAGCGAAGCATTGGCGACATGGGTTATTTCCCCTGATTGAATTGGCTGAGGCCGACGGCCCGGCGCAGGTCGGCAATGGCGATCCTGCGGGCTGCCGTGGCCAGGGCGTGGCTGATCCGGGCGTCGGTCAGTCGGTTTTCGGTATCAATGAGCGCGGCGGCGAGCAGCACCCCTTCCTTGAAACGGATCCGGGCCAGCCTTCCGCTTTCGGTCGCCGCTGCCACCATCTTGGCGGTGACCTTGATCCGTTCCTCTTCCTGGTGCAGGGCCAGCACGGCCTGCTCGACTTCCAGGTTGCAGGCCAGTTCTATTTTGCGCTGCTGTTCCTTGGCCTCCGCCAATTGGGCTTTCGCCCGTTCGATGGCGGCGGTGGTCTGCTGACCGTTGAACAGGGTGTAGTTGACGCGGACGCCCGTGATCCAGGAGTTGCCGGAGCCATCGCCCGGTTCCGTGCCTTTGTCGAGCTGATAACTGCCAAAGGCGTCGGCTGAAGGCAGGTTGCCCGATCCGGCTTGCAGCACCTGTGCTTCCCGGGCCTTGATCATCGCGGCCATGCCCGCCAGTTCCGCTCGGTTGCGGATATCCCGCTCCACCGGAATTTCCTGCACCAGGCCGGCATCGGCATCGAGGGTAACTTCGCCACGGGAAATCCCCAGCAGGTGGAGGAAGCCCCGCTGCGCCAAACTCAAACCATGCTGTGCCTGGATCAACTGTTCCTGGGTCCTTGCTTGCTGCACCTCCAGGTTAAGCAGGTCTTCCTGGAGCAGGCCGCCTTCCTGGTAACGGGCCTTGGCCACCGTCAAAGCAGCGGCGATCGACTCGACCGCTGCTTTTCTGGCCTGCACGGTGTCGCCGGCCTGGATAATGGTATAAAAGGCGCGGACCACCTCGAACCCAAGCCGGGAGCGGATGGCCGCCTGTTCTTGTTGGGTGGCTTGGCTGCGTTGGTCGGCCGCCTCGACAGCGGCCTGGTCATGACCGCCGTTGTAGAGCCTATACTGGAGCGTGGCCTTGGTCTGGAGGGTATCGGTGACGCCTGGATTGTTGAAATCAATGGTGTCGGAAAACAGGCCCTGGTTGAGGATGTTGCCAAAGGAATACATCGGATTGTTGGTGCGGCTGTATTCGGTGCTGAGACCCAACTGCGGGTAAAAGGCCGCCTTGGCCATACGAATGTCGGCCTCGGCGGCATGGATGCGTTCCATGGTCGCCTTCGCGTCTGGATTGTGCTGCAGCGCAAAACGTACCGCCTCCTGGGGCGTCCATCGTGAAGGGGAAGGAGGGGGTTCAGCAAAAGCATGAGTTGGAGGCAGGAGGAGCGAGAGCACCAAAAGGACTAAGGCGTTACGCGGGTGCATCATGAGGGCTGTCCTCTCTCAGTGTGAATCGGAAACGGGATGGGTATGATTGGGGCACTAAAAAAAAAGATCCGGCAAGCTTGCTGATTGTATCCTTGTACTTATTTTCTTCAAAATAATGGATAGTTCACAGAAGAATAGGACCTAATCGGGTGTTTTGCAATAACTATGGTTCTTGAAAAATAATTGTGTATACATTGTGGTACCAATGCTACAGGAGGAATCAATGAACATGACGCAAACAACACATCGGGTATTGCTCTGTGGTCTCATGCTTGCAGTCGTCTCGATGGGGACCGTTGTCGTAGCCGCTGAAGAACAGGGCCAAACCAAAGAGCAGGAAATGGCGCAACCGCAGACGGGGGTCAAATGGGATGCCGCCGGCCAGGAGGTGAGGAAAGCCTCGGATGCGGTGGCTGAGGCCACCAGGGAGACCGCGGGGACCGCCTGGGATGCGCTCAAGAACGAGTCGGTCGAGACCTGGGAGAAAACCAGGGCAGGGTCCAGGGAGCTTGTCGACACCGTTGGTGAAAAATCAAAAGAAGTCTGGCAGGCTACCAAAGAGGAGTCGCTGGGGTTCTGGGACAAGGGCAAAGCAAAAATCCATGAGGTCACCGCGCCTGCACCTCCGGTGGTGGTGCCGGCAGCGCCGCCGGCATCGCCCGTTGCGCCCGGCCAACCGACGGTCACTCCTCCGGCCCAATAACAGGGGGAAACCACGCCAACCCTGTGGGGTGGGGAGGGCTTAATTGGTCTCTCTACAGCGCAAAGGATTCGTGCAGGCCTGGCATGACGACCTGGGTATTACTCAGATGGCCGGCCAACGTCTGCATGGCTGTTTCTTCGCCGTGCACCAGAAAGGTGCGTTCAGGGGTGCCGGTCTGGGCGTGCCATTTGAGCAGCTCTTCTTGATCGGCATGGGCGGAAAAACCACCGATGGTGTAGATTTCGGCATTGACTTCAACATATTCCTGCAGCACCCGGACCTCCGTCGCCCCATCGATGATCTGTCGCGCCAGTGTCCCCTCGGCGGCGTAGCCGACAAAAATTACCGAAGCTTCTTTGCGCCAGAGGTTATGGCGGAGATGGTGGCGGATTCTGCCGCCGGTGCACATCCCGGAACCGGCGATGATGACCGCACCGCGGACAAGCTTTAAGGCCATGGATTGAGCGGTGTCGCGGACGATCTGCAGTCCGGGCAGTTCGAAGGGGTCGCGCCCGGCGGAGATCACCGCCCAGGTTTCCTCGTCAAAGCACTCGCGATGATGGCGAAAAATCTGGGTGGCGGAAATGGCCATGGGAGAATCGAGATAGACCTGGAGGTTGTGGTTCAGGTGGCCCTGCTCAACCCCTTCGCGGAGGTAATAGAGCAGTTCTTGGGTCCGTTCCAAGGCGAAACTGGGGATGAGGACATTGCCGTTCCGGGCGATGGTGGTGTTGATCGCCTGGAACAGTTCGGCGATGGAGGGCTCCAGTTTTTTATGCAGCCGATCTCCGTAGGTCGATTCCATAATCACGGTGTCGGCAGGGGGCGGGGTGGCCGGGTCGGGGAGAATCGCCCGGCCGTTGTAGCCGAGGTCTCCGGAAAACAAGACCCGGCGGCGTTTTCCGGACTCTTCCAGTTCCAGGAGAATGCAGGCCGAACCGAGGATGTGCCCGGCATCAAAGAAGGTGGCGCGGATACCGGGGCAGAGATCATAGGGCTGCTCGAACGCGGTGATGTCGACAAAGGCGTCCAGGCTGTTGAGGGCATCCAGGGTGTTGTAGAGCGGTTCGATCACTGCACCCCGGTTTTTTCGTTTGGCCGCTTTGTAGTTGCGGTAGCCGGCCTCCTCTTCCTGGATCCGGGCCGAGTCGAGCATGACCAATCGGGCCAGTTCGCGGGTGGCCGAGGTGGTGACGATCTTGCCCTTGAAACCGAGTCGGCTCAGCAGGGGGATGCGGCCGCAATGGTCGAGATGGCCGTGGGTGAGCAGCAGGTAATCGATGGCGGCTGGGTTGAATCCGAAATCGTTGCGGTTTTCCTCGTCCATCTCCCGGTTGCCCTGGTAGAGGCCGCAATCGATCAGGACACGTTTTTCGGCACATTCGATCAGATAGCAGCTGCCGGTGACGTTTCGGGCGGCACCGTGGAAGGTTATGCGCATGTAGCACTCCTTGGGCGGTGCGAAGACCGCAGGGGAAAATATTTATTTGCCGCGAATAACAATGGTCACCCGGCGGTTTTGTCGTCGGCCATCCTCGGTATCGTTGGGGGCCACTGGATTGGCATAGCCGTACCAATACATCAGCGTGTTGTTTCGTTTGATCTTGAATTTGGCGTGGAGGTAATTGCGTACGCTTTCGGCCCGTCGTTGCGACAGCCTTTTGTTGTACCCCTCGCTGCCGATGCTGTCGGTGAAGCCGGAAAGGACCACGGACAAATGCGGATTGGCGACCAGCAGTTGTCCGAGCCGGTTGAGTTGGGCCGCAGCCTCCGGTTTGATGTTGGCCTTATCGAAATCAAACAAGATGTTGTTAAACCCGCTATCCCTGGTGTCCATATACAGTTTGCCCAGCAGGTGCTCGGGGTGATCGTAGGCGGTATCGAAATCGATCACCTGCGAGCAGCTGTTGACCGCAGCGATGTCATCGAGCAGTTTTCTGGCCTTGGCATCGGTGGCGCTGGAAACAATGTTGAAGCAGATATCGTATTTGGCGGCCAGTTGTTTGGCCAGGGTCAGCGGCGGGCTCTCCAGTTCCTTGAAGGTGGAGTGCTTGCCGTCGGAAAACATGAAAATTTCTGTGCGTCCCGGAAGTCCCAGGAGATGCCCCAGTTTCATCAAGCCGGTCTGGAGCATGGGAGGGCTTTGCGGGATGATGGGCAGCTGTTCGATGGCTGCGCCGTACTCGGCTTTTTGATAGAGCTGCAACCGGTAATAGGGCTTGAAGGCAAAAGGGGAAGCCGGGAGCCAGAGTTCACCCTTCCAATGCGGATAGAGACCGGCCTGCCAGTTCAGTTGCGGCAGGGAGGCGTTGCTTTCGCGGAGGATCTTTTTTTCCGCCTCAATCCTGGTCATCCCGGTAAGCTTGTACGGGACATTCATGGTGGTTGAGGGATCGTAGACGATGAAGAAATTATCGGCCATCCGGATGAATCGATTTTCTTCGCTGGCGAGTGGCTTGTGCCTGAGTTCCGGGGACATTTGTTCGCTGTGGACCGGGCCAGAGGTCAGGGTCAGCAGGAAAAATGTGCAGAATAATAACAGCGCTTGGCAGGGTTTCATCGTGTTAACTCCAGTGGTTAGCCTCGTTTAAGCGGGGTCCCGGAACAAAGGGAGCAGTAAACGCTAGTATCAAGAGTATACCCGTCCGCTAGGGCATGTCAAGTATTGGGAGTAATTTTGACCACATGGCCAGTTTTATCTTTTGGCTTGTCCGGGGCCAGATCAGGCCCGACGATACTGATTTTGGTTGATTGGGGAGATTGCCCCTCGCGATGGGCGGGGGAATCAAAAGCTCCCTAGGTCACCGGGGCCATAGGGCAGCCATTGGAAAAGGTAGTGTTCCAGGGAAAGGCATTTCTTGAAATTTTCCCGGATCAACTGATGCCGGACCGGGTTGTCTTTGCCGTAATGATCCAGGATGTATTCCAGTCGTTGGTTGAGATGCACCACCACGTTGTGTCGCACCCGCTTGTCGGCGTAATAGACGATTTCCCCGGCGCTGAAATGTCCGGTCTGGTAACGGTCCGGCTCATAGTTTTTGAGGATCACGTGTTCTTCGACGATGGCGGCAATCTGCGTGAAACCATGCTTTCGGCAGATTTCGCCGCCGATCCGGGCGTGGTCGCCGTTGCTGCCCAGGCAGGGGGTTTTGGCGATATCATGGAGCAGGGCTCCGGCGATCACCAGGGGGCGGTCAGCCTGGGGCCGTTCCGGGCTGAATGCGCCCAATCCGGCCCACAATTGTTCGGCCAGACGGGCAACCACCAGGGAATGATGGCGGATGTTGGGCAGCATCCCGTACTGTTCCATTAACGCCACGCATTCGGCAAGCGTGGGGACGGGCGGATGGGGGCTTTCCATGGCGACGCTATTGCTTGGGCGGGGAACCTTATCGGCCGCTGAAGCGATGGATGGCATTGACCGCAATCCGGACCTGATCCGGCGGGGTTTCAGGGAGGATGCCGTGGCCGAGGTTGAAGATGTAGCCCCGAGCCTCCTGTGCATCCGCCAGCATGGTTTTGATCCGCTGTTCGAGCCGTTCCTTGGGGAGGAAAAGGGCAATGGGGTCGATGTTGCCCTGGACCGCATGCTCGCCCGCCTGCCGGATGGCATCACCAATCGGCAGGCGCCAGTCAAAACCAAGCACATCCGCACCGAGGGTGACCGTGTGCCGGACCAGGGTGGCGCCGTTGTTGGCAAAGTAGATCAGGGGGATGTCGGTCATGGCCCGCAGATCTTCGATGATCGAACGTACATAGGGCAGGGCGAATTGCTCGTAATCGCAAGGGGCAAGAATCCCGGCCCAGGAGTCGAACAGTTGCAATGCCTGGGCACCGGCCCGAGCCTGGGCCTGGAGATAAAGGCTGGTGCAGGCGGTGATTTTCTGGAGCAGCCGGTGGTAGAGTTCGGGCTCCTGGAACATCATTTTTTTAGTGTTGAGGAACACTTTGGAACTGCCTCCCTCGATCAGGTAGGTGGCCAGGGTGAACGGTGCTCCGGCAAAACCGATGAGCGGCACCTGCAATTCCTTGCGCAACAGGCGGATGGTTTCCATCACAAAGGGAACGGTTGCCTCGGGGTCGGGAACGATGAGGTCGTCGACCGCCTTTTGGCTGCGCACCGGCTGGGGGAAGACCGGGCCGCGACCCTCGTGGAATTCAAGTTCCAGGTTCATCGCCTCCATCGGAATGAGGATGTCGGAAAAGAGGATGGCGGCATCGAAACCGAAGATGTCAATGGGCTGCAAGGTCACTTCGGTGCAGAGCGCCGGGCTCTTGCACAATTCTAAAAAGCTGACTTTGCGGCGTATTTTCTGGTATTCGGGTAGGTATCTGCCGGCCTGTCGCATGAACCAGACTGGAGTGTATGGGGTTTGTTCGCCCCGGCAGGCTTTGAGGAATGTATCGTTCATTGGTATCCGTCTGGTGATTGTTGGTTAAATAACGACCGGTTTCCGGCCGCGGGCGAAGACCGGCCTTGCTTGCAAGGTAAGGGGTCTGATTGTAATGGTTGTACGGTCAGTGACCCGGCTGGTAGGTGCAGAAAGGCTCGGTCCCCATGTAATCGCCGGTCATGGCGTAGGCCCTGGCCCGGCAGCCGCCGCAGACATTGACATACTCGCATCGACCGCAATTGTCTTTGTACCCGGCAAAGTTACGGAGATCGAGAAAAAGTTTCGAATGCTCCCAGATATCCTTAAACGATTGGGTGCGGATATTGCCGGCTGCCTTGGGGAAATAGCTGCAGGGCAGGATGTTGCCGTCGACATCGATCAGGCAGATCAATTGGCCGGCCAGGCAGCCTTTGGAGCCGCCGGTGGAAAATTTGAGGCTGCGTCGTTTGAACCGTTCCCCCTCGGCCTTGGCACGCTGGAGGACGATCCGGTAGTACTGCGGGGCGCAGGTCGGACGGACCAGGAGATCATGCTCCTCTTTTTCCATGTCGTAATGCCAGTTGAGGATGTCTTCATATTCTTCCGCCGGGATCAATTCTGCCATGATGTCCTCGCCGCGGCCGGTGGGCACGATCATGAACAGGTACCAGGCCGTGGCACCCAGCGATTTGACGAGGCTATAAATTTTTGGGGCTTCCTCTTTGTTGCGCTTGGTGAACGAGGAGTTGATCAGAAATTCAATGGAGTGCTCGTTGAACAGCCGGATGGCATTCATGACCCCGTCAAACGCCCCGGGCTGGTTGCGGAAATCGTCGTGGACGGCTGCGGTGGCGCCGTCGAGACTTAGGGACACCATTTTGATGCCGGACTCTTTGATGCGACGGCAGATGTCGTCGGTCACCAGGGCGCCGTTGGTGGCCAGGCACATCCGCAGTCCGAGCCCGGTGCCGTAGGCGGCAATGTCGAAGACGTCCGCCCGCAGCAGCGGCTCGCCGCCGGAGAGAACCATGACCGGATTGGCGTAGGCGCGAATTTCGTCAAGCACCCGTTTTGCCTCGTCCAGGGAGAAGTCGGGGTGCCCCTCGATTTCCATCTGGGACGACGAGCGGCAGTGCACACATCTGAGATTGCAGCGACGGGTAATCTCCCAGGCGATCCATTTCGGTGTGAAATCCATAGCAATCTCCGGCCCCCGGCCGGAAGCAAAAAAGAAGGGCCACGTGCTGGCATGCAGCCGCGATGGCAGAGGTGAAAACGCCTTCCCGCTTCCCGTTGAGGCGGAAGGCTGCAACCAATTAAACCAATTGAAATATATTATCGTTGCCCATCAGGGTCAACTGCTTTGTCGAATTGTCGGGCTGCGGGGGGATGCCAGTGGACGGAAATCACAATAGTACTGGAAAATATCTGTAAACGGTTTATCATGTAAGTGTAGAAGATGATTTTCAATGTTCTCTCAGCCAGGAGGTAAAGCATGCAGAATATCAAGAGTATCCTTACCCCGATTGATTTCTCCGATAATGCCGGCAAAATCGTCAAGGCGGCCGCCTACATCGCAGGGACCTTCAAAGCGGAGTTGCATCTCGTTTTTGTGGTCCAGAATTTCGAGGATTACAGCGGGTTCTTCGTGCCGCCCATCAATCTGCCGAATCTCGAAGAAGAGCTTTTTGCCTCGGCCCAGCAGCAGATGGAGACCTTTGTTGAAGAGAGTAAAGACATGTTTGCCGCTGCCGGGGTGGTGCATGTGACCGGCAAGGTGATATCCGGCGACGTGGCGGAGGAAATTCTGACCTATGCCACCAAGAAAAAGGTGCAGTTGATTGTCATGGGGACCCATGGCTACAAAGGGTTGGAGCGAATCATGTTCGGCAGTGTTGCCGATAAAGTTGTAAAAACAGCCTGTTGCCCGGTGATGACAATCAATCCGTACCGGGAAGAGTGCGAGGGAAACGCTACAGACTGATTTGAGACAGGGGTGATTTGGTACCCCGACAGTCTTTGCTCCGAGTTTTTTTGCAATGTGTTGTCTCAGAGGGCGGTTATCAGGCTGATTTTGCCTAGAGGGTGACTCTGTTGTTTGGCTTGATCATCTCGTTTGGGAGCTGGTATGGAGCAACGAAAACATCCGAGAATAAAAGTACGCGGCATGACCATCGACGTCTGCGATGGTATCGGTTGCTGTTCGGGAGAGGTGTCTGATGTCTCCAGGATAGGGATGTGCCTGGTGGATCTGGCGAGGCGATTTGGAAAAAGAACAGACACCTACACGGTCGTTGCTTCCCAGGGAGGCAGGAATTTTAAATTTCGGGTCAGGCCGAGATGGGAAGTACCCGGACAGATACATAAAAAAGTGGGGGTGGAACTTTTCGACATCCCCCGGCAATGGACCGAATATATCAAGTCGCTGGAGCCTGAACAGGGAAAGGTCTGATATCGGTTGGTGGCTGCCCGTATCGTTTCTTTTACTGAATTTCAGGCGATTGGTCTTTGAGGGTGGTTGACCTCCTTTGCTCTTTTGTGAATATGCTGCAAAAGTTTTGAACAACCGTCTGCCAGGTGTCTTGGTTGAAGTGTTGTGTAAGATATCATAAAGAGAGGAAAATTGTGGTTTGATTCTTTTTTGCGCTCTCTCGATCCTCTTGCAAGGCCTCCACTATCCCTGGAATCCTCCGCGCTCCGGCGATTGAAGTGTACCCTGGCAATGTTCATCACTCCGGAGAGGTGCATCCAGCAGGTTCTCAGCTGACTTCTGATTAATGCCCACCCTTTTGGGGTTTCCCTCTTCACATGTAGTGTTTTCAAACCCAAGTTTGCTAACCATCATAAAGTGACACCAATTCGCGTCGCTTTCCTCTCGTTCTCATTTTGAGCCACTGAATCTCAATAAACGGTCTGATATTCTGACGTTATTGACTTGCGCTGCCGGCGCTTGGCAGCCCTCTTTTCTGGCCAGGCATCCCGGCTCCTTTGATGCCATTCGTCATTTTTTGGGGTATGTTGTCAATAAACCGACCAACGTGCCCAAGCCGGTGGACGAGCGATCGTCAGTGGCGAGGTTGCCTGCGGAAAAGGTTTCCAGGAACAGCTGCCTGGCCGACAGTCCGGGGAACAGGAAGAGGTCGAGTCGGCAGCGGGCATGGGTGGCGGCGGGATAATGGGTGTCGACGAACTGAGACCAGACGGCGGCACTTTCTGTGAAAGAATCAGACAGCGCCTGTCCCTGGGGCAGGCAAGGGGCTTCAGAATCGGTCAGCGCGGCCATGGCGGTTTGGAGGCCTGTGCAATGGTGCATTGGCACCGACGGCGGCACCAACTCCCCCGCCGAGTTGCCTCTGGCCGGCAACTCCAGGCTGACCAGCAACCGGGGGCTTTGCTGCCGGTGCTTTTCAAAGACTTCTTGCAGGATATCGAACGCTGCCGTATGGCCGGTGATAAAGACCTGCACCGGCGGCGGCGCCAGATCGGTTTCGTGGAAGTACAGGCGGCTCCAGGCTTTGAGGCGATGCTGCAGAATGCCGTCGGTGTGGAATCCGGCCGCTGGTCGCGGGCTCCTCGGTTCCAGGAGAATGTCTTCTTCCTCACGCAGCGCAGCCAGCAGGGCGTCTTGGCGGCTGGCGATCATCCGCAGGGCCGAATCCAGATCGGCCTGCTCAGTATCGAAAAATTCTCCGAGTTTCAACAGCAGGCGTGATTGCCAGACAACCTGCTCCTCTTCCTCTTGGCAGGGGGCGATCTTGCCGCTATGCAGCAGTTCGGTAAGGATAGAGTTTTTACTTTCCTGCTGCTCCCGGCGGCTTAATCCCGCCAGGCTCAGCATGCTGAGTTGACTGGCATAGTCATCCCTTCGATTTTTAATGTCCCCGGTCAGGGCGAGAAAACGCTGGCGTTGATCGCCGAGCGGCATCGGCGTGTGCAGTTGCAGGGTCCCTTGCCGCAGGAGTTGCTCGATAAACGGGGTGGACCGGTCCTGGTCCAGCGGCTCGTCTTCGACCGCTTGCATGTAGACAAGCTGTCCGAAAACCTGTACAAGGGGAAAAAGAAGCGCCTCGTCGGGCAGGGTTTCAGGGAAAACACAGGCAATGATATCGTTCATATATGGGCACATTAAGGGAAAAAATTACATTTACGCTGACGGCTTTGGTTTATTTGCTTTTCCATCTGCGCTTGGGCGCCGATCCGGGGGCCATCGTGTATGGCACAGTGTATCAGATGCTGCTTACGGCACCCTATGCGCTCGGATTCACCTACATCGTCGCCGTGGTATTCCGCAGGCTTTCTGGGAGCGGCTGGCCCCCCTGGGATAGACTGCTGCGGATTTTTTTTACCGTAGGCATTTTGTTTGCGTTCTTTTTTGCCTTGTACGAATACGGCGGCCAGGGACAACCACTGGAGGACGTCAAAATGGACAGCAATTCTAGCGTATCACGGTTTTTCGAGGATGTAATCCGGAAGGTGCGGTAGTATTCGGCATGAGCAGGCTTTCCGGTCCCATGAGGGTGCCGGGGCTGGTCACGGAGTTGCAGCCGGTCTGAACCCCGTCGCCGAGGATGGCGCCGAATTTTCTCAGGCCGGTGTCGACCGTGCCCTCTGGGGTCCTGACCCGCACGTTCCCTTCCAGAAACTTCAGATTGGCACACTTTGTCCCCGCGCCCAAGTTGACATTGCAGCCGAGGATAGAATCCCCCAGATAGGCAAAATGGCCGGCTTTGGCGCCGTTGAGGAAGATTGTGTGCTTGATTTCCGTGGTGTGGCCCACCACGCATCGTTTGCCGATGAGGCAGTTGCCGCGGAGATAGGCCCCCTGGCGGATTTCCGAGTAGTCGCCGATGATGGCCGGCGACTTGATCATTACCCCCGATTCGATCAGTACGCCTTTGCCGATTGTAATGTTCCGGCCCACCATGACCGCCCCCGCCATGATCACCGAGGCTCCTTCCAGGATCTGTCCGTTTTCCCATACCTTGAGCCCGCCCTTGGTGGCGTCGCCATAGGTGATGATACATTCGCGCGCGTTGCGCAGTTTGCCGTTAAAAGAAATGTACGGGCTTTCCAGCGGTACACCGTCGGTCAGGCAGATATGCACAAAGGTCGGGGCGGTGTTGGCGCTGACATAGTCTTTAAGTTTTTTTAAGGGATCCCAGACGGTAGTGCAATCGGTAAACAGGTCTGAAAAGGGGCAATCGTTGAGATCAAAAAACGACCCGGTGGTCAGCATAATCGGCTCCTTGGCGGTCAAAAAAACAAACGGTGCAATACAAGCCTCTCTATATTGAGGCGTATGGAATTATTCAAGCGATATCTTCTTTGGCGTGCGGAGGAAGACGCCGCCTTGACTTCGGATAGGGTTGTGTTTACTATCGTTGGATTATTGATCAAGAATATAATCGTTTCAGGCGATTTTAAGGAGGAATAACGTGGAATTTGACGATTCATTATCGACCAGCATGGGTGATTTCGGGGAGCAGGCTCAGGACCTTGAAATCCCGGAGTCCCTGCCCATGATGGCGGTTCGGGATGTTGTAGTATTTAATTATATGATTATCCCGCTGTTTGTCGGTCGGCCTGGCTCTATTGAAGCCGTGAACGATGGTCTGAACAATAACAAGCTGTTGATGTTGGTGACCCAGAAGGATCCGACCAAGGACGATCCCGAAGAAAAGGACCTCTACGATGTCGGCATGGTTTCCATGATCATGCGGACCCTCAAGCTGCCCGACGGTCGCCTCAAGGTGCTGGTCCAGGCCCTTTCCAAGGCCAAGGTGCGTTCCTACCTCCAGAAAAAGCCGTTTTACAAGGTCGAAATCGACCTGATCGAAGAACCGGAAACCCCGGAGATCACCGTAGAGACTGAAGCGTTGATGCGGACGGTACGCGAGCAGACCGAAAAGATCATGTCGCTGCGCGGCATTCTCTCTTCGGATTTGATGATGATCATCAATAATATAGAGGAGCCTGGACGTTTGGCCGATCTGGTTGGTTCTAATCTGCGGTTGAAGATTTCGGAATCACAAAAAATTCTTGAAACTATCGATCCCGCCGATCGTCTTCGCCTGGTGGCGGATCTGCTCCATAAAGAATTGGAGGTCTCCACGGTCCAGGCCAAAATCCAATCGGACGCTAAGGAGGAGATGTCTCGCAGTCAACGGGACTATTTTCTCCGTGAGCAGATTCAAGCGCTGAAGCGTGAGCTCGGCGACGAGGATGGCTACTCGCAGGAGATTGAAGATCTCGCCAAACAGTTGCGCAAGAAAAAGATGCCGAAGTACGCTAAGAAGGAGGCGCGCAAGCAGCTGAAACGACTGGAGATGATGCATCCAGACGCCTCGGAGGCCACCATCGTCCGCACCTATCTCGACTGGTTTCTCGATCTCCCCTGGAAGGTGTCGTCCAAGGATGGGCTCGACCTGAAGGTGGCTGCCGGCATCTTAGACGAAGATCATTACGGTCTGGATACGATCAAGGAGCGCATCTTGGAATATCTGGCGGTGCGCAAACTCAATCAGGACACCAAGGGACCGATCATCTGTTTCGTCGGCCCTCCCGGCGTGGGCAAGACCTCGCTCGGCCAGGCCATTGCCAAGGCCATGGGGCGCAAGTTCTATCGTCTTTCCCTGGGCGGGATGCGCGACGAGGCGGAGATCCGCGGCCATCGCCGTACCTATATCGGCGCCCTGCCGGGACGGATTCTGCAGGGGTTGAAGAATGTCGGCACCAACAATCCGGTGTTCATGATGGACGAGATCGACAAAATTGGCGACGATTACCGCGGCGATCCTTCATCCGCTCTGCTCGAAGTGCTTGATCCTGAACAGAATAACACTTTTTCCGATCATTACATGAACCTGCCCTTTGATCTTTCCAAGGTCATGTTCATCACCACCGCCAACCGCAGTGACACCATCCCCGGACCGCTGCTTGACCGCATGGAGGTGATCCAGCTCTCCGGTTATACCCTGGAAGAGAAAATGGTGATTGCTAAAAAGTATCTGCTGCCCCGGCAGATCAAGGAAAATGGCATCAAAACCACCCAGATTAAGCTCGACGACCCCACCCTGGAGATCGTGGTCAGCAAGTACACCCACGAGGCCGGGGTGCGGAACCTGGAGCGCGCTCTGGGCAAGGTCTGTCGCAAAATTGCCCGCAAGGTGGCCGAAGGCGGCAAGGGGCCGTATGTGATTTCGGGAAATACTGTGGAGAAATATCTGGGTCCGCCCAAATTCCTGCCCGAGACCGAACTCGATACCAGTGCCCAGCCCGGTCTGGTGGTCGGGCTGGCCTGGACCGAGGTCGGCGGCGAACTGCTCCACATCGAAACTTCGGTTTTGCCGGGCAAGGGCAAACTGCTGCTCACCGGTCAGTTGGGCGATGTGATGAAGGAATCGGCCCAGGCGGCTCTAAGCTACTGCCGAAGCCGTAATGTGGATCTGGGCGTGGAGCCCGACTACTTCGAAAAGGTTGATATCCACATCCATGTCCCGGCCGGCGCCATTCCCAAGGATGGCCCCTCGGCCGGCATCACTATGACCACCGCGCTTTTCTCCGCGATCAGCGGCAAAGCGGTGAAGAAAGGGATTGCCATGACCGGCGAGGTGACCTTGCGCGGTCGGGTGCTGCCCATCGGCGGGCTGAAGGACAAGGCCCTGGCGGCGCTGCGGGCGGGGATCACCAAGGTGCTTATTCCCGATGAAAATCAGAAGGATCTGGTTGAGATACCTGAAGAACTGCGCAAGAAAATCACCTTTTTCCCTGTTAAGCATATGGATGAGGTGATTGAGCTGACCCTCGGGAAAATCTCCAAGCTCAGCCGCCATCAGCGGCAGCTTGCCGGAAAAGAAGAAGAAAAATGACTGGTATCCTCGGGGACCGGAGCCTCTGCCCCGGCCCCCGAGGGATAGGTCTCCCCACCTCATTTCAATCGCGATAGTTATTCCTTAGCTGGCATCGTCCATGCGTCATTTGTTTGTTTCCCTTCTTTTGTGTTTTTTTATTGCCGCCGGTGGTGCAGGTTTCTGGTATTGGTCGTACGTGACCACCCCGTCGCCGGGGAGCGGCGAGGTGGTAGTTGTGCTCTCCAAAGGGATTGGCGTGCGGGGGATCGGTACGGTCCTGGCAAAGAACGGCCTGCTGTCCAATGACATCCGCTACCTTCTGCTGGTCTATTTTTCCGGTTCCACCACGAGGCTTCAGGCGGGAGAATACAGTATTCCCCTCGGTCTGACTCCACCGGAAGTCTTGCGGTTACTGGTCAATGGTTCCACTCTTCGCCATCATGTCACCATCGTGGAAGGGGCCACCGCTGAACAAGTGGCGGCCATTTTTGAGAAGGACGGGTGGGTCAAGCGGGATCGTTTTCTGGAACTGGTTCATGATCCTCAATATATCAAACAGTTGGGTGTCGATTCTTCGGCGCTGGAAGGGTATCTTTTTCCGGAAACCTACAACCTGATCCGACAGGAAACCGATGCGGCTTCCGTGACCCGGATGATGGTCAACAGATTCCTGCATGTCTGGAATGAAATTAAGACTCCGGACCTGCAAGGGTTAAGCCTGCATCAGCTCGTCACCCTGGCCTCGGTGGTGGAGAAAGAAACCGGGGCTGCGGCGGAACGGCCGCTGATCGCCCGGGTGTTCCTCAACCGGCTCGCCCAGAAGATGCGATTGCAGTCGGACCCGACCGTCATTTACGGTATTCGTGAATTCAATGGGAACCTGACAAAAGCCGACCTCAGGCGGGCGACTCCCTATAATACGTATGTCATTCCTGCTCTTCCGCCAGGGCCGATCTGTAATCCCGGTCGGGCCGCTTTAGAAGCAGTCCTGCATCCCGCCGATTCCGACGCCCTCTATTTTGTCTCCAAAAATGATGGCACCCATTTTTTTTCCAACAACCTGGTCGACCACAACCGAGCGGTGGATTTGTACCAGCGAAGCCGATAACCGCCTGCGATGGGGCGACATCGCTGGTCGATCAGGTTTGAAGAAGAAAGACCTGCCCTCTGCCGGAGAACCTTTCCCAGGGCCAAGCTCCGCTTGGCCGGCGGTGGGGGTGAGATATATAATGCAAGGAAAAAGAGGTATCAATTTTCTTGTTTTTAATTAAATTAGTGTTATGTTCGCTCGCAAGAGTAGGCCATGTAGTATTGATGCTTATTTTGTTCTTAATTGCCGTTATTAATTAGAAACATCGCGCGGTTCTGCATGGGAAAACATTCAGCTCAATTTAAGGAGAATGAGGGAGCAATGTTGAAAGGAACAGTGAAGTGGTTTAATGAGTCAAAGGGTTTCGGTTTTATTGAGCAGGAAGCAGGCAAGGATGTTTTTGTCCACTACTCTGCCATCGGTGGATCTGGTTTCAAGACCCTCAATGAGGGCGACAAGGTCCAGTTTGAAATTGTTGACGGGCCCAAGGGACCGGCCGCCGCCAACGTTGTGAAGCAATAGTTTTCCGGTTTGCTTTAACCCGGTAGGAATAGCTCTGCCGGGTTTGTAGTTTGTAGACGGTGCGGATGGGTTTCTTTTTTAATAATCCGTGGCGGTTGTCGATGCAGTTCTTTCTCCCCTGTCAAGTGGATTCAAACGACTTGATACGTGTCAAGGTGACAGCGCAGTTTTCGTGGGTCACGTTTTTTCATAGGTTTAATCAGTTTTGAAAATAGCCCTTGTTCAGACCAACCCGGTTGTCGGCGCCTTTGATAGTAACCTTCGGAAAATTCTAGAGTGGATCGAGAGGGCGAAACAGGCCAGCTGCGATCTCATTGTTTTTCCCGAGTTATCCCTGTGCGGCTACCCGCCGCAGGATTTATTGGAACGCACCAGTTTTCTGGATGCCCATGATCGTGTCCTGATTGAACTCATCCGCAAACTCGACGGCATCACCTGCATCATCGGGGCTCTTGAGCGACGAAGCGGGCCGGGGAAACCGTTGTATAACTCTGCTTTTGTGCTTGAGAAAAACAAGATCGCCCATCGGGCCCGCAAACAGCTGCTGCCCACCTACGATGTGTTTGACGAGACCCGTTATTTTGAGGCAGGTACTACCTCAACAGTGTTTTCTCTGCATGGGCTGTATTGTGGCCTGACCGTCTGCGAGGACATCTGGTGGCGTCGGGAATCCTATCAGGTCAATCCCCTTGAGGGTTTTGCTATCGGGCCTGTGGTTCCGGACTGTCTCATCAACATTTCGGCATCTCCCTACTATCATGGCAAGTTGGGCGAGCGGCAACGGATTTTCACCCAACTGTGCCGGGAAAATAATCTGCCCCTGCTGTACGTCAATCAAGTCGGTGGTCAGGACGGGCTGGTTTTTGATGGCCATTCGATGGTGATCAATGGTTCCGGCGAACTCTCGGGCGTGGCCGCCGGTTTTGTCGAAGATATGTTGGTAATTGATAGCGACACCTGGGATGCCCCCCGGGGGCAGGCTCCGGAGGACTCGGTTGCCCGAGTCGAAGAGGCGCTGGTGCTCGGAGTGCGGGATTATCTCCACAAAAGTGGTTTCACCAAGGCGGTGCTCGGATTGTCCGGCGGTATTGACTCGGCGGTCACTGCGGTGCTTGGTTGTCGGGCTTTGGGTCCGGAGAACGTTTTGTGTGTTGCCATGCCTTCGCCTTACACGTCGCAGTACTCGATTGATGATGCCAGGGAATTGGCCCAAAACCTTGGTTGCGGGTTTGAGATCATCGAAATCACCCGGGCGATGACTGCGTACCGGGACACCTTGGACCCGCTATTTGCCGGCCTCCCGGAGGATACCACCGAGCAGAACCTTCAGGCTCGGATCCGGGGCAATTTGCTCATGGCCTTATCTAATAAATTCGGTCGTCTGTTGCTTTCCACCGGTAATAAGTCGGAGATGGCCGTGGGCTACTGTACGCTTTATGGGGACATGAGCGGCGGCTTGGCCGTGATTGCCGATGTTCCCAAGGGTATGGTGTATGAATTAGCCCACTTGATGAACCAAGAGCGGGAAGTCATCCCCGCACGCATTATCACCCGGCCGCCGACCGCTGAACTTAAACCGGATCAGTGCGACCAGGACGACCTGCCCCCCTATGAAGTGCTCGATCAGGTGCTGCATGCCTACCTCGAGGAGCATCGGGGGGTCGAGGAAATCGCCGCCGGTGGCGTGGATGTGCAGTTGGTTAGGGATATCGTCCGTCGGATTAAGTTCAACGAATATAAACGTAAACAGGCACCGCTCGGCATCAAGGTGACCACCAAGGCCTTTGGCCCTGGGCGCCGCTATCCGGTGGTGCAGGGGTTTCTCGAGTAAGGCTGTAAATCACCGCATCCCGCATTTCGGTGCGGCAAATTTGAGTTTGCTGTTCTTTTTACCTTCCCTCTGTCTGGCCGGTACTTCCCGGTTGGGCGCTATCCGAGACGATTAAGACGAGACATGGCCCGACCGCCCCGCAGTCTCATTGCCGCCATCCTGTTTGTGCCGCTCATTGTACTGGTGATCGGCTATCTGATCTTTCGTGAGCAGACCACCAAGCGGCCTGAGCAGTTGTCCGTGACAACCTCGGGATTGGTGGAGATGTGCCTGAGCTGCCATACCACCGCGCATCTCGACGGGGCCCATGACCGCTTGGTGGTCGGGTGCTCCCCCTGTCATCTTGGCGACCCCTTGGCCATTGATAAAGGTAAGGCCCATGCGGGCATGGTGCTCAATCCCGGCGATTTGCGGGTGGTTGCCAAAACCTGCGCGGTTGAGGGTTGTCATCCGGCGGACGTTCACAAGGTGAAAAACTCGTTGATGGCGACCAATCGCGGCATTCTTTCGACCCTGCTGTATTACTGGGGAGAGCGGGAGCATCAGAATGCCGATATCACCGTTGAGCAACTGCTCAAGAGCGGTGAGACCTCGCTGGCGCTTGATTATTACCGAAAACTTTGCGCGACCTGCCATCTTTGGAAGCAAAAGAACGATTTGCCAGGGGCGCCTGCCTTTTTTAATGAAAAAGGGGGAGGGTGTTCGGCCTGTCATTATGTTTTGCCGGAAGGAGTACCCCGCAACACCGTTACTCAGCAAGTTCCCGAATTGACCGCCGAGGAGAAGAAGAATAAACCCCATCCCAGGGTGGTCAAACAGGTTCCGGAAGAGAACTGCATCCGTTGCCATAACCGTTCCGGGCGGACCGGCATCTCCTATACCGGTATTTTTGAAGCGGAGGGGTATGGAACGCCCTATGCGAAGGGTGAGCATTCTCCGCAGCGACTGGCCGGCGACCGGTTTTATCTCGCAATATCACCGGATATTCATCACGTCAAAAAAATGGCCTGTATCGATTGCCATACCCGCGACGAAATTATGGGCGACGGCACAAATTATGCCCACTATGAAGAAGCACTGGAGATTTCTTGCCAAACCTGTCACGATAAAAATCCTGGGATGACGCGGAAGCAGAAACCGTTGACCAACGTTTCGGAAAAAGAAGGGCAGTTTGTGCTCACCGGCAAAATCGATGGCAAGCAACGGCCCCTTCATCCGCCCGATGAGCAAGCTTGCAGCTACCCTGGCCATAAACGTGTTACCTGCGCGGCCTGTCATTCCACCTGGGTGCCGCAGTGTTATGGGTGCCATGTGAAACGTGATAAAAGGGAAAAACACCTCGATAAACTTACCCTGCAGGAAACCCCGGGATGGTGGGAAGAGGGGAGATCGTACATTCGTTACGAGAAGCCCATGCTGGCGGTCTGGGCTGACAAGGTGGTGATCGTCACCCCGGGGTGCCAGGATCTGGTGACCTTGCTTGACGGCAAGGGCGCCATCGAGGGGGGCTTCAATCGTTTCACGATGGCTGCCATCAATCCGCACACCATTCAGGCCAAAGGGAGAACCTGCAAGGATTGTCACGCTTCCCCAAAAACGGTGGGGCTCGGCGAGGGTACTTTGGTTAAAAAAGCCGGACAATGGCAATTTTTCCCCGTAGATCGAGGGGTGGAAAATGCAGCGGGCAGGGCGCCGGGGTTTGATAATTTCGTGACTATTGAAGGGGTGCCGTTGCAACACGGATCGCGCCAGGATCTGCGGCCTTTTAACGGCGAGGAATTGCAGCGAATTCTCCGGGTCGGCCTCTGCCTTGACTGCCACTCCGGTGCCGATGACCCGGCCTACCGTAATTATAACTGGAGACGGCCCTGTCCGGTGTTTAAAGAGCCGTAAAGGGCCTCTTCCGGGCGCATTTGTGCCGGCGCTGTTTTTTGTTCTTGTTAAAATGGTGCAAAAGCGTTAGAGCGCACTGTTTTTTATCAATCGGATAACGATTCACCGAAGGAGTACAATGATGTTGCCAGACAAGATTACACTTGCGGACCGGGTCCTGCAAGTTCCACCCTCGCCAACCCTTGCCGTCAATGCCAAGGCCAAAGCACTCAAGGCCGCAGGGGCGGATATATTGAATTTCAGTGTGGGGGAGCCTGATTTGTCAACTCCGGCACATGTTTGCGAGGCTGGGAAACAGGCGATCGATGCCGGGCATACCCGTTATACACCGGTGGCCGGCATTCTTGAGTTACGTGAGGCGGTCTGTACTCGGTTTCGTGAAGAGCAGGGCTGGGAGTATGTGCCGGAGCAGGTGCAGGTCAGCTGCGGCGGCAAGCATGGGTTGTATAATATTTTCCAAGCGATTTTAAATCCGGGTGACGAAGTCCTTATTCCCTCGCCTTATTGGGTTTCTTATCCCCCCATGGTGCAACTGGCGGGCGGTACTCCGGTGATCGTGCCTCTCAAGGAGGAGCATGATTTCGACCTTGATCCGGCAGCGCTTGCCCAGTATGCAACTGCCAAGACCAAGGCTATTATCCTGAACAGCCCTTCAAACCCCACCGGCGCTGTCTATACCCAGGCCGCTCTTGAAGCGGTGGCCAAGATGGCGTATGACCACGGCTGGCTGGTGGTCTCCGATGATATGTATGAGGAGCTCACCTATACCGAGGGGAAGATCGCTCATATACTCAACGTCGATCCGCGGTTAAAAGAGCAGTTGGTGATCTCCAACGGTGTTTCCAAATCCTTTGCGATGACCGGTTGGCGGATTGGGTATTCGGTGGGGCCGATCGAGGTGATTAAGGCGATGAATAAAATTCAGAGCCAGTCCACCTCGAATCCCGCAGCGCCTTCCCAATATGCCGCCTTGGCTGCCCTGTCCGGCCCCCAGGATTTTCCCGGGCAGTTACGGGAGGCCTTTCTGCCGCGTCGTGCATTTTTTGTGAAGGAGTTGCGCGCCATCAAAGGCGTGACCTGCGTGAACCCTATGGGAGCTTTTTACGTATTTCCTAATTTTTCAGCCTATTTCGGTAAGTCCTTCCAAGGAAAAACCATTGATGGCTCGGTAGCCTTGGCCGATTACTTTCTCAGCGAAGCCAAAGTCGCCTCCGTGCCTGGAGCCGCTTTCGGCGCGGACGCATTTATCCGTTTTTCTTTTGCCACCTCGATGCCCGTTATCGAAAAAGGTATGGAACGAATCCGGCAGGCGCTCGCCGCCTTGCAATAACCAACATCCGGACAGGTGACGTGTCCCTGTCCGGAGTCTCACCAGCCCTAACCATCCTGCTGTCGACGCAGACTTGAACCGTGCCATGGCGACAGGCAAGGGGGAGGTCAGCTGTCGGTAGTGTCCCGTTTTTTCTCTGAAGAACGACCGCTTTCCTTTTCTGTTTTGTATTTTTCCAGCAAGGATTGCAGTTTCCATGGTGAGGCGAGGCATTCCCGGCCCAGGTGGCTTTCGGCGACAATTTCGCAGAAGCTGAGAAATTCGGCCATCAGCCGGGTGATGATTTTGTCTTTATGCTGGATGATCCAGAGTTGTCGGCTCATGTCCATGCCCTCGATGGGCAGGATTTTAAGCCATCCTTCCTCCGCCTCTCGGCAGACCGCCAGCATTGACAGGCAGGCCGCTCCGACCCCTGATTCCACCGCCTTCTTGATAGCCTCAGTGTGTCCGGTTTTGGTGACCACCTTGAGTAGAGAGGCGTGGCGCCCTAGTTTTTTGGTGAATATCTCTGCAGTCCCCGAACCTTCTTCCCGCATAACCCAACTGGTTTCCTTGAGGTCTTCCGGTATTTGAAAGGTAGATCGATTGGCCAGGTGGTGGGTTGCGCTGACCACGATCCCCAGTTCATCTTCAAACCACGAGGTCGCAAGCAGTGCGTCCACATTGATGTCCCCCTCAACGAAACCGAGATCCGCCTGGCCTGTTGCCACCAGTTTTTCCGCGGTCATGGTGTTGACCACCAGCATATTGATGTGGGCCTCGGGGTGCAACCGCATGAACGCGCCGATGAGGTAGGGGAGGACATAGTTGCCGATGGTCGAACTGGCAACGATTTCCAAAACACCGGCAACCACACCTTCCTGTTCTGTCAGGGTGGTTTCGATATTGGCAACCTGGTGGAGGATCGACTTGGACAGGGGCAGGAGGTATCGGCCACGGTCGTTGAGCAGGAGGCTCCGTCCGTGACGATCGAAAAGCGGGCCGGCGAGTTGGCTTTCCAACTCGCCCAGGGCCATGCTCACGGCCGATTGGGTAAGGAGGAGTTGTTTACTTGCCCGGGTGACCTGCTGGGTTTCGGCGACCGCAATGAATATTTCTAATTGTCTGAAAGTGATAGCCATAAAATGCTTTTTTATCAACGTGATTGAATATACGTATGATTGGAACTGATGGTTCGACAGTAGCCTAACACTTCGAAGAAATAGGTCAACGTCTTTCCCGTTGCTCCTGTCATATTTCGTGGGTTCGTAAATATCCTTTTAGTTGGCAATAGCGTAGCCTTCCACCTTGGTCGTATGGGGCCAGTTGGTTGGCTTGACCAGATATGGGGGGGGCGCAATCCTTAGTTATAATTGCCGCTACCCTCCTGGCGATCCCGTGTCTTTTTGCACAATTCGCACATTGATCCGTGGTGACGCGGGAAGGGTGTTGGGCAAAGCGAAGGAAGTTTTTTTAATTTTATATTTGTTTCAGGTGGGTTACTGCAACAGCTCGCCGAGCTGTCGTTTGGGCGAGAGGGTGCGGTTGTGCAAGATGTGCATCTATATAAACAAAGTTGAAGGTGCGTATCAATATTTTTCATGTTCGCGATCGTTTTGACTAACGTATAACATTCCAGGTATTTACCAAGGTGTGCTTTTTGGGCGGAGGTGCGGTCCTTAAATAGAGACTTGATCTTAATATAAGAAGTAGGTAGTGCTGTTGGAAATGAGGATCATCAGACGGAAACCTCCTGATCATGTTACGTTGCAACCTGCTTGAATCAGTTGAAACGGTACACGCAAGTGGTGCGGTGCTTTGATACTGAGTTGATGTCGAGCGCACGGTTTTAAAGGAAACCGCAATTCTTTCTTCGGGGCAGAATTTTGCGGGTCATGGATGCCCGTTGCGTTGTGCATAGCGCACCTATTGCAGCAAACGTTAAAACAGGGTCCCCTTGTCATTATCTGTCAAGGCCACCAGCCACGAGGTGCTTGCAGGGAAATGTTGAGCGGATATCCACTGCCGGAAAATGACCATGAAAGATTTGTCCACGCATTACCTCGGGTTGAAGTTACGGACGCCTATTGTTGTCGGGAGTTGCGGTCTCACCAAAACGGTTGATTCGATCAAGACCCTGGCGGAAAACAATGCTGGCGCTGTGGTTCTCAAATCAATTTTCGAGGAACAGATAGCTTCCGAGTTGTCGCACAACCTTGAGGATTATCAAGCCGACTCTCCCGAGGCCTTTGATTACATTCAGGGATATACCAGGGAAAAAGCCCTCGAAGAATATCTTGAATTGATCGTTGATGCCAAAAAAGCAGTTGATATACCGATCATCGCTAGCATTAATTGTGTTTCGGCCAGGGAATGGGTGACATTTGCTCAGTCGGTGGAAAAAGCCGGCGCCGATGCGCTTGAGTTAAATATTTCTCTGTTGCCAAGCGATCCGCGATTGACCTGTAAAGACAGTGAAAAACAGTATTTTGAAATCGTAGAGAAGGTCAGCAGCATGATCTCTATCCCGCTGGCTTTGAAAATCAGCCACTATTCCTCAGCGCTTGCCAATCTTCTTGCTCGTTTGAGCTGGACTGGAAAGGTGGCCGGTTTTGTCCTGTTTAACCGCTATTTCCGACCGGATATCGATGTCGAGAAAATGGCCGTCACCAAAGCCGATATTTTTAGCACTCCAGGGGAGATGACTGAGTCATTGCGGTGGATTGCCTTGCTTTCGGCAAATATCGACAAGGATTTCATCGCATCCACCGGCGTCCATGACGGCAAAGGATTAATCAAGCAATTACTGGTTGGGGCGACTGCCGTCCAGGTGGTGACGACCCTGTATAAAAATGGGGCAGGTCAACTACCTGTCATGCTTGAAGAACTGGAGGCCTGGATGGATGTGAAAGGTTTCCATCGGCTCGACGATTTTCGCGGTTTGCTCAGTCATCGTCAAGCCGGCAACCCTGCGGCCTTTGAACGGATCCAGTTCATGAAGCAATTTGGCGGGTTAGCTTAAGAAAATGATGATTTCACCATACTGTGACAAGCCTCGTGTTCAGCTGTCGACGCCGACGCTCGTGGTCGGTTGGCCGCAATTATTTCAGCTCTACGTGTGATCGAATTTATGAATTCCTTACTGACTTTTCCCAAAGGCGGCGTCCATCCTCCGGAGTCAAAGGACCTCACCGCTGCTCTTGCCATAGAGCGGATGCCGGTGCCGGATGAGCTGGAGATAATCCTTGGCCAACACATCGGTGCTCCCTGTTCGCCGGTGGTCAAAAAGCGTGATGTCATCCTCGAAGGTGCGGTGATCGGTGAAGTGGTGAAAGGATTGGGGGTGCCGTTACATGCACCCTTCGCCGGAACCGTCAAGGATATAGGGATGTCGGCGCATCCTCTCCGGGTCAAGGCGCCATCTATCACCATTGCGGTCGACCATGCCGCAGAACCGGTTACATATCCCCAGAACCCATGGCAGGAATTGAGCGCCACGGATCTTTTAGCCAAGGTGCATGATGCCGGCATCATCGGTATCGGTGGGGCCGGTTTCCCCACGCATGTAAAACTCAAGCCCCCGGCCAACGCCAAGATTGACACCTTGCTGCTCAACGGGGCCGAGTGTGAGCCCTACATCACCGCAGATCATCGGCAAATGCTCGAGCACTCAGCGGAAATAATCGAAGGCGCCAAAATTATCCTCAAGATTTTAGGCATTAACAAATGCCAGATCGGCATCGAAAGTAACAAACCTGATGCCATTCAGGCCATGGGCGACGCTGCCCGGGCGGGGAGTACGGCAGGCTATACGCTGTCCGTGCAGGGATTGCAGGTCAAATATCCGCAAGGTTCGGAAAAGCAATTGATTCAAGCGCTGGTCGGTCGAAAGGTGCCTTCAATGGCCCTGCCCTCGGCGGTTGGGGTGGTGGTGCATAACGTTTCGACCGCGCGGGCGATTTTTGATGCAGTTGTGCATAATAAACCGCTTTGTGAAAAAGTGGTCACCATCAGTGGCGGCGGTATTCACAAACCAGCTAATCTTTTGGTCAAGGTGGGGACCAAGGTCCGAGATATTGTCCATCACCTCGGCGGCACCAAGCCGGAACTGGTGAAAATCATCATGGGGGGACCTATGATGGGCTTTGCGGTTTCAAGCCTAGACGTTCCGGTGACCAAAACCACATCCTCCGTTCTTTTTTTGACCGCGCAAGAAATCGATAGCCGTCCTCATTCGCAATGCATCCGTTGCGGATGGTGCCTTGATGCGTGCCCGATGGGGCTTGAGCCCAAGGAGGTCGGAGTCTATGTGGAGGCCAACCGGTCTGAAGATACCGCTCAATTTGGCGTGTTCGATTGTTTTGAATGCGGCAGTTGCGCCTATATTTGTCCAGCTAAACGACCGCTTGTGCAGTTTATACGGTTGGCCAAAATGAAGGCAAAAAGATAGCGCAGAGGCAAGGTCTCCCTGAAAACAGCGCCGTCGGCCGGTGGGCACGTGCGGACTGGCAGGGAAAGAGTTCCGTTCCTCAGGTTTAGGGATGAGTGGGGGCAACCCCACGCTGAATGTGTAATATCGTTCTGAAGGAGTATCGCCATCGAAACGCAAGCGCCTGATAACCAGTCATTGACTTCGCAACCGAACTGGATCGTCTCGGTTTCGCCGCATGTGAAGAGCAATGAATCGGTTGAGAAAATCATGTGGACCGTGGTGGCCTGCCTGATGCCGCCGCTGATCCTGTCGGTCTTTATCTTCGGCATTCAAACTCTGATCATCACCGCCGTCTCGGTCCTCAGTTGTATGGCGGTGGAGGCGGTGAGCCAGAAGTTGCTCGGACGCCCGGTCACCATTAAAGACGGCAGCGCCGCCTTGACCGGCGTGCTGCTCGCCTTCGTGATTCCACCAGGAGTGTCTTATCTGTTACCGGTCCTTGGCGCGGTGATGGCGATTTATGTCGGCAAGCACTTGCTCGGTGGAATCGGTTACAATATCTTCAACCCGGCTTTGATGGGGCGTGCTTTTTTGCTGGCCACCTTTCCGGTGGCGATGACCTCGGCTTGGCTTTCGCCTATCGACGGCATGGCAATCTTTAGCTATCTCGGGGCCGGAGCTGATGCGGTTTCTGCTGCCACCCCGCTTGCGGTTCTTAAGGCGCAAGGAATAGATGGCTTTGTAAAAGTTTTCGGTTCAGGAAGTAGCCTGTACGGTTCTTTTTTTATGGGCTGGCGGCCCGGCTGCATCGGTGAGACCTCTGGCCTCCTGCTGGTACTCGGCGGGCTATATTTGATGTACAGGCGATATATCACCTGGCACATCCCGGTTTCGATTCTCGGCACCATCGCCGCGCTTTCCTGGGTTTTCGGCGGCAACGGGTTGTTTACCGGCGATCCGCTGCTGGCGGTACTCTCCGGCGGTGCCATCCTCGGCGCTTTCTATATGGCCAACGATTATGTCACCTCGCCGGCCAATAAAAACTCGCAACTATTGTATGGCATCGGCATTGGCGCCCTGACCGTTGTGATCAGGCTGAAAGGCGGCTACCCCGAAGGCATCTGTTACGCCATTCTGCTGATGAATCCGCTCAGTTCGGTATTGGACGGATTGTTCAAACCCAAGCGGTTCGCCCCACCGGTTGGAGGTGACAAATGAAAGATATCCTGAGTATCGTCTTCCGTCTCACCGTTGCATGTCTGATGGCGGCGACGGTGATGGGGGTGACATTTATCATCACCGACAAAGCCAAAAAGCACAATGAGCATGCACGGGAAGAAAGGACTATGTACAGCCTGCTGGGCTATGGGCAGGGCAAGCCGGCGCCAGCAACTCTAGCCATGCACCAGATTTATCGCTATATCATCACCGAACCGGGTAGGCAATTGATCGGTTATCTGGTGCCGACGTCACAAGCAGGCCAGACGGGCTACACGCTGCTCTCCCTCGACATGGAAGGCAAAGTAGCTGATCGGAAAGTGGTGCCCCTTGATGCCGAGCAGAGCCGGGAAAAAGAAGCTCGGGGAAAAGCGATTCTGACGGCGGTCGGACCGGGAAAGGAAATTCGTTTCGCGGACCATACCATTGTGGTGACCGATAACGGCACACGGATTGCGTATCTGCTGGGAGGCAAGTTTCCGGGGTTTAAGACGTTCATCAACGTGATGCTGGCGCTCGACCAGAAATATTCGATGATGGGCGTGGAAGTCCTGGAGCACGAGGAAGATCCCGGTCTTGGCGCCGAGATTGAAAAGGAGTATTTCAAAAATCAGTTCAAGGGCAGATCTTTTGATGTGCTCAAAGTGCTGCAGGTGGTCAAAGAGCCGTTGCCGGAGCCATACCGGCAAGCCCTTGAGGGACATCTTGCAGACGCCGAGGTTTCTCGAATTATGGAACAATTCAAGGATAAAAATATCTATGCCCTGACCGGAGCAACCATCTCCTCACAGATGCTCACCGATGGAGTGAAAGGGATGGTCGGAAAGTTTGCCTACCGCTTTGACATTCTCGACCGTGTTCTCAAAGAACAAAAAATTGCGGTCTCGTTTTAACCTAGTCGGAGGACCTGAGTGACAACACATTCATCCAACACCAAAACAACTTGGGAACTCCTTGGTCGGGGCATTCTGAGCGAAAATCCGATCTTTCGGCTGGCCCTGTCGATGTGCCCGGCGGTGGGTATTTCCACCACGGTGATGAACGGGCTGATGCTAGGCGTTGCCGTGCTGTTGGTCCAAGTTTTTTCCAGTGTGACGATTGCATTTTTTAAAGACCAAATTCATCCCCGAATTCGAATACCAACCTACACGCTGACCATCGCCACCTGGGTGACGGTCATCGATCTGGTCATGGCAGCCTACCTGCCAGGGGCCTACGCGAAGATGGGCATTTTCATCAAACTGATCGTTGCCTTTGCCATCATTACCATGCGGCTGGAAATGTTCGCCTGTAAAGAAAAGGTGTCCGACTCATTCTGGGATGCGGTGGGTATGGGGCTGGGATTCATGGTCGGCATGGTGGTCATCGGTTTTGTTCGCGAGTTGTTGGGCTCAGGCGCGATCTTCGGCTACGACGTGCTGGGATTCAAACCCTTGCTGTTTTTCATCCTGCCAAGCGCCGGATTCTTCGTTGTCGGCTTGATGATGGCCTTCTTCAATTGGATCGAACTGGTGTACAAGCGAAAAAAAGGAATGAAATCATGAGAAGCATAAGAATTCCTCACTTTGCCGTTCTCCTTGCCCTGCTGTTGCTACCGGCTTGGCTGCAGGCTGCTGATTTCATAGAATCCACCGCCTTTTCCGGCAAGAAGGGTATTGCGGTCACTTTCACCGCACCTGTCGACAAGGCGGTGGCCGGCGATGTGTCCAAGTATACGGTTTTTGAAGAAAACGATCCCGATATTAAACTCACCCTGATTACCGCTGCGGTAGGCGGTGACGGACGCAATGTGGTGCTTACGTTTGCAGAGCCACTCAATAGCACGAAAACCCATGTGGTCTCGTTGCGGGGGCTGACGGGTGTTGCAGATTTCAATTTTAAGGTTTCAAAATCCTACCTCGGCTATCTGTTCTCGATTTTTATTGCCGCATTGTTGATCAATAACTTTGTTTTTACCAAATACCTGGGGCTGTGCGTTTTCTTTGGAACCTCAAAGAGAAAGGAAACGGCGAAGGGGATGGGGGTGGTGTTCACCATCGTCATGGTGGCGTCCGCCAGCATGAGTTGGTTGTTCTATCAATTCACCTTGATCCCCTTTAATCTCAATTTTTTGCAAATCGTCGTCTTTATCGGGCTGGTTTCGCTTACCGTGCAGGCGGTTGATACCATCCTGCGCAAAGTCAACCCGGTCCTGTTCAACTCGTTTGGTGTCTACCTGGTTCTGGTCATCGCCAACTGTGTCATCATTGCCGTACCGTTGGTCATGTCGAGCCTTAATTATAATTTTTTTGAGACCTTTATGCTGGCTCTCGGTGCCGGCGGGGGCTTTTTGCTTGCCCTCTATCTCATGAGTTCGGTGCGGGAGCGGTTGGAAATAGCCAATATCCCCCCGACGTTTAAAGGCTTGCCCATTGCCTTCATCGTTGCCGGGCAATTCGCCATGGCCTTTCTCGGTTTTTCCGGTTTGCAGTTGTTTTGACCGAATAACCGAAATCGACAACACGGATGGATAAGAGAGTGGTGAAATGGATCCGCAATTACTTAAAATAGCCCTCAGTGGGCTGGTTCTTCTTGGCTGCATCGGCCTGTTCTTCGGTATCGGCCTTGCCATTGCCGCCCATAAGTTTGCGGTCGAGACCAACCCGCTGATCGATAAGGTTCTGCATTCCCTGCCTCTGGCCCAATGCGGTGGTTGTGGATATCCGGGCTGCGAAGGCTATGCCATCGCTGTGGTCAACGACCCCGACGTCCCGCCGAACCTCTGTTTTCCAGGAAAAGAGGCGGTGGCAGCAGTGGTGGCGGAACTCACAGGCAAAAAGATGGCTGAGGTCGAAGACCAGATTGCAGTCGTCCGCTGTTCAAGGATCGAGGGACGGGTCAGTCATAAACATCACTATATCGGGTTCCACTCCTGCACCGCTGCCAACCTCGGCTTCGGCGGGCCCTCGAAATGCCAGTACGCCTGCATCGGCTTGGGTGAATGTGCGGAAGCCTGTCCTTTCAATGCCATCAAAATGGTTGATAATTTTCCGGTTATCGACCCGGATAACTGTGTGAGCTGCGGGGTGTGCGTGCGCACCTGTCCGAAGAAGATCATCGAATTGCAAACCTTGAAGGCTCGGGTGCAAGTGCCCTGCTCTTCAAAAGATCTCGGCAAAGATGTCAAAGCCGTCTGTGAAGTAGGTTGTATCGGCTGTAAGTTGTGCGTCAAGGTCTGCCCTGCAAAGGCGGTAGCTTATACTGGCAATTTGATTGTCATCGATCACAAGAGCTGCATCGCTTACGGTTCGGCTTGCGAGGAGGTCTGTGTTACCAAATGTCCTCGCGAAATTTTTCGTCATTACCAGGGCCGGCAGGCTATAGCCCGAAATGTCGCTGATGGCCTGAAAATGGTCGGCTAATAAAACCAAACAAGTGGAACGGTTATGAAAATTTTCCCGAAAGTTTGTGATCACAAGAGAAGATCTTTTTTAAAACTCTCCGGACTGCTGGGGCTGGGCGCCGCTACGGCGGCCTTGTTGCCGGTCGAGAAGGCGGAAAGTTTGTTGTTTCACAAAAACACCTACAAGGTTTCCAAGACCCGAATGGCTATGGGAACCTTTGTCGACATGACGGTCATGCACACCTCCAGGGACGAGGCGGAAAACGCCTTGGGGCTTGCCTTTGCTGAGGTTGACCGCCTCTGTGCAGTTCTGACCCGCTATGGTAATCAGTCGCCGGTTTGTGAGCTCAACGCAGAGAATCGCCTTGCGCAACCGGTCTCTGAGATTCTGGAAGTACTGGGACGGTCTCTCTATTTTCATCGCGATACCAATGGGGCTTTCGATATTACCGTTGCACCACTTGTCGAATTATTCCAGGGGCAATTTGCCGTCGGCAAGCAGCCAACCGAAGCTGAAATCGAGGCGACGCTTCCTCGGATCGGCTCGGAACGCCTGCGCTTTGCTAACGGCTCAATCCTTCTGCCGGAAAAAGGCATGGGGATTACGCTGGACGGCATAGCACCCGGCTTTATTGCCGACCGTGCGGCGCAGGTGCTTGCCAAAAACGGGATCGTGAATCACCTGGTCAACGCAGGAGGGGAAATTCGGGTCGGTGGCTCGGTCGCTCAGGGCAAAGCGTGGACTGTTGCCATTCAGGATCCGAAGAAAAACAAAGAGTTCCCCGGTGTCATCAGTCTGCGCGAGGGTGCCGTGGCGACTTCGGGCAATTACGAAATTTATTATGATCGGGAAAAGGTGTTTCACCACATCGTCAATGGCAGGACCGGGCACTCGCCGCAACTTTCAACCAGTGTCACCGTCATGGCCCCTACCGCCATGGACGCCGACATCTTGTCGACCGCTGTCTTTGTCATGGAACCGGAAGTCGGGGTGCGGTACATCAACTCTCGGCCAGGCTATGAGTGCTTCATCGTCGATACCCAGGGGCAAACATGGCAATCAAACGGTTGGCCAGCCTGATCAATTTTTCTATTTGCATACAGAAGAGGTCCAGATGGGCCTCTTTTTTTTTGCAGCAAGACAGAACGAATGGATCGCCTAGCAGCATGACCAACTGCCCACCCCGGTGACCTCTCTCTCCAAGGTTTTATTCTTCGCTATAATTGCAGCTTTTCCGCCTGAACTCTAGCTGTTATCTGGTTAGGTCTCCAAGCCTTTTTCCTCAGTATTCGCACTTGAAAAAGTGAGCACTTTTTCATTTCTCCCCGATATTCTAATAAGTCAAAAATATGCCCCTCATTCTTTGGTACGCCTATTCTATACTGGCGATGACTCCAAGCTCAAAATGGGATTTCTCGATTTCCACTCATTATCCTTTGAAATAATGCTGTTGACATCAGATATGCTTTTCGGTAACCTAATAAGATGTGCTGATAAATAGTATCAGTTGGATTGATGCCAGCGGGCAGTTTCTCCAGGAGAAAGGGATGGATCAGGTCGTTCTCACAAATATCATCTATGTGACCATTTTTCTGATTGGGGCCTTGTTATTTGGTTTTGGCCCCATCATTATCGTCCATTTGCTCAGCCCGTCCTCCCACACCCGGCAAAGCGCCGGCCGGGCGGAGCAGTTGATTGAATGCGGCATGGAGCCCATCGGCAGCGCCTGGATCCGATTCGGTATTGTCTATTACCAGTATGCCTTGATTTTTCTAGCCTTTGATGTCGACGTGCTCTTTCTCTTCCCCGTGGCCGTCGCCTATAACAGCCCGGCGCTTGGTTTTCGGGACTTCATTGAGATCCTGATCTTTGTCGCCATTTTATCGTTGGCGATTGTCTACGCCTGGCGAAAAGGAGTGTTTACATGGGAACGGAAAACGTACCTTCATCAATAGTGCAGTTCGCCCAACTGGACACGCTGCTCAATCTCGGCCGGGCCAACTCGCTCTGGCCCATGACCTTCGGGCTTGCCTGCTGCGCTATTGAAATGATGTGCACCGGCGGGTCCCGTTTCGACATCTCCCGGTTCGGTGCCGAGGTGTTTCGGCCCTCGCCCCGGCAGAGCGATGTGATGATCGTTGCCGGCACCATCAACAAGAAGCTGGAATTAGCGGTCAAGACGCTCTACGACCAGATGCCCGAACCAAAATGGGTGATTGCCATGGGCAACTGCGCCATTTCCGGCGGGCCGTTCAAGGTTAAATGCAACTATAACGTGGTCGAAGGGGCGGACAAACTTTTTCCGGTCGATGTGTATATCCCCGGCTGCCCGCCGCGGCCCGAGGCCCTGCTTGAGGGGATCATGACCCTTGAGGAGAAGATTACCGGGACGCGACGCTGGCCGCGGGTACTGCCGGGCTGAACAGGGGACGAACCATGGAAATACAAGAACAGACCCAAAAGGCACTCGCCCGACTCTTTCCTGCCCCGACTGCAGACGCACCGCCGCCGGCGGCCGACGGAGCCGTCCCAGAGACTCTGCCGGAGCGCACAGCGGGCGTGCTCAGCATCGACTTCCGCCGTTGCGGCGCCCATCTCGATGTCCTCTGCGAACCGAACCAGGTGGTAGCCATAGCCGAGATTATGGATGGCCAGGGCTTTTTCCTCGAATCGATTGCCGGGGTAGACTGGTTGGAGCAACAGCAGCTGGAGATCCTCTACGATTACAACCGCTTGGGCGGCGAGCACTGCCGAGTGCTGGTCCGCACCCGGGTACCCCGCAGCGAACCGGTTGTGCCCACCATCTCCGGGGTTTTTCCGGCCGCGGACTGGCATGAGCGGGAAACCTTCGATTTTTATGGAGTGCAATTCCAGGGTCATCCCAACCTGGTCCGGATTCTCCTGCCCGAAGATGCCGACTTTCATCCTCTTTTAAAGGACTTTATGCCATGACCGTTCCCGTATCCCTGCGGCATGATGAAACCTTTGTCCTCAATCTGGGACCGCAGCATCCCGCCACCCACGGTGTTTTACGGGTCAAGCTCACCATGGACGGCGAGTATGTGGTTAAGGCCGAACCGGTGCTGGGCTATATCCATCGGATGCACGAAAAAATGGCCGAGGGCGTCACCTTTGCCCAGTTCATGCCCAATACCGCCCGCATGGACTACCTCCACGCCCTGGCCTTCAACCACGGCTGGGCCCTGGTGGTCGAGAAGGCCGCCGGCATCGAGGTGCCGGAACGGGCGGAATATATCCGGGTGATCACCGTCGAACTCAACCGCATCGCCAGCCACCTGCTGTGGTGGGCCGCTTTTCTGCTCGATCTTGGCGGTTTCACGCCGTTGCTCTACGCCTTTGACGACCGGGAAAAGATTATCGATCTGCTCGAGCGGGTTACCGGTTCGCGCCTGACCTACTGCTACATGCGCTTTGGCGGTGTCTATAACGATATCGACGATGAATTCATCACCGGCACCCGCGACTTCATCAAGCGTCTTCGCGGCCGTATGCCCCGACTCTACCACGACCTGGTCACCCACAACATCATCCTGATCAAACGGATTAAGGATATCGGTTTCATTACCCCGGAACAGTGCCGCCGCTACGGCGCCACCGGTCCAGTGGCCCGCGGTTCCGGGATCAGCTATGATATCCGCAAAAATGAGCCGTACTCGGTCTACCCAGAATTCGATTTCGATGTCCCGGTTTTTGACCAATGCGATTCCATGGCCCGCTACCTGGTCAGGATGGAGGAGATGGAGCAGTCGTTGCGGATCATCGAGCAGGCCCTGGATAAACTTCCCGGCGGGCCGGTGATGGCCAAGGTGCCGAAAATGCTCAAACCCGAGGCGGGCTATTATTATTCCGCCGTGGAAACAGCTCGGGGCTCCCTGGGGCACCGGCTGGTCTGCGATGGCGGCAAAAATCCTTATAAACTGAAACTGCGCTCCCCGACCTTTTCCAATTTGAGTTTGTATGGCGAGGTGGCCGAGGGGATGCTGCTGGCGGATGCCTTGGCCTTCATGGGCAGCCTTGATCTGGTTATTCCCGAGATTGACCGTTAATCGAGGGAGGTGAACGATATGGATACGAGTATTTGGCGGGCCCTGTTTTATCTGGTTGGGATTATGGCTTTTGCCGGCCTTAATGCCGCCTACCTGGGTTGGTGCGAACGTAAGGGCGCGGCCCGCATCCAGCGGCGGATCGGACCCTGCGAGGCGGGATACGCCGGCCTGTTGCAACCCCTGGCCGACGGCCTCAAGCTCATGAGCAAACAGTTGCTGGTTCCCCAGGGGGTCGATGGCATCATCTTCCGGCTGGCACCGGTGCTGGCTATGGTTCCGGCCATTACCTCCATGGTGGTGATCCCCTTTTCCGGCAACATCGAAGCCCGGGCCATGGAGCTCTCGGTCCTGCTGCTCTTTGCCCTTGCCTCGCTGGGCATGCTTGCCATCCTGCTGGGCGGCTGGGCCTCGGGCAACAAGTATGCGATCATCTCCTCGGCCCGCGCCGTTTCCCAGAATCTGGCCTATGAAATCCCCATGCTGGTGACCGTGATCACCGTAGTGATGATCTCCGGTTCGATGAATTTGCGCGAGATCGCCATCGATCAGCAGGGAGGCTTCTGGCACTGGAACATCTTTCGCCTGGAGAACGGTCATTTCTTGACCATGTGGGTCTCGTTCATCATCTTCTTCATCTGCTCGGTGGCCGAGACCAACCGGGCTCCATTCGACATGGCCGAGGCCGAGAGCGAACTGGTGGCCGGGTTCATGACCGAATACGGTTCCATGGGCTTTGGCCTGTTCATGATGGGCGAATACCTCAACATCGTGGTCGGTGCCTGCCTGACCGCCACCCTGTTTCTCGGCGGCTGGGACTGCCCCTTCGGGTTGACCCCCGGGGTCTGGTGGTTTTTGATCAAGATCTATATCCTCATCTTCACCTTTATCTGGATCCGATGGACCTACCCGCGCACCCAGATCTACCGGCTGCTCAATCTCAGCTGGAAAATACTGATCCCCTTTTCGCTGGCTAACCTGCTGATTACCGCAGCCCTGATTAAGGTGTTCTGACTATGAATGGCTATTGGAGTGATATCTTCACCGGCAGCAAGAGCCTGGTCACCGGTCTGATGATCACCGCCCGTGAGTTCTTCAAGCCGGTGGTGACCGAGCAGTATCCGTACGAAGTGCCGACCATGACTCCGCTGTTCCGGGGCCACATCGAACTGATCGGCAACACGGAGACCGGCGCGCCCAACTGCGTGGTTTGCGGCATGTGCCAGCGGGCCTGCCCGTCCGACTGTATCAGCCTGGACGGCAAGAAGGCTGAGGGTGGAAAAGGTAAGGTTCTGACCAGCTACAGCCTCGATTTCACCAAATGCAGCCTCTGTGGCCAGTGCGTGGAGAGCTGTAATTTCGATGCCCTGCGCTTTTCCAAGGATTACAATCTGGCCGGTTGCGATAAAAACGACTTTATCATGGATCTGCTGCAGCGGTTGGAGGAACAAAACAGATGCAAGCACTAGTCTGCCAACCAACGGCCAACCCCGCCCTCTTTTCCGCGGAAGGCATGGTCGGAATCATCTTTTTATTGACCGTGGCCCTGGTGATTACCGGTGCGGTGATCGCGGTCAACGCCCGACGGCTGGTGCGGGCGGTGGCCGGCCTGGCGATCTGTTTTACCGGTCTGGCCGGGGTCTATTATTTCCTGCTCAGCCCTTTTCTCGCCATGATGCAGCTGCTGATTTATGTTGGTGCGGTCTCCATTCTGATTGCCTTTGGGATTATGATGGCCGACCAGGAGGAGAAGCCGGTGGTGGGCATGAAGGATCGCTCGCCCTTGGCCGGACCCCTGGCCTGCAGTACCGCTGCCCTGATGTTTGCCGCCCTGACTGTGTTGGGATTGAAAACCCAGTGGCAGGTCTTTCCCCGTCAAGGGGGCTTTGATATCAAGGCGGTCGGCATGGCCCTGCTGACCACCCATTCCCTGGTATTCGAACTTATCTCCATTGTCCTGTTACTGGCCATTATTGGGGCCCTGGTCCTGTCCCAGAGGGGGAGAAACTAACCGATGCAAGTGCTTAATCTTTATAACTGCCTGTCGACCTACCTGGTTATCGGCGCCCTCCTGTTTTCGGTCGGCATCTACGGCATGGTGGTGCGGCGGACAGTGATCGGCATGCTGATCTCGTCGGAATTCATCCTCGCCGCCGCCTCCACTAATTTTATGGCCTTTAATCGTTTTCTCGCCCCGGACCCTGCGGTCGGTCAGATATTCACTCTCTTCATTATGGCCATCGCCGCCGCCGAGGCTGCCATCGCCATCAGCATCATGATTGCCGTCTACCGCAATTATAAGACCGTCGCCACCGACGATCTGGTCGATATGCAAGGGTAACCCGGAGAAAATGACCATGGAAGCCGTTGCCGCCACCGCCAATATCGTCGAAAACTCCAACCTGCTGCTGGCGGTGCTGATTCCGCTGTTTGGCAGTCTGGTGGTCATGACCCTGAAGAACCATCCGAATCTGCGTGAATTCGTCTCCTCCTGCGCCTCGGTTTTGCTTTTCCTCATGGTCCTCTCCTTCATTCCGGCCCTCAAGGCCGGCAAGACCCTGATCTATCCGATCTTCCAGTTGCTGCCCGGGCTGTCGATCACCCTGCGGGCCGACGGCTTTGCCATGATCTTTGCCCTGGTGGCCTCGTCGCTATGGGTGATCGCGGTGTTCTACTCGATGGGCTACATGCGCGCCCACGACGAACCCTGCCAGACTCGGTTCAACGCCTGTTTCGCCCTGGCTATCTTCGGCGCCATCGGGGTGGCTCTGTCCGATAATTTCCTGACCCTGTACCTCTTTTACGAGATCGTCTCGGTCTGCACCTATCCGCTGGTGGCCCATCATCAGGATGAGGAATCCTATGAAGGGGCGCGGAAATACATTATCTATCTGACCACCACCGCCAAATTTTTTCTTCTGCCGGCGCTTATTCTCCTCTATGTGCTGGTCGGCAACCTCGATTTCCCCCATAATATTCATTCCGGCATCCTCCCGGCCACCGCCCCCGACTGGATGGTGACCATGCTCTATGTCTTCTGCATCCTCGGTTTTGCCAAAAACGGGGTCATGCCCTTCCACCACTGGCTCCCCGGGGCCATGGTGGCGCCGACCCCGGTCTCCGCCCTGCTGCATGCGGTGGCGGTGGTCAAGGTCGGGGTGTTCTGCACCACCCGGACCATGCTCTATGTCTTCGGGGTGGAGACCATGGACCGGCTCAACCTAGGCATCCCCACCGCCTACTTTGTCGGCTTCACTATCCTGGTGGCCTCGATGATCGCCTTGTCCAAGGATAACCTCAAGGCCCGGCTGGCCTATTCGACGGTCAGCCAGCTTTCCTACATCATCCTCGGCGTAGCCCTGCTGACCCCGCACGCCATCGAGGGCGGCCTGATCCATATCGTCAACCACGCCTTTGCCAAGATCACCCTGTTCTTCTGCGCCGGCGCCATCTATATCGCCGCCCATAAGAAATATATCTCCGAGATGGGCGGGCTAGGGCGGACCATGCCCTTTACCTTCGGCGCCTTTGCCGTGGCCTCGTTGTCGATGATCGGTGTCCCGCCGGTGGCCGGCTTTGTCTCCAAATGGTATCTTCTGGTCGGCTCGATGGAGGCCCATCAGGTCGGCATCCTGGTGATCCTGATCGCCTCGACCGTGCTTAATGTCGGCTATTTCGCACCGGTGACCTACCGAGCCTTTTTCGGCCAGCGGCCGGCAGGGGAAGGCGAGACCGGCATCAAGGAGGCGCCCCTGAGCATGCTGATCCCCCTGCTGATTGCGGTGACCGTTTCGGTGATCATCGGTATTTATCCCAACTTCATGATGCAATTTGTCTGGATGGTAACAGGATGACAAGTCTCATTGAATATCTGCACGCGCGTCTTAAAACCGTAGTGATAGTCTGTTTCGTCCTCCTGGGCCTGATCGCCGGCTCGGCCCTGTTGGTCGACACCGGTCATGCCCACACCTGGGCCGAGCAGCATCTGCCCTTTTTCTGGTCATTTTTCGGTTTCGGCGCGGCCGCGGCGATCATCGGCATTGCCCGTTGGTTTGGCGGTTCAGGCATCCAGGCCCCGACGGATTTTTATGACCGCCTCAATTCTACCCCCGGTGAGGAGGAATAATGGCCTCCAGTTTTATCCATCCCTCGGTGCTGCTGATCCTCGGCGCTCTGCTGCTGCCCTTTGTCCAAGGACCCCTGCGCAAGCCCTATCTCTTCCTGGTCCCCCTGATGGCCCTGGGGGCGGTGATCCTCAACGCCTCCTTGAGCGGCAACCATGCCACCGTCCTCTTCCTTGACTGGCAGCTGGTTTTGGGCCGGGTCGATAAGCTCTCCACCGTCTTTGCCCTGATCATGGCCCTGATGGCGGTGCTCGGTACCCTCTACGGGCTCCAGGTCGATCGGGCCGGTGAGCACATGGCTGCCTGGATCTATGCCGCCGGCTCGCTGGGGGTCATCTACAGCGGCGATTACTTAAGCCTCTTCCTCTTCTGGGAAATGATGGCCTTTGCCTCGGTCTTTTTGATCTGGTTTCGGGGCCGGAAGCAGTCGTTGCCCGTGGGCTATCGCTATCTCCTCATCCATACCATCGGCGGCATCGTCCTCCTGGCCGGCATCCTCCTGCGTTATCAGGCGGTGGGCAATATCACCTTCGAGCTAATGGATATAGCCCACCCCGAGCTTTATACCTGGCTGATCATGATCGGCTTCGGCCTCAATGCCGCCATGGTGCCGCTGCACAGTTGGCTGCCCGAGGCCTACTCCGAGGCTTCCTTCAACGGGGCAGTGTTCCTCTGCGCCTTTACCACCAAGACCGCGGTCTATACCCTGGCCCGGGCTTGCGCCGGCATGGACATCCTGGTGGTCATCGGGGTGGTTATGGCGCTCTACGGTGTCATCTACGCGGTTATGGAAAACGATATCCGCAAGCTCCTAGCCTGGTCGATTGTCTCTCAGGTCGGCTATATGGTGGCTGGGATCGGCATCGGCACCGACCTGGCCATTAACGGCGCCGTCGCTCACGCTGTGGTGCATATCTTGTATAAGAGTCTGCTGTTCATGGGCACCGGATCGGTCCTCTATATGACCGGCAAAACTAAATTCACCGAATTGGGCGGCCTTTATAAAAAAATGCCGGCCACCTTCTTTTTTACAATCATCGGCTGTTTGTCGATTTCCGCGGCCCCCGGTTTTGCCGCTTATGTCAGCAAGTCGATGATCATCGGCGCCGGTTTCGAGAGCCACCTCAACTGGGCTTCCTGGCTGCTGATGTTCGGTGCCACCGGCACCTTCATGTATAACGGTCTCAAACTGCCCTATTTTCTCTTTTTCGGCCCTAATAACTGTAGCGAAACCATCTGGAAAAAGGCGGCCGACCCCAATTGGAACATGCAGATGGCCATGATGCTCGCCGCCACCCTCTGTGTCCTGGTGGGCACGGCCCCCGGTTTCCTTTACGCCATGCTGCCCCATGCTGTGTCATACAACCCATACACCGCCTACCACCTGGTCGAGACCCTGCAGTTGCTCGGCTTTGCCGCTCTGGCCTTTTTCCTGTTCAAGCACTATGTGGCGCCAATGGATCGAATATGCCTTGATGTCGACTGGCTGTATCGTCAGGCCGGCAGCGCTTTCCTTTGGCTGGTGAAGGGGCCACTGCAATGGTGCGATACTGCCTGGGGCGAAGCATATCGGGCGGTCGGACTCGTTTCCCTCATGTCCTTGAGCCGTTTCTGGAGCTGGTTTGACTGGCACGCCATTGACGGCGTGGTCGATGGCCTGGCCCGCTCCGTTCGTGGCTTGGGCGGCAAGGTCCGGGTGATGCAAAGCGGTCAGATCCAGATGACCCTGTACTATGCCTTCTCCCTCGCTGCGATTCTGTTCGTTACCTTCATCTTTTTTCAGCTGCTCTAAAGGGAACTAGAGAATGGATCTGTTACTTATCAAAGAGGGGTTGCCCCTGCTCACTTTGCTGGTTTTTATGCCGCTGGCCGGGGCGATGGTACTCCTCTTCTATCATGGCGAAGCCTTTGCCCGGCTGTGGACCTTGGGCGTCACCTCGTTAACCGCCCTGTTTTCGATACTTCTGCTCACCGGTTTCAACCAGGCCAGCGCCAAATATCAATTCGCCGAAGCCTACGAGTGGATTCCCCGTTTTCATATCAACTATATCGTCGGGGTTGACGGCATCTCCATCCTGCTGGTGATCCTGACCACCTTCATCATGCCGTTCTGCGTCCTGGCTTCGTGGAAATACATCAAAAATCGGGTTGCGCCCTTCATGTTCTGCCTGTTGGTCATGGAAACCTCGATGATCGGTGTCTTTGTCGCGCTGGATTTCGTACTGTTTTACATTTTCTGGGAATTCATGCTTATTCCCATGTATCTGCTGATCGCTATCTGGGGCGGGCCGCGCAAGGTCTATGCCTCAATCAAGTTCTTTCTCTACACCCTGGCCGGGTCGGTACTGCTGCTGGTGGCCATCATCGCCCTCTATCTTAAGAGCGGCAGCTTCTTTATCCCGGCGATGATGTGGCAGGAGTATACGCTCACCTTCCAGGTCTTGGTCTTTCTCGCCTTTTTTCTGGCCTTTGCCATCAAGGTGCCGATGTTTCCCTTTCACACCTGGTTGCCGGCCGCCCATGTCGAGGCCCCCACCGCCGGTTCGGTTATCCTGGCCTCGGTGCTGCTTAAAATGGGGACCTATGGCCTGGTGCGCTTCTGTCTGCCGATCACCCCGGACGCTACCATGCTCCTGGCCACCCCGATCCTTTGGCTCTCCATTGCCGGGATCATCTACGGCGGCTTCACCGCGCTCGCCCAGCAGGACATGAAAAAGCTGATCGCCTACTCCTCGGTTGGTCACATGGGCTTTGTCACCCTGGGAATCTTTGCCCTCAATACCCGCGGTCTGGAGGGAGCAATCCTGCAGATGATCAACCACGGGGTCACCACCGGCGCCCTGTTTCTCTGCGTGGGCATGATCTACGAGCGTACCCATAGCCGGGAGCTGGCCTTGGCCAGCGGGGTCGGCAAATACATGCCCTGGTTCGTCAGCTTTCTGGCGGTCTTTTCCTTGTCTTCCTTCGGCTTTCCGGGCACCAACTCGTTCATTGGCGAATTGCTGGTCCTGGCCGGTGCCTTTGAGCGCAATACCATCTTAGCCCTGGCCGCCATCCCCGGCGCGGTCCTGGCCGCCGCCTATACCCTGAGGATGCTGCAGAAGGTCGTCTGGGGTGGCACCGCCAATCCCGACCAATCCGCACTCCTGGACCTGTCGACCCGCGAGATCGTGACCCTGACCCCCTTCCTCCTGTTCGTGCTGTGGATCGGTTTGGGGCCGCAACCCTTCATCGACCTGATCCACCCCTCGGTGAACCAGCTTTTGGAGCAGTTGCACCACTGGCAGCAGCACCATCAGGTCGTAGCCACCGTGCTGGGGCAATAACGTGCAGATGATTCCCGCAACCCCCGCCAACACCCTATCCGTCGAACAACGCGGGTGGTGTTGAGGAAACAACAAGAAAGGCGATATCTATGGTTATCCTTCCCGAACTGGTGCTGTTGACCGGGGCCCTGGCTTTTTTTGTGGTCAGCCTGGCCAAGACGCCCGATCCTCAGGTGGCAAAGTTCACGGCCCTGTTTTTTGGTTTTGCCACCTTTCTCGCCACCTGCCTTTGCTTGCATTCGCAGGGCACCCTGTTCTACGGGGTCTATGTGGTTGATCAGTATTCCCAGCTGTTCAAGGTTTTGATCGGATTTTCCCTGGCCATCCTCCTGGTGGCCGGCCAATACCTCAAAGGGATTGCCGACCGGGTTCGCCCCGAATACTACCTTTTCCTCTTCCTCAGTGTCCTTGGTCTGATGATGCTGGTGAGTTCGGTCGAGCTGATCGCCATTTTTATCTCGCTTGAGCTTTCTTCCTTTGCCCTCTATCTGCTGGTGCCCATGCGGGACGATTGCACCGGTATCCGGGTGCAGATGGAGGCCGGGATCAAATATATCCTCTTTGGGGTCATGGCCACCGGCTTCATGCTCTACGGCATGAGCTACCTGTTCGGCCTCACCGGCACCACCTATCTCAAGGAGATCGTCGCCGTGCTGGCCAAGGGAAATTTGCAACCGGCGGTGGTGGTGGCCGTACTGATGACCCTGGGCGGCTTTCTCTTTAAGCTGGCGGTCTTTCCGATGCATTTCTGGGTCCCGGACATCTATCAGGGGGCCTCGAACGAGACCACCGGCTTCATCGCCACCATCCCGAAATTGGCGGCTGTGGCCTTACTGATCCGGCTCCTGACCCTGCCGACCGGTCATCCCCAGTTCCTGGCTGAACTGCTGGCGGCGATGGCGGTCTGTTCAATGTTTTATGGTAACCTTAGCGCTCTGGTGCAGAAGGATATCAAGCGAATGTTGGGTTTTTCCGGCATTGCTCACGCCGGGTTTATCACTCTGGGGCTGGTGACCATGAATAGCCAGGGCTACGGGGTCGCCATCTATTATGTCGCCGGGTATGTGTTGATGAATCTGGCCTGCTTCCTGGTGATCAGTAATGTTTCCCGTGAAGGAGAGAACTTGCTGATCGACGACCTCAGCGGTCTCTATCAACGCCAACCGGTGCTGGCTTTTATCCTCGCCGTCGGGTTGTTTGGCCTGGCCGGGATCCCGCCCTTTGTCGGTTTCATGGGCAAGTTCCTCATTCTGGCTACAGCCCTGCGGGCCGAACATCTGGTGGTTGTCTGTCTGGCCGCCATCAATACGGCCATCGCCATTTATTACTACCTCTCGGTGGTCAAAGCGGCCTATACAGCCGATCCCGGCGGGCGGCCTGCGGTGGTGGTGCATCCCATGATCCAGGCAACCGGGGTGGTGTTGGTGATCGCCATCGTCCTGATGGGCTCTCTTCCGGCCAGATTCGTCGACTTTGCCGGGGCGGTTGTACAAACCCTGTTGTAATTGGGCCAAAGGTTGCACATAAAAAGGGGGCCTCCTGCGAGGCCCCCTTTTTATGTACTCTACAGCTAGGCTGTACCTAATGAACCTTACACCAGATGCTCCAAACCCGGAGCCGGGAAGGAGGCGCAAAGCTTTTCCACAGCCCTGGAGACCTCGCCCTGCAAGGCAGTATTGGCGGGGTCTTTAATGATGGTATCGATCCAGAGGCCGGTCTGGATCATCTGCTCCTCCTTGAAACCACGGGAAGTAACCGCCGCTGAGCCCAGACGGATGCCGCTGGGATCAAAGGGCTTGCGGGTGTCGTAGGGTACTGCATTGTAATTGAGTACGATCCCGGCGGCATCTAGGGCCTTGGCTGCAATCTTGCCGGTCACGCCTTTATTGGTGAGGTCGATCAGCATGAGGTGATTGTCGGTGCCGCCGGTGACCAGATTGAAGCCTTTGTCCATCAGGGTTGAGGCCAAGGCCTGGGCGTTTTTGACGATCTGGGCCGCATACTGTTTGAAACCATCGGTGGCCGCTTCTTTCAGGGCCACGGCAATGGCGGCGGTGGTGTTGTTGTGCGGTCCGCCCTGTAGTCCCGGGAATACTGCCTTGTCGATAGCGGCGGCATGTTCCTGTTTGCACAGAATCATGGCGCCTCGGGGACCGCGTAGGGATTTATGGGTAGTGGTGGTGACCACATCGGCATAGGGGATGGGCGAGGGATGGGCTCCGCCAGCCACCAGGCCCGAAAAATGAGCCATATCGACCAAAAGTAAGGCACCGCAGGCATCGGCTATCTCGCGGAATTTGGCGAAATCAAGGATTCGCGGGTAGGCGGAGTGGCCGGCAATGAGAATCTTGGGACGACAGGCCAGGGCCTTTTCGCGGATAGTATCGTAATTGAGTAGACCGGTGTGCTGATCGAGGGCATAGGATTCGGCATTAAAATATTTACCGGAGATGGACACCTTGGCCCCATGGGTCAGGTGACCACCGTGGGGCAGGGCCATGCCGAGGATGGTGTCGCCGGGGCTGATAAAGGCTAAGTACACGGCCAAGTTGGCAGGCGACCCCGAATAGGGCTGGACATTGACGTGGTCGGCGCCAAACAGTTCTTTGGCCCGCTGGATGGCAATCCCCTCAACCTGATCGATGTATTGCTGTCCCTCGTAATAGCGCTTGCCCGGATATCCTTCGGAATATTTGTTGGTGAGCACCGATCCGGTCGCAGCCATAACTGGTCCGGAGACATAATTTTCAGAGGCGATAAGGCGGATTTTGTTTTTTTGCCGCCATTCTTCCTGTCTGATCAGGTTGAAGATTTCTGGGTCGTTCTTTTCCAAAATGTTCATGTTGACTCCTTCTGGGTCCATAGAGGTACCGGCATGCTCGCTGGGCTTGCATGTGACCGGTGTTGAGATCAGTTGATGCCGCGTCCACTATAATTGTGCCGACGTTGTGGCAGATCGTTGTTTCGCGGGAGGCACATAACGCCTGCTTGAATTGGTTGACTTCACTAATGTGGCAACCGTGTCAGGTGTTGCGAGTCCTTTACAATATAAGGGTAAAATAATAATCAACCTGTCGAGAGTTGAACAGGATAAAATGATATGTGTAACCACCAGATCCCAGAAGTTCGTATTTGGATGGACAACAAGTTACTTTATCGCAAGCAGAATTGAGCAGCGCGCCTTTGTTTTCAAGAAAAGGGGCCTCTTTTGTTGCGTTTTTCTAATTGCATTTTATTGTGTTCAAATCATAACCATGAGGTTTGAAAAAGCTACTGCCTTTTCAGCGCATGCGACGGGGCTGTAGGTGTCTTGTCCTCATGGAATTGCCGGTATCGTTGGTTTTTCCAGAGTCCAACCTGGCAAGCACTATCGGTCTTGTTCGTTCAAGAAGGGGAAGGGCTGGCCGATTATGAAATTAGAAGGGTGGATAGGTGCTCACGGTTGGGGATAAGCGGTTTTTGTGATCGATCGCTTTGGTTATTTTACTGACGTCTTGAATCGCTGGCACCTCCATGTGGAGGTAAGGGGTGATTTTGTAGGCAATACGGCTTGATGTGCGTTACATTTAACAGGTCGTTTAGGCTTGCACCACGAACAAGTGTTTACCGGTTTTTTTCCGACGTGCAAGGTCTGTAAAATTTCTTTGTTTTTTCGCTTCTGTTCTTGGAAAAAATATGACAGTGGAGTATTTTAAAACTTTGTCGGCTTGAAATCCGGCGACGTCCAAAGTTTTTCGAGCAGGATAAGTTTTGTCCAAACGCATTGGGCGGTCAGGAGTATTATCGATCGCCACGATAGTTCCATGGAGATGGGCATCGTTATCAACTGAATCGGGTATAAGGCCGCCCATCATCAAATGCTGGATTGTGGATGCGGGTGTTGAAAAGAAAAAAAAACAGGACAATCTGACCACACTGTCTGGACACTTCTTGGAACGTCCAGGCTGCAGGTACTCTAGAAAAGATTTGAATTATCAGATAGGTAGAACAATGGAAAAAAGAGCGTTATTTTGTTACGGAACATTGCAGTCGCCACTTGTTATGAAGGCGGTGACCGGCCAGGCCTTTTCCGGTCAAGAAGCCGTGCTGAATAACTGGGCGAGATTTCGTGTCCGTGCCTCAGAATATCCAGGAATTATCCCACAACAAGACTCTCTGGTCACGGGTAAGCTGTATTGGGGATTGGATGAGAAGGTTATGGGCAAGCTTGATGCCTTTGAAGGCGACAAGTATGAACGGGTCGTTGTTCAGGTTACCATGGCCGACGGGTCTTTCGAGGAGGCATATACCTACGCGATCAAAGAAGATTGCCGGAATATGTTGTCTGCTGATCCGTGGGACTTTGACCGATTTCTCCAGAACGGTTTGGAGAAATTTATCCATTGGTTTGTTGAAGACCGCCGCGACCTGTTTGATCGTGGTGATCTTTAAACATTTTCTTACCAGTTTTCACTGAACCGCAACCTCGAAACCCGTTTGTTCCTGTTGTTTGGGTAACGATTTTAACAGGGAATCCTTGGTCAGCAGGCAAGGCCGTATTCCTAGACGAAAGGCTTCCACGGCGAGGCCACCTGGTACAGAAATGGCCGCAAACACTTGCTGTTTGCGGCCATTTGTTATTTCTTTATACGGTAAGTCGTTTTCCTTCGGGCAAATCGGGATTAGGACGATAGAGTAGAATCATCCGTCCGATAAGCTGCACCAGAACTGACCCGGTAAGTCGGGCTAACTCACTCCCGGCATCGTTTCGTTCCACAGGACAATTCTGTCCTAATTTGATTTTTATTAGTTCGTGAGCCTTAAGTGCGTGCTCCATTGATTTGAGCAAAGCAGACGAAAACCCCTCCTTGCCCACATAAACAAAGGGTTCGAGGTGGTGACCCATTGCCCGCAATGCTTTTTTCTGTCCATTGGTTAGGATAAGTGTGGTATCTGGCGATTCGTTCATTTGGCAATCCTGATTGAAAATTTTTTATTTATAGATAGTGATACTGAGAAAGATCATAAATCGGTAACTTGAAAAATTTGCCCAGTATTCGGTACCCTCCGGCCCGGTCGTCAAGGTTTGAGCCGAAGGAGTTGGGTGTTGGCAGAACGCGAATAGTCACCTAAGTGTTTGGCAGTTCGGGAAGTGGGTAGCGCCAAATCGAGGGTGTCGCCAATAATACATTGATTGACAGTGACCAGATCTGGGTGAAGCGGCAACGCTCTTGCTATCGCGCCTAGTGTACCAATACCGACAAGGGAAGGGAGGAATCAGATCAGAGCTGTTAAAGGAAAACCTAGGGAGAAAAAAGGTGATGTTGCGTTGCCTCAGGGTGTCAAATATGTTAGCGGTGGAGCTGCTCTCATTCAACCTTTTTTAACGAGCAACTTTTCGCCTGTTTGCAGATTGCCACCATTAAGATTGTTCCATTGACGAAGATCTTGAGCGGAAATCTGAAATTTTTTGGCTATGGCTCCCAGCGAATCGCCATCTTTTACCACATACCATGTCTTTGGTTGCGTCTTGGGGTCTGGTTTGACTGCCACTACGTGAGGTTTTGAGGCGGACGAGGAATTGCTCATGTTCAGTTTTTTGGTGGCATCCAAGCTGGGGAGTGCTTTTGTATCTGGAGCGCCGGAACCCTTCATGCCAAGAGTCGCGATGTTTTTTGCCTCAGGAGCGGATCGGACTGGGGCGATCGATATTTGTTGAGTTTGTTTCTCGACCACCTTGGGCGCCGGAGAATTAGCAATATTTTGTTTTTTCGTTGCTTCAAGTGAAGGTATATCGGCGGTCTCTACCGTTGCTTTGCCTTTTGCGGCCGGTGTTGTAACGGTTGTGGTCTGGGGTGCAGGCTGGTCAATGTGTAGAGTGAGTTGTTGTCCCTTTTTTACCTGATTCAGATTAGCCAATTTGTTCCATAGCAGAATGTTTTTTATCGGCACCTGATACTGATCGGCAACTTTAGCCAAAGTTTCCCCTGGCTTAAGTTGGTGGCGGACAATTTGCTGCCGGTCCTTATTGTCCTTGATGATTTTAGCCACACGGTCTTCTGGTCGTTCGCCGTCTTTCAATAGGACATATTTGGTGGTGGCTACAGGGATTTGCAGGCGTCGTCCCTGAGGTAACTCGGCGGTACGCAAGCTGTTTGCCTTTAGCAGGTTTATTTTGCTGATATTGTAGAGGCTGCAGATTGTTGTAATGGTGTCGCCATTTTTGACAGTATGGGTGGTGTAGGTGATCGTGGAAACCGGTCGTAATTTGTCAAGATTACTGGCTACTAGTTCTTTGGTGCCAGAGGGAATTCGCAACGCGTATTTCTTTTCCTTAGGTGGGGTTTGGTTCTTCTGCAATTCGTTATTCAACATGCGTAGATGTTTGACCGAGGTGTTTGCAGTGACCGCTACAGCCTCGAGGGCAACTCCACCGGGGAGATCAATGACATCATAGGGTGAAGAATGGTGATATTTGATATCGGTGAATCCGAATTTTTCGGGGTTGCGGGCAATGAGAATGGCCGCAATCAACTTGGGCACGTAACGTTTTGTTTCAAGGTAAATGCCATCTGATCCAGCAATTTCCCAGAAATCTTCGGTGTTTTTGTTTTTACAGGCCGTTTCTATCCTTTTTTCACCGGCATTATAGGCTGCGACCGCAAGGTACCAATCGCCGAAATCTTTGTAAAGCTTGGTCAAGTAGCGGATGGCAGCCTTGGTGGCCTTGTCTGGCTCGCGGCGCTCATCGACCCAGGAGTCGATCTTGAGGCCGTGATTACGACCGGTCCCTTCAATGAATTGCCAGAGGCCGGATGCGTCGGCGGGGGAATAGGCAGAAGGGTTGAAACCGGATTCGATCATCGCCAAATAGGCAAGATCCCGAGGTAGGCCGGCCTTTTTAAACTCTTCTTGGATTGTAAATATGTATTGGCCGGAGCGAGCTAACCAGATGGAGAAGGATTTCCTTTGTTTTCCTTGGAACAAATCAAGGTAATAAAGCACCTGCTTGTTGATGGTGACCGGGAAATCGTAATGGGCAAGGTTCAGCCCTTCCGGTAAGGGAGCAAGCTCCCCGTCTTTCGTCACACCGAGTTGTTTAAGGGCGGCCAGTTCCTCTTGCGCGGTTAATTCGGGTTCAACGATGGTGGAAATTTCTTCCTCATGCAGAACCCCAGCAACCGTTCGCTGGTCCAAGCTGGATTGTTTGGTGTGCGGTGAGCAGGCAGAAAGTGACACCAAAATAAAAACGAAAATACAACGATAAAGCAGATCGGGCAATATTTTCATATGTAGTAGTAGGGTTTGTGCAACCTTATATTGCATTGAAATTATATTGTTTTTCTGCAAACAACAATAGTTTTGAACCCTAAGCTCAAAATTGTTTCCTTTTTAACATGAAAAGAAAAGGGAAGACAAGAAAAACTATATGATTCTGTTGTTTTTATTAAAAAGAGGCAGGTTTTTTTATTGCATTTTTGTTAATTTGCGATTTTTTCCGTTTTCACGGAAGGCGCAGAGTTTTTCTGATTTTTTTAACAATCGTGAAGGCTGTGGAGGGTGAATTATTGAGGTTTTAAATGATCGATTTTTATTAGATTTTTCATATTTGAGGAGGTGTCGATAGGTCTTGTTGGTGTCTGGCTAAGACTCTTTCGGATGCTTACCCTGAAAAATCAATCGGGACCATTGTTGATACCTTCGAGTATGTTTTTGGAGACAACAATAAATGGACTCTTTTTTTTCTGAACATGATAAAAGCTCATCAAAATGCGTTAGCGATTTTTTTTGTTTGCCGCATGGTTGCATTCACAGGTTTTTTAGCGTGTTTTTTTGATTGTCCGTGAAGATAATTCTTCATTATCGTTTGGTTACAAGTTTTCACGAAATTGTGATGAGGTGGCCAATACTCTCTTTCGATAGATTAACTAACTAACTTAAATTATGTTTAAATTTCTCAAGTACTGTTTGGTTTCTTCTTTGCTGTTTTTTTTGTTGGTTGCTGCCATCTGTGCCGGCTGGATCTATTATCTCGTCGCCGTCGTCCAGGGGCCGGAGATGGAAGAGTCGTACATCAATGAAATCCTGAGCCGTGAAAGTCCGGTGTATTATCGCGACGGCAAGACCAAGCTGGGTGTGCTTTTTGAGGGAATTCACCGACAATATCTCAAATACGAAGAGCTTCCGAAGAATTTTGTCAACGCCTTGGTTGCCGCTGAAGATGATCAATTCTTTCGTCATTTTGGTATCGATATTCCAGGTATCGGTCGGGCTATGCTCGTCAATCTGCAGGCCGGCAAGATCGTCCAAGGGGGGAGCACCATCACCCAGCAGACCGCCAAGAATTTATTCAAACGAGAATCGCGGAGTCTCGAAGCTAAGCTCAAAGAACTCTTGTTTGCCCTGCGTCTTGAGCGCAAATTCAGCAAAGAAAAAATACTCGAGTTTTACAGCAATCAATTTTTTGTGAGTGGCAACGGGCATGGGCTAGGCGTTGCGGCCCGCTATTTTTTTGATAAAGAACCGCAGGCGTTGAGCTTGCTGGAATGTGCATTTATCGCCGGTAGCGTCAAACGACCGAATTATTACAATCCCTTTCTTAAAAAAAATATCGTCAACAATGACCAGGTTAAGCAAAGGGTTGAGGAGCGCATCGGCTATGTGCTTGGTAAAATGTTGAAAGCAGGCATGATCGGTGAGGGTGAGTACAAGACCCTCAAGGCCACTGAAATTGTATTTAAACAGGGGAAAATGGCCTTCACTCAGAATACAGCCATGGATCTGGTCAAGGATGGGTTGGGGGCGCCATTCATTGCCGAAAGTCTGGAGGAAAACGGCATCTCCAATGCCGCCACCTCCGGAGTCCGTGTCATTACCACCCTTGATAATGAAATCCAGGAAAAAACCCTGTACGCTCTCCGTCGTCACCTTTCCCAGCTTGATGTTCGTCTGCGGGGGTATCCTCGCCCTCTTGTCCAAACCGAATATCGGGCACTCGATTATCCTGGGGATGCAGACCTGCTTCCTGGTTTTTTTGTATTCGGCACGATCAAGGATGTGAGCGATACCCGTGAACATGGAATCGCTGTGCGGGTGCAGTTCGACAGCGGTCAGGCCGAAGGTGTGATTGATGCTGCCGGTATTGCTCGTCTGGCCGACAGTCTGGCTAAGTTTGCCCGCAGTACAGGCGCGACCGCCGGTCCGGCCGATCGAAAGGCGCTGCTGAAAGAACTGCAGGCAGGGGATAAGATTTACGTGAGTATCCGAGGGCTCGATGACAAGGGTAAGTTGCTTCTGGATCTCGAGCGATTCCCACTGGTGGAAGGGGCGGCTATTGTCCTTCAGGAAGGTGCCATCCGAGGCATGGGCGGCGGCATGTCGAATCTTAATTTTAACCGGGCGACTACCGCCAAGCGGTTGATGGGCTCGACCTTTAAAACCTTTCTTTTTGCTGCGGCCCTGCAGTTAGGCTGGAGTCCGGTTGATATGCTCAGTAATAATCGGGACACCTTCATGTTTATGAACCGTCCCTATGCCCCCCAGCCTGACCATGACAGTCCCTTCAGTGCAGTTTCCCTGAGTTGGGCCGGGGTTACCTCCGAAAACGTTGCTGCTGTTTGGTTGCTGTATCACCTCACCGATCACTTGACACCGCCCATGATCCGTGAGCTGGCCACTCAACTGGACATGGCGCCACGGATTGAGGGCGGTAAGACCGAGAGCTACCAGCGTTACAAAGAACGAATCCGGGACAAATATGGCATCATCATGTCACGGGAGTATCTTGACCATGCCGCTTTCAGCAGTGCTGTTCGTGCGCTGAAGCCCGATTTTGTCTTTGATAACCGTACCGATGAGTATAATCAGCTGGCACGGCTTAGGTATGATACCGGCTATGTTGGTCTGCGTTCGTCGCTGCCCCAGTTGTTTGCGTTCAAGCAGTCCATGCAACCGTCATCAATGCGGCGGATTGACCCGGAGAGTGCTTTCGACCGCTCCGTTACACCAACGGCCTCTGTTGAAGGTCGGCTGTACCGGGATGCCGCCGGCAGATTCATTTTCACGCTGCGGCGCGATACTCCTTCCAATTGGATGGAAATCGGTCCGCAGGAAGTCGCTGAGCATCTGGCCTCCCTTGAACCGGCACAAGCTGAGTCCTTCTGGAGGCAAGAGGTTAAGCTTGATGGGACCATATCCGCTGCAACCCTCCAGCAGGTCGACGAGCAGATGAAAATAGAGCGCGATAAATATGGTACTGATAAGCTCTACTCGCTGGAAGTGCTTAGCGAGGTGCGTGATTTTCGAGTCATGCTTGGTATGCAGTACCTGGTCCGGTTTGCTAAAGCGTGCGGGATCAACAGTACCTTTGAGCCCGTATTGTCATTGCCGCTCGGTTCCAACGTTGTCTCCCTTGCCGAGATCACCCGTACATACGAAACCCTGATAACCGGCAGTCGCCATGATGTCGTCAATAGCCAGACCCTTTCCGCCATCGAAGCCGACGGCCATTTTGACCAAGACGGTGCAGCCATCATTGAGCGCATTGAGACCCCGGAGGGGAGGGTGGTGTATTCCCGGAAGGACTATAAGATACCAGTGGTCGATGCCAAGAGTTCGGCGGCGATCAGCAATATTCTCCAGAACGTCATCCCCTTTGGCACCGGCAAATATGCCGGTGAACACGTTCGGCTCCGCAGCGATGATCCGAATCGTCAAAAGGTTTTAGCCAAGATGCATCAACCCTATCCGTTGCTGGGAAAAACCGGGACGGCCAACGATTACCGTAATGCCGCTTTTATTGGCTATGTCCCTGTCCTGTCCTCGGATAGTCAAGCGACCTTGAGTCTGCAGGGCGGTTACACGGTCGGCGTTTACGCGGGGTATGACAACAATCAGCCGATGGTCAAGGGCGCGACTCGGGTCAGCGGTTCTCTGGGGGCCTTGCCGGCCTGGAGCGAAATCGCCCAGTCTCTGCTCAATGCTGATAAAGTTGCTGATCGTCTCGATGCGGTTGATCTCACCTTCAATGGGTTGGCTCTGCAGTATCCTGATGTTCAGCAAGTCTTCGTGCCGGTGGATCCACGCCAGGGCGGGGCGGTGGTCGTCGGTTCTCCCGTATTGCGTCAAAGGACGCCACCGTCGCGACCGACCAGCCTCGGCTTTGGTGAAATGACCGAAGGCGGTCGTTTTGAACCGGAACGCCCGTTCCTCCCGTTCTGGAAAAATCGATGAACGTCTGTTTGGTGGTTTTATATCGGTTTTCTTATATCCTGAGCTTGCCCTCTTCCGTGCTTTCCGCTTGGAATCGGGAAGTTTTTTCGGGAAATTAAAGAAAGGAATTGTTCAGGACGTCTTTGTTTGGTATCTTCCGGGCGACTCTTTTTCCCCGTTCATCAGGAATCTATAAGGCGTGCGCAGATTTATTCTTGTCAGCGTTTCTCCGCTGGTTGGTAGCTGATGGTTATGCGGTTGCCGGGATGTCTCTTGTATACAGCGATACCTTTGCATCAAACCGAACAGCTGTCCGACAACCATTGGTTGATGCCCGGTGCTGTATCTGTCGTCAGTCGAGCCACCTGATGCCCCCTTAATTTACACAAATATTATTTTTTGCTATGACACGCCTTTTTTGTTTTGATACCAAACAATTGTCTCTACTTGCCGGTCTTTGCGCTCTGGTCCTTTCCGGTTGTGCGGCCGGGACCGGGATGATCGACCCCGCCGACGCCCGTGAAAAACGACAGGCTGCCATGAGGCAGGAAGGCTCCGTCTCCCAGTCCGCCAATGCCGAGCAGCGGGATTTGCTGACTCCGGCGCTAACTTCGATCAATAATCGTATTTTTACCTACGGGCAGAAGGTTGAGGAATGGCAAGGGGTAGAGAGAAAAATCGGTTCGATGTCGTTGCCCCAGGAAAAAGCAGGCAAAGTCAATGAATGCAAAGCACAGTTGCAGAAAATCCTCAACGAATACGGTATGCTGCAGAAAAGATTGCTCCAGGAGAACCGGGCCGAGGCCAATCGTTTGCTGGCCGGAGATTCACTGCTTCAGCTTAACCAGCAGGATATCGACTACCTGGAAAGCGGGTGCAGTAAATTGCTGGCTGAACTCAAGGCCGCTCCGGAACCTACGGTCAGTGCCAGCGTCGATCCCCAGGTCAAGGCCGCCTATGAGAGTGCCGATTATGACCGGGTTATTACGCTCTATGGACAAATCGTTTTAACGCCGGGATCGATTCCAGCGTATGAAACTTCGTATCAGTACGGCCGTGCCCTGCTTAAGAATCATCAGGAAACATTGGCCCATAAGGTATTGGTTGATTTGCTGGCCCGGGTACGGCATCAACAGGGGCAGGAGGCCATGACCTTGCATTTGATGCAGATCGTCGCCGATCTCGACTTAGTCTTGGGGATGCATGAGGACGCACGCCGACAGTATGAAGAGGTGGTTCGGTTATCCGCTGAACGCGGCCAGAGAGATGAATGGGCCGGCTTACAACTGACCGCCTTGCAGGCCGGCGGTGCTACCCATGAAGAATTAAAGGATTACAGTGTGTTGGTGAAAAATTATCTGGCATACACCCCCAGGCGCGATGGGTATGCCGTGGCTGAACAGGCAGAGAAATTCTTGCTTGCGTATCCGGCGTCGCGGTTGGTCGCCAATGTCAACACCATGCATAAAACGACACGGGAGCAGGCTGATGCCTATCTGAACCAGGGCATCAAGCGGATAGAGGCCCTGGCAAGCGAACGCAAATCCCAGGAGTCCGGGGCAACCGTTGGCCAAGTTCCCGCCGAGGGTTCGCCGCCGGCAAATCAGGAGGTGGCGAAAGGTGGTGACCAGACATCCGCTGCGCAGGGGGCGGTAAGCAACGAAAAGGCCTTGCAGGACGAGTATGACCGCGGCATGGCGCATCTCACCGCCAAGGAATATGATAAGGCGATTGAGCGATTCTCCAGGTTGTTGAAGACACCGCTCAACGATAAGGCCCGTGTGCAGATCGAGGAAGCATCTAAACTCGCTGCTCAGGAAGATCGACAGAAGGCAGCCGATCTCTTTGTGCGTTCCACCACCGCCCGTGACCAGGAAAGTAAAAAGAAGTTGTTGCTTTCCTCCCGTGAACTGCTCCAGGGGATCTTGACAAAATATCCGCAATCCGGACTAAACGAAAAGATACAGCGCAATCTCAGTCGGATTGAGGAGGAACTTAAAACCCTCGGTTCGACTTCTGCTCCCCCTCCTCCTGTCAAGGGGGGGGCCTACGTGCCACCGGTAACCAACGTGGCCAATCCGGTTCCGGCGACCGGCACTTTGTGAACATTGGTTGCAAAGGGTTCGAAATCGTGCGGATCAGGTTGGTTTCCTGCCCGGTGCTCCAAAAATTGGTGTAATCAGTAGAGGGAAGTCTATCAATCTCGCGATAATAAGTCGTTCGCGCAGTGTGATCGGTGTATAGGTAGAACCGGTTTGCTGGCCTAATTTCCTCTGTTCTTTCCATCAGATAAGGTTCTTTTTCTTTCCTGGTAATTCTTCTCTTTCCTTGCAGGTTGCTTAGAAAAGAGAGCCTCGGACCGTTGACAAAGAGGCGCAGGTCGCTTACTTCTGTGACAGCTTCCATCCTTGGAAAATGGTCCGATATTGAACGGTCTGTCAGTGGGTAAGGTGTCAAGTGATTGCAATAACATCAAAAAATATTGATCTCGGTGAGTGTGTCATCCACTTGCTGGAGGGCGGTAATCCAGAGGGGTTGCCAGTTATCCTTCTGCATGGCATGAAGTTTCAGGCCCAGACCTGGCGGGAACTCGGCACTCTTGATATGCTTGCTGAAGCGGGGATGCATGTGGTGGCCGTTGATATGCCCGGGTTTGGGCAAAGTCCGGCCGCCGAAGTGTTGTCTACCCTGGTGTTGCACCGCCTGATCGGGCAATTATCTCTGGGGCCGGTGGTGCTCGTCGGTCCCTCCATGGGCGGGCGGATCGCCCTGGAATTCGGCATTCAATATCCGCAGGCGCTGGCTGGCCTGGTGCTGGCTGGGGCTGTCGGTGTCGAAGAAAATCGACACGGTTTGGCCAGCATTGCAGCCCCGACCTTGATCGTCTGGGGCAGCGAGGATCAGGTGTCACCATTGGATAACAGCGATATCCTGCTAGCCGGGATCACCGATGCCAGACGAGAAATTTTTATAGATGCTCCGCACCCCTGTTATTTGGCCCAGCCGGACCGCTGGCATACGTGCTTGCGGGATTTTTTCACCAACCTTTTACAGTAACCGGCTAACCTGCTCTTCATGGGAAAAACTCTGATCATCGCTGAGAAACCGAGCGTTGCCGCCGATATTGTCAAGGCGCTACCTGGGAAGTTTACGAAAACCAAAACCCATTTTGAAAGTGACGATCATATCGTTTCCTTTGCCATCGGTCATCTGGTCTCCATCGCCTATCCCGAGGAAATCAATCCTGATTTGCACAAATGGACGCTTGATAATCTGCCCATCCTGCCTGAGGTCTTTCCCTTGGCGGTACTGCCCGACACCAAGCCGCAGTTCAATGCCTTGACCAAACTCATCCGTCGCCGTGATGTGGATGTGATTGTCAATGGTTGCGATGCCGGCCGCGAGGGCGAGCTCATTTTCAAGTACATCCTCAAGCAGGCGACCAATCGCACGGTGGACGCCAAGTCGATCAAGCGTTTGTGGCTGCAATCCATGACCATGGAGGCGATTCGCGAGGGCTTGAGCAAGCTTCGGGACAACCAGGAGATGCTGCCGCTGGAGGACACGGCCCTTTGTCGTTCCGAGGCTGATTGGCTGATCGGCATTAACGCGACCCGAGCCTTGACCTGTTACAATTCCCGTTTCGGCGGGTTCCGCAAAACGCCCTGCGGCCGTGTTCAGACGCCGACATTGTCGCTGCTGGTCAAGCGCGAGATCGAACGGCGTGAATTTGTCCCCGCCACCTATTGGGAGCTACATGCCCGGTTTGGGAGCGGTGCGGTCCACTATGAAGGGGTCTGGATTGACCCTGCCTTTGCCAAGGACGAGGAGCAGAGCCATGGGCGTCGTAACCGTATCTGGAAACAGGAGCAAGCCGCGGCCATCGTCGACCGTTGCTTGGGCAAGCCGGCCAAGGTAGAGGAGTCCAGCAAGAAAGTCAACAAGGGCGCACCGCCGCTTTATGATCTTACCCTCCTGCAACGCGAGGCCAACAGCCGCTTCGGATTCTCGGCCAAGAATACCCTGTCGCTGGCCCAAGCCCTCTACGAGCGACATAAACTGCTCACCTATCCGCGAACCGACAGCCGTTGCCTGCCGGAAGATTACCTGCCCACCGTGGAAAAAGTTGTGGCACGGCAACAGGACTGGCAATATGGCCGGTTCGCGAGCGAGGCCTTGCAGAAACACTATATCAAGAAAGACAAGAGGATTTTCGATAACAAAAAAATCTCCGACCATCACGCCATCATCCCCACCGGCGTACTGCCGAAGACTTTGTCCGAACCGGAACTGAAAATCTATCAGATGGTCGTGCAACGGTTCCTGGCCGCCTTCTTTCCGGTGGCGGTGTATCATAATACCCGGCGGCTTTCCCTGGTTGGGGAAGACACCTTCCTCACCGAAGGGAAGATTCTCGTGGAGCCGGGGTGGAAGGCGATTTACGGCGCTACCAGTGAAGAGGATGGTGAAAAGGTCTTGCAGGCCTTGCCGCCGAAGACAGCGGTGCGTTGCGATGCAATCGATCAGCAGGAGCATCAGACCAAGCCGCAGCCCCGGTTTAACGAGGCGACGCTGCTTTCTGCCATGGAAAATTCAGGCAAACTGGTGGAAGACGAGGAACTTGCCGAGGCTATGAAGGAACGGGGGCTTGGCACTCCGGCGACCAGGGCCGCGATTATCGAGAAGCTGATCAATGAAAAATACCTAGTCCGGGAGCAGCGTGAACTGGTGCCCACCGGTAAGGCTTTTGAGTTGCTGTCCTTGCTTGAAGCCAGGCATATTGACGTGCTGGCTTCGCCGGAACTCACCGGGGATTGGGAATACAAGCTCAATCAGATTCTCAAAGGAGCTATGACCCGAGCGCAGTTCATGAAAGAAATCAGAGACATGACCAGCGTTATCGTCGACAAGGTCAAGCAGGGTGGCGGCAGCGAGCGGCAGGAGGCCGGGTTTTCCCCGGTGAACGGCGTCATGTTTTATGAAACCGCTTCGGCCTTTGAGTCCGCCGATAAAGCCCTGATGATTCGAAAGGTCCTCGGTGGCCGGGTCATGGATGAAAAGGAGATCGTTGCCCTGATAGCCGGGCAGACCCTCGGACCCTTCAGCGATTTCCGTTCAAAGAAGGGCAAACCGTTTAATGCATCCGTCAGGATCACCAATTCCAAAGTGGAGTTTCTGTTTGCCGATTCAACCGCCGAACTCGACCTCGACGAGATCCGACAGCAGGAATCTTTGGGCGAATCTCCCATCGATCACACCCGGGTTTTTGAAACTCCGGCCGGATTTCTTTCGGAATCGGCCCTGGAGGGGGATCAAAAAAAGGGATTGCGGATCTCTAAAGTGATTCTTGGACGCCAGCTGGACTGTGAACATATCAGCCAGCTGCTGACCAGTGGCCGCACCGAATTGATCGGCGGTTTCATTTCCAAGAAGAAAAAACCCTTTGACGCCTTTCTCCTGCTCGACGGCAAAGGAAAACTGAGTTTTGAATTCCCTCCTCGAGGGAAAAAAGGGGCGGACAAAGACGCCAGCAACGGCTGATTGCGAACGCCCGGCCCTGGAAAGATACAAGATTTCGGGTGGCGGCAGAATTTGCGACAGACATAATACTACCCTGTCATTTCAATTGAACTTATGAAACATTTAAAAAAAGACTACGCCGATAAAGAAGGAAGAGCACTGGCAGCCGCCTGCGCCCGCATTGCCCTGGATACCAAAGCCGAGGATCTGATGGTGCTCGATGTGCGGGGGCTGGCCTCCTTTACCGATTATTTTGTGATCATGAGTGGTCGTTCCACCCGTCATGTTCAGGGGTTGGCCGAAGCGATTTCAGAGGAACTGCGCGCGAAACGAATCAGCAGCAAGCACAGTGAAGGCTTGCGCGAGGGGTTGTGGGTCCTGCTTGATTTCGGCGATGTGGTGGCCCATATTTTTTATCATGAAACCCGCGTGTTTTACGATCTGGAAGGGTTGTGGCACGATGCCCCGAGGATTGACCCGGAAGAACTGCTGGCCGGTGAGGCGCAAGCCTAACCCGCAAGGAGGCCTGAAATGCCTACACCTGTTCCGATTGTCTTGACCATCCTGGATGGTTGGGGCCTTGGCGACCCCACGCCGACGAATGCGGTCTTTGTTGCCGATACCCCGAATATGGACCGCTTGAGCCGCGATTTTCCCGCAACCCGACTCGTCGCCCATAACGGCATGGTCGGTCTGCCGGAAGGCCAGATGGGCAACTCCGAGGTCGGCCATCTCAATATCGGCGCCGGGCGGATCGTCTATCAGGATTTCACCCGGATCAGCCGGGCCGTGGAGCTCGGCGAGTTTGCCCGCAATCCGGTGCTGAACCATGTAATGGACGAGGTCCGTGGGGCCGGCACGCGTCTCCATCTTTGCGGTCTGCTCTCCGACGGTGGCGTCCATAGCCATATCCGTCACCTGATCGCTTTGGTCGAGCTGGCGGCGGCCAAGGGGGGGGGGGAGATCCTGATCCACTGTTTCATGGACGGCCGGGATACGCCGCCATCCAGCGGCGCCGGCTACATGCAGGAGCTTGCCGCAGCTCTGGTCCGCATTGGACGGGGCCGGGTGGCCACGGTCGCCGGCCGCTATTGGGCCATGGATCGTGACAAACGCTGGGACCGGGTGAAAAAAGCCTGGGATGCCATGGTCGGCGGCCAAGGCATCGATGCCACCGATGCGGTTCAGGCGGTGCAGGAGGCCTACGGCCGCGGTGAGACCGATGAATTCATCAGCCCGACCGTGCTGGTCAACGAGCAGGGGGCACCGATAGGTCGGATCGCGGATGGGGATGCGGTTCTTTTTTTTAATTTTCGCGCCGATCGAGTCCGGGAGCTCTGCCATGCGTTTGGGGATGTTTCGTTTGTCGGCTTCGAAACCGGCGTGCGGCCGCAGCTGCTGCAACTGGCGACCCTGACCGAATATGAAGCCGAATTCTCTTTCCCCATAGCCTTCCCCCCGGTGACGCTTACCCGTATCCTCGGCGAGGAAGTCAGCCGCCACGGTCGCCATCAACTTCGGATCGCGGAAACCGAGAAATACGCCCATGTCACCTATTTTTTCAACGGCGGCCTCGAAATCCCCTTTGCCGGAGAAGACCGGGTCCTGATCAATTCGCCCCGTGATGTGGCCACCTATGATCTTAAACCGCAGATGAGCGCCGTTGGGGTCACCGACAAATTACTGCAGGTCCTGGCTGAACAGACGGCGGCAGGAACGCCGTACGATCTGGTGGTGCTCAATTTCGCCAACGGCGATATGGTCGGGCACACCGGGGTGATGGCCGCCGCGGTGGCCGCCTGTGAGGCGGTGGACCGCTGTGTCGGTCGGATTTACCAGTTTGTCAGCGAACAGGGCGGCATCATGCTGATCACCGCCGATCATGGCAATGCGGAGATGATGGTCAATCCGGAGACCGGCGGGCCGTATACCGCCCACACCCTCAACCCTGTCCCCTTTATCCTGGTGGGGGAAGCGTACAAGAATCGGACACTGCGAACCGGCGGCGCCCTGCAGGACATTGCTCCGACCATCCTGTCGTTGATGCAGCTGCCGATTCCGAGCGAGATGGAAGGCAACAGCCTACTGGTGGCGATACCCTGATCGAGCCCACCGCTAAGAGGGGCTTGGTGAGGGACTGGCCGGTCAGCGATGGTAAACGCGAAGGATTTAGCGCCTTCCTTGCCTGTTGCCTGACAGGCCGCAATTGTATCGATCAAGGGATCGAGCAGTCGAACTAAGATCATTTTGGGCCGGCTGCCCATGGTTTCGTTATTTTAAAGGGACACGAACATGCGTTATATCAGTACACGGGGCGGGATCGATCCGCTGGGGTTTAAAGATGCGGTGATGATGGGGTTGGCCAGGGACGGTGGCCTGCTGTTGCCGGAAACTTTACCGACGGTCAGTGCTGACATGCTTGATCGCTGGCAAAATCTTCCCTACCAATACCTGGCCCGCGAAGTGCTGTCGCTTTTCATCGACGATATTCCGGAGCAAGATCTGGATGAGTTGGTTGAGCGCTCTTATGCCAGCTTTGCCCATCCCCAGGTCACCCCGGTGTGCAAGCAGGGGGACGTCTACATCCTTGAGCTTTTTCACGGCCCGACCCTGGCCTTCAAGGACGTGGCCCTGCAGCTGCTTGGCAATCTGTTTGAGTATGTGCTCACCCGTACCGGCGGTTTCATGAACATTCTCGGCGCTACCTCGGGTGATACCGGCAGCGCCGCCATCGCCGGAGTGCGCGGTAAGCGTAATATCAATATTTTCATCCTCCATCCGCATGGTCGCACCAGCCCCATCCAGGCCCTGCAGATGACCACGGTCCTGGATCCCAATGTCTTTAATATCGCGGTCCGCGGTACTTTTGACGATGCGCAGAGTGTGGTTAAAGCGATTTTTAACGATCTCGCCTTCCGGGATGCCCACCAGCTGGGCGCGGTCAACTCGATCAATTGGGCCCGAGTTTTGGCTCAGGTGGTCTACTTTGTCTTTGCATATCTGAAGTTGCGTAAAATTGGCAACGATAGTGTCGATTTCTCTGTGCCTACGGGCAATTTCGGTGATATCTTCGCCGGCTATGTCGCTCGCAAACTGCTGCCCGCCGGCTGCATCAACACCCTGATCCTGGCCACCAACGCCAACGATTTACTGACGCGGTTCGTCACCCAGGGCGATTATTCCCGGGGGCAGGTCATTGCCACCAGCAGCCCGTCGATGGACATCCAGATCGCTTCCAACTTCGAACGCTATCTTTACTATCTTCGCGGCGAAAACGGAGCAGCGGTCAAGCGGGATATGGATGGGTTTGCCGCCACCGGCAGGCTCGATCTCTCCGCCTTCAAAGCGCGGGTGGCCGAGGACTTCCGTTCGCGTTCGGTTTCCGAGGAGGAAACTATTCAAACCATCGGTGATTTCCATCGGGAGCATGGCTATTTGCTCGATCCCCATACCGCGATCGGTGTCAGGGCCGCCCTGGAACTCCGCGATCCGCAGCGGCCGGTGGTCTGTCTTGCCACCGCCCATCCGGCGAAATTCGGCACTGCCGTCGCTTGCGCCATCGGCAGCGAGCCGACCCTGCCGCCGGCTCTAGCCGATCTGGCCGGTAAGGAGAGCCGCTGTGCGTTGCTCGACGCCGACGTCGCCGAGATTAAAGCCTTCGTTGCCCGGAATGCCTTGCAATGATCAATGGTGCTGGAGTCAGCCCATGATTGATCCCATGCAGCATCGGCAGGAGGTAGAGGCGGCCGTCGCCTTTCTTCGAACCCGTGTTGCGCAACCGCCGGAAGTCCTGATCCAGCTGGGCACCGGGCTAGGGGAGCTGGCCAAGGCGATGCAGGTGGAGGTCACCTTCGCCTACGAGGATATTCCCCATTTTCCACGGTCCACCGTGACCAGCCATGCCGGCAACCTGGTGTTCGGGATGCTGGCCGGCAGGCGGACTGCGATCCTCCAGGGGCGATTTCATTATTACGAGGGGTATTCCGCCCGTGCAGTAGCTTTTCCTATCCGGGTGCTCGCTCTGTTGGGGGCAACCACCGCCATCATCACCAATGCCAGCGGTGGCCTCAATCCTGCTTTCCGCCCCGGCACCCTTATGGTCTTTGCCGATCACATCAATCAATTGGGTGACAACCCGTTGCGTGGTCCGAATATCGATGCCTGGGGGGAACGGTTTCCCGATCTCTCCACCCCCTACGATCCGCAACTCCGGCAGTTGGCTCACCGGTTGGCGGCCCGACTCGGGCTCTCGGAGGTGGAAAGCGGCACGTATGTCTGTATCCCCGGTCCTAGCCTCGAGACCCCGGCGGAAACCCGATTCCTGCGGATGATTGGTGCCGATGCGGTGGGTATGTCGTCGGTGCCGGAGATTCTGGTCGCCCTTCATGCCGGCCTGCGGGTGCTCGGGCTCTCGGTGGTGGCCAATGTCAACGATCCCGAATGTTTCCAGCCCATCCGCATCGACGAGATCATTGCCGCCGCCCGCAAGGCAGAACCGCGTCTGCAGCAGCTGATTATCAATATTCTGGCGGAGTTGTAACCATGACCACACCCACGGCGGATCTCATCCTCACCGGCCAGTACCTGCTGGCCATGGACCGTGAACAGACCTTGATTGAAGGCGGTGGCCTGGCTATAGCCGGCGATACCATTTTGGCGGTGGGCACCGGGGAGGAACTGGTGGCGCGCTATCCCGGAGCTTCGGTGATCGCCGAGCCCCATGGGCTGATTATGCCCGGTCTGGTCAATGTCCATACCCACGCCGCCATGGCCTTGTTCCGGGGGCTGGCCGATGATCTCCCCCTGATGCAGTGGCTGCAGGAATATATTTTCCCAAAGGAGGCCGCCCTCACCGGCGAGGTGGTGTACCACGCCACTCTGCTGTCACTCTGCGAGATGATCAAGTCCGGCACCACCTCGTTTTGCGACATGTACCTGTTCGCCGCCGATGTCGCGCGGGCGGTTGAGCAGTCCGGAATGCGGGCCTGGCTGGGCGAGGTGCTTTATGATTTCCCCTCCCCCAATTACGGGGCGCTTGAAAATGGTTTTGCCTGTACCCAGGCGCTGTTGGACCGCTACCGCAATCATCCGCTGATTACCGTGACCATCGATCCGCATGCGGTCTACACCTGCTCGCCCGATTTGTTGACCCGGCTCGGAGCCATGGCCCATGCGCAGGGGGCGCTTTATGTGATTCATCTCGCCGAGAACGAGGAAGAGGTCCGGACCTGCCGGGAGCGATACGGCCGCACTCCGGTGGCGCACCTCGAAGCGCTGGGGCTGCTCGGTCCCCAGGTGGTCGCCGCCCATTGCGTCATGCTGAGCGAGGCCGAGATCGCCCTCTTGGCCGAACGCGGGGTCAAGGTGGCCCATTGTCCGGAATCAAACCTGAAACTGGCCTCAGGGATCGCACCGGTGGTGCAGATGCTTGCTGCCGGCATCACCGTGGGGATCGGCACCGACGGCAGCGCTTCCAATAACAATGTCGATATGTTCGGTGAGATCAATACCGTCGCCAAAATCCATAAGGTGGACCGGATGGATCCCACCGCCATGAGCGCCGCCACCACCCTGCATGCCGCCACGCTGGGCGGTGCTGCGGTGCTGGGTGCCGAGGCTTGTATCGGCAGCCTGGAAGCGGGCAAGAAGGCCGATTGTATTATTCTCGATCTCAACCAGCCGCATCTGACTCCCCTCTATCATCCGGTTTCGCATTTGGTCTACGCCGCTCGCGGCAGCGATGTCATCCATTCGGTGATAGGCGGCCAGGTGGTGATGCGGCATCGTCAGCTTCAGACCCTTGACGAGGCGGCCATCCTGGCCCGGATCAGGGAAATCGGTGCAGGCTTTGGGTGCCACCGCAATGGCGGTTGACAGGTCCTTTGGCGAAGTGCTATTATCGCCCTTCTAAATATTCTTAATTCATTCCCCAAGAGGTGTCGCCATGTTCGGACTCGGAATGCCTGAGCTTATTGTAATTCTGGTCATTATCGTTATTATTTTCGGGGCGGGCAAGCTGCCGGAAATCGGTAGCGGCATCGGGAAAGGCATTAAAAACTTCAAGGAAGCCACCCGGAAAGAGGAAGAACCCAAATCCCTTGACGACGACAAAAATAAAGAAGCGTGATGCTCACCGTTCTTCTTGACTCTTTGCAATAACCCCTTCCCTTGGTGACCCCCATGTTTGGACTCGGAACCCCTGAATTGATAGTTATTTCATTGATTGCATTTCTGGTTTTCGGTGGCAAAAAACTGCCGGAAATCGGCGCTGGTCTGGGCAAGGCTATCGGCTCTTTTAAAAAAGGGCTCGGTGATATTGAAGATGCCGGGGTTGATCTGCAAAAAAACCTGCCTGGTGTGAAGGAAGTGACGGCGGTCAAGGCGCAGATCGATAAGGCTAAGGATATTGCCGGCGTTCTCGGTAAATAATAGCCTGTTGTTCCTGCCCGACGGGCGTTTAATACGATATCCCCCCATCCTCCCACCGATGCTCCTTTGCGCTTGACAACCATTATCCTTTTCAGTAAATGCTTTCCCTCGCACCTCTTGTCATTTCTGTGAGGTTGTGTACACGAAAACGTAATTTAACTACAATTTTGTAAACTTTCCCAGTCGCACCCGTCTGAACAAGATCGACCTTTCAGGAGCCGTTCATGTGCCGATTAGCCCTAAAAAGCGCAGATATTCCCTTTTCACCCTATGAAGTTCTCACCGCCATGGAGGCCATGCAGGAAGGCTATGACGGTAGCGGGCTTGGCCTGCTGTTGCGGGGGGTGGAATTCGAGGAGTTCAAACTTAAATCCCACCATGTGGTCCTCTCCGGTATTGCCCATACCGAGGCCGCCTTCCATCGGCTGACCGACTGGATGGGCAGCCAGGGGTTTCAGGTCAAATATGCCCATGAGTTCGACCGCCGACCGGCGTTGATCGAGGCCAAAGACCGGTTCAATTACCTTGTTCGGGTCTATCGCATGCCTGAGGCCTGGGCGCAGTTGACCGCCGACGAGGTCGACGATCGGCTCCTGCAGACCCGGCTCGCCATCCGCAGGGACGGTGACAGCCACGGTGGCGACATCACTATCTTCTCCCTCTACCGCGATGCGGTGATGCTCAAAGAGGTGGGCTGGCCGCTTGAGGTCGGCGATGCCCTTGGCTTGGCGGACGGCCGCCTCAAGGCACGCGTGGTCATGGCGCAGGGGCGTCAAAATACCAACTACGGCATCAACCTCTATGCCTGCCATCCCTTCTTTATTCAAGGGATAGCCACCATGACCAACGGTGAGAACACCGCCTTCGTCCCGATCAAGGAGTGGCTGCTGGGCAAGAACATCCCCGGCTACCTCGGCTATCACAGCGACTCCGAGACCTTCACCCATATTCTTCACTACATCACCAAAAAACTGAAGCTGCCGTTGGAGCTTTATAAACATGTGATCACCCCATTGAAATCCGAGGAAATCGAGGCCCACCCCCAGGGCGATTTTCTCAAGGGTCTGCGCGCTGCCTGCCGACGTCTGATTATCGATGGTCCCAATGCGGTTATCGCCACCCTGCCGGATGAAACCAGCATGCTGGTGATGGATCAGAAAAAGATGCGGCCGGCTACCGTCGGCGGTCGTCCCGGCTCCTGGGCGATTGCATCGGAGATGTGCGGGGTCGACGCCCTGGTCCCGGATCGCGATCCGGCCCTGGATTTTCAGCCCATGCGGGAGCACACCGTCATTATTCCACCCGAGCGAAAGGAACTCATAGTATGGTCTCAGTTCGATCAGTTTACACTTCCCCAAGCAGCCTGACCTACCACGATCTTCCCTGGATCATTCATCACCGGGAGGATCGTTGTACGCTCTGCGGTCGTTGCACCTCTATCTGTCCGGTCGGGGCCATCTCGCTTTCCTATCTGCGTCAGCGGTTGCCCAAACTCGACATCCTCCAGAAGAAACGGGGCAACGACTACCGGCATTTCACCGGCATCCGTCAGCATACCGTGGTCGAAAAACGGTGCATCGGTTGCGGCATGTGTGCCGCAGTCTGCCCCAATGAGGCCATCGGCCCACAGGCCAACACCAATGAGAACCGTTCCGCCTTTCTGCTCAACCAGAAAGGGGATGCCTACAAGCGGGGCGGTCGCCGCAACGCCACCGGCAAGACGGTGCTCGATCGAATTTCGTTCGGCCGGATCTCGATGCTCACCGACCCGGCACTCGATGCCGGTCGTCACGAGTTCAACACCAACACCATCTTGGGCCGGGTGCTGCCGCCGGAGGAGTTTCTCCGCCGCCGACTTGCCGGTGAATGGATCCCGCCGACCCGGGAGATCTTCCCCTTTGTGATCGGCTCGATGTCCTTTGGCGCCCTGTCCCCCAACATGTGGCTCGGCCTGCTCCAAGGCGTAGCCTACTGCAACGAGGTGCTCGGCATCCCGGTGGTCATGGCCACGGGGGAGGGCGGTTGTCCACCCTGGGTCCTCAAGAGTCCTTTCCTCAAGTATATCATCTTGCAGATCGCCTCCGGCTATTTCGGTTGGGACGAGATCATCCGCGCCATTCCGGAGATGCAGTGCGATCCCGCGGCCATCGAGATCAAATACGGCCAGGGCGCTAAACCCGGTGACGGCGGTTTGTTGATGTGGTTCAAGGTTAGCAAACTGATCGCCCGGTTGCGCGGTGTGCCCGAAGGGGTCGATCTGCCTTCGCCGCCGGTCCATCAGACGCTCTACTCGATTGAGGAAAGCGTTATGAAGATGATCCAGACCATGTCCATGGCCTTTGGTTTCCGGGTGCCGGTCTATCCCAAGATCTCGGCCTCGACTTCGTCCAAGGCGGTGCTCAATAACCTGGTGCGCAACCCCTATGCCGGTGGTCTGCTGATCGACGGCATCGACGGCGGCACCGGCGCGGCCTACAACGTCAGCATGGATGCCACCGGCCACCCGATCGCCTCCAACCTGCGGGAATGTTACCTCGATCTGGTCCGCCAGGGACGGCAGAACGAGATTCCGCTGTTTGCCGCCGGCGGTATCGGCAAAAACGGCAATGTCACCCAGAACGGCATGGCGTTGATCATGCTTGGCGCATCCGGTGTCCATATCGGCAAGTACATCATGCAAAGTGCCGCCGGTTGTCTTGGCAACGAGATGGGACGGTGCAATGTCTGCAATGTTGGCATCTGTCCCAAGGGGATCACCAGCCAGAACGAGAAACTGTTCCGCCGCCTGGATCCCGACGAGGTCGCCCAGCGAGTGGTCGATACCTTCATGTCCATTCGCACCGAGATGAAGAAGATCATGGCACCGCTTGGTCGCTCCCAGAGTTTGCCCATCGGGATGTCCGACGCTTTGGGCGTTGACGATCAAGCCATCGCGGATCGGTTGCAGATTGATTACATCTGCTGACACAGGAATTCACCACCAGTACCCTGAAATATTATGAGCGAAGCAAAACATACCATACTCACGGTCCGCGGCAAAGATGCCAACAACCAGCGAATCTCCTCCAAGATCTTCGAAGAGGAGGTCCGGGCCGCAGCCGCGGTTGCCGACGAACTGCTCCTCGAATCGTTTGGCCAGCATAATATCGGCCTGCGGCTCGGTTCGGTCGACCGGCCCTTGACCCTCCGGGTAAAAGGACCGGCCGGTCAGCGACTTGGCTGCATGGGCCTGAAAGGCGCCACCATCATCTGCGAGGGTTCATCCTCCGACGATGTCGGTTACCTCAACATCGGGGCGGATGTAATTGTCAAAGGCGATGCCACCAACGGCGTCTGCAACGCCATGGCCGGCGGCCGGGTGATGATCGGCGGCAGTATCGGCGCCCGCGGTCTGACCATGACCAAGTGGAACCCCGAGCATGAGCGCCCGGAAATGTGGGTCCTGGGCTCGGTGGGCGATACCTTTGCCGAATTCAACTGCGGTGGCCTGGGCGTGGTCTGCGGGGTTAACCCCAAGAATGCTGAGAATGTGCTCGGCTATCGGCCTTGTGTCGGCATGGTCGGCGGCAAGATTTTTTTCCGGGGCAAAATCGACGACTCCTATTCCAAGACCAATGCCAAATTGATCCCCCCCGATGATGCGGATTGGCAGTGGTTGATCGAGCGGTTGCCCGAATATCTGGCTAAGATCGACCGGCCGGAACTGCTGAAGTCGCTCTCGGTGCGCGCGGAGTGGAACGTGCTGGTGGCGATTACCCCCCAGGAGCGGGCCCTGATGTTCTCTGGCCCCATGCCGATGGCCGAGTTCCGGCGTCGGATATGGGATCAGGCCTTCGGTGGCGGCGATCCGTTGCGCGACATCGCGCCCGGGTTGGAACGCAGCCTGATCGGCGTGGTCGAAACCGGTGATTTTCGACGGAAAAAACCGTTCTGGAACAACCGCAACAGTGCCGCGCCCTGTACCTTTTATTGCCCGATCCACATCCCGACCATCGATCGGTTGCGGATGATCCGGGAAGGCCGCAATGTCGAAGCCTACGAAATGTTGCTGCGCTACACGCCCTTTCCAGCCTCGGTCTGCGGCACGATCTGCCCCAATCTCTGTATTCAGAATTGCAGCCGGGAAAAGGTCGATTACAGTATCGACGCCTCCGTGCTCGGGCGGGCGGTACCGATGGTCGATCCGCCGGAAGCGCTGCCGGCCACCGGTAAACGGGTGGCCATCATCGGCGGTGGTCCCGCCGGGATTGCGGCGGCCTGGCATCTGGCTTTGAACGGGGTCGAGGCCCACATCTTCGAGCGCGACACCGTGCTCGGCGGTAAACTAGCCCAGACCATTCCCTGGGAGCGTCTCTCCAAGGCGGTTTGGGAGACCGAGGTGGCTCGTTTCCTCAAGACCAAACACCTCCATGTTAACCTCGGGGTCAGTTTGACCAGGGAAAAAGTGGAGGAACTTAAGCAGAACTTTGATGCCGTGGTGGTGGCGGTCGGCACCCATCAGCCCCGGACCCTGTCTTTCCCTGGACACGAACGGGTCATTCCCGCCCTCGACTACCTCAAGGCCGCCAAAAGCGCCCACCCCATGGCCACCGGCAAGCAGGTGGTGATCATCGGCGCCGGCAACGTCGGCTGCGATGTGGCCGCCGAGGCCTACCGGTTGGGCGCCGAGCAGGTGGTGCTGGTCGATATCCAGAAACCCCTGGCCTTTGGCAAGGAACGGCAGGCGGCCGAAGCCCTGGGCGCCACCTTCCAGTGGCCGGTCATGACCCGGGAGGTGACCGCCGAGGGGCTGGCCTGCGCCGATGGCACCCTTATTCCGGCCCAGACGGTGATTATTTCCATCGGCGACATCCCCAGTCTGCCTTTTCTGCCGGAGACGGTGGAAGTGGTCAAGGTGGGGGGCGCGGCCTGGGTCAAGACCGACGATGCCGGCCGGACCAGCGACGATAAGATCTTCGCCATCGGCGATGTTGAGCGGCCAGGCCTTGCGACCAACGCCCTGGGGGCGGGCAAACGGACCGCGGAGTATCTGCTCGCCCGGTTCAAAGGCGAACCCTGGCTGCCCTTCCGCCAGCAGTTGATCCGCTACGAAGACCTGACGCTGGCCCACTACGATCCGGTCACCGACCGCGGGGTCACCGAGGACCAGCAGGCGGCCCGCTGCCTGAGCTGCGGTTCCTGTCGCGACTGTCATCTCTGCGAGACCATTTGCCCCACTGGGGCCATTACCCGGCAGGACAAGCCCGCCGGCCCCGATGGGGTGGATTACGAATATGTCTCGGACGACAGCAAATGCATCGCCTGCGGCTTCTGCGCCGACACCTGCCCCTGCGGCATCTGGGTGCTGCGGCCCTTCTGAGATCGGATTCGTCCTGCAAAGCAAAAGGCTCCCGAACGCAAAGCGTTCCGGAGCCTTTTTTTATTTCTTTATGAACCGAAGCAGGACTTTATATTTTTTTGTATCCAGATCTTTCGGTAGAATGGTGCCATCGGGGATCAGTAGGGTGATAACCCTACCGTTTTGAGGGTCTTGGCGCGGTTGCTTGCGGCGTTCCTGGCCAAGGGGGCCGGTGATTCGCTGGCGGGGCTCGCGGATATGAAGCAACTCGGCCTCCACCGGTGCGCCGCTGGCTGGGGGTTTGTTGGTTGGCGATCCGGTTGGCGCTATCGAACCGATGATGATGTCCACCATATATTTTCCTCCCTGAAATAAAGATGTCGTTCAACGTATCGGATTTTTCTTTTTACCTTACGATCTGAGTTTGCGTAGTTGACGCACCGAGGGCGTTATTCCTTGTGCGGTTTTCCTCACCCTGCTGCAGGATGTTGGGTAAGAACGGCTTGTCGTTATTTTCTAACAGACTTTGATTGTACTCTCTCTTCGCCCTTCGGCGTAGTTTTTTTCATGCGTTGGATCGTGCAACCTTCCAGTGCAAGCAAGGCTTGCTTCATCGGCAGCCCGCCGCCGAAACCCGTCAGGTTGCCGTGCGCGCCGATCAACCGATGACAGGGGATGATGATCGCCAGGGGGTTTGCATGGGCCGCACCGCCCACGGCCCGGGCCTTGTTTCGTCCGCCGACCTGCGCGGCGAGTTCGCCATAGGTTCGGGTTTGCCCATAGGGGATTGTGCGGAGTTGTTGCCAGACCTGGAGCTGGAATGGGGTGCCCTGGATTGACAGGGGCAGGTCGAAATCGTGCCGGGTGTTGTTGAGGTAGGCCAGCAGCTGCCGTCCGGTTTCCCGGAGCAGGGGATTCGTCTTCAGTTCCACTTTTTGCCACTTGGCGGAGTCGAATGGTTCTCCCGGAAAAGAGAGGGCGCAGAGGCCGGTTGTATCGGCCGCCAGGGTAAAGGTGCCCAGGGAAGTTGGAAGCAGGGTGAATACAGGCATGTTATTTCTCCTCGAAGTGGGGGCGTCGGTGAGGTTGCCGGTTTTGAAGGGTTTAAGTCGACTTCTGCTCAATGTGGTCGTGACTGATCGCCGCAAGCAGCAAGGTCTCTACCTGGCTTTGCTGGCCCATGACGGCACCGGCCCGCTTATACAGCCCCGCAAGGCTTATGCTGTCGGCGCTGTCGAGGATATGGGTGCAGTTGTAGGTCAGGCAGAAAAATGGTTTGATCGCAAATAAGCAGCCCTGCTCGCTCAGGTAACAGCAGTTTTCTGCATGGTTGGATTTGCAGTGCACCTCAATGCCCAGGAGCAGATTGGTGAGCAGCATGATGCTGTCGGTATTGTCGGCCATATAGGCGCTGCAACAGCCACCGTCCGCTTGGGCGGCGCAACTGCTGCAAAGTCGGCCCAGTTGCATGGATTGCATGTGGGCTTCCAGGGCAAGGGCGTGGTCGTGCAGTTGCGCCAGTTCCTCCCGGATCTTAGGGCAGGCTTTCATGGCCGGTCCGTGCCGTTCCTGGAGTTCCCGGGCTACAGTCAGCTTGGCCGCTGCTGTGCCGCTGTAGAAAGTTTGGACAAAGAAGGCGTCCTGCATGGTCATAGGGCTCAACCTCGTTGAGGGGCTGTCAAAAAAATAACACACCCATCTTGCATCTCATCTTCGGGCCATCTTTGGTTGCGGCTCAAGCGCAAAATCCTCGACGTAGCGCCACTACGCCTGCGGTTTTGCGCTGGTCGCCACAACCAAAGATGACCCAAACCTGAGCGCAATATTGGCCATCTTATTTTTTGACAGCCCCTTAGTTAACGGCGTGCTGCATGAATTGTTTCCAGACCGGTGCGGCGGCCTGACCGCCGGTTTCTCCCTCTCCCAGCGAGGTGCTGCGGTCATAACCGATCCAAACCCCGCTGGTCAGACCCGGAGCGAAGCCGATAAACCAGGCGTCAACGTTGTTGTCGGTGGTGCCGGTTTTGCCGCTGGCGCCGGGGATGCCGGCGGCGTTTTTTCCCGTGCCCCGCCCAATCACCTGGGTCAGGGTTGCGGTGATCCAGGCCGCGGTTTCCTTCGAGAGCACTTGTTGGCCGGATGACTGTGGCCACGGTAGGAACCGGCCATCCCGGTCGCTGACCCGGGTGATGCCCACAGGTGCGTGGTACATGCCTTGATTGGCAAAGACGGTGTAGGCGGCGGTCATTTCCAGGATGGACACCGGAGAAGCCCCCAGAGCCAAGGTCAGATCGGACTGTAGGGGCGTTGAAATCCCCATTTTTCTTGCGAGCTCGATGACTTTTTCCAGGCCGGTTTGCTGGAGCAGGCGGACGGCGCCGACGTTGCTCGATCGGACCAAGGCTTCGGTCAGGGTTAGGGAGCCGTGGTATTCGTTTTTGAAATTGTGTGGTTGCCACCGGGTGTCGCCGTTGCTGGGCAGGGAAATTGGGACATCGGCAAGGACGGTCCCCGGAGCGATCCCCTTTTCCAGGGCCGCAGCATACAGCAGGGGCTTGAACGCCGAGCCCGGCTGGCGATTGGCCTGCATGACCCGGTTGAATTGGTTTTCATTGAAATCGACCCCGCCGATCATCGCCCGGATTCGGCCGCTGCCGCTATCGAGCGCCACCAGCGCCCCCTGAGGCTGGGCCTGCATCGGGTGGCGTTCGACCACCTTGGCCACCCCGCTGGCAACAGCTTGGGCCGCCGCCTGTTGCAGGTCACTGTCGATGGTGGTGGCTACGGCCAGCCCATTCTGGTAGAGATCGGTCTCGGTATACCGGGTGAGCAACTGGCTGCGGACATAGTGGGCAAAATAGCCGTTGATCGATTTTCGCCAGTCGCCGGCCAGTTGCAAGCCCTTCTCGAAGGCGGTGCGGGCGTCGTCGGCGGTGATCACGCCGTCCTCGGCCATCCGGTTGAGCACATAGCGCTGGCGGATCCGGGCGGCTTCCGGCTGCTTGATCGGAGAGTAGTTGCTCGGCGACTGCGGCAGACCGGCCAGGAGGGCGATTTCCCCCAGGCTTAGCTGGCTGGCTTTTTTACCGAAATACGTCCGGGCCGCCGCTTCGATCCCATAGGCGCCCTCGCCCAGGTAAATCTCGTTGAGATAAATATAGAGGATTTCTTCTTTGCTCAGCTGTTTTTCCAGTCGGTAGGAGAGGACCGCCTCGGCGATCTTGCGTTGATAGCTTTTTTCCTTGGTGAGCAGCAAGGCCCTGGTGACCTGCTGGGTGATGGTCGAGCCTCCCTGACTCTTACGCCCGGAGCGAAGATTATTGAATGCTGCCCGGAAAATCGACAGGCCGTCCAGGCCGGTATGCTCCCAGTAGCGGCTGTCCTCGGCCGCCACAAAGGCACGGGGCAGCAGGGGGGGGATTTCGGCGTAGGGGATGACGATCCGGAATTCCTTGGCGATGGCGTCGATGGGCCGGCCGTTGCGATCAAAGATCAGGGTGGCCACCTGCGGCCGGTAATCCTCTACCGAACGGATGTCGGGGAGCGCCATGAACCAGGCCAGGACTACGCCGATCAGCAGGGTCACCAACCCGGCGGTCGCGAGCAGCAGATGGATGAGATGGCGCTGGTCGAGAATCCATCCCTTGAAAGGGGGCGGTTCCGGAAGCGGATCTGTTTTTGCATCGGGTATGGTGGACAAGAAAGGCAAGAAACGGTAGTGTTGAGTTCAAAAAAGAGGGCGCGCCCTGCGCTGGCAGCTTGGTCTAAAGCGTGCTGTGCACCGACCGCCTGATAGTTTTGTCCAGATAGTTACCATGATTGGACGATTTCAGCATCTCTAAAGCAACTTTCGACTTGAACGCATTGTGTCACGAATACGGATTCTTTCAGAACAGTTAGCCAACCAGATCGCCGCCGGCGAGGTGGTGGAGCGGCCGGCCTCGGTGGTCAAGGAACTGGTGGAAAACAGCCTGGACGCCGGTGCCACCCGGATTGACATCCACGTCGAGGGCAGCGGCAGCGGCCTGCTGCGGATTGCCGACAACGGACTGGGCATGGACGGCGACGATGTCCTGCTTTGTATCGAGCGGCACGCCACTTCCAAGCTTTGGGACGAGGGTCAACTGGCCGCCATCGCCACCTTGGGATTCCGCGGCGAGGCCATCCCCAGCATCGCCTCGGTCTCCTGGATGACCATCTTTTCAAGGCCCCGCGAGCATGACCTCGGCACCAGGGCAGAGATTCGCTACGGCAGCCTGCAGGCGGTGCATCAGGATGGCTGCGCCCGGGGCACGGTGATCGAAGTGCGGCATCTGTTCGGCAACATGCCGGCGCGGAAAAAATTTCTCAAATCTTCCCGCACCGAGATGCATCATATCGAAGAAGTGGTGAAGAACCAGGCGCTGGCCCATCCACACACCGGCTTCAGCCTCCAGGTCGACGGGCGGGAGGTGTTGCACTATCAAGCGGAGGACGATCTGGAGCAGCGGGTTCGCTCGGTTTTCCGCTCCCAGGGACGTTTGCTGCCGCTGCATTCGAGTGGGTCCGACGAGAGCGGGGAGATAACCTTGGCCGGGCACCTGCTTCTGCCCGAAACCACCGCAACCGCTGCGGCCCGGCTGCGGCTGCTGGTCAATAACCGGCCGGTGCAGGATGGGATGCTTCGGCATGCGGTCCACGAGGGCCTGCAGGGGTTCCTCATGAAAGGCTACCAGCCTGCGGGCGCCTTGCTCTTGACGATCTCGCCCGATCAGGTCGATGTCAATGTCCATCCTTCCAAGCGCGAGATTCGTTTTCGTAACGGTGAGAGGGTCCATCGTTTTGTCGTCGACCGGGTGGCGGCCAGCATGGGCGAGTATCAGCAAACCCTTCGCGCCAGCCTCTTTACCCCCCCGCCGCCACGACCAACAGCATGGCATCCGGAATCGGAGGGGCAGCCGCCGCTCCGGTCGGCAGCGACCCCTGACGCCCCCCTGACCACCGCCGAACCGATCCGGCACCAGGCGTCCTTGCCGTCGAGATCAGTCTTCACGCCTGAGGTTGCCAGCCCCGTGGAAACGACCTGTCTGTCCGACGCAAGCTTGGAATGTGTCCCGGCACTTCGCCCGATCGCCCAGGGCCCGATGGAGTCGTATGCCGGCCTGACCCTGATCGGTCAGTTGTTCTCCCTCTACCTGCTCTGTGAAAAGGACGGCGAATTCTTCGTCATCGACCAGCATGCCGCCCATGAACGGCTCCTCTACGGGCAGCTGCGCCAGGGATATCTGGCGGCCAAAGTGCCTCGACAAGCCCTGCTGTTTCCGGTGACCGTCGAATTGACGCCGGTGCAGGCGGAAACCCTGGAGCGTCGACCGGTCGAGGTGGCGGCCTTGGGAATGGAGGCCGACTTTTTTGGCGATACTACCTATGTGATCAAAAGCGTGCCGGCCCTGGTCAGTCACATCGACCCGGGAGCCCTGCTGCGGGAGGTCTTGGACGGCCTCAGGGGGACGGTGCAGACCGAGGGAAACCGGCCCGTGCCCCAGGCGGTCGACGACCTGTTGGCCTCCATGGCCTGCAAGGCGGCGATCAAGGCCGGCAACCGGCTGCAGCCGGTGGAGATGCTCAAACTCCTCCAGCAGATGGAGGCCGGCGAGGTTTTCTCCCACTGTCCCCATGGTCGCCCGGTGGTCAAAACCTTTTCCGCCCAGGAGGTGGAGAAGTGGTTCCACCGCCACGGCGGTTGAGTCGGTACACGCCCATAAGCGACGGGGTCAAATGTTGACAAGCCAAGCCCCTTCGTGCTAATAACACGGCTTTTTAACCGGAGACCGTTTTTCGGTTTATATCGTAAACGATATGGACGCAGGTGACCTGAACATGAAGATACAGACATTACGGAGCAATTCTCCGCAAGGGCAACAATACATGCAGGCCCTGCGTAATCGATTCGCCGAGGAGGCCGACACCGGTTGCCGGGCCGCGGTGGACGCCATCCTTGCCAGGGTCCGGCAGGACGGGGATGCCGCTCTGCTCGACTATTGCCGGCAATTCGACTGCCCGGCCATGACCCTGGAAACCCTCCGGGTCAGCCTCGAGGAATTCGACCGGGCGGAGCAGGCGGTGGATTCGGACTTCCGCGAGACCCTGCGGTTTGCCGCTGACCGCATCCGCACCTTCCATGAGCGCGAGCTTGAGGATTCCTGGATGCTGACCCGCGAGGATGGCACCATCACCGGTCGATTGGTGCGGCCGGTGGATAGTGCCGGGCTCTATGTGCCCGGCGGCAAGGAGGGGTCGACCCCGTTGGTCTCTTCGGTGCTGATGAACGGCATTCCGGCCCAGATTGCCGGTGTGGCCCGCCGGGTGATGGTGACCCCGCCCAATCCCGAGGGAGGCGTCAGCCCAGCCCTGCTGGTGGCGGCCCGGGAGATCGGGATTACTGAAGTTTATAAGGTCGGCTCGGCCTGGGCCATCGGCGCCCTGGCCTTTGGCACCGCCACCATCGCCCCGGTGGATGTGATCGTCGGGCCGGGCAACCAGTATGTGGCCGAGGCCAAGCGACAGGTGATGGGGCGGGTGCGGATCGATATGATCGCCGGTCCCAGCGAGGTCCTCATTCTGGCCGATGCAACTGCCCAAGCCGCCTTTGTTGCCGCTGACATGCTGGCTCAGGCCGAGCACGATCCCCAGGCCCTGGCCATGGTGATTACCACCAGCCCGGAACTGGCGACCCAGGTGGCCATGGAGCTGGAACGGCAGCTGCCGCTGTTGCCGCGGGCCGATATCGCCCGCACCGCCCTGGCGGATCGGGGCTTGATTCTGCTGGTCGACAGTTTGGAAGAGGCCATCGGGCTGGTCAATGAGATCGCTATCGAACATCTCGAACTGCAGATTCAGGAACCCTGGCAATGGCTGCCCCGCATCCGCCACGCTGGCGCGATTTTCCTTGGTTCCTGGACCCCGGAGGCGGCCGGTGATTATGTCGCCGGTCCCAACCATGTCCTGCCGACCATGGGCACGGCTCGGATCTCCTCGGCTCTGGGGGTGGAGACCTTCTTGAAAAAGAGCTCGATCATCTCCTATTCTCGCCAGGCCCTGGAGGCCGACAGTGTCCATATCCGGCGGCTGGCCGCGCTTGAGGGGTTGACTGCCCACGGTAATTCGGTGGCGGTTCGGGTCGGTGAGCGATAAGCGCCGCCTCCTTCAGGATGGGGCCGGGGAACTGGGCATCGTCCTTGGTGGGGAGGAGTGCGAGCGGCTCCTGGTTTACCTGGCCGAGCTGGCTAAATGGAGCCAGCGGATCAACCTGATCGCCCGGGACACCCCGGAACTCCAGGTCCTGGCCAACCATTTTCTCGATTCGCTCAGCCTGCTGCCGCTGCTGCAAGGGGAGGGGAGCGGTCCCGTTCATCTCCTTGATGTCGGTACCGGCGCCGGCTTTCCCGGCCTGGTACTGGCCTGCGTCCTGCCCACGGCCCGTTTCACTCTGGTGGAGCCACGTCAGAAACGGGTTTCCTTTCTTCGTCACCTCATCCGCACCCTGCAACTGCGCAATGTCGAGGTGGTGGCTGACCGGATCGAGCCCCATGCAAGCGATTGGCAGGGGCGGTTTTCCCATATTACCAGCCGTGCGGTGGCCGAGCCGAGTCTTTTCTTGCCCCTGGTGCGGCCGCTGGTCACCCCCGAAACCAAGGTGATCCTCATGCTCGCCCGTGTGGAAGCCCTGGCCGGGATCGGGGAGATGGCTTGCGGCCCCTGGCAGATCCTCGAAACCAAGGCCTTGATTCTGCCGCTTACTAAGGTCCCGCGACTGCTGGCAATGGTGGCGATCCGCTGATACTTCTTGCTGGAATAAATGGCTTTGATCTGGTAGTACTTAATTCTTTCCCACGACAACAACTACGGAACACTCCGTCTCGATACGAGGAATACTATGGCACATAAGATTGCGGTTTTGGCTGGTGACGGCATCGGTCCTGAAGTGATGGCCGAGGCCATCAAGGTGCTGGATGCGGTGCAGCAGAAATTCGGTTTTTCCATGGCCTACACCGCCGCCGATGTCGGCGGCATTGCCATCGACAACCACGGCGAGGCTTTGCCCGCGTCGACCCTGCAGGTCTGCGAACAGAGCGAGGCCATCCTGTTTGGTTCGGTCGGCGGACCTAAGTGGGAAAGCCTGCCCCCGGCCGAGCAGCCGGAGCGGGCGGCGCTGTTGCCTCTGCGTAAACATTTCGATCTTTTCTGCAACCTGCGTCCAGCCAAGGTGTTCAAGTCTTTGGCTGCGGCCTGTCCGCTTCGGGCGGACATTGTCGGCGACGGCTTTGATGTCCTGGTGGTGCGCGAGCTGACCTCGGGCATTTATTTCGGCCAGCCCAAAGGACGCGAGGGCAGCGGCCCGGACGAGCGCGCCTGGGACACCAAAATCTACAAGCGCTCCGAGATCGAACGCATTGCCCGTATGGCCTTTGAGGCCGCCCGTTTGCGCAGTCGCAAGGTGACCTCGGTGGACAAAGCCAATGTCCTGACCTGCATGGTCTTCTGGCGCGAGGTGGTCAAGGAGGTCGCCAAGGACTACCCCGATGTCGAACTCAATCATATTTATATCGACAACGCCACCATGCAGTTGGTCCGTGACCCGCATCAGTTCGACGTCATGCTCTGCGGCAACATGTTTGGCGATATCATTTCCGATGAGGCGGCCATGCTCACCGGTTCCATGGGCATGCTGGCTTCGGCCAGTCTCAATAGTTCGAAATTCGGTCTGTTTGAACCGGCTGGCGGCTCCGCCCCTGATATCGCAGGCCTTGGCATCGCCAATCCGATTGCCCAGATTTTGTCGGCGGCGATGATGCTCAAGTATAGCTTGGGGCTGGACGAGCCTGCGGCCGCCATCGAGGCTGCGGTGGCCGCGATTTTGGATAAAAAGATCATGACCCGGGATATCGCCACCGCCGGCGTCAGCCCGGTCTCCACCGCCGCCATGGGCGATGCCGTGGTCAGGGAGATTTTGGCGGCCAAGTAAATCCAGGGAGGGAGAGATATGCCAGGACGGAAAAATCTTATCCTCATCAGCAACCGCAGCGCTGCCCGCATGGCCGCCGACGTTGCCCGGGAACTCGATGTTCCGGTGACCGAAATGATCACCCGGACCTTTGCCGACGGCGAGCTGTTTCACGCCTTTCCCCGGGATATCGCCGGCCATGACCTGGTGATCATCGCCAATACGCCGGATGACACCGCCCACCAGGAATTGATCGATTTGATTGCCGGGGCCCGCTACTGGAACGCCCTGTCGGTCAACGTGGTCATCCCCTATCTGGGCTATTCCACCATGGAGCGGGCCAAGCCGGAGTCGGGCGAGATCCCCAAGGGCATCACCCGCACTCGGCAGATTTTCCGGGCCCGGCCCGATTACGTCGCCTTTCTCGATCTCCATTCGGAATCGGTGATGCACGCCCATACCGGCGAGGTCCGTACCCGTCACCTTTGGACCGAACGGGTGGCCGCCGAAAAAATCCAGCAGCTGCACCTGGAGAATATCGTCCTGGTGTCGCCTGATTACGGCTTCAGCAAGCGGGTGGCGCGGCTGGCGGGCCTGCTGGGTTGCCCGCATACCGCCGCCAACAAGGACCGCTACGATGTCGACCAGACCATTGTCGGCCAGTTGTCCGGCGCGGTCAGGGGGCGGACCGCGATCATCTGCGACGATATGATCCGCACCGGCGGTTCTATGCTCCAGACCGTGGACCGCTGCTATCAGGCCGGGGCGATCGGCGTGATGGTCATGGCCAGTCATCTGGTGTTGTCCGGAGGGGCTCGCGAACGGTTTGTCGAAAAGGGCATCGGCTGCATCATTGGCGCCGATACCTATCCGGGGCGGGAGAGCGATGGTCTCTTGCAGATTTATTCGGTGGCCCCGGTGATTGCCGAAGAGTTGAAGAAATATTTTCGTATTCAATAACGTCTCACGATCATCGCAGAATCGGATCGTGATCAACAGCGGAAGGAAGCTATGAAAAAAGTAGGTATTGTTGGCTGGCGCGGCATGGTCGGCTCCGTGCTCATGGAGCGGATGCGGCAGGAAGGGGATTTTAACGGCTACGAGCCCCGGTTTTTTTCCACCTCCCAGGCCGGTCAGGCGGGCCCGACGGTGGGCGGCAGGGTCTATGAACTGCTCGACGCCAACAATCCGGCCCTGCTCAAGGAGCTCGATATCATTCTCAGCTGCCAGGGCGGCAGCTATACCGCCGAGGTCTACCCGCAATTGATGCAGCTGGGCTGGCAGGGCTACTGGATCGATGCTGCCTCCAAACTGCGCCTGGATGAGGATAGCATTATCGTCCTTGACCCGGTGAATCGCAAGGTCATCGACCAGGGGCTGGCCAAGGGGATCAAGAAATACATCGGCGGCAACTGCACGGTTTCCCTGATGCTGATGGCCTTGGGAGGACTGTTCGAGCAGGGCTGGGTGGAGTGGATCACCAGCCAGACCTATCAGGCCGCCTCCGGGGCCGGGGCCAAGAACATGCGCGAGCTGGTGGATCAGATGCGGTTGGTCGGCGAGAATGCCGAAAACCTGCTGGATCATCCCTCGGTCATCCTCGACCTGGACCGCAACGTGGTCGAGACCCTGCGCAACCCTGCCTTTCCGGTCGCCAATTTTGGCGCGCCGCTGGCCGGCAGCCTCATCCCCTGGATCGACACCCTCATGGAGAACGGCCAGACCCGCGAGGAGTGGAAGGGCGTCACCGAAACCAACAAGATTCTCGGCCTTACCGGCCAGCCGATCCCCATCGACGGTTGCTGCGTTCGTATTGGGGCTATGCGTTGCCACAGTCAGGCCTTTACCATCAAGCTGAAAAAAGATATCCCCCTGGCCGAGATCGAGCAGGCCATCGCCGGTCACAACCAATGGGCCTACCTGGTGGCCAACACCAAGGAACAGACCTTGAAGGAATTGACCCCAGCCCGGGTCACCGGTACCCTCGATATCCCGGTGGGCCGTCTGCGCAAGATGAACCTGGGGCCTGAATACCTCAGCGCCTTTTCCGTCGGCGACCAGTTGCTCTGGGGCGCGGCCGAACCGGTGCGCCGGATGCTGAAGATTGCCTTGGAGCACCTGGGGTGAAAAGAAGTCCTAGGCGTACCGATTGACCGGTCGTCTTTTTTGAGTGCAGTCCAAAAGAAAAGCCGCTTCCTTTCCGGGAAGCGGCTTTTCTTTTGGATTCGAAGCGGTTGAAGCGAATAAAGCCTTGCGTCCAGGCAAACGGGGTGCCTTGTAACGGGTGCCCTCCCCGTTCATGTGAACAACTAGGTGATTAATAGGTATCTCGCGTTTCGTCAAATCTGACAACTAACCCAAAAAAATATCAGTCTATATACGTAATAGATCCTATTTCTTCTTTTAAATTGTAGTGTTACCT